>NZ_JBNCKM010000003.1:0-624081 GCF_049841535.1 Micromonospora sp. DT53
CGCGCGGCGCCCCCCCGCCCGCCGCCCGCCCCCCCCCCCCCCCCCCCGCGCTCCCGCTCACGCGGGGGAGGAGCGGCTCGGTCACTGCTCGGCCCGGAAGTCCGACCGCTCGCTCGACGACCCGTCGGGCGTGCTCGGGCGTCGGCGGCCGAGGTGGAAGGCCGTGGCCGCAGCCAGCGCGGCCACGACGACCAGTGCGGCGAAGACCGGATGCATGTCCTTGGACAGGCTCGGGGCGCGTTCGGGCCCGATGGCCCAGAGGATCAGTGGTGTGGCGTAGGCGGTGGCGAGAGCGACCGTCCAGCGGCGTAGTCCGCGGAGGTGGCCGTGTCGCAGGCTGACGATCAGCGTAAGGGTGACCGGGACGATGGCCAGCATGGCGAACTGGCCGATGACCAGGACCGGGACCGACCAGAGCGAGATGATGGCGGTCCGGTCCGCGCGCCGGGCGGCGCGGTCTTCCTGGGTACGGGGAAGCGTGGTGGAGGGCATCGTCGTCCCCGTCATCGGGTCGGGTTGGTGGTCGCGGGACGCCACGCCAACCAGCCGCGGCACAGCACGTAGGCCGACGCGACGACGGCGACGAGCCCGAAGTCGATGATCGCCGACAGTCGTGCCTCGGGAACGTCTCCGATCAGCGCGCCGAACACGACGAGGGCGGCCTTGCCGACGAGCACGATCTCCCAGACGCCGGCGGCTTGACGCGGCCTGACCGCGAGCAGGGCGAAGAGTGCGGCGAAGATGCCGAAGCTGGAGACTCGCCAGCCTTCGACGAACAGGCGATCGTCGCTGGCGTTGATCGTGAGCAGCACGCCGTTGACGAACGCGACGCCGGTGGCGAGGGAGGCGAGGGCCGCCAGCCCGCGGCCGACGAGGTCGGCGCGGTGGGCGGGAGCGGCGATGTCGATTCGGGGAGCGGTCAAGGCGGTCATGGGGGCTCCATCTGTAGAAACGGTGGTGAACTTACACTCGTTAACTTACGCTCTCGCCTAACGTCTGTAAAGTCAAGGGGTGACCACACCGAGAACGCGGGCCCGCAACAAGCGCGGCGAGGGTGCTCAGCTGCGCGACGAGATCGTCGACGCCGCGATGACGTTGCTGGAGGACGGCACGCCGCAGAACGTGACCCTGCGGGGGATCGCTCGACAGGCGGGCATCTCCGCGCCGTCGATCTATCCGCACTTTCCAGACCTGGACTCGATCCTGCTCGCGGTCGCGCAACGCGCGTTCGGCATCCTGGAGCAGGAGCTGAGCGCACCGGATCACGCGGAGCCGGTCGAGCGCCTGCGCGCGATCTGCGCGGCCTACCTGAGCTTCGCCGAACGCCGTCCCCATCAGTACCGGGTGATGTTCGGCGCCGTCTGGGACGCCGGGCAGGCCCTTGAGCGGGCGCCGGCCATGTCGGACGAACTCGCCGTGCTCGGGATGGGGGCCTTCGAGATCTTCCGGCGTACGCTCGCCGACTGCGTTGCGGCGGGACGGTCGGCCAGCACGGACCTCTTCGGCGACGCGACGGCGCTCTGGGTCGGGCTGCACGGGTTCGCCCAGCTCCAGGTGGCCACGCCGTTGTTCCCGTGGCCAGCGGGGCTGCGCGAGTCCATCATCGACCGGATGGCGCTGCTGCGCTGAGCGTGCGGGAACGGGTTCGCCTGATCGTGCCGTCTTCGTGCGACGATTTCCGGCGTGGAAGAGACTGCGGTGACGCTGGCCGAGATCCGTGCTCGGATCGACGAGCTGGACCGGGAACTGGTCGGGCTGCTCGCCCGGCGGGAGGAGTTGGTCCGGCAGGCGGCTCCGCTCAAGAGCGACGGCCAGGCGGTCCGTGCGCCCGATCGGGTGGCGCAGGTGGTGGCCCGGGTCCGCACGCTGGCTGGCGAGGCCGGTGCCGATCCGGATCTGATCGAACGGATCTACCGGGGCATGATCCAGGCCTTCATCGACATGGAAGTCGACGAGCACCACCGGCTCACCGGCGCCTGAGCACGGCGGTATGGCCCGGGCGGGTGGCCTGAGGGCTGACCCGCGTTGCCGGCTGGCCGCAAGGTTTGTTCCAGGTTTCGACCAGGTCGCGTCCCCATCGTGGAGGACGTCGGCAGCGAGCCGGCGAACACCGTGGGACGAGGCAGAGGAGAGCGGCCGCATGAAGAGAGGGCTCACGAGGCGCGTGCTGTTGCCGGTGGCAGCGGCGATGACCGTCGTCCTGGTTCAGGCCAACCCAGCCGCAGCGAGAGACGACAGCTTCCCCATGTCCACCGAGTACTACCGCGGGCAATTCGGGGGCAGCGCGAGGTTCGTGGACTATGGACCCGGGGCGCCCGGGGGCGGCGACAACGACGACTACCTGGAGATCTACGACGATGTCCCCGACGGCCGTGGCGTTCAGGTCTGGGCCTGGCTGAACGGGAAGTACCTCGACACGAAGTACCACGGCGGCGGCGCGTACACCATGGTCTACTTCGATCCGTACTCGATCTTCCCGAACAACGTCGCGGCGGGCGAGAACATCGGGCTCGAGATCTGCCTGGTCAATGGGAAGAACAACCGGATCGTTGACAGCTGCAAATCGATCACCGTGAAGAGCGTGGACGGCTGACGATCGCCCGGTCGTCTGGTAGGGGTCCGGGACCGCCCAGACCCCTACCAGCAGGGAAGTGCTGGCTCCGGCACCGTGAGCCAGCACTTCCCTGCTGTCGTGCAGATCTGGCGAAGCGAGGCGGCGTGGTTTCATCGAGACCTGCTCCCGGGTGCCCCGGCAGATTCAGCTCCGTCCGTTCGCGAACAACGCTGCGATGTCGTCGAGAGTGGCTGTCGCCAGGGCGAGAATGGCGGCCAGCCCGGCGGCGAGAACCAGACCGGCGGAGGGCCGGCCCACACCAGCCGTGTCACCGGCGGCCCAGCGGAACAGTCCGGCAACCGCAGCAAGGAGCAGCACCGCGTTACGGCCGACGTGCCGAGGTGCGATCGCACTGCCGCTATCGCCGAAGCAGCCACAGGAGACCGCTGCCCTTCTCCGCAGCGCCAAGATCAGGGCAATGGTGAACGCCACCATCAGCGCGATGGACAACGTGAAACCCACAGGGGCGGTCGCGGGAAGCGCCAAGGTGAGCACCGACGTTGTCTCCGCCACGACGATCAGCACTGCGGTAGGCGTCGCCACGCCGCGCAACGGCGGCGCCAGCGACACCACCGCGTCGCGGAACGCACGGAATGCTGTGGGGCCGCGCACCTTTTCCACCACCGAGAAGATGAACGCGAGGCCCAGGAAGGTCCGCCCGAAATCGACAAGGTGGTCCACCGACGTCTACCCCTCTTCCGAACGGGCTGCCGGGGGCCTCGTGCCCATACGTCGAACGACGGTGCCCAGGATGCTGTCGGACGGGATCATCCCGAGGTGTCGTGAGTCCATGCTCTGCGCGACGTTGTCGCCGAGCACCAGCACGTACCCGTCCGGGACGTGACCGGACGGCATTCCAGGAAGCAGCCGGTCTCCGGCTACCGCAGCGATGCGTTTGACGAGCCATCGATCAGTCGACGATCCGGGCCGGCCCACCGGGCGCGGATTACGCAGTACCACGACCTGCCCGGTCGACAGCGAACCCTCGGCGGTACGACGCCGGGTGAGCAGTTGGTCGCCATCACGGTACGTGGGGAGCATGCTCGGCCCGTGCACGTCGACGACGAGCAGCTGACGACGAATCCACGCGGCCACGGCGAGCATCAGCGCCAGCGGGGTCGCCGCGAGAAAGTACGGGATCACGTGGGCACCTCGATCCGTCCCGGCCCGTAGCCCGCCGACTGCATGCCGAACAGACGCGAGTAGTGGCCGCCCTGGTTGATCAGTTGGTCGTGGTTGCCCAACTCGACGATCCGCCCCTGGTCGAGAACGGCAAGCACATCAGCGTCGCGAAGCGTGCCGAGCCGGTGCGAGATGAGCACGCTCGTCCGGTGACCGCGTTGGTGCCGCAGCCGATGGCGGATGTCGTACTCGGCCTCGGGATCCAGGCTGGCGCTGGGCTCGTCCAAGATGAGCAGGTCCCGATCGCCACGCAGCACCGCGCGCGCCAGCGCCACCCGCTGCCATTGACCACCGGACAGCGGTACGCCCTCGGTCGGGTCGTCCGCTTCCGTGTCGAAGAAGCTACGGCTCAGCAGAGTGTCGAAGCCCCGGGGCAGCGCATCCAGCGTCGCTTCGACACCGGCCCCCTGGGCGGCCCGCCGTACCGCCTGTCGGTCCGCCAGCCGGGCCGGATCGCCGAGCCCGATATTCTCCGCGGCGGACAGGTCGTAGGCCATGTAGTCCTGAAACAACGCGCTGATTCGCTCCCGCAGCTGCGCCGGATCCATCGCCCGCAGATCCACGCCGTCCCAACAGATGCTGCCGCGCTGCGGGTCGTAGAAGCGGCACAGCAGCTTCACCAACGTGCTCTTTCCCGAGCCGTTGCGGCCCACGAGGCCGAGCGAGTGTCCGTGCGGCACGGACAGGTTGACCCCGCGAAGGACCCAGGGCGAGTCGGTGCCGTACCGGAACCACACGTCCCGCAGCTCGATACCCGCGTGTAACGGCGGTACGCGGGTGGGGCGGGACCGGACGACGAGGTCAGGTGGCGTGCTTTCGACCTCCTGGAAGTGCCGGAACAACAGCAGGTGCTGGTGAGTCGATGCGACCTGGTTGACCAGCGAGGTCGTGCCGGCTTGCACGCCCGCGACCGCCGCGATGAAGATTGCGATGTCGCCCACCCCGATGGCACCGCCGCGCACGTTGGCGACCGCCCAGAGGATCCCGGCACCGTTGATGAGGGCGTACAGCAGGCCCAGGGCCGTCTGGACCAGAACTCCACGCCTGTCGAGCCGACGACGTTCGTCGTCGGCCTGCCGGCGCTCGGTCAACATCCGGCCCCGCAGGAAGCTGCCGATGCCGAACAGGCGCAGTTCCTTGGCGGCGTCGAGGTTGGCCATGAGCTCGGCGTAGAAGAACTCACGTCGTTCGGTCGGCCCAACCCGCCAGAGCATGAGGGCCATCCGCCGAGCCAGCGCGAGTTCGGCGAGGAGAGCCGGGATCGCGCCGGCCAGGACGACCAGAGCCATCCACGGGCTGATGGCGACCAACGTGCCGAGGAAACCGCCGATCGTCACCACGTCCCCGACAAGTGCCACCGCCCCGTGGGCCACGGCTGGCGGGGTGCTTGCGCTGGATTGACTGGCAAGGCGTAGCCGGTCGCGGAAAGTGGGGTCCTCGAACCGGGCGAGTCCCGGCAGCCGGTTGAGCGCCGAATACAGTCGGTCGCTGGCGGCCAGACCGGTTGCCCGGCCCAACTCGGCCCGCAGGTAGTTGTTGGTCTCCGGTAGCACTCCCAGGGCGAGGCCGAGCAGGCAGAGGCCCACACCGAGCGCGGTCAGTCCCGGGGCTCCGCCGACGATCCGGTCGAGCAGCGTCTTCAGCAGCCAGGCCGAGCCGACGGGAATGACGGACGCGACGAGCGTAACCAGGCCCAGCAGGATCAACGGTCCCGGCGCGGCCCGCCACGCCATCGCGAGGGCTGCCCGGACCCCGCCAAGGCTCTGCCGGCGACGCGTCGAGGGCCCGTTGGTCATGCCGGTGCCACCACCCCGGCCGCGGGCAGCTTGCTGACGATCGTCTCGACGGCGGTCACCACGCCCTCCTCGATGCGGAGGAGGGTCGGCGTGGCCTGCACCTGAAGCGCGGTGCTGACCGGTCCGCCGAGCGGCTCGAGGACGACGTGGCAGGTCGCCTCCAACCGTGCCACGAGCTCGGCGTGGTCCCCACCGTCCGCCAGCACCACCGCCACCGGATCGCGCACCTGCCGTGCGTAGTCCAGGAAGTCCGGCAGTTGCCGGTGGCAGGGCTGGCATCCCGGTGCGAAGATGCCGATTGTGGCCTGGGCGGGCAGTGAACCCGCGCTGAGCGTGACCCCGCGGGTGGACGTGACCGTGAACTGTCCGATCCGACCCCCCAACAGGACCGAAGATCCGGGTTCGAGGCCGGCCAGTCTCTCCTCGTGGTCTCGCAGGCGTCGGACGATGCCGAGGGCGAGGACCAGGTTGGCCAGACCGATGATGGTCGTGACGAGCACGGCGGCAGCGGTGACGGACATTGCTACTCCAGTTTGGTCGGCGTTACGAGCACGCAAAGAGCGTCCGGGTGGCTCGCTCGACGGACCGGGCCACCCGGACGATGTGACTCAGGCGCAGACCCACCTGTTCGGGCAGTTGTCGTAGTTCGCCAGGCACTGGACCGTGCAGCCGGACTTGCTGATGCGGCAGGGCCCCGCCCAGCCGGCGAAGATGCAGCCGGCTTCGGCCTGCAGCCGCGGAGCGAGGCGGTTCAGGAGCGCGTCGCCGATTCGGGTGATGGTCTTCATGGTTCTCCTCGTATCCGGCGGTCCCGATGGAACCGGAGGTGGAGACCCAACCGTCGCCGTCGCGCTTTGAACGAACCTTGGAGAAAGCTTGGGGCGGCCGCGGCTACTCGGAGGACGGCGGCACGTAGCCGAGTTCGTACGAGATCTTGTTGGCGGTGTTCAGGAGCAGCGGAAGGTTGCTCTTCAGCTGGTCGAGGTTTGCGATGACCTCGATCGCCGTGATCGAGGCTGCGGCGATGACCTGCCCCCGCGAATCCCTGATCGGCGCGGCCACGCACATCACGTAGGCGTCGTGCTCGCCGTTGTCCATGGCCCAGCCGCACTCGTGGATGCGGGCGAGTTCGGCTTCCAGGGCGTCGTGGTCGGTGAACGTGGTGTTGGTGAATCTCTCGAAGACGACGTGGGAGAGCAGGCGGTCGCGCTCCGGGCGGGGAAGGTACGCCAGGATCGTCTTGCCCACGGCGCTCGCGTAGATCGACACCGCGCGTCCCACCCGCGAAGGCAGTTTGACGGCGTCGAATGCCGGGCTGTCCACCTTGTCGATATAGATGATCTCGTCACCGGTCAGTTGCGCGAGGTGTACGGTGTGGCCGGTCTCGCGTTGCAGCGCGCGCAGGTGTGCGGCGGCGGGCTGGCGGAGGTCCATCGAGCCGAGCGCTAGCTCGGACAGCTCGATCAGGCCGCTGCCGAGCACGTAGGTGCCCGCGCCGGTCCGGCGGACGAAGCGCGCGGACTCCAGTGTCTGCAGGATGCGCAGGGCTGTGGACTTGTGGACGCCGAGCACGTCCGCAGCCTCCGTAAGGGACAGCGGGTGCTCCGCGGATCGACGGATGAGGTCGATCGCGCGGCGAATCGATTGCGCCAAGGCTGTGTCTCCCCTCGCGCGACGGGCAGCGCCGTCGCTTTCATTGCACATTATGCAATGTGGATGACGCAATGCGCAATCACCTCTTGACACCGTTGCACATGGCGCTACGATCGTTGCAATTTCATCCGCTCGACGCCAACTTGTAACAGTGGAGTAACGATGGGTAATCAGCGCGCTCGTTTCGGCATCGCCAGGGCGACATGTGCCCTCGGTTTGGTCGCCACTCTCTTGACCGGTTGCGGCTCCGACGGCGACTCCGGCGACGGCGTCACCAAACTGACCTTCGCCGCCTCGACCTTCGGCGACCCGGGCCGCGGGCCCCTGTTGACGAAGTGGCTCGACGAGTTCAACCAGAGCCAGACCAAGGTCCAGGTGTCCGCCGCCGCGGTGCCGTACCCGACCTTCGGCCAGACCGTGCTCACGCAGATGGGCAGCGGCAAGGGCCCCGACCTCGTCCGCTTCGACATGCCCGAGTTCGAGGCGGCCTCGGACGCCGGCCTCGTCGCGCCGCTGGACAAGGTGATCGACGCCGGCAAGTACGACCTGCTCAAGCAGCCGGACCAGTTCATGCTCCACGACGGCGTCCGGCACGGCGTCATCTTCGAGGCGTCGAACTACGCGATGTTCTACAACGCGGACCTGATCCCGACGCCGCCGACGACCTACGAGCAGTTCACCTCCACCGCGAAGTCGCTGACCAAGGGCGACGTCTTCGGCCTGGCGTTCCGCCAGACGGAGGCCGAGGAGGCCGGCGTCTGGCAGGACATCTTCAACTACGTCTACGGCTTCGGCGGCGCGTGGTCCGACGGTAAGAACCTGACGATCAACTCGCCGGAGAACCTCAAGGGCCTGCAGGCGTTCAAGGACCTGTACGACGCGAACGTGATCCCGCGCGGCGCGGACGCGGCGACGTTCCGGCGGATGTTCGCCGAGGGCAAGGTCGGGATGGAGCTCAACAACGGCGGCTACGTGACCGCCACACGCGGCCAGAACGCGAAGCTGAACTTCACCGTCGCGCCCATCCCGTTCCCGGTCCGCAAGCAGGGCGCGATCCTCGCACCGATCGTGATCAACGAGGCGAGCGAGGGCAAGGACGAGGCCGGCACCTTCATCAAGTGGGCGCTGGAGCCGCAGAACCAGGTCAAGCTGCAGGAGATCCTTGGCGCGAGCAGCGTCGCCACCACCACGCAGCGCAGCGCGGAGTCACTCAAGGCGACCCCGTTCCTCCCCGTCTTCGACGGACTCACCGAGACCAGCCTGCCGCAGATCGTGCTGGGGTTCGAGGCCAAGACGCCGGACATCCGCAAGGTTGTCGTGCAGAACGTGGTCGCGGCGCTGCAGGGCAAGGCCGACCTCAATTCGGCGCTGGATCGTGCCCAGCAGCAGGCGACCGAACTGGTCCGCTGACAGCTCGACACGGCGACGCTGCCGGCGCGACGGTTCGTGCGCCGGCAGCGTCCTTCCCCCCGAAGGATCAAACCCGATGACTGTGGTCGAGCAGACCGGAGCACCGAAGACAACAACCCCAGGCCGGCCCCGGCGTCGGTCCAGCCCGCTGGGCAGCAAGTGGACGCCGTATCTGTTCCTGGCACCCGCAGCCCTGTTCATCCTCGTCTTCCAGGCGGTACCCCTCGTTCAGGAGGTGTACCTCAGCTTCACCAGGACGAGGCTGCTCAACCCCACCCGCAGCGAGTGGGTCGGGCTCGACAACTTCAACCGGATCTTCGGCGACTCGGAATTCCACCGCACCCTGCTGATCACCGTCGTCTACGTGATCACCTGCGTCGTCGTCGCGATCGGCGCCGGGCTTGTCGTCGCGCTCCTACTCAACGGGAAGTTCCGGGGTCGTGGCGTGGCTCGGGCGCTGGTGACCGTCCCCTGGGCCGCTCCGGGCATCGCGGTCGCGCTCATCGCCACCTGGATGCTCAACGCGCAGTACGGCATCGTGAACCGCTTCCTCGACGCCGTCGGACTCGGTGTGCCCGGCGGCGCCATCCTGGACAGCTCGCGCTACGCCCTTCCGGCGGTGCTCGCGACGACCATCTGGCAGCTGTTCCCGTTCACCTCAGTGGTGCTGCTCTCCGCGCTGCAGTCCGTTCCGCAGGACCTCAACGAGGCCGCGACCGTGGACGGCGCGGGACGATGGGCCACCTTCCGGGCCGTCACCTGGCAGGTCATCAAGCCGACCGTGGGCCTGCTGG
Organism: Micromonospora sp. DT53; assembly: GCF_049841535.1. Taxonomy (NCBI): domain Bacteria; kingdom Bacillati; phylum Actinomycetota; class Actinomycetes; order Micromonosporales; family Micromonosporaceae; genus Micromonospora; species Micromonospora sp. DT53. The sequence continues at coordinate 9,450 of NZ_JBNCKM010000003.1, forward strand.
CGCTGCTGATGACGATCTGGTCGCTGCGGCGGTTCGAGCTGATCTGGCTGATGACCAAAGGCGGGCCGGTCGGCGCCACCGAGACGCTCGTCATCGACCTCTACTCGCAGGCGTTCGACTCGAAGGAACTCGGATCGGCGGCGGCCATCGGAATGGTCGGTGTCGTCATCTCACTCATCGTCATCATCGGCAGCCGCCTGGTCGCCCGTGCCGTGGAGAAGGGGGACGTCCGATGAGGCGCTTCCGTTTCGGTGTCACCGCACGGATCGTCGCCGTGCTCGTCGTGCTGGGTGTCGCGGTGTTCCCGCTGTACTGGATGTTCGTCACGGCGCTGTCCAGCAACAGTGACCTCTTCGCCGATCGGCCTCGGCTCACCCCGGACCTCGGCCAGTTCGGGGTCTTCGTGGATGCGCTGGCCGAGGGCAAGGCCGCCGGGTGGCTGCTCAACAGCCTGATCATCGCCGTCGGCACGATGGTCCTCTCCGTCGGCCTGGGCATCCCGCTCGGCTACGCGCTGTCCCGGTTCTCGTTCTGGGGCAAGGCCGTGCTGACCGTCGTGCTGCTGTTCACGCAGATGCTTCCCGAGGCGCTCATGGTCGTCCCGCTGTTCGCGCTGTTCCGCCGTTTCGAACTGCTCGACTCGCTGACCGGCCTCGTCCTGGTGAACTCCGCGTTCGTCCTGCCGATCGTCGCGCTGATCCTCAAGGGCGCCATCGACGGCATCCCGAAGGAGTTGGAGGAGGCCGCGCGAGCCGACGGCGCCCGGCCCTTCACCACCCTGACCCGCATCAACGTGCCGCTCATCGCGCCGTCGATCGCGGCCACCGCGGTCATCGCCTTCTTCCACGCCTGGAACGAGTACGTGTTCGCGGTGACGTTCATCTTCAACCCCGATCTGCAACCCGCCTCCGTCGGCATCGCGAACTTCATCGGCGAACTGGGTACGCCGATCCAGACGGTGATGGCTGTCGCCTTCCTGTTCACGCTGCCTGCCGTCGCCTTCTACCTGTTGGTCCAGAAGTACGTGGTGTCCGGCATGACCGCCGGTGCGGTGAAGGGTTGAGCCGAAAGATGAAGATCGTCTCTGTCGACACACTTGTCGTCGACTTCTACCGCACGAACCTCGTCATCGTGCGCGTGCACACCGACGAGGGCATCATCGGGCTCGGTGAGGCCACCCTGGAGGGCAAGGAACGCGCCGTCCAGGGCGCCATCGCCGAGCTGGCCGAGGCGGTGGTGGGGCTGGATCCCACAGGCATCTCGAAGATCCTCTACGAGACCGCGCGGGACTGGTACTGGCGCGGCGGGCCGGTCGTCATGACCGCGCTGAGCTCACTGGAGATGGCCCTGTGGGACATCTCGGCGCGTGAGCTCGGCGTACCGGTCTCCCGGCTGCTCGGCGGCGCGACCCGCGACCGGGTCCGCGCGTACGCGAATGGTTGGTTCTCCGGCGCCGTCACGCCGGAGGACTACGCGGCCGCCGCGCGCCGGACGGTCGAGTCCGGCTTCCGGGGCCTCAAGTGGGATCCGTTCGAGAACTACGACCTCACCATCACCACCGCACAGCTGGACCGGGTGCTCGCCCAGATCGACGCCGTCCGTCAGGCGGTGGGCCGCGATGTCGAGTTGTTCGTCGAGGGGCACGGCCGCTTCGACGTCCGCCACGCCATCAAGGTCGCCAACGAGATCGCCCAGTTCGACCCGGTGTGGTTCGAGGAGCCCTGCCCACCGGACAACCTCGACGCGCTCGTCGACATCCGTCGCGCGTCGCCGGTGCCGATCGCCGCGGGGGAGCGGTGGTACGGCCGGCAGGGCTTCGCGCCGGCACTGGCCCGCCAGGCCGTCGACTTCGTCCAGCCCGACGTGACGCACGCCGGCGGGATCGCCGAGCTGGCCTTCATCTCCACGCTCGCCGCGACCAGCTACGTGGGCTTCGCGCCGCACAACCCGAGCGGTCCACTCAGTACGGCAGCGACGCTGCAACTCGGGGCGACGCTGCCCAATTTCCGGTACCTGGAGATCATGGCGACGGACGTGCCCTGGCGTCCCGAGATCACCAACGAGCGGCTGGTGCTGACCGACGACGGTGACATCCTCATCCCGACCGGGATCGGCCTGGGTATCGAGGTCGACCTCACCGCCATCGAGCAGCACCCGTTCACACCGCACCCGCTGCGGATGTTCCAGGACGCCGTGTACGACATCCGTCCCCGCGACGAGCGGTCCTTCTTCAACCTGGAGAGCGACTCATGACGGTGCCACGGCCCCGAGGGCTGGTCGCGGGTGCGGACTGGGCCGGTACCGCCGTCGAGGCGTTGCCGGACGATCCCGACAGCGTCCTCATCGGCCGGATCTGGGACCCGTCCGGCGACGGTCCCTCGCCGGTGACCGTGCGCGACGGTGTGGTCATCGACCTCAGCCACCGGTTCCCGACCGTCCGCGACATCTGCGAGCTGCCCGATCCCGCCGCGACGGTGGCCGGCCTCGACGGGCCGAGGGTGGGCGACTTCGGCGAGATCCTGGCCAACACGGGGGCCGCGACCCGCGATCGTGGCCGCCCCTGGCTGCTCGCCCCGGTCGACCTCCAGGCGCTCAAGGCCGCCGGCGTGACCTTCCCGATCTCCATGATCGAACGGGTGATCGAGGAACGGGCGCGGGGAGACCAGGCGCTGGCGGCGGACATCAGGCAGCGCATGCTCGCCGACATCGGTGTCGACCTGCACAGCCTGGAGGCGGGCTCGCCCGAGGCGGATCGGCTCAAGAGTCTGCTGGTCGCCGAGGGCATGTGGAGTCAGTACCTGGAAGTGGGGATCGGCCCGGACGCCGAGATCTTCACCAAGGGTCAGATCCTCTCCGCGGTCGGCACCGCCGTTCCGGTCGGCGTGCTCGCCGCGTCGACCTGGAACAACCCGGAACCCGAGGTCACGCTCATCGTCCAGTCCAGCGGCCGGATCGTCGGCGCCACCCTCGGCAACGACGTCAACCTGCGCGACATCGAGGGGCGCTCGGCGCTCCTGCTTCCCCTGGCGAAGGACAACAACGCCTCCTGCGCCCTCGGCCCCCTGATCCGGCTCTTCGACGACCGGTTCGGCATGGATCGGGTACGCGAACTCGAGGTGCGCCTGGAGGTTCGCGGCGTGGACGGTTTCCACCTGGAGGCGGTCTCGGAGATGACCCAGATGTCGCGTGATCCGGAGGAGCTGGTCCGGCAGCTGATCGGGCCGCACCACCACTATCCCGACGGCGCCGCCCTGATGCTCGGCACGATGTTCGCGCCCATCCAGGACCGGGACCGCCCCGGTGAGGGTTTCACCCACAAGATCGACGACGTGGTACGGATCAGCTGCCCGGCACTTGGCACCCTGGCCAACCGGGTGCGGCACGCGGAGGAGTGCGAGCCCTGGCACTTCGGCGTCCGCGATCTCATGGGCAATCTGGTGAGGAGAGGACTGCTGTGAACGTGGTCATCACGGTCGATCCGCGCGACGGTCAGAGTCGCGCGACGGATCTCACCGAGACCGACGAGTCTCGGCTGGAGGTGATCGCCGGCCAGACGGCCCCGGCGGCGCAGTGGCTGGCCGCCCGCGGGAGGCTCGGCCGCGCGGAGTTGCTGGACGCGATCGCGGCGTCGCTGGAGTCCCGTCGGGTGGACCTGGTCGCCGCCGCCGAGGCGGAGACCGGGCTGGGCCACGCGCGACTCGACGGGGAACTCACCCGGGCGGCGCTCCAGTTCCGGATGTTCGGCGAGGTGCTGCGCGACGGAGCGTACGTCGAGGCGACCATCGACCACGCCGCCGACACACCGCTCGGCCGTGGCCCGGACCTGCGGCGGATGCTGGTACCCCTCGGGCCGGTCGCCGTCTTCGGGGCCAGCAACTTCCCGTTCGCCTTCTCGGTCGCCGGTGGTGACACGGCCGCGGCGCTCGCCGCCGGGTGTCCGACGATCCTGAAGGCCCACCCGTCCCACCCGTTGACCTCGCACGCCTCCGCCGCCGCGATCGAGTCGGCCGTCCGCGACCTCGGCGGGCCCGAGGGTGTCGTCGCGACCGTGTACGGGGAGCAGGCCGGGCGCTCGCTGGTGCGTCACCCGGTGATCCGCGCGGCGGCCCTGACCGGCTCGGTCAACGCTGCCCGCGCCATCCAGGCGGCCATCGACGAACGGCCCGACCCCATTCCCCTGTACGCCGAACTGAGCAGCGTGAACCCGATAGTCGTCCTGCCCGACGCGGCTGCCGCCCGGGCAGACCAGATCGCCGAGGGGCTGTTCGGCTCCTTCACGAACTCGGGCGGCCAGCTGTGCACCAAGCCCGGTCTGGCGTTCGTTCCGGCGGATGCGGGTGGTGACCGTCTGGTCGACGCGCTGCGGACGAGAGTCGACGCGTCGGGTGGCACGGTCCTGCTCAACGAGCGCATCCGGGACGCGTACGAGAACCGGGCCACGGAGTTCGAGCGGGCCGGCGCTCGGGTCTCGGCGCGACCCACTGTCGATCCGGGTGCGGGCTTCACCGTGGCCCCGACCCTCCTGGAGGTCGGCCTCGCCGGCCTGACCGCCGAGATCGCCGACGAGTGCTTCGGCCCGTTGCTGATCGTGGTTCGCTACGACGCCGCCGCCGACCTCGACGCCGCGCTGGCCACCGTCCCGCCGTCGCTGACCGGGTCGCTGCACCGCGGGCCGGGCGATGACGCTGACGTCGTACGCCGGCTGGTCGACGTGCTCGCCGCCCGCGCGGGTCGCATCGTCTTCGACGGCTATCCCACAGGTGTCCGGGTGTCGTGGGCCCAGCACCACGGTGGACCGTGGCCGTCGACAAACGCCGTGCACACGTCGGTGGGCGCCACGTCGATCCGTCGTTTCCTCCGCCCGCTGGCGTGGCAGGACGCCCCGGCCTGGGTCCTGCCCGAGGAGTTGCGTGACGAGTACACCGCCATTTCCCGGCGAGTCGACGGGAGGTTGCGGCCGGCTGGCGAATAAGCGCGTCGGTCGGTCTCTCCCGGGTGCGTTTCCGGGCCGCCGGTGACTGGCGCGCGAATTCCTTGACGAGATTGACCCGACAGAGAATTCGCGCGCCAGTTGTCAAGGTGCCGCTGAAGCGCGCCCGAATTGTTTGGACGCGATTATCCGTTCCGATTTCCGTCTTGACCGTCAATGCAATTCATGGTTGTGTTTTCGACAGGGAACGATGTTAGCGCTCGCATAGCTGCATCGCTCGTTACTGGTATCCCTTCACCTCACCATCGAATGGTCGGTCGGCCGCTCGGTGCGGTCTGACCACACGCCGAAGAGGGAGCAGGAACATGCCCGTCGCACCTCCCCGTCCCCGGACGCCGGCACCGACACGCCGGCTGCTGCTCGCGCTGCTCGCCGCCGTCACCGCCCCGCCCGCCTCGGCCGCACCCCCCGCGCTCCTGCGCCCGACCGTCTACCAGTGTGGACGTCTCCGAGATCAGCCATAGACCAACGCTAGAATCGACGCGTGCAGCTTCGGTACAACTACCGGCTCTACCCGGATGGCGCCCAGCGTGAGGCGCTGGCGAAGGCGTTCGGGTGCGCGCGGGTGGTGTTCAACGATGGGCTGCGCGTGCGACAGGAAGCACACGAGGCTGGCCTGCCGTATCCGACGGACGCCGAGTTGTCCAAGCGGGTTACCGTGGCGAAGTTGACTCCGGAGCGGGCGTGGCTGGGCGAGGTGTCGTCGGTGGTGTTGCAGCAGGCCCTGGCGGACCTGAACAGCGCGTACCGCACCTTTTTCGCCTCGGTGCTGGGCAAGCGCAAGGGTCGCAAGGTCGCCGCTCCCCGGTTCCGGTCCCGTAAGGACAGCCGGCAGGCCGTCCGGTTCACCGCCAACGCCCGGTTCAAGGTCCTCGGCAACGGTCGACTGCGGCTGCCGAAGATCGGCGATCTGGAAGTTCGTTGGTCGCGGGAGCTGCCGGCTGCGCCGACGTCGGTGACGGTGGTCCGAGACGCCGCCGGTCGGCACTTCGCCTCGTTCGTGGTGCAGACCGCCGACCAGTCGTTGCCCGAGCTGGACTCGGAGGTCGGCATCGATCTGGGGTTGACGCACTTCGCGGTGATGTCCGACGGGGCGAAGGTGAGCGCGCCGAAGTTCCTGCGTCGTGCGGCCCGCAAGTTGCGCCGGTTGCAGCAGGGCGTGTCCCGCAAGCAGCGGGGCAGCAACAACCGCAAGAAGGCTGTCCGGAAGGTCGCCCGCGCGCACGCGAAGGTGGCCGACACCCGGCGGGACTGGCAGCACAAGCTTTCGACGCAGATCATCCGCGATAACCAAGCGGTGTTCGTCGAGGACCTGTGCGTGACCGGTCTGGCCCGGACACGGTTGGCGAAGTCGGTGCACGACGTTGGGTGGTCGCAGTTCGTGGCCATGTTGGAGTACAAGGCCGCCCGGCGCGGGCGCACCTTCGCCCGGGTAGATCGGTTCTTCCCGTCGACCCGCATGTGCTCGGCCTGCGGCCGGATCAACGACAAGATGGCGCTCAACGTCCGGACGTGGGGCTGCCCATGCGGCAGCCTGCACGACCGAGACGTGAACGCCGCCAAGAACATCAGGGCCGCCGGACGGGCGGACCTCAACGACCGTGGAGCGCAGGCAAGACCGGCACCCGTGCCGGCACCGCGCAGGGAAGCGGTAACCCGCCGGGAGCTTGCCCCTTCGGGGGCGTAGCAGACCGGAATCTCCGCCCTCCAGGGCAGAGAGGACGTCAAGCGTTCACCCACGACTGTCGACTTCTACGCCGGTGACACGCACCTCGGGTCGGCCCGGGTGCAGCACGGCGTCGCCCGGCTGAAGAAGACACTCCATGGTGAGCTGAACGCGCCGGTGGTCGCCCGCTACCAGGGCGACACGCTCTTCAACGACTCCCACAGCTCCCCGGTCGAGGCCCGGTAGTCCCAGGCTGGACCCCGTACTCCCTGTGGTGGGGAAGCCCTCGGCCGCGCACCCCTGGTGATTGCCAGGGTGTGCGCGGCCGGGGCACGTCCGGGACCGTTCGTCAGCCGATCACCGGGTCGTGTCGGTGGCGTGCAGTCGCAGCATGGTCCAGGACGCGGGCGGAAGAGTCAGCTGGACGCTGGCGTCGGCGCCGCGTGCCGTGCCGTTGGGGCGCGGCGCGGCGTGGTCCGGGCCATCGGCCGTGTTCTTGGCGTGCAGGTCGGTGCCGCCGACGGTGACGCACTCGACGATGTCGCTCACCTGGGCGCCGGCGACGTCGATGGTCACCTCGGCCGGGGTGTCGAGGACGCGGTTGACGAGGAAGACGGTCATCTCCCCGGTGGTGTCGTCCCAGGTGGAGACCGCGTCCACCGCGTCGATCTCACCGTAGCGGTCGGTGGTCGTCGTGCTGCCTTCGCGCAGCACGTCCAGCACGGCGCCCTGGGCGTGCCGTGCGGTGCGGGCGAAGGGGTGGAAGATGGTCTGGCGCCAGGCCGAGCCGCCCGGCTCGGTCATGATCGGTGCGATGACGTTTACCAGTTGGGCCTGGCAGGCCGCGCTCACCCGGTCGCTGTGCCGCAGCAGGCTGATGAGCAGGCCGCCGACCACCACCGCGTCGGCCACGCTGTAGTGGTCCTCCAGCAGTACCGGCGCGACCGGCCAGTCCTCGCCGCTCGGGGGCGTGGACGGTGCGGCGGACTGGTACCAGACGTTCCACTCGTCGAACGCGATCATGATCTTCTTGGTCGACCGACGGATCGCCCCGACCGAGTCGGCGATGGCGGTGACGGCGTCGATGTACCTGTCCATGTCCTCGGCCGAGGCGAGGAAGCTGGCCAGGTCGTCGTCGGCCGGCTGGTAGTAGGCGTGCAGCGAGATCAGGTCGACGTCGTCGTACGCCTCGGTCAGCACGTCGCGTTCCCAGCTGCCGAAGGTCGGCATACCCAGGTGTGAGGAGCCGCAGGCGACGAGTTCGAGGTCGGGATCGAAGCGGCGCATGGCCTTCGCGGTCTGTGCCGCGAGACGACCGTACTCGGTCGCGCTGCGCTGGCCCACCTGCCACGGGCCGTCCATCTCGTTGCCCAGGCACCACAGCTTGATCCCGTACGGGTCAGCCGCGCCGTTGTCGCGGCGCTGGTCGGCGAGGTGACTCCCGCCGCGGTGGTTGGCGTACTCGAGCAGGTCGACGGCCTCGGCGGCGCCACGGGTGCCGAGGTTGACGGCCATGATCGGATCCACGCCGGCCTTGCCGACCCAGCGCATGAACTCGTCGAGCCCGAACGCGTTGGTCTCCAGGCTGTGCCAGGCGAGGTCGAGCCTCGCCGGCCGTTTGTCGACCGGGCCGACGCCGTCCTCCCAGCGGTAGGAGGAGACGAAGTTGCCGCCCGGATAGCGCACCGTGGTGACGCCCAACTCGCGGACCAGGGCGAGGACGTCGCCCCGGAATCCGTCGGCGTCGGCCGTCGGGTGCCCCGGCTCGTAGATTCCGGTGTAGACGCAGCGGCCCAGGTGTTCGACGAACGAGCCGAAGAGCCGGCGCGGCACCGGTGCGACGCGTCGGCGGGGGTCCAGGGTCAGGCGGGCCGTGTTCACGACGTTGTCCGGCGCGCTGTCGAGGTCGGTGTTCAGGGCTGGCTCCTTCGTGCGAGGTCCGACGCGGGATCTCTGCCCGAGCGCCTGGACCGAGGGGTGGTGGAGGCAGTGTGAGCTCTGGACAAGGTGATCGTCTTCGATTACGTTCTCGATCTATGTAAACGTTACCGATTACGTTTACGTAAGGGAACACGGCACCTGGATCGATGTTCTGGGCCGGCCAGCGTGTCGCGGTGATTGGGGTGACCGGGTGACCACTGTCGAGCCGGAGATCGAGGCGACCTACGCCGACGCGACCGCGCCCGTCGACGAACGGGTGTCGGATCTGCTGGCCCGGATGACCCGCGAGGAGAAACTCGCGCAACTGGGCAGCACCTGGGCGTTCACCCTGCTGGAGGGCGGACGGTTCGCGGTCGAGCGGGCCCGGCCGATCCTTCGACACGGCCTGGGGCACGTGACCCGCGTCGCCGGCGCGACCAGCCTGAAGGCGGCGCAGGTGGCACGGGCCGCGAACGCCATCCAGCGCTTCCTGGTCACCGAGACCCGGCTGGGGATCCCGGCCATCGTGCACGAGGAGGTCTGCTCGGGGGTGATGGCCCGTGAGGCGACCATCTTCCCGCAGGCGATCGGCGTCGCGAGCACCTGGGACCCGGAACTCAACCGCCAGCTGGCCGACGCCGTTCGCGCCCAGATGCGCGCCATGGGAAGCCACCAGGGGCTCTCGCCGGTGCTCGACGTGGTGCGTGACCCACGGTGGGGCCGCACGGAGGAGACCTACGGCGAGGATCCGTACCTGGTGTCCCGGATGGGGGTGGCGTTCGTCCGGGGCCTGCAGGGCGTCGACCTGACCGACGGCGTCCTCGCCACCGCCAAGCACTTCGTCGGCTACGGGGCGTCCGAGGGTGGGCTGAACTGGGCGCCGGCCAATCTGCCGCCGCGTCTGCTGCGCGAGGTGTACCTGTACCCGTTCGAGGCGGCGGTCCGCGAGGGCGGGCTCCAGTCGGTGATGGCCGGCTACCACGAGCTCGACGGCGTCCCGTGTCACGCCAACCAGGAACTCCTCGCCGACGTCCTCCGTGGCCAGTGGGGCTTCACCGGCAGCGTGGTGTCGGACTACTTCGCCGTCAACGACCTCCACTCGTACCACCACTTCGCACAGGACAAGCAGCAGGCCGCGACGGTGGGCCTCGGCGCGGGCGTGGACGTCGAGCTTCCGGCGACGGACGCGTACGCGGACGCCCTCGGCCGCGCCCTGGACGCCGGCGAGGTCAGTGCGGCCCGGCTCGACGAGGCGGTCTCGCGGGTCCTTCGGCACAAGGTCGAACTCGGGCTCTTCGAGGACCCGTACGTCGACGAGGACGTTGCCGCGACGACGGCGAACGCCGAGCGGCACCGGGACGTGGCGCTGGAGATCGCCCGTCGCAGCCTCGTCCTGCTCAAGAACGACGGCGTCCTGCCGCTGCTCGGGGAAGCCGGAACTGTCGCTCTCATCGGCCCGAACGCCGACGACGCCCGACACCTGCTCGGCGACTACTCGTTCGCGGCCCACATCGAGGCGTTGGTCGAGGCGCGTAAGCGGCGTGGCCTGCTCGGCGAGATGATGACGATCCCGGACGATCTGGAGATCGACGAGAGCACCGACGGTGTGCCCACGGTGCGTGACGAACTGGCGGCGCGGCTGGGTGACCGGCTGCGCTTCGCGCGGGGCTGCGATGTGCGCGATCCGTCGACGGACGGGTTCGCCGAGGCGGTCGCGGCCGCGGCGGCGGCCGACGTCGCGGTGCTGGTCCTGGGGGATCGCTCGGGGCTGACGCCCGGGGCCACCACGGGCGAGTCGCGCGACCGGTCCAGCCTGGACCTGCCGGGCGTGCAGGAAGAGTTGGTCCGTGCCGTCGTCGCCACCGGCACGCCTGTCGTGGCGGTGCTCGTCGCCGGCCGGCCGGTGGGCAGCGACTTCCTGCACGAGGAGTGCGCCGCGGTGCTGATGGCGTGGTTGCCGGGGGAGACCGGTGGGCAGGCGATCGCCGAGGTGCTCCTCGGTGAGGTGAACCCGAGCGGCCGGCTGCCGATCTCGTACCCCCGTGGTGTGGGGCAGATCCCCGTCTTCTACGGCCACAAGGTGTCCGGCGGACGGTCCCACTGGCACGGCGACTACGTGGATTCGCCTGTCGCCCCGCGATACGTCTTCGGTCACGGCCTCGGCTACACCTCCTTCGCCATCGACGACGCCGTGGTGGAGAACGCCGAGGTCCGCGCCGGGGACAGCGTCGGTGTCGAGGTCACGGTCACCAACACCGGAGACCGGGCGGGGGAGCAGGTCGTGCAGCTCTACGTCCGCGACCCGCAGGCCACGATCACCCGGCCGGTGCTGGAGTTGAAGGCCTTCGCCCGCGTCGCGGCGGCCGCCGGTCAGCGGGTGACGGTGCGGTTCGCGCTACCCACCGGCCAGCTCGGTTTCTACGACCGGAGCATGGCCTACGCGGTGGAGGCCGGGCAGATCGAGGTGTACGTCGGCTTCTCGGCTGCCGACCACACCCACGCCGGCACCTTTGTCGTCGGCGCGGACCCGGAACGGCCGACGCCGAAGGTCTTTTCCGGGACCGCCGAAGTTCGGCAGCTGTGATCGTTCACCCGGGTCGCGGAATGGTTCTTGACGGAGTGTGCCGTCCTGTTGTCAACGGGTAGAACCGGCGTGGAAAACGGGCTTCACCGCGCCCTTGCCAGCATCCGCTTAGGACCTCTTCCCGGCAGTTGACTAAAGATGCGGAGGTCTTGTGTTCGTAATCGTTCTCGGTTACGTTGGCAACATCCTGGAAACGTAACCGATAACGATTGCAGTCCAGAGAGAGCCGCATGATTGAAGTCAATGCGCCGGTAACAATGAGTGATGTCGCCCGAGCTGCCGGCGTTTCCACAGCCACCGTCTCGCGCGTCGTCAACGGGCATTACGGCGTCAGCGCTCGCACGGTCGCTCAGGTGCGCTCCGCCATCGAGCAGCTCGGCTACGAGTCGAGCCTGGTGGCCACCAGCCTGCGGCGCAGTCGCACGAACGTTCTGGGCCTCGTGGCGCACAGCTTCCAGTCGTACACGGCGGAGGTGCTCAAGGGCGTGATGAAGGCGCTGAGCCGCTCGGGCTTCGATCTGATCATCTACGCCAACAGCGACCTCTACGGCTCCTATTCGGAGGGCTGGGAACAGCGGCACCTGACCCGACTGTCGGGCACCCTCACCGACGGGTGCATCGTCGTCACGCCCTGGGGTGATTTCCGGACCCGGACGCCGGTCGTGGCCATCGACCCGGTGCGCGGCTCGACGGCACCCTCGGTGATCTCCGACAACCTCGCGGGCGCCACCACCGCGGTCGAGCACCTGCTCGGCCTGGGTCATCGACGCATCGGGTTCATCGCCGGCCGCGACAGCCTGGCCTCGGCCTGGTCCCGGGAGGAGGGCTACCGCGCCGCGCTGACCACCGCAGGCGTCCCGGTCGACCCGACGCTGATCGGCCGAGGGGATTTCAACCCCGAGTCGGCAACCCCGCTGGCGCGCGCCCTGCTGCAACGACCGGACCCGCCGTCGGCGATCTTCGCGGCGAGCGACGGGATGGCCCTCAAGGTTCTGGAGGTCGCCATGGAGTTGGGGCTCTCGGTGCCGGGGGACCTGTCCGTCGTCGGGTTCGACAACATCCCCGAGTCGGCGCTGACCCAGCCGGGCCTGACCACAGTGGACCAGTCGATGTATCAGCTCGGGTACGAAGCCGCGCGGATGCTGAAGTCACTGGTGACCGGCGAGTGGGACGAGCCGAGCCAGATCGTGCTTCCGACCAGCCTCGTCGTGCGCAGCTCGACCGCACCGCCGAAGAGCGCGGCAGCAACCTGAAGGAGGTGCACGCAGCACACACGGCCAGATCCACAGTTGAACTGAGCCGGTCAGTCGGGTCGCATCCGCTGCCGGCACATTGAAAGGAGTGGAGTGTGACTACCGAACGATATCACGGGCGCCCACGCCGTCTGGGCGTACGCCGGCGGCTCTCGGCGGCGTTCACCGCCGGGGTCATCGCCACCGCGGCGGTGCTCCTCGCGCCGCAACCGGCGGCGGCGGACACGCCGTGGCTGGACGTCTCGGCAGACCGCTACGCCACGTTCACCGTCCCGGCCGCGTACGTCCAGGAGAAGCTGGGCACCGTCTCGCAGGTCGTCGTCGAGGGAAACTTCGGCCCGTCCGCCACCTGGGCGGAATTCGGGCTGACCCGCCGAGGTGACGCCTGGTCGGGTGTTCTCGGCGCGCTGGAGCCCGGGCTGTACAACTACCAGGTCACCGCCGACGACACCTTGACCGTCAAGGACCCGACGAACGGCACGAGTGTCGCGTCCAACCCGCTCCTGAGCACCTTCCTCGTCCCGGGGGACTCGGCGCGGTGGCTGGTCGACGCGCCGTCGGGCACCGGCGGGAACATCGAGACGCTTACCTATCGGACCAGGAACGCGCAGCGCTCGGCCCTGGTCTGGACGCCACCGGGTTACGCGGCCAAGGGCCCGAAGGGTTACCCGACGCTCTTCCTGCAGTCGGGTGACGGTGTGGCCGCCACCGACTGGCTCGACCTCGGTCGATCCAAGCAGATCCTCGACAACCTGTCGGCCGCGCGCGCCATGAGCCCGATGGTGGTGGTGATCAACGACGCCAACGCCTCGAACGACAAGGAGTTGAAGGACCTCCGCAGGGCGGTCGCCGACAGGTACCGGGTCCTTCGCGATCCGGAGCACCAGGCGATCGCTGGCGTGTCCGACGGTGGCACGCAGGCACTGCGGGCCGCGCTCACCAAGCCGGGCCAGTTCGGTTACGTCGGCTCGTTCTCGGGCACGTCGGCTCCGGCGATCGACCGCAAGGACGCCAAGGCGATCAACCGCGGCGTCAAGCTGCTGCGCCTGTACACGGGCAACGTCACCGATCCCGCGCACAACACCACCTACCGGCTGACGAAGGCGTTGGACCGAGCCGACGTCCGGTTCGAGTTCGACGGGGTCAACCCGGACGGCGGCGCGACCTGGCGCACCTGGCAGGAGAACCTCGTCGACTTCGTGCCGCGGGTGTTCCGGCACGTGTCGGACCACGGGCCGAGCCCCGGTCACCAGCCGCTGAAGCGGGAGTTCACCCCGCCGCCGGCCGGCACCACCCCGACGCCGTTCGTCAACGAGGACGGGTTCGTCACCTTCGAGACGACCACCGACTTCAAGGACGCTCAGCACGTCACGGTATGGGCGAACTGGGCGCCGGGCGGTAGCTGGTTGCGCGTGCCCCTGACCCGCGACGGCGACCGGTGGCGGGCGACCGTGGGCCCGCTGAAGCCCTGGTTCTACTACTACCGGCTGATCGTGGACCGGGTCGCGTTCAAGGACACCTCGAACCCGGCGACTGTCACCTCCGAACCGATGTGGAGCACCTTCCTCGTCCCGGGGCCGGGTGCCCGACTGCTGTCGGACGTACCCGCCGGTCGCGGCGGGAAGGTCGAGAGCATGACCTACACCAGCACGGTGGCCGGCCAGGACCGCACCGCGTTGGTGTGGACCCCACCGGGGTACGACCCGGGCCGGGCGCAGCCGTACCCCGTCCTCTATCTCCAGCACGGCAGCGGCCAGAGCTACACGGACTGGGTCGAGATGGGCCGCGCCAAGCAGATCCTCGACCACCAGTTCCTCGACGGCGACCTCACGCCGATGGTCGTCGTGATGGGCAACGGCAACTCGTCGAACTTCAACCGGGAGTTGCGGGAGAACATCGTTCCGACGGCCCGTGCCCGCTACCACATCTCCAGCGATCCGTCGCAGCAGGCCCTCGCCGGCCTGTCGATGGGCGGCGGGCAGGCGTTGGGCGTGCTGCGGGCCTACCCGGGCGAGTTCGCCTACGTCGCGGCCCTGTCGGCCGGGTTCGGCAGCGGCACCGGTGTCGACGTGGAGGCGATCAACAACGGCACCAAGATGCTGCGCCTGTACGTCGGTGACCAGACCGACTTCGTGTACCCGAGCTTCATGTCGTCGCTGACCACGTTGGACAACCTCGGTATCCGCTACGAGTTCGACGGGGTCACCCCCGGGCCGCACGGCTGGGACGTGTGGCAGAAGAACCTCATCGACCTGGCGCCGCGTCTGTTCAAACGCTAGGAGCCGTCGCCGGCGACGCCACCGGGAGCAGGGCTTCCTGCCCCGGTGGCGCCCGCCAGCGTCTGGATGCTGTGCACCGCCATCGCCGAAGGGAACCATCTCAATGAAGAGAAGACGAATACTCGCCACGGTAGCCATGCTCGCGGCGGGGAGCGGCCTCGTCGCCTGCTCCTCAGACGACGGCGGCAGCGACGCGAGCAATTGCACGAACACCATCACCAAGCAGAACGTGCCGGTCGTGACGATGTGGGGCTGGTACCCCAACACCCAGCTCGTCGTGGACAACTTCAACAAGCAGCACGACGATGTGCAGGTCTGCTGGACCAACGTCGGCCAGGGCGGCGACGAGTACGACAAGTTCCAGACCGCCATCTCGGCGGGCACCGGCGCGCCTGACGTCATCATGGTCGAGGCGGACCGGATCCCGACCTTCCAGATCCAGGGCGCGCTTGTCGACATCAAGCAGTACGGCTTCGGCGCGGTCAAGGCCAACTACAGCGAGGGCGCCTGGAAGGACGTGTCGGTCGGCGACCAGGTCTACGGCGTACCGGTCGACGGTGGCCCGGTGGCGATGATCTACCGGAAGGACATCTTCGACAAGTACAAGGTCACGCCGCCGAAGACCTGGGCCGAGTACGAGCAGGCCGCGCAGAAGGTGAAGGACGCCGGCGGCCCACTGTTCGGAGACCTCGGCGCGAACGTCCCGGCGCTCACCATGGCGCTGCAGATCCAGAAGGGCGCCACGCCCTTCACCTACGACCCGGCGCAGCCGAAGGCGATCGGCGTGAAGCTCAACGACCAGGCGTCCAAGGACGTCCTGGACTACTGGGGCGGCCTCGCCAAGAAGGGCCTGGTCGGTACGCAGAACCAGTTCACCCCGGAGTACATCTCCGGCGTGATCAACGGCAACTACGCGACGTACATCTCGGCGGCGTGGGCGCCCGGCTACCTCACCGGCGCGGGCGTCGGTAAGGGGCAGGACACCGGCAAGTTCGCGGTCGCGCCGCTGCCGCAGTGGGATCCGGCCAAGCCGGTGCAGGTGAACTGGGGTGGGTCGGCCTTCTCGGTGACCAAGCAGGCGAAGAAGCCGGAGCTGGCCGCGAAGGTCGCCTACGGGCTCTACGCCGACAAGGAGTCGCTCACCGACGGCTGGACCAACCAGATCATCTTCCCGCTGAACCTCACGGCGCTCAAGGACCCGGCGTTCGCCGACCTGAAGGTGGCGTTCTTCAACGGCCAGCAGGCGAACAAGGAGGTCTACCTTCCCGCCGCCGACGCCTACAAGGGCATGGCGTACGCCCCGTTCGGTCAGTACTACCTCGACGCCATGGAGAAACAGGCCAGCGAGATCATCAAGGGCTCCGTCACCGGTTCGCAGGCTGCCGACCGGCTCCAGGAGGACGTGGCGAAGTACGCCAAGGAACAAGGTTTCACAGTTCAGTGACCGGATGGGTGGGCCGCGCCGGCACTGGTCGGCCGGCCCACCCTCCACCCCTCAGCGTCCACGTCCCGGAGACCAAGATGACATCCCTGACCGAGAAGCGCGCACCGCGTACTCAGAATGAGACGCGCAAGATCCGTGGCAAGGTGCACCTCCGCGAACACCTGATGGGGTGGCTCTTCGTCGGGCCATTCGGGGTCGTGTTCCTGGCGTTCCTCATCGCGCCGCTGACGTACGCGTTGTACCTCAGTCTCTTTCAGAAGAAGCTGATCGGCGGCACCAGCTTCGTTCTCTTCGACAACTACGTGAAGGCGTTCAGCGACCCGAGCTTCCTGTCCGGGGCGTGGTTCGTCATCCGCTTCTCGCTCGTCTCGATCCCGCTGCAGATCGTCCTGGCGCTCGCGTTGGCCCTCATTCTGGACGCGGTCACCACCCTGTTCGCCCGCTTCTCCCGCCTCATGATCTTTCTTCCGTACGCGATCCCCACGGTGATCGGGGCCGTGATGTGGGGGTTCCTCTACAGCAAGGGCTTCGGCCCGCTGACCGACATCTTCGGGCTGTTCGGCGCCACCGCACCCGACTTCCTGAGCAGCGACCTGATCTTCTACGGGCTGCTCAACGTCGTCACCTGGCAGTGGGCCGGCTATTACATGATCATCCTGTACGCGGCGTTGCAGGGCGTCGACCCGACGCTCTACGAGGCGGCCCGGATGGACGGCGCCGGGCGGTGGCAGATCGCGACGCGGATCAAGATCCCGCTGATCGCGCCCGCCCTGATCCTGATCCTGGTCTTCTCGCTCATCGGCACCCTGCAGTTCTTCAACGAACCGCAGATCCTGCGATACCTCGCCGCGGGCGCCATCGGCTCGGACTTCACCCCGAACATGTACGCGTACCAACAGGCGTTCTCGCTCGCCAACTTCAACTACGGGTCCGCGATCTCCTTCGCCCTCGGCGGGATCGTGTTCATCTGCGTGTACGCCTTCCTGTTCTTCACCCGCAAGCGGAGGAGCTTCCTCTGATGACCGACCACACAAGCGTCCGCGCAGGCGCCCGCCGACCGCAGCGCTATCTCCCTCTGCAGATCCTCCTCGGCTTCCTGGTGATCTACTTCCTCGTACCGTTCTGGTGGGTCATCGTCAACAGCTCCAAGGACGCGCCGGGCCTGTTCGGCGGCGGCAACACCCTCTGGTTCACCGACCAGATCGACTACCTCGGTAACCTCCGGCAGCTCTTCACCTACGACGGTGGCATCTACCTCCGGTGGATCCTCAACTCCACGCTGTACGCCATCGCCGGCGGAGTCGGCGCCACGATCCTGGCGGTCATGGCCGGCTACGGGTTCGCCAAGTACCGGTTCGCCGCCCGACGCTTCAGCTTCGCCGTCGTGCTCGGCGCGCTGATGGTGCCCGCCACCGCCCTGGTCATCCCGACCTTCATCATGTTCTCCCGGCTCGGCCTGACGAACACGGTCTGGGCGGTGATCCTCCCGTCGCTGCTCAACCCGTTCGGCGTCTACCTGATGCACGTGTACGCGCGCGACGCGGTGCCCGACGAACTCCTGGACGCGGCGCGGGTCGACGGCGCGGGGGAGCTGCGGACGTTCTTTCAGATCGCCCTTCCGCTGATGCGTCCCGCGGTGGTCACGGTGCTGCTCCTGTCGGCCGTGGCGTCCTGGAACAACTACTTCCTGCCCCTGGCCATGCTCTCCGACAACCGGCTCTTCCCCGTCACCGTCGGCCTCGGCCTCTGGCAGGGAATCGCGTCCGCGAACAACTCGGGAGGCACCTCGCTGTGGAGCCTCATCATCCTGGGTTCTCTGGTGTCCGTGATCCCACTGATCATCGCGTTCTTCAGCCTCCAACGACACTGGCGCGGCGGCCTGTCCGTCGGCGGTCTCCGGTAGGCCGCGCCGGCGTCACCAGCCGATCCACCACGGGCATTGATCGCCGCCGCAGAGGATGCGGCCGGACGGATGACAGAGAGGTGTGCTGATGTCGACGACGAATCGACCGCTGCGCAGCGCGCAGTGGTTCGGCGCGGAAGGCCGCAACGGATTCATCCATCGCTCCTGGATGCGCAACCAGGGGTTCGCGGACGACGTCTTCGACGGTCGCCCGGTGATCGGCATCGCCACCACCTGGTCGGAGCTGACACCCTGCAACGCCCACCTGCGCGACCTTGCCGAATCGGTGAAGCGGGGCGTGTGGGAGAGCGGGGGCCTGCCGCTGGAGTTCCCGGCGATGAGCCTGGGCGAGCCGCTGATGCGACCCACGACCATGCTCTACCGCAACCTGCTGGCGATGGAGCTGGAGGAGTCCGTCCGCGCCAACCCGCTCGACGGGGTGGTCCTGCTCTCCGGCTGTGACAAGACCACTCCCGGCCTGCTGATGGGAGCGGCGAGCGTCGACCTGCCGACCCTGATGATGACCGGCGGTCCGATGCTCAACGGCAAGTTCCGCGGCCAGGACATCGGCTCGGGCACTGTCGTCTGGCGGTTCACCGAGGAGATGCGGGCCGGCCGGATGACCGCGGCCGACTGCTCCGAGGCGGAGGTCGGCATGTCCCGTAGCCGGGGCCACTGCATGACCATGGGGACGGCCTCCACGATGGCCTGCGTGACCGAGGCCCTGGGCGTGCAGCTGCCGGGGGCGGCCGCCGTGCCGGCGGTCGACTCCCGGCGGTACGCGCTCGCGCACGCCGCCGGACGCCGGATCGTCGCCATGGTCGAACAGGACCAACGATTGTCGTCGGTGCTCACCAGGCAGGCGTTCGAGAACGCCGTCCGGGTCAACGCCGCGATCGGCGGTTCCACAAACGCGGTCGTCCACCTGCTCGCGATCGCCGGACGCCTCGGCGTCCCCCTGTCGCTGGAGGACTTCGACATCCTCACCGCCGACGTGCCCATGCTCGTCAACCTGATGCCGTCCGGAAAGTACCTGATGGAGGACTTCGCCTACGCGGGCGGCCTTCCGGTGGTGATGAAGGAACTCGCCCCGCTGCTGCACATGGACCACGTCACGGTCAGCGGCAGCACCGTGGCGGACAACGTCGACGGCGCCCAGTGCTGGAACCGGGACGTCATCGGCACCCTGGAGGAGCCGTTCCAGCCCGCCGGCTCGGGCACCGTCGTGCTGCGCGGCTCGCTCGCGCCGTCCGGGGCGGTGTTGAAGGTCTCCGCCGCCTCCGCCCACCTCCTCACGCACACCGGCCCGGCGCTGGTCTTCGACCGGATCGAGGACTACGTCGTCGCCGCCGACGACCCGGACCTCGACGTCACCCCCGACACGGTGATCGTCGTCCGCAACGCCGGACCACGGGGCTACCCCGGCTTCCCGGAGGTGGGCAACGTGCCCATGCCACGACGGCTGCTCGCCGACGGCATCACGGACATGGTGCGGATCTCCGACGCTCGGATGAGCGGCACCGGCTACGGCACCTGCATCCTGCACGTGGCGCCGGAGGCGTCCGTGGGCGGCCCTCTCGCGCTGGTCCGTACCGGTGACCTGGTCTCCGTCGATGTCTCGACGCGCCGTCTCGACCTGCTGGTCGACGACGCGGAACTCACCAAACGCCGCACCGCGTGGCGGCCTCCGAAGCCGGTGGCCGACCGTGGTTGGGTACGGCTGTACAGCGAGCACGTCCTGCAGGCCGACAGCGGCGCGGACCTCGACTTTCTCGTCGGTGGCAGCGGCAGTGCGGTGCCCCGTCACTCACACTGACGGTCACGTTCGGACGAGGCCCACGAGGAACTGATCCCATGGAAGAACGGACGGCCCGCCAGTGCGAGTTCACGCAAAGGCCGCTGTGACAGCGGCCGACCGGCCACCGGTCATGGCCGACGTCGCTCGCCTGGCGGGCGTGTCACACCAGACGGTGTCCCGGGTCATCAACGGGGCGCCCAGCATCAGGCGCGAGACGCGGGAGCGGGTCCTCGAGGCCATCCGACGGCTCGACTACCGCCCCAACACGGCCGCCCGCGCGCTGGTCCGCGGACGGTCCGGGATGATCGGCATCATCGGCACGGCCAGGACGCTGTTCGGTCCGACGAGCATCCATCGCAGCGTCGAGGACGCCGCCCGCGCGGCCGGCTACTTCGCCACGTCGGTGAGCCTCTCCGAGGTGACGGTACGGGCGCTCAGCGACGCCACCGAACACCTCATGCGCGTCGGCGTGGAGGGCGTGGTGATGATCGCCGGCAACGACGAGGCTCTCGAGGTGGTGCGGATGACGCGCTCGGGTGTCCCCTTCGTCGTCGTGGAGGGCGACCTGTCCAGGGCCAGCGTGACCGTGGGCGTCGACCAGGTGCTCGGTGCCCGGATGGCCACCGAGCACCTCCTCGACCTCGGACATCGGGAGATCGTGCACGTGAGCGGCCCGCTCAACTGGGCGGAGGCTCGTGCCCGCCTCGAAGGGTGGCGTCAGGCGACGAGTGCGGCGGGCCTACGCCCGCCGGAGCCGGTCGAGGGCGACTGGAGGGCGCACAGCGGCTACGTCGCCGGGTTGCGCATCGGTGCGATGCGCAGGGCCACCGCGGTGTTCGCCGCCAACGACCAGATGGCCATCGGCGTGCTGCGCGCGCTGCACGAACGCGGGCGGCGGGTGCCACAGGACGTCTCCGTCGTCGGATTCGACGACGTTCCGGAGGCGCCCTACCTCATCCCGCCGTTGACGACGATCCAGCAGGATTTCGACGCGGTCGGTCGACGGGCCATCACGGCCGTCACCCAGGCCATCGACGACACGGTGCCGCAGCGCCTGCCGCTTGTCATCCCCAAGCTCGTGGTGCGGCAGAGCACGGCGCCGCCGACCCGGACCGGCACCTGAGCGGCCAGGGCCGCCACCGGATGGCCGCCGACGGGCGGGAGCCCCGGCGTGTGGCCGGGGCCCCCGTGACGTCGATCCTGCTCGGGTCGAACGAGGTGTTTCAGAGGGTGAAGACGAGTGTGGAGATGCTGCGGGCGCCGACGTTGATGGTGGCCTGACCGCCGTTCACGCTTGTCGGCTGGCTGGCCGCGTTGGCGTTCTGCGAGGTGAGGTAGTGCTCGGCCCGGCTGACGTTCTGCGGGGCCTGGATCACGGCGTTGTTGACCGCGCTGTTCGAGCGATTGAGGATCACCAGGGTGATCTTCCCGTCGCCCTGGTAGGCCGTCACCTCCAACGGCGAGGCCTTGGAGCTCTTCGTCAGGGCGACCCGCTGATAGCCGGGGCGGACGTACTTCGCGTACTGCGAGAAGGCGTACCCGCGCTTGAGCGGAGCGCCCGCGACGGTGCCGAACGCCGACTCGCCGTCACCGATGAAGGAGTAGTAGCGCTTGCCGTACCACCAGATGTAGGCGTTCCAGTTGGCCTCCATCGACTTGTGCACGGTGCGCATGATGTCGTCCAGGGTCTCGTTCCAGACCGCCGCGTTGGCGGGGTTGCCCCAGATGTTGGAGCCGCCACCGTCGGCGGCGTGCAGGTTCCACTCGGTCATCCACACCGGCTTGTTGTACTGCTGGGCCAGGGAGTACGGGCGCAGCCGGCCCGACTCCTCGGTGCCGTACAGGTGCCCGCCGATGTAGCCGATGTTGTTGCGGGCGGTCGAGTCGTTGAGGGTCGGATCGGTGAAGTTGTAGTTGAGGTTCACCGCCTCGGCGACCATCAGCTTGGTGTTCTGCACCTTGGTGCCCTGGTCCCGGACGAAGGTGCGTAGCTCGGTGCCGCTCCAGTCCATCGAGTCGTAGTCCGGGTGCCAGTCGGGCTCGTTCTGCACCGAGGTGACGTCGATGGGTACGCCCTGCCCACGCATGTACTGCACGTAGCTGTTCAGGTGGTTGGCGTAGTCGTCGTAGTAGTCGGTCTTCAGCTTGCCGCCGTTGACCCGGCTGTTGTTTGTCTTCCACGCCGCCGGCGCGGTCCACGGTGAGGCGAGGATCTTCACGTTGGACCCGTACGACTTCGCCGTCTTCAGCGAGTTGACGTGTGTCGCCCACTCGCTGGATTCCGGTGACAGGCCGGTCCGCACGATGGACAGCCCCAACTGGTTGGCGCCCATCCCGACGAGCGTCTGCGTGTCCGTCGTCGACCAGGCGCTGCCCCAGATGGACTGCGCGGCCCCGAACCCGTCGACGGTCTGGTACTTGGTCGCGCTGTTCACCGTGATGTCCGCCGGCCCGGTCGGTGGCGGGTCCGTTGGCGGGTCCGTCGGCGGCGTGGTCGGCTCGGTGCCACCGGTGCAGACCACCCCGTTCAGAGTGAAGGTGGTCGGAGCGGGATTGCTGCCGGTCCATGAGCCGTTGAAACCGAACGACACAGTGCCGTTGGTCGGGATGGCCCCGTTGTAGCTGACGTTCCTGGCGGTGACGGCGGTGCCGCTCTGGGTCAGCGTGGTGTTCCAGGCCTGCGTGACGGTCTGTCCGGCGCTGTAGTTCCAGGCCAGCGTCCAACCCGTCACCGCGTCACCAAGATTGGTGATGGTGACGCTGGCGCCGAAGCCGCCCTGCCACTGTGACGACACGCTGTAGTCCACCCTGCAGCCGGCGGCTGCGGCCCCCGCCGGCATCGCCACGGCGACCGCCGCCGATGCCAGCAGGACGGCGCCGACCGACACCAGGGCGGTGTTTGTCCCTCTTCTTCGTCTCACGAAACTCCTCCTGAACTGGTGGTGGTGGTGTCCACGCCTCGGGAGGGCTCGTCTGCGGCGAGGTTCAGTGGTGGTGGGGAGGTGAAAGAATTGGGAGCGCTCCCAAGTGCCCGGTTCCAGAAAGCTAATTCGTCCAACGATTCCTGTCAATGCGTTCGGTCGGTAGCCAGTGCTGCCGTCACCGGCCGCAGGTGCCGCACTGTCGGCGAGTGCGCAGGTGGTAGTCGGTGGACGCGACCAGCAGACCCAACCCCATGACGAGGTACGCCGAGATCGCCACCCACAGGAACGGGTCGGAGAATTCGCTGTGCGAGCCCGACGCCACCTGCACCATCCCCATGCCGAAGTAGGCCACGATGCCCGCGCCGAGCCCGAATCCGGGCACCAGCAGCAGCGGGCGAGGAATCGTGCGGCCGGCGAGCAGCGGCACCCACCCCGGCCAGACCTCACCCCAGTGGTGCACCAGCGCCAGCGGCAACAGCACTCCGGCCAGCACCAGGCCGACCTCCAACCCGAGCATTGAGGCGCTCTGGTCGACGCGGTCGAACCCCACCACGAACTGTGCCGCGAAGCGGGTCACGAGACCGCCCACCGCGGCCCACGCGGCCCAGCGCGCCCACCGCGCGGCCGACGGGCGTCGCGCACCCGGCCGGACCGTCCGGCAGCAGTCCGGGCAGTCGCCGCGGGTGCGCCGCTGGTAGCGGGCGGTGGCCAGACCGAGCAGGACCGCTCCGCTGACGCACACGAGCCGACTCGCGAACGCCGTCGGGTCGAAGAACGGGCCGACGGTGAGCAGCAGGAAACCCACAAGCTCCGGCAGGAGGATCGCAGCCGCCGCGACGAGCGCGCCGGCAACCGTCCAGGCGAGCCCCGCGAGAACCGGCCGCCAGGTCGCCAACCGATCCAGGATGACCGCCAGCCCGCCCGCGGCCGCGCACAACGCCACCGACCACCAGCCGGTGAAGCCGACCAGGTCCAGCCCGAGCCGCCCGAACCGTGGAGCCTCGCCGACCGTCCATGCCAGACGCACGCCCCCGTATGCCACGGCCCAGCCGAGCACTGCGTACGTCAGGCCGTGGACGGTCCGACCGACGATCGGTGTCGATGTCGTCATGCACCGATCCTGTCGGCGCCAGGCAGTGGGCGGACCCCGCCGACAGGGGACGTCACTCCCTCGCGGGAGGGACGGCCGCCTGTTCGTGCGCCCGGTTCACGATCGCCTCCGCCTCCCGGCGGGCAGCGCCCACCATCTTCTCGGCGTCGAGCTTCGCGGCGTTGAGGTGGTCGTCGGCCTGCGTCTCGGCGAGTTTGAGGATCTGTTCCACCCGGGTGCCCAGGCCGCTGAGTGTCGGCCTGTCCGGGCTGGACCGCTGTCGTTTCGCGACGCCCGCCGTACCCGTAGCCGTTCGGTCGCCGGCCGCCCCGGCGGGTTCGTCGCGGTCGGCCAGGCCGTCTCCCACCAGGTCGGACTCTGTGGTACCGATCAGGGAGAGCCCGATGCCGAGCGCCGCGACCGCGACTCCGGGCCAGACCACATCCGCTCCGAGGGATGGGCCGACCGCGACGCCGACGCCCAGCCCGAAGAGGACTGCCGCGGTCTTGACCGGCTTGCGCATGTGGTCCTCCTCAGCTGGTACGGAATCAGGGGCCTCCGTTCCAGCATGGCGAACGAGTCAACCGGCCTCTGTCTTTTGTGGAGTGGCCGGGTTTTGTGTGGATCCTCGGTCTTCTATACCGTGGCACGGTCACGGGTGGTCACTTCCTCGACCGGGCTGTCCCGCGACGACGTCGTGTACGCGTTCGACTTGGGAGGTTCGTCGTGACCATGGAATCGCCGACGACCGGCCAAGCCGAGGCTGGCGCGCAGCAGAAGATCGACACGTCGGTGCCGCATTCGGCACGGATCTGGAACTACTGGCTCGGTGGCAAGGACAACTTCGCGGTCGACCGTGCGGCCGGGGACCAGTACCGGCAGGTCTTCCCCGGCGTCGTCGACGTGGCCCGCGCCTCTCGGCAGTTCCTGGTCCGCTCGATCGGGTTTCTCGCCGCCGAGGCGGGCATCCGCCAGTTCCTCGACGTCGGCACCGGGCTGCCGACCGCTGACAACACCCACGAGGTGGCGCAACGGATCGCGCCGGACGCGCGGATCGTGTACGTCGACAGCGACCCGTTGGTGCTGGTGCACGCTCGGGCGTTGCTGGTCGGCACGGCCGAGGGCAGGACCGCCTACATCGACGGCGACCTGCACGACCCGGCCGCGGTGATCGCCGAGGCCGGCAGGACGCTCGACCTCGCGCAGCCGATCGGTCTCATCCTCAGTGGCGTCATGGGCCACGTGCCCGACTACGAGACGGCCCGTTCGATCACGCGGCAACTGTTGGCGGCGCTGCCGAACGGCAGTTACCTCTCACTGAACGACGGCACGAGCCTGATCAGCGCCGAGATTCAGCAGGCTCAGGACGACTACAACGACAGCGGGGCGACTCCGTACACCCTGCGCTCGCCTGACGAGATCGCCGGCTTCTTCGACGGCCTGGAGCTGGTCGGGCCCGGGGTCGTGCCGTGCCCGCAGTGGCGACCCGACGACGCGGTCGACACACCTGCCGACGTCGACGCCTTCGGCGGGGTGGGCCGCAAGCGCTGACGCTGTCAGTCGGACGGAGGTAGGACGCTCCGCACCGCCACGCAGGGGTCGGTGGCGGGGGCGGCGGCGTGGATCGCCTGGGCGGCGCGGTCGGCGAGGTCACGGAAGACGTCGCGCTGCTCCTCGGGCAGCCCGCCCAGCACGTGGTCCTCGGCGTGGGCGACCCGGCGCTCGGCCTCGGCGAGCGTCTGACGGCCGCGTTCGGTGGCCACGATCCGTCGGGCGCGCCGGTCCTGGGGATCACGCTGACGCTCGATGAGGCCGGCGTTTTCCAGGTCGTCGATGACGTACGTCAGGACGCTGCGGTCGATGGCCAGGCGGGCGGCCAGGGCACCCTGCGTGGGCACCTCCTCGTGTACGACGACGGCCAGGATGTGGTAGCCCCGACTGCCGTGTGGCAGGTCCCGCAGTAGTTCCTCGACGCGCTCGTGCCAGCGGCGCAGCACCATGCCCAGAGACCAGCCGAAGTTCGAGCCGCGCTTGCGGTCGGCCGGCAGCTCGCAGGGATCGGTCACGGACATGTCCCGATGCTAGTGGTCGGCAGGTTGGTCAACCTCCAGCATCGCGGCAGTCCAGGAATGATCGTCGGGGAAGATGTGTTGTTTCACAAACGATAGGCTGGTTACATGATAGGTTGATCAAACGATCGCGTGGATGGTGAAGCGATGTCGGACTACGGGCACGAAATCCGGTTTGGGACGTTCCTGACGCCGAGTGTGCACGACCCGGACCAGGTGGTGGCCCTGGCCGAGTTGACCGAGGCGGCGGGGCTGGACCTGGTCACCTTCCAGGACCACCCCTACAACGCGGAGTTCCTCGACACCTGGACCCTGCTCAGCTGGGTGGCCGCCCGCACGCAACGGCTCCGGATCTCGGGAAACGTCCTCAGCCTGCCGCTGCGTCCGCCGGCCGTGCTGGCCCGGGCCGCCGCGAGCCTGGATCGGTTGTCGCACGGCCGGTTCGAGATGGGTCTCGGCGCCGGCGCGTTCTGGGACGGGATCGAGGGCATGGGGGCCCGTCGGCTGACCGCGGGTCAGGGGGTCGCGGCCCTGCGGGAGGCGATCGACGTCCTGCGCGGCGTCTGGGACGACACCGCCGACGGGCCGCTGCGGCGGGACGGGGAGTACTACCCCGTACCGGGCATGCGGCGTGGCCCGAAGCCGGCACACGACATCGACATCTGGCTCGGCGCGTACCAGCCGAAGATGCTGGCCCTGACCGGCCAGAAGGCCAACGGTTGGCTCCCGACGCTGGAATACCTGCGCTCCCCGGACCGGGTGACCGCCAACCGGCTCATCGACGAGGCGGCCAGCGCGGCGGGCCGCGAGCCTCGGGAGATCCGACGGCTGCTCAACCTGTTCACTGTCGACGTCTCGGCGCGCAGCCGCGGCTTCCTCCAGGGGCCTGTCGAGCAGTGGGTCGACCAGCTCCTTCCGCTGGTCCTCGGGGAGGGGTTCAGCACCTTCCTGATCGGCCGCGACGACCCACGCCTCATCCAGACCCTCGGGCAGGAGATCGCCCCCGCGCTGCGGGAGGCGGTCGCCAAGGAGCGCACCGGGGGTGCGGTCGGCACCGCGCCGGCCCGCACGACCGTCGTGTTGGCCGAGCGGCACCCGGGCCTCGACTACGACGCGCTGCCCACGTCGCTGGCCACCAGGTCCGTCGAGCCCGGTGATCCGGAGTACGAGCGCGTGCGCCACACCTACAGCTGGCACGGATCCCCTGCCCTGGTGATCCGTCCGCAGAACGCCGCCGAGGTGATCGACGCCGTGTCGTACGCCCGGACGCAGAACGTCCCGCTGTCGGTGCGCAGCGGCGGGCACGGCATCAGCGGCCGGTCGACAAACGACGGGGGAGTCGTCATCGACATGTCGAGGATGAACAAGGTCGAGGTGCTCGACCGGACGACCCGTCGGGTGCGGCTGGAGCCGGGCGCCCGGTGGGGTGACGTGGCCCAGACGCTCGCCCCGTACGGCCTGGCCATGAGTTCGGGCGACTACGGGGACGTGGGCGTCGGTGGTCTCGCCACCACCGCCGGCGTCGGATACCTGGCGCGCAAGCACGGCCTGACCATCGACCACGTCGTCGCCGCCGAGATCGTCACCGCGGATGGCCGCCTGCTCCGGGTCGACGACGAGCACCACCCCGACCTGTTCTGGGCCGTCCGGGGCGCCGGTGGGAACTTCGGTGTGGTCACCGCGCTCGAGCTGGAGGCGTACGAGGTGGACAACGTCGTCTACGCCCAGCTCGTCGCCGACGCGACCGACACCGCCCAACTGCTGCGCCGGTGGGGCCAGCTCGTCGAGGACGCGCCACGGGAGCTGACCAGCTTCCTCTCCCTCTTTCCCGCTCGCCGCGGCGACCCACCGGCCGCCCAGGTCACGCTCGTCTACGCCGGTGACGACGTCGAGGCGGCGCAGTCCGCCCTGAGCCCGTTCCTGGAGATCGGGCCGATCCTCGATCAGCAGGCGCAGCTCGTGCCGTACCCGGCGATCGTCGTGCCGCCCGGCAACCAGCACCGTGGCCAGGGGCTGCGCGACACCCGCAGCGGTCTGCTGCACCACGTCACGCCGCAGGCCGCCGACCTCATGGAGAACATGATCCATTCCGGCGACGTGATGATCATGCAGCTCCGGTCCGTCGGCGGGGCGGTCAACGACGTCGCCCGCGACGCGACCGCGTACCCGCACCGGGAGCAGAACTTCTCGGTGCTCGCCGCCACGGTCCCGGACCGCAGGCCCCAGCTGGACAAGCTCTGGGCCGAGCTGTACGCGCACCTCGACGGCCTGTATCTCAGCTTCGAGAGCGACACCGATCCGGCTCGACTGCTGGATGCCTGGCCCGAGCCCACCCTCGGCCGGCTGCGCGCCATCAAGGCCACCTACGACCCGGACAACGTCTTCAACCGAAACTTCCCGATCCCACCCGCAGAGCCGGTCCTTTAGAGGGCACCGGACAGGTACTCGCGGCGACGCTGCGGTTCGAACTTCTCGATCGCGTACCGCAGCATGACGCGTGGCATGACCCGGTAGCGGCGGGCGAGGAACTCCTCCTCCGCCGCTCTGTCCCGGTTCCCCACCTCGCGCAGCATCCAGCCCACCGCCTTGCGGACGAGGTCGTGCGGGTCGTGCAGCAGCCGGTCGCCGAGTCGGAAGGTCCACTCGAAGTCAGCAGCCTTGATGAAGGCGAAGGTCGCCATGACGGCGATCCGCCGGTCCCACACGAGGCTCGACGCGGCCAACCGATCCAGGACACTCCGGTCCCTGTCGATCAGCCAGGGGCCGACGATGTACGGCGCGGACGAGTCCACCAGGTCCCAGTTGTTGATGCGACAGGTGTTGGTCAGGACGGTGTCGAAGATCTGCCCCCGTTCCCGCTCGTCGCCCTTGGTGAACTTCCGTACCAGGATGAGCAGCGAGGTCAGCCGCTCCTCGTGCGCGCCGTCGCTGAGCAGCCTCGTCGTCTCGGAAAGCGGGAGGTCGCGCCAGTACCGGGCGGCCACCCTGCGCTGGTCCGGCACGGAGACACCGAGAGCCCGGTCGCCCTCGCCGTACCCGCCGGGGACCATCTGCAGGAACCGGCTCGACGCCTCGGCTCGACGTGGATCGGCGAGGCTGGCGAGGTCCCGACGCACGTCGACGCTGGTGGCCATGATGGTCCACGCTACCGGCTGGCGGCAGCGGGCCTGGGTGATGGAGGTGACAGCACCTGCACCCGCTCGGGCATCAGGTACAGCTCGCGTCGTGCGATGGCGTCACCTCTGCTGTTGAGCTGATAACAGTCGATCCAGGCCCAGCCGTCGTAGGTGATCCAATCGAGAACTCTGATCAGACGCACGGTGATGGGGGTCCTGAACTGAATGCTTGCCGCTCGGTCGATCCGTAGGAGGTCGCCGGCCTTCATGCCGGCTTCCTCGCTCGCCACGCCTTCAGGGCCAGGCTCGCGCCGTTCAATTTCGAGCCGGAGCCACCGGGGCGACATTGAGGACACTTGGAGCGGTTGTGGAGGTCGACAACATCAACCGGCTCGTCTGGACGCGGGTACCACTTCCACCGACACACGCTCAGCCTCCCGAGAGTACGAGGTGGCCGACACCGAATGCCTACCCCTAGATCGCTCTGTGTGCCGGCCACACCGCAACCGTAGGCCCGTCTAGTCAGCCTGTCTAGACAGGTAGGGTTCGTGTCGTGGTGATCGAGCGGTTGGGTAGATCGGGAGTACGGTGACGGGCGTGCCTACCCCGCACCCACAGCCGCGCCGCTACCGGCTGGTCGCTGATGAGCTGCGCCGCCGG
The DNA here is from genome assembly GCF_049841535.1 of Micromonospora sp. DT53. Classification (NCBI taxonomy): domain Bacteria; kingdom Bacillati; phylum Actinomycetota; class Actinomycetes; order Micromonosporales; family Micromonosporaceae; genus Micromonospora; species Micromonospora sp. DT53. The sequence continues at coordinate 39,146 of NZ_JBNCKM010000003.1, forward strand.
ATCGAGGCTGGTGTCATCCCGGCTGGTTCTCTGCTGCCCAGCGAGTCGACCTTGATGGCTGAGTTCTCGGTCGCGCGGGGGACCGTTCGTGAAGCGCTGGCGCTGCTGCGGGCTGAGGGCTTGGCACTGACGGAGGTTGGGCGGGGCACCTACGCGCGTCCGATCGTGCCGGTCCGTCGCTTGGCCTCCGAGCGTTACCGCGAAGAGTTGGAGCAGGTTCGTAGCGGTGAGCTGGGCACCTCCTTCACGGCAGATCAGAAGGTCGACTGGTCCGCGTACACCCTGGACAAGGACTTCCGAGAAGTGCCGGCCACGAAAGTGCAGGCCGAACTGTTCGGAGTGGAGCCGGAAACGAGGCTCCTGGAGCGTCACTTCCTGTTCCGTACGCATGGTGTACCGCAGCAGATGTCTGTCTCATGCCTGCTGCTCGACATGGTCGCTGGCACTCCGGTAGCCGACCCCGAGAACGAGCCCTGGCCAGGCGGTAACACATCGCAGCTGCACAGCCTCGGGCACACGATCACCGGAATCCGGGAACGACCACGGTGGCGGTTGCCTACTCCTAACGAGGTCGACGCTCTGCGCATCCCTGGCGGTGTTCACGTAGCGGTGATCACTCGGCAGACGTACGTCCTCGATCGGGTGGTCGAGGTGGCAGAGATTGTGATGCGTGCCGATTTCGTGGACCTGGACTATTGGATCGACCTGACTTAAAGCTGCGAGCGAAATGATGTTGGGGGCGTGCCCTCGGGACGCGACGATCGTTCTGTCTGAACGTGAGGAAGCGTCGAGCTGTCCGTACCTGTCCGTGGACACCCGCCTCGTTAGCCTGTGCCGGTGAGCGACTACGTGCAGGTGTCAACAGCCACGCCGACCCACGAAGCGGCGATGACGCTAGCCGGAGGGGCAACAGCGGCACGCCTGGCGGCGGGCGCGCAGGTGACCGGGCCGGTGGCGTCCGTGTTCTGGCACCTCGGTGAGCAGGGCACAAGCGAAGAGTGGCAGGTGCTGCTGTACACCACGACCGAGCGGTACCCGCAGCTAGAGGAGTACCTGATCGACGCCCACCCGTGGGACAAACCGCAGGTCACCGCCGTGCCGATCGTTCACGGCTCGACCGCCTTCCTGGCGTGGATCAGACGAACAGTCGAGGGCGAGTAGACATCTCGGCGGCCAAGGACCGAAGCTCGGCACTGACCGGCTGCGTACGGGGCCGCGGAGTGCTTAGCTGCACGGATGATCACACCCGTTCCCCTCGGTACGTGGCCGACGCCGTTGGAGGCCGCGCCCCGGCTCGCCGCCCGGCTGGGGCTGGCCGAGCTCTGGTTCAAGCGCGACGACCTCAACGGCCTCGGGGGAGGCGGCAACAAGATCCGCAAGCTCGGGTACACCTGCGCGCAGGCGATCGCCGACGGCGCCACCACGCTTATCACCTCGGGGGCGCCGCAGAGCAACCACGCCCGGCTCACCGCTGCCGCTGCCGCGCGGCTCGGCCTCTCCTGCGTGTTGGTGCTCGCCGGCCCGCCCCCGAAGAGCCGGCGAGGCAACCTGCTGCTCGACGGGCTCGCCGGAGCGGAGATCGTCTGGAGCGGTGACCGTCAGCTCGCCGAGGTGGTGGCGGTCGAGGCGGAGCGACGGTCGGCGTACGTCATCCCGTTCGGCGGCACCTCACCCGAGTCGATCCAGGGTTACGTGGACTGTGGTCGGGAGCTGCGGGCCCAACTGCCGACCGTCGACGGGGTCGAGGTCGTGGCAGCGCTCGGCTCCGGCGGGACGATGGCCGGCCTTGTGCGGGAGTTGGGCGCGCAGCGGGTGATCGGTGTGGATGTCGGCGCCCTGCCGGACCCTCGGGCGGCCGTCGCCGGTCTGCTCGTCGGCGAGGTCGAGCCGGACGCGCTGCGGATCGACGGTAGCCAGGTGGGTGCCGGGTACCGCACGCTTACCGACGCCGTACGGGCGGCGCTGGAGGTGACCGCCCGCACGGAGGGTGTCTTCCTGGACCCGACGTACACCGGTCGGGCGATGGCGGCGCTGTTGGCCGGCAGCTTCCCGCGCGGCGAGCGGATCGTCTTCCTGCACAGCGGCGGACTGCCGGGACTCTTCGGCCACCCCGAGCTGTAGGGGCAGGCACGGCGGTGCCCTCCGGCGGGATCGCTGGAGGGCACCGCCGGAGCTGTCGACGGATCAGACGCTGGCGAAGTGCTCACGGTGATCGCGGACGAACTCGGCGAAGGTCCGCGGCTGACGGCCGACGATTCGCTCGACATGGTCGTTTGTGAAGTCGCCCCACCCGGAGCCGTAGGCGACCCGGTACTCGGCGAGGACCTCCGCCGACCACTGGTCGAGGCCGGCCTGGATCAGGCCGTGTCGTGCCTGTTCCGCGCTCTGCGGCACGTAGCGCACCGGCTGGTCGAGCGTACGGGCGATCTCGTCGGCGGCCTGGTCCAGCGCGATGCTCTCCGGGCCGGTGGGCGTGTAGATCATGCCCTCGTGCTGCTGAGGCGCGGCGAGGATCGCCGCCCCTGCGGCGGCGATGTCCCGGGCGTCGATCAGGCCGACCCGAGAGTCACCGAAGAGGCCGTAGAGGTGTTCACCGGCCTTGGCGCCGAGCAGGTTCTGCATGAAGTAACTCGGTCGCAGGATCGTCCAGGGGATGCCCGACGCCTGTAGCTCCGCGTCGGAGAGGGCGTGCAGTCGGCCGTTGCGGGTGGGCGCGTCGTGCGCGGCCCCGATCGCGGAGAGCCGGACGATGTGCCGCACCCCGGCCTGCCGGGCCGCCCACACCGCGTTCATGCTCTGGCTCGGTGCCAGCGGGCCCATCGGCATCAGCAGCCACAGCGTCGTCACGCCCTCGAACGCCGGGGTCAGCGTGCGGGGGCGGTCCAGGTCGCCGACGACGTACTCGACCCCGTCGAGCCCCGGCGTGCGCGACGCGTCCCGCACGAGGGCGCGGAGCGGCTGCTTGCCGGCCAACTCCCGCAGCACTTCCCGCGACACGGTGCCATTTGCCCCGGTAATCAGAATGGTCATGGTCATCCTCTCGGTCAGGCGGACCGATTTGAACCACCGGTCGCCGGCACCGACGATATAGTCCATAAGTTGTACCGTCCAATGATTGGACCAAAGTATGAAGCGCAGCACACTGAAGGAGCAGGACCCCGACCTCGGGATCCTGGCCGTGCAACTCGCCGGGCGCGTGCAGCGGGAGATCTTCCGACGCTCGGCGGAGCAGGGTTTCGACGACGTCCGGCCCCGTCACGGCGCGGTCCTCGCGTACCTCGACGCCGAGGGCACCCGCCCCGGCGAACTGGCCCGGCTGGCCGGCCGCAACAAGCAGACGATGGGCGCGATCCTCGACGAGTTGGAGCGACTGGGATACGTCCGGCGCGCGCCCGACCCGGCCGACCGCCGGGCAAAGTTGATCGTGCCGACGGAGCGGGGCCTCAGCTTGATGGCGGCCTCCGACGGCTTCGTGCGCCAGATCGAGCAGAAACTCGCCGACACGCTCGGCCCCGACCGGTACCGCGACTTCAGGGACGCGCTGGTCCGTGGCGTGGCGAGCCTGCCGGCGACCGGCCAGGACGCCGAGGGCTGAGCTGGCATGTGCCGGCGCCAACCGGGTACGCCGCCGTGGCCCCGGGGGTCGGCGGAACGCCCAGGCTGACCGCTTTTCACGCAGCCGAGGAGCACCGACATGCCTATCGCTGGGCGGGCCCGACTCTCACCGACGGTCTCCCTGGTGCTGCTGGCGTCGATCCTCGTGTCGTTCCTGGCCGCGTCGGCGGCCCCGACCCCGCTCTACGGGGTGTACCAGGAACGCTGGCACTTCTCGCCGGTCACGACCACTGTGGTGTTCGCCGTCTACGCGCTCGCGGTGCTGGCGTCGCTGCTCACGTTCGGCAAGTTGTCCGACCACGTCGGTCGGCGGCCGGTGCTGGCCGTCGCGATCGCGGTGCAGATGCTCGCGCTTGTCGTCTTCATCTTCGCCAACGGCGTTGCGGCCCTGCTGGTCGCCCGTCTCGTGCAGGGGCTGGCCGCCGGCGCCGCCACCGGCGCCGTGGGCGCCGCCATGCTCGACATCGACCGTGGCCGGGGCACGCTCGCGAACTCGATCGCTCCCGGTATCGGCACCGGAAGCGGCGCCCTGCTCTCGGCGCTGCTCATCCAGTTCCTGCCCGCGCCGACCCGACTGGTGTACGTGGTGCTGCTCGTGATCCTGCTGATCCAGGCCGTCGGGGTCGCGCTGATGCCGGAGACGGTCACACCGATGGCCGGGGCCCGCCGCAGCCTGTGGCCGGACGTCACGCTGCCCCGCTCGGTGCGTCAGCCGGTCCTGGTCGTCGTACCGGTGCTCTTCGCGGTCTGGGCGTTGGCCGGGTTCTTCGGCGCGCTCGGCCCGGCGCTCGTCCGCAGTCTCATGAACACGTCGATCGTGGTCGGCGGCCTGGTCCTCTTCGTCTTCGCCGTCTTCGGGTCGATCGCCGTCCTGGTGCAGCGCAACACCGCCGCGCGGACCGTGATCCTGACCGGCATCGTCGCGCTCATCCTCGGCATGATCGTCACGTTGGTGGCGGTCATGGCGCAGTCCATCCCGGGCTTCTTCGTCGGCCTCGCGCTCGGGGGCGTCGGCTTCGGCAGCGGCTTCCAGGGCAGTCTCAAGACGGTCATGCCGCTGGTCGAGGCGCACCAACGCGCCAGCGTGCTGTCCGTGCTCTACGTCGTCTGCTACGTCGGCTTCGGTCTCCCCACGGTGATCGCCGGCTTCCTCGTGGTCTACGCAGGCGGCCTGCCGCGGACCGCCGACGAGTACTCCGTCGCCGTCATCCTCCTCGCCCTGGTCGCCCTGCTGGGGGTGCGCCGGGCCACCAGGATGGCGCCGGGCTGATGCCGGAAAGCCGGCGCCGAGCGGGAACGCAGGCAGTAGCGTGATGATCAGGAAGGGGGGGGCGGCGATGAGCCCGAAGGCGGCCCAGGGTGACGCGAGTGCGACGTCACGCATCGAGAGCCTCGACGTCAAGCTTGAGGTGGTCGTCATCCCGGTCTCGGATGTCGACCGGGCGAAGACGTTCTACCAACGGCTCGGGTGGCGGCTCGACCAGACCCCGCCCGGCATCGTCCAGCTGACGCCGCACGGCTCCGCCTGCTCCGTACAGTTCGGCCCCGGGCTCACGCCGGCGGCTCCCGGCTCGGCCATGGCGTACCTGATCGTCGCCGACATCGAGGCGGCCCGCGACGCCCTCGTCGCCGCCGGTGTCGAGGTCGGCGACGTCTTTCATGTCAGCCCGGACGGCCCGGTCGACGGGCCGGACCCGGAGCGGCGCAGCTACTTCTCGCGCGCCACGCTTCGCGACCCGGACGGCAACACCTGGCTGATGCAGGAGATCACGAGCAGGCTTCCCGGCCGCATCGAGGGTGGTCTGACATCGTTCGGTTCCGTGAGCGACCTGGCGAGCGCGCTACGGCGCGCGGCCGCGGCACACGGTGAGCACGAGAAACGTACGGGGGAGCGGGACGACAACTGGCCCGACTGGTACGCGGCGTACATGGTCAGCGAGCAGTCGGGGGCCAAGCCGCCCGAGTGAGCTGGTCAGCGCAGCCCGCGGATGAGGTTGTCGACAAGGGCGCGGGCGAAGTCCTCGGTGAGCGGCAGGTCGGCGATGAGGAGCCGGTGGTAGCAGGCGCCCCAGAGTTGGTCGACGACGGATTCGGGGTCGATGTCGGCGCGTAACTGCCCCCGGGCCATGGCCCGGGTGAGGGTGTCGACGGCGAGGGCCCGACGGGGGCCGGAGTAGCGCTCGCGGTAGGCGGCGGCGAGTTCCGGATCGGTCTGCGCCTGCCCGATGAGTTGGCTGATGACCCGCCCGGCGGTGGTGTCCCGCACCAGGTGGACGAAGGCGACGAGCTGGTTGGTCAGGTCGGCGACGATGTCGGCGGTGTCGGGGAAAGCCAGGGTGGGCGCGACGACTGTGAAGTAGCCGTCCAGGGCGAGCGCCCCCTTGGAGGGCCACCATTTGTAGATGGTCATCCGGCTGGCCCCGGCGTGGGCCGCGACCTTCTCGATGGTGAAGCCGGCCATGCCCTCGGCCAGCAGGAGTTCACCGGCGGCCGTGAGGATCTCGGCGCGTACCTGGTCGGCGGGGCGACGGCCGCGACCGCGCCGTGGCGGCGTGTGGGCATCCGACGTGAGCTCGGCCACTGGTCCTCCCGGTTATATGGACACGGTGTCTACTTGCTGGTTATATGGACACAGCGTACACAACGGTGCCGCCGGATCGCGACGCACCGCGACGACGACCGAAGGAGACGAGCGACATGACGGGTCTACGACGGCGACGGTTGGGTACCTCCGGGCCGGAGGTGTCGATCATCGGGCTCGGTGCGATGGGCATGTCCGACCTGTACGGGCCGGCCGACGAGGCGGAGAGCATCGCGACGCTGCACGCGGCGATCGACGCGGGTGTGAACCTGATCGACACCGCGGACTTCTACGGGTCGGGCCACAACGAGCTGCTGATCGGCCGGGCGCTGCGGGAGCGTCGCCGCGACGAGGTGGTGCTCAGCGTGAAGTTCGGCGCACGCCGGACACCTGACGGCGGTTTCCAGGCCGCACCGTACGACGTGTCGGCGGCGGCGGTGAAGGACCGGCTGGCGTACTCGCTGCGCCGGTTGGGCACCGACCACATCGACATCTACCGGCCGTCACGGCTCAACCCGCAGGTGCCGATCGAGGAGACCGTGGGCGCGCTGCTCGACATGCAGCAGGCCGGCTGCATCCGGCACATCGGGCTCTCCGAGGTGGGCGCGGACAGCATTCGCAGGGCCGCCGCGGTGGCGCCGATCAGCGACGTCCAGATCGAGTACTCGCTGCTCTCCCGTGGCCCCGAGTCCACCATCCTGCCGACGCTGCGGGAGCTGGGCATCGGGCTGACCGCCTACGGGGTGCTGTCCCGAGGTCTGCTGAGCGGGCACTGGTCGGCGGACCGTGAGCTGACCGGCACGGACTTCCGAGCGAACAGCCCACGGTTCCAGGGCGAGCACCTGGCCGCCAACCTGCGCCTCGTGGACGCGCTCGGCCGGGTCGCGCAGCGGCTGGGGGCGACCACCAGCCAGGTGGCGATCGCCTGGGTGGCGGCGCAGGGCGAACAGATCGTGCCGTTGGTCGGGGCGCGGCGGCGGGACCGGCTGACCGAGTCGCTGGCCGCTGTCGACCTGGTGCTCGACCAGGACGCGTTGGACGAGATCGAGCGTGCCGTGCCGGCCGGCGCCGCCTCCGGGCAGCGGTACGCGAGCGCGATGATGGCCCTCCTCGACAGCGAGAAGTGACAGCGACGGGGCGGGTTCAGGAAGCTGCTCGCCAGACCCAGTTGCGGCGTTCGTAGAGCGGCACCAGCCCGGCACGGCGCAGGTTGTTCAGCGACGGGTTCTGCTGGCCGGGCGCCGGCTTGCCGGTCTCGGCGAACAGCCACCGGCAGCCCGCCTCGGCGGCGGCTCGGGCACGAGCGGCGATCAGCGCCGACTGCGCCCCGAGACCGCGGTGACCGGAGGCCGTGGCGGCGGCGTTGAGCGACGCCGCCTCGCCGTGCAGGAACAGGTTGCCGCCCGCCACCAACTCGCCGTCGTTCCAGGCCGCGTACGGTCGCCACGCCGGCTGGCCGACCGTCGCGGCCAGCATCTCGGTGAGCCCACCGCTCGGCATGCCGAACCCGGCGAGCAGCACGTCGGCCCAGCGCTGCGCCTCGTCGGCCGGCACCGGGCCGACGCGCAGGCGGGTCTGCGCCCCGGCGACGTCGCCGGGGCGGGCGGCGAGCTTGACCCAGGTGCTCCCCGGCTCAAGCCCGCGCGCGGCGGCGACCTCGTCGAAGCCCGCGGGCAGCACCGACGGAACGAGCTGGAGGACGGCCTGGTCGACGCCCTGCTCCCGGTAGAAGTCGAGGACGCGATCCAGGGTCTGCACCGTGAACGGCTCGGTGGTGCCGAAACCGAGGGCCTTGCTCCAGTACCCGCCGGAGGGGTCGTTGCGCATGGCGAGGGCGACACCGCCGCCGATGCGGGTGGTCGCGATCCCGAGATCGGTGTACGTGGGCCCGGGCGCCTGCGACTCGTAGGAGTGCATGAACTCGCACTCCACGGCTTCGGCGAGCGGGGTCAGGTCGGCTGGCGCGGTCATCTGTTGATTATCGTCTGGTCCGTTCCCAGGCCCGCGCCAACTGCATCCGGTTGTTTATGCCCAGCTTGTGATATATAGCGCGGAGTTGGGTGTCCACGGTGTGGAAGGAGACGAAGAGGCTCCTCGCCGCCTCCTTCTTCGTCGCGCCGGCGGCGAGCATCTCGGCCACCCGCTCCTCCGCGGGGGTGAGCGCCCCGACGCCCCCGCCTGGCAGCCCGTCGATCGACTGCCGGTGGCGCCCGGTGGCGGCGAGGTCGGCGCTGCGCCGGTCGGCAATCGCCTGGTCGCCAGGGGCGCCGATCCGGGCATAGAGGGCAGCCGCCTCGTACGCGGCATCGCGCGCCTCCCCGGGTCGCGCCCGAGGGTTGTTCGCGAGGTCGAGCAACGCGTCCGCCAACGCCGGCCGAGCCGCGGTGGTGCGCAGCCGGTCGACAGCCGACCGCAGCGCGTCCGGGTCGCCGTCGCGCAACCCTCGGCTCTGGTCGGCCAGCGCGTGCCACAGCGGCACCGGCGTACGGGTGGACACCTGCTCGACCAGCTCGGTGACCCGGCGGGCGGCCTGGGTGTCGCCGGCGGCCACCGCCGCGCGCACCAGTCGGGGGCCGACGTGCGGCACCGGCAGGAGCGGCCGGACCGACCGATGCAGGTCGGCGACGATCCTGGTGAGGAGGCCAGCGGGCGCGCTGAGGGCGGGGTCGCGAACCGCCACACAGAACGCGAGGCTCCACATCGTCCGGTCGGGCCATCGTTCCTCGGCGAGGCAGGCGCGCAGGATGGCGCGTGCGTCGTCGTGTTCGCCACGGCGGTAGCGGACCTCGCCGATCACCGCGACCAACAGGGCACGCACCTCCCTGGTGAGGTCCGCCGAGCCGGAGCTGAGCGTCGTCACGGCCAGTGCGGCCGCCTCGGGCAGCTCTCCCACGGCCACCATGCGCAGGCAGTCCAGCGCGGTCAGCCCGGAGCCCGAGACGTCGGCCTCGTCGGGCGCCCGGCGGGTCGCGGTCCGTGCGTCCTGATGCCGGCCCAGGCCGAGCTGCACGAGGATCCGTTCGGCCCGGATGGACGGGGCGTCGGCTCGTGCCACCCAGGAGGCCGGGTCCAGGGCCGCCAGCACAGCCTGGGCGCCCGGCAGGTCGCCGTACGCGAGCGAGCGGGCGGCCCGGCCGAGGGCGAGGTGGCGAGCGGACGACTGGTCACCCGACGCGGCGTGCGCGGTGCCCGCGTCGCGGAGCAGGGCATCGGTGTCCGGATGTCCGGTACGGGCCGCGATCGTGGCGATCAGGGCGAGCAGGGTGCTGCGGCTGCGGGCGTCCAGTCGAAGGTTCAGCGCCTCCCGCAGACCGGCCAGAGCGACGGTCGGCTGCTCCAGTGCCACGGTCTGCGCCAGGCGACCGAGCAGGTGAGCCCGGTGGCGCTCCCCGCTGCGACTCGTCGCGATCTCCGCCGCCAGGACGTGGAGAGCCTCCATACCGCGCCCGGCGAGCCGGAGCTGATCCGCCGTGGCGAACAGCCGGTGCCGTCGTTGCTCGGCGTCGGCGGCGATGTCGTCGGCCGGAAGCGTTCCTGAGGTGAAGGATGATTCGGACAATGGCGTTCTCCCCGGTTGTTACCAGGCGCGTCGAAATGCCGTCCTATGACCGAGCCTAGCCACGGCGGCAGGTGCCGGCGACCAGATCGACGAACCGACGGGATTGCGCCGAATGGCCCCGCCGTCCGGGATTTGACGTGCGGTAATGGCGCGATCGCGTGATGCGACGGTCGGTGTGCGGCGCCGATCATCGAACCATGGCCCAGCTCACCGAACCTCCCGGTCTGCATCGGCTCCGGGTCGTACTGCTGATGTTCGTCCTCTATGCCGGCACCGGGGCGGGTGGTCACGCTCCGGCGTGGACCCGCCTGGTGCTGATGGCGACCGCGGCGGCGATTCCGGTCGCGATCGCGGTCCAGTACGGCTGGCCCGGAGTGCGAGCCCTGCTGGGGACCTCGTCCCGGCTACGGCTGCGGGGCGGAACCGTTCCCGCGCCCCATCCGATCCAACCCGAGTGAGGAGACAGCGATCATGGCGAACAGCGATCCCGAACCGCGACGCGGCGACCAGGGCGCCGCGCCCTTCGCGGGCCGTAACGTCGAGCTTGAGCGGCAGAACCCGGACCTCCTGGTGCCGCCGACGACCGACAGCCGCCTGGTGCCCAACCTCAAGTTCTCGTTCTCGCAGGCGCACACCCGGGTGGAGAAGGGCGGCTGGACCCGGGAGGTCACCAACCGCGACCTTCCGATCGCCAGTCAGTTGTCCGGCGTCCAGTTCGGTCTCGAGCCGGGCGCGTACCGGGAGATCCACTGGCACCAGCAGTCGGAGTGGGCGTACATGCTCAGCGGCAGTTGCCGGATCAGTGCCGTCGACCACGAAGGACGCAACTTCATCGAGGACGTGAAGGCAGGCGACCTCTGGTTCTTTCCGCAGGGCGTGCCGCACAACATCCAGGCGTTGGAGAACGGCGCGCAGTTCCTGCTGGTCTTCGACGACGGCGCGTTCTCGGAGAACAACACGTTCCTGCTCAGCGACTTCTTCGCACACACGCCACGGCACGTCCTGGCCAAGAACTTCGGCTGGACGCTCGACCAGATGGAGAACCTGCCGGAGCGGGAGAAGTACATCTTCCAGGGCGACGTCCCACCGCCCCTACAACAGGACCGGGTGGTCAGCCCGACCGGTGACATCCCACGAAGCTTCAAGCACCGGATGCTCGCGCAGACCCCGCAGCGCTTCCGCGGCGGAACGGTCCGGATCACCGACTCGACCAACTTCGCCGCCTCCGTGACCACCGCCGCGGCCCTGGTCGAGGTCGAGCCGGGAGGAATGCGCGAGTTGCACTGGCATCCCACCACCGACGAGTGGCAGTACTACATCTCCGGCACCGGGCGGATGGGGGTCTTCGCGTCGCAGGCCGCCGCCCGGACGTTCGACTTCCAGGCCGGTGACGTGGGCTACGTGCCCTTCGCGTACGGCCACTACATCGAGAACACCGGCGACGAGCCGCTGGTGTTCCTGGAGATGTTCCGCCATCCCCGGTTCGAGGACATCTCGGTCATGCAGTGGATGGCGAACACGCCCCACGAGATCATCGCCGACACGATCAACGTGCAGAAGTCGATCGTCGACAGCCTGCCGAACACCAAACAGGTAGTGATCTGAGCGAGTCGTCCGGCCGTCCGTCAGCAGACGAACGGCCGGACCTGTGGATCAGCTTCCCGCCGGTGCCGGGGAGGTGGGAGCCGCGGCAGGTCGTCGGCGTCGAGACACCGCCCCCACCACGACGTCGACGACGAGGAAGGCGAGCACTGTGAGCCCGAACAGGGGCAGCGCCCAGCCGATCGCCACGGTCACCGGTACGCCGATCAGCAGCGCCCAGAGCGGCAGGCCGCGTACGCCGCCGCGGGCCGGCGGGGTCCCGGCGAGGGCGCGACGGTCGACGCGGGTGGGTCGGCGCTGCCACCACATCCGGTAGCCCCAGAAAATGACGCAGAGCAGCCCGAGGGCGAGCGCGGCGAGCAGGATCTGGTTGACCAGGCCGAACAGGATCCCCATGTGGGCCTGGATGCCGAGGCCGCTCAGTTGCGCCGGCAGAGGCCAGTCGGCGAAGTCGCTGCGGGCGGTGACCGTGTCGGAGGACGGGTCGACGGCGATGCGGTCCTTGGCGACCGGCCAGGTGTTGTCGACCTGCGTGACGGTCCAGGCCGAGCCGGGCTCCGGCGCGGGAGCGATCTCGACCGGACCGGCGAGGCCCGCGTCGCGAGCGACCGCCAGGACCCGGTCGAAGGCCGCCGACTCGACCACCCCGCCCGCTCCGGCGGCTCCGTGCTCGTGGCCCCCGCCGGTCTCGGCAGGAGCGGTGGGGCCGACGGTGAGGCTTGTGGAGATCTCCGGAGTGCGGGCGCTCAGCGCGTCGAGACCGGCGGCGAAGTTCGCACCGGCGTAGCGGGACCAGGTCAACCCGGTGACCGAGAGGAACAGGAGCCCGACGGTGAGCCAGATGCCGGTGGTGGCGTGCCACCCTCGGGTACGGCGGACACCCTTGGCGCTGGACAGGTCCGGCACGAGCAGATGCCGGGCGGCCGCTCGGGCGGCGCCGCGCCGACGCCACCAGAGGATGACTCCGCCGAGCGCCATCACCCACAGCCAGCTCGCGGCCAGCTCGGAGTAGTTTTCGCCCACCGCGCCCAGGTGCAGGTGGCGGTGCAGGTCGTCCAACCAGGTGGTGGCCGGCGTGGACCCGAACCAGGTGGTGAGCTGCCCCTGCGACTCGGCGGTGTACGGGTTGATGTAGACGGTGTGCTGGTTCTCGCCGAGCTCGGGAAGGGAGAAGACCACCTTGGTGGTCCGGTCGCCGTCGCCGGGTTGCACTGTGGTGATGCTGCCGTCCGGGTGCGCGTTGCGTGCGGCCCCGATCTGCTCGGCCAGCGGCAGCTGACGGTCACCCGCCTGGGCGACGGTCAACTGGTCGCCGTAGAGAATCGTGTCGAGCTGCGGGGTGGTGGTGAAGGCCAGGCCGGTCAGTGCGGCGACCACCAGGAACGGGGCGACGAGGATGCCGGCGTAGAAGTGCAGCCTCAGCAGCAGCGCGCCGAACGGTGACGTGCGCCGGGCCGGCAGGGCCGGTCTATTGACCGTCGTGGTGGGTTCCGGCGTCGGCGTGCCGGACAACTCGGTAAGAGACATGGTGATCCGATCGGAAGAGTCGGGAAGCACCCGAAGGCGTTTCCCGTACTGGTCTGGTCGCCCGGTTATGTGCCGCGTCGGCTCTGACTGGTAGTCGGGGGAGAGACGCCTGTGGTTCCCGAAGATCGAGTTCCCGAGGTCAGGGCTGCTCCGGCCGGGCCGCGAGGTTCGGGTCGCCGTCGGTCCGTCCGGCCGCGGCGAGGAACGCGTTGTAGCGGGCCAGGTCGTCCTCGGCGCCGGTGGCGTCGGCTCGGTCGGCGGCCCGGTCGAGGCGGCCCTGTTCCCGTTGGTCGGCACGAATCCACTGGCGAATCAGGACGATCATGACGACGACGGCGGGCAGCTCTCCGAACGCCCAGGCGATGCCGGCGCCGAGCTGCTGATCGGCCAGCAGCGACGACGCCCAGGTCGGGTGCACAGCGATGTACCAGTCCGGGGCGATGACGGTGGTGGTCTGCATGAGGACCAGGCCGAAGAAACCGTGCGCCATCATCGACGCCAAGTGGATGATCACCAGCAGGGGGTGGGGAAGGCGTCGGCGGCCCGGGTCGACTCCGATGAGCACCCAGAACAGCAGATAGCCCGCGACCACGAAGTGGGTGAGCATCGCCAGGTGACCGAGGTGGGAGCGCATCAGCACGCCGAGCAGGTCGCTGAAGTACAGGCCGAACAGGCTGGCGGTGTAGATGCCCAGCGCGACGAGCGGGTGCGTGAGCACCCTGGTGGCGCGGCTGTGCACCGCGATCAACAGCCACTCCCGGGCACCGCGTACCCGCGGGTCCGCCGGTCGACGCAGGGCGCGGAGGGCGAGGGTGACCGGCGCGCCGCCGACCAGCAGGATCGGCACCAGCATCGACAACACCATGTGCTGGGCCATGTGCGCGCTGAACAGCACGTACGCGTAGCGCGCCACGCCGAGGTCTGTGGTCGCGGCGAGCAGCAGCATCCCGCCCAGCCAACTCGCCGTCCGGGCGACCGGCCAGCGGTGCCCTCGCGCGTGCATCCGGCGCACCCCGGCCAGGTACCCGCCGATACCGAGAGCGCAGAGGGTCAGGAAGAACATGTCCGGCAGCGGCTGGCCGAGCAGATTGCCCGCAGTGGGTGCGGTGGGCATCGGGAAGCCGAGCAACTCGGTGATCGGGTCGGCGTCGACGCCGGATTCGGCGACGGGGGTGGGGCTGCGCGAGAGCGCCACCGCGAGCCCCACGGTGGCCGCGAAGACGATCAGTTCACCGGCCGCCAGTCGGCCGAACGCCCACCGCCTTCCGGCGCGCATCGCCGGCAGGGTGCGGGAGCGGTGTGCCGCGCCGAGCACGCCGAGGATCAGCAGGGCGGCGAGCTTGCCGAGGACCAACCAGCCGTAGCGGGACTGCCAGAGTTGGTCGACAGCACCGAGGCGGACGGCGGCGTTGGCCAGCCCGCTGACCGCCACGGCGACGAAGCAGCCCAGGGCGAGGCGACTGTAGCGAGCGGCGGCGTCGGGTAGCAGCCGACTGCGCCGTACCACCAGCAGCGCGACGAGGGCACCGACCCACACCGCTGCGGCGAGGATGTGCAGGGCCAGGCTGGTGACGGCGATCTGGTGGTTACCGGCACCGGCGGAGTGCCCGGTGAAGGCCGGAGGCAGCACCGCAACCGGGGCCAGGACCGTGACAGTCGCGGCGAGCCCGCGGGACACTCCGGTGCGGGCCAGCAGTGCCACGGCCAGGGCCAGGCCGGCCTGCAGCGTGAGCGACTGACCCTGCGAGATCGTGGTGGCGAAACTGAGCACCGTCGCGGGTTCGAGCGTCTCCAGCGGTTGGCCGAGCAGGTCCGAGACCGTCAACACCATCAGCGACAGTGCGGTGACCGCCCACGCCAGCGCCGTGCGGCTCGCCCGCCGCAGGAGCAGGTAGCCGTGCGGCGAGACGCTGCGTCCGTCGCCGGGCAGCAGGAAGGCGGCGGTCACCAGCATGCCGACGGTGACGGTGGCGAGACCGTCGGACAGCAGCCGGAACACGGGTAGTGCCCAGGCCGTGCTCGCTCCCGCGTCGGGAAGGCCCGGAATCGCGGCCGTGAGCGCACCCCCGACCCGGAGGCCGAGCACCAGCAGGGTGACCCCCGCCGTGACGGCGGCGACCGTGAGCACCCGGCCGGATCCGTCAGGACGCTTCGGCCGGACGGCGGAAGGGTCCGGACCGGTCAGGGCTGGACCGGTCGGGGTTTCCGACGCGGTGGCGACGGTGCGGGCAGCGCTCGGATCGTCGCTGGCGAACTGCCGTGGTTCTGTGTCGGACACGTGTTGACCTTGACTGGTGAGGTGATGGTGCGACCCGACCGCACGGGACGGGTCGGATCAGCGCCGCGTCGCCCGTCGCCACAGCAGCCCAGCCGTGGCCAGGACGAGGAGGGCCAGCGCGGCACCCGCGACGAGCACACCGGCGTTCGGACCGCCGTCGGGCTGCACAGCGGCGGCGGCGGACGGGGTGGACGCTGACGCGCTGACGTCGGCAACCGGCGCGGCGCTGGACGTGGGATCGGCCACCGTGAACGGGTACGACCCCTGCACCGGGTGCCCGTCGGCGGAGACGACCCGGTAGGCGACCGTGTATGTCCCGTTGGGCAGTGTGTCGGTCACCTGGACCGTGCTCTTCGCTCCGGTGACCACCGGTTCGCCGGTGGGAAGCTTCCGTTTGGCGGCGTCGCTGAGCACGATCGTGGTGAACGTGGGGTCGAGCCGCTGCATGAATTCGAGCGTGACCTCGGTCGGTGCGCTCGGCACTGTCGCGTCCCGAGCGGGCGTGGCCGACTTGAGCGAGTTGTGCGCCCAGGCCGGACCGGCCGGGATGAGCACCGCCACGAGGACGGCGAGCGCCGCCGCGCCGAGGCGGACGGCGGTGGGGCGGGACGGCGGAACGGTCATCACGAAACTCCGGTTGGCGTGGTCATCCGAGCACCTGCTCGCCGACCCATCCTCCCGGTTGGCAACCGGGCGGAATGGCGAAGACAGCGGACCCGATCGGGGTGGTCCATTCGTTGAGCAGGTCCCGGTCGGCCAGCCGGCGTTGGATGGGCAGGTACTGCCGGGCGATGTCGGCCTGGTACGAGGTGAAGATCAGACCGCTGTCGGCGTGACCCTCGGCCGTCGGCACACCGTCGTAGTTGTAGGGCCGGCGCAGGATCTTCAACCGGTCGTCGGTGACGTGGGCGCGGGTCATGTGTGAGAAGTCGGGGATGACGGTGAGGCCGTCCGGGCCGGTGGCGGCGAAGTCGGGTTCGTCGTGTTCGGCGCTGCCGGTGAGCGGGGCGCCCGTGTCGAGGCGTCGGCCGACGGCGAGTTCGCGGTCGGTTCGGCCGAGCAGATCCCAGGTTTCCATGTTCATGCTGATCCGCCGAAGGACCAGTGTGGTGCTGTCACGCAGCCACGCCGGGCCGTCCGGCACCCAGAGGGCGCTGTCCATGGGCGTGCCCGGTCGAGGGTTGGCGGTGCCGTCGAGCTGACCGAACAGGTTGCGTTGGGTGTGGCCGCCCGGTTCGACGCCGGGGCTGCGCCGGAAGCCCTGCTGGACCCACCGCACGGTGGCGAACGGTCGGCTGTCCTTGACCAGGACTCGTTGGGCGTGGGCGACGGTGATCGCGTCGTCCGCGCAGATCTGAAGCAACAGGTCACCACCGGACCAGGCCGGCTGGAGCCGGTCGATGCGGAACGCGGGCAGGTTGGTGACCGACGCCGGCCGGCGGTCGTCGAGGCCGGCCGCCAGGTACAGGCCGGGCCCGAAGCCGAAGGTGACTGTCAACCGTGCCGGCAGCAGCCCGAGTTCGGCCTCGGTGTCGGCCAGAGCAGGTCGGCCCTGAGTGAGCCGGGAGGCGTCATCGGTGAGCAACCGCAACATCCGACCCAGCGCGGCCCGGTCGGTGCCGGCCCGCAGGGTGAGCGCCACGAACGACGCGTGCGCCTGCGGTTCGGTGGCCACCCCGGCCTGCCGGGCGCCGTGGAACGGCTCGACCAGGCCGCCGACGGTCGCCACCGGCGTCGCGTCGACGCCGACCGCGTCGGGTCGCCCGGAGCCGTCGGCACGCGTGGTGGCGATCGCGGCGCCGCCGGCCACGGCACCGCCGACGGCGAGAGCCCCGCCGGTGAGCAGACCTCGCCTGCTCACCGGCCGGGCGGTTGGCGTGTCGGTCACGACGCCGGGCTCATGCTCATCTCCGGCGTGGCGCTCATGCCTGTCATCGGCTCGCCGTGCCCGGGGGCGTAGCTCTCCTGCGCGCCGGTGAACGGCTTGGCCACGGCGCGGAACTGCTGGGTCTTGCCGTCGACGAAGGTCAGGGTGAAGGTCAACTCGTCGCCGGCCTGAACGGGCTTGGTGAGGTTCATCAGCATGAGGTGGTCGCCGCCGGGCTCCAACGCGTGCGAGCTCTTGGCCTTGATCACGATGCCGCCCTGCTTCGGCCGCATGACCATCTTGCCGTCCTTCATGGCCATCTCGTGCAGTTCCATCGGCGACAGGGAGGTCGTGGCGCTCGTCACCGTGACATCGGCGTCGCCGTCGTTGACCAGGGTCCCGAAGGCAGCCGTCATGCCCTTGTCGGCCGCCTTCACCCACGGGTCACGAATGCCGAGCACACCAGCGTCCGGGTTGGCCGAGGTCGACGCGGACGGGCCCGCCTGCGCCTTCGACGGAGAGTCGGACGAGCCGCAACCGGCGGCGCCCACCGTCAGGATCGCGGCTGCGAGGACGGCGGCCGAACGGCGGCCGGGAGCGAACGGGCTGGTGGTGCGCATGTGTTCTTCCTCCGATGTTTGCTGCTGGGAGGTTGGTCGGTCGCAGCACGGAGAAAGTTCCAGGCTCAGGGAACGTTGATCGTGAACTCGGCGGTGTGCACCTTGCCGGCGATCTGGAAGTCGAAGAACGCCCGGTACCGGCCCGAGCTCGGGGCGGTCAGCCAGAACTTGACAGTCCCGTCGACCAGCTCCTGCTCGGGGTGGACGTGCACGTAGCCGAGGTCGCCCTCACGGACGACGACCAGGTGCCCGTACGCGCCCAGGTACCGCTCCAACTGCGCCGGTACGGTCGGGTCGGCGCTGACCTGGAAGTGCATCGGCGCCGTCACCCCCACCGTCGGGGTGCCGGTCATCGACACCGCGTACGGACCAGCCGTCGCCTGTGCCGCCGCTGGCGGCAGCGCGGTCGGGTTGTGCGCGCCGGGCACGGTGTGGTCGACGCCCAGCACGAGAGGGATCTGCGTGCCGTTGGTCGCGGTGACGGAGAAGTCGGCGTAGACGCGGTAGCCGCCGGGCCGGGCCAGCGTCAGGGGGACGCTCCAGGTGCCGTCGGGCGCCATCGTCGGGTGCAAGTGCTGGTAGCCGGACAGGTCGCGGCCGACCACGATCATGTGCAACGGCTTGTCGTGGACGACCGCGAAGGTCGTTGCCGGCTGCCGGTCGGTCCCGACGATCCGGAACCGGTAGTCGGCGCGTACACCGGAGGGTTGGGACCGCTCCAGCGGTTGCAGGGTGTACCCACCGGCGCTGACCGTCGTCCCGGTCGCCAGCGTCGCGCCCGTCGCGTCGTCACCCCGATGCGTGTGCGGCCCCGTGCCGGCCGGGTGTTGGTGCCCGTCGGTCGCCGAGCCCACCTGCCCCGAGGCGGGCGGTCCACCGGCTGCCGGTCGTGCGTTGCCGGTCGCCGGACTCTCTTCTGCCGTGCCGATACGGGCCAACCCGAATCCGGCCAGCAGGGCCACCACCAGACCACCGACGAACAGCGCCAGGTGGGTGTTGTTCAACCGGGACCCAGGCGTCGCGGCGGCGAGGTCCGTGTCGGGCCGTGGTCCGGGGTCGACAGTCGGCTCGCCGTCCGTGCTGGCGAGGGCCTTGGTCGCCTGGTCGGTCGGCGTCGGATCGACAGCAACGTCCGTGCGGGCCGTGACGACCGTGTTGCCCTTGCGCGCCGCCGGCACGGTGGCGGACCCCCGCTTGTCGCTCGCGGTACGCGCAACGACGCCGACCTTGCCTCCGCCGACCTTGCCAGCGGCAGCCTTGTCCCCGACGGTCTTGCCCCCGACGGTCTTGCCCCCGACGGTCTTGTCCCCGACGGTCTTGCCGCCGCCGGTCTTGCCGGTGCCGGCCCTGTTCGTGGCACGGGCGCCACCGCCCCGGCGACCGGTGGTCGCCGCCGAGGCACGGCCCCGGCCGGTGGGTGTGCCGGCGGATCGGCGACGCCAGACGACGAACCCGGCCACCGCCCCGACCGCCGCGACAGCCGCCGCCCAGCCGGCCCAGGCCAGCGCCCCGGGACCGCTCTCCTCGGTCGACCCGGTCGACGGGGCAGCCGCAGCCGGCGGGGTCGTCGGATCCTCCGCGGTGGTCGGCACCGCCGAGGCCTGCCCGGACGTGTTGTGCTGCTCGGTGGCGGCCACCAGCGCCGGGTCCGGTTGGGTCGACGGCGGGCTCCACCCCTTCGGCGCCGTCGTCACCCGCCCGTCGTAACGGAAGGTCAGGGTGCCCCGCACGGTGTCGCCGTCCGAGGCGACCGACAGGTAGCTCACCGAGTACTGGCCCTTGGCAGGCAGGTGGGCGACGGACACCACCGCGGGGAATCCCGTCGTGTACTCCCGTGGCTCGAACTTCCCGTTGACCAGGAAGTACTCCCGTACCGGCTTCTCCAGTGGCGTCGGCTCCCCCTGCGACCAGCCGTTGTCGACACGGGTGCCGCCCGGGGCGGTGATCGTGAAGAACGCGTTGGCGGCGGCCTTCTCGGTGAAGAGGAGCCGCACCGACGTCAACGGTTCGCGCACGGTGGCGCCGCTCGCCGGTGTGGACGTGGCGAGGGTCCCGTGCGCTGCGGCGGGTTGGGCGGACGCGAGGAGGGCGATCGCCGAGGCGAGGAGGAACGCGAGGAGGCCCGAGACCACCCGCCCGCAAGTCTGGGGGAGACGACGCATCTGGATATCCTCACCCTCGCGAGACTTTTTTCAAGAGGCGGCGATCTTCTTCCTCAGATGGCAAAAGTTGACGATGAGGTCATCCGCCGCCGCGGCCGGACGCCCCGGGTGGACAGATTCCCTGGCCAGCTATGCTCGCCGGCGGCGCTGGTTCGCCCCGTCGTGACCGGCTGGGCGTCGCAAGAGGGAACCCGGTGGAAATCCGGGGCTGCCCCGCAGCGGTGAGTGGGAACGACCGCCGTCATCAGCACTGGGCCAGCGGCCCGGGAAGCGACGGCCAGTAGGGGACCGGCACGACCGGTCAGGCCCGCGAGTCCGAAGACCTGCCTGCGCCGCGTACACAACCGTGTGCGCTGCCGTCGGCCTCGCGGGTGGGCTGGGCGGGCGACGGGCCGTGCGTGTGGTGCGCGGCCAGGTCCTCGTCAGCGTGTGTCCGCGACCCGGCGGTGTGGGTTCCGAGGGACGGACTACCGCTGTGCACGACACCACCACGATCGCCGGCCGAGCGCCGTCGGCGTCGCACCTGACCCTTTCGCAGATCATGGACCAGCACCACACCAACCTGATGGGTACGGTGCACGGCGGCCGGATCCTCAACCTCATCGACTCCGTCGCCGGTGTGGTCGCCGCCCGGCACTCCGACGGGCCGGCGGTGACCGCCGCCATCGACGAGACGGCGTTTCTCCGCGCGGTGCGGGTCGGTGACGTCGTGCACGTCGACGCCCGGATCACCTGGGCCGGCCGCAGCTCGATGGAGGTGGCGGTCAAGGTGACCGCCGACCGGTGGGACCGGGCGGTCCCGCCCACCGACGTGGCAACCGCCCACCTGGTCATGGTCGCCATCGACGACGACGGCCAGCCTCGCACGGTGCCGCCGCTGCTACCGGAGACCGACGGGGACCGGCGACGGTACCGGGAGGCGGAGATCCGCCGGAAGCACCGGCTGGCGTTGCGGCGCGCGCTGCTCGACGGTGCCGAAGACGACTGACCCGTGGTCCGTCCGGCGCGGCGCTGGCCGGTGGGGCGGCGAGCTGGATGCCCCACCGTCGAGGAACCCGCCCCGCCGTCGATCTGGTCGGATAGCGTCCAGGTGAAGCCTCGATCACGGAGAGTGTGGATGGTTATGCGCGCTGCGGTGCTGCGGGCGTTCGACGTTCCGCTGACGGTCGAGGAGATCGATCAACCCACCCCCGGGCCCGGCCAGGTGTTGGTGCGGATCGTCGCCAGCGGGGTCAACCCGCTCGACACGAAGATCCAGGCTGGAAAGGCCGCGCACGCGCGTGTCGAGCTGCCTGCGGTGCTCGGCCTGGACCTTGCCGGCGTCGTCGCGGCGATCGGCACGGAGGTGACCGGGTTCGACCCGGGAGACGAGGTGTACGGGCTGTGCGGGGGCGTCGGCGACCTGCAGGGCTCGCTGGCCGAGTACGCCGCGGTGGACGCCCGACTGCTGGCCCGCAAGCCGACGAGCCTCTCGATGCGGGAGGCCGCCGCCCTGCCGCTGGCGGCGATCACCTCCTGGGAGGGGCTGGTCGACCGGGCCGGAGTCCGCGCCGGGCAGAAGGTGCTGGTGCACGGCGGCGCCGGAGGTGTCGGGTACGTGGGCGTGCAACTCGCCCAGGCGCGCGGCGCCGAGGCGTACGCCACGGGCAGGCCGGCGAGCATGCGGGTGATCGAGAGCCTGGGCGCCGTGCCGATCGACTACACCGTGAGCAAGGTCGAGGAGTACGTCGAGAGGCACACCGGCGGCGAGGGGTTCGACATCGTCGTCGACAACGTCGGTGGCGCGACACTCGACGCGTCGTTCGCAGCGGTACGCACCTATCACGGGCACGTCGTGAGCGCGCTGGGCTGGGGCTCACACTCGCTCGCCCCGCTGTCGTTCCGTGGCGCGACCTACTCCGGCGTGTTCACTCTGCTGCCGATGCTCACCGGACGGGGCCGCGAACACCATGGCGACATCCTGCGCGAGATCGCGACGCTGGCCGATGCCGGTGCGTTGCGCCCGCGACTGGATCCGCGCGCGTTCACGCTCGACACGGTCATGGACGCCCACCGGCTGGTCGTCGACGGCACCGCCGATGGCAAGGTCGTCGTGGACATCTCAGGTTGAGCCGCAGTTGCGCAGGTCAAGGCGGGCTCCGAAGATGCCGGCACCGATGCATTGCGTCCTCAATCAGCTCAGCGTCAGAAATGATGGCGTCGTAGGGTTTGTGGCATGCACAGCACCTTGACGGAGCGCGCTCGGTGCCTCTACGGCGACGAGTATCGGCCCACTCCGCCACGATGCAGCGCTGATCACGACGAGCGTCATTTCATTGAGGAACTCACCTTCGCTGATGCCGAGTCGATTCTCGCCATGCTGCGCGAGTTGTGCCCACACGTGGTTGACGGCCTCTTGCCGGTCTGGGTGCGGAACCTGGCCTATCGTCTGGTCCTTCTGCAGTGTCCCGATGAGCCGGCGCTGTTGAGAGAAGCTGCGCAGAACCTCTGGCTGCACGGGCCCGATTGGGATGACATCGCGGCCGACCTCACCCGCCGCGCCGAGGTCTTGGAGGCAAGCCGAACCGGGACCTATCACCGCTCCAAGGCGATCCAGTAGCGCCGCACTGGACCGTGCTCGGTGTCGCGGATGCCCTCGAGGACGCCGCCGTTGCGTTCGATCGTCCGGGCCGACGCGATGTTGTCGGCCCGGCAAGGGATGAGGACGCGATCCAGGCCCAGGACGACGCGAGCCTCCGTGAGCATCTCGCCGAGTGCCCAACTCGCCAGGCCTCGGCGGCGCGCGGACGGCCGGACGCCGTAGCCGATCTGGCCGATCTCGTCGTCGAGCTTGTGCCGAAGGATGATTCCCCCGAGTACGTGGCCGTTCTCGACGATCCACCGGGGTGAGCCGTGCTGCTCGTCCGGGCACGGGTCGCCGACCGGATGGGCCAGTCGGACCCGCTTGTGCACCCAAGCGGCGAAGCCTTCGGGCGAGTCCACGTCGTCGTTGGCCCCCAGGCCGAAGCCGTCCTCGTGGAGGCCAGGGCCCCAGTCGTGGCGACATTCCAAGAACGCGGCGTGCAGGCGGACAGTCGGCAGAATCAACTCGGGCATGCGGTCACGGTATTGAAAGCCGGACAGCTGAACGAGCCGCTTCTTACCAGCATCGATCGTCCCCAGAGGCCGGTGCAGCTCCATGAAGTCCACGCGCTTCGACAGTTACCGAGAGGCGCTGTGCGGCCTACTTGGCAATGTCAGCCCCGTCAAAGACGCAACCCAGACGAGGGACGGCAGGAACTCGGTAAGCCCCATGCGCGGCGATTGTATGACTTGCGTCATATTTGGTCCCACCGCAGGAATCGACGAATCGTCGGCGGGCCCGCCCACGCGCGTAGTGACGTGCGGGTGGGTCAGCGCAACCGCGGTCAGGCAAGATAAAGCGATGGCGAAGATAAGACGGTTCGACATCGCCGATGCCCCCGCCGTGGCGGGCCTCATCGAACGCTGCCTGCGCGAGGTCAACAGTCGTGACTATCCGAGCGAGGTCATCGAGCGGATGTGCGACCACTTCACCGAGCAACGCATCAAGGAACTCGCCACCCAACGACAGATGTTCGTCGCAGAGGCAAACGGGGTCGTCGGCACGGTCTCCCGCGACGGCAACAAGGTCTACACCATGTTCGTGCACCCACGGGCCGCCGGTCGCGGCATAGGACGGCTCCTCATGCGTCACATCGAGGCGCTTGCGGTGATCGAGGGCTACGACCACATGGAAACCGGAGCGAGCATCACAGGGCATGGCTTCTACCATCGGCTCGGCTACGTCGACGTCCGCTCCACGGATACAGAGTTCGGCTTCAACTACATCCTGCGCCGCAATCTGCCCTGACCCGCCCCACTGAGGGGACCGCGGTGCCCGCCGATGCTGAGATCAAGCGATCGGGTTCAGCAGCGCGGTCCCACTCATTGTGGCGGGGTCATGCGGAGTTGCGCCATTTGCGGCCGTGCCGGCCGATGAGGCGGTCGGCGTCGGTCGGGCCCCAGGAGGCGGCCTCGTAGGTGGGGATCGGCGAGTTGTCCTTCTTCCAGTGGTCGATGATCGGGTCGACGATCCGCCAGCATTGCTGCACCTCGTCGCTGCGGATGAACAACGACGCGTCACCGATCAGCGCGTCCAGGAGCAGGCGCTCGTATGCCTCCGGGGACTCCTCCGCGAACGTCTGGTCGTAGGAGAACTCCATTGTGGCGGTGCGGACCCGGAAGGAGTGACCCGGCACTTTGGCACCGAAGCGCAGCGAGATGCCCTCGTTCGGCTGGATCCGCAGAATCAGCGCGTCGGCATCGAGGCCGGTGAGCTGGTCGGTCGGGATCGGCAGGTGCGGCGGCCGCTGGAACTGCAGTGCCACTTCGGTGAGCCGGGCCGGCAGGCGCTTGCCGGTGCGTACGTAGAACGGCACCCCGGCCCAGCGCCAGTTGTCCACGTTGAGCCGCATAGCGGCGTAGGTCTCGGTCCGCGACAGGGGGTCGACGCCGGCCTCCTCGCGGTAGCCGGCCATCAGTTCCTCGCGGGTGCCGCCCCTGGTGTACTGTCCCCGGACCGCGGCCTCGGCGATGTCCCGGTCGGTGGGGAGCCGGATTGCCTGCAGCAGTTTCACCTTCTCGTTGCGCAGGCCCTCAGCCTCGAATGAGGCCGGTGGCTCCATCAGTGCCAGCGCGAGGACCTGGAGCACGTGGTTCTGCACGATGTCCCGCATCGCGCCGGCGTCCTCGTAGAAGCCGCCGCGGCTGCCGACGCCGAGGGTCTCGGCGACGGTGATCTGCACGTGGTCGACCCAGGAGCGATCCCAGATGGGCTGGAAGATCGAGTTCGCGAAACGTAGCGCCAGCACGTTCTGGACGGTGTCCTTGCCCAGGTAGTGATCGATACGAAAGACCTGGTGCTCGTCGAACGCGCTGTGCACGACGCCGTCGAGCTCGCGAGCCGTGACCAGGTCGCGCCCGTACGGCTTCTCGATGACCAGGCGGGCGAAGGAGCCTTCGCGTGGTTGGTTGAGCCCGACACCGGCCAGTCCGTTGATCACCGGCTCGAAGGCCCCGGCGGGAGTGGACAGATAGAAGAGCCGGTTCCCGGACGTGCCCCGCTGGGCGTCCAGTTCGTCGAGGGTCTCCACCAGCCGCTTGTAGGTCTCCGGGTCGTCGTAGCCGCCGGCGACGTATCGCACGCCGCCCAGAAGTTGGCGCTTGCTGGCGAGGGTGCGTTCGCCGAGGGCGCTCTCGGCGAACTGCTCGTCGGTCATCGACGTTCGCGCGACGCCGACCAGCGCGAACTGGTCCGGCAGTCGCTCGTGCCGAGCCAGGCTCTCGATGGCGGGCAGCAGCTTACGCCGGGTCAGGTCACCGGAGGCACCGAAGATCACCAGCGTGGCGGGCGGGGCACTTCGCTCCTGGATGAGCTGAGACGCGTGGTCCATGGTCTGCGTTCCTCCGGGCACAAGGGGTGTGGGGTTGGGCAGGAGGGTGAACAGGGGGTCGGGATCCTGGGCACCTCACCGGGTCGCGCGCGTGGCCCAAAGCCTACGAGCTACTGGGCAACCCGGAAGCGGAGGCGTCGCGGCGGCCCGCGCCCACGTGTCGGATCAACACTATGCCGGGGTCCACCTCGTCACCGCGTCCGCTGTCAGCCCGAGGTGACGCTGAAGGCCGGGTGCCACCGGCAGCGCCCTCGCCTGCAGTGCGACCGGCGCCGGTCACGGGAAATCGTCGGGGCTGGTACCGGGCAGCGTGGCCAGCAGTTGCCCGGCCAACCAACGTACGGTGTCATCGTCTTCCTGATGAGCGAGGCGGATGAGCACGGTGCGGGTCCGGGGGTCCGCACCGTTGTGGCGCGCCATCGCGAGCAGTGCAATCCGGCGGGTCCTCGGTGGCCCGCGCCAGTAGCAACTGGCGGATGTCCTCGGACGATTCGACCCGGCCGCCGAGGGCGTGGACGGCGATCGCGCGTACCGCTGGGTCGGGTGAATCGGCGAGGTCGCTGAGCATGTCGATGAGGTCGGGGTCGGCGCTGAAGTGGGCGACCAATGCCCGTACTGCGGCCTGCCGTACCGCCGTGGAGGCCTCTGCCCGTGCCTGGACGAGCAGTTGGTCCCGGCAGTACCGGCGGCCGGGGCTCGTGGTGTCCAGTTGGCCAGCTGCCTCGGCCAGGCCGGCGACCAGGGTGACGCCAGTAGTTGCCGGCCGGGCAACGGGTGGTCCCGGCCGACGACCGAGGAAGGCGCCCCGATGGTCGGCCGCAAGGGTCAGTGGACGGAGCTGGTGATCGCGGGCTACCGCGTCTGCATGTTGCTGTTCGCATGTTGAAAATTGACGGTAAGTGGCCAGTTCTGGCGGTGGGATTCCAGTCATTTGCGCTGTGGGAATCCTTTGCCGTCGGCTCACCGTGTGGGATGAGCGCCACGGTTGAGGGCCCAAGGTAGGAGTATGACCGCTTCGGGCGATTCAATATGGACGGCCATGATCGTGGCGATATCAGATTAGGCGCGCTTCTGGCTACCGATCCTTTTCTGCGGCTTGTGGTGCGATGTCGGAAAGAACTGCATCTCGACGGCGCCTGCCAAATAGGGCGTTGGCCGCAGTGATTTGTTTCGACATTTGGCGGTGCTCCGGTATAGTGCGACCAATTCCCATTGAGTGTGCCGGAAGGCGTCTGGTCTGCGTGATGACACCTGGGCTGGAAAGCGCATCATCGAGCCCGCGCTTCGTCGGGCGACGACCACAGTTGGCACGTATCGGGAGAGCCCAGGCCACCGTGCTGAGCCGTGGCTGGCAAATGGTTTGCGAGGTGGTCGGCGAGCCGGGCATCGGCAAGTCCAGGTTCGTCCGTGAGGCCCTGGAGCGGTGCGACTCCACCGTCCCCTGGGCCGTCGGGACCTGTTCGCCGGATGAGCGGGGAGTCCCCTTCCATGTGTTTCGCCATGCCTTCACGGAGGGGCAGTCACTCCGACGCGGGGTGCGTGCCGGACGGGCCACCGGGGAGAGTTGGGCGGAGTCCGTCGCCGCGGTGCCAGCAGCCCCGGCGCGGGCGTCGGACGCCCGCCGGTTCCGGACCTACCAGCTGGCCCGCCGGCTGATCGGCCTGGCGGCACGGGACGGTCTGGTGCTGGTCCTCGACGACCTGCACTGGGCGGATGCCTCCTCCACCGGTCTGATCGCCCACCTACTGCGGTATCCGGTGCCCGCCCCGCTGCTGCTCGTGCTCGTCTACCGCCCGCGGCAGATGGCGACCCCGATGCCGTTCGGGCTACCGGATCTCGACAAGCACGCCGATGCGGAACCGACGTCACACGACCGGATCGAACTTCGCCCTCTCAGCCTCGCCGAGGTCGCGCTCCTGCACCCCCACATCGACCAAGTGGAGCTGCGCGCCCGGTACGACCTGACCGGCGGCAACCCCGGTTACCTGGCGGTGCTGCCGAGCGACCCCACCTCGAACAGCGCAGACCCGATCCGTGAAGCACAGGGTGGCCGGCTGTCCGACGCGGCGGTGGCCGTGCTGCGCCGCGAGTGGACGGACCTACCCCCCGTCGAGCTGGCCTGTCTGCGGGCCGGCGCGATCGTCGATGCGCCCTTCACCGCGGACCTGCTCGCCGAGGTTGCTCAGGTCCCGACGTCACTGGCGGTCGAGGCCTGCTGGCGGCTGGCCCGGCTTGACCTGATCCGCCGCGTCCCCGGCACTGGACGGTTCGCCTCCCGGCACCCGGTGCTGCGGATGGCTGTCGCCCAGGACACCGACACGCAGTGGCAGGTGGAGGCGTGTGCGCGGGCGCTCACCGCGCTTGTCGATCTGGGCGCGCCACCCGCGGACCGGGCCCGCTACGCGGAGCGCCTGCTCGCCCTGCCAAACGGCGGCTGGGCCGACCGCTGCGTCAACGTGCTCTGCCGGGCCGCGCAGGAGGTCCGGCGCGAGACGCCGGACCTGGCCATCCGCTGGCTACGGCTGGCGCTGCGTGCGCTGCGGCCGGCGGCCGGTCTGACGCAACGTCGCCAGGACGTGTCGCTCGCGCTGGCCGAGATCACCGGGGAGGCGGGGAATCTGGCCGAGAGCAGGGCCCTGCTCCAGGAGATCGTGCCGCTGTTCCCCGCCGACCCGGAGGGACGGCGGGCGCAGGCGGTAGCTCTCTGGGCGCGCGTGGAACGTCTGCTCGGCAACTACGCGGAGGCGGTGGCCATCAGCCGGCGGGAGTTGTCCGCCCTGCCAGCCGATGCCGGACCTGGCGACGGCTACCGCCTCGCCACCGAGATCGGCGTCGCCGGCATCCTGGCCGGCCGTGCCGTGACCGGGTTGCCCGACGTGCTCAGCGGAGATCTCGGCGGCTCCGGCGCGGACCGGGCCAGCCTGCTGGCGGTGCGTAGTCTGGCCGCCGCCCTCGACGGCGCCCTCGACGACGCCCAGGGCCTGCTCGATGCCGGCGCCCGGATCGTCGACTCGCTGCCGGACCGGGACGTGCGGGACCACCCCGACTGCTTCACCGCACTCGGCCTGAGCGAGTTGTACCTCGAACGGCAGGCCGACGCTGTGCGGCACCTCGACCGAGGGCTGACGCTCGTCCGCGCCTCACACCGCGACGACGGACTGTGCCAGCTGCTGCTCGGTCGTAGTCAAGTGGCCTACCACGGCGGGCAGCTGAACGCCGCCATCGAATTGGCTACCGAGGCGGGCATCGTTGCCCGGCGTATCGGCAGTCGCGACCTGCTGAGCTTCGCCCTGGCGTTCGAGGCCGAGGCGACGGCCTGGCGTGGTGGCCTTCGGGACGACGACCGGGCGGTGGCGCTGGCCCGCAGCGCCGCCGGAATCGCCACCGACCTCGCCACCTGGTGCGGTCGTACCGCCGCGACGGCGCTGGCGACCGCGGCGCTGCTGTCGGGTGATCCGGCGACCTGTGCCGAACTGGTGCGCTCAGCCGGCGGCGACAGCCAGCTGAGCCGTCTCCAGACGTCCCTCCGGCCCAGGTGGTACGAGCTGCTCTGCGCCGCCGCGCTCGCCGCGGGCGACGTGGCCGACGCCGAGCGGCAGGCGCGGCTGGCATTGGCCGAGGCGGATCAGGTCGGTCTGCCCGGGCAGCGGGGCTTCGCCGAGTCGGCGTACGGCGAGGTGCTGCTCGCCCGGGGCGAGGTCCGGGCGGCGCTGCTGCACCTGGAGACCGCATCCGACCTGTTCCGCGCCGGCGAGATGGTGCTACGGCGCAGCCTTGCCCTGGCCTCCCTGGCCCGGGCAGCCGAAGCCGCTGACCAGTCCGGCCTGGCGGCGCGGGCCCGCCGCCGGGCGCTGGAACTGGCCGGGTGGTGCGGAACGGAACGGGTCGGCCTGCGACTGGCCCGTCCGGTCGGCCCGCGCGAGGTCGCCGCCCTGACCGACCGGGAGTGGCACATCGCGCGGCTGGCGGCGACCGGGGCCACCAGCCGACTGATCGGGCGGCAGCTGAACATCAGCCCCCGCACGGTTGAGGCGCACCTGACCCGCCTCTACCGCAAGACGGGCGTTGCTTCCCGGTCGGGCCTGGCCGCCTGGGTCGCTCGTCTCGATGACACCGATCGATGACTGCGATCCAGGCCGGATGACGTCGTTCGGTGCAACGTCGACAGGCCGTTCAGCACGAGGCCGCGCCGCCACCGTCGTAGCCGGACAGCCGCTCACATACTCGACTGCGTCGGGCGCGATTCCCGTGGACCGGTGGTGGATGGAGGACGAGATGCTGGGCAGAAGATCCGTCAGGAGCCCGCGTACCCTCGCCGCGCCGGTGCCGGCGATGCCGTTCGCCGCCACGGTGGTGCTGCTCGTGCTGACCGGCTGTGGTGGTGAGCCGGTGGACGCGGCCACCCCGGCGCCCCACGGTTCGGCCACTTTCGGTCGGGACCGGGCCGCGCTCGTGCTCACCGCCTTCGACCAGGCCGATTCGGCCGCCTCGGTGGCCGGTGACGTCGAGGCGCTGCGGGCGCAGGAGGTTTCGCCCTCGCTGGACCTCAGCATCGCCGCAGTACGTCGGGCCGCGTACAACCAGCGTCCGCAACCGTCCTTCCAGCACATAAACCCGGTCTTCGCGGTACCACCCGCCGCCCCGGCCTGCTTCCTCGCCACGGCGACTCTCCGGCTGACCGGCTCGGAGCTGGCGCCCACGGACGTCAGCCAGTTCGCGCTCGGTGCTGACGGCCAGTGGAAGCTCAGCCACAACGTTCAGGTCACCCAACCCTCGCTCGTGGTCGCCCGGAGCATCGACGGCCGGCCGGCCACCGCGGGCGGCGCCGCCCTGGACGGGACCAGCCAGCGGGCCCTCGCCGCCGAGGTGTTCGCCCGCAGCATCGGGTCCACGACGGGCAACCGGTCCCTCATCGTGTCGAGCCCGCTGCTCGACGGCCAGTTCGCCGGCGGTTGGGAGGTCTACGGGCAGCAGCTCGCCGGTGTCGGCGGGGCGGTGCAGCGGACGATGGACCGGGCCGAGTGGTCCGACTGCGCGGTCGCGGTGCCGACCGGCACGCTCACCTTCTTGACGATCCACGCCACCGACACGCTGCGCCCGGCGCCCGGCGGTCCGGCCACCGTCCGATTGGAACCGCAGAGCCCGGACCTGATCGCCACCGGTCACCTCAAGGCGATCAGCGGAAAGTCGATCCGGGTCACCCGGGTGGAGACCTTCGTGCTGCTCGTGCCGGCACAGACCGTCGGCACATCAGTGCTGGGGCTCAACGACACCGCGCTGACCGTCACCGCCGACTGACCCTGCCGCCGAGCGTCCACGGCGTCGGCGACGGCAGAAACCGGTGGCATCACTCGGATTGGACGCCACCGGACCGCGACGATGACAGCAGCCGTGATCGCCGGCGGGGCCGGCGGTGCCGCGGTCCGGCCACGAAGCTCGGGAGGAACCCATGTGGCGTCCGCGCTTCCGATCGGACTACGTGCCGGTGCGACTGCCCGACGGTCCGCTCGTGGTGCTGGGGGAGACCCGCAGCCTGCTCATCGACGACCCGGTCGCCGCGGACCTGGCCGACCAGCTCGACGGTGCCGCCCCGTTGGCCGACGTGGTGGCCCGACTGGCCACCCGGCACCCGGTCGCCGCCGTCGCCGCAGCCCTCGCCCGGCTGCGCGACCACGGCCTGCTGGTGTCCGGTCCGGCGCACACCTCGGCAGCCGAGGCGGCCGGCTGGGACGCCCGGGGTGTGCCGCCCGACGTCGGGCGGCGGTGGATGGCCGGGGGAACGGTCACCATCGTGGACCTCGGGGCGCCCCGGGTGGCCGAGACCGCCGACGCGCTGCGCGCCCTCGGGCTCACTGTGACGGTGGTCGGGCCGGACGATCCGGGCACCGGCCCCGACACCGCCCAGGTGCTGGTGCTGCCGTCGTCGATGCTCGACTCCCGGCTGGCGCTGATCAACGACCGCCACCTGGCCGCCGGTCGCGCGTGGACGTTGGCCCGGCCACACGGCAACGTCGTCTTCCTCGGCCCGCACCTCGTGCCGGGCCGTACCGGCTGCTGGGCCTGCCTGCGCCAACGCTGGCAGGAGAACGAACAGGTGAACGCCTTCCTCGACGGGCAGGACCTGGCCGGCCCGCTGCCGCAGCCCGGCCGCGCGGTCCTGCCCGGACTGGCCACCATGGCGGCCGGGCTGCTCGCCGCAGAGCTCGCCGTGCTCGCTGTCCGGGGCACGTCGCCCCGTCTCACCGGCCGAATGGTCGCCCTGGACACCCGGGACCTGAGCACGGAGAGCCACCAACTGGTGCGCCAGCCGCAGTGCCCCGCCTGCGGTGACCCGGACCTCGTCCGCAAGGCCGAGCCACGGATCGACCTGCCACCGAGTGGCGCACAGGCCAGTCGGGCCGGGGACTGCCGTGTCCGGGAACCCGCCGAGGCGTACGCCGCGCTCGTCCACCACGTCAGCCGGTACCTGGGCGTGGTGAGCCGGCTGACCCCGCTGGAGACGACCGACAACGGCGTCACCCACACCTACTCGGCCGGGCACAACTTCGCCCAGCCCCGCCAGCTCGCCG
The DNA here is from genome assembly GCF_049841535.1 of Micromonospora sp. DT53. Classification (NCBI taxonomy): domain Bacteria; kingdom Bacillati; phylum Actinomycetota; class Actinomycetes; order Micromonosporales; family Micromonosporaceae; genus Micromonospora; species Micromonospora sp. DT53. The sequence continues at coordinate 70,979 of NZ_JBNCKM010000003.1, forward strand.
CGCTGCGCCGCAATCTGCGCGGGCAGAGCGGCGGCAAGGGCCGGACCGACCTGCTGGCCCGGATGAGCGCGGTCGGGGAGGCGGTGGAACGCTACTGCGGGGTGTGGCGCGGCGACCGCCCGGTGCACCGCGCGACCTACCGGCAGCTCGGTCCGGACCGCGCGGTACACCTGCGGGAGCTGCTGCTCTTCTCGGAACGCCAGTACGCCGACCGGCACCGGCTCAACCACGACCTGGGCCACCTGCACCGCATTCCCCGCCCGCTGCCCGACGAGGCGGAACTGGACTGGACCACGGGTTGGTCGCTGACCCGGCAGACACCGCGCGAGCTGCCCGCCGCGTACTGCTGGTACGGGCACCCGGAGCTGACCGGGCTGGGGGTGTGCTCGGCCGACTCGAACGGCTGCGCGGCCGGCGGCAACCTGTCCGAGGCGATCCTGCAGGGCTTCTGCGAACTCGTGGAGCGGGACAGCGTGGCCCTGTGGTGGTACCACCGATCCCGGATGCCCGGGGTGGACCTCGCCTCGTTCGGCGACCCGTGGGCAGCCGCCTGCGTCGACCATCACCGCACCGCGCTGGGCCGCGAACTGTGGGCCCTCGACCTGACCGCCGACCTCGGCGTACCCACGTTCGCCGCGGTGTCCCGGCGGGTCGACCGAGGGCCGGAGGACGTCCTGGTCGGCTTCGGCGCGCACCTGGACGCGCGGGTCGCGCTGACCCGGGCGCTCACCGAGGTGAACCAGTTCCTGCCCGCCGTCGCCGGTCCCACCTCCACCCGCAACCGGTACGGCGTCGACGACCCGGACACCGCGCGTTGGTTCGGCACCGTGCGGGTGGCCGACCAGCCCTGGCTGACCCCGGATCCCACCCGGCCGTCGCGCACCGCGGCCGACCACCCGACGCTGACCACCGGGGACCTCGGGGATGACGTGCGTCGTTGCGTACGCCGGGCGGAACGGGCCGGCCTGGAGGTGATCGTCGTCGATCAGTCTCGTCCGGATGTCGACCTGGCGGTGGTGAAAGTCGTCGTGCCGGGCCTGCGGCACTTCTGGCGCCGGCTCGGTCCCGGCCGACTGTGGGACGTGCCGGCCCGCCTCGGTCGGGGCCCACTGGCCGTCGACGAGACATCGGCCAATCCGCTGAACGTCTTCTTCTAGCCGGCGCTCCCGGGTGACCGGGACCGTGGGAAGGATGTGGGGATGACCACCGTGGTGGACCTGGTCGGTCGGCGGTCGTCGTGAGCGGCTCCGTCGGCGGTCCGCCGATTCAGGAGTCGTACCGGCTGCGCCGTGACGCGGAGTTGCGGCTCGGCGAGGACGGCTCGCTGACGCTGCGGCAGACCCGCTTCCAGGTCACCCTGGAGCAACCGGGCATGGGCCGGCGGGCGCTGCTGCTGCGGCTTGCCGCCGGCTGGGTCAACGACGTCGAGGTCGGCCGGCTGATCAGCGGCCTGGAGGGGGAGAACCGGGTGTTGCCCGCGCAGTTGCTGCTGCGCCGGCTGCTCGCCCACTCCTGGCTGGAGCGCCGCGTACAGGTCGACGATCGGCCGCTGCTCGACCTGGTGCCGACCGGCCTGGGCCGAGGCAGTTTGCCGGAGAGTCGGCCACACACGCCCGGGGTCCGCTACCGGCTCTCCCGCTTCGCCGCCCTTCAGCACGAACGGGGCATGCTGGTGGCCGCGTCACCGCTGAGCACCCTCGCCGTCGGCTGCGCCGACGCCGCCCTCGGCGCGGTGCTGGCCGCCGCCGCGCCGGGCGTCGGACCCGAGCTGGTGGCCCGCACGCTGGGCGTTCCGCCGGAAGTCGCCGGACGGGTGCTCGACGAGCTGGCCACCGCCCGGATCCTGGTCACCGACGCCGAGTTCGAGGCGGAGTGCGACGACGCGCCGCTGGCCTACTGGTCGCCGGAGGAGCTGCGGCTGCACCACCGATCCCGGGCCGGTCGACACGCGCTGCCGGTGGGCGGAACCTACCGGATGAGGGGGAGCTTCGCACCGCTTCCGCTGCGCCGCCCGTACGACGGGGGCCGGGCGGTGGACCTGCCACTGCCGGACCTGGCGACGATCGCCAAGGCGGATCCCGCGTTCAGTCAGGTCGTCACTGACCGGCGCAGCGTGCGCGAACACGACGACGCGGCGCCGCTGCCGCTGGAGCGACTGGCGGAGTTCCTGCACCGGTCGCAGCACACCAGCGCCGTCGGCGAGGCCGGCGGGCAGGAGATCGGCCACCGGCCCTACCCGGGTGGCGGCGGCGTCTACGAGCTGGAGATCTACCCACTGGTCGCGCGCTGCGCAGGGCTCGACCCCGGGCTCTACCACTACGACGCCGTCGGGCACCGGCTGGAGCCGGTCGCCGGCTGGGGACCGGCCGCCGACCGGCTGCTGGCGTACGCGCGAGCATCCGGCGCCCTGCCTCGGCCGCCGCAGACGGTCCTGGTGGTCACCGCCCGGGTCCAGCGGCTCATGTGGAAGTACGAAGGGATGAGCTACGCCATGATTCTCAAGGACGCGGGTGTGCTGACCCAGCAGATGTATCTCGTCGCCACCGCCATGGGGCTGGCGCCCTGCGCCCTCGGCGCCGGGGACTCCCAGGCCTTCGCCGAGTTGTCCGGGCTGGACCCGCTGGTCGAGCCGAGCGTGGCCGACTTCCTGCTCGGCTCACACCGCACCACCGGCCCGGCCGCGGCGGAGAGTCGGCCATGAAGTTCCGGCGGCAGGCTCTGCGCCAGTTGGAGGCGCCCGAGCAACTGGACCGGGCGGTCCGGCTGACCACGGTGCCGAATTGGCTGGCAACCACCGCGCTGATCATCGTCGTCGTCGCCGCAGGTGTGTGGTCGGTGCGCACGGTGGTGTCCCGGACCGTCGAGGCGGCCGGGGTGCTGATCCACTCGAACGGGATCTCGGCCCTCGACGCGCTCGACAGCGGCCAGGTCACCAAGGTGTGGGCGGCGCCGCACCAGCGGGTGCCGAAGGGCACGCCCCTCTACAGCCTGCGCACGGCGGACGGCAAGGTGCGGGTGGAGACCGCGCCGGGTGACGCGTACGTCGTCGCCTGGCTGGTCTCGGAAGGCGAGATCGTCACCCCGGGCACGCACCTGGCCGACCTGGAACGGCTCGACACCGCCGGGGACGCGTTGCAGGCAGTCGTCTACGCCCCCGCCGTCGCCGCCCCGCTGCTGCAACCCGGTGTGACAGTCGAGGTGGCCGCCGCGGCCGCGCCGCGCAACGTGTTCGGCACCCTGGCCGGCCAGGTGACCACTGTCGGCGCCTTTCCGGAGACCGAGGCATCGCTGCGCGCCTTCCTGGGCACCGGGCCGGACGTCCGGCGGCTGCTCGCCCGCGGCAGCGTGGTGCGGGTGACTGTCGCCCTGGAGCCCGACCCGGCCGCCCCGGGCGGCCTGCGCTGGACCAAGTCTCCGCCGCCGTTCCAGCTCAACTCGGCGAGCGAGGTCACCGCCTGGTTCACTGTGGACCGGGAACACCCGATCGACTGGTTGCTGCGGCGATGAGCGCGCCGACGACCGCCGTCAGCGGCACGCCGAAGCCGCCCAGGATCCGGCGCCGACGGGTCCGTACGCCCACCCTGATCCAGATGGAGGCGGTGGAGTGCGGTGCCGCCGCGCTGGGGATCCTGCTCGCGCACCACGGTCGGCACGTGCCCCTGGAGGAGTTGCGCCGGGTGTGCGGAGTGAGCCGGGACGGCTCCACCGCGGCCACCGTGCTCAAGGGCGCCCGCCGCTACGGCATGGTGGCGAAGGGTTTCCAGATGGACCTGGCCGGCCTGGCCACCGTGGCGTTGCCGGCGGTGCTGTTCTGGCGGTTCGAGCACTTCGTGGTGCTGGAAGGGCTCGGCCGCAAGGTCTTCATCAACGATCCGGCCACCGGTCCCCGTGCGGTGAGCTGGGAGGAGTTCGACGGTGCCTTCACCGGCATCGTGCTCACCATGGAGCCCGGCCCGCAGTTCCGGCCGGGCGGCACCCGCTACCGGCTGGTGCGGGCGCTGGCCGAGCGGTGGCGCGGCCCGGGCTCGGCGATAGCGCAGATGCTGCTGCTCGGCCTGCTGATCGCCGTGGTCGGTCTGACCATTCCGGTGATGGCCAAGGTCTTCGTCGACCGGGTGCTGTTGCAGGAGGATCGGGCGACGTTCGCCGGCCTGGTGGCGGCGGTGGCGGTGGCCACCGTGCTGACCTTCCTGGCCAGCCTGCTTCAGCAACGCCTGACCGTACGCGCGGAGACGGCGCTCGCCCTCGCCAGCGCCGCCCGGTTCTTCCGACATCTGCTGCGGCTGCCGCCGGCCTTCTTCGACCAGCGGCAGGCCGCCGACCTCAGCCAGCGGGTCCGCGGCAACGAGGTGGTCGCCGAGGTGCTCACCCGCCGGACTGCCACCACTGTGGTGGACACCGGCCTGGTGCTGGCGTACGGGGCTCTGCTCTGCCATTACGACCTGCTGCTCGGACTGTGTGCGGTGGTCCTCGCCGGGCTGAACGTCAGCGTGCTCCGCTATGTCGCCTCGACCCGGTCCACAGCTGTCGCCGGTCTTCAGGCGGACCGCAGCAAGCTGGTGACAACCGTGTACACCACCGTCCAGATGATTGAGACGGTGAAGGCCGGCGGCGAGGAGGAACGCGCGGTGGCCCGGTTCGCGGCGCGCCATGCCACCGTCGCCACCCGTCAGCAACGGCTGGGCGTGCCCACCGCCGTGCTCTCCGTCCTGCCGGCGCTGCTCGCCTCGGGGACCACAGCGGTGCTGCTGGGGTTGGGCAGCCGGCAGGTCGTGGCGGAGGCGATGAGCGTCGGTGTGCTTGTCGGCATGCAGAGCCTGGCCGCCGCGATGAACCGCCCGCTGGGCAACCTGACCGCGCTGGGCTCGCGGTTGCAGGACATGAGCGCCGACCTCAACCGGCTGCGTGACGTGGAGCGGTACCCACTGCCGTCGGCCCGGGACCGATCCGCCCGACCGATGACGCCGATGGAGGGGCACCTGCGCATTGAGGAGATCACCTTCGGCTACAACCCGTTGGGTCGCCCGCTGCTGGAGAACTTCAGCCTTGACCTGCCGCCGGGTGCCCGGGTGGCGCTCGTCGGGCGCTCGGGCAGTGGCAAGTCGACTGTCGGCCGGCTGGTCGCCGGGCTCTACCGTCCCTGGACCGGACAGGTCACCGTGGACGGATTTGAGCGGGCCGCAGCCGACGACGGGCTCTGGGCGGCGACGGTCGCCATGGTGGACCAGGACCAACGGCTGTTCGAGGGGACGGTCCGGGACAACGTCACCATGTGGGACCTCACGGTCGCTGATGAGGACGTCGTCAGCGCGCTGACCGACGCGTGCCTCTACGACGAGGTCGCGGCCCGTCCGGGTGGCCTCGGCAGTCCGGTGCGGGAGAACGCCCGCAACTTCTCCGGTGGGCAGCGGCAGCGGCTGGAGATCGCAAGAGCGCTCGTGCGCAATCCCCGGGTGCTCGTGCTGGACGAGGCCACCAGCGCGCTGGACGCCGAGACCGAGCGCCGGATCGACATGCACCTGCGCCGGCGGGGGGCGACCTGCCTGATCGTGGCCCACCGCCTGTCCACGGTCCGCGACTGCGACCTGATCGTCGTGCTGGACGGCGGTCGGGAGGTGGAGCGCGGCACCCACGAGCAGCTCGTCGCCCAGGACGGGGCGTACGCGCGCCTGGTCCGGGACCACTGACCACGACGATCCGAGGAGACGCTGATGAGTGGCGCGGTGGAGGATCCCCCGGCCGGCGGCCTGATCGGCTTCTGCTCGGACGGCGTACGCCAAGTTTGCCGCCTGGACGGCCCGGCGGCAGGCTGGCTGGTGACCGGAGGTGAGGCCGACCTGTTCGCGGTGCGCCGGGCCGGGATGAGCCCCTCGCGTCGTCACCATGTGGCCCGGCTGCCTGCGGGTGGCCTGGTGCCGACGTCCACCGCGATCGGCGCGTGGCGGTTGATCCTGGTGCCGCTGCCCGGCACGGAGCTGCGCGGGCTGTCCCGGCGTCACCTGTCCCTGCTGGAGCGACACGTCCGGCTCGGCCGCGTGGCGGACGACGGGGCGTCGCTGCGCGCGCGGACCGCCGCGACGGAGTTGGTCGCGGCGGTGGACCTGGTGCTGGTCACCATCGCCGACGCGCTGCGCCGCGGCCAGGCCCCCCGGGAGGCGTCCACCCTCTGTGGGCGCGAGATCATCTCGCTGGCGCAGGGGAGCGCCCTCACCTCCACCAGCGGCGCGTGGTGGCTGCGCAGCGCCGGTGGACAACTGCGACGCAACGGCGGTGGCCCCGCGGAGATGTCCGGGGAGCGGGAGCTGCTGCTGGTCGCCGAGCGGGACTGGGTGGTGGCCGAGTCGCCGTGCGCGGTGGAGAGCCACGGCAGCTGGGACCTGCTGGTCAACGGTCAGCTGCGATCGGCCGTGGACCAGCACGTGGCCCGGCTGCTGCGGATGGTGGAGACCCGGATCGAGGAGGCCGACGCGGCGTTGCTGAGCGCCGTGCAGCGGCGCCGGGAGACCGACGCGGCGGTGCTCGCCGCGGCGGCCCGCAGGTCGATCGGGGTGATCGGCGCAGGCGGTGCGGTTCCGGTTCCCGACGGCGAGGCCGGCTTCGACAGGTACGGACGGGCGGCCTCGGTGGTCCGGGTGGTCACCGAGGGGATGGGCAGCCCGATCAACGAGCCGGCCGACCGCAGCCGCGCACCACTGGACGACCGGGCGGCGGTGCACGCGGTGACCCGCGCGTCCAGCCTGTTCCTGCGTGAGGTGCGGCTGCCGGACCGGTGGTGGCGGCGGGACCTGGGGCCACTTGTGGGGTGGCGGGCCGGCGATGACCCGGAGCGCGTCGTCGCGGTGCCGCTGGTGTTCCGTCGGGGCCGCTACCACCACGTCGACCCGGACACCCGGGCGTTCGGACCGATCGACGCGGCCGTGGCCGCTACGTTCGCCGCCGAGGCGACCGAGGTGCAGGCGCCGCTGCCGCCGACCGCTCGGATGCGCCACCTGCTGCGGGCCGGGCTGGTCGGTGCGTCCCGCGACGTGCGGGGTCTGCTGTTCGCCGCCAGCTGCGTGGCACTGCTGGGCCTGGGCGTGCCGCTGGCCACCGGAGAGGTGCTCGGCCAGTTGGCCCGGCAGGGCGAGGTGAACGGCCTTGGCGGCTTCCTCGCGCTGATGCTCAGCGCCGCGGTGGTCGCGGGGCTGGTGGGTGTGGTGCAGAACCTGCGTCTGCTGCGGTTGGACGGCCGGCTGCAGTCCGGCGCGCAGCTGGCGATCTGGGACCGGCTGATGCGGCTACCGGCCCGGTTCTTCGCCGGTCGCAGCAGCGGTGAGATCGCCAACTCGATGTTGGGGATCTCGTTCGTCGGCGAGGCGCTGAGCGCGCTGCTGCCGCAGCTCGTCTCGGCGGCCGCGACCGTCGCGGTGACCCTCGGCATGCTCCTGGTGGTCGAGCCCGTGCTCGGGCTGTGGGGAGCGGGGATCGTCGCCGTCACCATGCTGACCTTCGGCGCGTTCGCCGTGCTGATCGTCCGTCAGCAACGGGCCGCGCTGCCGGCCGAGCACCGGGCGGCAGCGATGACCAACCAACTGCTCGGCGGCATCGTCAAGATCAAATTGGCGGCCGCCGAAACCCGTGCCCACGCACGCTGGTCGGAGGTCGCCGCGACGGCCCGAGCGGCGCTGCAACGGGTCCGGCAGAGTCAGGCGGGCCTGGTCGCCTTCGGCACCGTGCTGCCGGTCGCCGGCCAACTGGTCCTGTTCGCCGTGCTGATGGGGCCGCTGGCCGGCCGGGTCGCGCCGGCCGACTTCTTCATCCTCAACGTCGGTTTCGCGATGCTGCTCGGCGCGCTGCTGGTGCTGGTGTCGGCCGGGGTCGAAGTGATCGCGGCAGTGCCCCGGCTGGGCAGCCTGCGGGAGATCCTGTGCGCCGACCCCGAGGCGCGGCCGGACCGGGTGGACCCGGGCGAGTTGCGCGGCGAGATCGCGCTGCACCGGCTCACTTTCGCCTACCAGCCGGACGAGCCACCGGTGCTCATCGACATCGACCTGCACGTCCGCCCGGGTGAGTTCGTCGCCATCGTCGGACCGAGTGGCTGCGGAAAATCCACACTGCTCCGGTTGCTGCTCGGTTTTGAACGCCAGCAGCAGGGTGCAGTGCTCTACGACGGCCAGGACCTCTCCGAACTCGACGTCCACGCGGTCCGCAGGCAGTGCGGAGTGGTCCTGCAGGATGGTCAGCTCTTCGCCGGCTCGGTACGCGACAACATCTGCGGCGCCGGCAGCTTCCCACTCGACCAGGTCTGGGAGGCGGCGCGGATGGCCGGCCTCGCCGATGACCTGGAGGCACTGCCGATGGGGATGAGCACGATGGTGCCGTTCGGCGGCGGGACGCTCTCCGTCGGGCAGCGTCAGAGGGTCCTGATCGCCCGCGCGCTGGCCCCGCTACCCCGGATCATCTTCCTCGACGAGGCGACCAGCGCCCTGGACAACCGGACCCAGGAAGTGGTCAGCCGGAGCACCGCGGCCCTGGCCGCGACCCGGGTGGTCATCGCCCACCGGCTGTCCACGGTCCGTGCGGCGGACACCATCGTGGTCCTCGAAGCCGGGCGGATCGTGCAGCGGGGCAGTTTCGACGAGTTGATGGACCACCCTGAAGGGCTGTTCCACAGGTTGGCGCGGCGGCAACTGCTCACTGAACCGGAACGGTCTGACACCGTGCCGGAGAGCCGACAGGCGGACGGGCAGCCCGCGACAAGCTGACGACCCGGTCAGCCGTTGTCGATGACCGTGCTGTCCTCCAGGCACACGTCCGCGTCGAGGTGGTTCTCCAGCAGCTCGGCGATGTGCGCCTCCGACTGGTTCTCCACGGCGAGCCGGAACGCCTCGGTGAGCACGTTGACCACGCCCTGGGTCAGTAACAGGGTTTCCCTGTCGAGATCGGCCCAGGACGACCGGTCGCCGCCGCGGACGAGTTCCGGAGCGAGCGTCAGCAGTCGGGCGGCGACGGCGGCGACCAGCTCGTCAGCCACCGGCCGGAGGCTGTCCAGCACCTCGCTGAGGGTCTGCAGTGCCGGCACCGTGCCCACTCGTACCCGATGCAGGTCCAGGGCGGCGCGCAGCGGGCGTGGCCGGACGGTGCGGACGGTGCCGTCGGTGGTCCGGCCGATCACGCCGTGCCGGGTCAGCGCGTGGGCCAGCGCGGGACGATCGGCGGTCAGGCGTTGCAGCATCGCGGTGAGCCCGTCGGGCGCCTCGTCACTGGCCCGGACCCCGAGCATCGCCTCGATGGACACCAGGTTGAAGCCCTGACGTTGCAGGGCGAGGATCGCGTCCAGTCGGCGGACGTGGGAGTCGTCGTAGAGCGCTGCCCGACCGCGCCGCACCGGCGGGGGTAGCAGCCGTCGGGCCTGGTGCGCTCGGATGTTGCGTGGCGACATCCCCACCTTGCGGGCAAGCTCGTCCACGCTGTACCCGACCGGACCGCTTGGCGTCGTCGTCACCTCGTCGATGGTCACGGTGGCCTCCGGCAGCACTCGGTGACGGAACACGGCAACCCCGTCGAACCGCTGTCACGCTGTGCGGTCCGCCGATCGCAGCGTAGGTGTGGGCACCGGGCGGGTAAAAGGCGAGGAATTACTACTTGTCCACAGTGGCGACATTGATTAAAATCGCCATCCGCCGCAGGTCGCTGATCCCCAATTACCCGGCTTTCGCCGCAGCGTGACCTTTTCGCGGCCACATTCGATGAAATTCCCGCTCTCCGGGCGGATCGGATCCATCGGTGACCCACGATGAAGCGAAACCGGCGGCCCGGAACCTCCCGCGCTGCCTGTCGCCGCCACCGGCGGCCGACCATCGAAGGGAGCAGGGTGTGACACCTGTCGATCGAGCGGTCTTCGTGGCCGCGTACAGCCGGCTGGTCGCCGACGTCTGGGCCGACCCGGTCAAGGAGCAGGCGCTCGACCGGGACCCGCGGGAGTTCCTCTCCGGCTACGGGCTCCAACTGTCCGAGGATGTGCAGGTCCGGGTGGTCCGGGACGTCGCCGACGCCGACCCGGATCTAGATGTGCAGGTCGAGTCCTGGCAGCAGGCGGGCACCAGCGGCACTTTCGTGCTCTTCGTGCCGTCGCTGCTGCCGGTGGCTCAGGCGGAACTGGCCGAGGACGAACTGGACAGCGTCGTCGCCGGCCTGGACCCCAGCTGTGCCTGCTGCTGCCCGTGCTGCTGCACCTGACACCGAAGTCAGCCGCACATTAGCTCGCGCGGCAGATTCTGATGGCAGTCACACGGAATCGTTGATTGTCGAAGCTCGATCTTCGTAGCGTTCTCACCACACCGATCAACCGCCCGTCCCGCAGCGATCCCGAGGAAAGGACCGAACGATGAGCAACGACGAACAGGAATATGGCGCGAGGTTCGTGACCAAGTACTCGGAACTGGTCACCGCCGTATGGCGCAGTGACGAAGAGCTGCAGCGCCTGCTCGCCGACCCGACCGGCTACGCGACGGCGTCCGGCCTGCCGGTCGCCGCCGGCTCCCGGGTCGAGGTCGACCGCGCCCAGCCCGCCACGCTCTACACCAAGGACCAGATCGTCGCCGACTGGGCCGGCACGCCCGGCCTGCACGTGCTGCACGTGCCCGAGGTGCCGCTGGTCGACCTCAACGAGCTGACCGAGGCCGAGTTGGAGACGGTCGCCGGCGGCGTGGCCCCGATCGCCGACAACAACGTCAACATCATCGCCGTCCTCATCCTCTGAGTTCCCCACCCCTCGCCGGGAGCCTCGATGACTGACACGACCGAGACCATCGCGTTCCGATCCGGCACCTACCGGACGGCCACCGTGGAGCAGACCTGGGAACGGATCGGGGGCCTGCTCGACCGGTTCCGGATCACCCGGGTCGCCGACATCACCCGGCTCGACGAGATCGGCCTACCGGTGCACGTCGCCTACCGGCCGGTCGGCGCCACCATGGCGGTGAGCGTCGGCACCGGCGCCACGACGACGCAGGCCCGGGTCAGCGCGGTCATGGAGAGCATCGAGTCCTGGCATGCGGAGAACCTCCGGCCGGGGACCGTCGTCCGGTCCCCGGCGGAGGCGCTCGACCTGCCGTACGACGTCCGGTGGCTGCACCTGGCGGAACGGTCACCCCTGACCCCTGCCGTCGAGCTCGACTGGGTGGCTGGCCGTGGGTTGGTGACCGGTGCCGACTGCCTGGTGCCCCGCGCCACCATCGAACTCGACTTCACCGTCCGGCGTGGCTGGGACCGTGCCCTGTTCACACCCAGCAGCAACGGGCTGGCCACCGGGAACACTTTCGCCGAGGCCAGCCTGCACGCGCTGTTGGAGGTCGTCGAACGCGACTGCATCGCCCCGTACTGCACCTCACCGTTGGCCGAGCGCACCTACGCCGACCCGGGCACCGCCACCAACGTGATGACCCGCACGGTGCACGAGGCGTTGGTGCGAGCCGGTTGCTGGGTCGAGGTCTGCGACATCACCAACGCTGTCGACGTACCCTGCTACGCCGCCTCGATCTGGTCGGAGGACCTGCCGGTCACCTTCGGCGGCTTCGGCTGCCACGTCGACCCGGAGATCGCCGTCGGTCGGGCCATGGCGGAGGCAGCGCAATCACGGCTGGTCATGGTCTCCGGAGCCCGTGATGACATCGACGCCACCGCCTACCACGACGTCGGCGCACCGCCGGTGCCGCCTCCCACCGTCGACCGGCCCGTCCGGCCGGTCCGCCGGGATGCACCACCCGTGGGGGACGTGACCCAGGTGCTGCGCGAGCTGGCGTCGCGGGTGCAGCGGGTCACCGGCGTCGAGCCGTTCAGCGTCGACCTGACACACGACGACATCGGCATTGCGGTGAGCAAGGTGTTCGCCCCCGGCCTGCGGATGTTCGACGAGCGGGCCCTGAGTACCCGACCGGGGGTGCCCCGTGACTGACGTCGTCTTCATAGGTCCGAGCCTGCCGCCCGACGAGGTCGGTCGGCTGCTGCCCGACGCGGTGGTGCTGCCGCCCGTCGCGCACGGCGACCTGCTCCGCCTGGACGTTGCCCCCGGCGACCGGGTCCTCGTCATCGACGGGTTCTTCCTGCAACACCCGCCGGTCCGCCACCGGGAGATCCTCGACCTGCTCGACCGTGGCGTGACAGTGGCCGGCGCCGCCAGCATGGGCGCGTTGCGCGCCGCCGAGCTGTGGCCGTTCGGAATGCGTGGCGTGGGCGAGGTGTTCCAGCTCTACCGCGACGGGGTCGTCACGGGCGACGACGAGGTGGCCGTCGTGCACGGGCCAGCCGAGGAAGGCCACCGGGCCTTGAGCGTCCCGCTGGTGAACATCCGGGTCGCGCTGGGCCGCGCCGTCGCGGCCGGCGTGCTCAGCGACGCCGAGGCCGTGCTGCTGCTGGACATCGGCCGGGACCTGCCCTTCCGGCGGCGGTCGTACCGGGCGTTGGAACGCAGCGCGCCACCCGAGGCGGCGGCCGTGGTGAGCCGGTTCCTGACGTGGCACCGGCAAGACCCCTGCGACGCCAAGGGCGCCGACGCGCGGATGCTGCTGTCAATGGCTGCGGACAACGCGCCCGAGTTGTGCCCGGCGCACACTGGCGACCAGCCGCTCGACAACCTGCACACCCGCTTTCTCGACAGCTGGCGCTCGCGGTTCGCCGGAGAGTCGGTCGGCGGGCACTGGGCCAGCGACCGGGAGGCCGCCGCGGTGCTGATGCTGCTGCATCCCGAGTCGGCGGCCTGGCACCGGCGGGGAGTGCTGGCCGGGCTGGCCGAGGTGGACATCGACGACCCGATGGTCGAGGAGCACGCCAGCGAGGTGGCCCGCCGGCGAGGGCTGACCGGTCCGCCGCCGAGCGGGTGGGACTGGCTGACCGACCGGGAACGGGGTCTCGACGACCGCGAGGCGGTGCTGCGGGTGTTGGTGCGGGCGTTCGGCACCACGCCGTACCGCAGCTTGGCTCTGTGGATGGTCGCGGCGCCGCTGCGTACCCCCGTGTTACTCACCGCGGCACGGCAGGTCGCGGCGACCGCGGCGTCGCTGAACGAGACGCTCGTCCCGCGTACGACGGGGCGTCGACGCCCGGGTGCTCGGCTGCACTTCCGCACCGAGATCGTCGACGCGTGCTTCGCGAGGCTGTGGGGCTGTGCCGTCGACGGGCTGGAAGCGGCGGCGTGGGACCGGGGCTTCGTCGACCTTGCGGCGTTCCGGTACGCCGCCGAACCGTTTGTCGCGTACGTCAAGGCGTTCGGTGCCCCGCGACTGCCCGCGGTGGGCATGCGCACGCAGGACACCCTGGCCGGTTCCGCGGCCCGGGTCGGCTGAGGAGGAGTCGATGAGCGGCACGGTGAAGGCAGCACTGATCTACCCCCCGCTGACCGATCCCACCTCGGGATACCACTCCCTGAACTACCTCGATTCGTACGCCCGGGCACAGGGGCACCAGCCGGCGGAGATCATCGACGCCAACATCGAGGCGTTCCACCACTCGTACACCCCGTCGGCGTACGACTGGCTTCGGCGGGAGCTGTCCCGGCTCTCGATCGACGACCTCAGCGGCCCGGACGCGCTGATGGCCCGGGCCAACCAGCTCGGCCTGCCCGACCCCGATCCGGAGCGGCTGCGCCGGTCGATCGGGGTGCTGCAGGATCCGACCCTGTTCTACGACTACCGGCACTACCAGGACGCCGTCGAGGGCGTGATCTCCTGGATGGACGCCCTCGGCGCGGTCGGGTTTCCCGGGCAGTTCCACGCCGGCTTCCGGCTCCAACCACCGCCGATGATATCGATCGGCTCGGTGGCCGCGCTGACGGACGAGGCGCTGCTCGCTCGGCTCAACCGGCCCTTCCTGCCGTACTACGAGGACGTGCTGATCCCGCGGCTGGCCGCTGGCGGGCACCAGGTGATCGGCATCAGCGCCACCTACCAGTGGCAGCTGCCGTTCGCGCTCTGGATCGCCCGACTCGTCCGGCAGGCCTGCCCGGACGTCTTCCTCATCGCGGGTGGCACGGAGATCTCCGACGTCTGGAAGTGCGCCAGCAAACCCGAGTACGTCTTTCAGGTGCTGGCCGACTTCGACGCGATCGTGGTCGGCGAGGGGGAGAGCGCGTACACGGAGATCCTGGACGCGGTGCAGACCGGCACCCTGCCGGCCGGGCACCCCAACGTCCGGCTGCACCCCAAGTACGGCCGCCAGCGTCAACTGCCCCTGCGCTATGAACGCCTGGCGCAGGTACCCGTCCCGGACTTCTCCGGCCTGCCCTGGGACCTCTACCTCAGCCCGGAGCGGTTCGTCTACTATTCGCCGACCCGAGGCTGCTACTGGAACAAGTGCACGTTCTGCGACTACGGACTGAACACCGACGGTCCCACCAGCCCATGGCGGCAGGACACGGTGAGCACCATGATCGCGGACGTCACCGAACTGTCGAAGTTCGCCAAGTTCATCTACTTCTCGGTCGATGTGCTCGCTCCCGCGACCATCCTGCGCTTCGCCGAGCAGGTCGTCGAGCGAGGGCTGGACTTCCGCTGGGGTGCCGAGATCCGGCTGGAGAAGTACTGGTCGGACGAGCGCTGCGACCTACTGAGGCGCAGCGGCTGCGTGGCCATCTCGGTCGGCTTCGAGTCCGGTAACCAGCGCGTCCTCGATCTGATCGACAAGGGCACGAAGCCGGAGCAGGCACGACGCACCATGATGGCGATGACCAAGGCGAACATTGGTGTGCAGATGATGGGCTTCACCGGTTTCCCCACCGAGACCCGCGAAGAGGCCCTGGACAGCGTCAATTTCCTGCGTGACAACCCGGACCTGTGGACCCTCGGCGGGCTCGGCGACTTCATGCTGACGCCTGGCGCCATCGTCGCCAAGGAGCCGGACCGGTTCGGCATCACCAACGTGCGGCCGGTGGAGGGATCGGACATTGTCCGGATGCTCAAGTACGACGAGCCGGTCACCGAGGCCGCGCAGGCCGACGTTGCCCAGGCCAAGGCCGGCCTGAACCCCGGGCATTACCACCGCCCGTGGCTGGGCGCCACCGACACCCCGCACACGTTCTTCTACCACGACCGGTACGGCACCGCGGTACGCGGCGTCCTCGCCCACGACCGGGTACGCCACGACACCGACGACCAGACCGAGTTCCTCGCCAACGGCGCCTTCGTGGATCGCGACGACGAGCAGGTCTGGGACGCGTACCGGCGGATCCGCTCCGACGAGCAGGAAGGCGTTCCCGGCGACCTGCCGGCGGACCGGCACCTGTTCCGCCGGGTCGACGGCCAGGTGTTCGCACTCAACCGCAGCAGCCGGCTGTTCCTGGATCTCTTCAGCGCGCCGCTCACCCTCGCCGAGGCGCAGCGCCGGCTCTGGATCGTCGAACCGACTGTCGCGGACCGGGTCTGGCGAACCTTCATCGGGCAGCGGCTGATCCGCCGGCATCGACTCCCGGCCGATCCGGCGCGGTGACCAGCGAGCCGGCTCGCGACTGCATCGCAGCTGACCACAGCACGCTTCGCTGATCGAGATGTCGGCCCAGTGTGGCAAGATCCGCCGATGGTGAAGGCGCATCGGGTACGGCGTGAAGGGTCCCGACGGGAGCGTTGCACGGTGATGGTGACCGTGCCGGTGGGCCCGGACCGCGAGCGTGTGGTCCGGGCGGCCCGGCGTTGGTTCGAGCTGTGCCCGCAACGACTGCACGGCGCGTTCGGCGCCGCCGTGCGGGCGATGCCGCCGGGTGACCTTGATCTGCCCGAGTCGCCACCCGGTGCGGTGTACGCCTCGGTAGGCACCGCCCTGTTCGATGACTTTCACCGGAGCCCAGCGAGTGGACGCAGGTCTACTCGCCGGGGTCGTGGGACGAACTGCTGCGTCGCCTTGGCGATCTTCCGGACGTGGCCTCGTTCGAGGCGCGGACTTGGGACGAGCAGGGACGGTTGAACCGGCCGAGTTTCCTCGTGAGTTCGGTCAGCGGCAAGGGCTACGTCGATCTCGTCAGCACCATCGACGACGCGGTGGCCGGTGATCCCGGCGGGGAGCGTGCGCTTCTGGCGACTGTCCGCGAGGTGGCGGACCTGGCCGCCCCGGTGTCGGTTGCCGTCGCGGTGCAGGGTTCGCTGACGGACACGCCGCTGGAGGTGGCGCTCAGCGGTTGGTGGCTGCTGGCGACGGAAACCTGGGACGAGTACGGCCCGGAGCAGGCGAACCGCCTCTTCGAGCTCCTCGCGCCGGTGCTGCCGGCGGGCCGGCCGGAGATGACGCAGTGGCTGGTCAGACACGGCGGCGTGGGAGAAGTTCGACTTCGTCATCGGCTGAACAGCGGCGGGCCCGGCCTGGGCAGTGAGACCAGGCCGGGCAACGCCAGGAGGCAACGGAGATCCATCAGCTGTGCTGCGGGATGTCCGTCGTGTACGCCAGCTCGCGGCCCGCCTCCACGTCCGAGGTCAGCGCATCGATCCGGGCCTTGACCAGCGAGTAGGAGTCCGAGCCGAGCAGTTGGTGCAGAGGTGCCTTACCCGAGACAGCCACCTCGATGATGGCGCTTGCGGCTCGGACGGGGTCACCGAGCTGGGTGCCCGGCATCGCCAGGTGCGCCTCGGTCATCTCCCGGATCGACTCGTAACCGGACACGGTGGTCGGCGGCAGGCCGAGGGAGTGCGTACGCAGAAAATCGGTCTGCATGTAACCGGGCTCCACGAGGTTGACCTGCACGCCGAAATCGCCGACTTCCGCCGCCAGTGACTCGGTCAGCCCTTCCAGGGCGTACTTGCCGGCGCAGTAGAGACCCCAGCCCGGGAAGGAGGTCAGACCGAGGATCGAGGAGATGTTGATGATGTGGCCGCTGCGCTGGGCGCGCAGGGACGGCAGCACCGCACGAAGAACGTTCCAGAGCCCAAAGATCTGTACGTCGAACATCTGCCGGACGTCGGCGTCGGTGACCTCCTCGATGGCGGCGAGGAAGCCATAGCCGGCGTTGTTCACGACCACGTCGATCGCGCCGAAGCGGTCGGTGGTGGAGCGGATCGCCGCCGCGACCGCCGGCTCGTCCGCGAGGTTCAGCTCAAGTGGCAGCAGCCGGGCCCGGTCCACGGATCCCAGGGCCGCGTCGAGACGCTCAGCCGACCTGGTCGTCGCCGCGACGTTGTCACCGCGATCGAGGAGCTGCTTGACCAACTCCAGGCCGAGGCCCCGGGAGGTGCCCGTGACGAACCAGGTGGCGGGTCGGGTGGTGGGGTACGACATCGGTGTTCTCCTTGTGATTGGAGTGGCAGCGCTGTGCCCTGCCGGAAACGCATCTCATGCTGCTGCCGGGCGGGCGAGCCGAACACCTCTGGCCAGGCCCAGCCGTACCTGGGAACGACATGCCCACCCAGCCCCTGGGCGCGGTCCGCCACACGCGGCATGATTGGCGACATGGTGCGACGCACGGAACTGGCCGGCTTTCTGCGGAAATGCCGAGCTGACACGACGCCGGAGGCAGCGGGAATCCTCCCGCTGTCGGGGCGACGCGTCCACGGCCTGCGCCGGGAGGAGGTGGCTCAGCTCGCCGGGGTGAGCGTCGACTACTACACCCGACTCGAACAGGGCCGCCACAGCAGCCCGTCGGAGGCCGTCATCGACGCCTTGGGCCGTGTCTTCCACCTCGACGCGGCAGCCCGGGCTCACCTTGTCGACCTGGCCCGGCCGGCCCGGCACCGCACCGGGCAGGTGCCGGGCCAGCGGGTCCGGCCGGCGATGCACCAGATGATCGCCTCGATGGTCGACCACCCGGCCTTCATCGTCGGGCGCCGTACCGACATCCTCGCGTCGAACCTGCTGGCCCGCGCCCTCCTCACCGACTGGACCCAACTGCCACCCCGCGAGCGCAACTACACGCGCTGGGTCCTCCTCGACCCCGGCGCCCGCGAGGTCTATCCCGAATGGGCCACCGTGGCGGCTGACGTCGTGGGCACGCTGCGCCTCTACGCCGGGCGGAACCCCGACGACCCGCAGCTCAACGAACTCGTCGGCGAGCTGACCATCAAGAGCCCGCAGTTCCGTACGTGGTGGCACAACCACCGGGTGCACGAGCGGACCCACGGCACCAAGCACATGGCCCACCCTGCCGTGGGACCGATGACCATCCGATACGAGGCGCTGGCACTACCCGGCGACGACGATCAGACGCTCTTCATCTACACCACGGATCCCGGCAGCAGCTCACACGACAACCTGCGCCTGCTCGCGCTCTGGGCGACGCAGCAGCGGTACGCCCCAACGACCGGCGCATCCAAGGCCGCTCCCGCCCAGCTCGAGGACAGCCCAACCAGGTCTCCGGGCTCAGCCTGAATGCGACGGCCGTCGATCGCCCCTTGACAACCCGGGGTCTCTGCCATGGCCGATTCAGCGTGCGATTTCTCGTGGTGGCAGTGGTCTGATCGGTGCCCATGTCGTGGACGTGCTGCGCGAGCGAGGTCATGCCGCGACCACCGTGGCGCGTACCGCCGGTGCGAGTGCGACCGGCCTTCTCGTGCATTTCGATCACGATTGTGGCAGGTGCGGAGGGGCGGTCCGACCTTGCGGGTTATGGGTCTCCCGTTTACCCCCCAGTGGTTTCGTCCATGGAGTTCTGCGCCGCCCGCAGACGGCTTGTTCGTGCTGGCGCTGCGGGCGTGGCCAGCGGGAGCGGTGATCCGGTCGTCGTCGGGGCCGCTCAGAGCTCCCAAGGGCGTGGGGAACCGCGGCACTGTCAATGAGGCGCGTCGGCCGGGAACTCCTCGACCCCCAGCACGCGCAGCAGCTCAAGCTTCTCCCGGGCCTCGGCGTCGGCCGGGGTCAGCACCAGCAGCTGCTGGCCGAGGTCGGGGGTGACCAGGGTTTCGCAGTCCATCGTGATGCGGCCCACGCGCGGGTGCATGAACGTCTTGCGGTCGGCCCGGCGTACCGCCACCTCGTGCTCGGCCCACAGCCGCCGGAAGTCCTCGCTTGCGGCCCGCAACCGTTCGATCAGGCCGGTCACGGCCCGGTCGCCGGCCCGCCGGCCGGCCACCGCGCGCAGGTCGGCGACCTGCTGGCGGGCGTGCCGCTGCCATTCCTCGGGGCCGTGGAGGTCGCGGATGACCGGGTCGGTGAAGTAGCGGTAGGCGACGTAGCGGCGGTCGCCGGTCAGCCCGGTGTGGTCGCCGGTGAGCAGGATCGACATGCGGTTCTGCGCCAAGACCTCGCCGAGGTCGGACAGGACCATGGCGGGGGTGTCGCCCACCAGGTCGAGCAGGCGGACCAGGCCGGCCCGGGCCAGGTGGGCGATGCCGTCGGCGGGCGGCGGCTGGTGGCCGGCCAGGTGGAACAGGTGGCTTCGCTCGTCGTCGGTCAGGCGCAGGGCCCGGGCCAGGGCACCGAGCAACTGGGTCGACGGCTGGCTGCTGCGGCCCTGCTCAAGGCGGACGACGTAGTCGACGGACATGCCGGCGAGCATGGCGACCTCCTCGCGGCGCAGGCCGGCGGTGCGGCGGCGGGGGCCGCCGGCGATGCCAACCTCGGCGGGGCGGATGGTCTCGCGCCGGCGCCGCAGGAAGTCGGCGAGCTGCTCACGCTGCATGCCTCCATGCTGCCCCGGGGACTGGGCATCGAGCCAGGGATCGGCGCTCCCACGATAAGCGCTCCGCTGCCGGCGGGCCGGAAAGCGGCGCAGGGTGGAGCCGACATCGACCGATGAGGGAGAGTTTCGATGCAGACACGCACTCTGGGCAACACGGGTCCCACGGTTTCCGCGGTGGGGCTGGGGGCGATGAGCATGTCGGGCGCGTACGGCCCGGCCGATCGCGAGGAGAGCATCGCCACCGTACGGGCCGCGCTGGACGCGGGGGTCACGCTGGTCGACACCGGTGACTTCTATGGCATGGGGCACAACGAGCTGCTGCTGTCGGAGGCGTTGCGGGGACGCGACCGGGACAGCTATCTGCTGAGTGTGAAGTTCGGGCAGCAGGTGGGGCCGGGCATGCGGTTCGCCGGTCAGGACTCCCGCCCGGCTTCGGTGCGGAACTTCCTGAATTACTCGTTGACCCGACTCGGCGTCGACCACGTGGACATCTACCGGCCGGCCCGGCTCGACCCGTCGGTGCCGATCGAGGACACGATCGGCGCGATCAAGGAGATGATCGACGCCGGTTACGTGCGGTATGTGGGGCTTTCCGAGGTTGACGCGGAGACCGTCCGGCGGGCGCACGCCGTACACCCGGTTGCTGATCTTCAGATTGAATATTCGCTGCTGTCACGGGCGGTCGAGGCCGACGTGCTGCCCACGCTGCGGGAGCTGGGCATCGGGCTGACCGCGTACGGGGTGCTGAGCCGTGGCCTGCTCTCGGGAAACTGGGTGCCGGGGCGGGCCGACGATGCGCGTAACCACAGTCCCCGCTTCTCCGCCGAGAACGCGTCGCACAACCTTGCCCTGGTGGAGGCGTTGCGTCGGGTCGCCAACGCGAAGGGGTGCACGGTCGCGCAGTTGGCGATCGCGTGGGTCGCGGCGCAGGACCAGTCCATCGTTCCGCTGGTCGGTGCGCGCACCCGGCAGCGGCTGGCCGAGGCGTTGCCGGCGCTGGACGTGAAGCTGTCGGCCGATGATCTCGAAGAGATCGAGGCGGCCGTGCCGAAGGGTGCCGCGCGCGGTGACCGTTACCCGGCGGCGTTCATGGCGAGCCTCGGCGTCGGTAACTAGTGGCTCGTCATGGGCGGCCGCGCTGGCGTCTTCGACGAGGGCCAGAGTGGCACCGGGGGCCGGCACGTCAATCGGACGTAACCCCGGAGTCTGAGAGGCCGTGCGGCCACCCAATGACGCGCTCGGCGGTGACGCCTCGAAGGTCGGCGCCGTTCCATCGGGCCCCGGTAACGTCCGTTCGTCCGTACTCCGGATCGTGCGTCACGACGTAGCTGAACCGCGCGTAGGACAGATCCGTGTCACGCAGGTCGACATCCCGCAGACCGCAGCCGGAGAAGCTGGCACCGCGGAGGGAGGCGCCGCGGAGGTCGGCGCTACGGAAGTCACACAACTTGAATGAGTGCCTATCAAGTGTGCGATGCCGAAGATCGCGACCTGCGAACGATTTCTTCGTCCGTGGATGCGGAAGGTGCCGTAGTCGGCTTCGACGGTGAGAGCGCGGCCGGCGTGGGCGTTGCCCTCGCCTCGTTTGATCGACCGCGTCCCCTCTCTCGATCAAGGCAACGTCGAGTATTGAACGCTTACTCCTGCGGCGGGGGCGTGAGCCAGGCGAGTGGTTGTCCGGTGAGTGCGGCGTCGGCGAGGCGGTGGGCGCTGGCGGTCTTGAGCGCGGCTCGTGAGCTGTCGATCCAGCGCTGCACGTTGTCGATGCCCTGGTGGCGGTACTCGACGGCTTGGACGAGGCATTCCAGCTTGTCGGCGTCACGGGCGACGACGGCTTCCAACGTCTCGCCGGCTTCGTACTCAGTGACGGCAGCAGTGATGACGTCTGCGACGGCCGGTGGGCAGGCCGCAACCTGGTCGGCGGTGACGGCGGCGTTGGGTACGGCGGTGAGGTAGCGCTTGGCGATGTGGGGGATATCGGTGATCCGGGTTTCCTGGGTGTCGTGTAGAACGCACAGCATCGACACCCGGGCCGGATCCGCGCCCTCCATGGCGGCGAGCATCATTCCGATGAGCGCCGTTCGGAAGGAGTGCTCGGCGATGGATTCGGGGTGCGTGACGCCGGCGAACCACCAGCCGGTGCGGGCGGCGCGTTTGAGGACGCCGGCTTCGAAGATGAAGTTCATCGCTCCGGCGGCGTCGTGGTCGTCGGTCATCTGCCCGTCCCTGTGCCGGTGAGTCCGTCCGCCCGCAGGCTGTAGACGATAGAGGTTAGTTCCTGCCGCGACTGCGCGGAGATCCGGTCACTGTCCAGGAGCGGGACACTGCGTTCGAGGAGTGCACGAGTCGCGGCGGGGTTGTCGAGAGCGAGACCGCGTCGTGCGGCCAGCAGAGCCCAGACGTTGTGGATGTTGAGGTCGACGAAGGGGTGCCCTGGGTCGAGGCGATGGACCAGGTGTCGAAGAAGGATTGAGCCGTGCCAGTCGGCGAGTGCTTCGGGCATGAAGGAGTCGTCGTGGTGACGGTACGGGATCTCGCCTACCCAGTAGGCCGAGTAGTTGAGAGCCGCTCGCTCGCAGGCGTCATCGGGGTGTGCGCGAGCGATGAAGTCTCGCAATGGTTCCGGGTCGCCCTGGTTGGCGAGGGACGTGACGACGGAGCGGGCGTCGGGCCACAGCGGTGACCAGGTGCGGAAGGTGGTCGTGCGGCGTGCTCGGGTGGTGGTCTGGGTGAGCCAACCTGCTGCTGCCTTGGTGGGGTCCATGCCGGCGAGGAAGCAGGCTTGCCGGTGCAGCAACACGTTCGGATGCCGTCCGGCTGCGGCGCGATCGGCGAGCACGTGAAGGTGAGCGAAGAACGCACGTTGCTCGTCGACGGGCAGGGTCGGCCCGGACGCGACTGGACCCCGCCGGGGATGGGCGATGGGTAGCCCTCTGGCGAAGGTCGGTGAACGAGCGCCCGAGGGTCCGCATCGAACGCCTTGTCTGATGCATGCGTGTGTGAGCAGGGGCGGGGTCGGCTGGCGAGACCGTCGCTCGGCCGGTAGCTATCCGCACCGAGGCGGGAGTCGAGGGATTTGGGGCGGTCGTTGCGTTGGCGGAAGCCGCCGGCGACGTGATCGTCTCCGGAAGTGAGAACGTCTTCCCACCCGGCCTGGCCTGCTCGCCGGGCTGCCCCAGATGCACGAGCCGGTCGCAACCGGTAACGTCCTCGCCCACAGCCTCCGCCGCTACTGCGGCTGACCTGGGTGAACATGGCAAACCGGACATGATCTGCGCCACTCTGACCGTAATGTCTCTATAGGCATGGGAATCTCATCGGCGTCCTCCCATTCGCATATTCTCATCGCTGACTGTCTACTTAGCAGGGTGAGTGGCGGCATACGCCCGGTCGGGCACGACCGACTGGCGAAAACGCGGACAAGGGGACTGCGATGAATCTCCCGAACGACACGGGCGAAAAAGGCGGCCGGGAGGGCGCCATGGAGCGCTGGGTCTGGCTCACCGCCGGCAGTGGACTCGTGACCGTGGTGCTGCTGACGGTGCTCGCCGTCTGGGGCGAGGCGGACGCGACCGCCACGTCGGGCATCGCCGCCGTTGGCACCATCACGGCGGCGGCGTTCGGCGTCCTGGCACTGCTTGTACGCAGACGAGGCGACTGACGGAGCCACGGTCGCGGCACCCGGCAGCCCGAGGATCAGCTCGCCTGGTGAGGTGATCTGGCCGTCGTTCGCGGCGGCCAGATCCGGCCGGACGGCGCAGGGCAGAGCAGAGGCTCGGCGACCCGGCCCGGCAGCCGATCTGTTTCCTGGCCGCCGTCTGCTGGCCATCACCTGAACGCAGCGGCCGGCGGCAGGTGGACGGCGATGTCCATACCGCCGGTCGGCCGGGTGCGAAGGTCGTCGTGATGACCGGGCGTGCGGTCCTCCGCGGAGGTGGCACGGGGGAGGGCGGGACAGTGGCGGTTGAGCAGTTCGGTTCATTGGCGCAGGCCGGCGTCACGATGCGGCGCTATGGGGGTGCCAGTGACATTGCCGGCGTCCAGGCCGTCCGTGCCGAGGTGCACCGGGCGGACGGCGACTTCTGGTTGCCCGGTCCCGACACCGGCGAGGACCCCGACGGCGTACACCCGTTCTGCCTGATCGCCCAAGCCGACTCGGGGCGAACTGTCGGCTTCACCTGGATGGACTGGTGGTCCGAAGCGGCCGACACCCGGGTCTACCTGTTGAGCGGATGTGTGGAACCGGCGTGGCGCCGACGGGGCATCGGGAGCGCCATGCTGCGGTGGCAGGAGGCTCGTGCCATCGAGTTCGACGGCAGCAGGCCGGTCGGCGGCCGGAGCGTCTTCGGCGCGAACGTGGCCGAGCACCAACCGGGCAATCTGGCACTGCTGACAGCTCACGGCTACCGGGTCGCGTTCACGGCCGTCGACATGGCCCACGACCTGAACGGTCTACCGGACGGCGACATTCGGCTGCCCGAAGGTCTCACCCAACGTCCGGTCGAGGCTGCCCACCACCCGCAGATCCACCGGGTGATCGAGGAGTGCTTCGCCGGAGCACGCGACGGCTACCGGCCCAGGACCTACGAGGAGTACCTCCTCGACGTCCAGGACGTCGACATCTGGTGCGTCGTGTGGGCGGGGGACGACATCGCGGCGGTCGTGGTGAACGAGTTGCAGGCCGACGGCACCGCCCGGACGCCGTGGGTTGCCGTCGGCACCGCGTGGCGCCGGCGGGGCGTCGGTCTTGCGGTGATGAGGCGCACGCTCCGTATCTTGGCGGAAGCCGGAGTCTCGACGGCCCGACTCAGCACGGTCGCGGAAAATCCGAACAACAGCGTTCGGTTGTACGAGAAGGCGGGATACCGGGTGACCGCTTGGCAACCCCGCTACCGCAAACCAGTCGAGGCGTGCTGAGCTGAGGCGGTCGTTGACCACGCTGCTGGCCGCCGTGGGCTTCGCTGTCGGGAAGTGGACGTGGCTCGGTCGCGCCTGGTAGGCAGGCGGTTGTGCGGATCATCTCCCTGTTGCCGGCGGCCACGGACATCGTGGCCATGCTTGGCCTGACCGAGCACCTGGTTGGTCGTACCCACGAGTGTGACTGGCCGCCGGGGGCCCTGGCCGACATCCCGGCGGTGACCGCGACGTCCCTGCCGGAGACCTTGACGAGCCGGGAGATCTCGGCCGCGATCGCCGGTGACCCGCACCGAGGCTCGTCGTTGTACCAGCTCGACGTCGCCATGCTGGAGGGGTTGAAGCCGGATCTGATCCTGACCCAGGATCTGTGCGACGTGTGTGCGGTCTCCTACCAGCGGGTCAACGACGCGGTTGGTCTGATCGATCTCGACACCAGGGTGATGTCCCTCGAGGCGAGGACCATCGACGGAATCCTGGACACGGTGGATGCAGTGGCCGCGCTGACCGGCACCGAAGGCAGGGCGGCGGAGATCCGCGCCGACGCCGAGCGTCGCCTGGCGGCGTTGCCGGGGTCGGTGCCCGGCGCGCCGACGGTGCTGTTCGTCGAGTGGCTCGACCCGCTGATGCCTGGCGGACACTGGGTGCCGGAGCAGATCGCCCACGCGGGCGGGCGGTCCCTGCTGCTCGGGCCGGGTGCGCACAGCACCCCGCACCGGTGGTCGGTGGTCGCGGACCTGGCTCCCGAGGTGGTGGTGTTCGGGCCGTGCGGGTTCACGCCCGAGCGGACCTTCGACGAGTTGTCCGTGGCGACCGCGCAACCCGGTTGGGCGGATCTGCCCGCAGTTCGTCAGGGGCAGGTGTGGGTGGTCGACGGGCCCGCCTACTTCAACCGCCCCGGCCCGAGGGTCGTCGACGGCGCGGAGATCCTCGCCGGCATCCTCGCTGGCCGTCCGGACCCGCGCGCTCGGCGGGTTTCCGCCGACGTCGGTTGAACTGCCGCGCCTGAGCGGTCGGGATGACAGCTGACGCCGACCGCAGGTCTTTGGCGATTGCCAAAGGGCAGGCATCATGTGGCTGATCAAGAACAACCGTCGGTGGTGACGGTCACCGCTGACCGGGTTAGGGTTCCGGGATGTTCCGCGCCGTCGTGTTGATCGCTGCGGTGGTGCTCGCCGCTGACCAGCTCACCAAGTACTGGGCCGAGTCCACGCTCTCCGGCGGGCAGACCGTCTCCCTCCTCGGTGACCTGCTGCAACTGCGGCTCGTGTACAACCCGGGTGCCGCCTTCTCGATCGGCTCCGCGTACACCTGGATCTTCGCGGTGTTCGCGGCCGCGGCGGTGGTCGCGGTGGCGGTGGTGGCGCGGCGGGTCACGTCGCGCGCCTGGGCGGTGGCGCTGGGCCTGGTGCTCGGCGGCGCGGCGACGCACCTGCTGGACCGCCTCTTCCGGGCGCCGGGGTTCGCTCGCGGGCACGTGGTGGACTTCATCGACTACGCCGGATTCTTCGTCGGCAACGTCGCCGACATCGCGCTGGTGGTCGGCGTGGCCATCGTCATGCTGCTCAACGTGCGCGGCGTGCCGCTGCGGGCGACGGCCGGGCCGGGCGAGAGCCGCGGTGGCGAGCAGGTGTCGTCGTCAGGCGCCTGAGCTGCCCGGTGGGCTGATCAGGACGACCTCCAGTCGGCGCGGGCCGTGCACTCCCTCGACCCGGTTGAGCTCGATGTCGCTTGTCGCGGACGGGCCGGAGATCCAGGTCAGCGGCGCGCGCGGGTCCAGTCGGGTGAGCGCCTCCGGCAGCAGACCGACGACCTGATCGGTGCGGACGACACAGATGTGCCGGTCGGGCACCAGGGTGAGCGCGCGCCGCCCCTGCGCCGGGCCGGCGGCGAGGATGATGGTGCCCGTGTCGGCGACCGCGACGGCGCAGCCGGTCAGGACCGCGTCCAGGTCGTCGAGCGCGGCCGGTGACAGCGGGGGAGCGTCGCGGTGCAGCTGCCCGGCGTAGCCGGCCAGCCAGTCGGCGGGGACGTCGGTGGGGACGGCGAGCCGATCGACCTCGGCGAGCAGCCGGGGTAGGGCTCCGATGCCGTGGTGGACGACCGCCCGGTAGTCCTCCAGGCGGTCGACGAGGGCTGCGATCAGGTCGGCTCGGTCGTCGACCCGGCGGTACCGGCGGGGCACCTGCACCGGCGGCGGGCTGTCGGCCAGGGCCGTCCGGAGCCGCGCCAGGATCTCGTCACGTGCGCTCACTGCTTTCCCCACCATTCCCGGAAGGTCTGCGGCGCGGGCAGCGGCAGGTCTCGCGACCGGGTCCACGCCGACGCGGGCCAGGGCAGTCGCCGCAGCGTCCGGGCGCCCGTGCGCCGCTCACGGTACGCCCCGAGCGGCCCCGCGCCGGCCCGGGCCAGGCGCAGGGCGGCGGCCCACCGTCGAGGGCTGCGCATCACCCAGGACAGGACGCGCATGGCGGCCCGTTCGGCCGGCGGGTGCGGTGCCTGCTGGCGGAGGTGGACCAGGATCTCCGGAATGTTGATCTTCACGGGGCACACGTCGTAGCAGGCGCCGCAGAGGGTCGACGCGTACGGCAGCGAGGCGTTGTCGGCCACGCCGGTCAGCTGCGGCGACAGGATCGCGCCGATCGGCCCCGGGTACACCGAGCCGTACGCGTGCCCGCCGGCCCGCTCGTACACCGGGCAGACGTTGAGGCACGCGGAGCAGCGGATGCAGGACAGCGCGGGCCGCCCGACCGGGTCGGCGAGCACCGCGGACCGACCATTGTCGACAAGTACGACGTGCACGTCCTGCGGGCCGTCGCCGGGGGTGACGCCGGTCCACATCGAGGTGTACGGGTTCATCCGCTCGCCTGTCGAGGATCGCGGCAGCAGTTGCAGGAAGACCTCCAGGTCGGTGAAGGTCGGTAGCAGCTTCTCGACGCCGACGACGCTGATCAGCGTCTCGGGGAGGGTGAGGCACATGCGCCCGTTGCCCTCGGACTCCACCACCACGAGGGTGCCGGTGTCGGCGACGGCGAAGTTGGCCCCGGAGACGGCGACCCGGGCGGAGAGGAAACGTCGTCGCAGGTGGACGCGGGCGGCCTCGGCCAGCGCGGCCGGTTCGTCGCTCAGGTCGGCCGGCGCGTCGGGCATGCGACGCTGGAAGATCTCCCGGATCTGGGCCCGGTTGTAGTGGATCGCCGGCACCAGGATGTGCGAGGGGGTGTCCTCGCCGAGCTGCACGATCAGCTCCGCGAGGTCCGTCTCGTACGCGGCGATTCCGGCGGCCTCCAGCGCCTCGTTGAGTTCGATCTCCTGGGTCGCCATCGACTTGACCTTCACGACCTCGTCGGCCCCGGCCGCCCGGGTCAACGCGACAACGATCCGGCACGCCTCGGCCGCGTCGCGGGCCCAGTGCACGGTGGCGCCGGCAGCGGTGGCGGACGCCTCGAACTGCTCCAGCAACTCCGGCAACCGACGTTGGACGTCCGCCTTGATCGCCGAGCCGGCGTCCCGCAGGGCCTCCCAGTCGGGTACCTCGTCGACGACCCGGGCTCGCTTGGCACGGATGGTGCGGGTGGCCCGGTGCAGGTTGGCCCGGAGTTGCGTGTCGGCCACGGCCGGCTTGGCGGCGGTCGGGAAGGGCAGCGGCGTGCGGATCCGCCCTTGCCCGGTGGCGGGTGCGACCGGTTGGCTCATGAGGCGGCTCCCGTCTCGGCGAGGATCTCGGCGTAGTGCACGGCCCGTACGCCCGACCGGTGGCGGTCGAGGCCGCCGCCGATGTGCGCCAGGCAGGAGTTGTCGGCTGCGGCGAGCACCCGTGCGCCGGTGTCGCGGACCCGGGCGCACTTGTCGGTGAGCATCGCGGTGGAGACGTCCGGGTTCTTCAGGGCGAACGTGCCGCCGAAACCACAGCACTCCTCGGCGTCGCCCAGCTCGACCAGCTTGATCCCGCGTACCTGGCGCAGCAGGGTCAGTGGCCTGTCGCCGAGGCGCAGCACGCGCAGACCGTGGCAGGTGGGGTGGTAGGTGACCGTCTCCGGGAACTCGGCGCCGACGTCGGTGACACCGAGAACGTCGACGAGCAACTCGGACAGCTCGTACGTGCGGGCGGCCACCGAGGTGGCGGGCGGGTGCAGGCGCGGGTACTGGTCGCGGATCATCGCGGTGCACGACCCGGACGGCGCGACGATGGCGTCGTAGGAGTCGAAGACGTCGACGTAGTTGCGCACCATCGGCATGGCCTCGGCCCGGTAACCCGTGTTGGCGTGCATCTGCCCGCAACAGGTCTGGTCGGCGGGGAAGTCGACTGTGTGGCCGAGTCGCCGCAGGATGCGGGTGACCGCGATGCCGGTGGCCGGGAACGCGAGGTCGTTGACGCAGGTGATGAAGAGGGCGATCCGCATGACGACTCCTCGGATGTGTGGGGGTGGGTCACGCCGAGTCGCGAGGTGTTCCGGGGGC
The DNA here is from genome assembly GCF_049841535.1 of Micromonospora sp. DT53. Classification (NCBI taxonomy): domain Bacteria; kingdom Bacillati; phylum Actinomycetota; class Actinomycetes; order Micromonosporales; family Micromonosporaceae; genus Micromonospora; species Micromonospora sp. DT53. The sequence continues at coordinate 99,921 of NZ_JBNCKM010000003.1, forward strand.
GGGCGGCTGGTCGAAGGCGGGCAGGTGGCGCTCCCGGGCGGCGCTGAGGTGGGCGCGCATCGCGTCGGTGGCGGCTGCCGCGTCGCCGGCGACGATGGCGGCGGCGATGCGCTGGTGCTCGGTGTTGGTGTCCGCTGCGCCGGCGGCCGGGAAGTACAGCCGGTGCAGGTGCAGGTGTGCGTGCAGCCGCGTGATGGTGTCCCGCAGCAGTGGGCTGCCGGAGACCTCGGCGATCAGGTCGTGGAATTTCGCGTCCAGCGCGGTGAAGGCGGCGTGTCGGCGGTATCCGTCGCCGGCCTCCACGTCGATTCTCGCGGCCGCCTCGACGCTGATCCGTCGGCGCGCTTCGGCGGAGGCGTGCGTGGCGGCCCGTCCGGCGGTGGCGCCCTCCAACAGTTGGCGGACGTCGAACAGGTCGTCGAACTGGGCACGGGTCAGCAGCGGCGTGGTGGTGTAGCCGGAGAGTGGGCGCTTACGGACCAGGCCGTCGGCCTCCAGCCGAGCGAGGGCCTCGCGGACCGGGGTGGGGGAGACCTCCAGATCCCGGGCCAGCGCGTCGATGTTGACCCGCTCGCCGGGGGGAAGGACGTGGTCCATGACCAGTGTCTTTATCGACTCGTAGACGTCCTCGGTGAGGGTGTGTCGGCGGGCGGGACGGAGTCGACCCTCGTGAGGTTCCTGTTGGGCCATCTCGCCTCCTCAACAACCCCTTGACTGCGCCGGTGTGAGCGAGTACACACTAGCAAGGCAACATCCTATAGGAAATAGGGGTTTTGCGGCCTATGCACTGGAGGTTGGGTTCGTGAGATTCATGCGTGTCGGGCCGGTGGGGCGGGAACGCCCCGTGCTGTACGTCGACGGTCGGCACTTCGACCTCTCGTCGCTCACCGCCGACATCGACGGCGAGTTCCTCGCCGGCGACGGCGTCCGGCGGGTCCGCGAGGCCACCGATCTGCCCGAGATCGACGTCACCGGCCAGCGGGTCGGCGCGCCGATCGCCCGGCCCGGGGTGGTGCTCTGCGTGGGGCAGAACTACGCCGCGCACGCCGCCGAGTCGGGTGCCGCGCCACCGACCGACCCGATCATCTTCTACAAGGCGCCCAACACGGTCGTCGGCCCGTACGACGAGGTCCTGATCCCGCGCGGGTCGACGAAGACCGACTGGGAGGTGGAGCTGGCGGTGGTGATCGGCCGACCGGCCCGCTACCTCGCCTCGCCGGCCGACGCGCTCGGGCACATCGCCGGGTACGTGCTCTCCAACGACGTCTCCGAGCGGGACTTCCAACTCGCCGTCTCCGGGGGCCAGTGGTCGAAGGGCAAGTCCTGCGAGACGTTCCAACCGCTCGGCCCGTGGCTGGTCACCGTCGACGAGATCGGCGACCCGCAGGCGCTGCGGCTGCGTTCCTGGGTCAACGGCGAGCCGCGCCAGGACTCCAGCACCAAAGACATGATCTTCGACGTGGCGTACCTGGTCTGGCACCTGTCCCAGTTCACCGTCCTGGAGCCGGGCGACGTCATCAACACCGGCACCCCGCAGGGAGTGGCGCTCTCCGGCCGGTTCCCCTACCTGACCACCGGCGACGTGATGGAGGTCGAGATCGACGGCCTCGGCCGGCAGCGCAACCCCCTCCGGGACGCCTGATGCGGTGTGACGGTCTCGTGGCGGTGGTGACCGGAGGTGGATCGGGGATCGGGCTCGCCTGCGTGCGGGCGTTCGCCGCCGCCGGCGCCCGGGTGGGTGTCCTGGACCTGGACCCGTCCGGTCTGCCGGAGGATCCCGGCGTACTCGGCGTCCGGGCCGACGTGGCCGACCGGTCCTCCCTCAGCACGGCCGTCGCCTCGGTCGCCGAGGCGTTCGGCGGCCTCGACATCCTGGTGAACAACGCCGGCATCTCGGCGGTGGGCACGGTGGAGGAGGACGACGACGAGCAGTGGAGCAGGGTGCTCGACGTCAACGTCTCCGGCGTGGCCCGAGCCAGCGCCGTCGCCCTGCCGTACCTGCGCCGGTCGTCGTCCGCGGCGATCGTCAACATCTCCTCGATCGCGGCGACCGTCGGCCTGCCCCGACGTGCCCTGTACTCGGCCTCGAAGGGCGCCGTACACGCCCTCACCCTCGCCATGGCCGCCGACCTGGTGACCGAGGGTGTCCGAGTCAACTGTGTCGCCCCCGGCACCGTCGACACGCCGTGGGTGGCCCGCCTGCTCGCCGGCGCGGCCGACCCGACGGCGGAGAAGCGGCAGCTGGCGTCCAGGCAGCCGACCGGCCGCCTGGTGACCGCCGACGAGGTGGCCGCCGCCGTCGTCTACCTCGCCTCGCCCGCGACCGGGTCGGTGACCGGTTCGTCGCTGCCGGTGGACGGCGGCATGTCCGGCCTGCGCCTACCCGCCCGGGTCCCGCCCGCGGCCGATCCCGCCGAACCGGGCGCGTGACATGATTGCGCCATGGGGAAACAGCAGGACGTCGGCGAGGCCGACCGTCACAGCGGGTCCGGCACCACCGCCCACCGTCCGATCGGTGGCAGCGATGACGCGCGGCTCGCCCTCGCCCAGGACCCCACAACGCCCCAAATGACCCTTATCGACCTGGCTTCCGACCCGTCGGTCCTGGTCCGCAAGGCGGTCGCCTCCCGGGCCGACGCACCAGCGCAGGCCCTGCGACCGCTCACCCGCGACCATGACCGTCAGGTCCGGGAGGCCGTGGCGCGCAACCCCGCCACCTCGATCGCCAACCTGATGCGCCTGGTCAAGGACGCCGACCGGTGGGTCCGCTGGGCGGTCGCCAGCAACCCCGCCTGCGACGAGTCGATCCGCCAGGTCATGTCGGAGACCTCGGACAAGGAGCTTCGCGGTCTCCTCGCGGAGAGTCGGGAGCTGGAGCCGAAGTTGGCAGCCAGGCTGATCGACGACGTCTCACCCGAGGTGCGGGAACGACTCGCCACCCACACCCACGACCCCGACGTGATCACCGCCCTGCTGGCCGATCGCACCGCACGCGTACGCAAGGGCGTTGCCCGCAACCCGCGGACCACCGCCGAGCAGCGCAGCGCGCTCGCCGCGGACCCGGTGGTCGACGTCCGCGCCGCGCTCGTACGGGCCGTCGAGCTGAGCGAGGCGGATCTGACGCGCCTGGTCGACGACCGCGCGGTGCAGGTCCGAATGGCGATGGCGACGTCCGAGTTCGTTCCGCCGCACATCCGCCAGGCGCTCGCCCGCGACGCCGACGAGATGGTGGCCAGCGCGGCACGGGACTACCGCCCGGGATCGGGCAACGCCTCCGCCGTGCGGGCGCCCCGCATCGCGCACCGGCCCTCCGCCGATGCGGGCCGATCGGGTGGCGGCACCTCGCGGTAGCGCGACGGTGGTCGCCTCCTGGCGAGCCTGCTCGGAGCCGGCGGGTCGCCCCCCCCGGGGCGGCGAAGCCGTCGCCTCCCAGGTGGCGGATGCCTCAGTGAGCGTGATGACTCACAGGTATAAATATGCCTCCGAGTCATAACGGCTGTTGCGATGTCGGCTGCCACCGGCATCACGCCCCGTAATCGCCGTCTCCCTCATCGGCCTCGGCGTGGTCCAGGTCGTCGAAGCGACCCGAGTGATGAGTCGTCGCGTCCGCGCCCGTCATACCTGCGACAGGACATGACGAGGCGGAAGGATGACTGCCGGAGCGCCTGCCGGCGGACGGCACGGAGTAGTCCCGATCCGTTGTCGGGGTTCGCCGTGGTGACCGGCTTCTTCTCGGTCGTGGGCGTCGCCACCAGCACCGCCCTCCTCGGGCTGCATCTCGTCGCCGCGGCGGTGATGATCCCCGTCCTGGCACGGAGCCTCCGTACCCGGACCGATCGACGCGCCGCTTCAGCCGTCGAGGCCCGGTAGTCGGATGGTGAAGACCGTGCCCCGACCCGGCTCACTCTCCACCTCGACCGTGCCGCCGTGTGCCTCGGTCAGGTGACGCACGATCGCCAGGCCGAGCCCGCTGCCGCCCGTCACCCGGCTGCGCGACTCGTCGGCCCGCCAGAAACGGTCGAAGATCTTCGGCAGGTCGGCCGGGGCGATGCCGCTGCCGGTGTCCCGTACGGAGATGGTCTGGCCATTCGCGTCGACAGTGACCGAGCCGCCGGACGGGGTGTGCCGGATGGCGTTCGAGATCAAATTGCCGACCACCTGTCGCAGGCGCACCTGATCGGCTCGCACGACCGGATCTCCCACGACTGTGAGTTCCAGGCGCACCCCGGCCGCGAACGCGCTGCCCCGGTGGCTGTCGACCACCTGCGCGAGCACGTCCCGCAGGTCGGTCGGCCGCAGGACGATCCGCAGTGTGCCCGCGTCGGCCGCCGCCAGGTCGCCGAGGTCGTCGATGATGTGCTGGAGCAGCAACGCCTCCTCGTGCAGCAGTGCCAGCAGTTGGGCGTCGGTCGGGGCCAGGTTGTCCTGCGCCGCCTCCAGCCAGATACGAATGTTGCTGAGCGGGGTACGCAGCTCGTGCGCCACGTCGTTGACCATGGTGCGGCGTTGCGCCTCGGCCCGTTCCCGGCGCTCCGCGGAGTCGTTCAGAGCGCGCGCCAACCGGCCGATCTCGTCGCGGGTGGACACCGGGGCAGGCGTGCGCAGTTCGGCCGCCTCGGCGAGGTTGCGCAGCGGCCGCACCAGACGGCGGCCGACCAGCATGGTCGCCGCGACGGTGGCGAGCAGGACCGCGCCGGTGACCGCCACGATCCGTCCGACGCTGCCGCCGGACAGGCTCAGCGTGGTGCGGCCGGTGCCGGGCGCGGTGACGAACAGCAGCGCGCGGGGCGCCACGTACGGTCGGAGTTGGGTCCGGCGCCCTGATTCAATGCAGCCCTGCACGACACCGACCGGTCCGGCCGGCTTGAGCAGTGACGGCGGCTCCACCTTGATCTCCTCGTGCGCGGTCCGGACGACCGCCGACTCGCCGAGATATGCCGCGAAGGTCGGCGTGATGCGCAGCTGGGCGCCGCGGTCGCCCAGGCTGAGGCAGCGGGCGGTCAAGGTGGCAAGCGTCTGGAGTGCCTTCTTCTCGGCCGCACTGACCAGGCTGTCGAGTTCGAACCCGCAGCTCTCGGTCAGGGACCGGGTCAGTGGCCGTTCTGCCTCGGCGCGGACCGCGGTCAGGGTGACGCTCGGGCGACCGGTCTTCGCGGTCTCGATGACGCCGTCGTAGCCCATCTTGTGGTAACAGGTCAGGGTGTTCTTGGCCACCTCGTTCAGCACGTACCGGTCCTCGGTCGGCACGACGTACGGCCCGACGGCTCGGTCGTCGATGTGCTCGGCGCCGCCGGTCAGTCCCAGGTCGACATTGAGCGGATCCACCACCGCCGACGGACGGGTGTTTCGCAGCGCCGGCCCGGCCTGCGAGTCGAGGATGATCTGATGGTCGTCGGTGGTCAGCGTGATGCGGCGGCCCAGCTCGGCGGCCCGCGAGTGCACCAGGGCGGCCGCCCCGGACCAGTCGTGGTGGGTGGCCGCGTAACCGACGAGCGCCTGGTAGACGGCCCTCTGGTCGGCGACCGCGCCGCCCTGCTCGTAGTTGATCGCCCGGGTGGTGGTCGTGGCCGCCAACCAGGCGGTGGCCGAGATCGCGGCCAGCGCGATCACCACGGAGGAGACCAGCAGCCGGGTCACCAGGCTGTGCCGCAGCGGCACCTGGTCCCTGCTCACGGTGTCGGGCCCAGCGTCAGCTTGTAGCCCACACCATGCACGGTGAGTAACTGCTCGGGCCGCCGCGGGTCGGCTTCGATCTTGCGACGTAGGTTCATCACGTGCACGTCGATGGTGCGCTCGGTCGAGCTGCGGTCGAGACCACGGGTATGGTGCAGCAGCTGCGCTCGGGTGAAGACCCGGCCCGGTTGCTCGGACATGGCCGCCAGGATGGCGAACTCGCCGCGGGTGCACTCGATCCGCTCGCCGTCGACAGTCACCTGGTGCCCGATCGGGTCGACGCTGATCCGACCGATCTGCCGGCTGCTCCGGGCCGTGGGCTCGGGCACGCCCCGGGGCGCGCGGCGTAGCAGGGTCTGGGTGCGGGCCACCAGTTCCCGCGGGCTGAACGGTTTGGTCAGGTAGTCGTCGGCGCCGAGTTCCAGCCCGAGCAGCAGGTCGCTCTCCGTGCTGCGGGCGGTGAGCATGAGCACCAGCACGTCCGACTCCTGCCGCAGCGTTCGGCAGACCTGGAGGCCGTCCAGTCCCGGCATCATCACGTCCAGGATCAGCAGGTCCGGCCGGTCCCGGCGGGCGGCGTCCAGCGCCGCCCGCCCATCGTGCACCACGATCGTCTCGTGGCCGGCGGCCACGAGGTAGCGGCGGATACCCTCCGCATGCCGCAGATCGTCGTCAGCGACCAGAACCATCGCGCACATGCCGGCGATGATAGGTCGCCGGTACGGGACGCAGCCGATTCCCGGCCCGACCTGACAGATTCCTAACGACCGCTCACACACTCGACAGTGACTCGGTGGGATCGAGCGAGGCGGCCCGCATCGCTGGATAGACCCCAGCCAAGACCCCGACGACGAGCGCGCCTCCCAGCCCGGCGCCGGCTGCCGCCGGTGGGATGGTCACCGGCCAGTGCTGGAGGGCGGCATAGCCGGCGACGGCCACCGCGCCGGTCAGGACCCCGGCTGCTCCGCCGAGCGCCGACAACACGATCGACTCGGTCACGAACTGGATGCGCACCTGACCCCGGTTCGCGCCGAGGGCCCGGCGCAGGCCGATCTCGCGGCGCCGCTCCAGCACCGAGATGTACATCGTGTTGGCCACCCCGATGCCGCCGACGAGCAACGCGATCCCGGCCAGCCCGAGCAGCAGTGAGCTGTAGGTCTGCCGCACCGCCTGCTTGGCGGCTAGCCCGTCCGAGGGGCGACTGACAAGTACGTCGCTCGGATGCTCCGGGTTGGCGGTGGCGGCCAGCACGGAGCGCACCGCCACCACCTGGGCGTCGGTGGTCTGCACATAGATCCGGGTCGGGTGGCCGTCGAAGCGTAGCCAGCGGTTGGCCGCCTCCCAGCCGATCATCGCCGAGCGGTCGATCTCGGGCGCGAGTGCCACCGGGTCGAGGATGCCGATCACGCTGAACCGCTTCCCGCCAAGGTGGACCTGGACCGGCTGGGCGAGGTCGACGGCGGTGAAGCCGAGCCGCTGTGCGGCGACCGAGCCGAGGACCACCGTCGGCAGGCGTTCCATCGCGGAGTCCAGGAAACGGCCGGAGCGCACCCGGCCGTCGATCGCCGCGAGCAGGTTCGCCCTGGTGGCGACAACCGCGATGGCGTTGTAGTCGCCGGCGCCGGTCCGGTCGGAGCGGGCGACGTTCAGTCCGAAGTCACCTGTCGCGCTCGCCACCGTGACCGGCGCGATCCGGGACACCATGTCCACCGACTCGACGGGCAGCTTGACCGGTGGCTCGTGGTTCGGCGCCGGTGTGACCTGCAGTCGGTTGGTGCCCAGGGCGGCCAGCTTCTCCTCCAGAGCCCGCTGGCTCGACGCGGGAATCCCGGTCACCAGGACCAGGGTGGCGATGCCGATGGCGATGCCGAGGGCCGACAGCGCGGCCCGCGCCTTGCGCGTGCGGATGCCGAGCAGACCCAGACCGATCAGGTCGGCCGGGGCCAGACGGACCGGTGCGGCGTCCCGGTCCACTCTCGCCGCTCGACGGGTACGCCTCATGCCTGCGCTCCGCTCGACGTGGAGTCGGACACCAGGCGGCCGTCCAGGATGCGGATCTGTCGGGGCACCCGGGCGGCCACCTCGTGATCGTGAGTGATCAGCGCGATCGTGGTTCCGCCCCGGTTCAGTTCGGTCAGCAGGTCGAGTACGGCCGAGCCGGTGGCCACGTCGAGCGCCCCGGTCGGCTCGTCGGCCAACACCAGCGCGGGCCGGTTGACAAGCGCCCGGGCGATCGCCACCCGTTGGCGTTCGCCGCCCGAGAGCGCCTGCGGGTGGTGGTCGGCGCGGTGAGCCAGGCCGACCCGGTCCAGCGCCGCCACGGCCAGCGCCCGGCGGTGCCGGCGGTGCACACCGGCGTAGAGCAGGCCGGTCGCCACGTTCTCGGTCGCGCTCAGCCCATCGGTGAGGTGGAACTGCTGGAACACGAAGCCCAGCCAGCGGCCGCGCAGGCTGGACAGTTGCCGGTCGGACATGGTGGTGACGTCACGCCCGCCGATGAGCACTCGGCCCTCGGTAGGCCGGTCCAGCGTGCCCATGATGTTGAGGAGGGTGGACTTTCCGGACCCGGATGGCCCCAGGATGGCCACGAACTCGCCCGCGTCGATCCGTAACGAGACGTCGCGCAGCGCCGTCACGTCCTCGCCGTAGCGCCGGCTGGCGTTACCGATCTCCAGCACCGTGGTCACGACGTCGTCACCACCCTGGTGCCGGCGGTGATGCCGGCGCCGGTGATCTGCACCATGCCGTCGGCGAACATGCCCACCTTCACCGCGGTCAGGGCGCCGTCGGAGATCTGTACGCCGTAGCCGCCGCCGCTGAGCGCGAGCAGTGCGCCGACCGGGACGGCGAGTACGTCGTGCTCGGTGGTGCCGGTGAACCGGACCTCGACGGTGGCCGAGCTGATGTTCTGGATCGCCGAGGCCTTGTCCACCGCGATGACGACCTGTACCTTGGGGCCCTCCGCGCCCGGGTCGCCGTCGTCCGACGGGCCCGCCTGGATGTTGCTGCTCACCGAGTTGACGGTGCCGCTGGTGTGCGAGCTGTCCGGGAGAGTGATCTGCACCTTCTGCCCAGCACGGATGTCGTCGGCCCGGCTCACGTCGATCTCGACGGACACCGCCTTGGTCTGATCGCTGATCGCCATCAGGTTGCCGGTGGCGTCGTCGCCGAGGTGCGCCGAGGCCGCTCCCACCCGCACCGCACCGGGCAGCACCAGAATGTCGCCGAGTGTCACGGTGCCGGTCGCCGGACGTATCTCCCTGGCCGCCTGCCAGCGTCGCACGGCGTCCTTGAGCGACCGGGTGAAGACGGCGTCCTTGCTGGTCACGGTGGTCTGGTACGCCCCCGTGCCGGAGGCTGACGGCGTCGAGTCCGGCTTGGTTGCCTCCCCGTTCGCACCCTTGTCGTTCGCGGCCGGTGTCGGCCCGCCCTGGACGGTCACCCGGGTTCCCGGCGCGGGTTGGGACCCGATCCGGTAACCGAGCGCCCGGAGGTTGTCGGCCAGCACTCGGACGTCGCGGCCGACCATGCCGACGGTGTCGATGTCGCGGAACATCGGCGACGACCCGTAGAAGAGGGTCACCGGCCGGTCGCCGGCCCGATACAGAACGTCGCCCCGGGCAATGGTGCTGCCCGGCTGTGGCAGCCAGGTGAGCACCCCGGGCGCGACGCCGCGCAGAGCGCGCTGCTTGCGGTAGCCGACCGTGCCGCTCTCGCTCCAGTAGTCGGAGAGGTCGGTCCGGACCACTTCGGCCGTGGCCACCGTGGACGCGGCCGACTGGCCGGCCGGGGGGTCCTGGCCGGCCCAGACGTGGATGCCGAAGCCCACGCCGCCCAGCGCGATCGCGCCGATGATGATGGTGATGAGGGTTCTCGTCCGCACGGTCGGCTACTTCTTCGTGAAGGCCGAGATCTCGCACTGACGCTGGATCTCCAGTCCCGCGTCGCTGTTCGCCTTTGCGAGGTTGGCCTTGGTCTCCGGCGCCACCCAGATGCTGGCGCTGTCGGTGCCGTCCTGCCGGATCTCCATCGACAGGCCCTGGTTCCGGAGGCACTGCAACTGCTCGCGGAGGTCGTCGGCGAAGGTCGGGTTCTGATGAGGGTCGAGCTCCGGAGCGCCCAGCGGCTCCTTGTCGGCGCACGCGTCCACGGCGGGTTGGTATTTCTTCTGGTCCATCTTGTAACTGAGCAGCGGGCCGCCGTTTCCGTCCTTCCCTGGCGCCGACGGCACACCGTGCTGCGTCCAGCAGGCGTAGTAGGCGTCGTAGAGGCGGTCGATCTCCTGCTTGGTCGCACCGAGGGGAAGTTGACGATCGGCGCCGCTGATCGAGCCGGCCGGGCCGGCACTCGCCGACGTGGTCGCGCCCGGGATCTCGGCCACCTGCGGCCCCGACGCCTCCGGGTCGCCGCCGCAGGCCGCGAGCGACAGCAGCAGGACCGCCAGACCCGTCATCTGCACACGTACTTTTCGCATGCCGGCCAGCCTGGTCGCCGGATGTCAGCTATTCGTTAGGTACGCGCAGAGTTCTGGGGCTCCGGTCATCGGGTGGCCGGCGGACCGTCGTCCGCGCTTCGGTCGGGCAGGGCGGTCTGCTCCCACAGCGACCTCATCTCGTCGAAGGCGTGCTCCATCAGCTGCACCATGGCCTGCCGGGCGCGCTCACCGTCGCGCCGCTGGATCGCCTGGGCGACGTCGGCGTGCATCTGGAGGGCCTGTGCATGTGGGTGGTGCGGCATGAGGTGGTGCTTGTGCCGGCCGGTGAGCACCTCCGCGACCAGCTCTTGAAGCCGGACGAACATCTCGTTGCCGGAGGCGAGCAGGACGCGCCGATGGAACTCGATGTCGAGGTGCAGGAAGTGCTCCTCGTCGCCGGCCTCGCCGGCCGCCCACATCCTCGCCGCCAGCCCGACGAGGTCGCTCGCCTCGTCGCGACCGATCCGGTTGGCGGCCAGGAGGGCCGCGTGCGGCTCGACGGCGGTGCGCAGCTCGGTGATCGAGCGGAGTTGGGCGATCCGGCCGGCCGAGGCGAGCCGCCAGCGGATCACCTGCGGGTCGAAGACGTCCCATGCGCTCGCCGGCCGGATCATCACCCCCACCCGTCGGCGCGCCTCGATGAATCCGATCGAGGCCAGCACCCTCAGCACCTCGCGAACGACCGAGCGGGACACGGCGTACCTGTCGACCAGCTCGTCGATGTTGAGGACCGACCCGGGTGCCAGCTCACCGCCGCAGATGGCGGTGCCGAGGTGTTCGAGGACGCGGGCGTGGAGCCCGGACTCGGCGGGAGGGTCCGGGGCGGGTGCAACCTCGGGTGCGGACGATTCCACGCAAAGATCCTATCATTTGCATTTACCTATTGATGTAATCCGCTTTTTCGGCCTAGCATCCCGACATTAAGCGGATGTAACACACCGGGGGTGCGGACTGCGGACAAGCGCGGGCAGGCCTGGCGCAGCCCGACCTGGTGGCACCCCCGACGGCTCCTACGCGGGCTGGTGAGACCCCGACCGCAAGAACGAAAGGCATCCCGTGAAGATCATCGCCGCGGACATCATCGTGTCCAGCCCCGACCGGAACTTCGTCACCCTCAAGATCACCACCGATGAGGGCATCACCGGTCTGGGCGACGCCACGCTCAACGGCCGTGAGCTCTCCGTCGCCTCGTACCTGCGCGACCACGTCGCCCCGTTGCTGATGGGGCGGGACCCGCACCGGATCGAGGACACCTGGCAGTTCCTGTACCGATCGGCGTACTGGCGGCGTGGCCCGGTCACCATGGCCGCCATCGCCGCCGTGGACGTGGCGCTCTGGGACATCTTGGCCAAGGCCGCCGGCATGCCGCTGTACCAACTGCTGGGCGGCGCGTCCCGCACCGGCATCATGGCGTACGGGCACGCGTCGGGACGGGACATCCCCGAGCTGTTCGACTCGATCCGCCGCCACCTCGACGAGGGCTTCCGGTCGATCCGGGTGCAGACCTCGGTGCCGGGGATCACCGCGGTGTACGGCGTGGCCGCGCAGCCCAGCTCCACCGGCCAGCGCTACGACTACGAGCCCGCGCAGCGCACCCCGCTGCCCGTCGAGGAGGACTGGGACACCCGCGCGTACCTGCGCCACCTACCGTCGGTCTTCGAGGCGGTGCGCGGCGAGTTCGGCCCGGAGTTGCCGCTGCTGCACGACGGTCACCACCGGATGACCCCGATCCAGGCCGCCAAGCTCGGCAAGGCCCTCGAACCGTACGACCTGTTCTGGCTGGAGGACTGCACCCCGGCCGAGAACCAGGAGGCACTGCGGTTGGTCCGCCAGCACACCACCACCCCGCTGGCCATCGGCGAGGTCTTCAACACGGTCTGGGACTACCAGACCCTGATCCGGGAGCAGTTGATCGACTACGTCCGGTCCGCGGTCACCCACACCGGCGGCATCACCGCCATGCGCAAACTGCTCGACTTCGCCGCCCAGTACCAGATCAAGTCCGGTATCCACGGCCCCACCGACATCTCCCCGGTGGGTATGGCCGCGGCGCTGCACCTGGACCTGGCCATCCACAACTTCGGGATCCAGGAGTACATGAAGCACACCCCGCTGGCCAACGAGGTGTTCCGGCAGTCGTTCACCTTCACCGACGGTTACCTGCACCCGGGCGACCAGCCGGGGATCGGGGTGGAGCTGGACGAGGAGGCGGCGGCCCGGTTCCCGTACGAGCCGGCGTACCTGCCCTTCAACCGGCTCAAGGACGGCACGGTTCACGACTGGTGAGCGGCGCGGCGCCCGGCCCACCCGGCACGTCGTGGTGCCGGCCCGGTCCGTGCCGGCAGCGGTTGTCGGCAGCTCGGACATCCGCGAGATCAGTCGAAAGGGGGAACCCCGGGAACTTTTCCGGGCCGGCCGGCGACCACCAGAGTGCGCGGCCGATCGGCGGCGTTCCGACGACGGCATCTCGGCATGAGGGAGCGCCCGTGGCACACAGGACGGTGGTCGGTGCGGAACGGCGTCGCTGACGACGATCAGGTGACCCGGTGGGCGCGGGAGGCGGGCCAGGGTGACCGGCAGGCCGCCACGGCGTTCATCCGGGCACTACAGGACCAGGTCTGGCGGTTCCTGTCGCACCTGGCCGGGCCGGGGGAGGCCGACGACCTGACCCAGGAGACGTTCCTGCGGGCATTTCGCAACCTGCCTGGTTTCGCGGGCCGCTCGTCGGCCCGTACCTGGGTGTTCACGATCGCCAGGCGCGTTGCCGTTGATCATGTCCGGACGGCGGTGGCCCGGCCGAGGATGGCGTCGGTGCCGGACTGGCAGGCGGCGGCCGAGGCCGCCGGTGCGATCACGGTCGGCACCGACGAGGGTGTGACCCTGCACCAGCTGATCGCCGGCCTGACCCGGGAGCGCCGGGAGGCGTTCGTCGCCACCCAGGTGCTCGGCCTGTCCTACGCCGAGGCGGCGGAGGTCTGCCAGTGCCCCGTCGGCACGATCCGTTCCCGGGTCGCCCGCGCGCGCGAGGATCTCGTCGCCGCCTGGCAGGCCGACACCGATCCGAGCCACGAGCGACGAACCGGCTGAGGGTGGATACTGCCGCAATGAGTGTGCGGCGTTCCCTGTTTCTGCACTCGAACCTGCGTCGCCTGCCGTACGACATGCTGCGGTCGATGCTGGCTCAGGTAGACCCGGCCACGCCGCCGCACGGACCGGACGGGCCGGTGGCCGCGCTCGAACGGCGCGTGGCATCCCTGCTCGGCACGGACGAAGCCCTGTTCTTCCCGTCCGGGACGATGGCGCAGCAGGTGGCCCTGCGCATCCACGCCGACCGGCGCGGCAGGCGGGCCTTCGCCGCTCACCCGCAGTGTCACCTGGAGGTCTGGGAGCAGCAGGGGTACGCCGTCGTGCACGGGCTGCGCTTCCAGCCCGTCGGCGACCGCCACCGGCTGATGACCCTGGCCGATCTCGCCGCCGTCGCCGAACCGCTCGCGGCGGTGCTCTGGGAGTTGCCGCAACGAGACATCGGGGGACTGCTGCCGGAGTGGGACGACCTCGTCGCCCAGACCACGGCGACGCGTGAGCACGGTGCCGCCATCCACCTCGACGGCGCCCGCCTGTGGGAGGCGCAGACGTACTACCAGCGGCCGTTCGCCGAGATCGCCGCGCTGTTCGACACCGTGTACGTCTCGTTCTACAAGGGACTGCAGGGCGTCGGCGGCGCCGCGCTCGCCGGAGACGCCGCCCTCGTGGCCGAAGCCCGGGTGTGGCGCCGCCGGCTCGGCGGAGACGTCTACGACGCCTGGCCGCTGGCCCTCACCGCGCTGCACGGCCTGGACACCCTGCTGCCCCGACTGCCGGCGCACCGGGAGCACGCGGTGGCGATCGCGGCGGCCATCAACGCCGACGGTGTGGCCCGCGCCTTCCCGGACCCGCCGCAGACGCCCCTGTTCCACGTTCACCTTCCCGTCGGCCCGGATGCCGCGATGCGGGCCGCCGCCCTGCTCGCCGCGGAGGGGGCGGAGCTGTTCGGCCGCGTACGGTCCGCGCCGGCTCCAGACCGGTGCTCGTTCGAGGTGAGCGTCGGCGAGAACGCGATGGCGCTCACCCCTGGCGAGGTCGTCACGCTCATCCACGAACTGCTGCGGCGGGCCACCTGACGTGGTGGGTGTGCGGGATACCGAGATGAGGGTGGCCGAGATCCGTCGATTCCCGATCAAGTCTCTGCTCGGTGAGCAACTGGCCGCAGTCGACATCACTGAGCGAGGGCTTGCTGACGATCGGCGGTGGGCGTGCCGTGATCGTGACGGGAAACTGGGCAGTGGCAAGAACACACGCCGATTCCGACGCATGCCTGGCCTGCTCGATCTTCGGAGCCATCTCGCTGGCAGCGTTCCGACGGTAGAACTACCAGACGGACGAACGTTCGCCGCCGACAGTCCCGCCGGCCACGCGGCTGTCAGTCTGGCCCTCGGCCGGGACGTCACGATCGAGCCGGAGGCCGACGTGCCACACCACGACGAAGGACCGGTGAGCGTGATAACCACGGCCGCGCTCCGCGCGCTCGCCACCGTGATTGGTGAGCCGGTCGCACAGGCCAGGTTTCGCGCGAATCTGCTCATCGACGTGCCCGGCGCAGGCTTCCCTGAGGATGACTGGCTCCATCATGACCTGCGGCTTGCTTCGGGGGCGGTACTTCGCCCGAGCGCACCGCAGACCCGCTGCGCCATGATCGACATGGCGCAAGGCGAGGTGCCCCTGCACGGCGGTCTCCTCAAGGCGATCGCCGAGCATCACGCGATGACGTTCGGCCTCTGGGCGACCGTTGTCCGGCCCGGTCGTATCGCCGTCGGCGACACCGCCACCCTTGCTCCTGCGGGTTGACCCGGGGTCGCGAGGTCCAGGGGGCGAGGTGGTAGCGGGACGGGTTCGAGCCACGAGCGCTGGCTAGGATCACGCCGGTGAACACCGAACCCCTCAACGTCGCCGGCGTAGCCGGCCCGATCGTCGTCACCACCAAGGCTGTCTGGGGCCACCCTGCCGTCACCGTCGGCGGAGTGCCGGCTCCCCGGACGGGCAAACGCTTCGCGCTGCCGACGGTGGACGGTGGTGTCGTCCAGGCCACGCTACGCAGCACCATCGCCGACCCGTACCCGACGCTGGAGGTCAACGGTGTGCGGCACCGGACCGGGCCCGTCACGCCGATCCTCCTGCGCATCCTGGCGCTGCTGCCGTTCCTGCTGCTCACCGTCGGCGGCATCCTGGGCGGGCTGGTCGGGGCGTTGGGCGTCGTGGCGAACCTGACAATTGTCCGCACCCGGATGGCGACCGCCGTCAAGGCGCTCGCCATGGTCGGCGTCGGTATCGGCACCGTCGTCGTCTGGCTCGTCATCGCCGTCGCCCTGAACGCGGCGCTCAGCTAGACCTCGCAGCACATCCCCCTACGGTCAGCACCACCGGTCGACGACCGGTGGTGCTGACGTTGTTCGGGCGTACCGGACGCGCTAACCCAGGCGGGTCTCGATGGCCTCGATGATGCGCGGACGCAGCTCGGCGGCGCGGATGACGGCGTCCACCGAGCCGACCTCGACGGCGCGGTGGATGTTGTGCACCCGGTCGAACTCCGCGGCCACCTCACTGAGTTTCTCCGCACGCACCGACGAGCGCAGCTCGTCGAGTTCCGCGGTCAGCGCGGCGCGTTCGGTGCCAGCCGAGGCGGCGGTGCGGGCCTCCAGGTCCCGTACCCGCGGGTCGGACGCCGTACGGGCGTTGACGTCGGCGGAGAACACCACGGCGGCGGCCGGTGCGCCACCGAGTACCGACGCGAACGAACCCTCCAGTGCCAGCACCGTCATGTTCGGGTTCAGTGCCTTCGAGAACACCACGAACGCACCACCGTGGTAGCGCGAGATCACGCAGAAGACGATGGGTCCCCGGAAGTTCACGATCGCCCGGCCGATCTCGGCGCCGTACTCCAGTTGCAGCTTGCGCATCGACTCCGGCGAGCCGTCGAAGCCGGACAGGTTCGCCAGCACGACGAGCGGCCGGTTGCCGCTGGCCGCGTTGATCGCCCGCGCGGCCTTCTTCGACGAGCGGGGGAACAGCGTGCCCGCCGTGTAGGTGTCCGGACCGTCGGTGGGCGGGAAGCCGTGCCGTGGCACCGACCGGGACTCGATGCCGAGCAGGCAGACCGGGATGCCACCGAGGTGGACGTCCTGCACGACAGCGGTGTCCGCGTCCGCCATGCCGGCCCAGCGCTCCAGCACCGGGTGGTCCTGGTCGGAGAGGGCCCGCATCACCGTCCGGATGTCGAACGGCTTCTTGCGGTCCGGGTTGGTCTCGACGGAGAAGATCTCCCCGACGGTGGCGAAGGCGCTGTCCGCCACGTTGTGCGGGAAGGTGGAGATGTCACGGTCGGCCGGGTCGGTGGTGACGGCCCGCCGGGGCGCGTCCTCGCCGGGCGCCACGTACGTGTGGTCGTAGTGCGCCATCACCACGTCCCGTGCGGCAGTCAGGTTCGGCGCCCAGTACTGCGCCTGCCCGTTCGGCCCCATCACCCGGTCGTAGCCGCCGATGCCGAAGTTGTCCTCAGCCGACACCCCACCGGAGAAGTCGAGGGACTGCTTGCCGGTGAGCACCATCGCCGAGTCGGGCGTCATCACCAGGATGCCCTTGGTGTGCATGAGCATCGTCGCCTCGGCGTTCCAGTACGGCTGCGCGCCGACGTTGATGCCCGCGACGACGATGTTGATCTCACCGCCGGCCTGGGTGAACTCGACGATCCGCTTGAGCGCCGCCGCAACCCAGTCCATGTTCTCCGTACCGGAGGTCATCGAGATCCGCGCCCCGGCGGACAGCGCCCACCACTCCAGCGGCACCTGCATCCGCTCGGCCAGATCCAGGGCGGCGATCACCCGCCGGCACTCCGGCTCGGACAGGGCGCCCAGCGACTTCGTCGGGTCGCCGAGCAGCACCACCCTGGTGACACCCTGCGGGTAGCGCTCCGTCGGGGTCGTGACCACCCCGGCCACGATGGCGGCGCTGTTGCGCCCCTTCGGCCGGTCCACCGGCACCAGCACATGGTCGGTGTCGAGGTCGTGCTCGACGAAGTCACCGAGCCGACCGGTCAGCTCGTACGGGTACACGGTGTTGCGGCTGCTGGCCCGCAGCACCTTGAGCCGGTACTCGTCGAGCGGCTCGATCGGCTCGACCGGCGGCTCCCCGACGGCCAACTCGGCGCCGCCCGCGGCATCGAACGAGATCCGTACGGCGATCTTGGTCAGCTCGCCGGTCCGGCGGTCGCGCTGCCGCGCGATGAACAGGATCTCCTCCAGGCCGGCGCCCGCGGTCGTCGGGCGGACACGCCCGGCGATCATCTCCATCTCCTCGCGAGTCAGCTCACTCGGCGGCCACACGTAGACCACGATCCGGTTGGTGTTGAAGCGCGTCTTCGACGGCCGCCGCGACTGGGCGCGGCGGATCGAGTCGAGGCAGGTGGCGATGGCGTCCTCGGCCGTCGGCAGCGCGACCAGGCGGCCGTCCTGCTCGCGAAGCTCGGTCAGGTCACGCACCTGCGCGAACGCCACGAGGCGCTCGTCGGCCCGGTTCTCCCGCGCCACGCACTGGAAGAGGTAGACCTCCTCGTCCGACGACGGCAGCCGGGTCAGGTCGAACTTGTGCAACCGCTCCAGCTGCATCCGCTGCGCGATGTACGGGTGCAGCCCGCGGATCAGCCGGTCCTCGGTCATCTGGGCGCCCGCCGGGCGGAAGGTGAAGTGGTGGTGCATCACCGACCCGCCGCGGCCCGCGACGGTGGTGGTCACCCGACGGACCTGGGCCGGCAGCGGGTGCGCGGCGATGACCTCGGCCAGCGCGGCCGCCATCGCGTCGAAGTCCTCCGGCTGGTTCTCCCAGCCGAGGTAGATGTCGGCGTCCACGGAGTCCTCGCCGGTGGCCAGCTCGGCCAGCCCACGCAGGGCGCTGCCCAGCGCGTCGAAGCTCACCGCGGCGGAGACCACGCTCGAGTCGGCGCGCTCGGCGACCACGAACGTGCAGTCCGCGACCTGGCGGGTACGCACGCTGGTGAGCGCCCGGTTGCCGTAGTACCGCCGGGTCAGCACCTCCAACATGACCGCGTTGTCGAGGTGGTCGCGGACGAGCCGCTGGCCGAGCAGCCGAACCAGAGGCTCGGTGCTGCGTACCATCTCGGCGATGCGCTCGGCGCGGTCTGCCGCGTCCGGGTGCGCGTCCAGGTGCCGCAGGTGCCCACGGACCTCGGCGTAGACGCGGGCGCGGTTGCGGCGCAGCAGCGGCTGGGCGAACCAGGCGAACACCACGCCACGGGCGAGGTCCGCGACCACGGGGAAGCGCACCTGCGTCGCGGCGATCAGCCGCTCCAGCGCGAGGCCGGCCGGCTCGCGCAGCGTCTCGTCCGGCGGGGTCTCCCGCAGCCAGGCGCGCAGCAGCGTCGCGATGACCTGCGCGTCCGCGGACGCGCGCTGCTGGGCGAGGAAGATCCGGAAGACGGCGGCTTCGAGGGCGGGGGAGCGGTCCAGGTCGGTGACGCCGTACCGGCCGAGCGCCTTGCCGAGCCTGGTCTGGAAGGCGTCCGGCAGCCCGGCCCGCTCGACGTCGAGGCTCTGCAGGTAGGTGTGGAAGTACTCCCGGGCGCTGTGCACGTGCGCGGCGCCGCCGTCCTCGCCGGTCGGCCGGTTGCGGCTCAGTTCGGCGAGATCGGCGAACACCTCGATGAGGTCGAGTTCGGCGGCCAGGGGTCGCTGACCGTCCTCGATGGCCGCCTGCCGGGCGGTGAGGTACCCGTCGAGCACCCGATTGTCGTCGTGCGGGTCGACGTCGAAGCCGAGCAGCAGACCGCGCAGGTCCTCCTGACCGCGCCTGGTGCGCTCGTACGCCGGGATGTCCGCGGCGGCGGTGGGCAGGTCCAGTTCGACGGTTTCGCCGGTGGGGTCGTCCGCGGTCTCCTCGGCGTCGTCCGCGAGCGGCTCCAGGCGCAGCAGCGGCGCGCCGGCCTCCACCTGGCTGCCCACCGAGACGGCGCACTCCTTCAGCCGCGCCTTGAACGGCGCCCGCAGCACCGTCTCCATCTTCATCGCTTCCAACACCAGCACCGGCGCGCCGGCCTCGACCTCGGCGCCGACCTCCAGTGGCGTGGCGACGACGAGCGCGGGCATCGGGGAGCGCAGGACGCCGCCCTCGTCCCGGCTGACCCGGTGTGTCACGCCGTCCACCTCGACCAGGTGGGTCGGCCCGTACGTGCCGGTGAGCAGGCGGTAGCGGATGCCGTTGACGACGATCTGACCGGTGTGCCTGTCGAAGCGGTCGAGTTCGACGTCGGCGGTGCGCACGACGGGGCCGGTCTCGATGCCGACCCGGAACCGGTGCGCGCCTACCCGCGCCACTCGTGTGCGGTAACCGACGCCGCGCAGCTTGAGGTCCAATGGTCGACCGCTGGCGTGCTGCACCTGCGGACGTCCGCCGGCCGCCGTCGACAGCAGCCGCTGCCGCTCGACGCGCTCCTCCTCCTCGTACGCCTCGATGGCGGCGGCCGCCAGGGCGACCGCGGAGTGGCGGTGCGTGACGAGCCGGCCCTCGCCGCGGACGCGGTCGATCCAGCCGGTGTCCGCGCTGGCGTCGATCACCTCGGGCTGGTCGAGCAGGTCGAGCACGAAGCTCTTGTTCGTCGCCCCGCCTTCGATGATCACCGTGGTGTTCGCCATCGCCCGGCGCAGCTTGCCGAGCGCCTCGTCGCGGTCGCGGCCGTACGCGATGATCTTCGCGATCATCGAGTCGAAGTCGGCCGGGATGGTGTCGCCCTCGCTGACGCCGGTGTCGACCCGGATGCCGGGGCCACTGGGCAGGTCCAGCCGGGCGATGCGGCCGGGTGACGGCGCGAAGTCGCGGTCGGGGTCCTCGGCGTTGAGCCGCGCCTCGATGGCGTGCCCGCGCTCGGCCGGCGGCGCACCTTCGAGGCGTCCGCCGGAGGCGACGTGCAGCTGCGCCTTGACCAGGTCGAACCCGGTGGTCAGCTCGGTGATCGGGTGCTCGACCTGGAGGCGGGTGTTGACCTCGAGGAACGCGAACAGCCGGTCACCCGGGTGGTAGAGGAACTCGACGGTCGCCGCGCCGCGGTAACCGACCGCCACGGCCAGCCGCTCGGCCGACGTCTTCAGTTCGGCGGCCTGCGCCGGGTCGAGCACCGGCGACGCGGACTCCTCGATGACCTTCTGGTTGCGTCGCTGCACCGAGCAGTCGCGGACGCCGAGTGCCCACGCGGTGCCCTGCCCGTCGGCGATCACCTGGACCTCGACGTGCCGGGCCCCGGTGACCAGGCGCTCCAGGAACACGATGCCGCTGCCGAACGCCCGTGCCGCCTCCTGGCTGGTGCGCTCGTACGCGTCGACCAGCTCGGCCTCGTTCCTGATCACGCGGATGCCGCGCCCGCCGCCGCCGGCGGTCGCCTTCAGCATCAGCGGGTAGCCGACCTCGGCCGCCGAGGCCCTGGCGGCGTCCAGGGTTTCGACGGCGCCGCGGCTCCACGGCGCGACCGGCACGCCGACCTTCTCGGCGATCAGCTTCGAGCCGATCTTGTCACCGAGTTGGCGCATGGCGTCCGGGCTCGGCCCGACGAAGGTGACACCGATCTTCTCGCACAGCTCGGCGAACGCCGGATCCTCGGCGACGAAGCCCCAGCCGACCCACGCGGCGTCGGCCCCGGTCTCGGTCAGGGCGCGCTCCAGCACTGCCAGGTTGAGGTACGGGCGGGCGGAGGCCGGGCCGAGATCGTAGGCGATGTCCGCTTCGCGGACGAATGTGGCGTTGCGGTCGACATCGGTGTAGAGAGCCACGGTTTCGAGCTGGATGCCGGTCTCCGCGGCCAGCTCGCGGACCGCGTGGATGAGCCGCATGGCGGCTTCACCACGGTTGACGATGGCGACACGGTTGAACACCCGAAGAACCCCTTAGCTAGACCTCGACCTGCGTGCCGAGAGACGACGGCTCCCAGCAGTGATCACCTTTCCGCGTGGCGGCGGCCAGCGCTATGGCGCAACCACCGAACCCACAGTCCCTCAGTTGTAGGAAGTGCACAAAACTTTTTGGCGCCCCCGGGGGGCCAAGCCGACCTGATCGCCCGGCCCCGGCTGCTCCGGCAGTTGATCAAGACGGTACGGGCGGTTCACGTCCGCAGCCTTCCGCGTTCACCCCCGGGTGATCGGCTGGCCAGGTAGATCATCGCTGGTCCGGTCAAGCGCCGACCCGGCTCGACCATCCCGGCCCCAGGCCAGGAACGCATCAGGATAGGAGCGGCAATGAGGTCACCGCACCTCGTAAGCCCACGTCTGGCGCTGCTGCTCGCGGCGGGGCTGACCACGCTCGTGACGCCGGCCGGCGTCGCCCACGCCGCGACCGCCACGGTACCCGCGACGGACAACCCGATCACCATCACCTCGACCGAGCAACTCGCCCCGGGCGTCACCTACGGCTCGTTCGAGGTGACCACGCCCCGGGGCGTCACCGTCGGTTACCTGCTCGCGGCCGACCTCAAGAAGAACAAGGTCTCCCTGGGCCTGCTGCACCCCGACGCGGTGGCGCAGCGCAAGGTCGTCTCGGCGATGACGAACGAGCAGGGCGCCGTCGCCGGCGTCAACGGCGACTTCTTCAACAACAGCGAGACGCACGTCGGCGTCACCCCGACCTACTCGTCGTCCGGTCCGGAGATCGCCGACGGCGAGGAGCTGAAGTTCGCGGTGCCGACAGCTCAGCGTTTCGGCCCCGCCCTCGCTCCCGGCACCTCGACCCGGGACGTGTTCGGCGTCGGCGTGAACGGCAAGGCGCGCGTCGACACTCTGAGCCTCGACGGCGAGGTGCGCAGCAGGAAGGGCACGATCGCGCTGGGCGGCCTCAACCAGTACGCGCTCCCGGTCGACGGCGTCGGCCTGTTCACCGCCGACTGGGGGACCGCCTCCCGGGTCCGGTCCACCTGCGGCACCGACACGAACCGCAGCGACCCGTGCAGCACCCACACCTATGAGGTGACCATCCGCGACGGCGTGGTCACCACGGTGGGTCAGACGCCCGGTGCCGGCGCGATCCCGGCCGACACCCAGGTGCTCGTCGGCCGGGAGGCCGGCGCGGACGCGCTCGACGACCTCGCCGTCGGCGACCGGGTGCAGGTGCGCGAGAAGCTCGTCTCCGTCGGCAATCCGAAGCTGACCTTCGCGGTCGGTGGCGCTCCGATCCTGCGCGACGGTGCGCCGCTGGCCGGTCTGGACACCAAGACCGCAGCGGTACGCAGCGCGGCCGGTGCCAGCCGCGACGGTCGGACCGTGTACCTGGTCGCCCTGGCTGGCCGCGCCCCGGCCAGCGCCGGGTTCACGATCGCCGAACTGGCCGACCTGATGCGCTCGCTCGGCGCGGACGCCGCCGTGAACCTCGACGGCGGTGGTTCGAGCACGGTCGCCGTCCGCGAGCCGGGCCAGGCCGCGGCCACCGCCCGCAACAGCCCATCCGACGGTACGGAGCGCGCGGTCGCCAACGGTATCGGCATCTTCGTGGGCCGGCGCTGATCGGCCGACCTCGCTCGGATTCGCCCCGCCCGGTGTCCTCGGGCGGGGTGAATCCGCGTCCTGCCCCGGGGGAGTCGGATCATCGACGACGCCCACCGGGGCCTCTCGGTGGCCGGCGGTGAGAGCGACCGGGTGCGGGTCGAGTTGTCTCCCCGGTGACAGACCAGGGCGGTCCAACCCCGGGGAGACGGAGGCGTCAGTCGACGGTCGGCGGAGCCGTCCTGGCCGCCTCGGCGAGCGCAGCCGCCGCGCCGGCGTACGGGTTGTAGCTGTAGGTGCGTGCAAGGCCGGTCGGCACCGTGAAGTACGCGCTCGAGAGCTTCGCCGGGTCGCTGGCGATCTCGCCTCGCGCGAGGGTGTCGTTGCCGTCGTCCCAGCCCCAGGGTGCGTTGGCCGAGTTGGTCGAACAGCTCCAGGTGCCGACGCCGCAGTCACCGGACGTGTCACCGGCGAACGTGCCCAGGCTGGCGAACAGGCTCGCGTTGGAGCGCTGCGCCCACAGGCCGCCAGCGGCGAAGATGTCGATCAGCTGATACCGCACGTCGCGGTCGTTGCCGCTGCTCGGCGTCTCGGCGACGGTCGACGGGTAGTAGACCAGGCCGTCGCCGTTGATGTCGTACTGCGGGTGGGCCTTGAGGCCGTGGCCCTGCGCCTCCTGCGCCGTCACCGGGTGCTGGAACGCGTCGTGCGGTGACGCCTGGAACCGCAGGGTGCCGTCGATGCTCTCCCCGCCGCTGGTCCAGGTGCTGCCGGTCGGCGTGTAGGAGAAGAAGTCACTGTGCGCGACCGTGACGGCTGAGCGGAGAACCCCGTACGTCGAGCCGTCGCGCTCGATCGCGAACAGCGCGCCCTCACCGTCGTTCTCGTGTTCGGTCTCGAAGAACGGGTGGTCGGTCCAGTCGCGAGGGTGGAAGAAGAAGTACGTGATGTACCAGTGGGTGCTCGTCTCCAGGACGGAGTAGTACGCGTGGGCGGCGAGCGAGGCCCCAGCCTGCCCGGTGTGGTCCCAGTTGTTGCGTCCGTCCAGGTCGCCGTCGAGGTCGACCCGGGTGAGGTAGTCCGACTGGCCGCTCAGGGCGTGGCTGCCGGTGGCGTCCACGTCCTGGTAGTGGATGGGCGCCCAGCGGAGGGCCAGCTCGGCCCGGCTGACGGCGGCGTCGGCGGGGGTCGGTGCGGCCAGCGCGGCAACCGCCAGCGCCGTGGCGGCGCCTGCCGCGATCAGTGCCCGCACCACCCGGGGTTGCCGGGTCGTGCTGCTTGCGTCGAGCATGGTGTGCTCCCGTGTCCGAATGAATAGACCGTAATGAATCATTCGGGGCTCGGGCGCCCGGCGGGTGTCCCTGCGGCGACGAGAAAGCGGACGATGCTCGACAGGATCGGGATCGGGTTGTATCGATGTTCGTCGACTGCCATGCTGTGGTTCGGTCGTGCTCGGGGAGCCAGCGCGCACCAGATCCTCCGGTCCGCGGGGCGCGCGAGGTGGCCCTGTCACCCGTGCCGGGCAGCCTCGTCGGCGACCGGAACCCGAGCGCGGCACCGGCCACCACCTCGGTCATCGGTGCCCGGTAACCACGGAGGTACCGATGCTTCGCATGTTCCTCGCTGTCACGACCATGGCGCTGGCCGCCTGGACCGGGACGGCCACCGCTACCGAGGCGACGCCCACCCCCACCCTGTCGGCCACGCCGTCGCCGTCGCCGACCCTCACCTGCCCGCCGGCTCTGCCGATCACCGGGAGCGTCGCCGCGGTCACCACTACGAGCGTGACCATCTCGTACTCGATCTTCTTCCGGCCGCCCTGCGGTTACGACCCGCCGATGACCATCAGCCTCTTTGCCAGCCGCGAGGACGCCCAACAGTGGCGGACGCCGGTGGCCGAGGCCGTCTCGGGGCCGGAGCGCACCGGCACGGTGACCATCGGGGGTCTGACACCCGACACGGAGTACTGGTACCGGTTCAGCGACCCTGACGGTAAGCGCGACCCATACGTGATCTGGTCGGCGCGGACCGCCTCGCTGAGCTCGTGCCGCGCGACGGCCACGATCGACGCCCGCTGGGGCGGTGGTTTCGTCGCGACGGTCACGGTCCGCAACACCGGGACGCTGCCGCTGGACCAGTGGCACGTCTCCTGGCGGTGGTCCGGTGACGAGCGGGTCCAGGCGGCCTGGGGTGGGGTGGTCGAGACGGTCGGCGCCGACGTCACCGTCCGCAACGCCTCCTACAACGGGGCGCTGGCGCTGGACGGGGCGACCACGTTCGGAATGCTCGTGGCGACCAGCGCGGTGCCCGACGGTCTGACCCTGGCCTGCGCGCGGTGAACGACGTCCGCCCCGCTCCGGCGCGATGGCGGGAGCGGGGCGGACGTCGTGTCGGTCAGGGTTTGCGGGCGACCGCGCCGTAGGCGTCGATCCCGACGGCGTCGGGATCCTCCGGTCGCCAGCGGGGGATCGGCACCAGGCCCGGCTCCACAATCGTCAACCCCTCGAAGCAACTCTCGAGCTGTTCCGGGCTACGCAGGATGTACGGGACCCCGCCGCTCTGCGCCAGCCGGTCGGCGCCGGTGACCACCGCCGGGCTGGTGTCGGTGCCGTCCCAGAGCACCAGGTGGGAGCCGGACGGCACCGCGTCCATCGTGCGCCCGACGATCGAGCGCACCACGTCCAGGTCGGGCTCGTAGCCCATCACGCCCATGTACATGACGGCGATGGGCTGGTCGAAGTCGAGCGTCTGCGCGGCCTCGGCGAGGATCTTCTCCGGGTCGTGGTAGTCGGCCGGAACGTAGGTGGTGACACCCTCCGACGTCGTGCTGGCCAGCAGTGCCCGCGCGTGCACCAGCACCATCGGGTCGTTGTCCACGTAGACGATCCGCGAGTCGGGCGCGACGCCCTGGGCGACCGCGTGCGTGTTCTGCATGGTGGGCAGGCCGGTGCCGATGTCCAGGAACTGCCGGATGCCCGCCTCGGCCGCGAGGTAACGCACGGCCCGCACCAGGAACACGCGCGACTGCTGTGCCATGAGGACGATCTCCGGGTAGACCTCGGCGACAGCGTCGCCGGCCGCCCGGTCGGACTGGAAGTTGTCCTTGCCGCCCATCCAGTAGTTCCAGATCCGTGCCGCGTGCGGCACGTCGGGCTGAAGCTTCGCGGCGAGTTCGGGGTCCGGGCCGGCCATGCCAGGCTCCTATCGAGGGGTCGTCAGCTGGAGGTCACCACAGCGGTACGCCCGGGATCGTACTCCGCAGGTGTCCACTCTCGACGCCTGGTGGGTGGCCGATGGCGCTTCGCCCCACCCGGGGGCTTGAAATCCTACCGTGTTGGTAGGAAAATCGTCCGCATGCCGCCCGTTCGGATGTTCACCTCCCGCCGGGTCGTCGACCTGATGCGGGTCGCCGCGCAGCTCTGTCCGGGCGCGCCCATCCCCGCCTGAACGGGCCTTCCAGCCCTCGCCTGCCCGTGTCCGCCGCCGGCCCCCGCCGCCGGCGCGGCACCGGTATCCCCGCACCCGCCAGCGCGGAGGCGCACCCCGTCGCGGACCAGACCTCCGGGAGGATCGCCATGACCCAGTCCACCGACGCCCCGATCGACGCCGACAGCGACACGTTGCGGACGTTGCTGCGCCACCAGGCCAGCACCGTCACCGTGGTCACCGCTCCCGGCTCGCCGGGGGTCGGCTTCACCGCCACCTCGTTCACCTTGGTGTCGCTGGCGCCGCCGATCGTCTCGTTCTGTCTGAACCTCGGGTCGTCGAGCTGGCCCGCGGTCGCCCGTGCCCGCCACGTGGCCGTGCACCTCCTCGCCCACCATCAGCAGGAGCTGGCCCGGACCTTCGCGACCAGCGGCATCGACCGCTTCGCGACACCCACCCGCTGGCGGGTCGGTCCGGAAGGGGTGCCGATCCTCGACGACACCCTGGCCTGGCTCCTCTGCCGGGTCGTTGACCGGGTGACCGTCGGCGACCACGCCGTGGTGCTGGCCGAGCCGGAGGTGCTCCGACACGCCGACGTCGGCTCTCCCCTGCTCTACCACCGGGGGCGCTACGCCGGGCTGGCCGGCGACCAGCCCGCGGCGTCCCGTCGATCCGCCGCCTGAGCGGCACCGTCGCCCGCCCAGTCGGGCTGAGGAGGTTCACCGTGCGCGCGATCGTCGTCGCTCTGGTAGACCCGCACCGGAGGTCTGTTCGGAGTTGTGCGGGCCTGTTCGAGGTGGTTCCGGCAGGCAGCGCGCTCGTCCAGGCTGAAGCCGGAGCCGGGTGCTCCACCGGACAGTCGACGGCAGGGAGAGATCGATGAAGTTGCTCAGAACGCTGGCCATCTCGGGCGCGATGGTCGCGGCGCTGGTGACGGGAACGGCGGCCCCGGCGAGCGCCGACGCCTACTCGTACAACGGTTACGGGTCGGTCAATTTCGAGAGCGCGGGGGACTACATCGTCCTCACTCACTACACCTACGACCCCTATCCGGGCCACTACGCCTCCTACGGCGAGTGGTACACCGACTACGGCCGGACGGGTATCTGCGGCGACAACATAGGTGGCCGGGTCGCGTGCAACGAGAACGTGGCGGAGAAGCACTGGATCACGATTCGGGTGTGTACCCGCTACGGGGTGTTCGACAACGTCACGTGCGGCGCCTGGGCGACCTCCCGCACCTGACCGAAACCGGGGTCCGGTCGGTGACAGCCGTGCCCGCCGCGCCGAGGCGCGGCTGTCACCGTTGGACCACCCCGTTCTGGTACGCCCACACGACGGTCTGCAGCCGGTCCCGTGCACCGATCTTGGCCATGGCCCGCCCGAGGTGCGACTTGACCGTGCTGGTCTCGATGAAGAGCTGCTCGGCGATCTCGACGTTCGACAGGCCCTTCGCGAGAAACTCCACGATCTCGGTCTCCCGCGCGGTCAGCTGGTGCGCGGCCGCCGCGTCGGAGCGGGGAGCGGGCGTACGCCTGGCGAACTCCGAGATCACCCGACGGGTGACGGCCTGGTCGACGAGCCCGTACCCGCTCGCCAGGCGGCGGATCGCCTCGATCAGGTCCTCGGGCTCACTGTCCTTGAGGATGAACCCGCTGGCGCCGGATTCCAACGCGCCGAAGACGTACTCGTCGAGGTCGAAGGTCGTCACGACAAGCACCGCCGGTGGCGTTCCGAGCGCGTCGGCGACGATCTGCCGGGTCGCGGTGAGCCCGTCGCCGTGCGGCATCCGGACGTCCATGCAGATGACGTCCGGTTGCAGCCGGCGGGCCAGCTCGACCGCGGCGGATCCGTTCGACGCCTCCGCCACCACCTCGATCTCGCCGGTCTGCTCCAGGATGACGCGGAAACCGGCACGGACGACCGCCTGATCGTCGACGAGCATCACTCTGATCATGCCGGGGCCTCTTCCTTCGGCCGCGAGGTGGCGGGACCGTTCGTCGGGAGTGTGGCGGCGACGGACCAGCCGCCGGCAGTCGTCGGGCCGGCCGAGAACGTCGCCCCGATCAGCTGGGCGCGCTCGCGCATGCCCACCAGGCCGACCCCACCGGTCCGCGCCGCCGGTACGACTCGCGGCGCGGCGGCGTCGTTCACCACCTCCAGCGACACCGAGCGGGGTTCGAAGCGGAGCACCACCCGCGCCGCAGCGCCCGGGGCGTGCTGGCGGGCGTTGCTGAGCGACTCCTGCGCGATCCGGTAGAGCGCGACGTCGGCGATCGGCGACACCTCGCGCTGCTCGCCCTCCCGGACGAGCTCCACCGGGCCGGCGAGGTCGCCCGCGGTGCGGACGAGGTCGTCGAGCATGCCCAGACCCCGCACCGGCGCGGCGCCGTCGCCGCCCTCGTGCCCCGGCCTGCCGCGCAGCACACCGACGACCAGCCGCAGGTTGTCCAGGGTCTCCTTGCCCTGGCTTCGGATCCAGGCCACGCCGGCCTTCGCGGCCGCCGGGTCCCTGTCGATCAGTCGCTCGACCGCCGCCGCCTGCACGACCATGCCGGAGAGGTGGTGGGCCGCGACGTCGTGCAACTCTCGGGCCATCCGGGAGCGCTCCGCGCCGATCGCCGCCTGGACCTTCGTGCGCTGCTCCCGGATCGCCTCGTCCGCCCGCAGCCGGACCAACTCGACGTAGCGCCGGTAGGTGGCCACGTAGCCGCCGACGACTGTCGCCCCGGCGTGGGTCAGGGCGCTCGCCGAGACGTACGCGACGGCCGTCAGCAGATCCGGGGTCACCACGACGGCCGCCCCGATCGACTCCACCACCACGACCGCGCCGACGGCCAGCAGCGCACGGCGAACCGGCAGCAACGACCCGACGGTGTACGCCACGACGAACGGTGCGATGCCCCGGATGGTCGCCTCGGGCAGGGAGAAGCCGATGATGGGCAGTTGGAGGCCGACGACGAGCGCGAGGCAGAGCAGGGGCCGGACCCGACGCAGGCACAGCAGCATCGCCTGCGCGCAGCAGATGGCGACGAGCAGCCAGGCCCGCGTCGGCTCGAACGACACCCCGTCCTCCGGTGTCACGAACCAGAACAGCGCCGTCAGCAGTACGAACGTCAGGACGGTCAGCGTCGCGGCCAGCAGGCAGTCCCGTGCGAACACTCCGGTAACCCCGAGCCGGGTGAGCCGTCCGTCGAGCCACCTCGTCAGTCGCGGTGTGTCCGGTTCGGTGTCGCTGTGGTCCCTCATGCGGTGCGCATCCTTGCTCGTCGCTGGTCGGGCTGGTCAGTAGGAGATGCTAGGCGCGAGCAGGTGGAACTCCACGGCGAACCAGCCCGCACCGGCGAGAGCGAACAGGATCAGGCCGCTGCCGGCGATCCGTCGCCAGCCGACGTGGCGTCGCACGTCGTCGACCAGCCGGACCGCGGCCGGCAGCACTCCGAGCAGCCCGACCAGTTGCAGCACCTGAATGGTGCGCAGCGCCGCACCGGGAACATCCTGCAGGTTCATGATGGTGCTGAGGCTCAGCACCCAACCGGCGAAAGCGAGGAGCGTACCGGCGACAGCGAGACGGCTCAGGATCCGCGCGGTGCGTCCCGCCCGCTCGCGGGGGGCGCGGCCGAGCCGGCGGCGGACGATCGCGCCGACCGGCCAGGACAGGACGATGAGCAGCAGCACGACAGTCGACAGGGCGAGCACCGGAACGGCCACTGTGGAGGCACGGGCCGGCTCGACGGGCAGCAACGCGAACGCGGAGTCGAAACCGATCGCCTCGACCCGGTCGTCGGTGGCCCGCATGGCGATCGTGCGCTGCCCGCCGACCTCCCGCCACACCCAGGGCGTCACCTCCTCGTAGAGGGCGGGGGAGTCCGACAGCGGGCCCGGCTCGAACAGCAGCCGGCCGCCGTCGGCGACACTGACAGTGGTCCGACCGACCAGGCCGATCAGCGTCAGGAAGTTGCTCCGCACCGTCCGCGACGGCTCGTAGGTGCCGGCGGCCAACGCGGCGTGCTTGGCGGTGGTCGCCGGGTCCACGCCGACGGACGGCTGGTTCCCGGGGGCCGGAAAGTAGCGGTCGGCGAAGCCGTTCACGACAGCCTGGCGAAGTTCGTGGCTGTCGATGGCGCCGGAGCCGTTGCTGTTGAGGGAGACGAAGATCCCGGCCCGGTCGTCGGGGTAGATCTGCAGGTGCGAGTGGAAGTAGTTGGTGTCGCCGCCGTGGCCGAGGATCCGGTGGCCGTTGCGATCCTCCGCGAAGAAGCCCAGGGTCATCCGGGGTCCGTCGGCCAGCGTGCCAAGCGACGCCGCGTCGAGCGCCGGACGCTGCATCAGCTCACGGGTCGGTTGATCCAGCAGGGGCGCGAAGCCCACCGGCTCGCCGAGCTGGGCGAGCATGAAGCGCGCCATGTCCGTCGCCGGGGCGCTCAGCGCGCCCGCCGGGGGAATGCCGACGACCTCGAATGGCGCCGCGGGCCCGGCGGAGCTGTCGTACCCCTTGGACATCCGGTCGCGCAACGGCGGCGGGAGCGGCTGCTCGAATGTCGACGACGGCATGCCCGCGCGGTCCAGGACGTTGCGCTTGACGTACTCCTCGAAGCGCGTCCCGCTGACGCGCTCGACGATGTAGCCGGCGAGCGCGTTGCTGTAGTTGGAGTACGCCGGAACGGTGCCGGGCTCGTAGATCTGCTCCGGCGGGTCGGTCACCAGAGCTTCGCGCAGGTCGACGTCGCTGGCGTCGGTGCCGATGAGACCGGCGATCCGATCCTCGAAGCCGGCGGTGTGCGTCAGCAGGTGCCGCAGGGTGACGGCGCGCTCGTAGTGCAGCGGCAGGTCGAAATCGAGGTACGTCTCCACGTCGGCGTCGAGGTCGAGCTTCCCGCTCTGCACGAGTTGCAGCACCGCGGTGTCGGTGACGAGCTTCGCCACCGATCCCATCCGGAACAGGTGCCGGTCCGGGTCGACCGGCACGGCTCCGTCGCCGCCGGCGCCGGTGTCGGCGTACCCGTACCCCCGGGTTGTGATGATTTTGCCGTCCTTCACCACGGCGATCGTGGCTCCCGCGATGTCGGTGCGGTCGAGCGCGGCCGGTAGCAGGCCGTCGAGCCAGGCGTTGACGTCGGTGCCGGTCAGGGCCGAACCCGCCCCACCCGCGGCGACGGGTGCCGCCGGATTGCCGATGTGCGGCGCGGGGGTGCTCCGCCCCGCACCGCAACCGGCGACGCTCACGGCGATGACGACCGCGCTCGCCACCACCGCGCCGAGTCGGACGAGGGGCCGGGATGGGTGGGATCGAGAAAGAGATAGGGGGCGCATCGTCGACAAGAGCCTCTCCTCGGAAACGGGTGTCCGGAGCAGGTCCGTGTGGCGTCACCCGATGCCTTGGCACAAGCCTGTCCGGCCGATCGTGCCCCGCCATCCGGCGCAGGACGGCACTGCGTCTACGACCTGAGGAGGAAACGTCTACGCCGAAAGTGCCCCCGCTGCCGCCCCGTACGCCGATCTGCGGTTTTGCCCCCTGATCGAGGGACATCGTTTGACATGTGAACCCAGTGCATCTTTGATGGTCGATGTGCACGTTCGGTGCGGTCGACCGCTTCGTCGCCTGGGTCGGCCGGTCGATGCCCCGAGCCTGGAGGACGGATGCGAGTCATCGCGCGGAGAAATCCACGACGACGGCTGTTGCCGGTGGCGATGGCAGCGGTGACGCTGCTGAGCCTGGCAGTCGGTGTGCCGGCAGCCGCCGCGGCACCGTCGACAGTCGTCGGTGTGGCCAGCGGTCGTTGCCTGGACGTGGTCGGCAACGTCAGGACCGCCGGTGCCGGCATCAACATCTACGACTGCAACGGCCAGGCCAACCAGGCGTGGACCCTCACCTCAAGTGGTGAGTTGCGGGTCTACGACGACACGATGTGCCTGGACGTCGTCGGCCAGGACACCACCGCCCCGGCCGCGCTGCAGATCAGTGGCTGCACCGGCGGCGCCAACCAACGCTGGCGGATCACCACCTCCGGGACCATCGTCGGCGTCCAGTCCGGCCTGTGCCTGGACGTGTCCGGCGGGGGCACCGCCAACAGCACCACCGTCGGCCTCTGGACCTGCAGCGGTCAGTCCAACCAGCGGTGGACGACGTCGCTCGGCAGCGCCGACAGCCAGCCGCCGACGGCACCCGGCAGCGCACGGGTCAGCGGCCTGACCTGCAACTCGGTGACGTTCGCGTGGAACGCCTCGACGGACAACGTCGCGGTGGCCTTCTACGACATCTACCACGACGGCCAGCTGATGACGTCGGTGAGTGGCACGACGCTCTCCACCAACCTGACGGTGGTGGCCGGGGCGACCTGGGGCCTGTACGTCAACGCGCGCGACGCCGCCGGCAACGTCTCGCAGGCGAGCGCCACCGTCTCGATCACTCCGCCGGCCTGCCAGGCCGACAGTCAGCCACCGACGGCGCCGCAACAGCTCACCGGCACCGCGTCGGGCACCACTGTGACGCTGCGCTGGACGGCGTCGACCGACAACATCGGAGTGCGGGCGTACGACATCTACCGGGCTGGCGTGAAGGTGGGCACGGTCACCGGCGCGCCGCCGGCGACCACGTTCACCGACAGCGGTCTGACGGCGAACACCTCCTACCAGTACTACGTGGTGGCTCGCGACGCGCAGGACAACGCCTCGTCGCGCAGCGGCACCACGACGGTGACCACCGGCGCGGCGTGCGCCAACCCGGTGTGCGGGGTGCGGCAGGTCACCACCGACAGCGACATCCCGTGGGGTCTGGTGACGTTGCCCGACGGCAGCGTCCTCTACAACCGTCGCGACGCGCACGACATCATCCAGCTCAACCCGACCACCGGGGCCAAGACCAACCTGGGCACGGTGCCGAACGTGCAGAGCACCGACGGTGAGGGCGGCCTGCTGGGTCTCGCCATCTCGACCAGCTACTCCAGTGACCGCTGGCTGTACATCATGCACACCTCGCCGAGCGACAACCGCATCGTCCGGATCAGGCTGGAGAACGGGCGACTCAACACCGCGAGCGAGCAGGTGCTCCTCAGCGGTATCCGGCGGAACAAGTACCACGACGGTGGCCGCCTGCGGTTCGGCCCGGACGGCAAGCTGTACGCCAGCACCGGCGACGCCCAGAACGGCAACTACGCCCAGGACCGGTCGAGCCTCGAAGGCAAGATCCTGCGACTCAACCCCGACGGCACCGTCCCCTCGGACAACCCGTTCGGCAACTACGTGTGGAGCTACGGCCACCGCAACCCGCAGGGGCTGGCGTTCGACTCGCAGGGCCGGCTGTGGGAGCAGGAGTTCGGCAACTCGGTCATGGACGAGACCAACCTGATCACCAAGGGCGGGAACTACGGCTGGCCGGCGTGCGAGGGCACCAGTGGCACCTGCGGCACGGCCGGGTTCATCGCGCCGGCACGCACCTATCCGACCGCCGAGGGGTCCTGCTCCGGCATCGCGATCGTGCGCGACGCGCTCTACGTGGCCTGCGCCCGAGGCGCTCGGATGTACCGCGCGGTGATCAGCGGCAGCAGCCTGACGAACGTGCAGACGTACTTCAGTGGCACCTACGGCCGGCTGCGGACGGTGGAGCCGGCTCCGGACGGCGGGTTGTGGCTGACCACCACCAACGTCGGTGACAAGGACAGCACCCCGAACAACAGCAACGAGAAGATCCTGCACGTCACGTTGGGTAACTAGTTCCGCATCCCACCAGGGCCGCCTCGGGGCAGCCCTGGTGGGATGAGCGGTGGGACGGCCCGGTCAGAGGCCGAGGTCCGGCCAATCAGGGTCGTCCCAGCGGGCCGGGCCGGCGAGGCCGAGCAGTCTGATCCGGTGCAGCCGCTTCGGGTCGGCGCCGATCATCCGCAGCCGGGCCGGGGCGTGCTGGAGCAGCCAGGCGGTCAGCTCCACGCGGAGCCTCTCCTCCTCGTCGCCCGTGAGTTCCCAGGTGCTCCACGGCAGATCTTCGCAGAGCAGGTCGTACTCCCACTCTCCGAAAGCCTCGGCGAGCCGCTGGTTCGCCAGGGGACTGGTTGCCGTCGCCCAGGCGTCGAGCCAACGGTCGAGCACGCCAGAGGCTTCCACGAGCATGGCCAGCACCGCGTGCGGCGGCACCTCGGCGTCTGGGTCGGTGAGCGTGACGACCCACCAGGCGTCCAGGAACTCGCGGATCGCCGTCGACTGCTCGGTGGGCCACTCCTGCCAGCGGCCGAGCGCGAACGCACGGCCCGCATGGTCCATGCTGGCCAGACGCTCCACCTCGCCGCTGACCAGGGCCGCGGCGAGTTGGGGCAGGATCCGGCGCAGCATGGCGGCGGGGAAGCCCCAGTCGCCGGCCCAGTACGTGCGACGCAGCAGGTCCGGGTCCAGCTCGACGTCCGGGGTCTTGAGCAACGCAAGTTCTTCCGCGCTGCCCCAGTGGCACTCGCAGTTGCCGTCGTCGGGGTGGGCGGTCATCCCACGGAAGGTGATGGCGAGATGGGCCAGTGCGGCGTCGAGTCGACGCCGTGGGGGCGTGGGTTGCGTCATGGGGATGCGCCTTCGCGGACTCCGGCGGCGCGGCAGCCGAAGATCGCGACGTTACACCCTCAGCTGCTGGTCAGAAGCACGAGTTGCTGGGTCGCCCGGGTCATCGCGACGTAGCGGTCGACCGCGCCCTCGATGCCGGTGCCGAACGCTTGCGGGTCGACGAGGACGACAAGGTCGAACTCCAGCCCCTTGGCCTGCTCCGGGCTCAGTGACCGGACCCGGTCGGTGGGTGGGAACGTCGGGTCGCCGATCACGCACGCGATCCCGTCGGCGTGGTCGGCGAGCCAGGTGTCGAGGATCGACAGCAGGTCGGCGGCCGATCCGTGGACGACGGGGAGCCCGTTGCCGCGAATGGAGGTGGGCACGTTCACGTCCGGGAGCACGGCCCGGATGACCGGCTCGGCCTGCGCCATGACCTCCGCTGGCGTCCGGTAGTTGATGCTCAACGAGGCCAGCGTGACCCGGTCGAGCCCGACCCGCTTGAGGCGTTCCTGCCACGACTCGGTGAACCCGTGCCGGGCCTGGGCGCGATCGCCCACGATTGTGAAACTGCGCGACGGGCAGCGCGCCAGCAGCATCTGCCACTGGGCGTCGGTCAGCTCCTGCGCCTCGTCGACGACGATGTGCGCGAACGGGCCGGCCAGCAGGTCCGGGCCGGTGTCCGGCAGTCCGGACCCGTCGACCAGGGCGTCGCGCAGATCGGGTTGACGCAGCATCGTCAGCAGGCCCTCGCCGTCGTCGTAGGTGTCGGCCGCGAGCAGTTCGTCGACGACCCGGGCCATGTGCTCGCGTTCGACGGCGGCGACCGGGTCCCGCCGAGGGGTGCGCCCCGACCTCTCCGCGTCGCCGAGTCGCTGCCGCGCCGCGTCCAGCAGCGGCAGGTCGGACACGGTCCAGGCCCGCGGCTCGTCGCGTTGCAGTTTGCGGACCTCCGCCGGGCTGAGCCACGGCGCGCACCTGCGCAGGTACGCGGGCACCGACCACAGGTCACCCACGAGATCGGCCGCGTCGAGCAACGGCCAGGCGCGGTTGACCGTCTCCCGCAGTTCCCGGTTACGCAGCAGCGAGTCGCGGAGCACGTCGTCCGGCTCGTCGCCGTCGTACCTGTCGAGAAGGATCGTGAGCAGTTCCTCCCAGATCTCCTCGCGCGCCTCGTTGTGCGGCGTGCCCGGTCCCGGCGCCCGGAACGCGTCGGCCCAGTCGTCGGCGCTCAGTCGGATGTCGGAGTCGCCGACCGTGATCGTCGTCGGGGCGACCGGCGGGTCCTCGTAGAACCGGACGGCCGCGTCGACCGCCCGGACCAGATCGGCCGAGGACTTCAGCCGGGCCACCTCCGGGTCGGTGTCGACGGTTGCCGTGGCCCCCTCTCCGACGAGGTCGCGCAGGGTGCAGATCTGCACGTCCTCCTCGCCGAGGCTGGGCAGGACGTCGGCGACGTAGGCCAGGTAGGGCTGGTGCGGCCCCACGAAGAGCACCCCACCCCGGCGCTGACCGAGGCGTGGGTCGGCGTAGAGCAGGTACGCGGTGCGGTGCAGGGCGACGACGGTCTTCCCGGTGCCCGGACCGCCGTCGACCACGAGGGCGCCGGCCGACCCCGCCCGGATGATGGCGTCCTGGTCGGCCTGGATCGTGCTGAGCACGTCGCGCATCCGGGCCGACCGGGCGCTGCCCAGACTCGCGATGAACGCGGACTGGTCGTCGAGCGCGACGGCGTGCCCCACGAGCCCGTCCGGGGTGAACACCTCGTCCCAGTAGTCGCTGATCCGGCCGCGGGTCCAGCGGTAGCGGCGCCGGCTCGCCAGACCCATCGGGTTGGCGTGGGTCGCGCCGAAGAACGGCTCGGCGGCGGGTGAGCGCCAGTCGAGCAGCAGCCGCCGACCCGTGCTGTCGGTGAGGCCGCGACGTCCGACGTACACGGGCTCGGGGTTGTCCGCGGCGACCACGTGGCCGAGGCACAGGTCCAGCCCGTAGCGGCTCAGTGAGCGCAGGCGGGCGGTCAGTCGGCGGACCTCCTCGTCCCGGTCGACGGCCTGCCGGCCCTTGCCGCCGGGCGCCCGGCGCGCGGTGTCCAGACGGTCGGACAACTCGGCGCTCAGCTGCGCGAGGCTCTGCGCCATGGCGGCGAAGTGCCGCTCGTCGTGGCCGATGAGCGCCGGGTCGGCCTTGGGGGAGAGGTGATCGGGGAGTTCGAACACGGAGGTAGGCAAGGAATTCAATTCATGACTTCCATTTCGGCCGAATCTGGTCTCGGCCGACGATTCTGCGTCATAAATGGGGTCTTGCCGCAAGCCCCCCAGTGCGGTATAAGTTAGAAGTGGCGGGAGGCCGGGTGCCTCCCGTTTTCCATGTCCGCTGCGGGTTTCCCCGTGGCCGACCCGGAGCGGGTCACGGCGCGTCGACGACCTCGCGGCCGAGAGGCCAGAACGCGGCCGGGACGAGCTTGAAGTTGGCGACACCGAACGGGATCCCGATGATCGTGACGCAGAGGGCGATGCCCGCGAGGATGTGGGAGAGCGCGAGCCACCATCCGGCCAGCACCACCCAGAGGATGTTCGCCAGGCCGGAGCCGACGCCCGCACCCGGCTTGGCCACCAGGGTGCGGCCGAAGGGCCACAGCGAGTAGACCGCGAGGCGCAGCGACGCGACGCCGAACGGGATGGTGATGACCAGGACGAAGCAGATCAGCGCGGCGATGCCGTAACCGACCGCCAGCACGATGCCACCGCCGAAGACGAGCCACAGCACATTCAGTACGAAACGAATCACCACTCCAGCATGAAACATGCTCGCCACCCCACCGCCCCAGTCGGCACGGTCCGCCACGTGGCCTCAGTCGAGGTCGATGTCACAGGTGGCGGCGATGACTGTCGTGCCGTCGAGGTGGTCGATGCCGAGGATGCCACCGGGGCCATGGTCGACGCTGGTCCTTCCTCACTCACGATCGAGAGCACCTGATCCAGGCGGGTGATGTGCAGGATGCGCCGAACCCGAGGGTTCGGACTGCGCACGGTGAGGGCCGCGTCGGCGCGAGACAGCCGCGGGGTTGGCGACTACTGCAAGGCTCTGTGACAGTTGTGTGACAAAACCGCCGGCCGGCCCGCGTGGTTGGCTGCCCGGCGGTCGGCCGAGGATGATTCCGGGATGACGGCCGTACTGGTGATCGAGGACGACGACCGCATCCGGCTCGCGCTGCTGCTCGCACTCGAGGACGAGGGCTATGACGCGCTCGGGGCGGCCACGGCCGAGGAGGGCCTGCGCGCCCAACGCCACCACCCGGCCGACTACGTGCTCGTCGACCTGATGCTGCCCGGCCTCGACGGTTTCGAGTGCATCCGCCAGTTACGCCGCGACGACGATGTCCCGATCGTGGTGGTCAGCGCCCGTGACGAGACCGACGACATCGTCGCCGCCCTCGAAGCCGGCGCCGACGACTACGTGGTCAAACCCGTGGCCATCCGGGAGCTGACCGCCCGCCTGCGGGCTCTGCGCCGCCGCGCCCGACCGGCGGTCGCGACATCGGCGCCGGAACCCGTGCCGGCGGTCGCCTTCGGGGAGTTGGAGATCAGTCCGGAGGCGGGGGAGGTGCGCCGCGCCGGCCAACAGGTCACGGTCACCCGTACCGAGTTCCGGCTGCTCTGTGAGCTGGCCGAGCACGCCGGCCGGGTGCTGTCCCGTCAACAGTTGCTGCAACGGGTCTGGGGGTACGACAGCGGCGACGAACGGCTCGTCGACGTGCACGTGGGCCGCCTGCGGCAGAAGATCGAGCCGGACCCGGCGAACCCCCGGCACCTGGTCACCCTGCGGGGTCTGGGCTACAAGCTGCAGCGATGAGACGCCTCGGACTGCGTACCCGGGTGACCGCAGCCTTCGCCGTCGGCGCGCTCCTGCTCTCGGCGTCGATGGCCCTGATCTCCTACGACTTGACCCGCCGCTCCCTGCTCGACGACCGCGAACGCATTGCGCTGCGGGCCGCCTACTTCGACGCCGCCGTGGTGCACGCCGGCCTCGACACCGACACCCCGGACGTGGTGGAGGTGCTTCGGTCGTTGGACACCGGCGGAAACCGTCGACCGGTGCTGCACCTCAACGGCGAGTGGTACGCGCGCGCTGCCGACCCCGGGCACCACGGCAGCCATCCCCGCCGAGCTGCTACGGGTCGTCGCCGCCGGGGTGCCCGCCGTGCAGCGCGTACGCGTCGACGGGCAACCCGCCCTGGTGGTCGGGGTGCCCCTGTCCGCGTCCGCGACGTACTTCGAGGTCAACTCGTTGCGCGAGTTGGAGCAGACGTTCCGGGTCCTGGCCCTCGCGCTGACCAGCGTCGCGGTGCTGGTCGCCGGGTCCGGCGCCACCCTCGCCTGGTACGCCACCCGGCACGGCCTGCGGCCGCTGACGGCGGTCGCCGACGCGGCCGAGAAGATCGCCGCCGGTGACTTCACCGCCCGGCTCGACCCGGCCACCGACCCCGACCTCACCCGCCTCTCCTCCTCGTTCAACCAGATGGTCGACCGACTCGCCCGGCGCATCGAGCGGGACCGCCGCTTCGCCGCCGACGTCAGCCACGAGCTGCGCTCCCCGTTGCAGACCCTCGCCGCGGCCGCCAGCGTCCTGGCTCGCCGTCGGGAACACCAGGACGAACGGACGGCCACCGCCGCCGGGCTCGTCGCCGACGAGATCGACCGATTCCAGCGGCTCGTCAACGATCTGATCGACCTGGCCCGCAGTGACCAGCCCGCGCACCGTGCCCCGGTGGACGTGGTGACGGTGGCCGGGGAGACCTGCGACGCGTACGACCTGCCGGCCGGAATCGTCCACCTGGCGCCGGATGTGTCCCCGACGTGGCAGGTCGAGCGGCGGCGGATCGCCCAGGTCCTGGCGAACCTGCTCGACAACGCGGTCACCTACGGTGGTGGCCCGGTGGCGGTTCGCCTGGGCCGCGACGGTGACTGCGGCGTCATCGAGGTCGACGACGACGGTCCGGGCGTTCCGGTCGAGGATCGCGAGGCGATCTTCGACAGGTTCGTCCGAGGGCGGGCCGCCCACATCCGTGGCGCCGGTGACGGCACCGGTCTCGGGCTGGCGTTGGTCGCTCAGCACGCCGCCGCGCACGGTGGGCACGTGACGGTCGCCGACCGCCCGGGAGGGGGCGCCTGTTTCCGGGTCGTCCTGCCGGGGAGCCTGTCATGAGGCGACGTCGTCTCGTCCCGTTGACGCTCGCCGTGCTGCTGACCGGTTGCGGCATCCCCGCGGACGACGCCCCTCGAACGGTGCCGCCCCCACGAGGGCCACTGCCCAGCGCCGCTCCCGCCGACACCACCGCACCGGCGGGTCGCGCCGCGGAGACACTCTGCCTGGTCCAGGACAACCGCATCGTCCCCGTGGTCCGACGCGTCGACCATCCACCCACCATCGCAGATCAGCTGCGCCATCTGCTCGCCGGGCCCAGTGGGACCGAACGGGACAGCGATCTGAGCAGCGCGCTGCCGGGGGCGGTCAACGCTGCCGGCGCGACAGTGACCGGGAAGCTGGCCCTGGTCTCGGTGGACGAACCCACCCACGATGGCGGCCGCAGCGACGAGGTCCTGGCCTTCGGGCAGATCGTCTGCACCCTCACCAGCCGCGAGGACGTCACCACCGTGGCCTTCCTGCGCGACGGCAAGGCGCTCGGCGTGCCCCGAGCCGACGGCTCCCTGTCCAGCAGACCGCTCACCCGCGGCGACTTTGCCCCCCTCATCAGCGAACGCTGAGCGGGCACGTGGCGATCGGCGGTTCTCGGGGTTGCTCGGTGGAAGACCTGAGACGAAAGCCAGGGCGACCCGAGGGAACCTCCCGGAGTTCGGCAGGCGTCGGCGGCCACATGCTGGCTGGCATGAAACGCGCTGCGCTCTACGTGCTCGCCGGACCGGTCGGCATCGTGGCCTACGGCCTGGTCCGGTTGTGGGCAAGATCCGACGGGGTGTATGGCCCCGGGTTCGACTGGCAGGCCGCACATCTGGTCGCTCTCGCCGGCATGCTGTGCTTCGTCCCGGGTGTGCTGGCGCTGTCCCGCCTGCTGCCCCGAAGCCCGTGGCGCACCGGGGCGGTGGCCACCACGCTGGTCGGCCTCGCCGCGACGATCGTGCAGTTCGGCGCGGACATCGTGGAGGGGCTGCTGGCCGAGGACCGGGCGGAGATGTCGAGGCTCGGCGCGGAGTTCAAGGACATCCCCGGCGTGGAGGTGGCCTTCTACGACGTCGTACCCCAGCTGTTCTTCCTCGGCCTGCTCGTTCTCGCGGGCATGCTCGCCGCCCGACGGCTGCTGCCGTGGTGGAGTGTGCCGCTGCTCCTCACCGGCATCGTCCTGCCGGTGATCACCCTCGACCTGCTTCCCGTCGCTGGCCTGTTCATGGCGTTGGCGTTGGCGCCGACGCTGCCGCTGGTGCGACAGCGGGGCGAGCAGGCCGAGTCGGCCGTCGCGGTCCACTGAGGACTTCGGGTGGCGCTGGCCCACGGACCAGCGCCACCCAGGGAGCGGCTACTTCAGGGCGAGGGTGCGGGCGTCGGCGGCGATGACGCTGGCGACCTCGGCCGGCACCAGCTTGCCGGCCTGCCGGTCGGCGTAGGCGGCCAGCTCGGCGTACTGGGCGTGGGCCAGCCTGGTGGTCATCGCCGTGAGGGCGGCCGGGTCCGCGCCGGAGGTGAGGATCAGGTAGCCGAGGCCGGCCTGGCTCACCGTCACGGTGAAGGTGCTGGTCGCGGTGGCGGTGCCCTCGGGGCCGGTCGCCTCGGTGGAGACGGTGTGCCGACCGGCGGTCAGCTTCGCCAGGTCGAGCTTGCGCCCGGCGGCCGATTTCTTACCGTCCACCGTGACGGTGACGGTGTCCGCGTTGGTCGCGGCGATGGCGATCAGCGGGGACTGCGCCCGGTCCAGCCGAGCCCCGTCGGCCGGCGAGGTGATCCGGACGGTCGGGTCGGCCGAGGCCCGCTGGACGAACGCCGAGTTCCAGCCGACCAGCTCGGCCGCGCGGTTGGTGATGATCGCGTCGGTGTCGATCCGCTCCAACCGTTGCCACAGGCCGGCGGAGTCCATCGTCCAGGCCATCACGGCGACCCCGGCGGCGTGCAGCGGGGCGACGACGTCCGGCTTGGCCAGCAGCGCGTTGCCGTCCGGGTTGTACGCGGTCAGGTGCAGCTCCTTCGCGATCGCCACCGGGTCGGCGTCGAGAGAGCTGCGGAGCAGGCCGAGCGGCAGCTCGGGGGCGATCTCGTAGGTGTACCTCAGGGCGTCGACCTCGAAGCTCTGGATGAAGACCCGGCCCATCATCTGCTCGTCCCGGATCACCTGGATGATCGTGGCGACCTCGTCGCGGGTGTGCTTGCCCTTGATCTCCACCAGCAGGTTGCCACCCCGGCTCCGGAGGTCGGCGAGCTGCTCGGCGAGGGTGGGCACCCGCTCGCCGACGTACTGCGGGCCGAACCAGGAGCCGGCGTCCAGTGCCTTGATCTGCGCGGCGGTCAGGTCCCGGATGTTGCCGGTGCCGTCGGTGGTCCGGTCGACGGTGCCGTCGTGCAGGATGAACGGGATGCCGTCCTTGCTCGGCTGGACATCGTTCTCGATCCAGTCGGCGCCGCCCTTCCGGGCGATCTCCTGGGCGACGAGGGTGTTCTCCGGTGCGGCCGCGGACGCGCCCCGATGGGCGATCACGGTGAACGGGCTGCCCTCGGGGCGGAGGTAGCCGTTCGGCGCCAACTCGGTGACGGTGACGTCGTCGTACGACACGGTCGCGCCGTTGACGAACAGCCCCTGGACGCCGTCGGCGGAGCGCTGGAGGCTGCTCGTCCGCATCGCCTCCCGCCCGTCGAAGATCCAGCGGGCCTGGTTGCCGTGCACCTCGACCGCGACGCGGACGTCCCGGCCGGTGCCGGCGGCGGACGGGGCGGAGGCGGTGTTCGTCACGACCCAGGCGTTGGCCGTGGTCCGCTGGGCGAATTCGAGCCCGTTGGCGGCGGTGGTGCCGCTGCGCATGGTGGCGATCCACCAGGGGGTCGCGCCACTGGCGGGGACGTCGATGCCGAGCGAGGCCCAGCGGGTGGCGGCCGAGACCGACTCGAAGCGCATGGTCGCCTCGAGGCGGAAGTCGTTCAGGTGCCGACCGAAAGTGATCTTGTTGTTCTCGCTGGAGCTGGCCGAGGTCCCGTACAGTCGGCCGTTCTCGACCTTCCAGGCGCCGTCGACCGCGTGCCAACCGGCGGGCAGCGACCCGGCCGAGAAGTTCTCCGAGACGACGACGTTGCCCGGCTCGGCGGTGGCGGACGACGAGGTGGCGACGGTGACCGCGACGGCGGCGCCGGTGACGGCGAGGACGGCGACGGTGGCGGCGGCCCGGGTACGCAGGGCGCCGAGGCGTGACCCGGCGCGACGAAGCGACGGTGGTGCGGGTAGGACAGTCATGGTCGGAACGCTACGAAGCACGCCCGAACTGATGATCAATCAAGCATGGCTGCCGCCGGAACGCCTGGTGTACCGCGCTCGATCGGGGCGTCCCGGACTGGTCAGCTCGGCAGGCCGGAGCAGGCGGCTCCGTCGATGGTGCACGCCTTGGGGGCGGAACCGGTCAACGATCCGTTGACCCGGAACGTCACCCGGACCGAGGCGCTGCCGGGCACCTGACCGTTGTTCGTGTCCGGCACGAACGTCCACACCGCACCGTCCCGGCTGGCCTGTGCGCCCTCGACCCCGCTGACTCCCAGCGACTCGCGGGGCAGGGTGACGACAAGTGTCCACCGCGGTGCCGGGGTCGAGCCGGGATTGCTGATCGTCACGGTCGCGCCGTAACTGAGCAGGGCGTTGTCCGTGATCGCGAAGTCGGCGCCCAGGGCCGCCGGGGTGGGTTCGGCGGTCGCGCCGGTCGGCGTGGGCCGGGTCGACGAGGTGACGGCCGGTGGGGTCGAGGAGGCCGAGGCGGGCGGGGGAGCGGGCACCGCCGGGCTGGTGAGCGCCGGTCGCGCCTGCGCCCGGGGCGTACCGGACGGCGACGCGCCCACCTGCTCCACGGACGGCGGCGGGTCGAGGGTCACCGGCGTCAACTTCTCCGGTGTACGCAGCACCCCGACGACCGACACGGCCGTCGCGATCAGCACCCCGAGCGCCGCGACGACGGCCACCCAGGTGGCCCGCGAGACGTCCTCCCGACCGGTGAGCACCCGCCGTGTGGCCGTGACGAGGGCCACGACCCGATCCAGCAGGATGATCGCCACGGTACGGCGTGGCTGGGGTGGTGTTGCCGGCACTGCCTGTCTCTCCTTCAGTTCGTCGCCAGGTGCGCGCTCACGATCCGTGCGGGTCGCGGGTGGCGCCAGCCCGGTCACAGGCCGCGAAGCCCGACGAGTATCGCCTGGAGCAGATCCTCGGTCGGCAGCTCCGACAGCATCGGCGGTTCGTGCGTCTCGATCAGCCCGGCCGCGAGCAGATCGCCGAGCAGCACCCGGACGGTCCCCAGCGGAAGGTCCAACTCGGCACCAACCTCAGCCACCGACACTGGATGGTGACACAGCTCGACGATCCG
This sequence comes from Micromonospora sp. DT53, assembly GCF_049841535.1. Classification (NCBI taxonomy): domain Bacteria; kingdom Bacillati; phylum Actinomycetota; class Actinomycetes; order Micromonosporales; family Micromonosporaceae; genus Micromonospora; species Micromonospora sp. DT53. Next base: position 144,143 of record NZ_JBNCKM010000003.1, read on the forward strand.
CGCCTGTTCGGGGAAGAGCGGTGTGGGGGGCGTGACGCCCCGCCGGGCGACGACCAGCGAGATCAGGTCGAACTGGCCGCGTGCGGGCGCGGTGCGCCCCCCGGTCATCGTGTAGGGCCGGGCGACCGGGCCCGCGTCGTCGTCGTACCACGCCTCGTCAGTGGTGCCGCTGGTGTGCACCAGTGTCCCCGATCGTCACCGAGGAGGCCGGCCCCAGGCTGATCGGCAGGTGCCGCTCGGCCTGCCCGACGAAGAGCGCCACCTCGTACGCCATGTCACCGACCTCGACGTCGTCGCCGGCGATCCGCACGGTGAGGATGGTTCCGTTCGGGATGGTGGCGATGAACAGGAACGCCCGCGACATCTGCACCACCACCTGGCGCAGATGACCCGCGTCGCAGGTGCGGGTGGCGGCCAGCCCCAACGCGATCAGGCCGGCGACCACGCCGGAGATCTGCTCGGCCAGCTTCTCGCCCACCCGCCGCGAGCCGCCCAGCGGCAGCCCGTCCGGCGAGAGCACCACGGCGAACTCCGCGCCGTGCACCCGGTCGACCAGGCTGTTCAGGGCGTCGGTCAGACCGTCCTCGGTGACCACTGCAGACGTCATTGATGTCTCCTTGCTTTTCTCGCGAGTGGCAACTCGACGGTGTCGAGGCTGGTCCTGCCGTGTTCCGGGCCGGTCGGCCCGGTGTGCCGGACCCGCGTCGGCAGCGCGCCGTTGCCGCTCGGGTCGGGGCCGGTGCGGGCCGGGTTCTCGGGTGGTGCGCTGGCCGGTGTACGGCCGGTGTCGGTGGCCATGACCAGCCGGGAGGGAAGGAGCACGACCGCGGCCGTTCCACCGCGCCGGCTGGGACGCAGCGAGACGTGGGCCCCGCAGCGGCCGGCCAGTACGGCGGCGGCGTACCACCCTGCCAGGCCCGCGGGCGGGCCGTCCGGTGGCGGGTTGCCGAGCAGGTGGTTCGCCTCGGCCAGCACGGCGGCGTCCAGGCCGGGGCCGTCGTCGACGACGAGGACGGCACACCCCTGCGGTCCCTGTTCGCCGCTGACCCGGACGGTGGTGTCCGCCCCGGAGAAGGTCAGGGCGTTCTCGATGAGTTCCGCCAGCAGGTGGATGACGTCCGTGACGGCCGGCCCCGCGAGCGACCACGGCCAGTGCGGCGCGATCAGGACACGGTGGTAGTCGGGCACCTCGGCGACCGCGCCGCGCGCCACGTCGAGCAGCGGCACCGGGCGTCGCCAGCGGCGGGCGGGTGTCGCGCCGGCCAGGGAGATCAGTTTCTCCACGTTGCGGCGGATCCGGGTGGTGAGGTGGTCGAGCTGGAACAGCTCGCCGGTCTCCTCGGTGGACCGTTCCCGACGTTGCATCCCGTCCAGCAGGCCGAGTTGGTCGCGCAGCAGGACCTGGTTGCGCCGGGTCAGCGCCAGGAACAGCTCCCGCTCGGCGGCACTCCCCGACGTCGGCGTCTCCTGCGCCGGGGCCGGAGTCTCCTGCGCCGGAGCCGGCGGGTCGGCAGCCGGCCTGGTCAGCTCGTCGGTGAGGCGTCGGACGGTGCCGGCCCAGCTCAGCAGGAGGACGAGCACGACGATGAGGCCGAGCCCCACCACCGCCCCGGTACGCGCGATGAGCACCGCGGCGCCGGGTGTGGCCCGCTCGACGCTGCTGCGGGCGGTGCTCGTCACAAGTGTCTGCAGCGCGCCGAGAGCGGGGTCCGCCGCGGCCCGCCAGCCCTGGACGGTGAGACCGGCCAGGGCGTTGGCGGTGCCCGCCTGGAGCAGCAGTCGGTCCTCCAGTGCGAGCAGAGCCGCGAAGTCGGGGCCGCCGGCCAGCCGCTGGTGCTCGCCCTGGCCGTCCGGCGGAAGGTCGGCCACGGCCTCGGTGCGCGCGTACCGTTGGATGCCGACCAGCGCGGTCAGCCGGCGCCGCTCGTCGACGCCGAGCCGTGCGCTGGTCAGGGCCGCGCTGACCAGGGTGTCCTCCCGGGCGAGCAACTCCCGGGCGCGGGCCAGCGCGATCACCGCGCGGGTGTCGGCGGCCAGCCCGCTCTCGTACGCGCCCCACTCCGGGCCGTACACCCGGAAGGCGACGTCGATGACCTCGTCGTACCCGTCGATTGCCGCGGCCTGGCCGAGCCGCCCGGTGTCCACCCGGGACCGGGTCGTGCCGAGGCCGTCGAGCCGTCGGACCAGCTCGCCGGCCCGGTCCCGGACCGTGCCCGCGCTGAGCAGCCGAAGGTCGCGCCCCTTGGTGAACTTGCGGATCTCGGCGGCGGCCCGGTCGGTGCCCTCGCGGGCCCCGACCAGCCCGGGCGTCGTTCGGCCCGACCCGGCGATCGTCTCGGCGGTGATCCGGCGTTCCGTCTGCAGGCTCAGGATCAGGCGGTCGATGGGCTGGCCCAGCGTGTCCGCCAGTGCCCGCACGCGCAGCAGGTCGACGGCATCCTGGGTGGACACGAAGGCCGCGTACGACCAGAGCGTGATCAGCACGGCGGCCAGTACGGCCAGCCTGGTCCGGATCAGCCGAACGTCGTTACGGGTCATCGGCTCGCCCGCTGCGGCCACGGTTGCCCGGCCGTGTCGCTGGCCCGGTCGGCGACGAGGGTGCGCAGCAGCGCCAGCAGCTCGGTGCGGTTGGCGCAGTTCAGCCGGTTGCGCATTCGTGCCACGTGGTGTTCGACGGTCTTGGCCGAGATGAAGAGCCGGTCGCCGATCTCCCGGTAGGTCAACCCGGCCAGCACCAGCTCGGCAACCTCGTACTCGCGGTCGCTGAGCCCGTGCTGGGTGGGGCCGGCGACCCGCGCCGTGCTCGCGCCGGTTGTCGGTGTCGGCGCGCCGGGCCCGCCGGAGGGCCGGCCCTGCAGCGCTCGGGCGCACTCCAGCAGGGTGGTCATCGCCCGCCGGTCCGCGGTGCGGATGGCGGCCTGCCCGGCGAGGCGGGCGCCGTCCCAGCACAGCCCGGTGTCGTGCAGCCCGCGGGCGGCGGCCTCCACCCGGATCGGGTCGACGACCCCCCGGAGGACCTCCACCCAGCTCTCCCCGGCGGCGGCGACGACTGCCGCGTACCGGCTGTGGCCCGCGGCGGCGAGCAACGCCGCGACGTGTTCGTCGGCGACCGTCGGCTCGCCGGTCAGGATGGCGGCGTGCAGCCCGCACCAGCGCAACGGCACACTCCACAGTGGTGGATTGCCGAGGCGGTCGAGCAACGCACGGCCCTGCTGCAGGTACGGCTCCAGCCGGGCCAGGTCACCCAGCCGCGCGCCCGCGATGGCCAGCTCACCCAGCGGCAGCAGGGTGAACAGGTCGACGGGGTGCCGCACCACGGCCTCCAGCGCCTGCCCCCAACCCCGCTTGAGTGCCCCGAGGTCACTGTTGCGCCGGCCGATGCCCATCCGGATCGCGGCGGCGAAGAGTTGGTCGCGTGACTCCAGTTGCCGCCCGTCGAGCGTCACCGTGGCGAGGCGCTCGCCGGCGGCGTGGATCTCGCCCCGGACCATCAGGATCCAGGCCTGCAACAGTCGGTGGCGTCGAGCCATCAGCGGCCCACCGACACCGGCGCCCAGGGCGCGGTGCAGCACCCGCTCGGCGATCTCCAGCTCACCGCAGTGCACCGCCGTCAACGCGGCGAGGGCCGCCGGGCTGTCCGGCAGCAGCGCCGCTCGCCCGTCCGGCTCCAACAACGCCGCGGCCTGCACGAGCGCGGAGAGCGCGGCGGTCGGCGGTCCGGTCACGCTCTCGCGTACGCCGTTGGCCATCAGTCGGGCGGCGCTGGCGTGCAGGGTGGGCGGCTCGCCCGCCGGGTCACCGGCCGGTGACTCGGTGGTGGCCGCCAGATCGCCGGTGGCGAGCCCGCCGACGATGGCGAACGCCGCCGCCGAGGCGGTGCCCGACCACCGGAACAGCTCGACGCTGCGACCGACGTGACCACGGTGGGCCAGGGCGGTAGCGGCCACCACGGCCGCCTCGGAGCGGTCCGGGGGAGCGGCCGTGGCCAGCAGTCGATCCGCCAGCCGAAGCGCGTCGTCGAGGTCACCGGCGAGCGCGGCGGCGAGCGCCTGCCGCGCGTTGGGCGGCTGTCCGGCCGCCGTCGCCGCCGCGAACAGTTCGGCGGCGAACGCCGGCTCGTCGGCCAGTGCCTCGTCGGCCGCGGCGGCCAGGGTCGCGGCCGGGCAGTCGCCGAGCGCGCCGACCGCGAGCAGGGAGCGGACCAGCGGCAGCACCGCGCCGCCCCGGGCGAGCTGCAACTCGGTGAGCCGGCGCCACACCGCCGTCCGCTCGGTGGTGGGGCTGAGCGTCGCGACGGCCCGCCGGACGATCGGCGCGAGCCGCCCGTCGGCGCCCAGCAGCCCGGCCGCCCTGGTCGTGGCGATCAGTTCGTCCACCCCGGCCGGGTCCCGACCCAGCAACGCGCCGAGCATGCTGACCGGCAGCGCGCCGCCGGCCGCGACGGCGAGCAGCAGCCGTCGTACCTCGGTGGGCTGGACGTCCAGGTCCGGCCCGAATTCGAGGATGACGGACCGGGGTGGGTCGGCCGGCGCGCCGGTCCGGGTCTCCGCGCCGGCCAGGCCGCGGGCCAGCCGTTCGACATCCCGGGGTACGCCGGCGGTCTGCGTGTGGACGACGTCGACCAGGTCGGCGGGGCGGCCCAGCCCTGGTGCGGCGGTGAGGTAGGCGGCGGTCTGCTCCCGGGTGAACGGCGTGAGCAGCACGGCCTGCCCGTCGCGGCGCAGGGCGTCGACCAGCTCGCTGAACGCCGCTGACCGTGGCCACGGGCGGTGGGCGACCACCAACCGGTGTCGGCGGCCGGCGACCAGACGCAGCAGCGCCCCGATCCGCGCGTCGTCGAGCAGGTGCGCGTCGTCGACAAGCACCACCGTGTCGGGGTCGACCGGCTCACCCGGCTCCGGTGCGGTCATGCGTACGGCGATGCCGGCGCGCTGGTGAATGCGCTCCAACTCGGCGAGCAGTGCGGTCTTGCCGTGGCCGGCCGGACCGGCAACGCCGACGGTCAGCGGGCCGGTCGGATCCTGCGCGACCGTGTCCAGTAGCGCGTGCAACCCCTTGTCCAGGGTCAACCCTGGTGCGGCGAGGTCATTCATGATCATCGGGGTCATCGAATCGGTTCCGAAAAACCGCCGGCTTTGGCCGTGGGGAGGTAAGCGATGCTGTCAAGCGTTGCACTGGTTCTCGACATAGCGCCTGATGACCTCCAATGTTGCACCGCCAGTTGTGGCGACCGAGTAGCTGTTGGTCCGCAGGGTCGGTAACCGGGACTCGAGATGGGGGAACTCTTCACGCAGCAGCCGCGACGACCGCCCGTTGATTCTCTTGACGAGGCGGCCGCTGCCGTATTGCGGACCGCAGGCGACCAGTAGGTGCACGTGGCCGGGCATCGATTCGATGGTCTTGATGGAAGTGTCTCGCTCGGCGTGCACCTCGCGAATAATCTGCTCGAGCCGGTCGTCAACTGGTCCGGTGAGCACTGGCCTGCGGTACTTTGGGCACCACACGACCTGGTAGCTGCACAGTGGTGGGTGTGGTGGAGACAGTGCGGTACACCTATCGGCTGCGCCCCGGCTCGACCGCAGAGGCGGCGCTGCTCGCCGAATGGGGTCGCTGTCGGTGGTTGTGGAACGAAGCCGTGCATCAGCAGAAGATCGGCGCAAAGCCCACCTTTTGCAAGCTGTCGAAGCTGCTCACCGAGGCGCGTGGCAGGAACACCTGGCTGCGCGAGGGCTCCCAGGTGGTCCAGCAGCAGACCCTGCGCACCTACGCTTCGGCCTTGCAGGCTTCGTTCAAGATCAAGGGCCGAGGTCGGCCAACGATTAAGAAGCTCAAGAACACCCTGCCCAGCCTCGAATACACCCTGCGCGGATTTAAGATCCGTGCCCGCCGCCTGCGGCTGGCAGGTGGCATCGAGATCCCGGTGGTGTGGTCCCGTGAACTGGCGTCCGACCCGACCAGTGTGCGCGTCTACCAAGACAGCCTCGGCCACTGGTACGCCTCGTTTGTCGTCTGCCGCGAGGTATGCGCGGCACCGGCATCGTCCGGGGCGATCGGCATTGACTGGGGTGTGAAGACCACCGCCACCACCACCAATGCTCGGTTCGACCTGCCGCACCTCGGGCATCGCAAGCGGTGCGCCGCCGAGTTGGCCAGGGCGCAGCGGAAGATGGCCCGCCGACGCCGCCCAAAGGGTCACGCGCAGTCGAACGGTTACCGCAGAGCCAAGCGTGCTGCGGCGAAGCTGTACAAGAAGGCAGCCCGGCAGAACATTCACGACTCCCGCCAGTGGGCGAAATCCATCGTTGACAACCATCAGGTGATTGCCGTTGAGGACTTCAAGCCGAGGTTTCTTGCCAAGTCCACGATGGCGCGCAAGGTTGCCGACGCGGCGATCGGTGCAGCGAAGCGAGAGTTGGCCGAACGTGGTATGCGGACGGGTCGGAGGGTGGTGTTGGTGCCGCCCGCCTACACAACCATGACGTGCTCTGAGTGCGCTGTGAGAGCCAAGCAGCGCATCGGGTTGAACGTCAGAGTTTTCGAGTGCATGGCCTGCGGTTTCACCGCCGGCCGCGACCTCAACGCCGCGAGGACGATCCTCGCCACGGTAGAGCGCGACCGTGCCGGTGGTGACGACGTGAGACATGTGATCACCTCCCTTCGGGGAGTGGGGTCGAATGCGGTCTGAGCCGGAAATCCCCGGATTCATCCATGGGGGAGCGTTAACCTTCGCGTCCGCGGCTGCGGGCCAGCGCCAGGCGGGACGGCTTCGGCAGTTCCAGTGGGAGGACCCGGACCGGGGGCCGCGGTGGCGGATCGCCCAGAACGGTGTGATGGGGGCGGCGGGGCGCCGGCAGAGTGGCCCGACCGGCACCGCTGACCGGGGCCGCAACGCGGGCCGGCGCCGGCTGGCGAGGGCGTGGTGACACCATCTGACAGGCGGCCATCGCCGCACCGGTGGCGGCGGTCAACTGCGCGTCCGGCTCCACCTCGACGGGCACCGGCACTGCCGCGCTGATCAGCTCGGTCACGAGGGGGACCCGGGTGGAGCCACCGGCCAGCAGGACACCGTCGAGTTGCGCCGGCGTCAGGTCGGCACTGCGCACGGCCCGGAGCAGGAGGTCGACGGTGGCCTGCACCGTCGGGCGAATCATGGCCTCGAACTGCGCCCGGGTCACCGGCACCCGTGCCGGGCCGCTCGGCAGGGTCAGCACCACGTCGGCCGTGAGGTCGACGGTCAGCACCCGCTTGACCCGATCACACTCCGCGCGCAGTCCGCGCAGTGCGGCCTGGGCGCCGCGACGTCCGGTCGCGGCCAACTCCCGGGCCAGCACGGTACGAGAATGCTCGGCCAGCGCCTCGTCGAAGTCGGCCCCACCGATCGAGTCGAGACCCTGCGGGGTGCCGAACGTCTCGTAGGTGCCGCGTGGGGTGCGGCGCACCAGAGCGGCCTCGAAGCTGTTGCCCCCCAGCGCGTAGACCACTGCCGTGTCGCCCGCGAAGCCGCGTGCGGCGTGGCTCTCGGCCACGGTGACCGTGCGGGGTAGCAGCGTCACGTGCCGTAGACCGAGGTTCGACAGTGCCCGGTGCAGCACCTCCCGTCGGTAGGGGCGCCACCCCGCCGGGTGGCTGAGCACGATCGCCTCGGCCGCCTCGCCCTGCAGGGCGTGCACCCGTTCCACCACCCACGCCGCCAGCTCGGCGGTCAGCGTCTGCGGCGCGCACGGCTCGCCGCCGAGCAGCACCGGCACGTCGTCGCCGATCCGGTGGACGAAGTCCCGGGTGGTGCGGCTGCCGTCGTCGGTCGCGGGCTCGCCGACACGGAGCGAACCGTCCTCCGCCAGGCAGAGCACCGAGGGCATGAGAGGTGAGCCGGCGCTCAGCGGGACGGCCTCGGGACGTGTCCAGGTCGCGCCGCGTCGCCGTGCGACGACGGCGGCCGTGTTGCTGCTTCCGATGTCTATCCCCAGGACGTACGGCATCGTCTCTGTCTCTCCCCGTGAGTCGGCCGGTCGGTGGCGATGGCGTCGGCTGTCCGACGACCCACCCCCGGCGAACCCCGCGGGCTCCTACGTTCGTACCAGAGATCAGTCCCTGGTCGGGACCCTAATCTCGTCGGGACGGTTTCCCCCTCTCCCCCTAACGTACGAGGTGGCGGAGCCCCTAGTTCAACCGGCCCGGATGCGGGTTCAGCCCCGATGCCTGGGGGCGAGCCCCGGCAATAGCGTCGTTCCTGTCGACGTACGACACCCGCCAATGCCACATCCGAGGAGAACCGGCACATGGACTCGCAGCAGACGCTTCACGACTTCGTGCTCGACCTACTGACGAACCCGGACGCGCGGTCGGCCTTCGACCTCGACCCCGAGGGTGCGTTGCGGGGCGCCGGGCTCACCGACATCACCGCTGCGGACGTGCAGGACGTCGTGCCACTGGTCGTCGACTACGCGCCGGGGGCGGGCCTCGCGCCGCTGACCTCGCCGGTCGAGCAGCTCGGGCTGGACCCGCTGCTCACCGACACCACCGACGTGGTGGGGCAGCTGCAGAGCGTGGCGCAGCAGATCAGCGTCACCAGCTCGCCCACCGGCGTGGACGTCAAGGCCGGCGTGCTCGGCGCCATCGCGGTCGACCCGTCGACCGCAGCCGCCGGGGTGACCGTGCTGCCGGGCATCGGTCTGGGCATCGGTCCGTCCGGCCTCGACACCGACCTGGCCGGTGTCGCCGACGTGGCGCACACCCTCGACGCCGACGTGGTGCAGCCGGTGGACGCGATCGCGGACCCGGTGACCGGGGACGTCACCGGCACCGTCGGCGACCCGACCGGTCTGCTCGGCGTCACCGACTCGAATCTGATCGGCGGCGACCTGACCGGCGGTGTCCTCTCCGGCACCCACGGTCAGCTCGGCGGGGTCGTCAGCTCTCTCGGTGTCGACGACACCCTGGGTGGGCTGGGCCTCGGGCACGGCGACGGCGTCGTCGGCGGCGTGGTCCCGCCGCTGGACGTGTCGTCGACGGTGGGCGGCGTGACGCACCAGGTGGACAGCCTCCTCCCCGGTGTCACCGACACGGTCGGTGACGTGACCGGTGGGGTCACCGATGGTGTGCTCGGCGACGACTCACACGCCTCGTCCGATCACGGGCTGCTGGGTATCACCGGCGGTCTGCTCTGATCCGGATTTCCGGGCGGAGCGGAGGGTCGGATCGTCTCGGGCGATCCGGCCCTTCCCGGTTCCACATCCGGTCCCTCTTGATAATTGAGCCGAAATCCGCACACTTGGTGCGGTGATGGCCGGGATCTGGTTGGACGTGCTGGACGAGATCGCCCGCACGTGCACTGCGCACGGTCGTGGTGACCTGCTCCAGACGGTGCGCCAGAAGCGTGCGCAACTGCTGGACCCGACGCTGCGTGTCCTGGTCATCGGTGAGCCGAACCAGGGCAAGAGTCAGCTGATAAACGCGATCATCAACGCTCCGGCCTGTCCGGTCGGCGACGGCCGTACGACAGTCCTGCCGACCGTGGTGCAGCACGCCGAGGCGCCCACCGCGGCGGTGGCGCAGTCCGCGGCACCAGCCCCGGGCCACCCCACCGGCACCGGTGCCGCGGTGACGGTCGAGCGGACCCCGGTGGCGCTCAACCAGGTCGCGGCGGGCGTCGCCGGCCTCGTCGGGCGTCGGCCGGGCGGCGGCCCGGCGTACGTCGAGATCGGACTTCCCCGCGCCCTGCTCGGTGCCGGTCTGGTGCTTGTGGACACTCCCGGCACCGACGAGGTCGCTGGTATCGGCGCCGCCGCCTCGGTCGCCGCGCCCGCCCGCGCGGACACCGTGCTGCTGGTCTCGGACTCCAGCCGGGAGTTGTCGGTCGCCGAGCTGAACATGCTGCTGCACATCATGCGTTCGCATCCGAACGTGATAGTGGTGCAGAGCAAGACCGATCTGGTGGCGGACTGGCGTACCGTCGCTGAGCGCAACCGGCAGCACCTGGCCGAGGCGGGCGTCCCGGCGACGCTGATCCCGGTCTCGGCGGCGCTGCGACTGCGTGCCGCGGCGGCCGACGACCGTGCTCTGAACGCCGAGTCCGGTTTCCCCGCGCTGATCGCCCGCCTGCAACGCGACATGTCCGGCAAGGCCGACCACCTAGCCCGAGCTGCGGTACAGACGGTGGCGCGGACGGTCGTGGAGCAGCTGGCCGCGCCGCTGCGCGCCGAGTTGGCGACCCAGGAGGCCGAGGAGCAGTCCGGGCCGATCTCCCGGCTGCACGCCGCGCAGCGCGAGGTCGACGAGTTGCGCCGGTGCTCCACCCGTTGGCAGAACACGCTGACCGACGAGATCACCGACCTGCTCGCCGACCTCGAGTACGACCTGCGCGACCGGACCCGGCAGATCCTGCGCGCCGTGGACGAGGCGTTCGACACCGCCGATCCGTTGGTCGCCTGGGACACCTTCCAGGACTGGCTGGAGCGGAGCCTGGTGGAGGCGGCAGAGGCGAACCACGAGTGGTTGATCCAGCGCTGCGACTGGATCGCCCGGAGGGTGGCCGCCAACTTCGACAGGTACGGCTACGACGTGCTGCCGCCCTGGTCGATGACGATGCCGGACGACATCGGTGAGCGACTGCCCGAGCTGCAACGGCCGACGATCGACAGGTTCACCACCGGCCAGAAGTTGTTCACCGGCATGAAGGGCTCGTACGGCGGCATGCTGATGTTCGGTCTGGCGACCACCCTGGCCGGCATGCCGATGATCAATCCGGTCTCGGTCGGCATCGGGGCGCTCTTCGGCGGCAAGAGCATCCGCGACGAGAGCAAGCAGTTGCTCCGTCGCCGGCAGGCGACCGTCAAGACGGCCATCCAGCGGCATGTCGACGACTTCTTCGTCCGGATCATCCGCGACTGCCGCGACGCCGCCCGGCAGGTGCAGCGGATGCTGCGGGACCACTTCACGGGGCTGACCGAGGAGCTTCAGGAGGCCATCGTGCAGTCGTTCCGCAGCGCGAAGCAGGAGGCCGACACCGATGCCTCCCTGCGCGAGCAGCGGCAGCGCGAGATTCGGCTGAAGATGACCCGGTTGGCCGCTGTCTACGAGCAGGCGCAGCAGTTGACCGGCGCCCGCTCCGCCCCGCTGCTGCTGGAGCCGCAGGCATGACGGTGGGGGTGCGCCTGGATGAGGCGGCGTGGGGGTTGCTGCACCAGGCCATCGAGCTTTACCAGGACAATCCCCGGGCCGTCGCGGAGCTTCGGCATCAGGTGGCCCGGTTGGAGCAGCCGCTGCGGATCGCCATCGTCGGCCCGTGGCGATCGGGCAAGTCGACGGTGCTCAACGCGTTGATGGGCGAGGAGGTCGCGCCGGTCGAGCGGGCGGACGGCGCGTTCACCTGGTACGAGGACGGGGCCGCGCCGCACGCCACCGCGTACCCGGTCGGGCATCCACCGCAGGAGTTGGCAGTGGTGAAGTCGGCGACCGGGCTGCGGGTGGATCTGGGCTGGGGTGCGGGGGACGTGCGGGACATCGTGGTGCGGTGGCCGACGCGGGCGCTGCGCCAGATAACGCTTATCGACACCCCGGCGGTCGGCGGAGGTGCCGAGCAGGGCCGGGTGCCGGTGTTAGAGCGGGTCCTGCGGGATGCGGACGCGGTGTTGTACCTGACCCGCGACGGTCGCGACAGCGATCTGCGGGTGCTGGAGTCCGCACGGGACAGCGCGGTCGGGCAGTCGGCTCCGGTCAACGTGGTCATGGTGCTGTCCCGCGCCGACGAGACCGGTGGAGGTCGGATCGACGGCCTGCTCACGGCACGCCAGCTTGCCCGGCGGCACTACCGCGACCCGAGGGTGAACGCGCTGAGCGTCAACGTCGTGGCGTGCAGTGGAATGATCGGCCTGGCGGGCCGGATGCTCGGCGAGTCGGACTTCGCCGCGCTCGCGACCCTGGCCCAGGTGCCCCGGGCGGAACTGGACGCCCACCTCATCTCCGCCGACCGCTTCCTGCGCGGCGAGTTGCCCGTACGGCTGGATACCGAGGTGCGCGCCGCGCTGCTGGGTCGGTTCGGGGTCTTCGGTGTCCGGCTGGCGGCCACGCTGGTGCGCAGCGGGTTCGACAGCCGGGTGAAGCTCTCCGCCGAACTGATTCGGCGTAGCGGTCTCACCGAGCTGCGGGAGTCGGTGACGCGCTGTTTCATCGATCGCCGCGACGCGCTCAAGGCCCGGTCGGCGCTGGCCGCGGTGGAGGCGCTGCTGCGGGCCGAGCCCACCCGGGGGTCTGCCGAGCTGGTTGGCGCGGTGGAGCAGATCCTCGCCGGCGCGCACGAGTTCCGGGAGTTGCGCCTGCTTGTGGCGCTGCGCAACACACGGCTGGGGTTCGACGCGGAGCTGGCCGCGGAGGCGCAGCGGCTGGTCGGCGGCGACGGGGTGGGCCTCGCGGCTCGGCTCGGTGTCGAGCAGGAGACCGACGTGCGGCGGCTCTGGGAGGTCGCTTCCGACGCACAGTTGCGGTGGCGGGACCGGGCGGAGGATCCGCTGCTCCCGCTGGCGCAGCGGCGCGGGGCCCAGGTTGTCGTCCGCAGTTGCGAGGGCATGATCGCCGAGCTGGTGGCGGGCGGCCGCTGAGCGCGCCATCGCGGCGGTGGTTGACCGTCCTCCGAGGTGGGGGGCACCCCCCGGCATTGGCCAAAACTCGAAGCATTGGTTAGCCTAACCTAACTTTCGAGCCGGATGGCTCGCCTCTCTTCGAAAGATCGGGAACTTCACCATGCACTCATGGCGTCCGGTCCTGGCCGTCGCGGCGCTGAGCGCCGTCCTCGGCGGGCTCACCGGTTGTGGCAACGACACGAACACCGGTGAGCCCGCCGCTGCCACCGCCTCCGGCCCCTGGTCTTTCAACGACGGCTCGGGCGTGGTCGTCAAGGCGGACAAGACACCGACGCGGATCATCGCGCACGCCGGCGAGGCCGCGGCGCTGATGTCCTTCGGTATCAAGCCGGTCGGCGTCTACGCCGACGAGTCGGTCAAGACCGACCCCAACCTGAAGAACCTCGACCTCACCGGGATCCAGATCCTCGGCGAGGAGTGGGGCAAGATCGACGTGGAGAAGGCCGCCGCTCTGCGTCCGGACCTGATCGTCGGCGACTGGTGGCCGGCCGAGAAGGCGCACAGCGGCATGGAGGAGGGCGTCGACGAGAAGAGCAAGAAGCTCGCCGAACTGGCCCCCGTCGTCGGCGTCACGCAGGGCAAGTCGATCGTCACGCTGGCCGAGGGGTACGAGGATCTCGCCGAGAGCCTCGGCGCCGACGTGGCCAGCCCGCAGATCGCGGCGAACAAGAAGCGTTTCGAGGAGGCGGTGACCGCGTTCAAGGCGGCCACCTCGGCCAAGCCGAACCTGACGGTCGCGGCGATGTCCCCCTCGACGGAGAAGGTCTACGTCGCGAACCCCGAGTACGCGCCCGAGCTGCTGGACCTGCAGACCTGGGGCCTGAAGGTGATCAACCCGGTCAGCCCGGACCCGGCCTTCCCGTACTGGGAGAACCTCAGCTGGGAGAACGCCGACACGTACCAGCCGGACCTGATCCTGTGGGACGGCCGATCCTTCACGCCCACCGCCAACGCGGAGTGGGGCACGAAGCAGCCGACCTGGTTCAAGATCACGGCAGCCAAGGTGGGTGCCACCGTCTCCTGGCCGGCGTTCTGGCTGCACACGTACGGGGACTTCGCCACCGAGCTGGACAAGCTGACCCAGGCGGTCAAGGCCGCTGATCCGAATGTCGGCAACTAGCCGGATCGGGACGCGCACCTCGACGGGAGGCGGGCGGCGAGCCTCTGCCCTCGGGTCGGGGCTCGCCGTCCTCTGTGTGCTCCTCGTCCTCGTCGGCTTTCTGAGCGTGACCTTGGGTTCGCGTGCGATCGGGCTGTCCGAGGTGCTGCACGCCCTGTTCAGCCTGGACGGCGACGGGCCGATCAGCAGCACCGTCACGCTGCAGATGCGCGTACCCCGCACGCTGCTCGGCATCCTGGTCGGCGCCGCGCTCGGTGTGGCCGGGGCGATCCTGCAGGGCGTCACCCGCAACCCGCTGGCGGACGCCGGGATCCTGGGTATCAACTCCGGCGCCGCCGCGTTCGTGGTCCTCGCCATCACGGTGCTCGGTGTGCGTGGCGTCGGCGTCTACGTCTGGTTCGCCTTCGCCGGCGCGATCGCGGCGCTCGCCCTGGTGTACGCGGTCGCCTCGTTCGGCCGGGAGGGCGCCACCCCGGTGAAACTCGCACTGGCGGGCGCGGCGGTCACCGCCGGCCTGGCCTCGGTCACCAGCGGCATCGTGATGACGAACGTGGACGCTCTCAACGAGCTGCGGTTCTGGCAGGTGGGGTCGCTCGCCGGCCGGTACACCCCGATCCTGACCGGGGTCGCGCCGTTCCTGCTGATCGGTCTCGTCGCGGCGCTGGGCTTCGGGCGGGCCATCAACGGCCTCGCGCTCGGCGAGGACGTCGCGCGTGGCCTCGGCCAGAACGTGACACGTACCCGCGCGGCCGCCTTCGCCGTGGTCGCGATCCTCGCCGGTGCCGCCACCGCCGCCTGCGGACCGATCGTCTTCGTCGGCCTCGTCGTGCCGCACCTGGCGCGGTTCATCTGCGGCCCCGACTACCGCTGGATCCTGCCGTACTCGATGCTGCTGGCACCCATCGTCCTGCTCCTCGCCGACGTGCTCGGCCGGATGGCCGCCGCCCCCGACGAGGTTCAGGTAGGCGTGGTCCTCGGGCTGATCGGCGCCCCCGCCTTCATCGCGATCGTGCGCTACGGCCGGCTGTCGGAGGTGTGAGCCGATGACGACAACGACAACGACAGCGACAACGAGTGACGTCCGCGCGGCCACGTCCGGTACGGCGGCGGCGTTGCGCGCCAACCGGAGGCGTCGAGCCGGCCGGTCCATCGTGGTGACCTGCGCCCTGACCGCGACGGTCGCCGCCCTCTTCGTGCTCACCATGATGGTGGGCAGCTTCCGCATCGGCGCCGGGGAGGTCGTCGCCTCGGTCCTGCACCTGTCCGACAATCCCGGCGTCGACTTCGTCGTCCGTGGCCTGCGGCTGCCGACCGCGGCCGCCGCCGTGACTGTCGGGCTGGCCCTCGGCGCGTCCGGGACGATCTTCCAACAGTTGCTGCGTAACCCCCTCGCGTCCCCGGACTTCGTGGGGATCACCTCGGGGGCGGGGCTGGCGGCCGTCACCGGGATCGTGCTCCTGCAGGCCGGTGGTCTCGTCGTCAGCGGCCTCGCCCTCGGTGGCGCGGTCGTCGCCGCCCTGGCGATGTACGTGCTGGCCTGGCGCGACGGCGTCAGCGGCTACCGCTTCATCCTCATCGGTATCGGAGTGGCGGTCTTCTTCGAGGGCCTGGTCGGCTACGTGCTCAGCCGAGCGCAGCTCTTCGAGGCCCGCCAGGCCATGCACTGGCTGGTCGGGTCGGTCGGGCAGGCCAGCAGCACTGAGCTGTGGACGCTCACCGGCGCCCTGGTGGTCCTGCTGCCGGTCGCCACGCTGCTGCAACGGCCACTGGGCGCCCTCGCACTCGGTGACGACGCCGCCCGGACGCTGGGTGTCCGGGCCGAGCTCAGCCGGGCCGGGCTGCTCGGCACCGCCGTCGTGTTGGTGGCCCTGGCGGTGTCCGTGGCGGGCCCGATCGCCTTCGTCGCCCTGGTGGCCGGGCCGATCGCCAACCGACTCCTCGGCCCCGCGGCCCGGGGCGTCCTGCCCGCCGCACTGGTCGGTGCCGCGCTGCTGCTCACCGCCGACCTCGTCGCCGTGCACCTGTTGCCCACGCCGTTGCCCACCGGCGTGGTGACGGGCGCTGTTGGCGCGCCCTACCTGCTGTGGCTGCTGGCCACCACCAACCGACAAGGATCGGGTGGATGACCCGACTACGCGCCGAGGGCCTCACCCTCGGCTACGACGACCGGACCATCGTCGACCACCTCGACGTCGCCGTGCTCGACGGCAAGGTCACCGCGATCGTCGGCGCCAACGCCTGCGGCAAGTCCACCCTGCTCCGCGGCCTGGCCCGACTGCTGGCACCGCGCGACGGCACCGTCCTGCTCGACGACGAACCCCTCGCCGGCCTGCGCAACGTCGACGTGGCCAAGGTGCTCGGGCTGCTCCCGCAGACCCCCGTCGCGCCGGACGGCATCACCGTCGCCGACCTGGTGGCCCGCGGTCGCTACCCCCATCAGGGGTGGTTTCGACGGTTCAGTGGCGACGACCACGACGCCGTCGCCCGGGCCCTCGACGCCACCGGCACCGCGGATCTGATCGACCGTCCGATCCGGGAGTTGTCCGGCGGCCAACGCCAACGGGTCTGGGTCGCCATGGCCCTGGCGCAGGACACCGACCTGCTGCTGCTCGACGAACCCACCACCTACCTGGACATCAACCACCAGGTCGAGCTGCTGCGGCTGCTGCGGAAACTGAACGCGGAGTCCGGCAAGACCATCGTCATCGTCATGCACGACCTCAACCTGGCCTGCCGTTACTGCGACCACCTCATCGCGATGTCCGGCGGTGCGATCGTCGCCGAGGGAGCGCCTGTCGACGTGGTCACCGGCGACCTCGTCGAGCAGGTCTTCGGTCTCAGCTGCCTCGTCGTACCCGATCCGATCGCCGGCACGCCGATGATCGTCCCCGGGTAGGCGGCCTCAGACGCGATTGGGGACGGCCGTGACGGCCGTCCCCAACCTGTTCGCGCCGGGCTCAGCGCGGCTCGTACGTCTGACAGTCCGCGATGTCCTGACCCGGACCCACCCGGATGGACGGTGCGTGGCACTCCAACTCGGCGTTGTGCTGGCAGTCGTCCCGCTTGCAGGCCCCGACCTGGGCGATGACCCGGTCCAGCCCACCCTTCGCCGAGGTGTCGATGAAGGTGGCGCAACTGGCGTTCTGCTGCCCGATGGTGATGGCGAACGCGTGGCAGCCGTCGTGGTTGTAGCCGCAGTCGGTGACCGTGCACTCGTGTACCCGCGGCATCTCCAGCATGTCGGTCATGGCGATCTCGCTTCCGTCGGTGGTCATCTCCATACCCGGCTCCGGCGGGACAACTCCCTATCAGCCGCCTTTTCGGGGACAATTTGCATAGGCCAGCCTTCCCTAACCACAAACGATGACGCCGATCGTCAGCGGGCGTGCCAGCCCCCGCAGCCCGGTGACGTCATCGCGGTGGCGGAACGCAGTCGGAGCAAGGCGCCGTTCGTCGTCGCGGCGGCCGGAGCGCACGCGCCGGAACGTGTCGCCCCTATCTCACGCTGACCGAGGTGTGCGGCAGGGCCCCGCGTGCAGACGACAGGCGCCGGGGCCCTGCGCGTGTGGATCGCGGCCCGAAAACCGTTATTCGATCTCACTTCGCACGGTCGCCCCTGACCTGCGGAGATAACGCTCTCACGGATGGTGGGAGAGTGCTTGACGCGCCCGTGATCCGGACGCAACGATGCATTCACATATCTCGTCCCACCACCGCCAGGCGTGATCGGCGCACGCCGTCCCCCGCACCGCGAAAGGACCCCACCGTGCGCAGATCCCTGAGATCGTGGCTCGGCCTCGCGCTGAGCGCGATCCTCGTGGCGGGCGGCATCGTCGCCTCGCCACCCACAGCCAGCGCCGCGCCGTTCACCGTGCTGGTCTTCAGCAAGACCGCCGGATTCCGACACGGCTCCATCACCCCGGGCATCGCCGCGATCCAGCAGCTCGGCGCGGCCAACGGCTTCACCGTCGAGGCCACCGAGGACGCCGCCCAGTTCACCGACGCCAACCTGGACCGGTTCGCGGCGGTGATCTGGCTCTCCACCACCGGCGACGTGCTCAACGCCGCCCAGCAGGCCGCGTTCGAGCGCTACATCCAGGGCGGCGGCGGCTATGTGGGGGTGCACTCCGCCTCCGACACCGAGTACGACTGGCCCTGGTACGGGGGACTGGTCGGGGCGTACTTCGCCTCGCACCCGGCCGAGCAGAACGTCACAGTGAAGGTCGCCGACCAGGTGCACCCGTCCACCGCGACGTTGCCGCAGCGGTGGAGCCGGTTCGACGAGCTGTACAACTACCGCACCAACCCCCGGGGTAACGCGCACGTGCTGGCCACCCTGGACGAGAGCACCTACACCGGCGGGAGCATGGGCGCCGACCACCCGATCTCCTGGTGTCAGAACTACTCCGGCGGTCGCGCCTGGTACACCGGCCTCGGGCACACCGACGCGTCGTACACCGAGGCGAACTTTCGGCAGCACCTGCTCGGCGGCATCCGCACGGCCGCCGGCGCTGTCGACGCCGACTGCGGCCCCACCGTCACCAGCAGCTTCCAGCAGGTGGAGCTGGCCAAGGGCGCGGCCGAGACCGGCGAACCGATGAGCCTCACCGTCCTGCCGGACCGGGGCGTGCTGCACACCTCCCGCAACGGCGTGATCCGGCACACCGACGCCGCCGGCAACACCAAGATCGCCGCCACCCTGCCGGTCTACACCGGCGACGAGGAGGGCCTGCAGGGCATCAAGGCCGACCCGAACTTCGCCACCAACCGCTGGGTGTACGCCTACTTCGCCCCACCACTGAGCACACCCGGCGGAGGTGCACCCGCCGAGGGCACCCCGGCGCAGTTCGCCGCCTGGGACGGCGTCAACCGGCTGGCCCGCTTCACCGTGAACGCGGACAACACCATCAACCTGGCCAGCGAGACGCTGATCCTCAACGTGCCGACCAGCCGCGGCATGTGCTGCCACGTCGGCGGTGACATGGACTTCGACGCGGCCGGCAACCTCTATCTGTCCACAGGTGACGACACCAACCCGTTCGACTCGGCCGGCTTCACCCCGATCGACGAGCGGTCCGGGCGCAACCCGGCGTTCGACGCGCAGCGCACCTCGGCGAACAGCAACGACCTGCGCGGCAAGGTCCTCCGGATCAGGCCGAGCGCGGCCGGCGGCTACACCATCCCGGCCGGCAACATGTTCGCGCCGGGCACCGCGCGGACCCGCCCGGAGGTCTACGCGATGGGCTTCCGCAACCCGTTCCGGATGAGCGTGGACAAGGCCACCGGCATCGTCTACCTCGGTGACTACGGCCCCGACGCGGGCACCGCCGACCCGAACCGGGGCCCGGCCGGCAACGTGGAGTTCGCCCGGATCGATCGGCCCGGCTTCTACGGCTGGCCGTACTGCACCGCCCGCAACGACGCCTACAACGACTACACCTTCCCGTCCGGGCCGTCCGGAGCGAAGTTCGACTGCGCCGGTGGGCCGGTGAACACCTCGCCCAACAACACAGGCATCACCCAGCTGCCCCCGGCCGTCCCGGCCTGGTTGCCGTACGGCGGCTCCGGCTCGCCGCCGGAGTTCACCGGCGGTGGCCTGTCGCCGATGGGCGGACCCGTCTACCGGTACGACCCGAACAACACCTCGCCCGTGGCGTTCCCCGAGTACTACGACGGGACCTACTTCGCCGGTGAGTTCGGTCGCCGCTGGATCAAGAACATCAAGCTCGACGCGTCCGGCCAACCCCTGAAGATCAACCCGTTCCCGTGGACCGGCACCCAGGTCATGGACATGGAGTTCGGCCCGGACGGCGCGCTCTACGTGCTCGACTACGGCACCGGATGGTTCAACGGCGACGCGAACTCGGCGCTCTACCGCATCGAGTACGCCCGCGAGGGCAGAGCGCCCGTCGCCAAGGTGTCGGCGACCCCGACGAGTGGCACCGCGCCGCTGACAGTGGCCTTCTCCTCGGCCGGCACCCTCGACCCGGACGGCGACCCGTTCACCTACGCCTGGGACTTCGACAACAACGGCACCACCGACTCGACGGCCGCGAACCCGAGCTTCACGTACACCACAAACGGGACCCGCAGCCCCACGCTGACGGTCCGGGACACCACCGGCAAGACGGCCACCGCGAGCGTGGTCGTCACGGTCGGCAACAGCGCCCCGGTGGTCACCGTGAACACCCCGTTGAACGGGCAGACCTTCACCTTCGGGGACGCGGTGCCGTTCACCGTCACCGTCACCGACGCCCAGGACGGCGCGATCAACTGCGCCCGGGTGAAGGTGAACTACGTCCTCGGCCACGACTCGCACGGCCACCAACTCGGCAGCGTGCAGGGCTGCACCGGGGTCATCCAGACCTCGGCCGACGGCGAGCACGACACGGCGGCGAACATCTTCGGCATCATCGACGCCGAGTACACCGACCTGGGCGGGGGCGGCCAGCCGGCGCTGACCACGCACACCCAGGCGGTGCTGCAACCGCGCGTACGCCAGGCCGAGCACTTCGGTGACTCGTCAGGCGTCCAGGTCGTCGCCGGCGCGGCCGGACACGGCGGCGCGGCGGTCGGCTACGTCGACAACAACGACTGGATCTCGTTCCGCCCCTACAACCTGACCGGCGTCCAGTCGTTCAGCGCCCGGGTCGGCGCACCGGCCGGCGGTGGCGGCACGTTGGAGTTGCGAGTCGACTCGCCCACCGGGCAACTTGTCGGTTCGGCGACCGTGGTGCCCACCGGCGGGTACGCCAACTTCGCCACGGTCACCGGTGGCGTCACCGCCCCGACCGGCACCCGGACACTGTTCCTGGTGTTCAAGGGCACCGGCCCGTACTTCGACATCGACGAGTTCACCCTCTCCACCAGCACCGGCGGGCCCGGGCCGGACCCGGACCCGGATCCCGAGCCGGGCGCCAACCTGGCCCGGGGCAAGCCGGCGCGCGCGTCCAGCTTCGAGGGCGCGTTCGGCGCGGGCAACGCGTTCGACGGCGCGGCCGGCACCCGGTGGGGCAGCGCCTTCGGTGACCCCCAGTGGATCGACGTGGACCTCGGCGCCACGTACGCCATCAACCGGGTCAAGCTGACCTGGGAGGCGGCGTACGGCAGCGGATACCAGATCCAGACCTCGCCGGACGGGGTCACCTTCACCACGATCCGTACGGTGACCGGTGGCGACGGCGGGGTGGACGACCTGACCGGGCTCAGCGGGTCCGGCCGGTACGTCCGGCTTCTCGGCACCACCCGGGGATCCGCCTGGGGCTACTCGCTGTTCGAGTTCGAGGTGTACGGCGGCACCGGGGGCCCGACCGGCGGCAACCTGCTGCTGAACAAACCCACGTCGACGTCCAGCAACGAGGGGGCCGACGTGTCCGGCGCCCAGGCCGTCGACGGCAGCCCTGCCACCCGCTGGTCGAGCACGTTCTCCGACCCGCAGTGGATCCGGGTGGACCTCGGCAGCGCCACCGCGATCGGCCGGGTCAAGCTGAGCTGGGAGGCGGCGTACAGCAGCGCGTACCAGATCCAGACCTCGAACGACGGCACCACCTGGACCACAGTGAAGACGGTGACCGGGGCCGACGGCGGCGTGGACGAGCACGCCGCCCTCGGTGCCAACGGCCGCTACCTGCGGATCTACGGCACCGCCCGGGGCACCGGGTATGGCCACTCACTCTGGGAGGTGGAGGCGTACAGCAGCTGAACCACCACCCGAGTCCGCCCCCCACCGCCGATCGGGCGGTGGGGGGCGGACTCGCCTCGATCACGTGATGCTCAGCAGCTCCGAGGCCCGTCTGACAACTACTCCTCATCAAGTGATCACGGTGCGACCCTGCGCGTCGTCCGCCCCGACGGGTGGCGGGTCTTCAATCGGTCCTTCGCCCACCGCAGTTCCGCGCAGCCGTCCGGCCGGCGGTGCCGGCACGATCCCTGCGCCCGGTGCTGCGCGATGGTCGGTCGGGCCAACATCGGCACCCACACCGACCGGGGCAACTCCCCGCTCGATCACCTGCGGTGCGCCTTGAGCGTGTCCCGCGCCCAGGTCAACATCTCGCACTCGCCGTCCCGGCACTGCGCGCAGCCACCGAGCTTGTCGGCTATCTCTTTCATGGCGGCGCGGGGTCGGTTCAGCTCCTGCGCAACGGCCAGCGTCGCGTACGCCGCGCCGTACTGGCGTAGGTCATCGGCCTCCAGCTTGCCCCCGAGCTGTCGTCGCCGTTCCGGTAACTCCTGGCGGTCCTGGCTGAGCGGAGCTGATGCGGCGCGGGAAGCTGATGCCGTGGATCAGTGGATGTGATGCCGCTCAAGGGTCTGATGCGCTCGCGACCCAGCGCTTGGCAGCCGCCAGCATGAGGTGATTGCCCGGGAGCCCCACGCCTGACGGGTATTGTCTCGGCCATGATCCGTGGAGCGGTGTTCTTTGATGTCGATGGAACGCTGACACCGACCAGTAGCGGCCAGCACCTCGCCGAGCTCGTCGGCAATGCCAAGGAGATCGCACAAATACAAGCCGGCTACGCAGACGGCACCTTGAGCAGTGACGAGGCGTGCGTGCTCGAAGCTCGTGGGTGGGCAAGCAGAACACCCGCTGAAGCACACGCGTTTCTGGAGTCGATGCCGCTGGTGGACGGCATCGCGGAGACGGTTTCGTGGTGCCGGGCCCACTCGCTCGTGCCGGTACTGAGCACGCTGGCCTGGGACTTCGTCGGCACCTACCTGTGCAGCCGCTTCGGCTTCGACCGAGCGTGCGGACCACGCTTGCACATGGTCGACGGCCGCTACAGCGGCGAGGTCGCCGAGCAGTTCGACGAGCACGCCAAGCGTGATTTCGCGATCAGGACGGCCACCGAGTTGGGTGTCGAACTCCGGCACTGCGCGGCCATCGGCGACGGGCGCTCGGATGTACCGCTGTTCGGCGTGGTCGGCTGCGCCATCGCATTCAACGCGACCCCCGAAGCTCGTGCCGCCGCCAGCGAAACGGTAAACGGCCCTGACCTCTACGCCGTCGCGCCCGCCCTCAGCGCCTGGCTGGACACCATCACCGTGCCCGCTAGCTAACAAGCGGATCAAACGCTGGAGAAGCGTCCTCTCGGAACTTGCGCAACCGGTACGTCAGCGAGAGAGAACACGAGCCTTCCGCCCCCTGCCCTCCGAGTGCTTCCGGCGCCAGTGAGAGTCGTCAGTCGGCGAACGCCAGCCCGACCACGCACTGATCCGGATGCGGGGCACCCGGCCGGCTGGAGCACCGCAACACGTCATCCGACGCTTCGCGTCAATGCTGCAGCGACGCCTCCACCGACTGCGGATCTCCGTGCCAGTCACGTTCGTTCCCCAGCTCTCATCGTCCTTGAATATACCGCCTATCGGTATATGCTCTCTGGCATGGCTGAGGCTCCACTTCGGGAACCGACGTTCCTGGTGCTCACCGCGCTGGCAGAGGCACCCCTGCACGGCTATGCCGTCATCGAGGATGTGCTGCGCATCTCCGACGGCAGGGTGCACCTACGTGCCGGCACCCTCTACGCGGTCCTCGATCGGCTCCGTGCCGACGGTCTCATCGAGGTCGAGCGCGAGGAGGTGGTGCAGTCGCGACTGCGCCGCTACTACCGCCTCACCGCCCTGGGCGCGCGGCGGCTCACCGAAGAGGCGTCCCGCCTCCGACACAACGCGGACGCCGCTCGCGCGCGGCTGCGCCGCAGCGGCCTACTGACCGATGGGGGAGCGGCGTGAGCAGCGACGATCTGGAGCGCCGCTACCGGCGGCTGCTGGCCGCCTATCCGTGGGAACACCGTCGGGTGTACGAGGACGAGATGTTGGCCGTGCTCCTCGCCGGCGCACGGCCGGGCCAGCGGCGACCCGCCGCCGCCGACGTGCGGAATCTGGTCGGCGCCGGGTTGCGGGCGCGGTTTCGGGTGGGCGCACGGGGGTTCACCGAGCCGAGCTGGGCGGACGCGGCAACGGTGACCGGCCTGCTGGCCGTGGTCGTCCTGCTGGCCATCACCGGGAAGGCGCTGCTCGACCAGCTCGTCCGCGCGCCGAGCCTGCCGCCCGGGTTTTCGCCGAGTGGCCCGGATCTCGTCGACTGGCTGCGCGTCGCCGGCTGGGCGGGTGTCTGCGCCACGGTGCTGGTCGGGTGGCGTTGGGTAGCCGCCGCTCTGGCCTGGGCCGGCGTGCTCGGTTGGGGTGCGCTCGTCGCCCCGCAGACCAGCGACAACCCGACGTACGTGGTGGACATGCTGCCGCAGCTCGCCCTCGCCGTGGTGGCCGCCGCCGCACTCACGGTGCCGGCGCCGCGTCGCCGAGCGGTCGCGCTGCTGGGCGTACGCCGACTGCTCGCGCTGGTTCTCGCGCCGGCCGCGATGATCGCGCTGCTGGCCGCGAACCGGGTGAACAGTCCCACCTTCGACTTCGTCGGCGAGGTGTCCTACCAGGTCTTCTACGGCATCGAGGCGGGCAGCGAGCTGGTCCTCTGGCTCTACGTCGCGGGCCTGGCGGCCGCCGCGTTGGCCATGGTGATCGCGGTGTCCACGCTCACTCCGGAGGTACGCCGCCGGATCGTCGTCATGCTCCTGCCCGTGGCAGCCCTCGCCCTGGTGATCGACAGCGCCCTCGCCGGTTGGGTCACCTCGACCATGAACATGGGACACACCATCCCCCTGGTGCCGGAGCAGTGGGCGATGCTGGTGCTCGTCGCGCCGGTGACCTTCCTGGCCGGGGCGTTGCTCGTACGGCGGCGGGAGGAAACCCTGCGCATGGTCGCCCTCGGCCGCAACGCGGACCGCGAGCAGAACACCTAGTCGTCGGCGACGGCCACCGGCTCCGAGCCGATGCAGCGCACCTTCAACTCGTACTCCCGGGTCGCCCCCTGGAACGTGACCTCGACGTCGTCGTCCGGGCCCCGGTCCACGTCGCGGACCCGGAAGCCCTGCGCGGGCGCCCAGGAGACGAGGCGTACGCCGCCAACGCCGCACTCGGCGACGGCCGTGCCGCCGTCGGTGGCGAACCCCCGGCGGGCCCCGGAGCCGGCGCTCGGTGCCGGACCTGTGGTGCCCGGCGCAGCCGGGGCGGTGCCCGTCGTGCCCGGGGCGATGCTCGTGGTGGGCGCCGGCTCGGGTACGGCCAACGCCCGTTCGATCTCGGCCTCGCTGCGGACCCCACCCGGGGTGCCGGTCAGGCTGTCACCCACCAAGCGGATCGCGCCCAACCCGATCAGGGTCGCCACGGCGGCGGTGGCCACCCAACCGGCGGCAACGAGAATCGAACGACGGCCCATTCCCTGACTATCCCCGATCCACGGTTGTCGCCGGCACATCCGGACCCTAAGGCACGGTTAACGCCCGCCCGGGTGGCGGGCCCTGTCGTCGAGGTCCCCAGGCTCCGCAGGGTGGTGGACGCCTGCCACCGTGGCGAGGCGGATCTTGGTCTCGTCGTCGCTGCCCGGGGCCGCAGTGAGGATCACGATCTTCAATTCGGCGTTGCCGTCGGTCAGGACATCGCAGTCGACCCGAACGGTACCGACCGCCGGATGCTCGACGATCTTGGTGTCCTCCCGGTGAGCGGTGACCGTCCCGGCCGCCCACAGGTCGGCGAACTGCTCGTTGCCCTCGGCGAGATCACGGATGAGCTTCGCCAGGCGGCGATCACGGGGAAAACGGCCGGTGGCCCGCCGCAGGTCGGAGACGACGGCGGCGCTCGTGACATCGGCGTCCAATGAAATCACGGGCCAGCGCGACATCCCCGGCCCGTCGGAGTTCACCGGGAAGGTGTCGCGGGCGAAGTTGCGACGAACCGGCGGGCACGCCGACGGGTCGCCCAGCAGCGCCGCCCAACTCTGGTTCCACCAGATCACTTGCCAGTCCGCGGCAAACACGGCGACGGCAGCGTCACCGAGGCGCCCCACCACCCGCTGCACACCCGGCGGCAGGTGATCAGAGATCTCGTCGTCCGTCGGTGGGGCCAGGTTGGCCAGCCGGAAGAGATGGTCGCGCTCGGCGGACGTCAGCTGTAGGGCGCGAGCGAGCGCGGAGGTCACCTGCGCCGACGGTGTGGTGGCCCGCCCCTGTTCCAGCCGCACGACGTAGTCGACCGACACACCGGCCAGCTCGGCCAGCTCCTCCCGTCGCAGCCCGGCGGCTCGGCGCCCATGGCCAACGGGCAGCCCGGTGGCGGCCGGCGACAGGCGGTCACGCCAGGCGCGGATCGTCGCGCCCAGTCCCGCCGTCTGTGTCCTCACGCCCTCGATTGTTTCGCAGACCGCCACGAGGAAGGTGGTATTGCTTGTCCTACCGTCGCGACGTCTCTGGCACACGCCTGGGCGGCGACAAACGATGGGTGCATGACGATCACCTTCATCACCGGAGCCAACAAGGGGCTCGGTCGCGAGACCGCCCGCCGCCTCATCGAACTGGGTCACACAGTCGTCGTCGGGGCTCGCGACCCGGAGCTGGGGGCCGTGGCGGCGGACACACTCGGAGCCCGGTTCGTGCAGATCGACGTCACCGACGACGACTCGGTCGCCGCGGCGGCCGCCGAGGTCGAGAAGCACGAGGGCCGGATCGACGTGCTGATCAACAATGCGGGCATCCACGGCCCGTTCGGGGACCCGAGCGAACTGACCAGCGGCGACCTGCTCGCCGTCCTGGATGTCAATCTCCTCGGCGTGGTGCGGACGACAACCGCGTTTCTGCCGCTGCTGCGCCGGTCACCCGACCCAGTGATCATCAACGTGAGTAGTGCGATGGGCTCACTGGCAGCCACCCATGACCGTTCACGAGCCGAGTCGGGCGTCATCGCCCCCGTCTACACGTCCTCCAAGGCGGCGCTCACCATGCTGACCACCCAGTACGCCAAGGCGCTGACGGACGTCCGGATCAACGCCGCCGACCCCGGATACACGGCCACGGAACTCAACGGAAACAGCGGTCCGCAGACCGTCACCGAGGGCACCGACGCCATCGTCGCCCTCGCGACGGAAGGTCCGGGACACGGCTCGGGCCGCTTCGTCGACCGCCACGGTGAGATCGCGTGGTCCTAGGCGGTGAGCCGCTAGCCTGCCAGGTGTGCCGCGTCTACTGCTCATCGAGGACGACCTGACGATCCGTACCCCGCTGATCCGGGCCCTGCGCGAACGCGGCCACGCGGTGGCCGCGGCCTCGACCGCGATGGCCGGGCTCCGCGACGCGTTGGAGGACCGACCCGACCTCGTCGTGCTCGACCTGGGCCTGCCCGACCTGGACGGCCGCGAGCTGCTGCGGATGCTGCGCGCGGTCAGTTCGGTGCCGGTCATCGTGGCCACCGCGCGCGACGACGAGGCCGAGATCGTGCGGGTGCTCGACGCGGGCGCCGACGACTACGTGGCCAAGCCGTTCACCGCTGCGCAGCTCGACGCCCGCGTCCGGGCGGTGCTGCGGCGCGGCCCCGCCGGCGCCGACGGGCAGGATCCGACACTCGTCGTCGGTGGGCTCCGGGTCGATCCTCGGGCCCGGCAGGTCACCCTCGACGGGGTCGCGGTCGAGCTGACGCCCCGCGAGTTCGACCTGCTGCATCATCTCGCCGGCCGACCCGGCCAGGTGGTCACCAAACGTGAGCTGCTCACCGAGGTGTGGCAGATCCCGTACGGCGGCGCCGACAAGACCGTCGACGTGCACCTGTCCTGGTTGCGTCGCAAGTTGGGGGAGAACGCCCAGCAGCCTCGCTACCTGCACACCGTGCGTGGTGTCGGGGTGCGTCTCGAAGCCCCGGCGGCACAGCCGTGAGGGCCCGTCTCACGTTGCTGGTCGCCGCGGTCAGCGTCCTCACCCTCATCGCGTTCCTGGTGCCGTTGGCGCTGCTGGTCCGTACCGTCGCCGAGGACCGGGCCACCGTTCGGGCCACCGCCGACGCGCAGAGCCTGGTGCCGGTGGTCGGCACCGCCGACACGGCGACCATCCGGCTCACCGTCGAGCAACTCGCCGCGGAGTCCGGTCGACCGGTGAGCGTCTTCCTGCCGGACGGCACGGTGCTCGGCGCCCAGACACCCCGTACGCCAGCGGTGGCCCTCGCCACGCGCGGACAGAGCCTCACCGGGGAGTCGGCGGCCGGCCGGGAGGTGGTCATCGCCGTGCAGGGTCGGGCGGACGGCACCGGGGTGATCCGGATCGCGGTGCCGCAACGCGAGCTGACCGCCGGGGTCACCCGGGCCTGGCTGGTGCTGGCGCTGCTCGGCGTGATCCTCGTGCTGATCGGGCTGCTGGTCGCCGACCGGCTGGCGCGCACCCTGGTCCGGCCGATCAGCGACCTCTCGGCCGTCTCACACCGGCTGGCCAACGCCGAACTGGACGCTCGGGTCACACCGGCCGGCCCGCCCGAACTGCGCGAGGTGGCCGGCGCGCTCAACCATCTCGCCACCCGGATCCAGGTGCTCCTGGTGCAGGAGCGCGAACAGGTCGCCGACCTGTCGCACCAGCTGCGGACGCCGCTGACGGCGTTGCGGTTGGAAGCGGAGTCGTTGCGTGACCCGGACGACGCCGCCCGGATCACCGCCGCCGCCGACGGGCTGGAACGCGCGGTCACCGGGCTGATCCGGCAGGCCCGGTGGCGACACGTACCGGCGCAGCCGGCCTCCGCGGACGCGGCGTCGATCGTCGCCGAACGGGTCGCGTTCTGGTCGGTGCTGGCCGAGGACACCGGCCGCGCCGTCACCCTCGACCTCGCACCCGGCCCCCTTCCGGTCGGTGTGGCCGCCGACAACCTGACGGCGGCCGTGGACGCCCTGCTCGGCAACGTCTTCGCGCACACCCCCGACGGCACGCCGTTCACCGTCCGGCTCGTCCGCGAGGCTGACGAGGCTGGCGAGGTGGTCCTCACGGTCGCCGACGAGGGCCCGGGCATGCCCGCCGGAGCGATCCGGCGGGGCGCCAGCGCGGCCGGGTCCACAGGCCTCGGCCTGGACATCGCCAGGCGTGCCGCGCAGACCGCCGGCGGCCGACTGGAGTTGCGGGCCGGCCCGGGAGGCGGTGCGCAGGTGCTGCTCCGGCTCGGGCCTCCCACGTCGGCGCGGGACGCATAGGCGCTGCGGTGCCGGGTAGCTGCCAGTCATGGCGCGGTATACGAAACCCGAGCTCAGAGAGCAGATCAAGGAAGAGGTCAAGGCCTCCGACAAGGGCGGCAGGCCCGGGCAGTGGTCGGCGCGCAAGTCACAGCTCGTCACTCAGGAGTACAAGAAGCGCGGTGGCGGATTCCTGGGCGAAAAGGACGAGCGGCAGAAGTCTCTCCAGCGCTGGGGCAACGAGAAATGGCAGACGAAAGAGGGCGACACCCGTGCGCGCAAGGGCGGCACGACGAGTCGCTACCTGCCCAAGAAGGCCTGGGAGGAGATGTCGGAGAGCCAGCGGCGCGCGACCGACACGAAGAAGCGCGAAGCGTCCCGATCCGGCAAGCAGTACGTGGCCAACACCGGGCCGGCCAAACGAGCGCGTCGGGATGCCACCACGGCCGGACGGATGTCGGAGATGTCGGTCGCGGAGGCGGCCAAGCTGGTCCGTGGCCTCGACACGCGACAGCTCAGGACCGCGCTGCGTAACGAGCGTGCCAGCAAGGACCGCAAGACGCTCGTCCAGCGGCTGGAAGCGGAACTCAGCAGGCGCGGCTGACCGACCCGGCCCTGGGCCGCCTTAACCCGGCCTTAGCGTCCGGACAGCGCGGTGCTATCCCGATCTGGCCGATCCTCGGAGTCGACAACCGAGGAAAGGTGGACACCACGATGAAGCGCACCAATCTGCTCCTGGCGTCGGTCGGCGGGTCGGCGGTGCTGGCGGTGGCCGGGGTCGCGCTCGGCGTCACCGCCGCGAACGGCTCGCGCGCCGGCGGCACGGCACTCGCCGCGGCTACGGTCGCGCCGACGGCCACCGTCGCGCCGGAAACCACCGGATCGCCGTCGGCCGGCACCCCATCGGGTACGCCGTCGAGCGGCACGCCGTCCGGTACGCCGTCGACCGGCGGCGCGCCCGCGGGCGGCGCGGTCGACGAGAAGCGGGCCGGTGAGATCGCGCTCGCCAAGGCCGGTGGCGGTCAGATCGTCGAGGTCGAAGCCGAGCAGGAGAACGGCCGGCCGGTCTGGAGCGTCGAGATCGTCGCCGGCGACACCGAGCACGAGGTGGACGTCGACCGGGACAACGGGTCGGTGGTCAAGGCCGAGCAGGAGCCGGTCGACGACGATGACAACGACGCCGACGATGACAACGACGCCGACGACAAGGACGACGACAACGACTGACCTGCGGCCGTGACGCGGTGGTCGGACCGTCCTTCGAGGGACGGCCCGGCCACCGCGTCCGTTCGCCGTGGGTGGGTGGAGCGAGGTGAACTCGCAGGCGTGCCGGGCGGGAGCCGTCAGATGGCGACGCGTTGCTCCTGGACCGTCGGCGGGTCCTGGGCGAACTGGGTGCGGTACAACTCGTGGTAGCGGCCGCCAGCCGCGAGTAGGTCACCGTGTCGCCCGCGTTCCACGATGCGCCCGGCCTCCACGACGAGGATCTGGTCGGCCGCCCGGATGGTGGAGAGCCGGTGCGCGATGACCACGCTCGTCCGGCCGGTCAGGGCCTCGGCGAGGGCGTCCTGGACCGCCGCCTCCGAGGTGGAGTCGAGATGCGCGGTGGCTTCGTCGAGAATCACCACGCGGGGGCGAGCCAGCAGCAGTCGCGCGATGGTGAGCCGTTGCCGTTCCCCGCCGGACAGGCGGTATCCGCGTTCGCCGACCACGGTGTCGAGCCCATCGGGAAGGGTGCGGATCAGGTCGTCGAGTCGGGCCCGTCGGAGCACCTCCCACATCTCGTCCTCGGTCGCGTCCGGCTGGGCGAACGCCAAGTTCGCGCGGATGCTCTCGTGGAAGAGGTGCCCGTCCTGGGTCACCACGCCCAACGCCGTCCGGATCGACTCGGCGGACAGGTCGCGTACGTCGACGTCACCGAGCTTCACCGCGCCGTCCTCGACGTCGTACAGGCGAGGAACGAGCTGCGCGATCGTCGACTTGCCCGCCCCGGAGGAGCCGACGAGCGCCACCATCTGCCCCGCTTCGGCGCGGAACGACACCCCGTGCAGCACCTCCTCACCGCCGCGCGTATCGAGCTTCGCCACGTCCTCAAGGGATGCGAGCGACACCTTGTCCGCTGAGGGATAGCCGAACCGGACTCCGTTGAACTCGACCGCGACCGGTCCCTCCGGCAGAGGCCGGGCATCGGACCTGTCGAGGATCAGCGGCTTGAGGTCGAGAACTTCGAACACCCGCTCGAAACTCACCAACGCGCTCATCACCTCGACCCGAGCACTGGCCAGCGATGTCAACGGTGCGTAGAGGCGCGACAGGAGCAGCGCGAGGGCGACAACCGTGCCGGCATCGAGGCTGCCTCGCAGGGCGTAGAGACCGCCCAGTCCGTAGACCAGGGCCAGCGCCAGTGACCCGACGACGGTGAGCGCGGTGATGAAGACCCACTGCAGCATCGCGGCACGGATGCCGATGTCCCGGACCCGACGCGCCCGCGCCGCGAACTCGGCGGACTCCTCGGCCGGGCGCCCGTACAGCTTGACCAGGGTCGCGCCGGGCGCGGAGAAACGTTCGGTCATCCGTGTGCTCATGGCTGCGTTGTGCTCGGCCGCCTCACGCTGCAACTGGGCGAGCTTCGAACCCATCCGGCGGGCCGGGAGGACGAAGATGGGCAGCAGGACGAGCGCCAGCAGCGTGATCTGCCAGGAGAAGGTGAGCATCACGGCCAACGTCAGCATCAGCGTGACGGCGTTGCCGACCACACTCGACAGGGTGTCGCTGAACGCCCGCTGCGCACCGATCACGTCGTTGTTCAGGCGGCTGACCAGCGCACCCGTGCGCGTGCGCGTGAAGAACGCCACAGGCATGCGCTGAACGTGGTCGAAGACGGCCGTCCGCAGTTGGACGATCAACCCCTCACCGATGCTGGCGGAGAGAAATCGCGTCACCAGACCCAGTCCGGCCTCGGCGAGGGCGATCACGGCGATCAGTGCGGCCAACCGGATCACGACACCGCTGTCGGCGCCGTCGACGATCGCATCGACCACCCGACCGGCGAGAACGGGTGCCGCCACCGTGAGAACCGCCGTCACCACACTCAGCAACAGGAACCTGATGATCAGGGTGCGGTGCGGCTGCGCGAACCGCGCGATGCGCTTCAGGGTCGCGCGGGACAGCGGTCGCTCATCCTGCGCGTTCATCGCGTGGTGCAGGGACATCCACGCGGTAACTTCCATGCTCATGCATTACCTCCAATGTCGGAGGTTAGGACCTCACCCGAGCTTGAGGTCAAGTCACCGCGCTGGGAGTTCCAGTTCGGCGCGGATCTGACCGAACAGACCATGCGGGTCAGCTCACCGGTGCGTGGGGCGAGCCGGCACACGTCGGCGAGGTAGGCCATCGGATCATCGGCGGTCCCCGGCGTCCACCGTGGTCTCCTCTGCCGGCCGGTCGGCGGCCGGGCCGGTCGGGGTGAGCCGGGCGGGCCACCAGAACCGGCGGCCCATCAGCACCGTGAGCGTCGGCACCAGCAGTGACGACACCAGCAGTGCGGAGATCAGGATGCCGGCGGCGACCGCGAAGCCCATCTGGGCGAGCAGGGCGACGCCGGCGAGCGTGAGTGAGGAGAACGTGCCGGCCAGGATGACGGCAGCGGCCACCGCCGTCGGGCCGGTGTGCCGGAGGGCCAGGCGCGCGGCCGCGCCTGGGGTGTGGCCCTCGCGCGTCTCCTCGCGCAGCCGGTCCACCACCAGGATGTTGTAGTCGGTGCCGATGGCGACCACGAACAGATACATGAAGATCGGGACGTTGAAGATGATCCCGGCCTTGCCCAGCCCGTCCTGCATCACGAACACCGATGCGCCGAGCGTGGCCAGATAGCTGAGCCCGACCAGGACCATCAGCAGCACCGCGGCGACGATGCTGCGCAGCAGGGCGAGCAGAACGAGCGCGGTGAGCCCGGCGGCGAGGGGGAAGACCAGCGAGTAGTCCTGATTGACCGCGCTGCGGATGTCGGCGAATGTCGCGGTCGGGCCGCCCACCAGGGCGTGGGTGCCGGTCGGGGCCACGTCGTGCGCGGTCGGCCGCAGCGTGTCGGCGACCGTGTCCACCGCCTCGGTGCTGCCGGAGTCGTGGTCGAGCAGCATGCTGATCTTGGCGACAGTACGGTCCGGGCTGTACTCCGCGGGGCCGGCGCGGCCGACCCCGTCGACGCCGGACAGCTGCGACCGGAAGCTGTCAACGCCTGCCTCATCCAGCGGCTGCCCGGTGTCGCTGACCAGCAGCACGGAGGTCGGGTTGAGGGCGCCGACCGGAAAGCCGCGCTGCAGGTCCCGTAGGGCGATCGCCGACTCGGTGTCCTGCGGAAGGCCGGCGTTGTAGTCGTAGCTGGCCTGGAAGCGCAGCGCGCCCAGGGAGAGCAGCGCGAGGACGATGGCCGCGGCGGCGGCCAGCAGGCCGGCACGGTTCACGATCAGGTCGCTGAGCTTGGTCGACCACCGCGCCCGGGGCTGCCGTTGCCAGCTCAAGGACGGCCAGAACACCTTCGGCCCGAGCAGCGACACGATTGCCGGGATCAGGGTGAGCGCGGTGACCACCGTGGCGGCGACCGCGATGGCCAGTGCCGGACCCTGCGCCTTGAACGAGCCGAACGAGGAGAACGCCAGGGTGCTGAACGCGATCACGATCGCCGCGCCGGCCGAGGTGATCACCTTGGCCACCCGGGCGGTCGCGTGGATCAGCGCGGTACGCGGGTCCTCGCCGGTGCGCAACTGTTCCCGGTATCGGAAGAGCAGAAAGAGGATGTAGTCGGTGCCGACGCCGAACAGCACGACTGTCACCCAGACCGTGACCGACTTTTCCGCGGTCAGGTCGAAGATCCGCTGGGCGATGCCGATCAGCTTCACCGAGACGAAGACCAGGACACCGATGGTCACCATGGGAAGCAGTGCGGCAACCGGGCTCCGGAAGATCAGCAGCTGCAGCACGATGATCAGGACGACCGTCGCCAGGGCGATGACCTGCTCGGCTGAGGCGAAGGCGTCCTGCGCGTCGATCACGATGCCGACGTCGCCGGTCATGCCCGCTGTCAGATCGGTGTTCTCGAACAACGGCCCGGCGGCGGCCCGCAGCGCCCGGCCGGCCTCCTCTGTGCCAGGATCGCTCTGCGGGCCGTCGACGGTGACCTGGAGGAGCTGGACGAGGGCATTCTCCGACACCGTCGCCGTGCTCGACTGCACCTCGATGACGTGCGGGATGGCCTTGTCCCGAAGTTGTCCGGCGACCTGCTCGACGAATTGCTGATCGGCGCTGGTCAGCGCGGCGCCGTCGCGGCGCCGCACCACGAACGTCGCGGCGCTGCCGCCCTCGCTTTCCGTGAAGGCGGTTTCCTGCACCTTGCCGGCCTGAACGGATTCGTAGTGGGAGGGCAGGAAGTCGGCCTGATCACTGCTGGCGGACAGACCCGGTCCGAAAAACCCGACGATGGCAGCGACGACCAGCCAGGCGCCAATCGTCCACCATGGGTGGCGGACCACACCTCGTGCCAACGTTGCGTACATCAGTCTCGTCCTCTCCCACCCCGCGGCCGGCCACCACACCGTCTGCCGGTGCGTTATTCAGCCGATCACGACGAGTTGAAGCGGCCGTGTGCTGGCCTTTCAGGTTCGGTGAGAGTTCGGATGACAGGTACGGCATCCGTAGTGGCTTCACAAAGTTTTCCCAACGAACTCACAACGGCGCCGGGTCTCGGAGGCGCACGACACGGGCAGAATGGGACGTGCCAGCGAGCATCGAACCGTTCAGGGGGACGTGTTGTGGTAACGGCGGATCGGACGGCCGACGGCTCCGCGACCACTGAACCCGTACCACGGGTCCTGGTCGTCGATGACGAACTCTTCCTGGCGGACCTGGTCGCTTCCGCTCTGCGCTACGCGGGCTTCGCCTCGACCACGGCCGGGGACTGCGCGGAGGCGGAGGCCACCGTGGCGCGGGAGCGGCCCGATCTGATCATCCTGGACGTGCTGCTGCCGGACGGCTCCGGCATTGACCTGTGCCGGCGGCTACGGGAGAAGGGCGTCCTCGCTCCGGTGATCTTCCTGACCGCGCGTCGGACGGTCGCCGACAAGGTCGAAGGGCTGAGCGTCGGCGGCGACGACTACCTGACCAAGCCGTTCAGCCTGGACGAGTTGGTCGCCCGGGCCCGGGCGATCCTGCGCCGGTCGCAGTTGGCCGCGCCCGCGCTGCCGCCGCCGGAGGAGACCGGCGGGTTGCGCTACGCCGACCTGGTGATCGACCAGGAGGCGTACGTGGTGCGCCGGCAGAACGTGGTGATCGACCTGAGCCCCACCGAGTTCAACCTGCTGCGTTATCTGGTACAGAACGCCGGCCGAGTGATGTCCAAGCAGCAGATAGTCGACCAGGTGTGGGAGTACGACTTCGGCGGCAACCACGGCGTGGTCTCGACGTACATCAGCTATCTGCGCCGCAAGATCGACCAGTTCGATCCACCGCTGATCCAGACCATCCCCCGAGTCGGCTACACGCTGCGCCTGCCGGCCGAGTGAGCGGGATGGGCCTGCGGGGCCGGCTCATCGTCCTGGTCGCGGTGCTGCTGGCGGCCGGGATGAGCGTGGCCGCGCTGGCCACCCTGGCCGCGCTGCGGTATTTCCTGGTGACCCGCACCGACACCCAGCTCGATCAGCTGAGCACGGCGGTCGTGGCGCAGGTGAACAACGGCACCGGACTGAGCCCGTCCGGCGCCGGCACCGGCCGGCTGGCCAGCGCGGGCGGCCAGCCGTTCGTGCTCTTACGGATCCTGTCGCCGGACGGCACCCCGATGCTGGACCTGCAGAATCCGGGCGGGCAGGCGGCCGCGATCCGGCTGCAACCGAAGGAGCCCAGCACGAGTAAACCGGACGGCGCGGTGTACGCGACCGTCACGCTGACAGATCAGCGGCCGAACCAGTGGCGGGTGCGATCCAGCTGGCTGCCCGACAGGCGGACGATCCTGCAGGTCGGCCTCCCGCTCACCGACTACGACGTGGCGAACCGCCAGCTCATCCGTACCCAGGCGGTCGCCACTGTGGTCATCCTGGCCGCCATGGTGCTGATCGCGTGGTGGCTGATCGGCCTGGGCACCCGTCCGCTGGACCGGATCGCCGAGGTGGCCGCGGACATCGGCGCCGGGCACCTGGACCGGCGGGTGCGCCCGGGCCGGCCGAACACCGAGATCGGACGGCTCAGCGCGGCGCTCAACGCGATGCTGGTGCAGATCCAGACCGCCTTCAAGGAAAGGCAGACTTCGGAGGATCGGCTGCGACGGTTCGTCGCCGACGCCTCGCACGAGCTCAACACTCCGGTGGCGACCATCCGCGGGTACGCGGAGCTGTTCCGGCACGGTGCCGGCGCCCGGCCGGCCGACCTCGAGGTCGCGATGCGACGCATCGAGTCCGAGGCGACCCGGATGGGCCAACTGGTCAACGAGCTGTTGGTGCTGGTGAAGCTGGACGAGGGTCGCCCGCTGGACCGGGACCAGGTGGATCTGGCCCATCTGGCCACCGAGGCGGCGGCGGACGCCCGAGCCATCGCGCCCGGCCGCCCGCTGAGCGTGCGGGCGCCGGGATCGCTCGTGATCTCCGGCGACGAGTTGCGCTTGCGGCAGTTGCTGGCCAACCTGTTGTCCAACGTACGCCGGCACACTCCACCGGGGACCGCCGCCGAGGTCCGGATCTTCACCTCGGACGGTGCCGCGGTGATCGAGGTGGCCGACGACGGCCCGGGCCTGACCGAGGAGGACAGCCGGCGAGTCTTCGAACGCTTCTACCGCAGCGCGACCTCGCGCAGTCGGCAGCGGGAGGGCTCCGGCATCGGCCTTGCCATCGTGGCGGCGATCGCCGAGGCGCACGGTGGCACGGCCGAGGTGAGCTCGGTGCCGGGCGAGGGCACCACCTTCACCGTACGCATCCCGCAGGACGAGCAGGGGCTTGTCGATCATCAGCTCCGGGACGGCTCCTCTCACTGAACTCGCCGCTTGCTCCTACGTCCGTCGGTGGTAGTGGTTGCGGCGGGGGAGCTGTTCGGGGTCCAGCCAGGCGGGTGGAACGAACTCCGGGTGGCCGTCGTCGCCGAGCCGGACGACCCAGTCGGCCTGGTGGAGGTGTCGGTGGTGGTGGCCGCAGAGGAGGACGGCGTTGGCCAGGTTGGTGGAGCCGCCGTCGGCCCAGTGGTGGATGTGGTGGGCGTCGCACCAGCGGGGTGGGCGGTCGCAGCCGGGGAAGGCGCAGCCGCGGTCGCGGAGCACGAGGGCGCGGCGTAGCGGGCCGGTGATGAGGCGGCGTTGTCGGCCGACGTCGAGGACCTGGCCGGTGCCGCCGAGGACGGCGGGCAGGATGGCTGCGTCGCAGGCGAGGCGGCGCACCGTGTCCGGGGTGAGCTCTAGGCCGATGTCGAGCGCGCCGGTGGCCAGCCGCCGGGTCAGCCCGTCGTAGCTGGTGGTGACGACGATCTGAGCGGAATCGCCACCGCTGTCAGGCAGCTCGCCGGTCCGGAGGGCGAGTCGGCACACCTCGGCGAGGGCGTCGTGGCGGCGTTGCCCAGAGGAGCGGGTGTCGTCCGGTCCGGACGGGGCGGTCAGTGGGTCGATGGTGGCCCGGAGCAGGCCTGCGGTTTCGGCGTCGAGGATGCCGCTGAGTCGCAGTCGACCGTCGGCCTGCTCGGACAACGTGAGGTGCCGGTCGCGGGCGGCGCGGCGTGCATCGGCGTCGAGGGTGGCCTGGGCGGCGGCGTCGGCGATGTCGGGGGCGACGTGGTCGAGGATGCGGGTGCCGAGTTTGCGCAGGTGGGTGGGGTCGAACTGTGCGGCCCAGTCAACGAGCACACCTACCGCTTTGTCGGCGGTCTCGGCGTCGGTCGACGTGTTCACGGTGTTGACGGTGTCGGCGATGACCCGGGCCTGGTCCAAGCTGATGGCGCCGTCAGCCAGCGCTTGTCGGATGCCGGGGTTGCCGGTGTCCAGCGCGGTGGCGAGGTCGACGAGGCGGCGGGCGGCGGGCACGGTCAGCCGCAGTCGCTCGCGGAGCCAGACCGTAGTGCAGGAGGCCCCCTGCGCCCGGGGCGTGCCGCGGCCGTCCAGCTCGCGGACCAGAGCGAGTTTGACGGCGGCGAGCCGTTGCTCCAAGCGGTGAGCGGCATCGAGTGCGGCGACCAGATCGTGCTCCGGCAGGGCCCAGGCGGCGGCATCGACGCAGGCGGCGACCGCGTCGTCTGCCTGCGCCAACTCCTCGACCATGACCCGAGACTAGAACGGGTGTACGACAATTCCAGTCGTCATGATCGATTTGAGCGACTGGTCGCCGGAGGGCTCGCCGGTGCTGGACTCCTCCCTGGTGGCGACCGGGGTGGGCGCGCTGCCCGGCGGTGCCGGGAGCTGGTTCGATAACGCCGCCTGGTGCCTGGCATGAGTAAGGCTGGTGTCAGCGGCGCTGTCTGCGCCGGTCTGAACGAGGGCTGGCTGTCGACGGCGCTGCCAGGTGCCCGGTGTGAAGCGAGGGCTGGGCGCGTCGCCAGGGATCAGCGAGGGCTGGGCGCGTCGCTCTAGGGATTAGCCAATGGGCGTCGAAGAGCCTTGGCCCAGGCTATGACGTGATCGATGGAGTCGCGGGTGAGACCGATGGTCGGCTCGACGGTGATCAACAGGGTGATGACCGCGAGACAGGTCAGCGGCCAGGGCGCGACTGTCAGGACCGGCCGGGCAAAGGCCAGGCGGCGGGCCGTCGGCGAACGGAAACTCCGTGCCGATGCCGACGACCCGCCACCACACCAACCGCTCAGCCGATGCGGAACTGTTCGCCGTAGACGGCGAACACCAGTGGGGTGTTCAGGTTGAAGTTGCCGTTGTTGAGGAACACCCGCTGGGCGGTGTCGACACGGGAGGTGTCCGAGTGGGCCTCCTCCTTCTTCATCTCGATGACCCGCTCATCGAGGAAGGCGTTGAGCCAGGTCCGCTCGTCGCCGCCCTGGGCTGGCGGCTTGGCCCGATTCAGGGCACGGCTGCGGATCTGGCGCATGCCCTCGTACCCGTGCATGACCGCAGCGTCGTAGTAGGCGAACTGACCGAGCGCCCGGACCTGGTCGTTCTTGCCGTCGCGTACCGATGGGTTGAAGTAGACCCGGTCGCGTTCGGCCTCCTGGGCGGCCCGGAACACCGAGTCGTTGGCTGCGGTCCGCCAGTCGCGGGGGAAGTTGGGGTCGAGGCCGGCGTGCGACGGGGTGCCGTTGACGTTGCGCAGCGCCGGCAGGTAGCCGGCCAGCACGTTGCCCGGCTTGGTGCGGGTGTACGCCTCGACCAGTTCGAGCATGTCGCCGGTGCCGGAGCAGAAGCCGATGATGCCGGCGGTGTAGCCGCGCCCGTCGCCGATGTCCTCGATGTAGGAGAACTGCGCGCGCCAGTCGAGCGAGGAGTTCTCGGCGGTCGAGACGAGTTGCATGGCGACGTCCTTCTTCGCCGGGTCGTCGAGGTTGGTGCCGGTCGGGGTGGTGGGCGTGGGGGTGGAGGTGCCGCCGCCCGGCAGGGTCCACCGCTGGTTCGTGGTGCCGCCGCAGGTCCAGATCTGCAACCGGGCGCCGTTGGCGGTGCTCCGGTCGGTGACGTCGAGGCACTTGCCGGAACCGGAGTTGACGAGCGCGCCGTTGCTGGCGGTCCACTTCTGCGCGGCGGTGTTGTTGCAGTCGTACAGTTGCACCTTGGCGCCGTTGGCGGTCGACGCGGCGGTGACGTCGAGGCACTTGCCGAGTGCTCGGATCGAGTTGTCGGTGTTGCCGACGGTCCACGTCTGGGCCGCGCTGCCGTTGCAGTCGTAGAGCTGGACGGGCGTGCCGTTGGCCGAGTTGGCGCCGGCGACGTCGATGCACTTGCCGCCGAGGCCGGTGATCGGGCCGGCGGTCGCGGCGCTCGCCGACGGCAGGCCGTAGCCGACGGCGGCGACGCCGACCAGCAGGGTGCCCACGACGTAGGCGGCTGTTCTCTTGTGAACCATGGTGTTCCTCGGGGAAGGGGCGGCGTGCCGCCAGCCGGTCGGTTCGCGGTGCCCGCCGGGGCCGAAGTGCCGCGCCGGGCCAAGAATCAGGAAACTGTATTAACAGATACCAGTACGTCGATTCGTCGTCAATCGACGACCGCGCGGCGTGACGGCGCCTGTTCATCCCGTCGTTGGCGGGCCGTACGTGCCGGTGGCTATCGTCGGGCCGTAACTGATCAACGGGCCGGTCCATCGGAACCAGCACCGTCCGACGGACAGAAGATGGTCATGGAGTCGAGTCTGCGCGCTCGGGTGCGAGCCGGTGACCCCGGTGCGTTCGCCGAGCTGTTCGACGAGTACGCGCGCTCGGTGTACAACCATGCGTTTCGGCTCACCGCCGACTGGGCCACCGCCGAGGACGTCATGGCCGCCACCTACCTGCAGGCCTGGCGTTCCCGGGAGCGGGTCACCGAGGAGGGCGGGTCGCTCCGACCCTGGCTGCTCGGCATCGCCACCAACGAGGCGCGCAACCACACCCGCAGCAACCGCCGCTACCGCAGGGTGGCCGCCGCGCTGCTCGCCTCCGACTTCACTCTGCCCGACCACGCCGACGAGGTCGCCGGCCGACTCGACGACAGCCGACGCATCGCCGCCGCGATCGACGCGCTGGCCCGGCTGCGACGCGCCGAGCGCGAGGTGCTGACCCTGTGCCTGTGGGAGGGCCTCGACTACGAGTCCGCGGCGGAGGCGCTGGGGGTTCCGGTCGGCACGGTGCGATCCAGGCTGTCGCGGGCGCGCGCCCGGCTCCGTACCCTCGTCGACGCCCCGCCACGCGCCGCCCGGCCCCCCGTCGTGGACGCCTCGTTCGTGCGGGAGGGCAGCCAGTGAGCGGGCCCGACCCGTCCGAATGGGCGCAGATCGCACCCCACCCCGGTGATCACGACCTGCCGGCGGGTCGACACGAGCTGCACCGCAGGCGCCTGCTGACGGCGATCGCGCAGGAGCCGCGTACCCGAAGGAGGGCTTTCGTGCCGCTGCGGCCCGCGCTCGCGGCGGCCGCGTTGGTCCTGGTCGCGGCGGGGATCGGCGGAGGTCTCGCGGCCCGGTCCGGCGACGCGCCCCCGGCGGCGCTTCCGTCCCCCGAGGCGAGCCACCCGGCCGCTCGGCCGGCGCTGCCGGGCACGGCCGCCAAGAACCGTGGGTACGGCACGGTGCGCCAACTCACCGACACGGCCGACCTGGTGGTCCGCGGCGAGGTGGCGTCGGTGGCCGACGGGCGGGCGGTCTACCGGGTAGCGGAGGTGCTCTACCGCGCCCCGGACGCTCCGGTGCCCACCGAGATCACGGTGGAGGTAGCCGGGACCCCCGGCGGTCCGACCGTCCTCTACCTGGGCCTCGCGGACCCGGCCGCGCGCGTCTACCGCCCGCTCGGCGGTGAGTTCGGGATCTTCGACCTCGTGGGGGAGACGGCCACCAGCCGGTCACCGGCGAGGTCGGTGACCGGTCTGCGCACCGAGGACGCCGCCGGGG
Organism: Micromonospora sp. DT53; assembly: GCF_049841535.1. Lineage (NCBI taxonomy): Bacteria > Bacillati > Actinomycetota > Actinomycetes > Micromonosporales > Micromonosporaceae > Micromonospora > Micromonospora sp. DT53. The sequence continues at coordinate 185,465 of NZ_JBNCKM010000003.1, forward strand.
CGGGTCGCGCGTTCGTCACCACGCTGGCCGAGCTTCGGCAACTCGCCGACGAGCGGCGCTGAGCCCGGAAACGCTGAGCCCGGAAAAGCTGGACCCGGAGAGAAAAAATGGAACTCGGTGCCCGGGACGCACAGATAGAAGGCGTAAGCAGTGCCGCGTTCCGAGCGAGACGACCCGGGACGGCACCGAGACGCGAGGAGCGTTCCATGGCAGTCGACAGTCGCCGTACCCGGCCTCTGTGGGTCACGGCCACCGCCGTGCTCGCCGCTGCGGCGTTGGCCGCCTGCGGCGGCGCCGATCCGGCCGCCGCGCCGGCCCCGAGCAGCGCCGCCCCGAGCAGCGCCGCCGCGCCGACCGACGCCGCGCCCCCGCCGGTCAAGGGCAAGCTGCGCGGGTACGTCAGCGTGCGACAGCTCAGCGAGACCGCGGACCTGGTCGTACGCGGTGAGGTCGAGGCGGTCGGGTTCCGGGTCGACGAGGTGCTGCGCGCGGCGACCGGATCGACCGTGCGGCCTGGGGCGAGGATCACCCTCGCCGCATTGCCCACCGGTGTGCCGGACATGGCGCACATGTCGAAGCTCGAGGCGGGCCAGGTCGTGGTGCTCTACCTCGCCGGGGACCCGGCGGCCCCGACGTTCCGGACGCTCAGCGGCGACTTCGGCGTGTTCGACCTGAGCGGCTCCGGCGCGGAGGCCGTCGCCACGACCCGCTCGCAGACCATGGCGGTCAGCGGCCTGAACGCCGAGGACCCGGCCGCGTCCGGTCACGGTTTCCGTACCACTCTCGGGCAACTGCGCACCGTCGCCGCCCAGGTGAAGTAGGGCGAGTGGAACGCGGACGGCACCCACCGACGTGCCGTCCGCGTGGTCACCGCTCCCGGTAGGTGGCCATGTCGAAGTCGGCGTACACACCGTCGCCGCCCAGGTCCTGCACCCACAGGCCGAGGAAGGCCCCGGTGAAGCCCCACGCCGCCGGCTCACCGTCGATGATCAGCGCGGCGTGTTCGTCGGACAGGATTGTCGCGTCCAGCTCGATCGGTAGTCGCTGCCAACCGCCGCCGAGGTCGTGGTCGAAGCGCACCGCCGGCCCGTCGAAGACGGCCCGCAGGCCGACCCGGGTGACGCCGCCGACATCGACGGTCAGATCGGGGTACGCGGTGCGCCGCCCGTTGTCGGAGCTGAGCAGCTCCAGCACCGTCCGCCCGTCGTCGGCGCGGGTCAGGTAGAGGTGGTGCCAGTTGAGGGTGTTGTAGTACGCGGTGATCCCGGCGAGCTGACGGTGATCGGCCGGTTCGAACTCCACCACGGTCTCCAGCGAGCACTCCATCGCGCCGACGCGTCGCCCGACCAGGCTGGGCGCCTGCCGACCGACCGGCGACTGCCCGCCGTGCACCCGCAGGTACGACGGGCGGGTGTGCAGGTCGACCCAGTCGGTGGTGGCCGGCCGACGGAGCGTCGACCAGCACCGACCCAACTCCGGGGCGTCGAAGTGGTCCGTCTCGGCCTCCGCCGGCCACGGGTGCGCGGGCAGGTCGGGTGCGACGACCTCGTCCGCGGGCACCCCTCCGGCGATCCGCGGCCAGCCGCCCGACGGCCACTCGACCCGCTGGATCGCGGTCTCCCGGCCCAGCACGCAGTTGCCCAGCGGCGAGTACGGGCGGCCAACCAGGTGGGCCAGGTACCACTCGTCGTTCTGGGTGCGGACCAGGCTGCCGTGACCCGCCTTCTGCAACCGCAGGTCGGGCCGCCCGAAGGAGGTGAGCAGCGGCCCGTCCGGGGCCACCTCGTACGGCCCGAACAGCTCCCGGGACCGCGCCACGGTGACCTGGTGCTCCCAGCTGGTGCCGCCCTCGGCGGTTATCAGCCAGTACCAACCGTCGTGGCGGTACAGGTGCGGACCCTCGGTGACGCCGGCCGGGGAGCCGGTGAACAGGATGCGCGGGCTGCCGACCAGACGGCGCGCGGCCCGGTCGTACTGCTGGATCTCGATGCCGCCGAAGCGATCGCGGCCGGGTCGCCAGTCCGCGCTCATGCCCAGCAGCCACGTGGTGCCGTCGTCGTCGTGGAACAGCGACGCGTCGAACCCGCGCCCGTGCAGCTTCACCGGATCGGACCACGGGCCGGTGATGTTCTCGGCGGTGACCAGGAAGTTCTGGGGATCCCAGTAACCGCTGGCGAAGCTGGCCACGTCGCTGTAGACGAGGTGGAACTGGCCGTCGTGGTACGTCAGGTCGGGCGCCCACACTCCGTTGGAGTCGCCGCATCCGCGCAGATCGAGCAGCCGTCGGTCGGTGATGATCCCGCCCAGGCTGCGCCAGTTCACGAGATCACGTGAGTGGTGGACGAGCACGCCTGGATACCACTCGAAGGTCGAGGTGGCCAGGTAGTAGTCGTCGCCGACGCGCAGGATGGACGGGTCCGGGTGGAATCCGGCGAGGACGGGATTGCGGATCGACCGGGTAGCGGTCGCCACGTTAGCGATGTCGGTCGACACGAGCGCTCCTCTGGGCGGGCTGGCTGGAACTTCCGGAAACTCACGGTCCCCGGCCATTGAAGGTTGCGCTTACGCTAGCCGGTCTTTTCGCAATAGGACAGAGGTATTGACCGCTGCGACGACAACTCGTAGCGTGCCGGCCATCGATCGGTATTACCGGCGAAGCATTGAAAGTTTCGGAGATCCAGAGCTTCTCCACCCGCCGGCCCAGCCGGATGACGAGCGCCACCGCGAGCAGACCTGAAGTTTTCCAGCAGGACGCAGGGGGGACCGTGGGCACGGAGAACGGCCGAAACGTCACCATCGCCATGATCGCGCGGTTGGCCGGAGTCTCCGTGCCCACCGTCTCCCGGGTCATCAACGGACGCTCCGACGTGGCCGCCGACACCCGGGAACGCGTCGAGGCGCTACTCAACCGACACGGCTACCGCCGCCGGTCACCGACCCGGCGCACCGACGCGGCCCTCATCGACCTGGTCTTCAACGACCTGGACAGCCCGTGGGCCGTGGAGATCATCCGTGGGGTGGAGGACGTCGGCCAGACCAGCGGCGTGGGCACCGTCGTCTCGGCCATCCACTGGCGCATCTCCTCGGCCAAGCAGTGGCTCGACAACATGCGTACGCGCTCCACCGAGGGAATCATCTTCGTGACCTCGATGGTGAACCCCCCGTTGCAGGCCGAGCTGCGCCGGCTCCACCTGCCGGTCGTCATCATCGACCCGGCCGGGGTCGACCCGCAGGAGTCGCCCACCATCGGCGCCACCAACTGGGCGGGCAGCCTCAGCGCCAACCAGTACCTGATCAGCCTCGGCCACCGCCGCATCGGCTTCATCGCCGGCCCGCCGCATCTGATGTGCAGCCGGGCCCGGATGGACGGCTACCGCGCCGCCCTCGGCGCCGCCGGCATCCCCATCGACGACGCCCTGATCCGTCCCGGCAACTTCTACCACGAGGCCGGCTTCACCGCGGGTACCCAGCTACTGGCCCTGCCCCACCCACCCACCGCCATCTTCGCCTCCAGCGATCAGATGGCCCTCGGCGTCTACGAGGCGGTCCGCAAACGGGGCCTGCGGGTGCCCGACGACGTCAGCGTGGTGGGCTTCGACGACCTGCCGGAGGTGCGGTGGTGCTCCCCACCGCTGACCACCGTCCGTCAACCCCTGGCCGAGATGGGCATGCTGGCCGCACGTACCGTGCTGCGCCTCGCCAGCGGCGAGAGGACCGAGAGCCCTCGGGTCGAACTCGCCACCGAGCTCATCGTCCGCGACAGCGCCGGCCCGCCACGGTCGTGATCCTCCTCAGTTGACACGCAACGCGTCGTCGACACCCGTCTCCCGGCGGCCGAGGTGCGCCGGGTCTCGACCGGAGAGCAGCTCCAGCGCCGCCTTCAGGCACGCGCCTTTCTCCCGCGACGAACTGAACCACCACGTCTGGGCGTACTGCTTCGCGCTGTCGTCGCCCACGCCGTTGGCGTCGATGCCGAGGCGCCGGCACAGCGCCACGGCGCGCGGAAGGTGGAAGGTCTGGGTCACCACAGTGGCTTGCCGCACCCCGAAGATCCGCTCAGCGCGCGCGCACGAGTCGTACGTGTCGAAGCCGGCGTAGTCCGGCACCACCTTGTGCGCTGGTACACCCCGCTGCACCAGCCAGTCCCGCATCGCGGCGGGCTCGTTGTAGTCGGCGTTCATGTTGTCGCCCGATACGAGGATCGCCCGCACCTTGCCGGCGTCGAAGAGCCGCCGCGCGATCTCCAGCCGGGCGGCGAGGACGGGTGAGGGCGTGCCGTCGGCGTCCACTTTGGTGCCCAGGACCAGGGCGACCGGGGCGTCCGGCACCTCGGCCTCGCCGTAGAGGTGGCCCTCCGCGGTGTCGCGGATCCACGTCACGCTGGCCACCGTGCCGCCGGTCAGCACCACGATCCCCACCGCGAGCGCGAGGACCGTACGGCGGACCAATCTGTGCTCCCCGTACCAGCGTCTGGCCGCACCGAATCGTCCCCGCATGCCGCAAGGCTATTCCGCCCGCGCTCACGACTGTCGTCGGCGTACCCGCACCATCCCGACCAGCAAACGGAGACCATTGTCTATGGACAATCGCTTACTGTTAGCGCTAACGTGACGGACAGTCGTCGATACTCGAACGACCTGGGGCATATGTGACGGAGCTGTCGCCATCGGCCCGAGGCCAGATCGACGACGATCGTGGCGTGGGGCGGGTGGCACGTGGCCGGCGCGAGACGGCCCGAGACCACCATCGGGCGACCCGCGCGCCACGCGGCCGAGGCATGAACGGCCACCGGAATTCCAGGGCACCGCAGCAACCGGGACAGTCGTGTGACGACAACCGGTCCGCTCGCCTGCCCAGTGCACGCCGCTGAGCAGGAGCCCACACCTGGGGCGCCCTGCTGGGACCGTCGGCCCCAGCCCTGGCCGCCGGGTCGCGTCCCGCTGTTCGGAGTCCGGGCCCGAGCAGCGGGACGCCACCCGGTCCGAGCCGGGGCGCCGTCATCCATGGCAGCGACATCACCCCCCGCCGGCTACCGCCGAACCCGCGTGGTTGCCGGCCGGCGCCGGGCGACGGCCACGATCAGACCGGTGGCCCGGCTCGGGAAGGATCCCGAGCCGGGCCACACGCCGCACGAGCAACCGACGGGGTACGCCGAGGCGACGCCGACGTCGGTCAGCGGGTCAGCTTCGGGTCCACCGTTGGCTGTTCGTGCCGTTGCAGCTCGCCAGGACCGCTGGGGTGCCGTTGGCGGTGCCGGCGGCGTTGGGCGTCAGGCACAGGCCGGACTGCGCGCCGGTGACCGTGCCATCGGTGTTGACGTTCCACTGCTGGTTGGTGCCGCCGTTGCAGTCCCAGATGATCACCCGGGTGCCCGGCGAGGTCCCGGCGCCCTCGGCGTCCAGGCACTTCGTGCCGTACACCTGGAGTTGTTTCGTGCCGGTCGACGTCCACTGCTGGTTGGTGCCGCCGTTGCAGTCCCACAACGTCAGTTGCGTGCCGTTGGTCTGCGACCGGGACGGGACGTCCAGGCAGCGGTTCGCGCCGGTGTTTCGCAGCGGCGCCGCCGTGCCGCCGGGCGGTGGGGTGGTGGGACTCGTGGTGTCGAAGCCGAGGAACCGGACGGCCTGGGCGGCGTCGAACGGGATGGAGTGGCCGTACCCCTGGAAGCTGATCGCTTCGACGGGCGCCGTGCCGCCGGTGCCCCCGTATCGGGTGCGGGTGGCGCTGGTCTGCGGAGAGTCGGTGAAGCTGGGGGTCTGCGACACACCCAGCACGTTGGTCCACTGCTTGATCTGCTCACCGAAGTTGACGTAGCTGAGCGTGGTGTCCGTGGTGCCGTGCCAGATCTGGAACCGGGGACGCTTGCCGGAGTAGCCGGGGTAGGCGTTGCGGACCAGGTCACCCCACTGCTGCGCGGTCCTGACGATTCGTCCGCCGGAGCACTCGCTGTTCCACTCCGCGCCGTTGGTGGTGGCGAAGCACCCGAACGGCACCCCGGAGGAGCTGAAGCCGGCGTGGAACAGGTCCGGGTAGAGGCCCACCATCACGTTGGTCATCATGGCGCCGGAGGAGAACCCGCCCACGCCGATCCGGTTGGCGTCGACCGGGTAGCGGCTCCGAACATAGTCGACCATGGACTTGAGGCCGACCGGGTCGCTGCCGCCGTCACGTCGGAGGGCCTGCGGCGACGACACGTCCCAACACTTGCTGCTCCGGGTCACCGACGGGTAGATCACGATGAAGCCGTAACGGTCGGCGAGGGTGCTGAGCCCGAAGCCGCTGTGCACCGCCGGACCACTGCCGGTGCAGTAGTGCAGGGCGAGGAGCAGGGCCGGCTGCGCCGCGACCCGGTCCGGCACGTACAGGTGCATCTGCAGGTTCGTCGGGTTGGTGCCGAAGTTGGTCACCTGGGTGAGCGTCGCGGCCGACGCCGGGGTGGCGACCGTGACCACGGCCGTCATCGTCGCCAGGGCCGTCGCCAGCGCGGCGGCCAACAGTGCGATCCTTGATCTCATCGGCGGTTCCTCTTGTCGTGAGTCGGGGACCCAGCGGCAGTGCGGCGGTCCGGCGCGAGCGGTCCACGACGGCGCCTGGGCGGTCCCGAGGCGCGCGACGCCCGCCGCGCGTCACCGGCGGCTGCTGACAGATCCTGATGCGACGTCCGCATGCCCTGGGACGCCCTGACCACCGAGGTCAGACCAACGACGGCCCTCCCGGTGGGCCACGGACGCTGATCGCCTCGCATCGACTGTGAGCGATAACATGCCGTTCGTCAAGCCGTAACGTATGACGTCTGTGCCGCCACCATCATCCCCATCGCGCTAACCTCCGACATCTGGTCGGCTCTCGTCCGGGCCCAGGCGGCGCTGGTAGGAGTCGATGACGGCCTGGCCGGTCGGGTCACCGTCACCGATGGTTTCGCTGGTCGCCTCGGTGAGCCGTTGCAGCAGGTCGACGTGGGCGGCTCTGGTGGTTGCCATGATCTGGCGGGCGGTCTGGGCCGAGGAATATTGCCGGATCCGTTCATCGAGCCGCAGATCGATCAGCAGGCCGCTCGAGTCGACGGTCACCCGCACCGAGCGGTCCGGGCTGGTCGCGGTGCCGGTGAGCGTCTGCACCTGGGCGGCGAGGGTCTTCGCTCGGGCCGCCCGGTCAGCCATCGATGCTTCCCACTCATCGAGGCGGCGCCCTGCGGCGTCCAACGCGGCTTCGTCAGCCCACATGGCGACCCCCGGTGACATCGGCGGCCATCACCGCCTGGTCATCGCCACGGTAGCAATCGGTGGCGCTCGGTGTGGTCCCGTGGTGAGCGCGGCGAAGACGACGCCTGACACACCTTGAGATTGTCGAACCGGCAACGACTGGGCAACGGCTACATCGGCGGCGTCGAGATCATCAACAACTGGACCACCCCGATCGACGGCTGGACGCTCACCTGGGCGTGGCCCACCGGCTGGCAGCAGGTGAGCAGCGGGTGGAGCGCCACCCATGGCCTTCACGCTCAACGGCACCGTCTGCGCGGCCGGCTGATTGATTGGCCAGGGGCGTCGATGGTCAGGGCGGCTCGGGTTGGCCCCTGATGCAATCCCCGATGTGTGTGATGCCTGTGGGTCATCAAAATGACTCACAGGCATCACGCTCGTCCGGGAGGAGCCGGCCCCCACAACAGCGGCCGCAGTCAGCGCCCCTGGCGGACGCTGACCGTGGCCGAGCCGTCCTGTTACCGGCGCTCGTGTCTGCCCGGCGTGTGCCCGAAGGCGCGCCGGAAGACGTCGATGAACGCGCTGGCGGAGGACCATCCACACTGGTACGCCACGGCGGTGACCGGTACGCCCTCGGCCAGCATCACCAGGGCGCGGTGCAGCCGCAGTTGGGTACGCCACTGCGGGAACGTCATGCCGAGGTCGGAACGGAACAGGCGCGACAGCGTACGGTCACTTCCGCCCACCTGCCTACCGAGCGCGGCCAGGGTGCGGTTGTCGGCCGGGTCGGCGGACAGGATCGCGCAGAGCGCCCTCAATCGGGGCTCGGTGGGCGTGGGCAGGTGCACGGGCTGCGTTGCCGAGGACCGCAACTGGTCGAGAAGGACGGCCCGCAGCCGCGCACGTGCGGGGCTGTCGTCTCGGGGGGCGCGGGTGTAGGCGAGGATCAGCTCGCGCAGCAGCGGCCCGACGGCCAGCACGGTCGGCTCCGTCAGATTCAGCGGGTCCTCAGTCGCGGGCAGGCCGATCAGGTGCAGTTCGAGTGCGCCGTGGGCCTGGTGTGCGTGCGCGGTCCCGGCGGGCACCCAGATGGCGCGGCTGGCCGGGACGACCCAGGCACCCGCGTCGGTGGTGATGGCCAGCACGCCACGAGCGGCGTAGACGATCTGATGGTCGTCGTGGCGGTGCACGTCGATCACCGACCCGGACGCCAACTGCTGGGCGCGAGTCGGTGCCACCGGCCGGTGGCGGATTATCGTCATTGGTTGGCAGGTTATCGGAAGCCCGACAGGTCGGGAAGCGGCGAGCATGGCGGCGTGCGGAGGAACAGAACGATCATCTTGCTGTCCGTCGGGCATGGTTGCGTGGACGTCTACCAGGGCGCCGTGGCCGCGCTCGTACCGTTCTTCATCGCCGAGCGTGCCTACACCTACGCGGCTGCCTCCGGCGTGGTGCTCGCCGCCTCGCTGCTCTCCTCGGTGGCGCAGCCGCTGTTCGGTGCGCTGACGGACCGGTGGGCAATGCCCTGGCTGTTGCCACTGAGCACGATCCTGGGCGGACTGGGAATCGCGTGCAGCGGCCTCACCGGTTCGTACCCGTTGACGCTGGCGTTCGTGGCCGTCTCCGGGATCGGAGTCGCGGCGTACCATCCCGAGTCCGCCCGGGTCGCGCGGATCGCCAGCGGCGGAAGCCACACCGGGATGAGTTGGTTCTCCCTCGGCGGCAATCTCGGCTTCGCCGTCGCGCCCATTCTGGTCGCCGCCGTCGTCGCCAGCGGCGGTCTGCGACTCACTCCGCTGCTCGTGGTGCCGGCCCTCGCGGGCAGCGTGCTGTGCCTGCCCGTCCTTCGCGCACTGCGAGCGACGACGGGGGCCGGCTCCGATACCCCCCGCTGGGTCGGGACCGACGACAGAGCCTCGTTCGGCCGGCTGTCGCTGGCCGTAATCTGCCGCTCCATCGCCTTCGCCGGTCTGGGCACATTCCTGGCGCTCTACGCACCGCAGCGCACCGGCGGAGGGACCTTTGCGGGAACGGCGGCGCTGGTGGTGCTCTACCTCGGTGGAGCGGTGGGTACGGTGCTGGGGGGCAACCTGGCCGGCCGCTGGGACCGGGTCACCGTCGTGCGCTGGTCGTACCTGCTGAGCGTCGCCGCCGTCGCGGGGGTCGTGTTCGTCCCCGGGCCGGCGTTCTATCTGTTCGTGGCGCTCACCTCAGCCGGGCTCTACATCCCGTTCTCGCTCCAGATCACCCTTGGCCAGGACTACCTCCCTACCCGCGTGGGCACCGCGAGTGGCATCACCCTGGGCCTGACCGTCAGCGTCGGTGGCCTGGTCAGTCCGCTCATCGGCAGTGTCGCCGACGCGACCACCCTCCAGGTGGCCCTGGCCCCGCTGATCCTGATGCCCGCGCTGGGTTGGCTGCTGTTCCGCACCCTCCCCGAGCCGCCCGCCCCGAGGCGTTGAAGCACGCGGCGGCGGGTGTGGCAGACCGTGCCGCACGGTCTGCCACCCCGCCCCGGTCAGACTCCGGTCCTTGTCCAGCGCTGGTTGTTGGTGCTTCCGCAGGTCCACTGCTGGATGTCCACGCCGTCTCCGGTTCCTGACTGGTACACGTCCAGACACTTGCCGCTGTGCCGGGCCACGAGCCGGAAGTTGCCACCCTGGGACTGCCATTGCCACTGCTGGTTTTGGCCGTTGCCGCACGTCCACTGGACGATGTTCGCGCCGTCTGCGGTGGAGGCGGAGGCGACGTCGAGGCACTTGCCGCTGTTCTGGTTGACAATGCGGAAGTAGCCGCTACCGGCGTCCTCGAAGCGCCACTTCTGGTTGCTGCCGCCCAGGTAGCTCCATTGCTTGATCTCGGCGCTGTCGGCCGTGGACCGCCCGGTCACGTCCATCACCTTGCCGCTGTTGACGTTGTTGATCCGGTAATGGGTTCCCGAGGGCGGGGGCGTCGTGGAGCCGTCGCCGACGGTGTCGCCATAGGCATAGCGGATCCGGTCGGCGCCAGAAGTGTTGCGGATGGTCAAGTTGAGATTGGTGCCGCTGCCACTGAGGGCGAACATCGAATACCAGTCGTGACCGGAGCCGGAGTTCTTGCCGCCGAGGGCGGGCCAGTAGGTGCCGCCCATCTGGTTGTCGCGCATGACCTGAGCCATGGCGCGGATGTGGCGCACGAAGTTGTCGGTGCTGTTCGCGTCGGCGTAGTTGAGACCGTTGTCCATGGGCCCGCCGAACTCGGTCGCGACCGCCCGGGAGGCACAGTTGCCCAGACGCGTCTGCATGTGACTTCGCCAGGCGTCGTAGGTCATCGAGCCGTAGAAGAAAGCGTAGTGGTGGAAGGACAGCAGCGTGCCGTTGAAGCGGCTGTCGTTGCAGACGTCGCGCAGGTCCTGGCTTGCGCCAGTGCCGCCGATGAGCACCCGGCTGGGCACCGCCGAGTAGTGGGTGCTGAGCCAGTTGGCTGCGATGTCGCGCCACTGTGCCGAGCTGTAACCGCCCGGCTCGTTCATTGGCTCGAAGTACACGTTGGTGTTCGAGCCGTAGGCGCTGGTCACGCTGGACCACATCGTGTTCCACGCGGCGAGGTTCGCGATCCTCGCGCCAGAGTTATGGTCCGTCCAAAAGGCGAGGATGACCTTGAATCCACGGGCAGTGGCGGCGTCAATGGCGCCCCGGTAGGCGTTCCACCAGGTGGTGTTGGCCACTGTCTGAGTGTTGATGGGCAGCCGGACGGTGTTGATCCCCATGGTGGAGGCCATGTCGTCGTAGAGGGCATTGGCCTTGGCCTGCACCGTCGCGTAGCTGTCGGATTGGCTCAGGCCCTGCACGACGAGCGGGCTGGTGCTGAAGTTGTCACCCAGTTGAGCCCAGTTCATGCCTCTGAACTGGCTGGTGGCGGCAGCGGCTGGGCCGGCGGTAGCGGTGATGGCGATTGCCGCCGCGGCAGCCGTGGTCGCCATCACCGCACTGGTGGCCACGAGCCTGGCCATTCGCGACAGGGGGCGGCTGAACATGGCAGGTCGCATATGCGTCGTCCTTTCTGTTGGGGGACGGGGACGGGGACGGGACGATGCGGTACCTATTGGCCGTCCGGCGCGACCGGCATCACGGCCGGACGGCCCCGACGGCATCCACGACGAGACTGCCGCTGCGCACCATGATCTCCACGGTGTGCGTGCCGGCGCCGAGGTTGCGCAGGGCGTACGTCGGATAGAACTCGGGAGAGGCGAGCGTGCTCGCTGCGGAGTTGACCACCGTGCCGTCGACCCTGACCTGCAGGACGGCCGAGCCGTTGTTCGGCCCGATGATGTCCAGTCCGGTGCCGGCGAAGGTGTAGGTCAGCGTCGAGCCGCTTCCCTGGCTGGTTGAGAGGCTCCGCTGAATGTTGTACATACTCTTACCGTTTTCGTGCGCCCAGGACCCGCCGTACACCAGCTTCCTGGCGGGCGGGTTGGCCAGGTCGGACATCTCCAGGTTGTCCAGCACCTCGGAGTAGTACGGCGGGCTTCCGTCGACCGTCTCCACCCGGAGGTTGTCAAACCGGGTGAAGTAGTAGCCGCTGCCCAGCGTGATCCGGCCGGACAGCTTGGGATTCGGGTCGGTGTAGGTGGCCAGTGTGACGCCGTCGAGGTAGGCGGTCACCGTGTTTCCGACGCCCCTCAGCGCGATGTTGTGCCACGCGTTGTGAGCGGTGTTGAACCCACCGATCCGCACGCCGCCGGCGCCGCTGACCACGTTGCCGCTGGCGACCGCGCTGTTGTTGACCAGCAACTGCCAGCCCCCGTCGAAGGTGAACCTCACCGAGTACGGCGCACCGTTGTCACCGTGCTGCTCGCGGATGCCCAGCCGGGCGTGGTTGGCGCCGTTCTGGGTGCTGCTGTTCTCGAAGGAGACGTCGACACTGGCCTTGTAGTTGAGCCACCGGCTGTCACCGATCCTGGTGACCGCGTCCCCGCCGTTCCACGCACCGCCCAGGCCCTGGCTCGGGCCGTCCAGCTGCTGGCGCAGCACGTAATTGGTCGATCCGTCCGGCTGGTACGCCTCGAAGGCGCCGTTGCGGTCGCTGGCGTAGCGCGGGATGACGCTCCTGGCGCCGCCACGCGACGTGATGAAGTCCTCCGTGCCGGTGATGGTGCCGCCACTGCCGATCACCGGGACCGTCTTGCCGGAGTAGTCGAAGCCGTCGGCGTAGAGGATGTTGTCGCTGGTGCTCTGCACGTCGCCGGAGATGTCGGTGTCCAGCACGGTGCGCTGGCCCTCCACCGGCAGGGGTTCCAGGTAATCGGGCTTGGTGTGGTTGGCCAGCGTCGTCACGGTGACGACCGAGTTCGGCCGGACCGTCACGGAGTACACCCCGCCGTCACCGGCCGGGACGCTGCCGAGGTGCTTCAGGTAGTTGGCGTTGAACGCCTGGCCGGGGTCGGCCGCGCGGGTTTCCCACAGCTGTAGGGCCGGCGTGCCGGAGTAGGCCATGTTCACCGGCTGGAGGCGGTACGACTGGGTGTACTCGCTGTCGTTCATGAAGACGGTGGAGAAGTTGCGCCTGTCGGGCGCGGCGAGCGTGAGATAGCTGGGCGTGCCGTTGCGTCCGACCACCGGGTTCGTCCCGGTCGCTCCGGTATAGCTGGATTCGGGGACGGCGCGCCAGATACCGGCCGTGTTGCTGGAGTTCTCCCAGCCGGTCTTGGCGAACCAGCTGAAGTGCCGCAGCACGTCGATGGCGGCGTCGTAGTGCAGCCAGCCCGACCAGGGATCACGGGCGCTGACGACCTCCTTGTAGGAGTACTGCCCACCCTCGTAGAAGGACCCGATGGCCGGTTGGTAGATGAAGTTGGTCCGGCGCGAGTTGACGAATCCCTTGATGATGGTGTTTCCCATCTCCAGGGCGCTGTTGGTGCCGCCGATGCCGGTTCCGACCACCGACGGGGACCGCATGTTGTTGTTGGGGCGCAAGGCGGAGTTGCCGAACGTCGCCTGTGCTTCGCTGTTCCAGATCTCCTTGTCGTAGTCCATCGCCAGGCGCTTGAAGTTGCCGGCGCTGTCGTCGTCCGGGCTGTAGTGGTAGCCGGCCGCCGCCACCACGTCGCGCAGGCCGGCGTCGCCGATCATGCTGCCGCCGAACGACCCGACACCGACCTCGTCGGAGATGACGACCTTGAGCTGGTTGTACCGGGATTGCTCTGTCGAGTTGGCGAAATCGGCGCTGTCGGTCCTGACCCGGTTGGCGTAGGTCTTGGTCCAGTTCAGGTCCGCCCCACGCTCGTTGAGACCCGGGTTGACGTAGTCGACCATGAACCCGTAGGTCCGGTACGCGCTCAGGATGGTCTTCTTGAACCAGGTGTAGACCTTGTCGTTGCTGTTCACCCAGCCGGGGGAGTTCCAGCGCAGCAGGGACACCTTGACGTTGGGGTTGACCTTCTTCGCGTCGGCCGCGAGTTGGAAGCCCTGCGCACGCTTGACGTTGGGGGTCTCGGACTCCCAACGCATGGTCGAGGGGTCCGGTCCGGTGGAGTTGTTGCGGTCGTTGCCCATCTCGATCTTCACGTTGGTGAAGACCGGACTCTCCCCACCGAAGAGGACCCGCAGCAGCTGTGCGTACGCGGTCGGGCTCTGGGCCTTGTAATCCATCAGCAACTCGCTGGTGCTGTTGGCGCTGAGCGCACCGAAGCCCTTGAACGTCAGGCCGTTGACGTTGCCAGCGCGGATGTTGTTGCCGTCCACCGTGATCGTGCCCGATCCCGGAGTCGACACGTCGGTGACGATCCACTGCTGGTTGGTGCTGCCGCTGTTCGCGTACTGGACGAGGTTGGCGCCGTCGGACGTGCTGCCCCCGCCATCCAGGTACAGCCCGTTGGCCCGGTTCCTGAACTTGGCGTAGCCGCCGGAGTCCTCCCGGGTCCACTGCTGGTTGGTGCTGCCGCTGCCACTCCACTGGCCGCAGATGGATCCGCCCGTCGTGCGGCCCATCCCGTCCAGGTAGAGGCCGGTGGCCCGATTCTTGATCCGGACGTAGTCGCCGACGGCATCGATCGTCCACTGCTGGTTGTCGCTGGACGACGAGGAATATTGGCCGACTGCGGCGCCGTTGGTGGTCCGGCCCATGCCGTCGATGAACTTGCCGGTGGTCCGGTTGCCCAGTTTGACGTAGGCGGCGGCTACTTCCATGGTCAGGCCCACTGGCGTGGGTGCGACCGGCATGGCTACCACGTACGTCAGGGCAAGCGCTGCGACCGACAGCATGCTCAGCGCGGTGGGCCTGACGCGGGCACGGCGCGGGCGGGCTATTCCCGGAGTCTGCCGAGGCGGAGCGGATCGAGGGCTGGTCATGAGATCTCCAGTCAACCGGTCAAGGTGTGGCAGGCGACGCCTCGGACTCGCCGGCCTGCGGTGTCCAGAGGTGGCACGTCGTCGTCCGATCACATCGATTCATATTTATACCATCCGGATCTAGAGTTGCCAGGAACGGACAGAGACGTTCAAGAACGTTCAGACTCGACCATCCGCCGTCAGGCTGGAGGTCGCCGGGAAGTCATAGCCGGAAGCACGAACGGAAGCGCCCGCCCCCAGCCGAGGGGACGGGCGCTTTCGCTGTGCGGGGCCGCGTCAGCCCACCACCGACCGCAGTGGCACCTTGGCGGCATTCAGCGCGCGTACCAGATCTCTTGCGAACGGGTGCTCGTCGACCTGGAGTCCCTGGGGGTTCGGGATCACGACGTACGCCGAGCCGTTCTTCGCGGACGCCTGCGCGTCGGTGGTGAAGCGTTCGACGATCGCCCGGGTGCGGGGTAGGTCACCGGCGGCCACCTGGATGGTGATCGGCCGCCACCCGCTGCCCAGGTCCGGCGTCACCGGCGCGGCGGCGGCGCTGGCGCGCGCCGCGTCGGTGCCCGGCGCGCGTCGGGCGCCCGGCGGGTTCGCCGGGTAGAGCAGCGCGTTGGCGACCAGGTGCAGACCATTTTCGTTGTACGCGCGGAAGAGCGGATTGAACGCGAACAGCACCGCCCGACCGGCGCCGGTCGGCTCGTCGACGACGGCCGCCGTGCCCTTCAGCGTCTCCGCCCCGACTGTGTAACCGTTGGCCCAGAACGTGTCACCCGTCGGGTAGGTGAGCACGTTCGTCCCGGTGGTGCTCGGGGTGAGGATCGGGTCGCTGTTGTTGAACTCGAAGTCCTCCGCCGGGCGACCCAGCGCCACCGGGCTGTCCTGGTCGACGTCGACCCGCAGGTGCGAGCCGATCACCAGGTAGTCCGCCGGTTTGGTCTTCTCGGTGGTGGAGGTGAGCCCGGCGGCGCGGGCCACCCGGGTGCCCTCGTTGCGCAGCCCGAGGTAGGTGTGGCCCTGGCCGATCCAGTCACGCAGGTTGGCCTGCCCGGCGGCGGTCAGGCCGCCGGTGGCGCTGCTGCCGTCCGGCACCAGCAGCACGGTGCGCCCGGTGAAGGCTTCGGTGTTGTCGTTGATGTCGGCAGTGGTGACCGGTGTGAGGTCGAGCCCCCACCGCTTGCCGAGCACGTAGCGGGCCTCGCCGTGCGAGCCGGAGGTGGTGGAGATGCCGGTGCCCTGGAACAACCCCACGTCGGGCAGGTCGAGGCGGCTGCCGGCGGGTCGACCGCCCGGGGTGAGGGTGACCCCGAGGGATGCGGCCAGCCCGTCCACGGTCCGGTTCACCTTGGCCGCCGGGATGGCGACCCTGCTGGTCGCGAGGTCGCGGACCAGGGGGACGCCACGGCCGAGCAGGCTGAAGGTGAACTCCGCGGCGGCGGCCGAGTCGAGCGGGTACGTGTACGAGCCCCAGGGCCACGCCGCACCGGTGCGACCGCCGGAGAGCTTGCGGACCAGTTCCGCCCTCGGCCGGACGGTGTCTCCGGTGTAGATGGTGTTGATGCCCATCAGCAGCGGGTTGCTCCAGGACGACACGTCGTAGAAGTACGGGAACGGGACGTACGGGTCCTCGCCCATGATGGCCTGGATCCAGTGCTTCTGCGGTTGGTCCATCGGAATCCAGTACGCGCCCTCGGGCACCGTCACGTTTGTGGCGCTGCGACCGCCGAAGACCCGGGCGGTGGGCACCTGGGTGGCCTTCTGCACCTCGTACACCTCGACGTCCATCCGGCGTAGCCGCTCGACGAGTTGGCGGACGTCGGCGAGTTGCCGGTCAGGCAGCAGGAAGTACGAGCGGATGGTGAGGTCGGGCACCGGGAACTGGACCTCGTTGGTGGGCTGCACCACCTCGTTCGGCTCCAACGTGCCGGCCCTGCCCTGGGCGAGCGCGTCGGTCCAGATGTCGAAGTAGCCGTCCAGCACCTCGCGCTTGTTCGCGGCGGCCCAGCCGAGCGTCGACCACTGGGTGTGGAACTGCTGCTGGACCCGGTCGGCCACGGCCGACGCGCTGCCCTTCTCGTACGTCATGCCGGCCGCGCCGAAGCCGGTGGTCGGCACCGTGTCGCCGTAACCCATGAAGAACATGTCGTACGTGTCGTAGTTGAAGTAGCACTCGGTGAAGGCGGTGTCGTCGCAGGCGCCGTTGAAGCCGAAGCCGGCCTTGTTGGCCGCGCCGATCCGGTTGATCCAGTCCACCGCCTCACCGGCGATCTCGTGGTGGATCGGGTCGGCGTTGGGCGGGAAGAAGTACTGCCGGCCGCCCATCTCGTGCGCGTCGATGAAGACCTGCGGCGGGTAACGGCGCAGCAGTTCGAGTTTGCCGTCGGTTTCCTGCTGGGTGCGGGCGAACCAGTCCCGGTTCAGGTCGAAACCGAACTCGTTCTGCCGGCGGGTCGCGTCGCGGCCGTCCGGGTTCTGGGTGGGGACGATGATGGTGACCAGGTTGTCGTTGCGTTGGGCGACCGCGCAGGACAGGCCCGCCGCCAACTCGTACAGCGTCTTGAGCGCCGCGTCGGCGCCGCTCTTCTCGCCGCCGTGCACGTTCGCGGTGACCCAGACGATGGCCGGGCTGTCCTTCGCCGTGCGGGCGGCCGTCCGCGCGCTGGTCCGGCGCGGGTCGCGTAGATCGCGGACGTCGTCGGCGATCTCGCGCAGCGCGGCGGGCCGCACGTGGCGCTCATTGGACACCACCGCGTACGGCAACGGCTGGCCGAGCACGCTCGTGGTCATCACGCCGGTGACGACCCGGTTGGAGGCGCGATCGACGGCCCCGAGGTAGGTCCGGACCTCGTCGTTGGTGACGACCCGCTCCTGCCCCGCGCCGAGCGGGAAGCCGAGCACGTTCTCCGGAGTGGGCACCGTGCCCAACCGGGCGGTCGGGTCGTCGCTGCACCGGGAGGGCTGGGCGGCGCTCGCGGCCGGTGTGCCGCCGAGCAGGGGAGTCATGCCGAGCAGGAGCGTGATCGTGGCGGCACTCGCCAGCCGCCTGGCGGGGGTCATCCGGAACGGGCGCATCGATGGGGCCATGAGTCGTGTTTCCCCTCTCGGGAACAACCTCGCAGTGGCCGGAGCCTATGAACCGGCCGTCATGGCGGTCAAGGGTTGATCGACAAAGTTGACTACGCCGCGTGCCGGTTCCGACGCGGACTGGCAGGATGGTGGCGTGGGCTTGTCGTCGTTGGGAGGAGGAGACGTGCCGGAGATGATCACGCTCTCGGTCGATCCGGATCTTCCGTCCGCCGATGCTCGGCGGTCACTGGCGTCCTGGCTGCGCGCCGAGGAGCGGCTGCGGAAGGGGGTGACCACGACGTCCCCCGAGGGGATGTCGGCGGACCGCACCGACGTACTGCAAGTGGCGGCCGGCGACGCGGGCACCGCCATGGTGCTGGTGCAGGCGATCGCCGGTTGGCTGACCCACCGCCGCGACGATGTGACGGTCACGCTCAGCCGGCCCGACGGCTGGTCGGCGGAGTTGGACGTGCACCGGGCTCGGGACATGGACCAGGTGACCGCGCTCATCGAGGCCGCGGTGCGCGCGGTGACACCTTCGGGGAAGTAGACGGCCCGCCGCCAGCCGAGGTCGGCCGGCGACGGGCCGGGTGGCACACGTTCGACTACCAGGTCGTCAGGCCCAGGCCGATCGTCTTGGTCAGCGTGGCGTTGTCGTCGTCGCCGTCGAGCGACCAGATCATGGCGCCGGCCAGGCCGGCCCGTCGGATGTAGAGCGTCTTCTGCAACACGACAGCCGGATCGTCGTACGTCCACAGCGTCGTACCGTCGAACAACCAGGCGTGCCCGGCACGCAGGTCGCGGTGCACGCTGTAGCCGTGGCCGGCCAGGGTCTTGAGCACCTTGTAGTCCTCGTACCCGGCCTCGAAGGTGGCCGGTGCGGGCCCGGTGGCCGGCTGGAACAGGCCGTTGCCGCCGCCGGTGATGCCGGTCCAGCCGCGACCGTAGTAGGGGATGCCGAGCACGAGCTTGTCCCGTGGCGCGCCCCGGGCGATCCACCCGTCGATGGCCACCTCGACGGAGAAGTCCGGGTTGTCCGGTGCGCCTGCCGGGACGCGAAGCGCCGACTGCTGGTTGGCCCGCGCGTCCCAGCCGCCGTGGAAGTCGTACCCCTGCACGGTGGCGAAGTCCAGGTACTTGAAGATCTTGCGACCCTCGTAGCCGGCGTCCATGGTGGCCGGGCTGGCCGGCAGGAACGCGGTCAGCGGGTGGTGCGCACGGGTCGTGCGCCCGTACGCGTCGAGCTGCCGGCGGAACTCGGCGAGCAGTTTGGTGAAGTTCTCCCGGTCCTCCGGGCGGATGACGTTGCCGGGCTCACCCTCCCAGTTGGGCCACTCCCAGTCGAGGTCGACGCCGTCGAAGACGCCGGCCGCGGCACCCGGGCCGCCGGCGACCCCGTCACCGCCGGGCAGGTTCCCCTTGAGGTAGAGGTCGATGCAGGACGCGACGAACGCCTTGCGGGAGGCGTCGGTGCGGGCCGCGTTCGAGAAGTACGTCGACCAACTCCAGCCGCCCAGCGAGATCAGCACCTTCAGTTCGGGGTGCTTGGCCTTGAGCTTGGCGAGCTGGCCGAAGTTGCCGTTGAGCGCCTGGCCCGGTGCGTCCGCGACACCGTCGACGCTCTCCTCGGCCGGAACGGGACGCTGGTAGTCGGCCCAGGCGTCGCCCTCGCCCGGCCCGCCGTCCACGTAGCACCGGCCGTCCTCGCTGACGTTGCCGAAGGCGTAGTTGAGGTGGGTGAGGCGGCTCGCCGCCCCGGAGGTTTCGAGCTTCTTGACCGGGAAGGCCCGGCCGTAGATGCCCCACTGGGTGAAGTAGCCGACCCGGTGGTAACCGGTGCGGCGCTTGTGGTTGTCACCGGCGCTGGCGGCGGTGGGTGGCGCGGCGGTGACCAGCAGGGTCGCCAGGGCGACGACGGCGGTGAGACGGCGGTGGCGGAATGGTCGCATCGGCACACTCCCACGAGACAACAAGCAGAATTAGTAAAGAGACTTATCTGATTGATGAAGTTAAGCCGATCACCGCCCGGGGTCAAGAGTCACCCAGCCAGATGGGGGATTGTGACGCCGTTACCGGGTGGTAACCATGTTGTGCCATGGACTCCGCCGTGACTCTGATCGGACTACCCGTCGCCCTCGGCATCATCATGCTCGGTCTCGGTCTCGGACTGACCATGGCGGACTTCCGCCGGGTGGCCCATCATCCCCGAGCCGCCGTCATCGCACTGGTGTGCCAGGTGCTGGTGCTGCCGGCGCTCTGCTTCTGCCTCGTCCTCGCGTTCGACCTCGCACCCGAGTTGGCCGTCGGCATGATGCTGCTCGCCGCCTCACCGGGCGGCACCACGGCCAACCTCTACAGCCACCTGTTCGGCGGGCACGTGGCCCTGAACATCACCCTGACCGCCCTCAACTCGGTGCTCGCCGTGGTCACCCTGCCGATCCTGGTCAACCTGTCGGCGGCGTACTTCCTCCCCGACGGGAGGAGCATCGGCCTGCAGTTCGACAAGGTGCTCCAGGTCTTCGCCATCGTGCTCGTCCCGGTCGCGATCGGCATGCTCATCCGGGCGCGGATGCCGCACGTGGCCGAGCGGCTGAACCGCCCGGTCCGGATCCTCTCCGTCGTCGTGCTCGTCGCGGTGATCGCCGGCGCGGTGCTCGGCGAGCGGGAGAACATCGCCGACTACTTCGTCTCGGTCGGCCTGGCCGTGCTCGCCTTCAACCTGCTCAGCCTCGCCATCGGGTACGGGGTGCCGCGGCTCGCCGGTGTCGACCGGAGCGCCGCCACGGCCGCCGGTTTCGAGATCGGCATCCACAACAGCACCCTGGCCATCACGATCGCGCTCAGCCCGGCGCTACTCGACAACACCCAGATGGCGATCCCGGGCGCCGTCTACGGCATCGTCATGTTCTTCACCGCGGCGGCCTTCGGCTACCTGGTGACCCGCGTCGGCGCCCGGTCCGCCACCCCCTGACACCCTGACGGCTGACGCCGTGGCGCCCTGACATGTCGCCGTCAGGACGCCACGGCGGACGGCAGCGGTCAGCCGACCTGGTTGTTGTCCTTCTGCGCGCCCCAACCGTGCCAGCGGTCGATCTCGATCAGGGCACTGACCCGGGCACGTTCCCGGCGTGGGTACGCGTTGCCCGTGTAGTGCTTCGACAACCTGTCGATGTCCGCGAGGCCCTCGTCGGCACGCAGTTCGGCGACGTGCCCGATGATGCTGACGTGGGTGTACCAACCAGCCTCGTCGAGCACTGTGAGAGACACCCGGGGGTCGTTGCGGACGTGCTCCAGCCGCCGGCGGCTCTCGTCCATGTTCACCAGGATCCGGCCGTCCTCCCACAGGTACCAGGTGGCGGCGGACACCGGCTGGCCACCGTTGCGAAGGGTGGTCATGACGGCGGGGTTCGGCTTCTGGAGCATGGCGACCGCGGCCTCGGGAAGCGGTGGCTTGGACATGAGGTCTCCTCGTCGCGACAACGTTTACCCCTGCACGTTACGCACCCACCCGCCCGATCGCGCTCGGATCACGATCACGGCGCGGCGGGCCAAGCCCACCCGGCTGCCGGGCTGACGCGGCCTGCGGCGAAGATGTGGTCATGAGCAATTCCGCACTGCCCAGGCGTGTTGTCGTCACCGGCGCCACCGGCAAGCTCGGCCGTGCCGTGGTCGCCCACCTGCGCTCCGTGGGCGTCGACGTGCTGGCGGTGGACCGCGCCGGTGGCCGCGATCCGCGCGACGTGAACGGCGAGTTCCTGCTTGTCGACCTGACCGACTACGGGCAGGTGGTGGAGGCGTTCACCGGGGGCGCCGACGAGCACGCGGGCGGCGTCGACGCGGTCGTGCACCTGGCGGCGGTCCCGGCCCCTGGGCTGATGTCGAACGCGACCACCTTCGCGAACAACTCGGCCGCGACGTACAACGTGTTCGCCGCCGCCCGGGCCGCCGGAATCAAGCGGGTCGTGTGGGCGTCGAGCGAGACGGTGCTCGGGCTGCCGTTCGACACCCCGCCGCCGTACGCGCCTGTCGACGAGGAGTACGCGCCACGGCCCGAGTCGACGTACTCGCTGAACAAGGCCCTGGAGGAGGAGATGGCGCGGCACTTCTGCCGGTGGGACCCGGAGCTGGTCATGGTCGGTCTGCGCTTCTCCAACGTCATGGACGTCGAGGACTACGCGCCGTTCCCCTCGTTCGACGCCGACCCGCAACTGCGCCGGTGGAACCTGTGGGGCTACATCGACGCTCGCGACGGTGCCCAGGCGGTCGAGCGCGCGCTCGCGCACGACCAGCCCGGCGCCGACGTCTTCATCATCGCCAACGGCGACACCGTCATGACCCGGTCCAGCGCCAGCCTGATGGCCGAGGTGTACCCGGGCGTCGAGATCCACAAGGAGCTGGGTGAGCACGAGACGTTGCTCAGCATCGACAAGGCCCGCCGGGTGCTGGGGTACGAGCCGCAGCACTCCTGGCGGGACCACGTCGACGTGCTGTAGGTCAGCGCGCCGCCTGGTAGGCGCGGCCGACGGCGGTGGCGGTGCCGCCGGTGCGGAACAGGCCGGTCTGGTCCTTGTCCGTGGCGGGCAGGCCGAACCACGCGTACCGCTGTAGCCAGGACAGGCCGCCCAGCATCCGGGTCGCCGCGGTGAGGAACGCGGCCTGCTGTGCCTGGGTGGGGAAGCGGACGCCGTTGGAGAAGTCGATCAGGGCGAACTCGGTGAGCCAGATCGGCAGCCGGTACCGGTCGTGCACCGCCTGCAGGTACGACTTGAGCTGGTTGACCGCGTTCGCGGTGTTGAAGTCGCCGCCGTACCAGTGCAGGGCGATGAAGTCGACGCGGTAGCCGCGCTGCTTCGCCCCGGCCATGAACCGGTCGAGCCATTCGCCCGGCCGGTCGCCGCCCCAGGCCACTGCCGGGCTGCCCAGCGGAAGCCCGGTGGCCTGCAACTGCGGCCACAGCTCCAACGCCTGCTCGACGGTCATCTCCGCCTGACCCTTCAGGTCCGGCTCGTTGAATCCGAGCAGGTAGCGGCCGTTCTTCTTGGCCTGTTGCAGGTTGGCGGCGGTGACGCTCTTCGCCCCCCAGATCATCGGGACGAACTCGGCGCCCGTCGGGCTGGTGACGCCCGAGTGGGCCACGTCCCAGGTGTAGTACCAGCTCGCCCCGGAGTTGGCCAGCGCCTGGCTGACGCCGTCGAAGGTCCACACCCCGACGCCCTTGCGCTTCGAGGTCACCGCCGGGGCCGCCGGAGCGACCGGACGCCCGGTTGTCGGCTTCGCCGTCGGCGTCGGCGTCG
Organism: Micromonospora sp. DT53; assembly: GCF_049841535.1. Taxonomy (NCBI): domain Bacteria; kingdom Bacillati; phylum Actinomycetota; class Actinomycetes; order Micromonosporales; family Micromonosporaceae; genus Micromonospora; species Micromonospora sp. DT53. The sequence goes on from NZ_JBNCKM010000003.1 coordinate 208,349, forward strand.
GGGTCGCCCCCGCCGGGCTCGTCGTGGCGGCGGGCGTGGTCGGGCTGGGCGTGCCGGGCTGCGGGCTCGCGGGCGGCGGCGTGTCGAGTGCCTGCGTCGCCGCCGGGGCGGGCGTCGGCCCGGTCGGTTGCACCACGACGATCACGCCCGTCACCAGTACGGCGACCGCGGCGGCCACCAGGAGTGGCCACAGCAGCCGCCTCGCACCGTTCGGGAGGCGGCCGAGCATCACGCGTCGGGGCTCCGCGTGGACGCCTCGGTTTCCCCTCGCGGCGTCCGCTTCACCCTGGCCGGTTGCGCGCATTGTGTCGACTCCTCGTGTGTGGTCGCAGCACTACTCAATGCTGCGGTGGCGGGGGAACCCGCCAACGCCTCACCTCAGGAGACTCGCCGGCCGTACCCGGATAACGGTTTCGTCGGCCGGAACGGCACCCGCTGGATCATCGCCGAGCCTCGGCACCGCGGTCTGACCGCTCGCCAGCGACGCATTCGGTGCACCGCCGACCCGGTATCCGCCATCAACGACGAGCGCCCGATAAAGATGGATAAAGTACGCAGACAGGGGATCAGGCGGGGTCGGTCGGTGAAGGAGGCTCGGGGACGATGGCAGCGCAACAGCGTCACCACCGTGGTGTGCCCGTGCCGGCGGCTCTGGCCGGCTGAGCTGTCCCGCCGTCCGTGCTGAGGCGCACCGAGTACTTTCGCGGGCTAGGGGACAGCAAGAGCCCTCGCTCGGCGACCGTCCTGGAACTGCTGTTCGACATCGTCTACGTCTTCGCGCTCGCCCGCCTCGCCGGGCGGGTCGCGGACGACCTGACCATCGTCCGGCACACGCTGCTGTCCGAGGCTGGTCAGACCGTCCTGTTCTTCACTGCGATGTGGATGATCTGGTCGCTCAACGCCCTGCTGGCGAGCACCTACGACCCTCGGCGCCCCGATCTGCAGGCCGTCCTGCTGGCGACGATGTTCGGCACGCTGGTGCTGGCTGTCACGCTGCCGCAGGCCTTCGGCCAACGCGGCGTCACCTTCGCCTGCACCTACGTCGTCATCCAGGTCGGCCGACCGCTCTTCCTGGTGTTCGCCCTGCGGGGTCACGCGGGTCAGGCGTTCTCGCTCCGGGTGCTGACCTGGCACCTGGCGTCCAGCGTGCTCTGGATCAGTGGCGGCATCAGCGGTGGTCTCGGTCGGGGCGTCTTCTGGACCATCGCTCTCGCCATCGAGCTGATCGGCGCCGCCACCACCTACCCCCTGCCCCGCATGGGCAAGCGACAGCTCACCAGTCTGGGGGTCACCGTCTCGCAGGAGCATCTCGCCGAGCGGTACAACCAGTTCTTCATGATCGCCCTCGCCGAGGTCGTGCTCGAAGCCGGCGCCGCGGTCAGCTTCCCGGGTTTCACCACCGAGGGAACCATCGCCCTCGTCGCCTCGTTCGTGGCGGTCGTCTCGTTCTGGCGGCTCTACTTCTACCACGTCAGATCCGGCCGGGCCTCGACCCCGAGCGGTGAGGGGATCCAGCTGTCGCGATGGGCGAGCTACAGCCTGCTGTTGATCGTCGGTGGCATCATCTGCACCGCCGTCGGCTTCGGGCAGGTCATCGAGGATCCGCACCCGCCGATCGACTGGGCTCTGGTGGCCATCATCTTCGGCGGCCCGGTGCTGTTCCTGATCGGACGCAGCACCCTGGAGCGGGCGAGCAACACCACGCCCCGGTGCCGGGTGCTGTACTTCGGCGTCCTGGCGCTGGTCGTGGTGGCCCCGGCGATGGTGCTGCTCCCGCCGGTAGCCGTGGCGGCCCTCGCGGCGGTGATCCTGGCCGGCATCACCGTGTACGACCAGCGGGCACACAAGCGTGGATCGGAGACCAACCCGACGCTGTGACGATCCGTTGCGAGCCGGCGACCAGTCCGCGTATGGTCGTCGGGCACGCCGTCGAGCTGGAAGGAGGTCAGAACAATGTCCGATGTTCTGCGCCCCCTCCGCGCTCCGGCGTCCGCGCGGATCTGATCCGGGGCGCTCGCTTCCCGGAGGACCAACCCATGACTGATCTGGTCATCCGTCCGCTCGTCGCGGGCGAGGAAAACCTGTTCGACTCCATGCCCGATCCGCTGCCCCAACTGCGCCAGGTCGCGTACGCCGATGGGATCGCCGGCGGCGGCTACCGGCCCGAGACCACCTGGGTCGCGTTGCGCGCCGGCCGCTTGGTGGGCCGGGCCGCCTGGCTCCTTCCCCCAGGTGCCGTCGGTGCCCCCTGGCTGGACCGGTTCGACCTGGACGCCGAGCCGGAGGTGGGTGCCGAGCTGCTGCGCGTCGCCCACGAGACGCTGGGCGGTCCCGGTCTGTACTACGCCGCGCTGCCGGCGCACTGGCGACGCCGACCCGAGGTGCTGGCCGTGGTGCGGGCGCCCATGAAGGCCGCCCGGCTCGCCGGCCTGGTCGAGCGGGGCGAGCGGCTCCGGTGCTCCTGGACCGGCACACCCCTGCCGGCGTCCTCAGGTCGGTACGACTTCCGTCCGCCCGCCGACGTGGCCGAGATCAACGCCCTGGTCGCCAGGGTCGCCGAGCCGGACGTGCTGACCGGCGTCGAGATCGCGCGGGTGGTCGGTGGTGTCGACCTCGCCACCGACCCGCTGGCCTGGCTGGGAGACACCACCGAGGGTTGGCGCATCGCCCTGGAGGCCGGCAACCCGGTCGGGTTGGTCGGCACGGCCGGAGACGCCTGCTACCCCCTGCTCGCCTATCTCGGCCTCCTCGACGAGGCGGCCCGGCCCGAGCTGCTGGCCGAGGCGGTCCGGGTGCTCGCCGCCGGTGGTGCCCGCGAGGTCATCGCCGACGTGGAATCCCACCGGGTGGCGGTGCTGGCAGAGTTGGAGCGGACCGGCTTTCGGCAGTTGCGCTCCCGGGTCGTCTTCGCGCCGCCGAACGGCCAGGAATAGCTGACCGGGTGCGCCCGGTCACCCGGGCGCACCCCCTCGGCCAGCGCCGAGCGCGGCCCCTGTCAGCATCTGACCATGCCGGAGATCATCGCGCTTCTGGTCGGCGGGTTGGCGCTGGTCGCGGCGTCGGTCGCCGGGCTCTATCTCTGGCCGGTGGACCGCCGAGGGCTACGGGTCGCGCCGGCCCGGCCGCTCGACTTCGACACGGCCACCCGTGCCGTCGAGGCCGTCATCGCCGCCGAGGCCGCAGATCCGGAGATCCGGCCAGAGTCGCGCAGCCGCCTGCTGAGCCACGGTTCCCGTACCGGCCGGGCCGTGCTGCTGCTGCACGGATACACCCTCGCGCCCGAGCAGTACGCGGGGCTGGCCGAGGAGTTCTTCGACCGGGGCTACAACGTCTGGATTCCCCGGGCTCCCCAGCACGGGACCGTCGACCGGAGGGCCCACCACCGGGTCGAGGCCGGCGAGCTGACGACGTACGCCGCGCAGGGCTGGGCCGTGACCGCGGCTCTGGGCGACGAGGTAGGCGTCGTGGGGATCTCCGGCGGTGCCGTGCTGGCCGCCTGGCTGGCCCAGGTGCCCGGCAACGTCGTACGGCATCTGCTGTTGCTGTCGCCGTTCTTCGGCCCGAACCCGCGGCAGGCGCCGGCCTACGCGGTCAAGCCGCTCATCGTGTTGTACGGGCGCCGCGTCCTCCCCGACCGCGTCACGTCGCGCGGATACTCCCTCGCCGCCGTCACCCAGTACCTGACGATCGCGCGTACGCTGCCGCATCCACCCCGGCGGACCGGTCTGCGGACCGCGGCGGTCGTGATCAGCCCTCTCGACGGTGTGGTGGACCTCAGGGCGGCGGTCCAGGTGCCGCGTCGGATCGCCGACGCGAACGGGGTGCCGCTGCGGGTGTACGCCCTGCCGGAGGCGTTGGGCGTCGCACACAACACCCTCAACCTCGGCCCCGACGGCGACGAGTGGCGTCGGCGGTACGTCGCGCTCTACGAGGGTGCGGCGGCGCCGGCAGCGGACTTTGCGGCAAGCTGTCGCTCCAGACCGTCGAGGACGACCTGGAGGCCGAACTCGAACGAGTTGTCGGGCCCGGCGGCGTAGTCGGCCGCCGCAGGGGTCTCCAGACGGGCGCGCAGCCGTGGGTAGCGCATGCCGATCTCCTTGGCCTTGACCATGGCGTCCTGAAACTGTTCGTCGGCGGTGACGTCGTCCCGGCTGAGTTTCCGGGTGAGCGAGGCGGTCGCGGCGGCACCCGCCGCGTTGCCGAGAACGTAAGTGAAGACAACGGAGACGGCCTGGTCGGCCCGCGCGCCGTCGAAGCCAGCGGCTTCGTAGACCGCGAGGCTGTGGTCGTCATGTCGAGCCTTGCTCTCCCCGTAGAGGACGTGGGCGGCGAAAGCCTGTATCAGCCACGGGTGCCGGACGAACATCCTGTACAGGTCGATGGCCATCTCGGTGGCCGCCGCGCGCCAGTCGAGCGCGTCCATGTCGGGCAGCGTGAGCTCGCCCCAGACCTGGTCGGTCGCGAGCAGGACGAGATTGTCCTTGTTCTTGACGTGCCAGTACACCGCCGTGGCGGCCGAGTCGAGGCGTTTGCCCAGAGCGCGCATGTTCAGGCCCTCAAGGCCCTCGGCGTCGAGGAGGTCGACGGCGGTGCGGACGATCTGGTCTCGGGTGAGGGAGTCGCGCGGCATACCCTCACGGTACGTCCCCGCTTGAACAAAGTTCAAGAACCCTCTTGCACGCTGTTCAAGTCCTCGGCTACGGTCATCTCCATGAAGCACTTGCACTAAGTGCAATAGAAGGAGAGCCCGATGAACACGCTCGCCGCCGTCATGCAGCTCCTCGTCGCCGTCGCCTTCGTCAGCATCCCGATGATCCGCCATCGCTTCGGCCCGGCCGCGAAGGCCGCCGCCGAGGCCGAGCTGCGCCGTCAGGCCGTCCGCCCCGAGGTGCTCCAGGAGAACAACCTCCGGCTCGACGCCAGCGGCCACGAGACCGCCGCCCCGGTCACGGTCGCCGTGGTGATGACCGCCGTCGCGGCGCTGAACCTCGCGGGTGCTGGCCCTGCCCAGTTGCTCACCTGGATCTTCTCCTCGCTGGTCGTGCTGATGAACGTCGTGATCGTCTACAGCAACCGCACCGCTGTGAAGTCCGTCGAGGCCGCCTTCCAGCGCAAGGGCGACCCGGAGCTGGCTCGCGTCGAGGTCGCATCGTTCCTCAGGGCCGCCGAAAACGCCTTTCCCGGCTGGGTGCGCGCCCAGACCCACCTGCGCAACACGGCGGTCTTCGGTGGTTCCGCCGTCGCCCTGGTCGCCGTATCCCTCGCCTGAGCAAGGCCCGCACGGCCAAGATCGCGCTCGATCCTGGAGGTAGTGGCCCCTGCGTGCTCGGAGCCCACTGTTCCCCTGATCGAGCGCGATCTTGCCTGGCGAGAGGTCCTACTTGCTGTTGGACACCGGAGGGGCGTAGCCGGCCGGCTTGTCGCCGATGCCGAGGCCGGGGCTCACCACCCAGGACTGATACTGCGGGGTGAACATGGAGTAGAGCAGCGGGACCTTCGGGGCGCTCGCCTCGTCGAGCCGGCGGCGGGCGTCGGCCGGGATCTCGAAGTCGAGCGCACCGAAGTTGCTGGCGAGCTGTTCCGGGCTGCTCGCCCCGATGACCACCGAACCGACGGCGGGCTGGGTGGCCACCCAGTTGATCGCCACCTGCGCCATGCTGCGCCCCAACTCGGCGGCCACGCTCTCCAGCGCCTCGATCACCTGCCAGTCGCTGGGGCTGATCTCCCGACCCGCGGCGTCGGGGTTCGTCAAGCGGCCGGTCCCGCTCATGCCCTCGCCGGTCCGCCGGTACTTGCCGCTGAGCAGACCCCCGCCGATCGGGCTCCACGCGGTGAGCCCCATGCCCAGGCTCTGTGCCATCGCCACGTGCTCCGCCTCGATGTCCCGCGTGACCAGGGAGTACGGCAGCTGAACGTTGATCATCGGGGCCAGCCCGTGCGCCTCGGCGTAGCTCTGGGCCCGAGCCGCGTACCAGGCCGGCACGTCGGAGAGCCCGGCGTACCGGATCTTGCCGGAGCGCACCAGGTCGTCGAAGGTGTGCACGACCTCCTCGACCGGGGTGATCCGGTCCCAGGTATGCAGGAGGTACAGGTCGATGTAGTCGGTGCCGAGCCGGCGCAGCGACGCCTCCACGGCCCGCATGATGTGCTTGCGACCGTTGCCGCTGGCGTTCGGGTCGGTCGGGTCGACGGTGTTGGTGAACTTGCTGGTGAGCACGAGCCGTTCGCGTACGCCGGCCCGGTCGATCAGGCGGCCGAGGATCTTCTCGCTCTCCCCGGCGGTGTAGAAGTCCGCGGTGTCGATGAAGTTCCCGCCCGCCTCCAGGTACTGCCGGAAGATCGGCTCGGCCTCCTCCTCGGTCTTGCCGTACGCGGCGTGGAAGCCGTCGACGCCGAAGTTCATCGTGCCGAGCGCCAGCCGGCTCACCCGCAGACCGGACCGCCCGAGCAGGTAGTAGTGGTTCATCGTTGCGTCCTCCCGATCGTGGTGTCGGCCCGCTGCGGGCCGCGCGTTCCAGACCTTTGCTCGGGAAAAATGGACCCGCAAGTCCAGAAGCCGAGGTAGGGTCGGACCGCAGGTCCCGAGCAGTCGGACCGCAGGTCCCGAGCAGGAGGTTTCATGACACGGGCTCTGACCCGCAAGGGCGAGGCGACCCGGGCGCGGATCGTCGCCGGCGCGGCCGCCGAGATCCGCGAGCGCGGCGTCGACGAGGTACGCCTCGAGGATGTGATGGCCCACACCGGCACCAGCAAGGGTCAGCTCTTTCACTACTTCCCCGAGGGGAAGGAGGGGTTGCTGCTCGCGGTGGCCCAGCACGAGGCGGACCAGGTGCTCATCGACCAGGAGCCCATGCTCAGCAACCTGACATCGTGGCCGGCCTGGCTCGCCTGGCGCGACCGACTGATCGAGCGATACCTCGCGCAGGGGGTGAAGTGCCCCCTCAACGGACTGCTCGGCCAGGCGGGCCGGCGGTCGCCCGGCGCGCAGGCGATCACGACCGGGCTCATGTGGCGCTGGCAGAAGGCGATCACCGAGGGCATCCGGCACATGCAGTCGACCGGCGACATCGCCCCCGACCTCGACGCCGACCGGGCCGCGGCGGCACTGCTCGCCGGCATCCAGGGCGGTGTGCTGCTGCTGCTCTCCACCGGAAAGATCGACCACCTCGAAGCCGTCCTCGACCTCACCATCGACTCGCTGCGATCGGGTGCCCGGACGGCCTGACCGGGTCAGGATCTGCCCGGCCGGGTGGTCGTTCTCTCCCCTGCGGAGGGCCGATGGGGGCAGCGGCAGAGCCGCGCAGGTCGATAAGATCCGCGGGCTCGCCACCGGCCGACCGTCGGGGAGACTCCAGTAATGCTCACGCAATCCGCCCGGCGGTGGCTCGCTGCGATGGGTGCCGCAGGCGCGCTCCTCGTCGTCACGGCGGACCCTGTCTCCGCCGTTCCGGCGGAAGATCTCAAGATCTACGCCGGCAGCGTGATCGTCGCTCACCGTTGCTGTCCCGTCCGGTCGAGCTGGCCGCGTTGCTCGACCAGATCGTCAGCGCTCGGGGCTGAGCGCGCTGTCCGCCCTGCCGCTACGCGGGGTCGAGGTGATCGACTCGGGTGAGGTCGACGGTGCCGTTCCGGGCCACAGCCGCCGCCAGCGCGACAGTCGCCGGTTGGACTCCGCTCTGCTGCTCGGCCTCGGCGATCCGGACCGACTGTGCGAGATGCGCCCGCAGGTGCCCGGCGAGCAGGCGATGAAACGGTGTCCCGGTGGCCGACCGCAGCGCGGTCATCTCCGTCGGGGTGACCATGCCCGGCATGTCATGCCCCTCGTGCGGATTCGTCGTCGGCGCGGCAGCCTCGGCCAGTAGCCGGCGGGCGCGGTCCAGCTCGGCGCGCCGGGCGCTCGCGAGTTGGGCGGCCGCCCGCCGCCAGGCCGGGTCGGTGGTCCGCGTCGGCACCAGATCGAGTACGGGCAACAGGCGTTCGGTCATCGCCACCGTCAGTTGCAGCCAGGCGATGTCGGTGGGGTTGAACGATCCCGCCGTACCCATGGCTGTCGGTGCGGTCGTCGCCGACGGCGCGGCAGCGGGTGGTGTGGCGGTGCTGGCCGCGCCCCGTGGCCCGGCGCCGCAGCCGGCGACGAGCAGCACGGCGACGAGCAGGGTGGACGCCATGGGCTGGCGCATCCGACCTCCCTTCCGCCCAGGGCGGCGGGCCCGGCGTGACCGGACCCGCCGCCGTGGTGTGAACCAGTCGCTCAGATCGGTCGGCCGTCGTGACCGCACTTGATGACGGGGCGGATGCAGTCCTGGACGCGACGGGCGAGCTCCGCCACCGGCCAGGCGTTGAAGAAGTCACCGTGCATCGTGTAGCCCGGCCCGGAGGCCAGCCGGAACCGCGACGGGTCGCCGGTCACCGGGTACCGCAGCACCTGCCGCAACTTCGGCACGTGCACCGGGTGGGTGCTCGGGCAGGCCTGGTTCACCGGGTACGCCAGGTGGCTCTTGTGGTCCGGCGAGTCGAGGTCCCGGCCGTTCCAGCACTGCGGGAAGTCCAGGTACGACTCCAGCATCGTGCCCGACGGGCAGTTGACGAAGTCCTTCGACGGCGGCACCTGCCCGGCGTGCAGGCAGGACCAGCGGGCGATGCTGTCGTTCGGCCCGGTGGCCTTCGCGTTGCCGGCGACGAGTCGCAACCCCTGCGGGAACGGCTGGGTGTTCGCGACGACGTCGGCGCGTACGCCCTCGCCCAGGTAGTAGAACGTGGCGATCGCCGGCTCCACCGCGACGTTGTCCCGGTACAGGGTCGGCACCCAGTACGACGAGACGTCCACCAGCGGGTTGCAGGTGGTGGGCGAGTTGACCAGGTCGGGAAGGGTGGTCTTGGCGTTCGTCACCGTGCTGCCGAAGAAGCTGTGCATGTGCGACGCCCCCGGCAGCCCGGGGAAGACGATCGGGTCGTCCGGCAGCCGGTGGCTGTAGGTGCAGTCCGCGGGGAACTCGGCGACCCGAATGACGTTGACGCCGAAGTCGGCGCCGGCTCGGCCGGGGGCGGCGTCGGCCCGGTTCGTGGTCGACACCAGGTACGTGCCGAGTAGCACCAGCAGCGCGCCGATCGCCGTGACGAGGCGCAGTCGGCGGGGGATGCCGGAGAGGGGTGCGGCCCTGTCCATCGTGACTCCTGTCGGGGACGGGTCAGGGACAGCTCCGGCGCCGCCGCCGAAGGCATCGGAGTTGTGCCTGGCCAGACTGGGTGGTGGCCGATTTGGGCCAATGCGAGAGAGCGCTCTCACCGACCCAGCTTCATCCCGAAGTCGACAATTGTCAATACGTGCCGCAGTTGGTGGAAATGACGACGAAGGGCCGGGCCCCGTGGTGGGGGTCCGGCCCTTCGCTTCGTGCGGTGTGGGGTCAGCTGGTGGCGTAGCCGCGGGTGGCGATCCAGTCGGCGAGGTGCTCGACGCTGATCCAGTAGGAGGCGGTGTTCGGGTCGGCGGAGTCGGCGATCTTCACCGTGTTGCCGTTGTCGTGGTAGCCGACGACGCTGATGTAGTGCCCGCCTTCGTAGGAGTGGCTCACGCCGTCGGTGTCGGTGCTGGTCCCGGCGATGTTCGCGACCACGGCCCGGCCGTCGTCGACGGTCTTGACGATGTCGGCGCGCAGGGTGTCGGTCTGCTTGGCGTCGGCGTCGGGGTTGCTGATCTCGACCGACCGGTAGGCGTCGGTCTTGCCGGTTTCCTTGTTGAGGACGGGGGTGATGTCGTTGATGGAGTTGGTGCCGGCTTCGGTGGTGCCCATTTCCTTGGCCATGTCGTCGACGTTGATGTTCTTGCCCTGCACGGACAGGGCGTTGCGGGTGGCGGCGGGGCCGCAGTAGTAGAAGTTCGGCTGGGCTTCGTAGCGCACACCCAGTTCGCGCTCGCCGTGGCCCTTGCGGTCGGTCTGGGTTTGCGTGGTCGGCTTGCCGGTGGTGGGTGCGGCGAAGGCGGTGGTGACGGGGCCGGCGATGGCGCCGCCGGTGAAGGCGAGGCCAGCGGCGGTCAGGGCGGTCTTACGGATCAGATCGGTACGCATGATGGCGTGCTCCTCTGCATTCGGGGGTGTGCCCGCACCACCTCGGGGGTGTGGTGGTGGTGCGGGAAAGTTCGAGGGGGTTCTGCCCGGTGACCCGCGAACGGGGTCGCGTCGGGGGCAGGGTGTAACGGGCTGCGGTGGCGGGTCATTCCGCCAACCCGTGAGCGGCCGGTTGTGGTGCTCGGCCGTGCGGGGGATGTAACCGGGGTGGCCTGCCGGGTGTTCCCGGGGCGGCCGGGTTGTGGTCCTCGGCGGTGCGGGGGGGTGTAACCGGGGCGGCGTGGCGGGTGTTCCCGGCGGCTGCCGCGCACCGCGACTCGATGGCCACGGTGGCCTGCCACTTCGATGACTGCGGTGGCCTGCCAGGTATAACGACCCGGGCCGGGCGCCGATTCCGCCGCCGGGGTGGCCCCGACCACCCGACATCCGAGCCGAAACCGGACAACCCGCCCGCTGCCGGCCCTGGCATGGCGGACGAACGGGGTGATCGACTCGGGTTCTTTGAAGTCGCGGTGTCCTGGTGCCGGGGATGGCCCGACTTCCTGAAACGCGAGTGGATCATGCCCGTCCGCGCCGTTCGCGCGCCTCGGCCCGGCCTGGGGCGAGGCCGAGCGTCGGGCGCGCTGGTCCGAGGAGGGCTGAGCGGTTGGGCGCGCTGGTCCGAGGCGGCTGAGCGTTGGGCGCTGGTCCGAGGAGGGCTGAGCGTTGGACGCGCTTGGTCCGAGGGGCTGAGCGTTGGACGCGCTTGGTCAGACGCGGGGTCGGTGTGCCCGTGTGGGTCGGGCGCGGCGGACGAACGGCGTGATCGACTCGGGTTCATTGAAGTCGCGGTGTCTTGGTGCTGGGGATACCCCGACATCAAAGGAAGTCGAGTGGATCAGGCGCCCCTGCGCGGATCCGCAGTGGCGGAGCCGGGCCTCGATCGGCGGGTGGGGCAGCCCGAACGCGTCGGACTGCCCCACCCGGGGGCGTACTGGGAGGAAATCAGAACCCGAGGACGGCCCGACCGCCGACCACCGGCAGCCGCAGTTCGCTGTCGTTCGGCGCGACCCGCAGTTCGGTGCCGCCCAGCGGCAGCAGGGTGTACTCCTGGTCGCTGGAGAAGACGACCACGCCGATTCGGTGCCCCACAGGGAAGATGTAGTCCTTCGGTTCCATGGTCCACCGGTAGTCGTACAGCTTGCCCTGCTTCACCGGTTCGGTGCGCGCGGCGCTCTTGCGGTTCTGCGGGTCCATCCAGCCTCGCGTGACCACGGTCGGGGCGGCGGTCGACCCGGCCGGGCCGTAGTCGACCAGGTACGCGGTGAGGTTCGCGTCCGGCTTGTTGTCGATCGCCATCCGCAGCCGCATCTCGGGACGGCCGGAGATGCGTACGCTCTGCGTCAGCTCGGGGGAGCGGTAGGCGAGTCGGTTGGCGCTCGCGGTGTCCGGGTTGGATACCAGGGTGTCCGGGTGGATGGTCCGGCCCTCGTCGACGAAGCTCTGCTCGACCTTGGCCTTCGGCGGTTTGCCGGTGGTGAGCGCGCCGGGTGCGGTGGTGTCGGTGGCCGCGAGCCGCAGGCCGACCTCCCGCGCCGCCGGGTCGGGCCAGTTGGTGTACGTGGTGTAGGCGCGGTCCTCGCGCTGGAGCACCGCCGTCGGCTCGTCCATGATGCCGTTGCGGACGTTCCACAGCCAGAAGTCGAACCAGCGGTTCTCGGTCTGCTTGTAGGTCCACGTCTGACCGCTCGGCAGGGTCACCGACGCGCTGCTGCCCGGGCCGCCGTGGCCGCCCTGGTGCAGCCAGATCTTGCGCGGCACGTGGCGCTTGGCGAGCTGGTCCCACCAGCCGGCGAAGTGTTCGGTCTTCACGTTCCAGTCGTTGAGGCCGTGCACGACGAAGACGCTGGCCTTGACGTCGCGGGCGTCGAGATAGTCGCGGTCGCGCCAGAATGGGGAGTAGTCGCCGGTGACCCGGTCCTGCTCCGCGGTGATCTCCGCGAGCTCGTCGGCGCAGGGCCCCTCGGCGCGTGCCTGCCCGGCGGTGTATTGGGCCAGGATGTCGAGGTCCTCGCCCTGGAACGTCCCGGGCGCGACCACCAGGCCGTTGGCCCGGTAGTAGTCGTACCAGCTGCTGATCGCGGAGACCGGCACGATGGTCTTGAGGCCCTTGACGCCCGTGGTGGCCACCTGGTTGGGCAGCGTCCCGTTGTAGGAGACACCGGTCATGCCGACCGCGCCTGTGGTCCAGCCGGCGGTGATCGGTGCGCCGTTCGCGTCGTACGCCTTCGCCCGGCCGTTGAGCCAGTCGATGACCGCCTTGGTGCCGAGCGTCTCGGCCTGGTCTCCGCTGGTCGGGCAGCCGTCCGAGTCGCCGGTGCCGACGCTCTGGCCGAGCACCACCGCGTAACCGCGGGGCACGTAGTAGTCGTCCAGGGAGCCCGGCAGGTTGGCCTTCGCCTGTGCTCGCTGTGCGCCGGCGTCGAGCGCGCGACGCCCGGAGCGGTCGGTCAGGCCGTTCTGCGGCAGGTCGTCGACCAGCACGCTCGGGTACGGCACGTCACCCCAGGTGCCCTTGCGGTACGGGCTGTGCTCGAAGATGACGGGCACCTTGAAGCCCTGCGTTGCGGTTTCCCGGGGACGGGAGATGTCGATCGCCACCCGGTCGAGTCGACCGTCGTGGTCGGTGTCCACCGGGGTCTGGACGAACACCCGCTCCTCGATGGCGTCGGCGAGCGAGAAAACCGGTTGGGTCATGCCGTCGCTGACCACGATGCCTGTGGGCGTGGTGGGCGTGGGCGGAGCCGCGGCCGCTGGTGGGGCTGCGCTGAGGACCAGAGCGCCGGACACGCCGACGCTCAGGAGTGCCAGATGACGGGGTCGACGCATGCGCGTCTCCCTTCGGTTGGGCTGGTCGCCGGGGGTCGGCAGGGTCGATCTCGAAGATCCATTCGTCGCCATGCTAGGTCCGGGTCGGCGTCCCGTCGATCCCTTGGGTCGGGCAGGCATCTGTCGTCCGCCGGTCCGCCGGGCGGCAATCGAAACGACATCGAACCGAGCCCCGAGGCGAAACAACGCCGAAATCCTCGGCGCGGGGGCGGGGAAAACCCCTCGTCAAGGGGTGCCCTGATGATCCGTTACCTGCATATGATCTTGCCGAAGTCGTCCGAAGAGGCGGTTTCGTCCACATTAGACGAGGAGCAACATGCTCAGGAAAACGCGGTGGCTGTTGGCCGTCGCCGTCACGGCCACGACGCTGACCGCCCTACCGGGCGGCGCTGCCACGGCCGGCCCCAACGGCATCGGTCAGACCGGCTCACCCGCAGCCACGGCCGACGGGAAGACGCACACCGTCACCCTGCTGACCGGGGACGTGGTGACCGTACGGGACACCGGATCGGGCTGCCCACAGGCCACGGTGCGGCCGGCCGACGAGAACGCGGTGATCCGCCAAAGCTGTGGCCCCGACGGTCATCTGCACGTCATCCCCGCCCACGTCGCGTCCCAGATCGGCCCGGTCCTGGACCCCGACCTGTTCGACGTCACGACGCTGATCGCCGACGGCTATGACGACGACAACTCCGCCGAGCTGCCGCTCATCGTGCAGCCCGCCACCGCGTCCGCCCGGGTGGCCGCGCTCGGTGACGTACTGTCGCTGCCCAGCATCGGTGCGGTCGCCGGCCGCGTACCCAAGAAGAGCCCGGCCACCGCGAAGCTCGCCACCAACTCGCTGCTCGCCGGCGCGAAGAAGGTCTGGCTCGACCGCAAGGTCCGGGCCACCGCCCTGACCGGCGCTGGGCGACCCGCCGGCCTGGACCGCAACCTCGGTCAGATCGCCGCGCCGGACGCCTGGAAGGCCGGCTACACCGGCAAGGGCGTCCGGGTCGCGGTGCTCGACACCGGCGCCGACTTCACCCACCCGGACCTGGTCGGCCGGGTCGCCGAGCGGGCCGACTTCACCGTCGAGGGCGGTGACGCCGTCGACCACAACGGCCACGGTACGCACGTCGCCTCCACCATCGCCGGCACCGGCGCGGCCGCCCACGGTCAGCGTCGCGGCGTGGCGCCGGACGCCAAGCTGGTGATCGGCAAGGTCCTCGACGACCACGGCTACGGCGACGATTCCGGCATCATCGCCGCCATGGAGTGGGCCGCCACCCGGGCCGACGTCATCAACATGAGCCTCGGCGGCAGCGACCCGGACGACGGCACCGACCCGCTGTCGCTCGCCGTCGACGGGCTGAGCAAGTCCACCGGCACGCTGTTCGTCATCGCCGCCGGCAACAGCGGCGCCGCCATCTCCTCGCCCGGGTCCGCCGCCAGCGCGCTGACCGTCGGCGCGGTCGACCGCAACGACAAGCTCGCCGACTTCTCCAGCCGTGGGCCGCTGGTCACCAGCAACGCGGCCAAGCCGGAGGTGGTCGCCCCCGGTGTCGACATCGTCGCCGCCCGGGCCGCCGGCACCAACCTCCAGGCCCCGATCGACAGGTACTACGAGGCGATCAGTGGCACCTCGATGGCCAGCCCGCACGTGGCGGGCGCCGCCGCGCTGCTCGCCCAGCGCCACCCGGACTGGACCGGTGAGCGGCTCAAGGCCGCCCTCGTCGGCGCCGCCGACCCGCTCGCCGGCATCGACCCGTACGCCGTCGGCGCCGGCCGGCTCAACGCGGCCCGGGCCCTCGGCGGCCCGACCAGCAACCAGCCGGTGGTCAACCTCGGCACCTTCGCCTACCCGCAGTCCGGGACCAGCGAGACGAAGCTGAGCTGGACCGGTGAGTCGAATGCGGTTCTCGACCTCGACGTGTCGATCGTCAACCACGACGGCCAGCCGGTGCCGCGCGGCGCGGCGACGCTCTCGACCAGCCGGCTGACGCTCAAGCACGGCACCACCGCCGGGGCCACCCTCCGGGTCAACCGTGCGGCCCTGGCAACCCGGCCGGGCTTCTACCTCGCCACCGTCACCGCCCGCAGCGGCCGCAAGCTGGTCGCGACGACTCCGGTGAGCTTCTACGTCGAGCAGCCCAGCTACGACCTGACGATCCAGACGAAGCCACTGCCGGGCCTGAAGGACGGGGCGGAGAGCTGGATCAACCTGATGGTCACCAACCTCGCCGACCCGCTGATCTACTACGGCGGTGCGGGCGGCACGCCCGGTGACACCTTCACCCTGCGGGTGCCGGCCGGCCGGTACGCGATCCTCGGCTCCTCCGTCGCGTACTACGTCGACAGTGACGTGTTGGAGACGACGCTCGCCGCCGAGGCCGACCTGGACGTGCGCGGCGCCCGGAGCGTGACGCTCGACCCGGCGCGGGCCAAGCCGGTGACGGCGACTGTCGACGGGGTGCCCACCACGCCCACCCGGACCGACTTCACAAACGTGCAGACCGCGGCGAACGGTCTGTCCTGGTGGCACCAGATCAGCGGGTACGGGACCAAGACGACAGTCCGCACCACCGCGCTGACCAAGCCCACCATCGGCTCCCGCCGCACCTGGGCGGCCGTCAACCTGGACTCGCCGGCCGGCACCGCCGAGCCGTACCGCTACAACCTGGTGCACGAGTACGCGGGCGGCGTACCGGCCGACCCCGCCTTCCGGGTGAACAAGACCGAGCAGGCGAAGCTGGCCCGGATCGACGAGCGGTTCCACAAGACTGACTCACCGGATATGTTCACCCAGCTGGTCCGGACCGGGATGACCCGCGACGGGGTGGCGGTGACCCAGACCCACGAGGGGAACCTGCCGCCGCACCGGACCGACTACCTCTCGCCCGACATCCTCTGGGCCGACCAGGGCGTCTACGGTGGGCTGGCCGCGGACGAGGCGCCCCGCAGCTACCAGCCGGGTAGCCGGCAGACCAAGATCTGGGCGCGTCAGCCCCTGCACTCCGACTGGTACGACGACCCGGCCGGCGCCGACTGGAGCTGCGCCACCGCGCCGTCACGGACCCGGGGCAACCTCCACCTCGACCTGGTGTCGCTGACCGACAAGCACCAGCGGGCCGACTGTCTGCAGGGCGAGGCGATCGGCGTGAAGCGCAAGCTGTCGGTGTTCCGCGACGGCAAGCTCGTCGACGAGCGGTCCGGCCCGTTCGGCGACTTCACCGTCCCGCAGTCGATGGCCGACTACCGGGTGACCCTCGACGTCGACACGAGCCTGATCCTGCCGATCTCGACCAAGCTCAACACGTCGTGGACGTTCCGGTCCGCCGGCCCGGACGGAACCGGAAGCGTGCCGTTGCCGCTGCTCGCGGTCGACTACGCCCTGCCGATGGACCACGACAACCACCCGGTCGACGGCACGGCCGAGCTGACCGTCCGGCAGGCGCACGGTGTGAAGACGCAGAAGGTGACGTCGTTCCAGGTCTGGACCTCGACGGACGACGGTGGCACCTGGAAGTCGGCCCGGGTCACCGGGAGCGGCGACAGCTACCGGGTCGCGTTGCCGACGGCCGCCGCCGGGCAGGCCGTGTCGTTGCGGGTGAAGGCCGCCGCCAACGGCGGTAGCGGAATCGACCAGACCATCATCCGGGCGTACCACGCCGGCTGACGGTCGACGCGGTGGTGCGGCCCGGCTCCGGCCGGGTCGCACCACCGTTTCGTGTCGCGGTGTCGATCCGCTCATCTCGGGGTGGCTCGTGGCGCTCTCCTGGCGGGCGCGCGACGAGGTGGCCTGACCATCACTGGCCCTCCCAGACCGCCTTCGCGCCGGAGTCGCCCGTGCGATACACGTAATACACGGTGACGGCGGCGGCCACCAACGACAACACCTGCAACGCCGGGGTCAGCAGTCGGGGGCGCGCACCCTCGGCGGGTCGCGGCGGGACGAGCCGCACCAGCGCCAGGGCCACAATCCCCAACCCGATACTGGCCCAGAACGTGATGTCGCCGAACTCCTGGTGCGCCTCCAACGTCGGGAGGAACTCGGGGGTGACCCGGTTGGCGGCGCGCATCCGCTCGAGGAAGGCGTCGCCGGAGAGCTTCGTCAGCAGGGCGGCGAGCGGCGTGCCCACGGCGAGCAGCCCCAGCACCCACCGGGTGTGCGGCCGGATCAGCGGGACGAACGCGTAACCGACAGTCAGCAGGGCCAGCAACGGCACGAACACGACCGCGGCGTGCAGCAGCAGAGGGTGGGCCGGGATGCCCATGAACTCCTCGAACATCGGCGTCTCCTCTGGTGACATCGGTCTGGACGTTGATCGTCCACGGAGGGACGTTATCGGTACCGCGCTGGCCTGTCATCCCCGTCGATCGCTCACCTTCCGCAACCCAGCGCGGCAAGGTCGACGGCGTCCGCCATCGCCCGCACGCCCTTGTCGTCCGGCCGAGCGCGAATCCTCGCCAGGCCAACCGGCTACCGGGAGCGCGGCAGGCAGTCCTTCTTGTACTTGAGACCGGAGCCGCACCAGCAGGGGTCGTTGCGCTCCGGTGGCCAGGCGATCCGTGCGCTGGGCCGGGCCGACACCTCGGCCGCGTAGCCCGCCCGCACCGCCGCGTCGGCGGGATCGCCGCCACGTCGACCGGCGAACGCCGTCAACCCGGCCACTGTCGCGCCGAACACGCCCAACCCGGCCTGACCGGCACCCCGCAGCCGAACCAACTCCGTCTCCAACCGGCCCCGGTGCGCGTCCCAGTCCGGCCCGTACACCTCGGTGAGGGCGGGATGCTCGGCGAGCAGGCGATCGAACTCGGCCCGCGGCCAGAAGAGCAGATCCGACCCGGCGTCCCTGCGCTCCCCGGCCCGACGCACGAGCTGGGTCTCCAGCCGGTCCGCCAGGTCGTCCTGCCGGTCGTGCGGCAGGTTCAGATTCCGGCGTACCCGATGCCGTTGTTGCAACAGGAAGAAGGTGACACCGGGCGCGTCCGGCGGACCGAGATCGACCACCGGGTCGATCGCGGTGCTGGCCGGCCCGGACGCGGCGGTCGCGCGGTCGCTGAGCAGGGTGTCGACAGCCTCACTCAGCCACGTCTCGGCGGTCGACGAACGCCCACCGGCGTCCAGCGCGGCACTGACGTAGGCGGGGGCGTCGGGCTGCACGCTCAGCAACGGGCGCAACGCGGTCAACTCCGCCATCGCCTCGTCGTCGCGCCCGCCGGCCCGGAACAGGGCGCGGGCCCGCAGCGCGCGGGCGAACCCGGCCCGGGGGTCATCGCCGGACGGGTACGCCGCCAGGGCCTGCTCCGCGTACCGCAGCGCGGCCTCGGGCCGGGCTCGGATCTCCGCGATCTCGGCGGCCAGCGTCAGCGCGTCGCCGGCGTCGTCCGGATCTTCCAGCCGGCCCTGCTCGGCGGCCTCCGCGAGGTCGGCGGCGACGCCGAGCGGATCGGCCGTCCCGAGCGCCGAGCGGCGAAGTTCGGCGAGGTCAGCCTTGGTGAGTGTCTCTCTCGTCGGCACGATCTCACGGTACGTCGGGGTACGCGCGGTCTGCGGGCAGATCACCTGTTACGCCGCTCTCACGCCGCGCCTCGTGCCACCCGCCGTGCCGATTACGACCACGCGCCCGCCGCCGCGGCCTGGGTGACGTAGGTGTCGAAGTCGAGCGGGTCCCGTCCGAGAACCCGACGTACCCCGTCGGTCGGCGCGGCGAGGTGACCCGCCCGCATCCCGGCGAACAGCCGTTCAGCGCCGTGGCGAAGGTGAGCGCGCCTCGTGCTGCTGGTCGGGGCCTACCACGTCCGGGGTCGGGTGCCGCAGCGACTGCTGGGCGCGCTGCCGCCGGTGCTCGTCGTGCCCGAAGACCAGGACTGCGCCGCGCTGCGCGACTACCTGGACGCCCAGCTCGACGCGGGTCGGCCCGGGCGGCCGTGGACCCTGGCCAGCCTGGCCGCGCAGGCCGAAGTCTCCCGGTCCACACTGGCCAAACGGTTCACCGCGTTGGTGGGCGAACCGCCGCTCACCTACCTGACCGACTGGCGGATGACCCTGGCCGCCGACATGCTTGCCGAATCGACCGCGACGGTCGCCGCCGTCGCGCGTCACCTCGGGTACGCGGACGCGTTCGGCTTCAGCGCGGCCTTCAAACGTGTGCACGGCATGAGCCCGAGCGGACATCGACGACTCACCCGGGTCGACGCTCCGGCGGCCTGACCGGTGCTCTTCAGGGCCCAGAGCCGGTCGACGAGTGGTCGCAAAACCAATGATCTACGGTCATCTGCCGTCAACCCGTCGTCGGTAGCGTCCGGTCGCCAGTTTCCCGACCAGGTCGCACAAAAGGCGGAATTATGGGCACGGTGGATCGTCGTACGTTCCTCAAGGCGATGGGAGTTCCCGCGATCGGCGCGGCGCTCCCGATGGACCTCAGCAAGGCGCTCGCCATCCCGGCGAACAACCGGACCGGCTCGATCAAGGACGTCGAGCACGTCATCATCCTGATGCAGGAGAACCGATCCTTCGATCACTACTTCGGCACCATGCGCGGCGTACGCGGATTCGGTGACCCCCATCCGGCGACACTGCCGTCCGGCAAGGACGTGTGGCACCAGCCCAACGGGACCGACGAGCTGCTGCCCTTCCGCCCCGAGGTGAAGGATCTCGGTCAGACCTTCCTGCCGGACCCGCCGCACGGTTGGAACGACGGGCACGCCGCCTGGAACGACGGCCGGTTCGACAAGTGGGTGCCGAACAAGGGCGTCACGGCGATGACCTACCACACCCGCCAGGACCTGCCGTACCACTACGCGCTCGCCGACGCGTTCACCGTCTGCGACAGTTACCACTGCTCGCTGATGGGGCCGACCGACCCGAACCGCTACCACATGTGGAGCGGCTGGGTCGGCAACGACGGCAAGGGCGGTGGCCCGGTCGTCACCAATGCCGAGGCCGGCTACGACTGGTCCACGTACCCGGAGCGGTTGGAGCGCAACGGCATCTCCTGGAAGATCTACCAGGACGTCGGCACCGGCCTCAACGCCGCCGGGTCCTGGGGCTGGACGAACGACCCGTACATCGGCAACTACGGCGACAACTCGCTGCTCTACTTCCACACGTACCAGAACGCGCAGCCCGGCACGCCGCTGGCCGACAAAGCCAAGACCGGCACGGAGGTCAGGACCCAGGGCCGCGACCCGGAGGCGCTGCTGGCCGACTTCCGCGCCGACGTCGAGGCGGGACGCCTGCCGGAGGTCTCCTGGATCACCGCGCCGGAGGCGTACACCGAGCACCCGAACTGGGAGCCGGCGTACGGCTCGTGGTACATCTCCCAGGTCATCGACATCCTCGCCTCGAACCCCGAGGTGTGGAGCAAGATGGCGCTCTTCATCACGTACGACGAGGAGGGCGGCTTCTTCGACCACGTGGTCCCGCCGACGCCCCCGCCGACCCGCGGGCACGGGCAGTCGACAGTGCCGACCACCAACGAGATCTTCCCCGGCGACGCCGACCACCCGGCCGGGCCGTACGGCCTCGGCATCCGGGTGCCGATGGTCATCGTCTCGCCGTGGACGCGCGGCGGCTACGTCAACTCGCAGGTCTTCGACCACACCTCACTGATCAAGTTTTTGGAGGCGCGGTTCGGGCACGGCCGGCCGGACCTCATCGAGAAGAACATCACCCCGTGGCGGCGGGCCGTCGTCGGCGACCTGACCACGGCGTTCGACTTTCGACACCCGAACCGCTCGCGCGAGGTCAGGTTGCCCGACACCGACGACTTCAAGCCCGAGGAGTTGGTCCGGCACCCCGACGAGGTGCCGGTCCCGCCGGCCGACCAGCGGCTGCCGAAGCAGGAGCACGGGGTACGCCCGGCGCGGCCGATCCCGTACACCCTGCACGCCGACGGGCGCCGCGGCGACGACTCGTTCCGGATCGACTTTCGCAACTCCGGTGGGGTGGCCGCGGTCTTCCAGGTCCGCCAGGCCGGCAGCGCGGACGCTCCGCGCAGCTACACGGTCGAGCCGGGCAAGCACCTGACCGACACCTGGCCGGTCACCTCCGGGTACGACCTGTCCGTGCACGGGCCGAACGGGTTCTTCCGCCGGTTCACCGACGGTCGATCCCACCTCGACGTCACCCCCTCGTACGACGAGCGCGACTACAAGTTGGCCCTCACGCTCAAGAACCGCCTGTCGAAGCGGGTCGAGGTGACCGTCCGGGACGGGTACAACGCTCGTCCGGTCACGCTGTCGCTGCGCCCCGGCGCGACCGAGCGCGTCACGTGGGCGCTCGCCCGCACCCACGGCTGGTACGACCTGACGGTTTCCGTCGCCGGTGACGCCGACTTCGCGTACCGCTGCGCGGGTCATGTCGAGAACGGCAAGGACAGCATCAGCGACCCGGCCCTCGGCGGGCTCGTCTAAGCGTTCGTCACGCCGACGTTCGAGCGCCGTGGGTCAGCCCGGCGATGTGGTGATGAGCGTGATGACTCACAGGCATCTTGATGCCGCACAGTCATCATGCTCATCACTGCGTCCGATCCCTCAGACGTCACGTTCCGTGGTCCTGGCCGAGCATGGTCGGGGCGATCAGAACTCCTCGTACACCGCCGGGTCCTGGTCCGAGAGACGCCCGTCCGGGCGGCCCAGCGCGGTGATGGCCTCGACCTGCGCGTCGGTGAGCTTGATGCCGAAGACGTCCAGGTTCTCGACCTGCCGCTGCGGCGAGGCGGCCTTGGGCAGCGGGATCACCTGGCGGGCCACGTGCCAGGCGAGGATCGTCTGCGCCGGGCTGACGCCGAGCGTGGTCGCGATCTCCACGACGACGGGATGCTGCTGCAGGTCGTTGCCATGGCCGAGCGGGCTCCAACCCTGCACCAGGATGCCGTTCTCCCGGTGGTAGTCGATCGCCTCCTGCTGCGGGAAGTACGGGTGCACCTCGATCTGGTTGACCACCGGGGCGACCCCGGTCTCGGCCACCAGCCGCTCGATGTGCTCCGGCAGGAAGTTGGAGAGCCCGATGTGCCGCACCAGGCCACGCTCACGCGCCTCGATCAGCGCCCGCCACGCCTGCACGTACCTGTCGACCTTCGGGTTCGGCCAGTGGATCAGGTACAGGTCGACCCGGTCCAGACCGGTGCGGAACGCACTCTCCTCGATGGTGGTCAGCGCCTTGTCGTAGCGGTGGTGCCGCCCCGGCAGCTTCGAGGTGACGACCAGCTCGTCCCGCACGTCGCCGGCCGACCGGGCGGCCCGACCGACCGCGCCCTCGTTCTCGTAGTTCACCGCCGAGTCGATCAACCGATAGCCCGCCCGGATCGCCCGACCGATCGCGTCGACACCCGCCGAGCCGTTCAGCCGGTACGTGCCGAGCCCGATCGCCGGCAGAGTGGTGCCGTCGGCTGCCGCAAGATGGGGAATCGTCATGATTGGGACCCTACCCGCGGGTGGGGGCGTCTCGGATGGCGAGTGCGGCTTGGACGAGCGCGGCATGGGTCAGCGTCTGCGGGTAGTTGCCGAGGTGGGCACCCGTCGCGGGGTTCAACTCCTCGGCGTAGAGGCCGAGTGGGCTGGCATGGTCAACCATGGCCCGGAACAGTTCGACCGCTTCGCGGCGACGCCCGGTGCGGGCAAGGCCCTGAACCAGCCAGAATGAGCAGGGCAGGAACGCGCCCTCGGTGCCGGGAAGGCCGTCACGTCCGGGCGGGTAGCGGTAGAGCAGCGGACCGCCGGCGGACAACCTGTCCCGGATGGCGTCGATGGTGCCCCGCACCCGGGGCGACTCGGCCGGGTCCATGTCGAGCAACGGCAGGACGAGCAGGGCTGCGTCGAGATCCTGGGAGCCGTAGCTGCGGACGTAGCTGGCCGCCGTCGGGTCGAAGCCGCGCGTCCGCACCTCGGCGGCGATGGCGTCTCGGGATTTCTGCCAGCGTCGACGTTGACGTTCCCTCAGGGGGTGCGTGTCGGCGATGGCCAGGGCGCGGTCCAGGGCGAGCCAGCCCATGAGTTTGGAATGGACGTGTTGGTCGGGCTCCCGTACCTCCCATATACCGGCATCGGGCTCCTGCCAACAACCAGCGACCACGTCGGCGAAACCGCGCACTGCCCGCCACGTCTCCGAGTAGAGGCGGTGCCCGGCCTGAGCGAACGTCCAGGCGGCGTCAATTACCCAGCCGTAGCCGTCGAGCTGGTGTTGACCGGCGGCGCCGTTGCCCATTCGTACTGGACGGCTGTCGAGGTAGCCGGGCCAACCGGATAATTCTCGTTCCGCTGGTACGTGCCTGCCATGGAGGGTGAGCAGCGCCGGTAGGCGTGGCCGTTGTAACCGGCTGGCGTGCAACAGCCACGCGAGGAAACCGCGGGCCTCGTCGGCCTTGCCGACGCTGAGGAAGGCGCTGACGCCGATGCTGGCGTCCCGCGGCCAGACATAGCGGTAGTCCCAGTTTCTTCCTCCACCGGGATCCTCGGGCAATGACGTCGTGGGTGCGGCCACCGGCGCTCCCGAGGGCGAGTAGGTCAGCAGCCGCAAGGTGAGCAGGCTTCGTGCGACGTGTTCGCGGAAAGGTAGCCGCTCGTCGATTTCCGCGGTCCAGGCCCGCCATCGAGCCTCGTCCTCGATGAGCAGTTCCCAGGCGGCCGTCGGCTCGACGTGGATCACCGGTTCGCGGTGGGCCACGGCCAGCACGAGGGTCACCGGATGGCCTGGCCGGACGGTGATCGTGGTGGGCCGACCCGGTTCGATTCTGAAGGTGGGCGTGCTGGCTAGCGCGACCGCAAGCGCCCCCCACTCACACACGAGGCCCTGGCGCCGGTGGTGGGTGCGCGGTCGGCGGTGCTGTGCGCCAAGGCGTGGGTCGAACTCCACCACCGCGTCGACCGCTGCCTGCTCGGCCGACAGCCGTCGCACGATCAGGGTCGTGGGCAGCAGCCGACCGCTGACCTCGGCCACCATCGCCTCCATGAGGCGGAGCCGGCCGCTGCCCACCGACCAGGTGGTCTCCAGGGTGGCGGTGTGCTGCCGGTAGCGTCGTTCGACGACCGTGGCCGGCCGGGCCGGGCCGACCCGGAACGTTCCGGCTTCCGTGCCCCCGACCAGTCGGCCAAACAGGGGATCGCCGTCGAAACGTGGTACACAGAGCCAGTCCATCGCGCCGTCACTCGCGACCAGGGCGGCGGTGCGAGTGTCGCCCAGCAGACCGTAGTCGCTGATTGGTGGCCCACCAGTCATGGAGATCGCTCCTGAACGAGCCGCGCTGGCGAACAGCGTGCGTCAGGAGGGGACAACAGTCGGACGCGGGTCAACTGGGGTGGAGGAGCAGCCCGAGAAAGGCCCCGTAGATGACGTGGACGACGGCCGTGACCAGGGGGGTCTGGATGCCGTAGTTGAGGGCGAACAGCCCGGGCGGCTCCAACACCGCCGTGCTGGCCGGTCCCGCCCGTTGCGAGGCCATGTGCGGGTGGACACCAGGAAGCAGCGGAAGTATCACCGTCAGCGCGATCCCGACGTGCAAGATCCCGAGCAGCGCCCCGATCCACCAGGTGGCACGGTGCAACAGCGCGAACGTGGCCGCGTAACCGACGGCGAAACCCTGACCGACGCAGAGGTGGAGGAAGAACCCGACGACCCGCGCCCGATCGGGATCCTCGGTGACGAAGGTCCCGAGCGCCAGGGGAAAGTCCAGCCGAGTGAGGCCGGCCAGCTGAGCGGTGATCATCGATGCGGTGAGCGCCGCGGTGGCGACAAACCCGAACAACGCCCATCCGTCCCAGTCCATCTCAGCAGTCGTCGACGCCGCGGGCGTGCTCGGTCATCGGTCCACCCTCCGGCTGAACAGCGTGAATCCCACGGCCCGGACCGGACACCCGCCCACCGCGCGTCGGGGACCGCCCGGTTTCTCACCATAAGCCACCGAACCTGTCGCGCCGACGTTCTCGCCCAGATCCCTTGACGGGTTGGCAGTCACGGCCAGGACGTGGGGGGTGGGCCAAATGCGCGACGACTCGCCCGCACGGCCATGGCGGCGAGGGCCGCGTTGGCGCCACCACCGATCACCGCACCGATACCGAACGGTGCCGCTCGACCGAGAACGATGATTCCCTGCTTGGTCCCGTACTTCGTAATGAAGTGCCGACCCAAGATCTTGTTGATCTGACGCAACGTCTCGGCGGGAACCTTGGCCACAACCTGACGTCCCCAGTGTTGCCCCGTACGCTCGGCGACCTTGGTGATGGTGGCCGAGCCGGACCCGCCGAGCATGATCCCCATCACGATCGTTCGGCGGCGCTCGATTTCGTCGATGGGGACTCCGTGGACCTCGGCGATCGAGAGCGCGAAGAGGGCGCTCAGCTCAAGAGACGAGAGGGCTTCGCCGGCCGACAGTGCCAGTGCGATGCCGGTGCCGACGCCCGGCGCCGCTGCGGCTCCTCCCACCGCAGCACCCGTCCCGGCCAGGGCGCTGACGTACATCCGCTCCAGGTTGCGGATCACCTCTGCTGGTGTCGCCTCTGGGTTCCGCTGGCGGGCCCGGGCGAACCCCGGCTCAGCCGGAGCGGTATCGCATCGCACGTAGCGTCCGCACGCGAGTGGCTGAACAGATCGAGCGCGTCTGGTGGGCCGGATCGAAGGGCCACGGTGGCGGGCACCTATGCGGTCTTGGTGCTGGCGGTCGGCTGAAGTCGTTCCAGTAGGGCGCTCACTTCGGTGTGCAGGCGACGCAGTTCGACTGCCGTGGGGGTCAGCTCGTAGCAGTGGTGGTGCGTGGCGGCGGACAGCGTCGACCAGGCGAACGCCACCCGACGGGCGGTTTCGCGGCCCGGCCCGAGCCGGCCGCGCAGCATCAGCTGCTTGGCGCGGCCCTGCCGGCACGCGGCCACGGTCGGCTTCGCCCTTCGCCAGTAGGCGTCGATGCCGCCTTCGAGGGCGAGCCGGATCAGGCACGCGCAGGCTTGTGGCCACCAGCCGGCGGACACCGCCGTTGCGGCGAGCAGCCCGGTGCCACGCAGCAACTGATCGGCTGCCGCCAGGCAGCGCTGTGGCGTTGGCGCGGTCACGACAGCGCCGACGCGAGGAGGCGGGCGTCCGCGACCAGTCCCGGCAGGTCCGCCAGGTACGCGTTCACCGCACGTCGGCAACAGGACCGAGCGGGGTACCCGGTTGATCACGGCCGGTGACGTCGACCTCCTGCTCGATCTCCGGCCGGTGTCGGCGTCCTTAGTCAACTCCGGTCGGGAATCGCTGGGCCCGCCCTCAATCCGTCGTCACGTCACGAGGCGGTAGTTAGGAACGCGAGGCTTGCGTTCCTCGGTCGGCTCGTCCATCGGTCGGACGGTGACTCCGTCTGGAATGGGCGCCCGACAGACGTGGACCCCTTCCATGCAGGTGTCGCACCAGAACGAGACGTACCCGGCATTGGCTTCGGGCCGTGCTGTGAAGACGAACCCTAGGGTCCGCTGGCCGCAGTTCGGGCAGGCAAGATCTGACGTCGCCGGCAGCGCACGGTAGACGACGTCGTACGCCGTCTGCCACTCGTCAAAGGTGGCCATCGCGCTGCACTACCTGGCCGGCCCGGAGAGTGACCATGGCGACGGTGCGGCCATCGGCATCGGCGAACTCGACTTCGTACGCAGTCGGGGGGCCGTCGAAGACGTGAACGACGGTTCCTGTCGCACCCGCAGGCAGTCGTTCACTTGGCCTGGCATCTCGGAGCTCGACCACGTCGTACAGCTTCAATCTGTCATCCTTGTCTCGCGCGGGAACTGGTGATCGTGTGGCCGGCGGCAGAGCCGCGTGGTTTCACTGGCTACCCAGGGTCTTGCGTCTCGGGAAACCCTGCGGAGTAGGTGGCGTCCACCAACTCCTGAAGATGGCGGATGACGTCGACCTTGTGCTCGGTCTCCGGCAGTTGCTGCTCGCCAGCCGTAATCAGCCCGTTGCGCCAGTGGCTGACGATCTCCCGCTGTGTTGCAGCGGGCAAGTCGTCGATCCACAACGACCCGAGGTTGTTGTCGACGATCTTCTGCAGGGTGCCGGCGGCCTGCCGGTCCGACAGACGTGAAGTCAGGAACTCCAGCGTCCAATCGAACAATCCTCCCGTCGCGGTCCAGTCAACTCCGGGCTTCAGCACGATAAGACTAGCCATCACGTCTCCACGACGATTGCTGGCGGACCGACGCTGCGGGCCGCGATGAAGTGCTCGATCGCACCGGCGATAGCTTGGGCAGCCCGACCGGGTTCAGCTTGCGAACACCATCCTCGTCGGGAACTCGCCGCTGGACCGCCACGCCCTCACGACTTTCGCCGCGATCGCACCAGCGGCGGAATTGAAATCACCATCTTCGACGTGGGCGTCGAGGGTGCGCGAATCGATTGCCAGGATCCGGTCGAACTTGTCATCCAAACCGAACTCGTACCGGACCTCGCCTGCGGCCGCCTCGACACGCCGTGCCGTCACCATCATCCCCACGTCGCTGGCCTCCGACGTTCAAGTCGTCCTCGTATGTGGCCCGGGTGCGGGCGCCCTTGTAGGTTTGGTTGATCATCCGCTTCAGTGGTATCCGAGGATTCGTGTCGCTTCCTCGCCGACCAGCCGGAGTTGATCTCCTCGGAGGTCGGGCACGCGGTAATCATTGCCGCGCACCGTCTTCAGGAATTCCGTAGGTAGCCGCACGCGGTATGTGGCGAGGTAGTAGCGGAGGTCCTCACGCCACAACCACTCGCCGTCCGTAAGTACCGATGCACCCCCAACGAGGTGCCGGCCGCTACCGAGAACATCAATCTCCGCACCCATCACGTCAATGAGGCCATGCCCATGGCGTAGATAGTCTTCGACCCGAAGGGCGTCGGGGAGTGGCTCCGCCTCAACGTGCGCGTGGATGCTCTCCACGTACACCTCGGGCTGAGCGGGTCCTAGTTCTCTAAAGAACCCCACGGTCTTCATTGGTGCCTCCTCGCTCGCGGTATGAAGACCTTCCACGAGCCGCCGCTCTCGACGACTGGAGGCTGGGGTTCTGTGGCCCACCGCTGGGTCCCCACCCGAGCCGTCGGCGCGAGCACGCTGACGCCGAGTTCGTCGGCGACCTGCTGACCAAGTGGTGCCGCGTCGAGGTCGGGCTTGACGGTGCCGGCATAGCAGGAGACCAGACGGAGAGAGCCGCCGTCGTAGGCCGGATTCTCCCGAACGGCGGCGGCGATGTGGGCCGCGTTGGTGGCGTTTCCGTCCATGTTTGCTCCGTCTGCTGAAACCTTGCCGGGGACAAAGTATCCCTGGTCGGTGCCGTGCACGATGACGTCATGGTGCCCATCCAGCGGTCGCACCTTGTCGAAGTTCCGCATCGTCAGTTCGTCGTAACCGATGCCCGTCGAGCGATCGGAGTGGTAGACCGGGTCGCCGGCGGACAGGTAGGAATCGGGGGCCCGCTCCGGCGACAGTGGCCGATCCCTCGGATCGGCCCAGTCACGTCGCGTTCCCATCCGATCCGCAGGGCCGAGCCGGGTGAGCCGCCCCAGGGCCTGCTTGAGTTTCTCGATCAGGTCGCCGAGCCGGCGGATCTCCGGCATCAGCCGGCGCAGGCTGGCCAGCAATCCGCGCAACAACCGCGCGATCCGCGCCCCCCACGACGCCACCAGCGTCGTCACCTGCTCCACCACCAGCGGCGCGGCCAGTCCGCCGGTGATGAGGAGTTCGCCCGCGTACACGATGATGCGGGACACGCAGGTGGCGACGGCGTCGCGGACCAGGAGCCGGACGGCGGCCACCAGGCTGGCGGCGCCCTCGGTGATCGCGGCCATGGTGTCGGCGCCCTGGGCGAGGCCGGTGATGGCCTGTTGCTGTTCGTTGGCCCAGGCGCGGTAGGCGGGGCCGGCACTGCCGCCCCAGCCGGCGACGTCGGTGCGGACGGCGCGAGCCAGTTCGGCGGCGTCGTCGCGGAGCGACCCGGCTACGTTGCGCCAGGTCTGGGCGTGTGCGGTGATCTGCGCAGGGTCGCCGGCGAGCCAGTCCAGCGCCTCACTGAGCGGCTTGACGTGTTCGATGAGCCAGGCGATTCCGTACTGGAGGAGGGCGCCGACCGGGTCGGAGACGAAGGCGAGGGCGTCCAGTCCCGCGCTGACGACGCCGAGGCTGCCGTCGATCCAACTGCCGGTGCGGACGCCCTGGGCGATGAGTTCGATGTCCTCGCAGATCCACACGCCCGCCCAGGCGCTTGGCGGGGTGTCCGCGGCGGCGGCGGCGAGCGGATTCGACGTCACAGGTGCTGCCGCACCTCATCGGGCTGGTGCTGTCGCACGCTGTCGAGCAGGTGTTTGGCGTGGGCGTCGGAGCCTCGGTAGCGGTCGGCTCCGAGCCGCAGCTTGCCGGCGGTGTCCCGTACCGATTCGGCGGCGCCGCCGATGCCGTCGACCAGGGTCCGTTGGAGGCTGTCGAGCAGCACCGGCATCATCGCGCAGAGCTGCCCGTAGGCGTCGGCGCCCAACCGGACGTGCTGGCCCGCCTGTTGGGCGGTGTCGAGGCCGTCGGCGCAGCGATCGAGGCGTGCGGCGTGGGCGGTCAGCTCGTCGGGGTCGACCTGGATGCCGTCACCACCGGGCATCGTCTGGTCCCCGGTCGTCCCACATCTCGACCCTCCCCAGGGGACCACTGCCGGCGGCGGCCGCCGACATCACCGGCACGCTACCAACCGGTGGCGCTGCGTGCATGCCCGCCCAGTCCTCGACAAGGGCCGCGCCAGACGCGCCGTCGTCGCACCGTCTCGCCGATCATGGAGTTGTGGTGGGCGACAAAGCGCCCGCCGTAGTGCCAAACAGGCACCACAACTCCATGATCGACAAGCCTGGGCCACGATCTTGCAGCCCCGGGAGTGGCAATCCGGACCGCGTGGCCGTCAGGTCGACGAAGATTGTCCCCGTGACCAGCGACAACACGCCCCGGGGCTGGACCAGCCGGACCGTCTGGGACAGGCGGTTCAACGCTCCGCTGCGCTCGTTCCTGCGTACCGAGACCGGCGGCGCGCGAGTGGTGCTGATCGCCGCGGTGGTGGCTCTCGTCTGGGCGAACCTGGACGTGTCGTCGTACGAGTCGGTCTGGCGCACCTCGTTCGCGGTCCAGCTCGGCGACTGGCAGGTGTCACATGACCTGCGTTTCTGGGTCAACAGCGGGCTGATGACGTTCTTCTTCCTGGTCGCGGGGCTGGAGTTGCGCCGCGAGTTCGACATCGGCGAGTTGCGGGAACGGCGTCGCCTGGCGTTGCCGATGCTGGCCGGGGTCGGCGGCATGCTCGTGCCGATCGCGATCTATCTCGCCATCAACGCCGGGCACACGACAGCGGCGGGCTGGGGCGCGGTGATGGCCACCGACACGGCGCTCGCGCTCGGCGCGTTGGCGGTCTTCGGGCCGCGCTTCTCGGAACGGCTGCGGGGTTTCCTGCTGACCGTCTCCGTCGTCGACGATGTGGTGGCGATCGCGGTGCTGGCCATCGCGTACCCGCATCACCCCTCGCTGACGGCGCTGATCGCCGCGGCGGCGATCTTCGGCGTCGTCCTGCTCGTCCGGGCATGGGGTGTGCGGTTCGGGCCGGTCTTCGCGTTGCTGGGGGTGGCGGCCTGGATCGCCGTCTCGATGTCCGGTGTCGACCCGGTCGCGGTGGGTCTGGTGATGGGATTGCTGACCTACGCCTACGCTCCCGGCCGCATCGACCTGCAGCGGGCCAGCGACCAGTTCCGCCTCTTCCGGGAACAGCCCACCCCGCAACTGGCCCGGATGGCCAGGGCCGGGCTCACCTCGGCGCTGTCGCCGAACGAGCGCCTGCAGACGCTCTACCACCCGTGGGCGAGCTACGTGGTGGTGCCACTGTTCGCGTTGGCCAACGTCGGCATCGTGATCGACGGCGACCTGCTGGCCAGGGCCGTGACCTCCCCGGTCACGCTCGGTGTCGTGGTCGCGTACGTCGTCGGCAAGCCGGCCGGGATCGTGGCCACCGCGTGGTTGGTGGCCCGACTCAGTGGCAACCGGTTCCGCCCACCCGTCGGCTGGCTGGCCGTCACGGGGGTCGGCACGATCTCCGGCATCGGGTTCACCGTCGCACTCCTGATCGCCACCCATGCCCTGGACGGCCCGGCCCTGGACGAGGCGAAGTTCGGCATCATCGTGGCGACGCTCGGCGCGTCCCTCGTCACCTGGCTGGTGTTCCGCTCCGTCGGACGGCTCTCGCCGGCGCGGCGGGCCCGCGCGCTGCTGGGCGTCGCCGAGGGGATCGTCGACCTGATGCTGCCGGTCGATCCGGATCGTGACCACATGCGCGGGTCACTTGAGGCGCCGGTGACGGTGGTGGAGTACGGCGACTTCGAGTGTCCCTACTGCGGGCAGGCCGAGCCGGTGGTCCGAGAGCTGTTGGCCGACTTCGCCAACGTCCGGTACGTCTGGCGGCACCTGCCGCTCACCGATGTCCACCCGCATGCCCAACTCGCCGCCGAGGCCGCCGAGGCGGCGGGGGAGCAGGGCTCGTTCTGGGAGATGCACGATCTGTTGCTCGCCCACCAGCACGCTCTCAACCCCGCCGACGTGCTCGGTTACGCCGAACAGATCGGCCTGGACCTGGACGGGTTCCGGGAGCACATGGCGAAGCGGATGGGCGTGGACCGGATCGCCGAGGACGTCGACTCCGCCGACCTCAGCGGCGTCACCGGCACCCCGACCTTCTTCATCAACGGCCGGCGACACCACGGCGCGTACGACATCGCCGCGCTCTCGGCGGCCGTGAAGGCGGCGTTCGCGAGCGCGAAGCTCCGACCCGAGTACCGCCCTCGGAATCCCGGCCGCCGGGAGACCGGCCCGGCGAGCTGATCGCGCGGGCGCGTGGTCGCCACCCGGCGCGGTGGTCAACGGGTACGGAGTGGGTCGCCGACGAGCCTTCGGGTCCGATCGGCAGCTGTGCGGGTGCTGCCGCGCGGGTGGAGGAGGTGGCGGTCGCTGCCGTTGGAGCTGAATCGTTGACGACATCACCGCCCAGGCGGCGCGTGGACAGCATGGGTTGTTGCCGCATCGCCGGCCAGGAGCGTGGGTCGGTAACGGCTTAGCGGATTGTCACCGACTCCCCGACCGGGATGCGCGCGTATTCAGTGCCGCCCTTGAGGTCCAACCAGCGGTCGAAGTACTCCTGGCCGAGCTCGTTGAGCGTGGCATCGTGGATCGGGAACGCCCGCTTCGGCCGCACCGCCCGCACGAAGTCCAACGCCTCGCTGAGCTTGAGCCAGGGTGCGGCAGTCGGCACGAGCAGCGTCGCCACCGGCGACGGCGGGACAAACAGCGAGTCGCCCGGGTGGTAGACCGGCCGTGGAGCGGTCCGGCGCTCTCGCAGCCTCGCCGCCCGCGCGGGCGGTCAGGTGACCGGAAGGGCGGCGAGCCGGTTGGCGCGGCGGCCCGCGACGGCCACGACGACGGCCAGGGCCAGGGCGACAAGGAAGAAGACGTCCGCGCCGGTGAAGGCCGCGTGGAAGCCCGCCGTCGGGTCGGTGGCGGAGCTGGCACGGGTGTACGCGATGGTGAGGATCGCGATGCCGAGTGAGCCGCCGAGTTGGTGGGCGACGTTGACGAGGCCGGACGCGGCGCCGGCGTCCTGCGGTTCGACTCCGGC
Source organism: Micromonospora sp. DT53 (assembly GCF_049841535.1). Taxonomy (NCBI): domain Bacteria; kingdom Bacillati; phylum Actinomycetota; class Actinomycetes; order Micromonosporales; family Micromonosporaceae; genus Micromonospora; species Micromonospora sp. DT53. Next base: position 240,886 of record NZ_JBNCKM010000003.1, read on the forward strand.
GACGCCGCCCTGGGTCATCAGGATGATGGCGATGCCCTGGCCGATTCCGATCACCAGTAGGGGGAGCAGCACGTCCGGGAAGTAGCTGGAGCCGATCGAGACGCGCGACAGCCACGCCATGCCGGCGAGCGCGAGTACGAGGGACGCCACCAGCAGGACGGGACGGCCGAGCCGGTTCTGCAGGGGCCGGATGGCGTACACCATGGCGAAGAACATGCCGGTGATGGGCACGTACGCGAAGCCGGTCTGTAGGGCGCTGAGGTGCAGGACCTCTTGGAGGTACTGGCTGAGGAAGTAGAAGGTGGAGAAGGTCGCGCCGACGATGAGGATCCGCCCGGCGTACGCGCCGGAGCGCTCCAGGCTGCGGAAGAGTCGCAGTGGGGTGATGGGCTGCGGTGCCCGGTGCTCGATCAGCACGAAGGCGGTCAGGAGGCCGGTGCCGAGACCCAACGCGACCACGGTGGTCGGTGCGCCCCAGCCGGCCGCGGCGGCCTGGATGAAGCCGTACACCATTGCGGTCATGCCGCCGGTGGAGGTGAGCGCCCCGCCGAGGTCGAACGTACCGGCACGGCGTTCGGTCTCGACCAGAAACCGTGGTGCGAGCAGCGCGATGGCGATACCGATCGGAACGTTGACGAGCATTCCCCAGCGCCAGGAGAGCAGGTCGGTGAAGACGCCGCCGATGACGATGCCGACGCTGCCGCCGGCACCGATGACCGCGCTGTACAGGGCGATAACCCTGGCTCGGGCGCCCGGTTCGGGATGGTCGGCGACCAGCAGCGCGAGCGTGGAGGGCACCGCGAGCGCGGCGGCGAGGCCCTGCACGACGCGGGCGGTGATCAGCCAGCTGCCGTTCTGGGCGAGGCCGGCGGCGAGGGACGCCGCGGTGAACAGGGTGATCCCGGCGAGGAAGACGCGGCGGCGGCCGAGCAGGTCACCGGCTCGTGCGCCGAGCAGGAGCAGGCCACCGAACGCCAGGACGTAGGCGTTCTGCACCCAGGAGAGCCCGGACTGGGAGAAGCCGAACTGCCGTTGCACGTGCGGCAACGCGGTCGTGATGATCGAGGTGTCCAGCGTCATCATGAGCTGCGAGCCGAGGATGAGCGCCAGGGCGATCCCGCGACGGGAAGCGGGAGTCGGAGACATGGTCCGCCTACTTTCGGACTAGAGTGATAGGAGACCTCCGAATAAGTGGAGGCCTGCTATCACTCTAGTGATAGTCGGCCTCCGGTTGCTAGCGCTGGGAGACATCGGCATCGTGACGGCCCTCACCCACCTGCGCGTGGCCCGCCCGCACCGGGCCGACGCCGCCCGCAATTACGACGCGATCCTGGCCGCGGCCCGGGTCGCCTTCGCCGAGCAGGGCGCGGAGGCTCCGCTGGAGGAGATCGCCCGCCGGGCCGGAGTGGGCATCGCGACGCTCTACCGCAACTTTCCGACCCGGGAGGTGCTGATCGAGAACGTCTACGTCACCGAGGTCGAGGCGGTGTGCGCGACCGCCGGGGAGGCCGAGAGGCTCGCCCCACGCGACGGCCTGTACACATGGCTGCGGCGCTTCGTGGAGTACATCGGGGCGAAGCAGCCCCTAGCTGCCGGCCTCAACCGTGAGTCCACCGCCTACCTGGAGTGTCGGCGGGCGCTCTACGCCGCCGGTGGGCCGCTGCTGGAGCGGGCCCAGCGGGCGCGCGAGGTGCGCCCCGACGTGACGATCGACGACGTCATGCGCCTGACCAGCGCCATCGCATCCGGGCATTTCCCTCACGTCGAACAGCGCGATCACGTGCTCGCTGTCGCCCTGGACGGGCTGAGCACGCAGCCGGAGTGACCTCAGGCCTGACTGCGGGTCGATGTCCGAAGTGGAACAGCTGCGGAACGTGTTCGGGGAATCACGGTGGACTCGGACCCTTGACTCTCGGGAAACATCGGGCCACCATCTGACAACGTTGTCACAGACCCCCGCCATCTGACAACGTTGTCATGTCTGGAGGCAAGATGTCCGAGCCATCGCCGATCTCACGGCGTACCTTCCTCTCCGCCGGAGCGACGCTGCTGGCGTCGGTCGGGGTGACCGCGGCACTCCCGGACGCCCTCGCGTCCGCCGCCGTGCCGCCGCCGACCGCCACCAAGACCACCACCGACCTGGCCCGGCACCGCCCGGTGACTGTCTCGTCGACCGACTACGCGCCGACGCCGGCCACCTTCGCCGTGGACGGCCTGCCGCAGGTCGGCGTCCGGGGGAGTGGGTGGCGCGCCGCCAACGGTGATCCACAGTGGATCTCGGTGGACCTCCAGGCGCTGTGCCGGATCGAGGCGGTCTCCCTGGTCTTCGAGGCCACGCTCACCGACGGGCCGTTCGACGGCAACTACACCGACACCGACGGTGACGAGATTCTCTCCAGCGCCGCGACGGCGTACCGGATCGAGGTCTCCACCGACGGCCGTGCCTGGCGGTCGGTGTACGAGACCAGCGAGGGCCAGGGCGGCGCGCAGACCATCAAGCTGCCCCAGCCGGTCACCGCCCGGTGGATCCGGATGACCGCCACGAAACGCTCGAACAGCAACCCGGTGGGCCTCAACGGCTTCCAGGTCTACGGCGTGCCGCTGGCCGGCCGGCCGAAGGCCGAGGGCTGGACCAGTTGGGAGGGCGGCAACACCGGCCCGGCCCCCGAGCTGCGGGTCGCCGCCGACGGTACGGTGCCGCTGGAGTCGGGCTGGTCGTTGACGATGGACGACTTCGCCGGCACCGCCGACGGCGCCGAACTGTCCCGCGCCGGTGTCGACGTCCGATCCTGGTTGCCGGCGACGGTGCCCGGCACCGTGCTGGGCACCCTGGTCGAGCAGGGCCACCTGCCCGACCCGGTGGCCGGCTTCAACAACATGCGCATCCCGGAGGCGCTGTCCCGGCACACCTGGTGGTACCGGCGCGCGTTGCGGTTGCCGCGCGACCTGGACACCTCGGCCGGCCGACGCGTCTGGCTGGAGTTCGACGGGATCAACCACGAGGCGACCGCCTGGGTCAACGGCGTGCAGGTCGGCAGCGTCAAGCACCCGTTCGCACGCGCGGCGTTCGACATCACCGACGCGCTGGCCGGTCACCGTGGCGAGCACGTCCTCGCCGTCCGGGTCACCCCGATGCCGCACCCGGGCACCCCCGGTGACAAGGGCCCCGACGGCCGTACCTTCCTCCAGTCGGCCCACCACTACCTTGACGCGCCCACCTACCTGGCGGTGTCCGGGTGGGACTGGATGCCCGCCGTCCGCGACCGGGTCACCGGCCTCTGGGACCACGTCCGCCTGCGCAGCACCGGCGCCGTGGTCATCGGCGACCCGCACGTGCAGACCACGCTGCCGGACCTGCCCGACACCGACACCGCGGAGGTCACCATCCGGGTGCCGGTCCGCAACGCGGCGGCCAGCGCCACCACGGTCACCGTCCGCGCCGAGTTCGACAAGGTACGCGTCGAGTCCACAGTGACCGTCCCCGCCGGCGGGAGCACCACAGTCACCTTCACGCCGGAGCGCTTCCACGCGCTGCGGGTGCGCAACCCCCGGCTCTGGTGGCCCAACGGCTACGGCGACCCCCACCTGTACGACCTCACGCTCACCGCCACCGTCAGGCGCTCGGTCAGCGACAGGCGTGCGCTCCGCTTCGGTGTCCGCGAGTTCGCCTACGACTGGCACCAGCCGATCGTCATCTCGCCGCCCGGCAAGCCGGCGCTGGAGTTCGTCGACGGCGCGGCGACCCAGACGGCCACGTTCGCCAGGCAGCACGCCCGGCACGTACGCATCCAGGCCGGCCAGCGCGCCACCGGCTGGGGCATCTCGATGTTCTCCCTGTCGGTGGCCGACGGCACCGGCCCCGATCTCGCCCTGGGTCGGGACGCGACCGCGTCGTCTGCGGAGAACGACGGCAACGGGCCCGGCAGGGCCGTCGACGGCGACGCGGCGACCCGCTGGGCCTCGCAGGCCGAGGACAACCAGTGGATCCAGGTCGACCTCGGCGCGGCTGTCGACTTCGACCGGGTCACCATCGTGTGGGAGCAGGCGTACGCGCTGGACTACCGCGTCCAGGTCTCCGCCGACGGGGACACCTGGAGCGACGTGACGTCGGTCAGCAACGACACCCCGCTGGGCAGCCGCGCCAGCCAGGTCGAGAAGTTCGCCAGCCAGACCGCCCAGCACCTGCGCATCCAGACCGGCGCGCGGGTGACCTCGTGGGGCGTGTCCATGTGGGGGCTCTCGGTGCAGCGGCAGGCCGAGCCGGACGTCGACCTGGCCCTGCGCCGGACCGCCACCGCGTCGTCCTCGGACAGCGACTCGAACGGGCCGGACCGGGCCGTCGACGGCAATCCCCGGACCCGGTGGTCGTCGAAGTTCGAGGACAACCAGTGGATCCAGGTCGACCTCGGCGCTCCGGTCAGCTTCGACCAGGTCACCATCGTCTGGGAGCAGGCGTACGCGCGCGATTTCGTCATCCAGGTCTCGGACGACGGGCAGCGGTGGACCGACGTGAAGTCGGTGAGCAACGCGGTCACCCAACTGAAGATCAGCGTGAACGGTGTGCCGGTCTTCGCCCGGGGCGGCAACTGGGGCTGGGACGAGTTGCTGCGCCGGGTGCTGCCCGACCGGCTCGCCGACACGGTCGAGATGCACCGCGACATGAACTTCACGATGATCCGCAACTGGCTCGGCAGCAGCAACCGCGAGGAGCTGTACCAGGCCTGCGACGAGCAGGGCATCCTGGTGTGGAACGACTTCTGGCAGGCGGGCGCGTTCCTGCCCAACCCGCCCGGCTACGTCGACATCGCCGCCGACACGATCCGGCGGTTCCGCCACCACCCGTGCATCGTGGTGTGGTGTGGCGCTAACGAGGGTGACCCGCCGCCGATCGTGGACGCCGGGCTCAAGCAGGCCGCGGCCACCGAGCACCCGGAGATCCTGTACATCCCCAACTCGGCCGGTGGCATCGTCAGCGGCCACGGCCCGTACCACTGGGTGGACCCGGCGACGTACAACAACAAGAACACGTACGACACGGGCGCGTTCGGGTTCCACACCGAGATCGGCATGCCTGTGGTGTCGGTGGTCGAGAGCATGCGCAACCTCGTCGGTGACGCCCCGGAGTGGCCGATCGGCGAGGTGTGGAACTACCACGACTGGTCGACGATCGGTAACCAGCGCGTCGGCACGTACCAGGCGGCGATCGACGCGCGGCTCGGTGAGTCCGACTCGCTCGACGAGTTCGCCACCCGGGCGCAGTTCGTCAACTACGAGAGCCACCGCGCCATGTTCGAGGCGTGGAACGCCAACCTGTGGCAGGACGCCACAGGTCTGCTGCTGTGGATGTCGCACCCGGCGTGGCACAGCACGGTCTGGCAGACCTACGACTACGACCTCGACGTGAACGGCGCCTACTACGGCGCCCGCAAGGGATGCGAGCCGGTGCACGTCCAGGCCGACCCGGGCACCTGGCAGGTCCGGGTGGTCAACCACACCGCCGCGCCGCTCAGCGGGCTCACCGTGAGCGCCCGACGGTACGACCTGAGCGGCCGGTCGCTGGGTTCGGCCCAGCGTCAGCGGGTGGACGTGGCCCGCTCGGCCACGACGGCGGCCTTCCCGCTCGCCGCGCCGGACGGCGGCGGGCTGCACCTGGTGCGACTGGAGCTGCGGGACAGCCGCGACCGGCTGCTCGCCGAGAACACCTACTGGCGCTACGACAAGGCCGAGCAGTTGCGGGCGCTCAACGACGTGCCGAGCACCCGGCTGTCGACGTCGTCGAGCACCGTACGCGTCGTGGAGGGGCGCAACACCGTCACCACGACGGTCCGCAACCAGGGCCGTACGGTCGCCGCGTTGGTGCGGCTCGCCGTGCGCGACAAGCGCGGTGAGCGGGTCCTGCCGGCCCGTTACGACGACAACTACTTCTGGCTCCTCCCGGGGGAGACCCGCGAGGTGCGGATTTCCTGGCCCGCGCGGTCGGGCCTCGCCCGCCAGGTCACGGTGACCGCGCAGGCGTACAACTCCTAGGAGTACGGGTGGGAAGCGGCGTTGTGCGCGCCGCTTCCCGCCGCGTCGCGGTCGCTTCGCCGTCGTGAGTGGATTGCCCGGGGCGTGTTCAAGGGGTGTTCCGACGGGCGTCACGGCGGGACTGTCACTTCTTCTTCATGACGGCCTCGCGCCAGATCAGACCGGCGATGCTCGGCCTGACCTCGGTAGTGATCACCGCCATCGCCCGCCGGACGTACCGGTCGTCGGTCAGTTGCGCCACCATGCTCGCCGCCAGGTCCGCGCGTGCCGTGAAAAGGCCGTCCGCGCAGTCCTCGGCCACCTGGTAGCGGGTGACTGTCGGGTGGTCGAACAACCCGGACGGTCGGGTGATGGTCCAGTCCAGGTCGCTGTCGCGGACGAGGGACTCCATCCGCCGCATGTCCTCGTGCGCGGTGCGGCCCGCCCTGCGGTTGAAAAGCGGGTCCAGCACGTTGTTGAAGAAGAACTCGCCGGTCGGGCGCCAGGCGGGATCCAGGACGCTCGAGCTGACGGTGATCAGGCGCTTGATCCCGTGGCGGTGCATGGCGGCCACGATGTTCGCGTTGCCCCGGGAATAGACGGTGATCGGCTTCGGGGTGAGCGGGACGCCCAGGCTGGACAGGATGGCGTCGCCGCCGGCCACGGCCCGGTCGACGGCGTCGAGGTCCGCGGCGTCCGCGTTGACCACTGTGAGGCCGGGGCGGGGTTGCACGGCGTGCGGGCGGCGGGTCACCGCGACGACCTCGTGGTCGGCGGCCAGGGCCTGCTCGATGATCCGACGGCCGGTGGGGCCGGTGGCGCCGAAGATGACAGTGCGCATGTGTTCGCTCCTCGCTGGGGGTTGACGGCGTTGACCGTGCCAGCGGGGGAGAGCATTATTCAACCGTGTTGAATAAAACGCGGGGTCGGCCCCGCGGCAACCCCGACACCAAGGCCCGCATCACCGAGGCCGCCCGCGAGCTGTTCCTGAAGCACGGCTATCCGGGTACGACGGTCCGGGCCATCGCCGCCGCCGCTGGTGTCGACTCGGCGCTCATCAGCTACCACTTCGGCTCCAAGCAGGGCCTCTTCAGTCAGTCACTGGACCTGCTGTGCGTCGATCCCACCGCGTTGGACCAGGCTCTGCGGGGTGACCGGGAGCATCTGGCCGACCGCCTGCTCGATTCCGTCACCGGCCTGTGGGACGCCGCCGGGCCGGTGCAGAGCCAGATGGCGGTGCAGGATGGCGACACGATGCGCGCCCTGCGGGACTACCTGGACGGTGAGCTACGCCTCCGCATCGCTGAATTTCTCGGCGGGCCTGACGCGACGCGACGTGCCACCGCTGCGGTCTGCGTGCTGGGTGGGCTGATCTTCACGCGCTACCTGAATCCGATCCGCTCGGTCGGCGCGCTGTCCGCGGTCGACGTCCGGCGGGTCTTCGGGCCAGCGCTGCGCGCTGCCCTGTACGGACGCGTCCCGAGCTGATCGCACAGCCACCCGATGCGGTCGTTCCGGGCTGTTACCGCATCTTCGCCAAGGTCAAGACCCATGCTGTACGCGGGGACAGGGGGCCGCGACGGGGAGTGTGTGGGAGTCGGCGGCGCGCAGTCAGGGGTCCGATCCCGGGGGGACTGATCATGTCCGACGCCAGCCGCGCCGGGGGCGCGACGACCCGGTCCACGTCCGGCGCGGTACGGGTCGCCTTCGCCTTCTGGATCACGCTCGTGGGCACCACCGTGCCGACCCCGCTCTACCCGCTCTACGAGCTGGAGTTCGGGTTCTCGTCGTTGACCGTGACCGTGGTCTACGCGGTGTACGCGCTGGGAGTCGTCGTCGGGCTGCTGGTCTTCGGTCGACTGTCCGACCAGATCGGCCGACGCCCGGTCATCCTCATCGCCCTGCTGCTCTCGGTCGCCGCCGACGCCGTGTTCCTGGCCGCAGTGGACCTGGCGATGATCGTCGTGGGTCGGATCCTCGCCGGGCTGTCCGCCGCACTGATCATCGGCACGGCGACCGCGGCGTTGGCGGAGCTGATCGACCCTCGGTACCCGAAGCGTGCCGCCACCGTGTCGATTTTCGCGAACCTGGGCGGCCTGGCCACCGGCACCCTGCTGTCCGGGATCGTGTCGGACGTGGCGCCCGAACCGCTCCGGCTGCCCTGGGTGATCGTGCTGATCCTGGCGGTGATCGCGATCATCGCGTTGCGCGGGGTGCCGGAGACGGTCCGGGGGCGCTCGCCGGTGACCCTGCGGGTGCAGCGGTTGCACGTGCCGGCGACCATTCGCGGCGCCTTCGTCCGCTCGGCGCTCACCGCTGGCGCGGGCTTCGCCGCTCTCGGGGTGCTCACGTCGGTGAGCGGGCTGTTCCTCGGCATGGTCCTGCACGAGACCTCACACACCCTGGCCGCGCTTGTGGTCTTCGTGGCGTTCACCGGCGCGGCGTTCGGTCAGCTGCTGACCCGCGTGCTGTCCTCGCGCGCCGCGCTGGCCAGCGCCTGCGCCGGCCTGGTCGTGGGGGCGGGCCTGCTCGCGTTCAGCATGTGGATGGCGTTGCTGGCGACGCTCATCGTCAGCGCGGCGATCATCGGGGTCGCGTCCGGGGTGGCGGTCGGCGACGGCATCGCGACGATCACGATGAAGACCGAACCGCAGCACCGGGCCGAGGCGGTGTCGACCTTCTTCGCCATCCTGTTCGCCATGCTCGGCGTGCCAGCGGTCGGGGTGGGTCTGCTGATCCAGGCAACCGGTCTGCGCCCGGCCGGCGAGATCTTCAGCGCGGTGGTGGCGGTGCTCGCGCTTGTCGTCCTGCTCAGCCTCCTGCGGCGTGGCCCGACACCGCCCGCGCCCACGGCGAGACCCGCGGGCTGAGCTGACGGCGGTGCCCGGCTGGCCGAGCGGGTCGGTAGGGGTTGGTGGTGGTCCTTTGCTCTGCTTCAACGGACGCACCACCGGGTGTCCGGATATCGGACGGATGCCGTTGCGTGGGTTGAAGCAGAGCAAAGGTCGCGCGGCGCAGCCGTCGGCCCCGATGGACGCACCCCACACGGCCCGTGGACGGGCGCCGTGAGGCATCCACAGAGGTCTTGCGGCGGTCATCGTATACAACATACGCTCCCCGAATCGCCCACCTGAGGAGCTCTCCATGACGAACCTCTCCGTCCGCGACACGAACCTGCCCCGCCGCCGGGTGCTCCGGGCCGCCGTGGCGGCCGCCGTCGTCTGCACGATCGTCGCCTGCTCACCGGTGTCGAACGGCGACGGCGGCGACCAACCCGGCGGCGACCAGTCGGCAGGCCAGGATTCCTTCGGTACGCCCGCAGACCCCGCCGCCGTGAAGCAGGGCGGCAAGTTGGTCATCGCTCTCTCGGCCGAGCCCGACGCGTTGGACCCGACGCTGTCGAGAAGCCTCTACTCCCGCTACGTCTTCCAGGCCATGTGCCAGAAGCTCTACGACGTCAACGAGCAGGCGCAGGTCGTACCGCAGCTCGCGACGGCCCTGCCCACCACGAGCGGTGACGGCCGGACGGTGACCATTCCGCTGCGGCCCGGCGTGCGCTTCGCGGACGGGACGGCGTTCGACTCGGCCGCGGTGAAAGCCACCCTGCAACGCCACCTCGCCAACGCCCGGTCGGCGCGCAAGAGCGAACTCGGCCCCATCGACGGCGTCGACACCCCGGACGCGCAGACAGTAGTCCTGCGGCTGAAGCAGCCGTTCGCACCGCTGCTCGGGGCCCTCGCCGACCGGGCCGGCATGATCATGAGTGCGCAGGCGCTACGGACCCGGGGTGACGACTTCGCCTCGGCGCCGGTCTGCGTCGGCCCCTTCAAGTTCGCGAAGCGGGTGCCGCAGAACTCCATCGAAGTGGTGCGGGACCCCAACTACTACGACGCGAGCAAGGTGCACCTGGACGCCATCTCGTGGCGGATCCTCACCGACGCCAGCATCCGCGCCGCCAACCTGCGCTCCGGCGACGCGCAGGTCGCCGACTCGGTCTCCACCCAGGACGTCGCCTCGCTCCGGCAGGACTCGGCGGTCTCCGTCCTCCAGTCGCAGTCCCTCGGCTACCAGGGCCTGACCATCAACGTCGGCAACGTCGACGGCGTCGGCACCGCCCCCAAGCCCATCAATCGCCCCCTCGCGCAGAACGCCAAGGTGCGGCAGGCCTTCGAGCACGCCATCGACCGCAAGGCCCTTGTCGACGCGGTCTTCAACGGTCTGCACGCCGCCGCCTGCACCCCGATCTCGCCCGCGAGCACGTTCTCGTCCCCCGAGGCGCAGACCTGCCCGGCGCACGACCCCGCCAAGGCCAAGCAGTTGCTCACCGAGGCCGGCGTGCAGACGCCGTACGCGGTGACGATGCTCGCCTCGAACACCCCTGACACGCTGCGCCTCGCGCAGGCGTTGCAGTCCATGGTCAAGGACGGCGGCTTCGACCTGAAGATCAACCCGGTGGAGTACTCATCGCTGCTCGACGAACAGGACCGTGGCAACTTCGAGCTGCTGCAACTGGGCTGGAGCGGACGGATCGACCCGGACGCCAACATCACCAACTTCGTCGGCACCGGCGCCAGCCAGAACGTCGCCGGCTACAGCAACCCACAGCTCGACACCCTGTTGACCCAGGCCCGCCAGGCCGGCGACGTCGAGGAGCGCAGGAAGCTGTACGGGCAGGCGGTCACCCTGCTGCAGCAGGACGACGCCCTGATCTACCTCTACCGGCAGCGCAACCTGACCGCCGTCAGCAAGCAGATCCAGGGCCTGCAGGTCTTCCCGGACGGCGTGATCCGGGCGGCCTTCGCCGGCTTCGGCAAGTAGGTCGTCGTGGCCCGATATCTGCTCACCCGCGCCTGGCAGTCGGCGCTGACCCTGCTGTTGTCGACGATCGTGGTCTTCGTCGGCGTACGGGCACTCCCCGGTGATCCCGCCCTCGCCCTGGCCGGGGAGGACCGGTCGCCGGAGGCCCTGGAGGCCATCCGTCGGCACTACGGGCTGGACCAGCCGTTGCCGGTGCAGTTCGCCCAGTACGTGGAGCGCATGGCGCAGGGCGACTTCGGGGTGTCGATCCGCACCGGCACACCGGTCTCGTCGATGCTCACGACAGCCCTGCCGGTGACCGTCGAGTTGTCCGTCCTGGCGATCCTCATCGCGGCGGCGCTCGGGGTCGGCGCCGGGGTGATCGCGGCGGTCCGTCGTGGACGTCCGGCGGAGTGGCTCGCCAACGGCCTGGCCCTGATCGGCCTGTCGGTGCCGCACTTCTGGCTGGGGCTGCTCGCGATCCTCTACCTGTCCGTGGCGACCGGGCTCTTCCCCGCCTCCGGCTTCGTGCCGATCCTGGAGGACCCCGTCGACAACCTGCACCACATCGTCCTGCCAGCGGTGATCCTCGGCACCGGCCTCGCCGCCATCATCATGCGGCAGACCCGCTCGGCGATGCTGGACTCGCTCTCCTCCGACTACGTGCGGACGGCGAAGGCGAAGGGCCTGCGACCGCGCGCCGTCGTCACCCGGCACGCCCTACGGAACAGCCTCATCGTGGTGGTGACAGTCGTGGGTCTCCAACTCGGCGGGCTGATCTCCGGCGCGGTCGTCACCGAACAGATCTTCGGGCTGCCGGGCTTCGGCAAGATGACCATCGACGCGGTGTTCCAGCGGGACTACCCGGTGATCCAGGCCGTCGTCCTGCTCACCGCGGCGGCCTACATCGTGATCAACTTCTTCGTGGACCTGCTCTACTCGGTCATCGATCCCCGCATCCGGGTGACGGGAGATCCGGCATGACCGTCCTCACCGTACCGATGGCGGAGACCGGCACCGCCAGCATCACCAGGCGTACCCGGGTGCTGCGACGGTTGCGTCGCAACCCGCTCGCCGTGGTGAGCTTCGTCGTGCTCGCGCTGGCGGGCGTCATCGCTCTGCTCTCGCCCTGGCTCGCGCCCTACTCGGTCGACCAGACCGACTTCGCCCGTACGTTCGCGCCTCCCGGGACCGCCGGGCACGTGCTCGGCACCGACGACCTCGGTCGGGACGTCCTCTCCCGCATCATGCTCGGTGCGCGGGCGTCGTTGCAGGTGGGACTTCTGGCGGTGGCCACCTCTCTGGTCATCGGGGTGCCGCTCGGGCTCGCGGCCGGCTACTTCCGGGCCTGGGATGCGGTGATCTCGCGCTTCACCGACCTGCTGCTGGCGTTTCCGTTCCTGATCATGGCGGTGGGGTTGGCGGCCATCCGGGGCGCCAGCCTCGGCAACGCCGCGGTGGCCATCGGCATCGCCCAGATCCCCGGGGTGATCCGGGTCGTCCGCTCGGACACGTTGCGCCTCAAGTCTCTCGACTTCGTCGCCGCGGCCGTGGTCGACGGCGCGAGCGATCTGTGGGTGCTGGCCCGGCACATCCTGCCGAACGCGACCTCGGTGATCCTGGTGCAGGCCACGGTCGCCATCCCGGCGGCGATCCTCGGCGAGGCGGTGCTGTCCTTCCTCGGTCTCGGCATCCAGCCGCCGGCGCCCAGTCTCGGCACCATGCTGGCCACCGCCCAGCAGTTCGCCGCCCGCGCGCCGTGGGCCGCCGTCTTCCCCGGCGTCGTGATCATGGGTTTGGCGCTGGCGTTCAACGTCTTCGGTGACGCCCTGCGCGACGCCCTCGACCCGAAGGGAGACCGGCGATGACCCCGGCCCCCGCGCCCGTGCTGGAGATCCGCGACCTGTCGGTGTCGTTCCCGACCGAGACCGGCACCGTCTCCGCGGTCGACGCTGTCAGCCTGGACCTCGCGCCCGGGGAGATCGTCGGGATGGTGGGCGAGTCGGGGTGCGGAAAGAGCGTCACCGCGATGAGCATCGCCGGGCTGCTTCCGGGCAGCGCCCGGGTCAGCGGTTCGGTGCGCCTGGACGGCACGCAGCTGGTCGGGGCCCGCGAGTCGGCCCTGCGCCGGGTCCGTGGCCGGGAGATCGCGTACATCTTCCAGGAGCCGATGACGTCGTTGAACCCGGTGCTCACCGTCGGGCGGCAGATCGGGGAGGTGCTCCAGGTCCACGAGCGGATGTCCCGGCGGGCGGCGCGGGCGCGAGCCGTCGAGCTGTTGACGCTCGTCGGGATCCCGTCCGCCGCCCAGCGGGTCGACAGTTATCCGCACCAGCTCTCCGGCGGCATGCGCCAGCGCGTGATGATCGCGATGGCGGTGGCCTGCGGCCCGAAGGTGCTGGTCGCCGACGAACCGACCACCGCGCTGGACGTCACCGTCCAGGCCGGCATCCTCCAGGTGCTGCGGGACCTGCGCGACCGGCTCGGCACGAGCGTCCTCATCATCACGCACGACCTCGGCGTGATCGCCGACATCGCGGACCGCGTCGTCGTCATGTACGCGGGCCGGGTGGTGGAACGGGCACCGGTGGACGACCTGTTCGCCAACCCACGGCACCGGTACACGGCCGGGCTCCTGTCGGCGTCACCGCAGCCGGGCCGGCACGCCGGCACCGACCGGTTGACGGAGATCCCCGGGCTGGTGCCCGTCCTGGCGAGCCAACCCGACGCCTGCACCTTCGCGGACCGGTGCCCGGCCGTCGACCAGCAGTGCCGGGCGGCCGCCCCACCCCTGGAGAGTGTCGGCGGCACCGACCACGTCGCGGCCTGTTGGCACCCCTGCACAACGGCACCCACGGCAGCTCAGGAGGCGAACCGATGACGCCGCAGCCGAACGCCCTGGAGATCGCGGACCTGGTGATGCACTTCGGCCCGGTGCGTGCCGTGGACGGGGTGTCGCTGACGATCCCGCGCGGCCGGGTCACGGCCCTGGTGGGGGAGAGCGGTTCCGGAAAGTCGACTGTGGGCCGCTGCGTGGTGCGGCTCGTCGAACCGACAGCGGGCACTGTCCGGATCGCGGGCACCGACGTCACCCACCTGTCCCGACGGCGACTGCGCCCCCATCGCGGCGCGGTGTCGATCGTCTTCCAGGACCCGGCCGCGTCCCTGGACCCGCGCATGCTGGTGGGCGAGATCGTGGCCGAGCCGCTGCGGCTGGCCGGCAAACGGATGTCCCGGCGCGACCGGGACGCCCGGGTCGCTCCCCAACTCGAACGGGTGGGCCTCCGCGCCGAGGTGGCCCGTCGCTATCCCCACGAGTTGTCCGGCGGGCAACGCCAGCGGGTCAGCATCGCACGGGCCCTGATCTCCGAGCCCATGCTGCTCATCGCGGACGAACCCACGAGCGCGCTCGACGTGTCCGTGCAGGCGTCGGTGCTCAACCTCCTCGCCGACCTGCAACGCGACATCGGGTTCGCTTGCCTCTTCATCACCCACGACCTCTCCGCTGTGGAGTACCTGGCCGACGACATCGCGGTCATGTACCTCGGTCAACTCGTCGAGACGGGCAGCCGCGAGCGGATCTTCGCCCGGCCCGCCCACCCGTACACCCAGGCTCTGCTGTCCGCCGCGCCGGTGGCCGACCCGGTGCGTCAGCGCCACCGTCAGCCGGTGCTGCTCGGCGACGACCTGCCGTCCGCGCTCGACCCGCCGTCCGGCTGCCGGTTCCGGACCCGGTGCCCGCTCGCCTTCGACAGGTGCGCGACGGAGGTGCCGGCGCAGATCGCGATCGGCGACGGCATGGCCGCGTGTCACCTGGTCCGGCCGGACGGCACCGGCCCCGACGTTCGTACCGCAGATCCCAGTGAGGTGTTGTCATGACGTTCACCACCCGACCCACGCTGCAGGGGACCTTCGGCATGGTGTCCTCGACGCACTGGCTCGCCAGCCAGTCGGCGATGGGCATCCTGGAACGCGGCGGTAACGCCTTCGACGCCGCGGTCACCGCCGGGTTCGTCCTGCACGTCGTCGAGCCGCACCTGAACGGGCCGGGCGGCGAGGTGCCGGCCATCGTGGCCACCGCACAGGACCCTCGACCGAAGGTGCTGTGTGGGCAGGGGCCCGCCCCGGCTGGTGCGACCATCGCGCACTTCCGGTCCCTCGGAATGGACCTCGTCCCGGGTGCCGGGCCGCTCGCGGCGGCCGTACCCGGTGCCGTGGACGCCTGGCTCCTGCTGCTGCGCGAGCACGGCACGCTCACCCTCGCCGAGGTGCTGGAGCCGGCGATCGGCTACGCCGGCGCCGGACACCCGCTGGTCGGCCGGGTCGGCGACACCGTGGCGGCCGTCCGGTCGTTGTTCGAGGAACACTGGCCCACGTCCGCCGCGCTCTGGCTGCGTGGCGGCCGGCCACCGGCCGCGGGGGAGATGGTCACCAACCCGGCGCACGCGGACACGCTGCGCCGACTCGTCGAGGCGGGACAGGCGGCCGGTGTCGACCGGGAGGCCCAGATCGAAGCCGCGCGTCGGGCCTGGAGCACGGGTTTCGTCGCCGAGGCGATCGACGCGTTCAGCCGGCGGCCGTTCCAGGACTCCAGCGGACGCCCGCACGCCGGGCTGGTCACCGGCGACGACCTGGCCGCGTACTCGGCGAGCTGGGAGGCGCCCGCCACCCTCGACTGGCACGGCTACTCGGTGGCGAAGACCGGCTTCTGGGGTCAGGGCCCGGTGCTGCTGGAGGCACTGGCCACCCTGGACTCCCTCGACGACCCGGGCGCGTACGACCCGGGGACCGCAGCGGGCGTGCACGCCCAGGTCGAGGCCCTCAAGCTCGCCTTCGCCGACCGGGAGGCCTGGTACGGCGACGGCGTCGACGTGCCCGCCAAGGCGCTGCTCTCCCCGCAGTACGCGCGGGAACGGGCAGCCCTGATCGGCGATCACGCGTCGGTCGAGTTGCGGCCGGGGCGTCCGGACGGGGCACAGCCGCGTCTGCCGGCGCACGTCCGACCCGGTGCGGCGCGGCGTACCGGGCCGACGGATGCCACGACGGGAGAGCCGACCGTGCAGTCGGACGGGGTGACCCGGGGCGACACGTGTCACGTGGACGTGGTCGACCGCTGGGGCAACATGATCTCCGCTACGCCCAGCGGCGGCTGGTTGCAGAGTTCCCCGACGATTCCGGAGCTCGGCTTCCCGCTGGGCAGCAGGTTGCAGATGTTCTGGCTGGAGGAGGGGCTCGCCTCGTCGCTGGCGCCGGGCCGTCGGCCGCGTACGACGTTGAGCCCGACGATGGTGCACCGCGACGGCGAGCCGGTGCTGGCCTGCGGCACCCCCGGTGGCGACCAGCAGGACCAGTGGCAGTTGCCGTTCCTGCTGCGGCACCTCGTCGGTGGTCAGAGCCTTCAGGAGGCCATCGACGCGCCGGCGTGGCACACGGTCGGCGTGCCGGGGTCGTTCTATCCCCGTGACATGGAGCCCGGTGTCCTGGTGGTGGAGGACCGGCTCGACGAGGGCGTGCTGGCGGCGCTGCGGGCGTACGGGCACGAGGTGCGGGTCGCCGACGGGTGGAGCCTCGGTCGGCTCTGCGCGGTGACCCGCGACCCGGTGACGGGTGTGCTGGCCGCCGGTGCGAATCCTCGGGGGATGCAGGGCTACGCGTGCGGCCGCTAGCGGCCGCCCCGGCCAGGTGGCCGTCAGCGGGCGCCGTAGCCGCCTTCGGCGTTCTCGTAGGCCGCGGCGGATGCCGCGTCGAGGTGGTCGAGCGCGGCCCGCTCGGCGCGGTCACCGTCGCCTGACTCGATGGCGTCGACGAGTTGGATGTGCTCGGCCCACGAGTGTGGGGCGCGTTCGGCCGCCCCGAGCCGGAAGATCCACTGGACATGGAGGTAGAGCGACTTGGCGATCGACGACAGCCAGGGGTTTCCGCTGATCTGGAGGATGCGTAGGTGCAGCGTGCTGTTCAGTTCGGCGACCCGGGCCAGGTCCTGCCGTTGGGTCGCCTCGCGGCCCTGGTCGAGCAGGGCACGCAGGGACGCCACGTCGACCGCGGTCGCCCGCTCGGCGGCCAGCCGGGCGGCCAGCGCCTCCAGGCGCTCGCGCACGGCGAACATGTCGCCGATGGTGCCGCTGCTCGGTGAGGCGACGACCGCGCCCCGGCGGGGGAGGATCACGACGAACCCCTCGGCCTCGGCGACGCGCAGCGCCTCCCGGACGGGGTTGCGGGAGACGCCGAAGTCCTCGGCGAGGCGGTCCTCGGTCAGCCGTTCCCCGGGCAGGTAGTCGCCGTCGATGATGGCGGTCCGCAGTGCGGCGAGGACCTGATCGCGGAGCGGCAGGTGTTGCGCGCCGAGCTTGTCCCGTAGGTCTTCAGCCACCTGGTCGCCTCTCCGTGAACGTGTCCGGACAAAGTGTATACGAAGAACAATTACTGGAAGGTGGCCGACAGTGTCGAGCACAGCGCCCCGCGTCACCCGCCCTCACGTGGCCCCGCACCGCGACGAGCGCCTGCTGCGGCGACGGCACGCGCTCGTCGTCGTCCTCACCTTCCTGACCGGGAGCGCCGACGCTCTCGGTTTCCTCGCCCTCGGTGGCGCCTTCGCCAGCGTGATGACCGGCAACATGGTCCTGCTCGGGCTCTCGGCGGGTCGGGGTGATCCCGACCTCGCCCTGACGTCGGGCTGTGCCATCGTCAGCTTCATCGTCGGTGTCCTCGCGGGCGCCCGCGTCGTCGGCTCGGCGCAGCCCGACGATCCGGTCTGGCCACGGCGGGTCACCTGGGCGCTGGTCCTGGAGCTGTCGGTGTTCGTGGTGTTCGCCGTCGTCTGGGAGGTCACCCTCCACACCCCCGACGCACGCGTCCACCTGGCGCTGCTGATGCTGTCCGCGGTCGCGCTGGGCGTGCAGAGCAGTGCGATCCAACGCTTCGGCGTGTCCGGACTGTCCTCCACGTACCTGACCGGCACGCTCACGAGCCTGATCGCCGGCGTCGCCGCGCGCAGCCCGTGGGTCAGCCTGCGCCCCAAGGCCCAGGTGCTGCTGGCCCTCATGGTCGGCGCGGCGGTCGGCGCCCTGGTCGCCCTGCACCTGCCGATCGTCGCCCCGGCCCTGCTGATCGTGCCGCTGGTGCTCGTCATCGCCGTGTCCACGCGGATGCGGGCCTGAGCGTCAGACGCCGCGAGCGAACAGGGCCAGGCGTACCCGGTTGGGGCTGTCGGTCTTGGCCATCAGGCTGGTGATGTGGGTCTTGACCGTCGTGACACCGATGTGCAGCTGGTCGGCGATCTCGGTGTTGGACAGGCCCTCGGCGACCAGGTTCAGCACGTCCCGTTCCCGGGCGGTCAGGCCCGGCAGAGCCGGTGCTGATCCGGGGCGGGCGTGCACCGCGCGTTGCACGAGGCGACGCAGCACCTCCGGGCTGAACGGGCTGTCACCGACGGCGGCCCGGCGGATGCCGTCCAGCAACTCGGTCGGCGGCGCGTCCTTGAGCAGGAACCCGCACGCTCCGGCGGTCAGCGCGGGGTAGAGGTGGTCGTCGTCGCCGAACGTGGTCAGCACCAGGATGCGGGTGCTCGGGCGTTCGGCGAGGATCCGGCTGGTCGCGGTGATCCCGTCGACACCGGGCATGCGCAGGTCCATGACGACGACGTCGGGGAGGAGCCTCCCGGCCAGCGGGATCGCCTCCCGGCCGTTCTCGGCCTCCCCGACGACCTCGATGTCGGGTTGGGCGTCGCAGAGCATGCGCAGCCCGGCCCGGATGAGGTGCTGGTCGTCGACCAGCAGCACCCGGATCACGCCGGCTCCGGGGCGGGTGATCCGGCCGGCGCCTCCCGCTCGCGGGGCACCGACCCGACCGGCGCGTCGGCGGACGCGGAGGCCACGACCGGAAGGACGGTCCGCACCCGCCACCCGGCGCCGGTCGGACCCGCCTCCAGCCGGCCGCCGAGGACCTCGACGCGCTCGCGCATCCCGGTGATGCCGTGCCCGCCACCGGCCGGCACGCCCGCCGGTACCCCGCCACGCCCGTTGTCGGTGACCTCCCAGTGCACGGAACCGTCCCGGACGGCGACCACGAGGTGCGCGAGCGCGGACGTCCCCGCGTGTTTGGCCACGTTGGTCAGTGCCTCCTGGGTCAGTCGCAGCACCGCCATGCCGCGCACCGCGTCGAGTGAACCGATCGCCGGATCGAGTTCGGCCTCCACGGTGACACCCGCCTGCCGGGCCCGGTCGATGGACGCGCCGATCGCCGCCGGCAGCGCGGAGGGTTCGATCGCGGTCAGCCCCGCGTCACCGCGTACCCCGTCGGGGTCGCGCAGCACCGCGACCAGCCGGCGCAGCTCCGCGAGCGCCGCGGTGCCGGTGCCGTGCACGTCGTCGAAGACCTCACCCACCCGGGGGTCCAGGTCGGTGAGCACGTGCCGGGCCACACCGACCCGCAGGACCATCGACGCCACGTGGTGCGCGACGACGTCGTGCAACTCGCGGGCGATGGCGCTGCGTTCGTCGGCGCGCGCCGCACGACTCTCCGACTCGTGCTGGCGTTGCTCGGCCACCGCCCGCTCCACGGCCTGCCGACTCAGCTCCCGGTTGGTGCGGATGACGAGGCCGAGGAGCACCGGCACGCCGACTTCCAGGGCCAGCCCGACGGCACCGGAGGCGACCTGGCCAGCCGGGTCGCCGATCGAGTCGGTCAGGTCGACCACCACCAGCAGCGCGGAGGCCAGCCAGATGGTCCGGGCGCGACGCGCGCGCATGGTGACCTCGAGCAGCGCCCAACTCGCGCCCACCTGGTTGATCGTGAAGTCGTCGACCAGGCTGATCGCGACCGCCAGCAGCGCGGCCTGCGCCGACAGGTTGACCACCGGCCAACGGTGTACTGCCAGCCCCACGGTGAACGCGAGCACCGCGAGGACCCACTGTGTCGGCGTGGGTGGGCGGTCCGCGTGGGGGACGAAGAGCAGGTACTGCACCCCGGCGAGGATGAGCAGCGCCATCCGTACGACCGGGTCCCGCAAGTCGAACAGTCGCCCCGGCCAGCCCACGGTGGTCAGCCTAGGTGCTGCGGGCCGGTGGCGGCGGCCGCCGGCCGCCGCCACCGGGTCCGGACCGCGAGGTAGGCGGCCAGACCGAGCGGTCCGAGCAGGATGGTCAGCAGCAGCACCGGGGCCATGACCAGCGCCGGCACCCCCCGCTGCCGACTGTCCAACCAGGCCCACCGTCCGACGAACAGATCGAACGCGATCATGTGCGCCCAACCCGCCGCCGCCCCGGTGGAGGTGCTGAGCAGGTCGCGTACCCCGGTCAGGGTCGGCGACGTCACGGCCGCCAGCACGTCGTCGAAGGCCGGTAGCACCAGCAGCGCGTAGATCACCACGACCGGCAGCACGATCAGCGGCGAGGCGATGATCCGGGCGGTCCACGACCAGCGTGGCAGCAGGATCATCAGCGCCCAGAACGGCGCGGCCACCGCGAACGTCAGGGAGAACAGCGTCTCGGTCACGCGGCCAACGCCAGTTCCGGGCGACGCCGGCGGGCCAGCACCAGACCGGTCGCGCTCACCGTCGTGACCGCCAGGGCCGCGACCGCGGCGAGCGTGACGGCGTCCGGCCGCAGCAGCGGCTGCCCGCGCAGGGCCTGCCAGGTCAACAGCACGGTGAGTACGCCGTACGCGCCGCCCGCGACGACCAGCAACCGGGCTCGGGTGCGCTCGTCCAACCGCATCGCGAACCGGCTCAGCAGGATCGCCAGGATCGGCAGCGCCTGGAGGGCGTGCAGCCCCACGAAGTGCCCGATCCGCAGGTCACCGCCCGTGGTGCTCCAGCCGACGATCGGCAGCCCCGGCCCGCCGTCGAGCACGCCGACGCTGTGCGCGCCACCGATCCCCTCGATCCCCGGGTCCTGCATCGGCAGCGCCATCGGCACCGCCGCGAGCATGCCCAGCAGGGACAGGCCGAGGCCCCACCCGACCGCGGTCGCGGCGACCCGATCGGGGATCCGCTGGATCAGGACCACGACCCCGATGACGAGGTGCGCGAAGAACAGCACCATGATCGCCGCGCCCATCGCCGCGAACAACGCGGTGTTCAGCGGCGTGGTGTCGTTGAAGTGGCTGGTCTGCCCGCGCAGCACCTGACCGACGATCCACGCGTTCTCGACGACCGCCACCGCGACGATGACGACGACCGCCCGCTCGACGGCTCGGCTGCGTCGGGGCAGCAGGGAGAGCATCCAGGCGAGCGTCGCGCCGTACAGCACGAAGGACACCCCGAACTTGAACGGCTTGAGCCAGATCGGCGCCCCGGTGAGGACGCGCGGGTCGACGAGGATGCCGACCACGGCGACGACGGCCAGGACCGCCATCACGGATACCAGGAACATCAGGGGGCGGTTCCAACGCGTCGCCCGGCGCACAACGGTAGTCATGTCTGTAGATGTTCGTGGCCGGGCCCGCCGATCGCGTCCGACCCCGAGCCCCGGTTGTGGCCGCTGGTCGGAGCGCGCCTCCTCCCTGGGTAGGAGACGACAGCCGTCGAAGCCGCCCGACGGTGCCGGCCCAATGGCCGGCCTGATCGAACTGGCGACCGCGTTGGACAAGGCCGAGCGGGTGCCCGAGTGGGGCGCCCGCCTCCAGGCGCTGACCCTGACCCTGGAGCAGCGGGCGCAGGTGGAGCAGTACGTCGCCGACCCGACCCTGCTCACGCCGTGGTGGACCGACTCGACCTGAGGTCGCAACGCGCGACCTGCCGGCGCACTGCCGAACCGGGGCTACGGTGACGGGATCCATTCCAGCACACGGCAGTCGGGCCGCCGATACATCCAGAGAGCATTGTCGTCCGGCAGGATCTTGCGCGCCTCAGTCGGGCCGAGCAACTCCCGAATCGTCTGAGAGTCACACATCACGATGTTGTGCTCGGCGACCGGCAGGGGTGTGCTCGTCTGCATGATGAGCTCCAGCGTCCTACCATATTTTTCGGCGGTGACGACCACACGACTGAGTGTCTCCCTGACCGCCGCCTCCTCCCGCCGTTGGGTCCGCAAGATGCCTACCCGGGCGAGACGTTCGTGGTATTCGAAGAGAGTCGTGCTGTACGGAACGGCGGATTCTGACATGTCCGTGCTGGAGCCTGTCGCGTCAAAACGAGCCTGGAAGTAGTTGGCGCCCAACGACTCCTCTCGCAGCTCTTCAATCTCTTCGAGCCGCAGAGCAGCCAAGCGTTCCCTGTTGATCACGAATCGTCCGGCGAGCCGGTCACCGCCTGTCGCCCCCACTGTCACCTTGGGCCGATCCTCCTGCTTCGCGCCACCCCGGTAGAGCTCCGCTTCGACCTCCCGCTCCACCCCTGCGGAGGTAGGCCCGGCTGGCAGGAACTTGTCGGCCGATCGTGGGGTGGTGGTGATCGCGAGTTGACCGTCGTAGACAAGGGGGACGTTTCCGGACTGGGCATCGAGGACAAGTTGCCAGATGAATGTCCACTCCTCTGACGTCTCGTAGTCTCGGGGCCGGAACCGCGCCTCTATGTCGGCCGCGCTGAGCGGTGTGCCGGCTTGGCGGTGGTTGCGCACCGCCTCCCACACCTGATCGAAGATCGCATGGTGGGCAGGTAGCGAGCGGTTGGCGACGGCGTGCTCGACGAAAGTCTCGAGTTTGCGGAGAAAGTGCTTGTTGACTTCGGTAAGTGACCAGGTCAACGGGGGTGACGTAGGTTCGTTCCTGTGGCAGACCGAATCTACGAGCCGAAGGTAGTCTTCTTCGATCTTCGCCGCCCGCTCCGGGCTGACCCGGCGAAAACCTTCCAGGACGGCGGCCTGAGTCACCGGTGATCCGGCCGCGTCAAGGCGGGCTGCTCGCCGAATGAACCCTGTACGCAGAGCCGTCCAGAAGACACCCCCCTCGACCTTTGCGGCCTGGTGGAAGATGTTCGCGTTGTTGAGGTCGGAATCGACAATGGTCAGACTCCGGCAATGCAACGCGCTGACCCGCATGTACATGTCTATGTCGGTTGGGCTCTGTAGATCTTCCTCCGCGGCGTGAGCTTGGAGGAACATCGGCATGATCGAGTGTTCCATCGGCCGTTCGATAATCATGCTCAACCTCTCATGCGACAGTCAGCGCAGGAAATCGGTAAGCGGCCACACCCTTGTCGTGCTGAGGGGCAAGTCGGTGTCGTCGTAGGTCGCGACCCGAAGAGCATCAGGAGGAAGAGGTGTCCTGAAGGTCGCCCGCGAGAGTTCGAGTCGAATTGCCTCCAAGGCGGCGGTCTCCGATGGATCGCCTTGCTTGAGTCTCCCTATCACCAGGTACAGATCGGGGTCCCGGTCATGGGCTTGCTTGTGATATCGGTGAACGACACCAAATTTCTGGAGGTCTCGCCGAATCCGCTCCAACTCCTCGGTCGGCTGACCCGATTCGTCGACGG
Organism: Micromonospora sp. DT53; assembly: GCF_049841535.1. Taxonomy (NCBI): domain Bacteria; kingdom Bacillati; phylum Actinomycetota; class Actinomycetes; order Micromonosporales; family Micromonosporaceae; genus Micromonospora; species Micromonospora sp. DT53. Next base: position 264,098 of record NZ_JBNCKM010000003.1, read on the forward strand.
GCCAGCCCATCAGGATGACCTGGTTCGCGTTGGCCGTGAGGGTTCGGGTGTACAGCCGCTGACCCCTGCTCGTCACACCCAGGTCACGATTCGGGAAGCCTCCGAACTGGATCTGCGGCGGGTGCTGCCCCAGGGTCGTGTTCAGGTGGGCGCACAGACCAGCGATGTCCGGGCGGCCCGAGCCGGAAGCGCGCAGCTCCGTGAGGTCGTGGGGAGGCTGAACTCGGCCGAAGGACTCGAGCCCGATGATCGTGGCATGCACGTCGGGCATGGGCCTGGGCTGGAACAGCCCTCCAAGCAGTTCAACCAGGCGCCGTTGAACTCCGCCCACGTAGTCGCCCAGGCCCGATGGTTTGCTCTCCGCATAGAAGGCAACCAACGTCGCGTGGCGATCCAATTCGTCCCTCCCTGGGGATTTCGGTCCGGTCATGCTTCGGGTGTCCCGGTGCCTGCGCCGGGGCCAGGCCCGGCACCTTGCTGGTCGTCCGTCGCCCTCTCACCCTGAACCGATTTGACTTCTACGTCGTTTATCCGCGCGGTATTAATGTTGTCGTTCTGCAGGACCGACCAGGCATTCAAGAGGGCTCTCCCCAGGTTCTCGGTCATGGTCTCATTCCTTGCAACAGCGCGTGCGAAGTCGACTGATGCTGTCGCGCGGATCGCCGATTGCACGAAGTCGCGAAATTCGGCGTCGCGACGAACGACCTCGAGCTCGACTCCGGCGCGTTCGAGATCGAGGCTGGTGCGGGTGTTCTCCGCCTCGATCGCGGCCCAGCCTGCCCTTACTTCCAGCTCTCTCATCCGGGCAGCGGACAGCGCCTCGTGCCCCGACCTCAACGTGTGGATCAATATCCGGGCGGTCAGCCCGAGCGCAACAGCGCCCCCGCCGATCCCCGCCAATGTCGGATCCAGTCCCGCAATGGTCTGACCGAGCGCGTGCAATTCCAGAACTATGCTGTGCGAGGTGTCTGACCTGGTTACTCGGACGCCGTTTTGGCGTTGGCGCGGCGTTCCGATGAGTGCGGGAATGTCGGACCAGAACGCTTGCTCGTAGATGGTTCGAACGGCGTCAAGGACGCCTGAGAGGTCTTCGACGAGGAGGAAGTCGTAATCTAGGTAGATGCGCAACGCGCTCGGCTCACCCGTTTGTACAACGCTGACCGAGGTCATGCAGCTCCAATGACTTGGGGGAGTTGAGGGGGCCTGCCAGGTGGCACCTGATTGGGTTTCGCAGAGAGGTGCGCAAGCGGCGACATAGTCAACCTCTACACGCTGGCCGCGCGAAGCGCAATCGCTTGGCCGACCGTCCAGAGGGGAGCTCAACGACCGGCACCGCCTTTAGGGGGATCAGTTGCCGTTAATGTTGCTTTGCGGAGGGCTGTGTTACTTGTCCCTCCGAACACGGGACCGGCGCTGCCGAAGGGTCCGAAGCGGGCCCGCCGCCCGGGCGCAGGTCAGGCTGACCGCGGACTTCCTGCCCTGACGGGCCGAAAGTCCGCTTCGACCTATGCCACACCTGCGCGTACGTCTGGTCATTCCATGGAACGGCACGAAATTACCCCTTTAGGGTAACTACGACCAACGCGCCTACCGCTTCCGATAGCTTTCGAAGCAGAGGAAAACTCGTTTTCCTCCCTTCGGGTGCATAAGGAGTCAGTGATGAAGCGCAGTGTCGCGTTCGCGGCAGCCCTCCTGGCAGGTCTGACCAGCATCGGATCTATCCCCGGGACCGCCTTCGCCGATGGTGGTGGCCCTGGGTACCACGACGACCGCAAGGGGGGTGATTACCAGCATGGCGACGAGGGCGCGGTCTTCGTCCAGACCAACAAGGCCGAGGGCAACACCATCAAGGTGTTCGACCGCGACGAGGACGGCCGTCTCAGCAAGGCGGGTGAGTACGAGACCGGCGGGCTGGGTGGCTTCACCATCGGGGCACCGCTCGACGCGCTGGCCTCACAGGGTTCCCTCACCTACCACAAGGGGCTGCTGTTCGCCGTGAACGCCGGCAGCAACACAGTCACCGTCTTCCGGGTCGACGGCACCAAGCTGCACAAGCTCCAGGTCATCTGGTCCGGCGGTCTGTTGCCGGTCAGCGTCGCGGCCCGGGGTGACCTCGTCTACGTCCTCAACGCCGGCGGCGAGGGCTCGGTGCAGGGCTTCGAGCTGCACAAGGGACGCCTGTCCCGGATCGAGGACGCCAACCGGTCGCTCGGGCTGCACAACGGCAACCCGCCCGCGTTCGGGACCGCCCCGGCCCAGGTCAAGATCGACCCGGACAGCGAGTTCGTCCTGGTGTCGACAAAGATGGCCAACGTCATGTTCAGCTACGAGATCGGCCGCGACGGCAAACTGTCGCGCGACCCCGTCATCAGCGACGCGGGAAACACGCCGTTCGGCTTCACCTTCGACAGTGAGGACTCGCTGTTGGTCACCGAGTCGGGCGCGAACGCGGTGAGCCGGTTCGAGCTCGAGGACGACGGCGCGCTCGAGCAGGTCGGGCCGTCGGTGCCCAACGGTCAGCAGGCGCCGTGCTGGATCCAGCGCGTCGGCGACTTCTTCTTCGTCGCCAACGCCGGCACCTCCACCATCAGCTCCTACCGGGTCGACGACGACGGCAAGCTCCACATCGTCAAGGAGGTCGCCGTCGACACCGGCGGCGGTGCGATCGACATGACCACCAGCGACGGCTTCCTGTACGTGCAGAACGCCACCGCCGGCAACGTGCAGGGCTACGAGGTGGGCGAGGACGGCTCCCTGAAGCTCGTCACCACCGTGGACGGCCTGCCGAAGTTCGCCGATGGCATCGGTATGGAGGGCATCGCCGCCTCCTGAGCGCACCACCCGCTGGTCCCGGTCGCTCGTCGACCGGGACCAGCTTTCGGTGCATCCTGCCGCTGGCCGCTAATCGAGGCTGGCCAACTCGTCCGGCGACAGGACCAGCGCCCCGGCGGCCAGGTTCTCGACCAGGTGGTCGGGGTTGCCGGTACCGGGGATGGCCAGCAGGTGCGGGCCACGGCTGAGGGTCCACGCGATCCGCACCTGTGCCGGCGTCGCGCCGTGCGTGCGCGCGATGGCCTCCACCGCCGTGTTGGCGAACACGCCGCCGGCCTCACGTCCGCCGCCGGCAATCGCGAAGAACGGCACGAATGCGACACCCTGGTCGCCGCAGGTACGCACGAACTGATCCTGCGTACGCCGGGTATCGACACCGTAGGTGTTCTGCACGCAGACCACCGGGGCGATCGCCTGCGCCTGCGCGAGGTGGTGCGGACGAATGTTGGACAGGCCGAGATGCCTGATGAGTCCGGCGTCACGAAGCTCGGCCAGCGCGCCGAAGTGCTCCGCCACCGAGTCCAGTCCGTCCTGACGCAGGTTCACGACGTCCAGATGGTCGCGGCCGAGCTGGCGCAGGTTCTCCTCGACCTGTCCGCGCAGCTGATCCGGCCGGGCCAGCGGCAGCCACTCTCCCGAGGGGTCGCGGCCCGGTCCGACCTTCGTGGTGATGACCAGGTCGTCGGGGTACGGCGACAGTGCCGTGTTGATCAACTCGTTGGCCGACCGGAGCGGCGAGAAGTAGAACGCCGCCGTGTCGATGTGGTTCACACCGAGCTCGACCGCTTGGCGTAGCACTTTGATGACCCGCGCGCGGTCGCTCGACGTGCTGCCGTCACCCGTCAGCCGCATGGCGCCGAATCCGATCCGATTGACGCTCAGGTCGCCGAGTGTCCAGGTACCCGCAGATTCCGCACTGATCATGTTGGTGGGCATTGGGCGAACCTAGCCAGCGCCGCTGACCTGCGCAGTCGGGCGTCTGCCCGATACCGATCGGGAGCAACCGCTGTTAGGTTATCTATCGTGGGAAGCGCGCTGCCGGCAGCGCCGCTTCGCCGGCAGCGCAGTGACAGCCCGCAGTTTCTTCGGGTTCTGACCGCTCGCGTTTCGCACCTGACGACAGGCCGTTCCGAGGGCCAGGCCTGGACTGAGTCCCGGCCTGACAGGGCCTGCACAGCGAAGCGCGTCGGGCCCACGCAGCGAAGCGCGTCGGGCGTCGGGCCCACCCGCGGCGGCGTCAACCGGCTCGACCGCAGCCCGCTAGGAGGCCAGCCGTTCGCGCGCGGTGCGCGTCGGTCGGGGGAGTTCGGCGCTGCCGTCCGACGTGTTGATCTCTGACCAGACGGCGTCGAGGGAGAGGCCGAGGACGTCGGCGATCGCCGCGATGGTCGGGAAGGCGGGAGTGGCTATCCGGCCGGACTCGATCTTTCGGAGGGTCTCCGGCGAGACGCCCGCGTCCAGCGCGGTGAGGAGCATCGAACGCTCTCCACGGGCTCGACGCAGAAGGGCGCCGAGGCGCTGCCCGCGTTCGAGTTCGGCGGGGGTGAGCGGCAACCTGACCATGCTCCGATTCTAGTACCGGGATAATATGGCCGGGATACTTATTGGTAGTTCGAGGAAGGCGCCGCATGATCGAGATCCTGAGCCCGACCGACGTGCTGCGAGCGAAGGACACCGGCGCGCTGGTCGCCGGCATCCTGCAGACGCTGAAGAGCCGCTGCGTGGTCGGCACCAACCTCCTGGACATCGACAGGTGGGCACAGGCCATGATCACCGAGGCCGGGGCGCAGTCCTGCTACGTCGACTATGAGCCGTCCTTCGGCCGCGGGCCGTTCGGCCACTACATCTGCACGTCGGTGAATGACGCCGTGCTGCACGGGTTGCCGTACGACTACCCGCTCGCCGACGGCGATCTGCTCTCGCTCGACCTCGCCGTCTCCCTTGGTGGAGTGGTCGCGGATTCGGCCATCAGCTTCATCGTGGGCGACGTGCGGCCCCCGGAGAGCGTCGCGCTGATCGACGCGACCGAGCGCGCGTTGCGGGCGGGGATCGCCGCCGCCGGTCCCGGCGTTCGCATCGGTGACATCTCCCACGCGATCGGCTCGGTCCTCAACGCGGCGGGATATTCGGTCAACACCGAGTTCGGCGGCCACGGCGTCGGGTCGACGATGCACCAGGACCCGCACGTCTCCAACACGGGGCGTCCCGGTCGCGGATACCGGCTGCGGCCGGGGCTGCTGCTGGCGCTGGAGCCGTGGGTCATGGCGGACACCGCCGCGCTCGTCACCGACGCCGACGGCTGGACGCTGCGCAGCGCGACGGGCTGCCGGACGGCGCACAGCGAGCACACCATCGCCATCACCGACGACGGCGCGGACGTGCTCACCCTGCCCACGCGCTGACCCGCACCGGCCCGATCGACACCCTTGGCTCAGCCGGCGACGAGCCGCCCACGGTGGACGATTAACCGGCCACCGAGCGGGCACGTCCCTCTGCGGCGCCCTGCCAGGTCGCGTTCAGAATGAACCGATCGGTCATATTTTCCGTGATGACGGTCAGGGTCACCCACCAGAGTCGCGGAGGCACGATGTCAACGGTTCGAACTGGTCCGGTCATCGGACTGCTCGCGCAGATCGTCCTGCTGGCGGTGCTCGCGGAGACAGTCGGTCTGGGCGCGGCGGGCTGGGTGGTGGGGCTGGCGTACGGGGTGGTCCTGTGCGCCCTGCTCAGCCGGGGGATGTCCGGCGCGGGCGCGCGGGCGCTGAGCCCGGCCGACCGGGTGACCCTGAGCCGGGCGGTCCTCGTCGGCGGCGTGACGGCCCTGGCCGCCGACTCGTTCGGCCGGTCGGCGCCGGTCACCCTGATGGTCGTGCTCACCAGCGTGGCGTTGGCCCTCGACGCCGTGGACGGGTACACGGCCCGCCGCACCGGGACCACCAGCGAGCTCGGCGCGCGCTTCGACATGGAGATCGACTCCTTCCTGGTCCTGGTGCTCTGCCTGCACGTGGCCCCCTCGGTGGGTGCCTGGGTGCTCGCGATCGGCGCGATGCGGTACGTCTTCGTCGCCGCGAGCTGGGTGCTGGGGTGGATGCGCGGATCCCTGCCGCCGCGCTACTGGCGCAAGGTCGTCGCCGCCATCCAGGGCGTGGTGCTGACTGTGGCGATGGGCGACGCGCTGCCCGGGCCGCTGACGACCGTCGTGCTGCTGGCGTCACTGGCGCTGCTTGTCGAGTCGTTCGGGCGGGACGTCGCGTGGCTGTGGACGACCCGTCACCTCCGCCACAGCGTCATCCACGACACCCCGGGCGCGATGGTCCACGCGATCAGCCCGGTGAGCCACAGCGCCCCGAGCACCGCGACGGCGCTGGGCTCGGGCCGGACGGACGGGCTGCCGTGGGCGGACCGCTCGACGGTCGCCGTCGCCCGCCGCGGGATCGCCCGCGTCTGAGCCGCCCGGATGCCATTCTCATCAACGATCATGGAAGGATGCCCGGGTTGTCGCTCTTGACGCGCGTACGTCAGCTGCCGAACCAGGGACGGAGACCGATGAGAGGCGAGGTCTCGGACGTGACCGCCACCGACGGCAGCGAGGCCGAGGGCCGGCCGAAGCGCTCCATCGCGGCTCGGCTGACGACCGTCCTGGCCGCGCTGCTCGTGCTGCTCGCCCTCACCGTGCCGTACGACTTCGGTCGGTTCAGCCCGGCGGCGTTCGTGCGGATCCCCCTGGAGGCGCTGCTGGTCGTGGCCCTCCTGCTCGCCCTGCCGTCGCGTGGCAGCCGACTGGTCGCGACGCTCGCCGGCGTGGCCCTCGGCCTGCTCGGCCTGCTGAAGCTGCTCGACCTGGGGTTCTCCGCGTCGCTGAGCCGGGCGTTCGACCCGGTGCTCGACTGGGCGCTCGTCGACGAGGGGTTCGCCTTCCTCAGCGAGTCCTACGGTCGGCCCGCCGCCATCGGCGCCGCGATCACCCTCGCGGTGGTGGTCGTGGGCCTGCCCACCCTGATCACCCTGTCGATGCGGCGGCTGCGGCGGCTGGTGGTCCGGCACCGCACCGGGACCACCCGGGTCGTGGCCGCCCTCGTCGTCGTCTGGGTGGCCTGCGCCGCGTTCAACGTGCGGGTGGTCGAGGGCGTGCCGGTCGCCGACACGTCCGCGACCACCCTGGCCAACGGGCACGGCTTCCAGGTGCGCCTGCGTCTCGACGACCGCGAGACGTTCGGCGCCCTGATCGAGGCCGACAAGTTCGGCGACACCCCGGGTGACCAGCTCCTGACCGCGCTGCGCGGCAAGAACGTGGTCGTCGCCTTCGTGGAGAGCTACGGCCGGGACGCCGTCCAGGACCCGGAGTTCGCGCCGCAGGTCGGCGCGGTCCTCGAGCGCGGCACCAGCGAGCTGAGCGCGGCGGGTTTCGCCGCGCAGAGCGGTTTCCTCACCTCACCGACCTTCGGTGGCGGCAGTTGGCTCGCCCACGACACGCTGCTCTCCGGCCTCTGGATCGACAACGACCAACGGCACCGCACCCTCCTGGCCAGTGACCGGATGACCCTCAACGGCGCCTTCCGACGGGCGAACTGGCAGACCGTGGGCGTGATGCCCGCCGTCACCAAGGCCTGGCCGGAGGGCTCCTTCTTCGGCTACGACCGGTTCTACAACGCCAAGACGCTCGCGTACGGTGGCCCGAAGTTCAGCTTCGGCACCCCGCCCGACCAGTACACCCTGGCCAGCTGGCAGCGTCTGGAGCAGGCGAAGCGCGACGGCAACGTGATGACCGAACTGGCGCTGGTGTCGAGCCACGCGCCCTGGACGCCCGTCCCGCCGCTGCTCGACTGGGCCGACGTCGGCGACGGCGCGGTCTACCGGGGGGCCGGCGCCGGCAGGTCGGACGACAAGCGCCGGAACACCACCCAGATCAGGGCGGACTACCGGAAGTCCATCGAGTACACCCTCGGCGCGCTCATCTCCTACGTGCAGGCCTACGGCGACGACGACCTCGTGTTCATCTTCCTCGGTGACCACCAACCCGCCGCGGTCGTCACGGGCGAGAACGCCAGCCACGACGTCCCGATCTCGATCGTCACCCGGGACCGGGCCGTGTTGGACCGGATCTCCGGGTGGGGCTGGCAGGACGGGCTGAAGCCAGGGCCGCAGGCACCGGTCTGGCGGATGGACGCCTTCCGGGACCGGTTCCTGACCGCCTTCGGACCGTAACCCCGGCCACCTCACTCACGGACTGGACCCAGACAGATGACGGCTACCACCGCCACCAGGATCGCCGCGCTCCGGACCGATCCGGCCCTGTCCCTGCTGCACCGGTCGCTGGACGTCTACTACGGCGATCCCGAGCGGGACGCGAGGATGGACGCCTTCTACTCCCGCTTCGTCAGCGGCGGAGACCTCGTCTTCGACATCGGTTCCCACGTGGGCGATCACATCGCCAGCTTCCGGCGCCTCGGCGCCCGCGTCGTCGCCGTGGAACCGCAGCCGCTGTGTCTGCGCGCCCTGCGCGCGATCTACGCCGACGACGACCAGGTGACCCTTGTCGACGCCGCGTGTGGCGCGCTCCCCGGGCGCACCCGGTTGCACGTCAACTCCGCCAACCCCACCGTGTCGACCGCCTCGCCGGACTTCGTGCGGGCGGCGAAGGGCGCGGGCGGTTGGGAGAGCGAGGTGTGGGATGCCGACATCGAGGTCCCGGTGGTCACCGTCGACGCGCTGATCGAGACGTACGGCGTGCCGGCCTTCGCCAAGATCGACGTGGAGGGTTTCGAGGACGAGGTGCTGGCCGGCCTGAGCCGCCCACTGCCCGCGCTGTCGTTCGAGTTCACCACCATCGCGCGTGCGGTCGCGTACCGATGTCTCGATCGCCTGACCGCGCTCGGCTTCGACGGCTTCGACGTGGCGTTGGGCGACGACAAGTCGATGACCTTCCAACGCTGGATGCCCGCGGCCGACCTGGCGTCGCACCTGCACGACCTGCCGCACGCCGCGAACGCCGGCGACGTGTACTGCGTGTCCCGCGACCGGGAGGCCACCACCGCGCCGTAGCCGTACGCGACGCTAGATCATGGGCAGGACCAGCGCGGAGGAGACCGCCAGCTCACGATCGAGCATCTGGTCCCGGGGGACGAACACCATGGCCTGCCCCTCACCGAGCACCACGTCCTCCTGCCGAGCCGTGGTGGTGCCGCGGAACACGTGGACGGTCACGGTGTGGGCAAAGCCGGCTTCGTACGGACGCGGGCCGCTCCACAGCGGGTGCAGCTCACTCACGGTGAGCCCCGTCTCCTCCAGCAGCTCGCGGCGGGCCGCCTCCTCCGGTGACTCGCCGGGCTCGATGTGACCACCCGGCAAGCTCCACTGGCCCGGCGAGACGACCGCATTCTCGTCGCGGTGCTGCAGCAACACCGCGCCCGACGGATCGACAAGCAGCACGAGGGCGACGTCATAGGTGGCCATGACGAGACCGTGCCACGTCACCGCGAGCACGTCGACGACGGTCCCGCACGACGCACCGGATCGCATACTCTGCACGGATGGACCTCGACGATCTCCCGCTCGCCGAGTTCGCGTTTCCGGGGCCACTGCGGGACAAGCTGGTGGGCGCGATCCTGTCCGGGGCGAAGACCTCGACGACCGGTCTGCTGGTCGGCTACGAGTGCGCGAACGAGCCGCTGCCCGAGGTGGGTCAACTGTCCGCCGTGGTGGACTCTGCGGGTCGGCGGGTCGCGGCCATCGAGCTGACCGACGTACGGGTGCTCCGGCTCGCCGAGGTGGACCTGGCACACGCGCTGGCCGAGGGGGAGGGCGACGAGTCGGTGGCGCAGTGGCGGGCGGGGCACGAGACTTTCTGGCACAGCGCGGAGGTACGCGCCGAGCTGGGCGACCCCGACTTCACCGTGGACGACGACACGCTTGTGGTGACCGAGCGCTTCCGCCTGGTGCACGTCGTCTGAGCGCTGGCCGCGATCGGTGCCAGCTCAGCAGGGCACCGCTCGGCGTGTCGAACAGCTCAGCTGCCACCGTGAGCCTACGCACGACGAGAAGCTGTCGCGGTGGTCGCTATCTTGTAGCCATGAGAGTGGATGCCGCTTCGCCCTACGAGGTTCGGCGGAGCCGGCTTCGCACCGGACTGACGTTGGCGCTGTACAGCCTGTTGCCGATGACGGCCATCGTGATCGGCTTGCAGGACCTGTCCGTCCGGTATCTGTTCGTCATCATCGGAGTGTTGTTCGAGGTCATCTTCCTCGCCACGGCACGTCGTCGCGTGAGCAGCGCGTTGCGGCGGGAACTGCTGTTCGCCATCGACGAACAGGGCGTCTACCTGGGCCCGGACGACTTTGGCCGGCCGGCTATGCGCGAGAAGTGGTCCAACATCGATGCGATAGTTCACTTCCACGGTCGGGTGTGGACGACCAGTAACATGCCAGCCACGAACCGTAACGTGGGTATCGTCCAAGGTGGCCGGATCGTCGCCTCCCGGGGGACGGGGGGCTGGTGGCTGAATGTCAGGCGAGCCTCCGCGGCCGCCGCCCGGTTCGGCGGGGGAACGCCGGTACTCAAGGCGCCGTTCTACGGCCAAATATCGCGCGAGTGGTTCCACACCATCCCGTTGCCGCCAAACTGGCTCGAGGAACATGCCACACCTCGCGGGGCGCGACGCTGATCAGACGCGCTGCCACGTGCAGGTCGGCGGCGCGGGGGAACAGCCGCTTCTCTCGGCAGGCGTTACAGCATCGCCAGAGGTGCCAGGGGTACGCCGTCGACGCCGTCGAGCCTCATCAGCTCGCCCACTCCGGATCCTTCTCCGTTCAGGGGCATCTCGAACCGCCACGACTCGTGCGTCATCTGCGGTTGGAGCTGCGTGGACAGCTCACCCTTGCCCTGGCACCGCTTGCGCAGGCGCTCGTACGCGGCGTCGCGGTCCTCGAATTCGATCGACTTCGCCGTGGGGAGCGCCCGGACGGCCTTCTCCACGGCGGCTCGCTGTTCGTCGGTAGCCGACGACTCGAGCCGGACGATGACGCCGATCCGCGATGGCCGAGGGTCGACGTCCGCGATCCTGAGCGCCACGTCCTCCACGCCGTCGGCCTCGGCCATCACCAGTTCGACAGCCTCGGCGATCGACGCGTCGGTGACGGTGGCGTGTAGAAGCTCCGGCATGTACTCCGGCTTGAGGGCCGCCAGCAGGTCGGGCTGGTCCTTCAGGTCCGCCTTCTGGCGCTCGTACGCCTGCTCACGGGTTTCGAGGGACACCTCTGTGACACTTGGCATCGACCGGAGCTGCTGCTCCACGCTGCCCTTCTGCGCCACCGTCACGTCGTTGTCGAGGAAGACGGTCAACGCCACGTCCTCGGGCTCCTCGGGTTTCGAGGTGCAGGCGGGAAGGGCCAGCAGGACGACGAGTGACAGTAACGGTGCTGCGCGGCGCATGGGCAGAGCGTAGGTGATCGTGGAGTGGGAGAGGTGCCCGCGCGACGTCGTCAGGATCTCAGTCGAGCACCCCGGCCTGGTGGGCGAGAATCGCCGCCTGGACCCGGTTGGTCAGGCCCAGCTTGGCCAGGATCCGGCTGATGTGGGTCTTCACCGTCGCCTCGCTCATGTAGAGCGTGGCCGCGATCGCGGTGTTGGACAAGCCGCCGCCGACGGCGACCAGGACTTCTCGTTCCCTTTCCGTGAGCACCGTCAGTCGTTGTGCGGCGTTGCTGCGCCGATCGGATGTCGGGCCGGAGAACTGCCGAAGCAGCCTGCGGGTAACCCGCGGGGAGATCATCGCGTCGCCGCGCGCGGCGCTCCGCACCGCGTTGAGCATGTCCTCGGCGGGGGCGTCCTTCAGCAGGAAGCCGACGGCGCCATAGCGAAGGGCGGTGTGCACGTACTCGTCGAGATCGAACGTGGTGAGCACGACGACGTGTGGCGGCCGGTCGAGCCGGGCGATCCGCTCGGTCGCGGTCAGCCCGTCGATCCGTGGCATGCGGATGTCCATGAGGACGACATCGGGCCGGAGCGTCCGTGCGAGTTCGACCGCTTCGGCCCCGTCCGACGCCTCTCCGACCACAGTGATGTCCAGTGCCGCGTCGAGGATGGTGCGCAGCGTCGAGCGCACCATCCACTCGTCGTCGACGATAAGCGTCCTAGTCGGTGGGGTCATTGTCCTTCCCCGGGTGCGATCGGTATCTCGGCGACCAGGCTGAATCCCCCGTCGGTTGTGGGGCCGGAGGTCAGTTCCCCGCCGATCAGGTGGACGCGTTCGGCGAGGCCGAGGAGCCCGTGGCCGCCGGCCGGCAGAAGCGGGGCGCTGGCAGGCCGTCCCCGACCATTACTGATCGTCACCCGAAGTGACTGCCGTGTCTGCCGGACGCGTATCCGGGTTCGGGCGCCGGGCGCGTGCTTGTGCACGTTGGTCAGGGACTCCTGCACGATGCGGTAGGCGGCGTGCTCGACGAGCAGCGGTAGGCGTTCCCCGGCCTCCTTCTCCACCTCCAGGGTGACCGGTACGCCGAGCCGACGGGAATCCTCGACCAGCGCATCCAGATCGGCCAGGCCGGGCTGCGGGGCGAGCGGCGCGTCGTCGTCGCTGCGCAGAACTCCAACCAGGGCGCGCAGTTCGGCAAGTGCCTCACGCCCAATCGCTCCGATCTGCCGTCCCCGGGCCACCGCGTCCCCACCCCTGGCCGACTCCAGGGCGGTGGCCTGCAGCACGATCAGCGCCACCCGGTGGGCGACGACGTCGTGCATGTCACGGGCGATGTGGGCCCGTTCGTCGCTGCGGGCCTGGGCCATGCGCTGGTGCTGTTCGCGTTCGAGCCGCTCGGCCCGCTCCCGCATGCGTTCGACCAGCTCACGCCGGGTGCCGACGTAGAGGCCGAGGATCGCCGGCGCCACGCAGACCGCGACGGTGACCGGGATGGCTCCATCGGCACCGGCGTACCGCCAGATCGGGATGCCGACCAGGACCACCGAGACCAGGAGGCTGGCGGCGACCTTCGGCCACGCCGTGGTGCGCTCGGCCAGCGTGTAGAGCGCGAGCATGACCGCCACCTGGGCCGACACGAGAACGCTCGCCGAGAGAGAGCCGACCAGCAGGGCCGCCGGGGCCCGTCGCCGCCGCCAGGTGAGCAGCCCGACCGCGAGGCCGAGGGGGATGCCGAGCCAGGGCGGAGGAACGCGGGGACCGAAGCCGGCGAGGGTGGGGCCGAAGAAGTCCACCCCGAACTCCCCGGTCGCCACGCACACCGTCATGGCGAGCGCCGCCGCCGCGTCGATCACCGGGCGGCGGCGGAACCGGTGCACCACCTGGTCCAGGACACGCGACGTCATGATGTTTCCAGCGTAGGGCCGGCCGGCGGGCGCGGGCGTCGGTCGAAAGTTGTACGCCGCCCCTGTCGGTCATCACCGATGGAGTGATTCGTTCCATCGGATCCGCCGACGCCCCGAGCCGCGCGTCCCGGCGAGGGTGGGGGCATGGCCAGACCACGTCTCAATCCGCGAACAACACAGCTCGTCTTCGGTGTCTTCGCTGCCACCGCGGGCGCGATGGTCGCGCTGCGTCCCGACCCGCCGCACCCGCTCTTCACGACGGCGGGGACATACGGCTACGCCCTTGCCGTGGTGGTGTCGTTCGGCGGCTGGCTCGCGCTCGGGCGTCCCGCGCTCGCCGCCCGCACCCGGCGGTTGCTGATCGTCTTCCACCTGCTCTTCCTGCCGGCGCAGTTCCTGTTCCTGCTGGCCCACCCCATGCCGTGGCTCGGTATGGCGCTGTCCTCGGCGATCGTGGTCGGCCTGGAGCCGCGCTTCCCCAGGCTGGCGCGGACGCCCCGCAAGGTGTGGTTGACGCTGCACGTCGGCATCGGGGTCGGCTGGTTGGGCATCTCGACGGGCATGCTGTTGCTGGCGATCATCGGGGCGACGGCCGACAGCCACGAGCTGCAGCACGGGGCCTACCTGTTGCTGAGCAAGTTCGAAATTCTCCTGGCGATCCCGAGCGTCTTTCTGACGATCATCACCGGTGTCGTGATGTCGCTCGGCACCCCGTGGGGTCTGCTCAGGCACACCTGGGTGCTGGTCAAGCTGGTCATCGCGCTCGCCCTACCGTTCCTCGCGTTCTTCGAGGGCCCCTGGATCGAGGAACTCGAGGCCCGCAGCGCACCCAACCTGATCGAGACCGGAACCACGGGGATGCTGCTGATCGGCGCCATGGGGCTGTTCGCCGCCCTGCTGTGGACCGCGACGATCCTCTCCGTCTTCAAGCCCGGCGGGCGCACCCGATGGGGCCGCGGCAAGGACGCTCGTCTGCCCGCCCCGGACACCGCGGCCACGGTTGGTGCCGCGCGTCCGGTCGCCGCCGGCACCGTTGCCCCTTCCGGCCGATGACCCGATCGTCCTCGACCCGTGCCAACGGAACCTGTCGCAGAAGGAGAAGAATGCCCATGACCAGTTCGTACGCCATCGAGGTGGAGGCGCTGACCAAGAGGTTCGGCAAGCTCAAAGCCGTCGATGGCCTGAGCTTCAGCGCCGAGTACGGCAGCGTGGTCGGCTTCATCGGCCCCAATGGCGCCGGCAAGACCACCACCATGCGTTCGCTCGTCGGGCACATCCGGCCGGACAGCGGTCGGGCGCACGTCGCCGGCCGCCCCTACCGGGAGCTGGCCGACCCACTGGGCACCGTGGGCACCGTTCTGGAGGCCAGCGCCGTGCACCCGGGCCGCACCGGCCGCAACCACCTACGGATCCTGGCCCGACAGGCCGGGCTTTCCCCGCGGCGGGTTCAGGAGGTCATCGACGGCGTCGGGCTGGAACGCGCCGCCGGCCGCCGGGTGGGCGGCTACTCGCTCGGCATGCGCCAGCGGCTCGCCCTGGCCGCGGCCCTGCTCGGCGATCCCGCGATCCTGATAATCGACGAGCCCGCCAACGGGCTGGACCCCGAGGGCGTCCGCTGGTTGCGCGAGTTCCTCCGCGGCCTCGCCGCCGAGGGGCGTGCCGTGCTGGTGTCCAGCCATGGGCTGGCCGAACTCGCGCTGATGATCGACAAGGCGGTCGTGGTCGGGCACGGCCAGCTCATCGCCCAGCAGACGCTGGCCGGGTTGAGAAAGCTCGCCGGCGAACCGACAGTACAGATCAGCGTTTCCGAGCCGGACCGCCTGGCGGTTCTGCTGGCCGACGAGGGCCACCAGGTCCTCGAACACACCGGGGCCACCCTGACCGTCGCCGGAAACGACCCCCGCGCCGTCGGCCGGGTCGCCTTCGACCACGGCATCGGCGTGGACCGTCTTCTCGCTGCTGAACCCTCACTGGAAGAGGCCTACTTCCGCCTCACCAGCGGAAAGGACTCGATCCGATGATCGCGCTGACCCGCGCCGAGCTGATGAAACTCCGTACCGTGCGGTCGAGCTGGGCGGTGCTCCTCGTCCTCCCGATCGTGGCCTTCGTCAGCCTGCTGGATGCCGCACTGGACCCGGTGGAGGACAACACGAGCGTCGTCGACTTCATGGACGTCTCGCTCGTCGTGGTGGGTGTGGTCGTGGCCGCCTGCGCCGCGGCCGTGGTCGGCAGCGAGTTCGTTCGCCGGACCGTAGGCCTCGACTACCTGGCGGTGCCGGCGCGCTCGGCGCTGCCATCGGGGTGTTGCTGCCCCAGCCGGCCGTCGCCGTCGGGGCCGTCATCGGATGGCAGTTCGTCGAGATGCTCCTGGGGTTCGCATTCGGTATCGGCGACTACCTGCCGATCGGCCTCATCACGACAGTCGCCCACCTGGGCGGCGTGGTGGCGTTGCCGGTGGCGTTCGGGCTCCTGTTCCTGTACGCCGCGGGCGCGGTGGGCCTCGCCTTGCTCGTGGCAGGGCGACGCGACCTCACTTGAAGCCAGCCCGGCGCGCCGGCCGCCGCTCCTCGAACACGCGGTCACTGCCATGGCTAGTGTTCGTAACAGGGATCCGCCAGACTGCGCGTTATGCGTGATCAATGGCGCCGGTGGGCGTGGGTCGGGGTGCTCGTTGTCGGGCTGATCCTTTATCTGGCGGTGCTGCGGACCCTGGTCAGCACCAAGAATCCGAACTTCGTACCGGCGTTGATCCTGCTCGGGGCGACGCTGGTTCCGCTGACGTTCCTGACGTTCGCGCAGGCCCGCACCGGGCGGTGGCAGGTGCCGGCGTCGGTGTTGGTGACGTCGGCGTTCTTCGGCGGTGTGATCGGCACGGTGGTCGCCGGCACCCTGGAGTACGACACGCTGCGCGGCCTCGGCACCCTGCCGATGCTGTTCGTGGCACTGATCGAGGAGTCGGCGAAGCTGATCGTCCCGGTGGTGCTGCTGTTCACGGTGGTGGCCCAGCGTCGGCGTCGGGTGCCCTCGGACGGGCTGATCATCGGTGTCGCGGCCGGCATGGGTTTCGCCGCGTTGGAGACGATGGGCTACGCCTTCAGCGCGCTGCTGAGTTCGCAGGGCAACATCGGCGCGGTGGAGCAGACGCTCTTCATCCGGGGGCTGACGGCGCCCGCCGGTCACACCGCCTGGACCGGGCTGACCGCCGGCGCGCTCTGGGCGTTGTTGGCGAGCCCGAGCGCTGGTCGGGTCTTCGGGTTCATCGGCACGTTCCTGGGTGTCGTCGTCCTGCACACCCTGTGGGACACGTTCTCCGGTTCGCTGGTCTTCGTCGTGCTGGCGATCATCAGCATCGGCTGGTTGTTCTGGGAGCTGCGCCGCTACCGGACCTTCGGCGACCAGCACATCGGCCAGCCGCTACCGGGCTGACCGGTGCCGTACTCCATGCCTCTCCCGACCTGCCCGAAATTGCCGGGGAAGGCATGACTGTTTCTGATCCCGCTGCGACCGGGCCGGCACCTCATCTACCGTCGGAGTGTTCATATTTGGCGGGATTGGTCGGGAAGGTGCGGCGATGGGGGTGCGCAGCTGGTTCGAGGGTTGGCCGGTCTACCGCCAGCTCACCGGCACGGACCCGCTGGGGCGGGGTGCGGCGGCGAAGTCTGACGGGTCCCGTGCGCTCACCGCCCGTACCGACACCGCTGATTCGATGGCCCGGTCTGTTTGCCCGTACTGCGCGGTGGGTTGTGGTCAGCGGGTGTTCGTGAAGGACGGGCGGGTCAGTCAGATCGAGGGTGATCCGGACAGTCCGATCTCGCGGGGTCGGCTGTGCCCGAAGGGTTCGGCGAGCAAGAGCCTGGTCACCAGTCCGTTGCGGCAGACCACGGTCCGCTACCGCCGGCCGTACTCGACGCAGTGGGAGGACCTGGATCTGGACACGGCGATGAACATGATCGCCGATCGGGTCCTAGCGGCCCGGGACGAGACCTGGGAGGACGTCGACGCCGAGGGGCGCCCGCTGAACCGGACGCTGGGGATCTCCAGTCTGGGTGGGGCGACGCTGGACAACGAGGAGAACTACCTCATCAAGAAGTTGTTCACCGCGATGGGGGCGCTCCAGATCGAGAACCAGGCCCGTATTTGACACTCCTCCACAGTCCCCGGTCTGGGGACCAGCTTCGGTCGTGGCGGCGCCACCCAGTACCAGCAGGACCTGTCGAACTCCGACGTCATCGTCATCCAGGGTTCGAACATGGCCGAAGCGCACCCGGTGGGTTTCCAGTGGGTGATGGAGGCCAAGCGCCGGGGGGCGAAGGTCTTCCACGTCGACCCACGGTTCACCCGCACCAGCGCGCTGGCCGACTCGTACCTGCCGATCCGGGCGGGCACCGACATCGCGCTGCTCGGCGGGGTGATCCGCTACATCCTCGACAACGAGCTGGACTTCCGGGAGTACGTCGTCGCCTACACCAACGCCGCGACCATCGTGACCGAGGAGTACGCCGACACCGAGGACATGCACGGCCTCTTCTCCGGCTTCAACGACGACAACGCCACCTACGATCAGTCCAGTTGGCGGTACGAGGGCCACTCGCAGAACCAGACGACCCGCGACAGCGAGACGCAGCGGGAGACGGCGGCCGGGCTGGAGAACGAGTCACACGGCGCGCCGGTCGGCGGCCGGACCGAACGTGACGAGACCCTGCAGCATCCGCGCTGCGTCTACCAGATCCTCAAGCGGCACTTCTCCCGCTACACCCCGGAGATGGTGGAACGGGTCTGCGGCATTCCGCAGGAGAAGTTCCTCGAACTGGCCCAGGCGTGGACGGAGAACTCCGGCCGGGACCGGACCGGCATGCTCGTCTACTCGGTGGGCTGGACGCAGCACAGCGTCGGCGTGCAGTACATCCGCACCGGCGCGATCATCCAGCTTCTGCTGGGCAACATGGGCCGCCCGGGTGGCGGGGTGATGGCCCTGCGCGGGCACGCCAGCATCCAGGGCTCCACCGACATCCCGACGCTGTTCAACCTGCTTCCGGGCTACCTGCCGATGCCGCACCACGCTGACCACCCGACCCTGGCCGAGTGGGTGGACAGCATCGCGCACCCCGGCCAGAAGGGCTTCTGGGGCAACGCCCGCACCTACGGCGTCAACCTGCTCAAGGCGTACTGGGGTGACGCCGCCACCGCCGACAACGACTACTGCTACGGCTACATGCCGCGGATGACCGGCGACCACGGCACCTATCAGCAGGTGCTGGACATGATCGACGGGAAGATCAAGGGTTACTTCCTGCTGGGGCAGAACCCGGCTGTCGGTTCGGCCCACGGTCGGGCGCAGCGGCTCGGCATGGCCAACCTCGACTGGCTGGTGGTCCGGGACCTGTTCATGATCGAAAGCGCGACGTTCTGGGAGCACGCGCCGGAGATCGAGACCGGCGAGATCATTCCCGAGGAGTGCCGGACCGAGGTGTTCTTCCTGCCCGCCGCCTCGCACGTGGAGAAGGAGGGCACCTTCACCCAGACCCAACGGCTGTTGCAGTGGCGGGAGAAGGCCGTTGAGCCACCAGGCGACGCCCGCTCCGAACTCTGGTTCTTCTACCACCTCGGTCGCATCATCCGGGAACGGCTGGCGACGTCGACGAAGCCGCGCGACCGTGCGCTGCTCGACCTCGCCTGGGACTACCCCACGCACGGCCCGAACGTCGAGCCGAGCGCCGAGGCGGTGCTGCGCGAGATCAACGGGTACGACGTGGCGACCGGCCGCCCGCTGGCGTCGTTCACCGAGATGAAGGACGACGGCTCCACCGTCGGCGGCTGCTGGATCTACACCGGGGTGTACGCCGACGGCGTCAACCAGGCGGCCCGGCGCAAACCCGGCGCGGAGCAGTCCCTGGTGGCACCCGAGTGGGGTTGGGCCTGGCCGGCGAACCGGCGCATCCTCTACAACCGCGCGTCCGCCGACCCGGACGGCAACCCGTGGAGTGAGCGCAAACGCTACGTCTGGTGGGACGCGGACAAGAGCGAGTGGACCGGCTACGACGTGCCGGACTTCGAAAGAACCAAACCGCCGAACTACCGACCCGAGCGCGACGCCTCGGGCGTGGCGGGCATCGCCGGCGACGATCCGTTCATCCTTCAGGGTGACGGCAAGGGCTGGCTGTACGCGCCCACCGGCGTGCTCGACGGACCGATGCCCACCCACTACGAGCCGGTGGAGTCCCCGGTGCGTAACCCGCTCTACCGACAGCAGGCCAACCCGACCCGCAAGGTCTACACGCACCCGATCAACACGCTCAACCCCAGCCCGCCGCAGGAGCACAGCCAGGTGTTCCCGTACGTGTTCACGGTCAGCCGGCTCACCGAGCACCACACCGCCGGCGGGATGAGCCGAACCGTGTCGCCCCTGGCCGAGTTGCAGCCCGAGATGTTCGTCGAGGTGTCGCCGGAGTTGGCGGCCCTGCGAGGGTTGCGTCACCTGGGCTGGGCCCACCTGGTCACCAGCCGCGCCGCCGTCGAGGCGAAGGTGCTGGTGACCGACCGTGTGACGCCACTGCGAGTGGATGGCCGGATCATCCACCAGGTCTGGCTGCCGTACCACTTCAGCTACGAGGGCCTGGTGACCGGCGACTCGGCCAACGACCTGTTCGGCATCACCCTCGACCCGAACGTCCTGATCCAGGAGAGCAAGGTCGGCACGTGCGACGTCCGGCCCGGACGACGCCCCAGAGGACAGGACCTGTTGGACCTCGTCGTCGACTACCGGCGGCGGTCGGGGGACCTCGTTCACCGCTACCCCCCGATGGTCACGACCGACGTCGCCGACAGCAGCAGCGACCAGGAGGCCTGACCGATGCCCCATGCCAACGCCCTGTACGGACCGCTGGACCCCGCACCCGACGCCGGCTACGAGAACCCGCCGCCGAGGATGGGGTTCTTCACCGACACCAGCGTCTGCATCGGCTGCAAAGCGTGCGAGGTGGCCTGCAAGGAGTGGAACGGAGTCCCGGAGAGTGGGCTCGACCTGCTGGGCATGTCGTACGACAACACGGGCGCGTTGACCGCCAACTCGTGGCGGCACGTCGCGTTCGTGGAGCAGCCCCGCTCGACGGGCTGGTCGACTCCGGCGTTCGAGGAGCAACCCGACGGGCCACCGGTCAGCCCGCTCACGGCGGCGGTCGGCGCGCGTACCAGCACCGACACCGGGACGGACCCTGGCCTGGAGACCGGCTCGCCCGCCGCGGCGGCCCGGATGTCGGGCGGGCCGGAGTTTCTGGGGATGCCGGGTGCGCAGCCACCGGGGAGGGGCTCGGGCGCGGAGGGACGGACGGATTTCCGTTGGCTGATGATGTCGGACGTGTGCAAGCACTGCACCCACGCTGCCTGCCTGGATGTCTGCCCGACAGGTTCGCTGTTCCGGACGGAGTTCGGCACCGTGGTGGTGCAGGAGGACATCTGCAACGGCTGCGGTTACTGCATCTCCGCCTGCCCGTACGGGGTCATCGACCAACGCAAGGACGATGGTCGGGCGTGGAAGTGCACGCTGTGCTACGACCGGTTGGGCGCGGGCATGACCCCGGCGTGTGCGCAGGCGTGTCCGACGGAGTCGATCCAGTACGGGGAACTGGACGAGTTGCGGGAGCGGGCCGCCGCGCGGGTGGCGAAGCTGCACGAGCGGGGTGTGCCGGAGGCGCGGTTGTACGGGCACGACCCGAACGACGGCGTCGGTGGTGACGGTGCGTTCTTCCTGCTGCTCGACGAGCCGGAGGTGTACGGGCTGCCACCGGACCCGATCGTGACCACCCGCGACCTGCCGGCCATGTGGAAGCGCGCCGGCCTGGCGGCGATGACGATGGCGCTCGCCACGGCGGTAGCGTTCCTGGGCAGGCGGCGATGACCCGCGGCGGCGAGCAGCTCACGGTGCCGCCGGCCGACTTCGCCTCCTACTACGGCCGGCCGGTTCTGAAGCCACCGGTGTGGAAGTACGACATCGCCGGCTATCTGTTCACCGGCGGCCTCGCCGCCGGAGGTGCGCTGATCGGCGCGGGCGCCCAACTGACCGGACGACCCGGGCTGCGCACGGTGGGCCGTTGGACGGCCCTCGGCGGCGTCGCCGCCAGCACGTACCTGCTGGTCCACGACCTCGGCCGACCGACACGGTTCCACCACATGCTCCGGGTCGCCAAGGTGACCTCACCGATGTCGGTCGGCACCTGGATTCTCGCCGCGTTCGGCCCGCTGGCCGGCGTGGCTGCGGTCACCGAGCTCGCGCCGCTGCTCCCGCAGCACGGCGTGCTCGGCCTCGCCCGTCGGATCGCACCGCCCATCGGCAACGTGGCCGGCCTGGCCGCGGCGGCCACCGCACCGGCGCTGGCCACGTACACCGGGGTGCTGCTCGCCGACACGGCCGTTCCGTCCTGGCACGACGCCTACCCGTCGCTGCCGTTCGTCTTCGCCGGCAGCGCGCTCGCCGCCGCGTCCGGTGTCGGTCTGATCGCGGCACCGGCCGCGGAGACCGCCCCGCTGCGACGACTCGCCCTGGCCGCCGCGGCCATCGAGTTGGGCGGGGGGCACCGGCTGGAGCGGCAGGGCCTCACCGGCGAGCCCTACACGCACGGACGCAGCGGCCGGCTGGTCAAGGCCGGACGCGCCCTGCTCGCCGTCGGCGCCGCCACCGCGCTGGTCAGCCGACGCAGCCGGGTCCTGTCGGCCATCTCCGGCGCCGCCCTCGTGGCATCGTCGGTCGCCACCCGGTTCGGCGTCTTCGAGGCGGGACGAGTGTCGGCCCGCGATCCGAAGTACACGGTCGTGCCACAACGGGAGCGGCTCCGTGAGAAGCGGTCGGCGACCCAACTCTGAGGGGATCGACGAACCGGAAGGCGCCCCTTGAAGGGGGCGCCTTCCGTTGCGGTGCAAGAGGTCCGGCCGCGACAGGCCGCCGCGCGTCAGCCGGTGAACAGCTTCGCGGCGGTGATGGCGGTCTGGACGATGCCGTACCCGAGTAGCGCCGCGACCAGCAGCCACGACAACCAGAGCCGCCCGGTCTGGCTACCGACGCGCGGCGGCGCGGGCGGCTGGCTGTCCCGCCCGAGAGCGACAGGCTCGGTGACGGTGGCCTTCGCCACGGGCGAGGTGGGCCCTCGGTTCGGTTCGTGAAACCGCTCGGGCACGGAACGCACCAGCAGGTTCGCGATGAACCCGATGGCGAGGATGCCGACCATTGTGAACAGCGCGGGCCGGTACGCGGCCGCGGTGAGGGTGCCGGGCTTGCCCTTCGTGTCGAGGATCCCGTTGACGATCAGCGGGCCGGCGACACCCGCGGCCGACCAGGCGGTGAGGATCCGGCCGTGAATGGCCCCGACCTGGAAGGTGCCGAACAGGTCACGCAGGTAGGCGGGCATGGTGGCGAAGCCACCGCCGTAGAAGGAGATGATCGCGGCGGCGATCAGCACGAAGACCGCGGTCGCGGAGTGGCCGGCCACGGCGAGCAGCAGGTACAGCACCATGCCCACGCCGAGGTAGACCATGTAGATGGGCTTGCGGCCGATGAGGTCGGACGTCGTCGACCAGACGAACCGCCCGGCCATGTTGAACAGCGACAGCACTCCCACGAAACCGGCCGCCGCCGTCACCGAGACCGTGGTGGCGGTGCCGTTGTCCCGGAAGAAGTCCTGGATCATCGGGCTGGCCTGCTCCAGGATGCCGATGCCGGCGGTGACGTTGCAGAACAGCACGATCCACAGCAGCCAGAACGACCGGGTACGCACCGCGTTCGACGCGGACACGCTCGCCGTTGTCACAAGCGGTCGGGCGGCGACGCTCGCGGGGTCGAACCCGGCGGGCCGCCAGTCCGGCGCCGGAACCCGGACGTTGAACGGGCCGAACATCATGATCACGAAATAGCCGATGCCGAACGTGACGAAGAGCGCCACGAGGGCGTGTCCCGACGCGACGGCGGCCGGGTTGTCGGGGTTGTAGCCGGAGTCGTAGAGGGAGAGCAGTTGGCGCGCGAGCGGGCCGGCGACCAGGGCGCCGCCGCCGAACCCCATGATGGCCAGGCCGGTGGCGAGGCCGGGCCGGTCCGGGAACCACTTGATCAGTGTGGAGACGGGCGAGATGTAGCCGATGCCGAGCCCGATGCCGCCGATCACGCCGTATCCGAGGTAGAGCAGCCAGAGCTGTTGGGTCGCGATCCCGAGCGCGCCGACCAGGAAGCCGACCGCCCAGAAGCAGGCGGAGGCGAACATCGCCCGGCGCGGTCCGTTCCGCTCCACCCAACGGCCACCCACCGCCGCCGACGAACCCAGCATGACGATGGCGATGCTGAAGATCGCCCCGATCGCCGTCTGGCTGACGTCGAAGTGCGCGATGAGGGAGTTCTTGTAGACACTCGTCGCGTAGACCTGGCCGATGCACACGTGCACGGCCAGTGCCGCGGTCGGGATGAGCCAGCGGCTGTATCCCGGGGGAGCGACCGTGTGCCGGGGATCGAAGACCGACAGCATGGGCATCGTCCACACCTCCTGCGGCTGAGTAGGCAGCGACGTTGCCGAGCTGTCCGACCCGGCAGTTGGCCGAGCGGCGCCGCGGTGGCGCCGCTCGGCGCACGTCTGGCGTCAGCCGATTACCGGCTTCACCTCACGTTACGTGGCGGCCGGTTCGCACCATGCTGTTACCAAAAAACGCGGACCCGCGGGCCCGGCCCCACGCCACCCGGGTGGGCTCACTCGCTGCGGGCGAAACCACCCTTCGGGGCGATGATCTCCAGGTTCGTGCCGTCCGGGTCGTTGAAGTACGCGACCTCGGTGCCGACCGCCGCCTCCGGGTGCACCTCGCCGGACGCGAACGTGTACGGCTGCCCGAGGAACGTGAACCCGGCCTCGCTCATCCGGTCGTAGACCGCGCGCACGTCGTCCACGTGGAAGCACAGGTGCATCGAGCCGGGCCGGTTGGCGGCCACCTGGGCGGCGTCGCCGACCGGCTCCTGGAACTGGATCAGGTCGATCCCGAGGTTGTCGAGGTTGAACGTGGCGTACCGCAGCTTCGTCGTCGGCAACCCCTGCGACTGGGCGAACCCGGCACCGTGCATGCTCTCGTCCCGGACGACCGGTTCCGCGCCGAGCAGGGCCTGATAGAACGCGACCGAGCGGTCGAGGTCGCTCACCGCGATCCCGACGTGCGCGGCCTTCTTCAGCCCGATGGACACGGTCGAGGGATTGGGGAATGCCATTTTGACTCTCCTTGCCAGCGTGCTTCGTCGCCATTGCTGATGCTGATCTTCCTGGCGTACCCCGGGTGGGATCAGTTCATGCGACGGCGCCGTCAGGCCCGTTCGACCCGCGCGTGCTGGTGGTCGGTCAGCCGTAGCCCCACACCGCGGACGACATCGATGGTGGCCCCGGTGCCCAGGTCGTGCAGCTTGCGGCGCAGCCGCTTCACAAGCGACTGCACGTCCGCCTTGCGTTCCCGCCCCTCGTCACCCCAGACCGACCGGTGCAACTCGGCGTAGCTCCAGACCCGGGCCGGCTCGGTGATCAGGCACGTCAGCAGGTCGTGTTCCAGGCGGGTGAGGTCGATTTCGCGTGCTCCGCAGCGGGCGCTGGAGCGGGCCGAGTCGATCACCAGGGCGGCGACCGGCGCCGGTTCGGGTGGGGCGACCTGTTGCGGAGCGGCGATCAGCCGGCGCAGCTCGTCGAGGTCGGCCACCAGCAGCAGCGGAGCGATGCCGTCGAGGAGCTCGGCGAGCCGGATGCGCTCGGCCGGCGACGGGGTCACCGCGATCAGCAGTGGGAACGGCTCGTCGGCCGGATCACCGCTGTTCACCGTTGCCTCGTCCTCGGCCACCGCACCACCTGGGATCGATGGGCATCCCTGCCCAGCTCTCGTCACGGTACTGACAATGATTGGCAGGCGCGCCGCCAGTCAGGGCAACTCTTAGCGACAAGTTGCTCACGGCAAGTTCTTGATCGTCCGTTCTTCTCGATCATAGTGTCCACTCGGGCAACCGGCGTGACCCGCGCGGTGCATGGGGGAGGTCCACCATGGCCCATTACACCCTGGGTCGTTCTGAGGGAGGCAGCACCGATGTTCAGACGTCCACAATGGCGGCGCGCAGCCAGATCACTGGTGAGCGCCGGCGCGGCGACGATCCTCGCCGCGACATGCTTGGCCACCATCGGCTCGGGCGCGCAGGCCGCGCCCGGCGCTGCGATGGGGGCGGGCGCCCCGACCGGGGACAAGATCCGACCGGAGCTCGCCAAGCAGCTCCAGGCCAAGAGTGAAGGGGACTTCTGGATCCGGTTCAAGGATCGGGCGGACCTGAGCAAGGCCAGCGCCATCAAGGACTGGTCGAAGCGGGGAACGGCGGTGGCGGACGCGCTGCGCAAGACCGCCGCCGCGAGCCAGGGCAAGGTCCGAGCCGATCTCGACAGCTCGGGCACGAAGTACCAGACCTTCTGGGTCACCAACGCCATCAAGGTGAACAGCGGTTCCCTGGCGATGGCCCAGAAGTTCGCCGGGCACTCGGAGGTCGAGGGCCTCTACGCCCCGGTCGCGTACAAGGTGCCGGAGACGACCAAGGGCACCGACGAGAAGACCGTGAACGCCCTGGAGTGGGGCATCGCCAACATCAACGCCGACGACGTCTGGTCCCAGTACGGCGTCAAGGGCGAGGGCATCACCATCGCGAACATCGACACCGGCGTGCAGTTCAACCACCCGGCGTTGGTGAGCTCCTACCGGGGCAACAACGGTGACGGGACGTTCGACCACAACTACAACTGGTTCAACGCCGCCGACGCCACCGGGGCCTGCGCGACAGCCCCCTGCGACGGCGATGGCCACGGTACGCACACGATGGGCACCATGGCCGGCTCCGACGGCGCGAACCAGATCGGTGTCGCCCCCGGGGTCAAGTGGATCGCGGCGAACGGTTGCTGCCCGAGTGACGCCGCTCTGGTCGAATCCGGTCAGTGGATGCTCGAGCCGCTGGACCTCAACGGTCAGAACGCGGACGCGAGCAAGCGACCGAACATCATCAACAACTCGTGGGGCACCCGGGACCCGTCCAACGAGCCGTTCATGGAGGACGTGACGGACGCCTGGGCCGCATCCGGGATCTTCGGCACCTGGTCCAACGGCAACAGTGGGCCGGCCTGCCAGAGCAGTGGCTCGCCGGGCAGCCTCGTCAGCAACTACTCGACCGGCGCGTACGACGTCAACAACAACGTCGCCGGGTTCTCCGCCCGTGGCGCCGGTCAGAACGGCGAGATCAAGCCGAACATCTCCGCGCCGGGCGTGAACGTCCGGTCCAGCCTTCCGGGCGGCATCTACGGCAGTGCCAGCGGCACCTCGATGGCGGCACCGCACCTCGCGGGCGCGATCGCGCTGCTGTACTCGGCGGCGCCGTCGCTGGTCGGTGACGTCAACGCCACCCGTGCGCTGCTCAACGGCGCGGCCGTCGACAAGGCCGACGACCAGTGCGGTGGCACCGCGGCGGACAACAACGTCTACGGCGAAGGCCGACTCGACGCCCTCGCGTTGCTCAACGCCGCCCCGACCGGCGACATCGGCACGCTGGCCGGCACGGTCACCGACGCGACCTCCGGCGCCCCCATCGCCGGCGCGACCCTGACGCTCACCGGCCCGTCCGAGCGTGAGCTGACCACCGGTGCCGACGGCAAGTTCTCCACCCAGCTCCCCGCCGGCGACTACCAGGTCGCCGTCGCGGCGTTCGGGTACGGCAGCACCACCAAGACGGCGACGGTCGCCAAGGGCGCGACCACGACGCTCAACGTCGCCCTCACTGCGGTGCCGAGTGTCAACGTCACCGGAGCGGTCACCGACGGTTCCGGCCACGGCTGGCCGTTGTACGCGAAGGTGACAGTGACGGGCGTGTCCGGCGTCTACGACTACACCACCCCGTCGAACGGCCGCTACAGCATCAAGCTGCCGGCCGGGCAGACGTACACCCTGACGTACGAGCCGCAGTACCCGGGCTACCAGACCGTCACCAAGCAGGTCGTGGTCGGCTCGGGCAACGTCACCGCCAACGTCGCCGTGCCGGTGGACACCAGCGTCTGCACCACCGCGCCCGGATACACGTTCGGCTCCGACGGTGAGTACGAGACCTTCGACGGCACGACCACGCCGGCCGGCTGGGCCGTCGTGGACAACGCGAACAGCGGTCAGGTCTGGAAGTTCACCGACGACGGCGACCGGGGCAACCTGACCGGCGCCAGCGGAAACTTCGCGATGGTCGACAGCGACGCCTACGGAGCGGGCACCACCCAGGACACCTCCCTGGTCAGCCCCGTGGTCGACCTGACCAGCGTCACGGCTCCGGTCATCCGGTTCAACCAGGACTTCAACCAGCTCAACGATGACACCGCCGACGTCGACCTGAGCATCGACGGCGGTACCACCTGGACCAACGTGCTCCGGCAGGAGACGGACGTCCGGGGACCGAAGCTGACCGAGATCCCGATCCCGCAGGCCGCCGGTCAGGCGCAGGTGCAGGTTCGGTTCCACTACTACGACGCCTCGTACGACTGGTGGTGGGAGGTCGACAACGTCCTGATCGGCAGCCAGGTCACCTGCGTGCCGGTCGACGGCGGTCTGGTCGTCGGCAACGTCCGCGACAAGAACGACGACAGCTACGTCAACGGCGCGACAGTCACCAGCAAGGACCGGCCCGCCGAGAAGGCCGTCACCGTGGCGACCCCGGACGACCCGGGGCTGGCCGACGGCTTCTACTGGATCTACTCGTCGCTCACCGGCGAGCACCAGTTCACGGCGACCGCCGGCAACTACGTCAGCCAGACCAAGTCTGTCGACGTCGAGGCCGACTGGGCGACCACCGCGAACTTCCAGCTCGCGGCCGGTCGACTGGCGGTGACGCCGACGCAGCTGAGCGCGACGCTCCAGATGCCCAACGGCAAGACCAGCAAGTCGTTCACGGTGACCAACATCGGCGGCGCGCCGGTCGAGGTCAAGTTCGGTGAGCGGGACAACGGCTTCGAACTCCTGCGGGCGGACGGCTCCAAGGTCACCCGGCAGCAGGCGCTCGGGTCCAGTGGCGCGCCGGAGCAGCGGCTCACCGTACCGACGTCGTTCGCCGCGAAGGCGTCCGGCAAGGAGGCCAAGGCGGCTGCCGCGGCGGCCGGTCCGCAGGCGGCGCCGTGGACCGACATCGCCAACTACCCGGCCACGATCATGGACAACCGGGTGGTGAACCTGGACGGCAAGGTGTATTCGCTCGGTGGCGGCGACGGTGAGGCCTCCAGCACCAAGAACTACGCCTACGACCCGGGCGCGCAGACCTGGACGGCTATCGCCGACCTGCCCGGCGCGCGCAACGCCCTGACCGCGGGCGTGGTGAACGGCAAGATCATTGTCAGCGGTGGCTGGGGCGATTCCGGCCCGGACTCCGCCACCTGGTCGTACGACCCGGGGGCCAACACCTGGACGGCGCTGGCTGACAACCCGGCGCCGCGGGCCGCGGCCGGTCAGGCCGTCGTCGACGGCAAGCTGTACGCGGTCGGCGGCTGCACGACGGCGGCCTGCCTGCCGATGTCGAACAGCGTCGTCCGGTACGACCCCAGCAGTGACAAGTGGGAGACGGTGGCCAACTACCCGAAGTCGGTGGCCTTCGCCTCCTGCGGCGGGATCGACGGCGTCCTCTACTGCACCGGTGGCAACGACGGTTCCGCCGCGCAGAAGTCCAGCTACGCCTTCGACCCGGGTGCCAACACGTGGACCGCCGTCGCCGACGCGCCGGCCGACAACTGGGCCAGCTCGTACGCCGTCGCCAGCGGCAAGCTCCTCGTCGTCGGTGGTTCGCAGGGTGGGGCCATCAGCAACGCCGGCTTCGCCTTCGACCCGGCCGCCGGTTCGTGGTCCAACCTGCCCAACGCCAACACCGCGCGGTACCGCGGCGGCGCGGCGTGCGGCTTCTACAAGATCGGCGGCTCGTCCGGGAGCTTCAACGCGGCTCCGGAGAGCGAGGTGCTCCCGGGCTTCGAGGGATGCTCCGAGTCCGCCGCCGACGTCAGCTGGATGACCATCGACAAGTCGGCGGTCACCCTCGCGCCGGGTGCGAAGGTCACGGTCACCGTCGGTCTGACGGCGAACGTGGACCAGCCGGGCACCTACTCCGGCGCGGTCACGATCTCCGAGAACACCCCGTACTCGGTGGCGCCGGTCGCGGTGACCATGACCGCGAACCCGCCGAAGACCTGGGGCAAGCTCATGGGTACGGTCACCGGCACCAGTTGCCAGGGTGCGACCTCACCGCTCAGCGGCGCGGTCGTGCAGGTCGACTCGTGGGCGGCGTCGTACACCTTCGCCACCGATGCCGAGGGTAGGTACGCCTACTGGGTGGACCGCCGCAACAACCCGCTCACGATGATCGTGGCCAAGGACGGCTGGAAGCCGCAGACCCGTCAGACCAGGATCGACACCGCCACTCCCACCGTGGAGAACTTCGGGTTGGCGCCCATCAAGTGCTGACGCCTGAGCGTTAGCCGACGAAGTCCGGCCCGCCTGGTCGCCGACCAGGCGGGCCGGACCGTGTCCGGGGCGGTCAGGCGGGGGCGAGCCGGAAGCCGACGCCGCGCACCGAGTGGATCGTCGCCGCGGCGTTGAGCCGGGCGAGCTTGCCGCGCACCCGCCGGACCACCGAGTGCATGTCGGAGCCCCGGCCCAGGTGCCGGTTGCCCCAGACCTCAAGGTGCAGGCGCTCATAGGTCCAGACCTGGCCGGGCGCGTGCACCAGGCAGAGCAGAACGTCGTGTTCCAACCGGGTCAGGTCGATCTCCTGGTCGCGCCACCGCAGCACCCGGCGGTCGGAGTCGACGGCCAGATCCGGCGGCGGTGGCTGTGGGCTCGGCGCCACCTCGGCGAGCGCCACAGTGGTCGGGGGAGCCGGGACGGGACGCGCCTCGACCACCCCGAGGAACTCTCGTGCCTGGTCGACGGTCGAGACGATCAGGAAGGCGTCACTGCCGCCGAGCAGCCGGGCCAGCTGCCGCCGCTCGGCCGGCGAGGACGCGATGCCGATGACCAGGCTGGCGACTGGAATTTCCTGCATTTGCCAACACCTTCCGGTTCCCAACTCACTCCGGATGGATTTCGCACCGTCGACCGAAACATCGATCGGCGTCCTGACCCTAGTGGTGGCTGATCTCGGCTGGGTTAACCATCGCTGCATGTAAGCATGTGAATCTCGCTTACCGTCCAGGTCCACCCGGCCCCCACCGCCGACGATGCGCCTCTCCGGAAGCGGTGGGGTGGTTGTGACAGAACCAAGACAATTCGCGCACGGTGTACGGACCTGCCGGGGCGAGCATGGTCGCCATGTCCATCGGATCGTTGTACTCCGTCGGGCGGTCGACGCCAGGTCCGGCGCGACCGCTGCCCCACGCCCGCCCGGCGGTGCCGCTGGGGCTGCGACTGCTCGCGGCGGCGCTGTGCGGTCTGTTCGCCCTCGCGCTCACCGCCGCCGTCTTCGTGCGGACGTACCCCGGGCAGTGGCTGGACGGCGTTCTCCTGCCGCGCGCCGAGCGGGGCGGCGGGTACGAGCAGCAGACCGTGCTGGTGGGCCCGGCCAAGACGGTGCTGGCCACCTTCGGCAGCCCGACGCTCATCGCGGCCCTGCTCGGTGTCGTGCTGCTGGTGGGTGTGCTGGGCCGACGGCTGGTGGCGGCTGTCGTCGGCGTGGGCCTGGTCGTCTCCGCGGTGCTGGTGGCCGGCGCGGTGAAGTCGGCGCTGCCCCGCCCGGATCTGCAGATCCAGAGTTCCACCACCCACAACAGCTTCCCCAGCGGTCATGTCGCGGCGGCGACGGCCCTGTTGCTGGCGTTCATGCTGGTCCTGCCCGGCTGGGCCCGGCGGTGGTTGGCGGTGCCGGGCGCGGCAGGTGTCTCGGTGATCGCCGCCGCCACGATGATCGCGGGCTGGCACCGGTTCAGTGACGTGCTCGGTGGCGTACTGCTGGGGGTTACCCTGTTCTGCCTGGCCGCGGCCGCGTTGGCGGCCTGGCCCGGCGACCGGGCCGCGGTCGGCGGTGCCGACGGTGGCAGCCTCTGGCGCAGGCTGGCCGAGGCGGGACTCGGGCTGGTCGTGGTGGTCTGGGCGCTGGTGGTGGTCATGCCCGGTCTGGCCGCGTCGGTGCAGCGCGGGCTGCTGGTCGCCATCGTGGCCGCAGCCGCGTCGACGATGTTCCTGGTGGGCGCCGTGGTGTTCCTGGTGCGTTCCACGGATTTCGCGGTGCCGCTCACCGCACGGAGCCCTGAGCCGCCGCCATCGAGCGAAGCCCGAAAGATCTCATGATGGGATACTTGACGACATGTCCCAGGTCCTGCTGATCGAAGACCACCAGACGGTGCGCGACGGACTGCAGTTGGCGCTCACCCGACAGGGCCACACCGTGCATGCCGTGGGCACCGGTGAGCAGGGGTTGGAGCGGCTGCGCACGACCCCCTCCGACGTGGTGGTCCTCGATCTCATGCTGCCCGGGATGGACGGGTTCGAGGTCTGCCGCCGGATTCGGC
Source organism: Micromonospora sp. DT53 (assembly GCF_049841535.1). Lineage (NCBI taxonomy): Bacteria > Bacillati > Actinomycetota > Actinomycetes > Micromonosporales > Micromonosporaceae > Micromonospora > Micromonospora sp. DT53. Next base: position 295,792 of record NZ_JBNCKM010000003.1, read on the forward strand.
AGCTCGGTGACCTGCCGATCATCATGCTCACCGCCCGCAACGACGACATGGACGTGGTGGCGGGCCTGGAGGCCGGGGCCGACGACTACGTGGTCAAGCCCGTGCAGGCCCGGGTCCTCGAGGCGCGCATCCGCGCGGTGCTCCGACGCACCGGTGGCGACTCGCGGCGCGGCGGCGACCGGGCCGGCCTGGAACAGCACGGCGCGCTGACCATCGACCGGGCCGCGCTTGTGGTCAGCAAGGACGGAACGCCGGTCAGCCTCGCCCCGACGGAGCTGCGACTGCTGCTCGAACTCTCGCACACACCGGGTCAGGTGCTCAGCCGCCAGCAGCTGCTGGAGGCCGTCTGGGAGCACGGGTATCTCGGCGACTCGCGACTCGTGGACGCGTGCGTCCAGCGGGTACGCGCCAAGATCGAGGCCGATTCGTCGGCGCCGGTCTTCATCCAGACCGTGCGTGGTTTCGGATACCGGTTCGGGCCGCTGTGACGTTCTGGCGCTCGGTCGCCGCCCAGGTTTCGGGCCTACGGGTCCGGCTGCTCCTGGCGTTCGCCCTGCTGGGGATCACCACCACGGCAGTCGTGGCCAGCGGCAGCTACGCGCAGGCCCGGACCGTCATCCTCCAGCAGGCGCAGGACGCCGCGGTGATGTCGCTGACCGACCAGCTCACCAAGGGCTATCCGATCGGCCAACTCCCGCCGACCCAGGACAACCTCGAACTGATGGCTCAGCGCCTCAGCGACCGGGAGAGCTTCGCGGTGGTCGTCTATCGGGACCTGCGGGCACAGGGCGGCTCCGCACCCGTCGACCCGCTCACCCCGGAGCTGCGGCAGAAGGTCCGGGACGGTCGCCTCGCCTGGCAGCGTGTCTCGCTGGACGGACAACCCTGGCTGCTCATCGGCACCCAACTGAGGCTCGACCGACCCGACGGCACGTCCCGCCCATCCGGGTTGGAGGTCTACTCGGTGCGCAGCCTCGTGCCCGAACAGCAGAGCATCGACCGGCTCGCCACCAGGGCGTGGCTGACCGGCGGGTTGTCCCTGGTCCTCGCCGTCCTGCTGGCCCTGTTGTCCGCCCGCGGAGTCCTGCGACCCGTCCGCGACCTGGGCCGGGCGGCCCGCCGCCTCGGTGAGGGCGACCTGACCACCCGGTTGACGGTCCGGGGTGTCGACGAGCTGGCCGACGTGGCGCGGACCTTCAACGACACCGCAGGCACGCTGGAACGGCAGGTCGGTGAGCTGCGACGGATGGAATCCGACGCCCGCCGCTTCGTGGCCGACGTCTCGCACGAACTCCGTACGCCGTTGTCCGCGATGACTGCGGTCACCGACGTGCTCGACGAGGAGGCGGAACACCTGCCGGGGGACGCGGGCCGGGCCGCCCGGCTGGTCAGCCAGGAGACGCAGAACCTCACCCAACTGGTCAACGACCTCATCGAGATCAGCAGGTTCGACTCCGGCACCGCGCGGCTCGCCCTGGACGACGTGGACGTGGCCGCGGCGGTGACCGCGACCCTGCGGATCCGCGGCTGGCTGGACCGGGTGCGAACGGAGCTACCACCCGGCGTGGTGGCCCGGCTCGATCCCCGCCGGCTGGACGTCATCGTCGCCAACCTGGTCGGCAACGCCTTCCGGCACGGTGCCGAGCCGGTCTCGGTGCGCCTGAGCGCCGACCCGGACTGGGTCACCATCGAGGTGGCCGACCAGGGGCCAGGGCTGCGCCCGGAGGTGTTGTCGCACGTCTTCGACCGCCTCTACAAGGCCGACACCGCGCGGACCCGCTCCGAGGGCAGCGGCCTCGGCCTCGCCATCTCCTGGGAGAACGCGCGGCTGCACCGCCACGGCGAGCGACGGGGGGCCCTCGTCGCCGGCAACGGCCCGGATGGCGGCGCGGTCTTCACGCTCCGGCTGCCCCGCGAGACGACGGACGCCGGAGGTGCCCGGTGACCGGCCGGCGGACCGGCCGCGCGTTGCTCGTCGGCGGACTGCTGCTCGGCACGCTGCTGGCAGCGGGTTGTGGGGTACGGCCCAGCGCCGTCATCACCGGTCGTCCCGCGGTCAGCGGCCCAGGGCAGGGCGCCGGGCTCTACCTGGTCGCGCAGGGCGAACTGGTGCTGGTCCTCCGCCCCGTCAACGCGGTTGGCGGTGCCGCGCCGAGCGACGCACTTGCCCTGCTCGCCGCCGGCCCGGAGGAGAACGAACGCAGCGATGGTCTGACCAGCGAAGTGCCAGCCGGTCTGACCACGGTCGTCGAGGTGACGCCCGGTGCCGGTCAAACCGCTGGTCTCACGGTGCGAGCGACCGGGACGACGCGACCCTTGTCGCCGACGGCGACCGACCAGATCATCTGCACGGCGGTCGACGCAGCCGCCCAGACCGGCCTGGTGGCGAGTTCGACCCCGGTCACCATCGTCGCGCCCGACGGTGCCCAAGCAGCCCGCCGGTGTCCGTTCAAGTGACCGGGCGCCGACCACCGCCTCACACCAGGTCGACCGCTCGGGCCGGCCGGGGCAACCCGCTGTGGTTGCCATGGTCCTGGTCGGTCAGCGCGCCGGCGATCAGGATGTCGATCAGGGCGGGGAACCCGATGCCGGCCTGCTGCCAGATCTGCGGGAACTGGGACGCGGCGGTGAAACCGGGAAACGTGTTGACCTCGTTCACGATGGGCTCGGGCGACCCCTCGGCGGGCAGGAAGAAGTCGACCCGCAGCAGGCCGCGGCAGTCGAGGGCCTGGAAGGCGCGGATCGCGCGGTCCTGAAGCACCTCGGTGGTCGCCGCGTCGAGCGGGGCGGGAATCTGGAAGATCGCCCCGCCGTCGTACTTCGCGTCGTAGTCGAAGAAGCCGGCGCCGGTCACCCGGATCTCCAGCGGCGGACCGGCCTGCACCCGACCGTCCGGGTGCTGGAGGACGGCCACGTCGATCTCGCGCCCCCGCGCCCCCTGCTCGACGAGCACCTTCGGGTCGACCTGGCGGGCCTGCTCCAGCGCGGCGGGAACCCCCGCCCAGTCGTCGACCCTGACGACGCCCAGGCTCGACCCGGCGCGGGCCGGCTTCACGAAGACCGGCAGCTCCAGCCGACCCTGGTCCTCGGGCGACAGGTCCTCGCCGTTACGCAGGGTAACCCCCGGGCTGACCCGCAGGCCCTCCGCCGCGAGGAGCCGCTTGGTGACCCCCTTGTCCATGCCGGCGGCGCTGGCGAAGACGCCGTTGCCGACGTACGGCACGCCGAGCCATTCCAGCAGCGACGACACGGTGCCGTCCTCACCGTAGGGGCCGTGCAGGGCCGGGAACACCACGTCCTGGGCGCGCAGCACGCGCAACGCCGCAGGGAGGGGCGTCGGTCGGCCGCCGACGTGCCACCCGCCGTCGCGGTCGATGAGCACCTCGGTGACCTGGTACCGCGCACGGTCCAGGTGGGCGAGGATGCTCGCCGCCGAGCGGCGGGACACCTCGTGCTCGCCGCTCTGCCCGCCGTACAGCACTGCCAGTCGGGTTGTCATGAGTTCCGTGCCCTTCCGTGGAGGTGCTCGCGGGCCACCCGGGCCCCGATGCCGGTCAAGATCTCGTGTGGGTTGGTGTCGGCCCAACGGGCCCAGTCGACGACCGTCGGAGGGCTCTGGTCACCCTCGGTGGGGCCGAACACCACGACCGGGTCGCCGATCGTCACGGGAAGATCCCCGGCGTCGACCACGCACTGGTCCATGGCGATGCGTCCGACGATCGGGCACCGCCGACCGGCGAGCCACACCGAGGCGCGACCACCGGTGGCCCGGGGCAGCCCGTCGGCGTAGCCGAGCGGCAGCAGCGCCAGCGTGGTCGCTGCGCCGGTCACGTGCTCGGGTCCGTAGGAGACGCCAGTACCGGCCGGCACCCGCTTGACGTTGACCACGCTCGTCCGCAGGGTCATCGCGGGGCGCAGCCCGAACTCGCCCGGACCGCTCGCGCCGAACGGGTCCACACCGTAGAGGGCGATCCCGATCCGGCAGAGGTCGAAGCGGGTCCGTGGCGCGGAGAGCGCTGCCGCCGAGTTGGCCAGGTGGACCAGGTCGGGGTCCAGGCCGGCCGACCGTGCGGTCCGCAGCGCCTCCTCGAAGGTCGCCACCTGACGGGTGAGCGCGGGGGCGCCCGGCAGGTCGGCGTCGGCGAGGTGGGACCACACCCCGCGCACCCGGATCCCACCCTCTCGTTCGTACTTGCGGGCCCAACCGACCAACTCGGGCCAGTCGTCCCCGGCGGCCCCGTTGCGGGACAACCCGGTGTCCGCCTTGAGCTGCACCATCGCCGGTACACCGAGCAGACGGGCCGCGTCGGCGACGGCGTGCAGGTGCGTCGTCGTGGACACACCGATGTCGACGCCATTCTTGATCAACATACCGAAGTCGTCGTCCGGGCTGTGCAGCCAGCTCAACGTGGGCGCTGTCACACCCGCGTCGCGCAGGGCCAGCGCCTCTGCCGTCGAGGTCACTCCCAGCCAGGAGGCCCCGGCGCGCAGCGCGGCTCGGGCCACCTGCACCGCGCCGTGGCCGAACCCGTCGGCCTTCACCACTGCCATCAGTCCGGTGCCGGTGACCGCCGCGATCGTCCGCACGTTGCTGGCGATCGCGTCCAGGTCGACCAGGGCTTCGGCGAGGGCGCTCATCCGGCCACCTCCACCCGCCGTGGGCCGGGGAGCGCGAACAGCCAACCCGCGCGAACCGCCAGCAGCCCGCGGTGGACGGCCAGGCTCAGGCCGATCACCAGCGCGGTCAGCAAAACCGGATAACCCAGCACGAACAGGCCCTGAGCGGACCCACCCAGCCCGGAAACCGGTACGAGCAACAGCCGGTGCAGCAGGGCCAGGACCGGCATGTGGATGACGTAGATCGGCAGAGTGATGCGGCCGAGCCTAGCCAGCGGTGCGCTGAGCGCCGACCACCGGGACAGTCGGGCAGCGGCGGTTATGCCGAAGATCACTGCCAGCACGGAGACCGCCGGCCATACCCCGAACCACCGCTGGGCGCCGGTCACCGCCATCGCCGTGAGCGCCAGGACATAGCCGCCCGAGGTCAGCAACAGCCGGCGGCGGCTGGCGGTGTCGGCCCACTGCTGGATCTGCGGCCGCAGGTACAGGCCGGCGAGGAAGAAGACCAGGTTCTGGTAGAGACCGGCTCGGTTGCCCGGGGTGTCGAGCAGGCCGGCGGCGGCGACGGCGGACAGCGCGGCGGCGGGGACGAGGACCAGCACCCGGGGCGCCCGGCGGGTCGCCTTGGCGATCGTGAAGTACAGCGCCAGGGCGTACAGGTACCAGAGGTTGGACGGTGTGATGGTGAGCTGCTCCAGCAGCCCGAGGGCCGAGGTGGCACGGTCGGTCGGCAGCTGCGGTGCGGCGGCGAGGATCGCGGTGTGGATCAGCAGCCAGACGGCGTACAGGTAGAGGAACCCGGCGATCCGGCTGCGGGCGACCACCCGCCACGGCCGCTGGGCAGCGTTCGCGGCGAAGACGCCCGAGATGGTGAAGAACAGCGGCATCCGCAGCGGAAGGAACTGCTCACCGAGCGTTCCCCAGAAGCCCGGCACCGGTACGCCGACGTGCCAGTCGATCTGGAGATAGTCCTTCACGACGACGTGCCACAGGACGACGAGGATGATGCAGAAGCCTTTGGCGGCGTCGGCCCACTCGGCCCGCTGTGGTCGTCCCACGGCGGGGGTGGTCCCGGCCCGGTGACGGAATCGGACGCGCGTCGCGTCGGACTCCATGTCGGCGGGCCGGGACTCGGTGCGAGACAGCAGTTGGATCACTCAGCAGAAGCTGCCAGCCGGATATCCGCACGTGATCCACGAATTGTCATGATCCGGTAATGGACACCGCGCAGGCCTGCCGTCGTCATCGACGTTCGGGTGCGAACGGCACCCGCAGGGCGAGTCCCTGGCGGGTCACGGCCAGCGCCTCGCCGAGGAAGCTGATGCCGATGGAGAGCTGGATCGGGCGTGCTCCTGGCTGCATGCCGAGCTGGTCGCCCAGCAGGCTGTAGCCGAGCATCACGGCCAGCGTGCCGGCGATGGCAGCGAAGGTCCGGCCACGGTAGCGCTGCCACAGGAAGCCGCGCTTCTCGTACACCACGACGAACGAGCCGCGGAGAAAGCCGAGGGCGAGGCCCAATGCGGTCCCGCCCACCAGCCAGGCGTAGTCGTCGGCGTGCAGGCCGTTGGTCTTGGACAGGGTGTAGAGGCCGATCGCGGTGAGGACTGTCGGTGGTACCCACAGATCACGCCTGTTCAGCGGCTCGCCGATCAGTCGCCTCACCACGACGATGATCAGTGCGAGAGTGATGATCGCCGCCAGGACCCAGCCGTTCACAACCGCGCCGCCGTATTTAGCATCACGGTGCTAAATTATCATGGCATGGGCGTGCTATAAAAGCCCTGTGCCGAAGATCGTCGATCCCCAGCAGCGCCGCCGTGCGGTGGCCGACGCCGTGTACGCCGTCGTCACGCGCGATGGCCTGGAAGCGGCGACGCTGCGCAATGTTGCCGACGAGGCGGGGCTGGCGGTTGGATCGGTAAGGCACTACTTCACCGACCACGACGAGCTGATGATCTTCGCCGCGCAGGAGCTCGGACGCCGCGTTGGCGAGCGGATCTGGGCGCACGCCCAGCGCCTGCTCGGCCCGTCCAGCGGTAGCCGCAAGGACCGTCGTCGTCGCACCGAGGAACTCCTCGCCGAGTTCCTGCCGCTCGACGACGCGCGGCGCGACGAGGTGATTCTCCGGCACACGTTCACCACGGCGGCCCGCGCTCGCCCGCAGTTGCTCAGCCATGCCGAGGCGATGCAGCAGACGCTCGACGGACTGGTCCATCGCACTTTGCAGGGTGCGCAGGCGGCCGGCGGCCTGCCGGCGGATTTCGACGTGGAGCTGGAGAGCGTCCGACTCCGTGCCCTGCTGGACGGGCTGGGACTGCAGGCCGTGATGTTTCCGCAGCGTTTCCCGCCGGATCTGCTGCGCGACGTCCTGCGCCGTCATCTGGACTCGCTGGTCGCCGCGCAGGTCAGCCGTGTATCCCCGTCGAATCGCCGAACCGCCCCCGAGGCGCACTAGGCTCGGTGCGGAGGTGTCGAAGATGAAGCTCGGGCTGCACTACTGGAACTACTCGACCCCGGCCGATCCGGCAGCGATCGCCCCGACCCTGGCGGAGGCGGCGACCACCGCCGAACAGGCCGGCGTCGCGTCGTTCACGGTGATGGACCATTTCTTCCAGATGGACGCGGTGTTCGCGGCCGAGGAGCCGATGCTGGAGGCGTACACCACGCTCGGCTACGTCGCGGCGAAGACTCAGCGGATGACACTGGGCGTGCTGGTCACCGGCGTGATGTACCGCTATCCGGGGTTGCTCGCCAAGACCGTGACGACCCTCGACGTGCTCTCCGGCGGCCGGGCCCGCCTCGGCATCGGCGCCTCCTGGTACGAGCGGGAGCAGCTCGGGCTGGGTGTGCCGGTCGTCCCGGTGGCCGAGCGGTTCGAGCGGTTGGAGGAGACGCTGCGCATCTGCCTCCAGATGTGGAGCGCCGACGACGGCCCGTTCAACGGAAAGCACTACCAGCTCGCCGAGACCATCAACTCGCCGCAGCCGTTGAGCCGCCCGCGACCGCCCATCATGATCGGTGGCGGCGGCGAGAAGAAGACCCTGCTGCTGGTGGCCCGGTACGCCGACGCCTGCAACCTGTTCGGTCGCGGCGGCATCGACGACATCGCGCGCAAGCTGGACGTGCTGCGCGGGCACTGCGCCGCCGAGGGCCGCGACTACGACACCATCGAGAAGACGGTTGTCGCCGCCCAGGCGCCGCTGGACGACACCGACGCGTTCCTCGCCGAGGTGTCCGAGTACGCCGCGCTCGGCGTCAGCGAGGTGCAGGTGACGCCGGACCGGCACCCGGTCGAGTTCGCCCAGCGGCTCGGCGACGAGGTGCTGCCCCGGTTGGCCGACATCGGCTGATCCCGGGTTGCGGTGGTCGCGCCGGAGACTGCCTCCGGCGCGGCGGATCTCGGCTCGTTGCTCCACTTCGCGGGGTCATGGCGGCGACGTCGGTGCGGTACGTTGCGCGCAGCGAGCGTCGGCGGAGGGGGAACGTGGCTGTCAACCGCAGTGATGACGGGTGGGGCGGGGTGCGCGAGAGCCTCGACGCGACAGCTGACCGGTTCGGCGACCTGGTTCGGGCGGCCCAGCATCCGGCGGCACTGGCGACCGCGCGCTGGTCGATCGTCGACACCGCCGCGCACGTGGTCGCCATCGCCGCGATGTACACCTCGATCGTCCGGCCGGGTGCGGCACCGTCCGCGCTGTCGGTGCCCGCGATCGGACATCAGCTCCAGGCGACCACCATGGACAATGTGTCCGACCTCAACGACGTGGTGATGCGGCACTTCACCGAGCGTGACCCGGAGATGCTGACCCAGCGGCTTCGCGCCGAGGTCGACCAGATCCTCGGTGCGACGGAGAACGTCGATCCGGCGACGCCGGTGCCCTGGCTCGGTGGCTCCCGTCCGCCGGTCGCCGCCGTGCTGGCCCACCTGCTGAACGAGCTGTTGATCCATGGCTGGGACATCGCCCGGGTGGCGCGGCTCCCGTGGTCCATCCCGCCGCGGGACGCGGCACTGTACTTCGACCTGTTCCTGGTCGGGTTGCTGACGAGTGACCAAGGGCGGCTGTTGGACTCGGCCGAGCCGGTTCGGGCGGGCCGGATCGCTGTCGAGTTCCGCTCCGCGTACACGTCCACCAGGACGCTGGTCCTGCGGGACGGCCGGGTGTCGGTGGACGAGCCCGGCCGCGACGTGGATGTACGGGTGTCCTTCGACCCGCCGACACTGAACCTGATGATGTTCGGGCGGATCAGCCGGTCGCGCGCCATACTCACCCGCAAGATCGCCATCGGCGGCCGTCGTCCGTGGTTGCTACCCCGGTTCCTGCGGACGGTGCGGGCGCCCGCCTGAACGGTCACTGGCCGGTTGCCGACCGAGGGCTGCCCTCCAGCAGTGCGGAGGACAGCCCTCGAACGGATCGGCTGGGTCAGGCGACCGCTGCGGGGAACCGTTCCCACACCCGGTGCGCGGCCATCAACTGCTGCACCGCCACCAGCACCTCGGCGCCGGATCCCGCCGCCACGACGCCCGGGGTGCCGGCCACGCCGGCCTGCTCCAGCACGGTGACGCCGGCGCCCCAGGCGCCGATCGCCTTGGCGTGCCGCCAGCACTCCTCGACGAGCAGCAGCACGCGGGGGTCGACGGTTGCCGGGTCCGGCCGGCCCGCCTTGGCGTCGCGGGCGGGCAGGGCGTCCGGTGCGGGTGCCGGCGCCCCGGCCAGCAGGACCGCGTCGAACTCGACCGACCGGCCGGTGGCGAAGGTGCGCTGCACCGGCAGGTCGCCCACCACGCCGCCGTGCGGGGCGATCAGCAGCGGCACCATGCCGGCGTCGAACACGGCCCGGCGGACCTCGTCGACGCCGTCCAGGTCGCCGTCGGGGTCGACGACGATCCCGACGACGCGCCCGTCACTGGGCCACTCCCGACCGACCTGCGACAGCGCCGGGCTGGGCGTGACGTCGACGAGGGGAGTGGTCGGCTGCGGCGCGGGCAGGCCCAGACCGGTGGCGACCTGCTCGCACAGCACCGGGTCGATGTTGGCGAGGCTCTGCAGCTGACGCTCCTTGATCGACTGGTGGTAGCACTTGCCCAGCTCGAAGGTGTACGCCCGGATGATGTGCTCCTTCTCGACCGGCGACATGCTCAGCCAGAACAGGCGGACCTGGCTGTAGTGGTCGTCGAACGAGGCCGGGTTCGCGCGTACCTTCGGTGCCTGCGCGACGGTGACCGGCACGTCGACGAAGGCGTGCTCGGCGTCCCCGGCGGGGAACGGGTTGCCGCCGTCGAGCGAGTTCGGCCGGTACGGCGCGACGCCCGCGTGCACGGCGTGCTGGTGGAAGCCGTCGCGCAGCATGTCGTTCACGGCGGCGTGCGGTCGGTTGATCGGGATCTGCGTGAAGTTGGGCCCGCCCAGCCGGGTGAGCTGCGTGTCGACGTACGAGAAGAGCCGGCCCTGCAACAGCGGGTCGTTCGTGACGTCGATGCCCGGGGGCAGGTGGCCGAGGTGGAAGGCGACCTGCTCGGTCTCGGCGAAGAAGTTCGTCGGGGTCCGGTTGAGCACCAGCTTCCCGATCGGCTGCACCTCGGCCAGTTCCTCCGGCACGATCTTCGTCGGGTCCAGCAGGTCGATGCCGGCGAAGGTCTCCTCGGGAGTGTCCGGGAAGACCTGGATGCCCAGCTCCCACTCCGGGTACGCGCCGGCCTCGATGGCGTCGTAGAGGTCACGGCGGTGGAAGTCCGGGTCCATGCCGCCGAGCAGCTGCGCCTCCTCCCAGGTCAGCGAGTGGACGCCCAGCTTGGGCTTCCAGTGGAACTTGGCCAGCACCGTCTCCCCGGCCTCGTTGACGAGGCGGAAGGTGTGCACGCCGAAGCCCTCCATCGTCCGGTACGAACGCGGAATGCCCCGGTCGGACATGTTCCAGATGGTGTGGTGCTGCGCCTCGGTGTGCAGCGACACGAAGTCCCAGAAGGTGTCGTGGGCGCTCTGCGCCTGCGGGATCTCCCGGTCGGGGTGCGGTTTGCCGGCGTGGATGATGTCCGGGAACTTGATCGCGTCCTGGATGAAGAAGACAGGCATGTTGTTGCCGACCAGGTCGAAGGTGCCCTCGTCGGTGTAGAACTTCGTGGCGAAGCCACGGGTGTCGCGGACCGTGTCGGCCGAACCCCGCGAGCCGAGCACCGTGGAGAACCGGACGAAGACCTCGGTCTCGCGCCCCTTCTTGAGGAAGCCGGCCCTGGTGACCGCCTCGGCGGTGCCGTACGCGGTGAACACACCGTGCGCGCCGGCGCCCCGGGCGTGCACCACGCGCTCCGGAATGCGTTCGTGGTCGAAGTGCGTGATCTTCTCGCGTAGGTGGTGGTCCTGCAGGAGCACGGGGCCGCGCGGGCCGGCCTTGAGCGAGTGGTCGGTGTCGCGCAGCCGGGCCCCGTTCGCGGTCGTGAGGTAGGCCCCCTGCTGGCCGTTCGCGACCGTTGGCGCGCCGGTCTCGGCGCCGGTCGGCGTGCGCGTCTGCGGTGCCCCCTGTTCCGGCTTCGGCGGCAGCGGGTCGTGCGGCGTCGTCGGTTCATCGAGGGGTGGCGGCGCGCTCCCCGGCGCTCCGGGGACATCCGGGGTGAGGGCGTCGGCGATCTTTCCTGAGGCGGTCTTCACGGCGTTCTTGACCGCCTCGGCGGGCTTGCTGGAATCCACTGATTGAACCTCTCCATGGCGCGTGTGCGGGCCGGCGCCTGCCCTGCTACCCCTGGTCAGAGGGTCGAAACACAACTTGTCTCGGCATCCTGCCCGGGGACTGGTGATTTCGCCGATGCCGGGATCGGCGGAACAGCCAAAACTGACATACGTCGATATCCCTCGACTTTAGGGAGTGCCCGACGTGTCCTCACCAACCACCACCCGTCCCCGTTCCGTCGCAGCCCGTGCCACCCGACTCGCGCTGGCCGCCGTCCTGGCCGCCGGCGGCGTCCTGGCCGGATCGTCAGGCGCCGCCCAGGCCGCGAGCCCGTACGAGCGGGGCCCCGCCCCGACCACCGCGATCCTGGAGGCCAGCCGTGGCCCCTTCGCCACGGCCTCGCAGAGCGTGTCCTCGCTGAGCGTCACCGGCTTCGGCGGCGGCGTCATCTACTACCCGACCAGCGCCAGCGAGGGCACCTTCGGCGCCATCGCCATCTCGCCCGGTTACACCGCCGCCTGGTCCAGCATCAGCTGGCTCGGACCGCGCATCGCCTCGCACGGCTTCGTGGTGATCGGCATCGAGACCAACACACGGCTGGACCAGCCGGACAGCCGGGGCCGGCAGTTGCTCGCCGCGCTGGACTACCTCACCCAGCGCAGCTCGGTGCGCACCCGGATCGACAGCAGTCGACTCGCGGTGGCCGGCCACTCCATGGGTGGCGGTGGCACCCTGGAGGCGGCCTCGTCGCGACCGTCGTTGCAGGCCGCGGTGCCGCTCGCGCCGTGGAACACGGACAAGAGCTGGTCCGAACTGCGGGTGCCCACGCTGATCATCGGTGGTGAGAGCGACAGCGTCGCGCCGGTGGCGTCGCACTCGGTGCCCTTCTACAACAGCATCCCGGCCTCCGCCGAGAAGGCGTACCTGGAGCTGAACGGGGCGAGCCACTTCTTCCCGCAGACCACAAACACGCCTACCGCGCGGCAGATGGTGGCCTGGTTGAAGCGGTTCGTCGACGACGACACCCGCTACGAGCAGTTCCTCTGCCCCGGCCCGAGCGGTTCGCAGATCGAGGAGTACCGCAACACCTGTCCCAGCGCCTGACGGCGGTCACCGGGGCGGTCGCCGTTGGCGGCCGCCCCGTCCACGTGCGCGCGGCCGCATTGAAGGTCTTGACGCCATACCCGAGAAACGTACACTGCGAGTGTAAATAAACACCCGCCACGACAGAGGGATGGGTGATGGAGCGCGGCCTCGAACTGCACCACATCGGCGTCCGTTTCGGCGGCCTCACCGCCCTCGACGACGTCTCCCTGCGGGTGCCACCCAACCAGGTGGTGGGCGTCATCGGGCCCAACGGCGCCGGCAAGACCACACTGTTCAACGTGATCTGCGGCTTCGTCACGCCGGAGACGGGTTCGCTCACCCTCGACGGCCGGTCGCTGCGGCCTCGGCCGCACCGGCTGACCCGGCTCGGCATCGCCCGGACCCTGCAGGGCACCGGGCTCTTCGCCGGGCTCACGGTGCTGGAGAACGTGATGACCGGCGCTTCGCACACCGCCCGTGCGGGTTTCGTCCCGGCGCTGCTCGGGCTGCCGGCCAGCGACCGCGACGAGCGCCGGCTCCGCGGGGACGCCCTGGCCATCCTCGACGAGTTGGGCATCGCCGAGCACGCCGAGGCCGCGCCGACCACCCTGCCCTTCGCCGTACGCCAGCGGGTCGCCCTGGCCCGCGCGCTCGCCGCCCGGCCCCGCCTGCTCCTGCTCGACGAGCCGGCCGGTGGCCTCGGCGCCGACGACATCGCCGCCCTGGCGGAGCTGGTCCGGCAACTGCCCCGGCGGGACACCGACCCCTGTGCCGTGCTCCTGGTCGAGCACCACATGGACCTGGTGATGGCCGTCTGCGACGAGATCGTGGTGCTCGACTTCGGCCGGGTCATCGCCGCCGGCACCCCGGACGAGATCCGTGACGACCCGGCGGTCACCGACGCGTACCTCGGTGCCACCGTCGAGGAGGTGACTCCATGAGCGCGAGGAGTGAGCCGGGTTTGCGAGCCCCGCAGTCGCGACCGAAAGGTGATCCCGTTCGCGCGACCGACCTGCTCGTCGTGCGGGGGCTGGTCGCCGGCTACGGCGCCGCGCCCGTGCTGCGGGCCATCGACCTCACCGTCCCGGCCGGCACGATCGCCGCTGTCGTCGGCGCCAACGGCGCCGGCAAGACCACGCTCCTGCGTGCGCTCTCCGGCATGATCCGCCCGGCCGCCGGCCAGGTCCTCCTGGCCGGGGAGGACCTTCGGGGTACGCCTGTGGAGCAGCTCGTCCGACGCGGCATGGCGCACGTCCCGGAGGGTCGGGGCGTGATCAGCGAGCTGACTGTCGACGAGAACCTGCGGCTGGGCGGGTTGTGGCGACGCGACCGGGCCGACGCCCGGCTGGCGCTCGACGAGGTCTACCAGCTCTTCGAGCCCCTGGCCCGTCGCCGCCGCCACCTCGGTCACCAGCTCTCCGGCGGTGAGCGGCAGATGCTCGCGCTCGGTCGGGCCCTGGTCGGCCGACCCCGTCTGCTGCTGCTGGACGAGCCGTCGCTCGGCCTGGCGCCACGGGTGGTCGCCCGGACCATGGCGTTGCTGCGTCAACTGCGCGACCGCACCGGCCTGACCGTCCTGCTGGTCGAGCAGAACGTGCGCAGCGCGCTCGCCGTCGCCGACCAGGGCGTCGTGATGTCCCTCGGTCGGGTGGTGATCGCCGCCCCGGCGGCGCGGCTGCGCGACGACGTCGACCTGCGCCACGCGTACCTCGGTTTCTGACCACCACCTCGTCCCCCGGAGGGAGGACTGTTGGACCGCTTCGTGTTCCTCACCGTCGACGGCCTGTCCCGGGGCGCGGTGTACGCCGCGTTCGCGCTGGCCCTGGTGCTCATCTGGCGGGCGGCGCGGGTCGTCAACTTCGCCCAGGGGGCGATGGCCGTCGCCGCCGCGTACGTCGCCTACACCGTCAGCACCGCGACCGGCTCGTACTGGCTGGGCTTCGTGGTCGCGATCGTCGCCGGCCTGCTGCTCGGCGCGCTCGTGGACCGGGTGGTGATGCGGCACGTCGATCACGCCTCACCGCTCAACCCGGTGATCGTCGCGCTGGGGCTGGTGCTGCTGATCCAGGCCGTGCTGGGCATGGTGTACGGCAGCGAGTTCCGCCCGGCCGAGGCCCCGTTCAGCCGGTCCGCTCTCACCGTTGGCGGGGTCGCCGTGCTGTCCCCGTACGACCTGTTCGTCTTCGCCACGATCGGCGTGGTGGTCAGCGGCCTGGCCTGGATGTTCGCACGTACCCCGGTGGGGTTGCGGATGCGGGCGGCGGCCTTCGCTCCGGAGGTTTCCCGGCTGCTCGGGGTCAACGTCGGTGGCATGCTGACCCTCGGCTGGGCGCTCGCCTCCGGGGTGGGCGCGCTGGCCGCCATGCTGGTCCTGCCGACCGAGTTGGGTCTGCACCCGCACGCGATGGACCTGGTGTTCGTCTCGGCGTTCACCGCGGCGGTGGTCGGCGGGCTGGACAGTCCACCGGGGGCGGTGGTCGGCGGCCTGGTGGTGGGGCTGCTGCTCTCCTACGTGAGCGGCTACGCCGGCAGTGACCTCACCCCGCTCGCGGTGCTGGTCCTGCTGCTGGCGGTGCTGCTGGTCCGGCCCGGTGGGCTGTTCGCCCCGGTCGCGGCGAGGCGGGTGTGAGCGCCACGAGGGCGGCCCTGCCGCCGACACAGCAGCTCGTCGACAAGGGTCGACCCGTCGACCGGCGACGCGGCTCGACACTGCTGCGCCACCTCGCGATCATGCTCGTCGTCGGGCTCCTGCTGGTCGGGGTCAGCTACGCCGTCGAGCCGTTCCGCAACTTCCAGCTCGCCACAGTGGCCGCCTACCTCTGCGCGACCGCCGGGCTGACCGTCCTCACCGGGCTCAACGGTCAACTGTCGCTCGGGCATGGCGCGTTGATGGCGACCGGGGCGTACACCGTGGCGCTGTGCCAGACCGCGTTCGCCGACCGGGGGATGACCGGCGGTTGGCTGCTGCCGCTCTCGCTGGGCGCGGCGATCGTCAGCACGGTCGCGGTGGGCGCGGTGGTCGGTGTGGCGGCGGCCCGGCTGCGCGGCCCCTACCTGGCCGGGGTGACCCTCGCGGTGGCCGTGGTGGTGCCGGCGCTGGCCGTGACCTTCGACGGCGTGTTCAACGGCGAGCAGGGGCTGTCGGTGCCGGTGGAGCCGCCGCCGCTGTCGCTCGGCCCGTACTTCCCGTACGAGCGGTGGCAGCTCTGGGCCACCGGTGCGGCCACCCTGCTCGCGCTGCTGCTGTTGGCGAACCTGATCCGCAGCCGTTACGGGCGCACCTTCCGGGCGGTCCGCGACGACGAGGTGGCGGCCCGCCTCGCCGGCATCCACGTGGCCCGCACCCAGGTCCTCGCGTTCGTGGTCAGTGCCGCCACCGCCGGGCTCGGCGGCGCGTTGCTGGCGGTGCTCGCGCAGAGCGTCTCACCCGGGGCGTTCTCGCTGACCCTGTCGCTGTTCCTGCTGATGGCCGTGGTGATCGGTGGCCTGGGCCGACTGACCGGCGCGCTGTGGGGGGCCGTCCTGCTGGTCGCCCTGCCCGATCTCACCCACTCGCTGACCGACGCGCTCACGCTCTCGCCCGCGGTGGCGCAGCGGCTGGAGGGCAACCTCCCCCTGGCGATCTTTGGACTCACCCTGATCGTCGTCATGATCGCCGCCCCCGGCGGTGTGCAGGGTCTGCTGTCGCGTCTCGGCCGGGTGTTGCTGGCCAAGTGGCCGACCCGGCGTTCCTGAGCTGTCCCCGGTCCGGCCTCGGCCGGGCGCCCCACCACCACACCGTTCCCACCGAAAACCGGACCGAGAGAGGTCGGTGTTTCCCATGCACCGTAAAGCGCATCGCGGCCTCGCGATCGCCAGCACCCTTGCCCTGCTCATCACCGCGGCCGGCTGTAGCGGCGACGACGGCCCCGGCTCCGGCGGAGCGTCGGTGCCGGGCGTCACCGACACCGAGATCGTCGTCGGCACCCACATGCCGCTGACCGGGCCGGCCTCGGCCGGCTATTCCAAGATCGCACCGGCGACGAAGGCGTACTTCGACTACGTCAACGCCAACGGCGGGGTGCACGGCCGGAAGATCACCTACAAGATCATGGACGACGGCTACAACCCGGCGAACACCCAGCAGGTGGTCCGCCAGCTCGTCCTACAGGACAAGGTCTTCGCCGTCCTCAATGGCCTGGGCACGCCGACGCACAGCGGGGTGCTCGACTTCCTCAAGACCAACCGGGTGCCGGACCTGTTCGTCGCCTCCGGCAGCCGCAGCTGGGACCAACCGGACAAGTATCCGGGCACGTTCGGGTTCAACCCGGACTACACGGTCGAGGGCAAGATCCTCGCCAACTACGCGAAGCGGGACCTGGCCGGGCAGAAGGTCTGCTTCCTCGGTCAGGACGACGACTTCGGCCGGGACAGCCTGGCCGGCGTGGAGAAGGTGCTCGGCGCCGGGGCGGTAGCGGTCAAGCAGACGTACGTCACCAGCAACACCAACGTGGCGCCGCAGATCGGCGCGTTCAAGGCGGCCGGCTGCCAGGTCGTCGTGCTGGCCACCGTGCCCGGCTTCACCGCGCTCTCCGTCGGCACCGCGGCCCGGCTGGGCTTCAAGCCGCAGTGGCTGGTCTCCAACGTCGGCGCCGACCACCCGACCCTGGCCAAGCAGCTCGGCGCCGCCGCGCCGCTGCTGGAGGGCATGGTCGGCACCAACTATCTGCCGATGCAGAACGACACCGCGAACCCGTGGATCCAGCTCTTCACGAAGGTGAACAAGGAGCACAACGGGGACGCGCCGTTCGACGGCAACACCGTCTACGGCATGTCGGTCGGCTACCTCTTCGTGCAGACGCTGCTCGCCGCCGGAAAGGACCTCACCCGGGAGAAGGTGCTGGACGCCGTGCAGAAGGGTGGCTTCCAGGGCCCCGGGCTGGTGCCGCTGCGCTACTCCGCCAAGGACCACTCCGGGTACGGCGGCCAGCGGCTGAGCCGGGTGACCGGGGGAGTGCAGAGCTACTTCGGGCCGGCGTACGAGACGGACGAGGCGGACGGGTCGGTCAACGAGTACACCGCCACCCCGGCCGCGCCGCCGGCGAACGGGGTGCCGACCGTCTCCTGACGTCCCGTACTCCCGACATCCGACCGGGCGTGGTCGCGCGTGACCACGCCCGGTCGGACGGCCGCGCGTGTGCCGCTGGCGCGGCCTTCCGGCCGATCGTCCGAGGCGTTGACCGATGCCGATCAGCGCTCCTACTATCTGCACTGTGAATGCACATTCGGGCCGTTCCGTCGCCCGACGACACCACCTGGAGGATCGTCGGCGACGGCGGCTCCTCGCTGACCGCTCGGGCCGGACGGCGGCGTCGGCGGAGCGTCCGGCAATGCTGATCAACGCCTGTCTAGACTCGGCGGTGCGTCGGGGGACGCCATGGCGGTGAGGGGGCGGGGGCGGATGGACGGGGTCGATGTGGCGGGCCGGGTCGACGGGCGCACCGCCCGCGCCGAACGGACCCGGGCGGCCATCGTCGAGGCGCACCTCGCGCTCATCTCCGAGGGCGACCTCCGCCCGACCGGGGAACGCATCGCCGAACGGGCCGGCATCTCGCTGCGCACCCTCTGGACGAACTTCAAGGACATGGAGACGCTCTTCGAGGCGAGCGGCGCGGAGGTGCTCCGCCAGCAGGACGCCGCCCACCGGCCGATCTCCCCTGGGCTGCCGTTGGCGAAGCGGGTCGACGCGTACTGCCGGCAGCGGGCTCGGCTGCTCCAGCTCATCGCACCGTCGGCACGGGCCGCCCAGATGCGTGAGCCGGTCTCCGAGCAACTGCACCGCAACCGTCTCAAGCACATCGAACGGGTCCGTGACGAGGTCGAGGAGCTCTTCGCCGTCGAGTTGGCCGAGGCCGCTCAGGGGCGGGAGCAGTTGCTCAACGCCCTGGTGGTGGCGAGCACGTGGCAGGCCTGGTCGATGCTGCGCTACGGGCTCGCTCTGGGCGTGGACCAGGCCCGCGCGGTGATGGCCCGGACCGTGGGCGCCCTGCTGGCCGAGGTCGCGCCCGACTGATTCCGGCCCGGCCCGATATCGCCCCCTCTTTCCATTCGGTTTCCGATGGGTAACACTGGCAAGCATGGTTACTGCATCAAGAGTGCAACTAACCGTGCTGCGTGGCCGGGACGACGAGTGCCGGGCTGTCCGGAGCCTGCTCGACGGCATGACCAACGCCGGCGGTGCCCTACTGGTGCGCGGAGAGCCCGGATCGGGCCGGACGGCGCTTGTCGGCTACGCCCATCGGCACGCCGAGGGCTGCGCCGTGCTCACCGGCAGCGGGCTCGCCGAGGAGGCCGCCCTGCCGTACGCCGGTCTGCAACGTCTGGTCGACCCGGTGCTCGACCGGGCCGCCGCCCTGCCCACCGAGCAGCGCCAACTGCTGCGGCGCGCGCTGGCCGGGGAGAGCTGCCCGGCCGACCGGCAACTGACGCTGTCGGTGGCGGTGCTCGGGCTGTTCGCCGCCGCCGCCCAGGATCGGCCGTTGCTCGCCACCATGGACGACATCGACCGAGGTGACCCGCAGACCGCGCAGGTGCTGGCGTTCGTGGCCCGCCGACTGCGGCACCTGCCGCTCGCCGTCCTGCTCACCGCGGACGTCACCGCCAACCTCGACGGGATACCGGCACACCGACTGCGCGTGCTGACCGAGCAGGAGAGTGTCGCCGTCCTCGCCGACCGCCTGTGTCGGTTGACCGAGCGCGAGGGCGTCGACCGGCTCCCCGAGCGGCCCGCCGCGTCGGCCCTGACCGCGTTGGCCACGATCGGCGGCGGCAACCCGCAGGCCCTGGTGGATCTCGCCGAGGTGCTCAGCGCGGGACAGTGGCGGGGGGAGGAGTCGCTGCCCGCCGCGCCACCGGCGGACGGAGCGCTGGGTCGCGCGTACCGCGCCCGGCTGGACCGCCTGCCACCGGAGACCCGACGGGTGCTGCTGCTCGCGGCGCTCGACGAGGACGGCGAGCCGGTCACCCTGATCCGGGCCGCCGCAGCCGCCGGCGCCGAGGTCGAGGCGCTCGCCCCGGCGGAGGTCGCCGGTCTGGTCCGGATCGACCAACGAGGTGTCACCTTCCCGCAGCCGCTGGTGCGCGCGATGATCGCGGCCGGCGCGCCGCTGGCGGAGCGCCGCGCGGCGCACCGCCTGCTCGCCGGGGTGCTGGTCGCGGACGGGCAGCGGCTCCGCCGAGCGATGCACCTCGCCGCCGCGACGGGGGGTGCCGATCCGGCCCTCGCCGCCGAGCTGGAACAGGCGGCGGTCGTCGGGTCCGATGGCTGGGCCGCCGCCTCGGTGGCCCTGCGCTGGGCCGCCGAGTTGAGCGACCATCCACGGCTGACCGCCGCCCGACTGTTGACCGCTGCCCGCTACGCCTGGCTCGGGGGGCAACCCGACGCGGCCCGGCTACTGCTCGACCGCCTCCGCGCGGTCTGCGCCGAGCCGATCGTCCGAGCGCGTGCCGACCTGCTCCGTGGTGAGCTGGAGCTGCGCTGCGGCGCCGCGTCGAGCGCGTCGGCCACGCTGCTGGCCTCCGTCGCGGCGGTGGACGGCACCGACCGCGCCTTGGCGTTGACCGGGCTGGTGCGAGCCGGTGAGGCGGTCTGCTTCGTCGGTGACCAGTACCGGTACGCCGAGGTCGGCCGCCGGGCGCTGGCGTTGCGGCGCCCCAACGACCCGCCGGCCGTGGAGGTGATGAGCTGCCTGATCGCCGGGGTGGCGGCGACCTTGCGGGGCGACCACGAGCGAGCCGGGCCCGCGCTGCGCCGAGCCGTGGTGCTGGGCGGCCGGCTGACCGGTTGGGCGTTGACCCCCACCGCGCTCAGCTGTGCCGCGGCGGCCGGACTGCTGGTGGCGGTGGACGGCGCGGCCCACCGGCTCGCCGAGCGCGCCGTCGAGCTGGCCCGGGAACGGGGCGAGGTGTCCATGCTGTCGCGGGCATTGGAGTTACGGGCGGTCGCCGAGTACTGGCTGGGTCGACACGAGGCGGCGGCGGTGACCTCCCGCGACGGGTTGCGCGTCGCCCGTGCCAGCGGCCAGGTCAACTGCGCCAACGTCCATCTGGGCATGCTCGCCGTCCTCGCCGCGATCCGGGCCGACCGGGACACCAGCCTGCGCCGGATCCGCGAGATCGGCGAGTCGCCGACGCCGGGCAGCCGCCCGCACGCGCTCGCCGCGTGGGCCCTGGCGGTGCTCGACCTGGTCGACGGCCGGCACGCCGAGGCCGCCGACCGGCTGGCGTCGCTGGCCCGGCTCGGCACCGGTCGAGGCCAGGTCCTCGTGCAGGTGATGGCCACCCCGTACCTGGTGGAGGCGGCGGCCCACCTGGCGCACCGGCCGGCGGCGACGGCCGCGCTCGCCGCGTTCGACAGGTGGGCCAGCAGCACCGCGAGCCCGCTGCGCCGGGCCCTCTCCGCGCGGTGCCACGCGCTGCTCGCTCCCCGGGGCGGCGCCGAGGCGGAACGGGATTTCCAGACGGCGCTGCGCCTGCACCCGACGGAGGCCGGCACCTTCGAGCGGGCCCGCACCGAACTGCTCTTCGGCCAGGAGTTGCGCCGCAGTCGACGCCCTCGCGACGCGCGGACGCACCTGCACCAGGCCCGCGAGATGTTCAGCCTGCTCGGGGTGGAGTGCTGGGCCGAGCAGGCCACCACGGAGCTGCGGGCGGCCGGGGAGTCGATCGGTCCGCCGGACCTGCCCGCGGCGCGGTTGCTGACCGGCCAGCAACTGCGGATCGCCGAGCTGGTCGCCGAGGGCGCCACCAACCGGGAGATCGCCGCCCGGATGTTCCTCTCCACCCGTACGGTCGACCACCATCTGCGCAACGTGTTCCACCGGCTGGGCATCCGTTCGCGTACCGAGCTGGCCCGCGCGTTCACCGCCGAACGCCACGTCGGTCTCGCCTCGGACCGGTGATCGTCCGGCCTGGACGCATTAAACTATCACCGCTAGTTTGAGCGTCATGGACCTCACCCTCTCCGCCGAGCAGGCGGCGGTCCGCCAGCTGGCCGCCGAGTTCGCCAACCGCGAGCTGCTGCCGCACGCGGCCACCTGGGATCGCCGCGAATCAGTCGACCCCGCCATCGTCGGCATGCTCGGTGACCTGGGCTTCCTCGGGCTGACCATCGCCGAGGCCGACGGCGGTTCCGGCGGCGACCACCTCGCGTACTGCCTGGTCCTGGAAGAGCTCGGCCGGGGCGACTCGGCGGTGCGTGGCATCGTCTCGGTCTCGCTCGGCCTGGTCGCCAAGTCGATCGCCGCGCACGGCAGTGCGGAACAGCGGGCCGAGTGGCTACCGAGGCTCTGCGCCGGCAGCGCGCTCGGCTGCTTCGCGCTGACCGAGCCGGACAGCGGCTCGGACGCGGCGGCACTGCGCACCCGTGCGGTCCGCGACGGCGCCGACTGGCTGCTCACCGGCACGAAGACCTTCATCACCAACGGCACCACCGCCGACGTCGCGCTGGTCTTCGCCCGCACCGGCGGCCCCGGGCACCGGGGGATCAGCGCGTTCCTGGTGCCCACCGACAGCCCAGGGCTGACCCGGCGGGAGATCCACGGCAAGCTCGGCCTGCGCGGTCAGGCCACCGGCGAGCTGGGCTTCGACGAGGTACGCGTGCCCGACACGGCCCGCCTCGGCGCCGAGGGCGGCGGGTTCCGGCTGGCCCTGGCCACCCTCGCCAAGGGCCGGATGTCGGTGGCCGCCGGGTGTGTCGGCATCGCCCAGGGCTGCCTCGACGCGGCGGTCGGCTACGCCGGGCAGCGGACCCAGTTCGGCAAGCCGATCGCCGGGCACCAGCTCGTCCAACAGTTGCTCGCCGGCATCGCGGTGGACACCGCGGCCGCCCGGCTGCTGGTGTGGCAGGTGGCCGACCTGATCGACCGCGACCAGCCGTTCGCCACCGAGGCGTCGGTGGCCAAGCTCTTCGCCAGCGAGGCCGCCGTCCGCGCGGCCAACAACGCGGTCCAGGTGTTCGGTGGGTACGGGTACATCGACGAGTACCCGGTCGGCAAGTACCTGCGCGACGCGCGGGTGGCCACGCTCTACGAGGGCACCAGTCAGATCCAGCAACTCCTCATCGGACGGGCGCTCACCGGCGTCAACGCCTTCTAACTGTAGGGAGACCTGGCATGAGAGTGTTCAGCTCGTTTGAGGAGTTGACCGCCGCGACCGGCGCGAGCCTCGGACCCGGTCCGTGGCAGCGCATCGAGCAGAGCCGCGTCGACCTCTTCGCCGACGCCACCGACGACCACCAGTGGATCCATCTCGACCCGGTCCGCGCCGCGGCGGGGCCGTTCGGCGGGACGATCGCGCACGGCTACCTCACCCTGTCCCTGTTGCCGGCGTTGGCGGGCGGGCTCTACCGGGTCGAGGGGGTGGTGATGGGGGTCAACTACGGGCTGAACCGGGTGCGGTTCCCCGCTCCGCTCCGGGTCGGCGACGCCGTACGCGCCACCGCCACCATCGCCGACGTGTCGCCGGTGAGTGGCGGCGTGCAACTGGTCGTGACGGTCACCGTGGACAGCGACAGCGGCGGCAAGCCCGTCTGCGTGGCCGAGACCGTGAGCCGGCTCTACCGCGCCGGACAGCAGTGAGGCTGGTGGTGGGGCGGTGCCGGGCCACCAGGGCCCGGCACCGCGCGGATGGTGTCAGGCGACCGTGCAGGCGGTGCCGTTGAGGGTGAACGCGGACGGTCGGCCGGTGCCACCCGTGTGGGTGGCCTGGAATCCGATGTCGACCGAGGTGTTCGGCGCGATCGTCGCGTTGTAGGAGACGTTGCGGGCGGTCACCGCTCCGCTGGACGGGGAGTAGCTGGCGTTCCAGCCGCTGGTGATGGTCTGCCCACCGGGCAGCGTGAACGTCAGGGCCAAACCGTTTACCGGCGTGCTGCTCGTGTTGGTCAGCGAGACCGACGCGGTGAGACCGCTGTTCCAGGCGCTGACCGTGTACGCGACGCGGCAGTCACCTGTCGGCGTGGTCGGTGGGGGAGTGGTGGGTGGGGTGTCGCCCCCGATGCTGCCGGGCACCGCACGGAGAGCGTCGTACCAGGCGGCGGCCATCTTGCGGTACCCGGTGGCGTTCGGGTGCACCCCGTCGGCCAGGTCGCTGAGCGTCAGGGCGCGGTACATGTCGACCAGGTGTACGCGTTTGCCGGCGGCGGCCCGGCTCTGCACGATTCCGGGGATCGCGGCGTTGTAGCCCCGGACCTGGTTGTCCGCGCCGGATTTCGGGATGATCGTGGCGACGAACACGTCCGCGTTCGGGGCGGTGTTGGTGATCCGGTCGACGAGCGTGGCGAGCCGGGACGGGGCACCGGAGGTGTCGCCGTACATGTCGTTGGTGCCGATGTGCAGCAGCACGGTCCGCGGGTTCGTGGCCCGCAGCCAGTTCACCACGTTGGCGTCGATCTGGGCGATCGTCCAGCCGGAGTGGCCCTGGTGGTCGTGGTCGCCGAGGCTGGCCGGGCCGTTGAACTGGGAGCCGACGAAGTCGATCCGGTAACCACCGGACGTGAACCGCTGCCACAACTCGATTCGGTAACCGCCGGGAACGTTGAAACCGTCGGTGATCGAGTCACCGAGCGGCATCACGCGTACACCGCCGTTGGACTCCGCGTTCGCGGGAGTGGTCGCGATCGGCACGGCGGCGACCATGGCGGCGACGGCGGCCAGGGCCGTCCACCACCGGTGGACCCGCCGGGGCCTCGACGTCGTCGCGCTGCCGGTCGGTGGGAGAGGGACGGGTCGGACGAGTGGTGGAGTGCGCATGGGACTTCCTCTGGTGGGGGTGCGCGACATCCGCGGCCACCGGTGGGACGGCTGCCGCCATGACGCGGTACGCGGAGGTGGGCGGCGCGGCACGACCAAGAACCCGGACGTCTGCACTGGTGGCCGTGGCGGCGTGGCGGGCGCCGGCCGTCGAGGATGTGGCGCGACGGACCGATCAGCCGTGGCGGAGGTGTGCCCTGCACCTCGCCTGACGCACCATAGCGTGTGATCGCCAACACCGGCAATGCATAGGCGTTCGACGATGCCTTGGAGGTGAGCCGCTCAGGCCCCGGCCGGGTGCAGCACCGAGCCCAGCCAGCGCAGCTGACGCCGGACGTGGACGGCCTCGCCGCCCTCGTGGCCGTTGAACGGGTAGACGTGCATCTCCCGCTCGGGTGGCACCGGTCGCCCATTCGCGACGCCGTAGTGGTTGTAGGCGGCGAAGGCGGTTCGCGGTGGGCAGACGGTGTCACGCCGGCCGACCCCGAACTGGGCGGGCGCCGTCGCTCGGCGCGCGAAGCTCACCCCGTCGACATAGGACAGGGTGCGCCACACCGCCTCCTCGGCCTCCCGGTGCACCGCCAGGTACCGGGCGATCTCGCCGTACGGCGCGAGGTCGGTGAGCGCGACGGCCCGGCGCATGTCGCAGAGGAACGGGGCGGTGGTCAGCACCGCGCTGAGATCGTCGACGAGACCGGCCACCGCCAGGGCGATGCCGCCGCCCTGGCTGTTACCGACCACCGCGACGCGGTCACCCTCGACCCCCGGCAGCGCGCGGACCGCCTCGACCGCCCGGACCGCGTCGGTGATCAGGCGGCGGTAGTGGTAGTCCCGCGGATCGAGGATCCCCCAGGTGACCGGCCAGGGCCCGCCGGGCGCGCCGTGCGGGTCGGGGGTGTCCCCGGCGCCGTGCTGCCCCGCCTGGCCCCGGTTGTCCATCAGCAGGTGCGCGTACCCGGCCACCGGCCAGGTCAGCCGTTCGTGGGGCAGGCCGCGACCGCGGCCGTAGCCGGCGTACTCGACCACGGCCGGCAGCGGCTCTCGAACACCGGCCGGGCGGGTGTACCAGGCGCGTACGGGATCACCGCCGAAGCCGGCGAACGTGACGTCCCAGGAGTCGAGCAGCCGCAGGTCGGTGGGCTCGGGACGGACGTCGACGAGCGCCGGCACGGCGGTCGCCTCGGCGAGCGTGTCCCGCCAGAACTCGTCGAAGTCGTCGGGTTCGGCGACCTCGGGCGCGTACCGCTGGAGTTCGTCGACGGTGAAGGCGGAGTGGGGCACGGGTCCTCGCAGGGGCCGGGGTCAGTGCGGGTTGGCGGGGGGCGCGGTGCTCTCCCGAACGACCAGCTCGGTCACCAGGTCGATCCGGCTGGTCGCCGGCTCGTTCCCCCTGGTCAGGTCGAGCAACATCTGTGTGGCGATGCCGGCCATGTCGCGCAACGGCTGGTTGATCGTGGTGAGGGCCGGGTCGGTCCAGGCGGAGACCGGCAGGTTGTCGTACCCGATCACCGAAAGGTCCTCGGGCACTCGCAGGCCGCACTGACGCGCGGCCCGGAGCACCCCCATCGCCTGGATGTCCGACCCGGCGAAGATCGCCGTGGGTCGGTCCGGCCGCTGGAGCAGTTGCAGCCCGTGGGCGTGCCCGGCGCCGGCGGAGAAACTGCCGTAGCGGATCAGCTCCCGGTCGACAGCTGTCCCGGCCTCGTCGTGGGCAGACTGGAAGCCGGCGGCGCGGGCGCGGCTGCACAGCACATCGGGTGGCCCGGAGATGATGGCGATCCGTCGGTGCCCCAGCTCCAGCAGGTGCCGAGCGGCGAGGAGACCGCCGTTCCAGTTGTTCGACCCGACGGTGGGCACTGAGGCCGAGGTGGCGCTGTCGGTGTCGACGACGACGAACGGGATGCCCTGCCGCCGCAGGTGCTGCTGCTGGGCCTCGGCCAGGTGGGAGAGGACGAACACCACGCCCAGGGGGCGGTCGGCGACTAACGCCTCCAGCCATCGTGCTGGCGGGCGGTGCGCGCCGTCGAGCTGGGCGATCGACAACCCGATGCCGGCCGCGGAGGTCACCGCCTCGACGCCCCGCAGGATCTCCATCGCCCAACCCGTGTCGAACTCGTGGAACACGAGGTCCACCCGGCCGCCGCTTGTCGCGTGTCGCCGGGCGCGGCGCTGGTACTGGTGGCGGTCGAGGCTGGCCTCGACGCGGGCTCTGGTGCCGGGGGCGACGTCGCCGCGGCCGTTGAGGACCTTGGACACGGTCGCGACCGAGACGCCGACATCGTTGGCGATGGTCGCGATGGTGGTGGAGGCGGGTGGGTCGAGCGGGTGGTGCTCTGTCATCGCGGCCTCATACAACATTCGAAAGTTTCGGCCGACCTTAACATGATGGGACATTCACACCAGTCGGTGTCGAAGTCGCGTTGTCCATTCGCGGGCCGTTGCACGGCTCATCGGCGACGGAGCGCCGATTGGGGAGTCACCGTGTGCAGGAAACAGGTCCTGGTAGTCCGATTGAGACTCTTGACAGCCATCGATGCGGCACTTAGGTTGCCGAAAAGGTTACGCAGGTTTCCGGAAAGTTTCGGATCGTGAGAAACGTCCGCCACGGAGCTGGTTCCACGAGGGCACGGGGACGTGGCCGGAGCTAAGGGGTCTTGGCATGAGAAGTCAGTCGCCCGACGACAGCGGCGCCGCGCCCTGGCGTGATCAGCGGCTGTCGCCGACCGAGCGAGCCGAGGCGCTCCTGCCGAAGATGACCCTCGAAGAGAAGATCGCCCAGCTCGTCGGGGTCTGGGTCGGCGCCGAGGCCAGCGGCGAGGGCGTCGCACCGCACCAGTCGGACATGATCAGCGAGTTGCCGCAGTGGAGCACTGTCATTCGGCACGGGTTGGGCCAGCTGACCCGCCCGTTCGGCACCGCCCCGGTCGACCCGGTGCTCGGCGCCCGGTCGCTGGCGGCCTCACAGGCGCAGATCGTGGCCGCCAGTCGGTTCGGCATCCCCGCACAGGTGCACGAGGAGTGCCTCACCGGGTTCGCTGCCTGGCGGGCCACCGTCTACCCGACCCCGCTCAGCTGGGGCGCGTCCTTCGACCCCGAACTGGTCGAGGCGATGGCCGACCGGATCGGACGGTCGATGCGGGCAGCCGGTGTGCACCAGGGCCTCGCCCCGGTCCTGGATGTCACACGCGACTACCGCTGGGGCCGTACCGAGGAGACGATCGGCGAAGACCCCTACCTGGTCGGAACGACAGGCGCCGCGTACGTGCGGGGGCTGGAGCGGGCCGGCGTGGTGGCCACGCTGAAGCACTTCGCCGGCTACTCCGCCTCCCGTGGCGGACGTAATCTCGCGCCCGTGCCGATGGGGCGCCGCGAGCTGGCCGACGTCATCCTGCCGCCGTTCGAGATGGCGCTGCGCCTCGGCGGCGCGCGCTCGGTGATGAACTCCTACGCCGAGATCGACGGCCTGCCCGTCGCGGCCGACCGTGGGCTGCTGACCGGGCTGTTGCGCGACGAGTGGGGCTTCACCGGCACCGTGGTGGCCGACTACTTCGCCGTACGGTTCCTGCAGACCCTGCACGGCGTCGCCGGGGACGCCGCCGACGCGGCCCGGCTCGCCCTGCGGGCCGGCATCGACGTCGAACTGCCCACCGTGGACACCTTCGGTGAACCACTTGTGGAGGCGGCACGCCGCGGCGAGATCGACGAGGCGCTGATCGACGGCGCGCTGCGTCGGGTGCTGGTCCAGAAGATCGAGGTCGGCCTGCTCGACGAGGGCTGGCAGGAGTTGCCCGACGACGTGGCGTCCCTGCGCCTCGACGACGAGGCCAGCCAGGACATCGCCGTGCGTCTGGCCCGGGAGTCCGTCGTCCTGCTGCGCAACACAGGCGTCCTCCCGCTGCCCGGAGGCAGCCGGGTCGCCCTGGTCGGCCCGCTCGCCGACGACCCGATGGCCATGCTCGGTTGCTATTCGTTCCCCAACCACGTGGGCGTCAACCACAGCGACTACGGGCTCGGCGTGGACATCCCCTCACTGCGCGACGAGTTGGCCCGACGCGTCCCGCTGCTCACCCACGAACCGGGGTGCGCCATCACCGGCGAGGACACCTCGGGGATACCGGCCGCGGTCGCCGCGGCCGCCGCCGCCGACGTGTGCGTGCTGGCCGTCGGCGACCGAGCGGGAATGTTCGGCCGGGGCACCTCCGGAGAGGGCTGCGATGCCGTCGACCTGCGACTACCCGGCGTGCAGGCCGACCTCGTCCGCGCTGTCCTGGCCAGCGGCACCCCGGTGGTCCTGGTGTCGCTGACCGGCCGCCCGTACGCGCTCGGCCCGGAGTTCGACGGCGCGGCGGCCGTGGTGCAGGCGTTCTTCCTCGGTCAGCTCGGTGGGCAGGCGCTCGCCGAGGTGCTCACCGGCGCGGTGAACCCCTCCGGGCGGTTGCCGGTCAGCGTTCCCCGCGACGGCGGCGGGCTGCCGAGCACCTACCTCACACCGCCGCTCGGCCGGCGCAACAAGGTGTCCTCGATCGACCCGACCCCGGCGTACCCGTTCGGCCACGGGCTGAGTTACACCACCTTCGAATGGTCCGACGCGACGGTGGTCGAGCCCGGCGAAGATCTGGCTGCCTGGCCGGTCGACGGCGAGGTGCGGGTGCGGATCACCGTCGCCAACACCGGTGAGCGGGCCGGCACCGAGGTGGTGCAGCTCTACCTGCACGACCCGGTGGCGCAGACCACCCGTCCGGTGGTCCGGCTGATCGGCTACACCCGACTGGCGTTGGCGCCCGGCGAGGCGGCGCACGTGACGTTCGGCGTACCGGCCGACGTGGCGTCGTTCACCGGGCTGGCCGGCCAGCGGATCGTCGAACCCGGCGACGTCGAGCTGCGCTTCGGCCGATCGAGTGGCGACGTGGCGGCCGCCCTGCCGCTGCGACTTGTCGGCAACGAGCGTCAGGTCGGTCACGAGCGGGAACTGCTCACCTCGGTGCGGGTGGAGCCTCTCGTGGCTGTCCCACAGTCGGCATAGGAGGCCGAGGATGACATCCACCCTGCGGCCACCGCCGCCGGCGCCGCCGCGTGCTCCGCAGCCGGCGCAGAGCCCTGCCCCGCGCTCGCCGCGACGCGGTCGCAGTTGGCGGCAGGCCCTGCGCCGGGACTGGCAGCTCTACTCCCTCGCCATCCTGCCGCTGCTGTTCTTCCTGGTCTTCCGGTACCTGCCGATGATCGGCAACATCATCGCCTTCCGCCGGTTCAAGCCGGGTGGCAGCATCTTCGGCGAGTACTGGGTCGGGCTGCGCTACTTCCGGATGTTCCTCAGCGACCCGACGTTCTGGGAGGTGTTCACCAACACCCTGGTGCTCGGGACGCTGACCCTGCTGTTCTGTTTCCCGCTGCCGATCGTGCTGGCGCTGATGCTCAACGAGGTGCGCGCCCGCCGGTTCAAGCGGTTCGTGCAGTCGGTGTCCTACCTGCCGCACTTCCTGTCGATCGTGATCGTGGCGGCGATGGTCATGCAACTGACCTCGGTCGGTGGCGCGGCCAACCAGCTCGTCGGCCTGTTCGGCGGGGAGCCGGTGGCGTTCCTGCAGAAATCGGAGTGGTTCCGCACCATCTACGTCTCGTCCGAGGTCTGGCAGACCGTCGGCTGGGGGACGATCCTCTACCTCGCCGCCCTCACCACGGTCGACGAGGACCTGTACGAGGCGGCCCGGATCGACGGCGCGAGCCGGTGGCGGCAGACCTGGCACGTGACGTTGCCGGGGATCCGGCCGACGATGATGACGCTGCTGATCCTCAACATCGGCAACTTCCTGGCGGTCGGGTTCGAGAAGATCCTGCTGCTCTACAACCCGCTGACGTACCCGACCGCGGACGTGGTCTCCACCTATCTGTTCCGGATGGGCTTCCAGTCCAGCAACTTCAGCTACGCCGCCGCCATCGGCCTCTTCGAGGCGGTGATCGGGTTGATCCTGGTCCTGACGGCGAACCTCATCTCCCGGCGCACGGTGGGGACGAGCCTGTGGTGATCCTCGGCACCAAGAGTGACGCCCCGAAGACGCGGGGCCCGGTGGACAGTCGTGGCTACCGGATCTTCCGGATCGTCAACACGGTCGTCCTGATCGGCGTCGTGGTCGTGACGCTGTTCCCGTTCCTCAACATCGTGGCCCGCTCGCTCAGCGAGGAGGCGTACATCATCACGGGGAAGGTGAGCATCGTCCCGCGCGGGTTCGACCTGACCGCGTACAAGCTGTTGATGTCCGACGGGCTGTTCTGGACGAACTACCGCAACACGGTGGTGTACACGGTGGTGGCCACGCTCATCTCGATCGTGCTGACCACCTGTTACGCGTACGTGCTGTCGAAGCCACAGCTCAAGGGGCGCGGCGTCCTGGTCGGCATCGCGCTGTTCACCATGTTCTTCTCCGGCGGCCTGATCCCCAACTACGTGCTGGTCACCAGCCTGGGGATGAAGAACACCATCTGGGCCGTGGTGGTCCCCAACGCCATCAGCGTGTTCAACCTGCTGGTCATGAAGGCGTTCTTCGAGAGCCTGCCGAGCGAGTTGGAGGAGGCCGCGGCCGTCGACGGGCTGAACACGTACGGCATCCTGCTGCGGATCGTGCTGCCGCTGTCGAAGGCGATCATCGCCACGATGGTGCTCTTCTACGCGGTGTCGTTCTGGAACTCGTGGTTCACCGCGTTCCTCTACATCGACCAGCAGGACCTGCTGCCGGTCACGGTCTACCTGCGCAACCTCATCGCGGGTGCCACCAGCGCCGAGTCCGCCGCAGCCGACGCCGACAAGGTCCAGGCCGCGGCCACCCTTGAGGCCGTGACGATCGTGCTGACCACCCTGCCGATCCTGGCGGTCTACCCCTTCGTCCAGCGGTTCTTCGTCCGCGGCGTGATGCTTGGCGCGGTCAAGGGATGACGGGCAGCGCCGCACCGCTCCACCTCCGAACCCCACCACCGAAAGGACGAGCCATGCTCCACAAGACGTGGCGCCGCGTGGCATTGGCCAGCGCGGGTCTGCTCGCGCTCTCCCTTGCCACCGCCTGTTCCGAGGACCCCGGCGAGTCGACTGACCTCTCCGAGAACAAGGTCGGCGCGATGGCCACCTACGGCGTCGGTGACCAGTTCAAGGCCACCGAGGCGCTCTCGTTCTCCACCCTCTACAACAACCACACGTTCTACCCGCTCAAGGAAGACTGGGCGTTCTGGTCGGAGCTGACCAAGCGGACCAACGTCAAGATCGAGCCGGTGGCCGTGCCGCTCAGCGACTACGAGCAGAAGCGCAGCCTGCTGATCGGCGCGGGGGACGCCCCGCTGATCATCCCGAAGACGTACCACCCGCAGGAGGACGCATTCGTGGCCTCCGGGGCGATCCTCCCGGTGAGCGATTACCTGGATCTGATGCCCAACTTCAAGGACAAGCTCACCAAGTGGAACCTCAAGCCGGAGATCGACAATCTGCGGCAGGCCGACGGTAAGTTCTACCTGCTGCCCGGCGTGCACGAGAAGCCCACGCAGGACTACACGGTGCTGGTGCGCACCGACATCATGCAGGAGCTCAACCTCCCCGTCCCCAAGACCTGGGACGACCTGTACACGGTGCTCAAGGCGATGAAGGCGAAGTATCCGAACGTCTACCCGTACTCCGACCTGTTCAGCAAGCCCAACCCGACCGGTGCCCTGCTGAACCTCCTCGGCTCGTCCCACGGCACCTACGCGGGCTGGGACTTCCAGCACGCCACCTGGGACCCGACGGCGAAGAAGTTCAGCTACACCGGCTCGTCCGAGCAGTACAAGCAGATGGTCACGTTCCTGCACAAGCTCGTCGCCGAGGGCCTGCTCGACCCGGAGAGCTTCACCCAGACCGACGACCAGGCCCGCCAGAAGCTCGCCAACGGCAAGTCCTTCGTGGTCACCGGCAACGCCCAGACGCTCGTCAACAACCACCGGCCCGACCTGGCGAAGACCATGCCGAACGCGAAGATGGCCAAGATCCCGCTGCCGGTCGGCCCGGCCGGGGAGATCAACCCGTTCCCCCGGCTGGAGAACGGCATCATGATCTCCTCGAAGGCTCGGGAGAGCAAGAACTTCGTGGCCATGATGCAGTTCATCGACTGGTTGTGGTATTCGGACGCGGGTTTGGAGTTCGCCCGCTGGGGTGTCGAGGGCACCACCTTCACCAAGGACGCGGCCGGCAAGCGCACGCTGGTCCCTGACGTCAGCTTCCTGGGGCTCAACCCGAAGGCGTCCAAGCACCTGCAGAAGGACTTCGGCTTCCAGAACGGCGTCTTCGCCTACGGCGGCAGCCCCGACCTGGTCCGTGGGTTCTTCTCGCCGGAGGAGTTGGAGTTCCAGAAGGTGATGGACGCCCGCAAGCCGAGGGAGGTCCCCCCGCCGCACCCGTTCACCGACGAGGAGCGCGAGCAGGTGTCGCTCTGGGAGACCCCGCTGAAGGACTTCGTCACCCAGAACACGCTGAAGTTCGCCCTGGGCCAGCGCCCGCTCAGCGAGTGGGACGCGTACGTGGCCGAGCTGAAGGCCAAGAACTCCGAGCAGTACATCGACCTGGTCAACAAGGCGTACGAGCGGTTCCAGAAGAACAACGGCTGATCGGCGGGGATCCGGTCGGGCGGCCTGTCGCCGCCCGGCCGGACCCCGGCGACCACGGGTCAGCTACGTCGACCGGAGGGAGCGATGGTGAGTGGCGCGGCCCAGACCTGGCGACAGTTCGGCGACGGCCCACTGTCGCGGATCACCTCGCGTGTCTACATCCTGCTCGTGGTCGAGCTGCTCCTGCTGCTCACCACGCTGCCCGCCCTGCTCCCGCTGGTGTTGCTGGGCCGCGACGCCAGCAACCTGCCGCTTGTCGCGCTCTTCCTGGTACCGGTCGGCCCGGCCGTCTCCGCCGCCCTGTACGCCCTGCGCCACCAGGGGACCGACCTGACCGACCTGCGCCCGGCCACCCTGTTCTGGCGTGGCTACCGGGCCAACGTCTTCGGCGTGCTGCGCCTCTGGGTGCCGACGCTGCTGTGGCTGACCGTGCTCGCCGTGAACCTCGCCTACTCCGGAGCGGTCGGCCTGTCCAGCTGGTGGGCGGTGCCGCTGGTGCTGATCGGAGTGGCTGTGACGCTCTGCGGGGCAAACGCCCTGGTGATCGCCTCGCTGTTCGACTTCCGCACTCGGGACGTGCTCCGGCTGGCCGTGCACTTCCTCGTGCGTACCCCCGGTGTGTCCGTCGGCAACGCCCTGCTGCTGGCCGCGGCGGCCGGCATCATCGCGGTCTTCTCCGAGGCGGTGCTGATGCTGCTCGCGTCGATCGCGGTCCTGGCGTTCCTGCGCGTCAGCGACCCGATGATCAACCTGATCCGGAAGGAGTTCACCGCATGAGCCCGCCCCTCAGCGCCAAGGTGCCCTTCGGAGGCGACGACAACCCGCAACAGTGGCCCGAGGACACCCACCCGGACCTGCTCACCGCTGCCCTGCGGCTGCCGGCGTACGGGGTTGTCGTGCTGGAGGAGGCCCGGTGAACGCCGAAGAGTCGGTGGAGTTGGAGCAGTTCATGTTCGTCGAGGAGCCGATGGACGGTGACCGGCCGCGCGTCCACCCGGCCTGGTTGCCCCCGGAGGCGTTCCGGTCGCTTGGCGCGCGCCGCATCCTCCTGCACGGCGAGGGGTTACTCGTCGACACGGTCCTGCACGAGGTCTCGCGTGCCTGCGCGCGTTACGGCGGGCGAGTGTGGCATTCCCCCTCCTGGGACGTCGACGTCGACCTGGTGCTCGCCCTGCGCGACGCGGGTGAGCTGCCCAACCCGGCGGTGGAGGCGGCGCGCGCCGCCGGAGAGGCGGCGCTTGTCGAGCTGGGCGACGGCACGACGCTCGGCGACGAGGGTTTCGTGTTGGCGCGGGCCGGCGACGTGACGGCCGTGCTGGCCGACGCGCCCGCCGGCCTGCTGTACGGGCTCTTCCACGTGGTCCGGCTCTGCGCGGCGGCCTTCGACCCGGCCCGCCCCCCGGAGCGGCACCGGCCGGCGCTGCGCCGACGAATGCTGAACCACTGGGACAACGTGGCCGTGCACCCGGTGATGGGCCAGGTCGAACGGGGGTACGCGGGCGGCTCGATCTTCTGGCACGACGGCCGTCCGCGCGGCGACCTGGCCCGGGTGCGGGAGTACGGGCGGCTGCTGGCCTCCTGCGGCGTCAACGCGATCTCGGTCAACAACGTAAACGTGGCCCGCACGGAGGCGCTGCTGCTCACCGACCGGATCGGCGACGTGGCCGAGATCGCGGACGTGCTGCGCCCGTACGGCATCCGGGTGCACCTGTCGGTCAGCTTCGCCGCGCCTGTGGTCCTCGGTGGCCTGCCGACCGCCGACCCGCTGGACGAGACAGTGCGGGTCTGGTGGGCCGCGGCCACCCGGCGGGTGTACGAGCGCATCCCGGACTTCGGCGGTTACCTGGTGAAGGCCGACTCGGAGGGACAACCCGGCCCGTTCACGTACGGCCGGGACCACGCCGACGGGGCGAACCTCCTGGCCGAGGCGCTCGCCCCGCACGGGGGAGTGGTGCACTGGCGGGCGTTCGTCTACAACCACCACCAGGACTGGCGGGACCGGTCCACCGACCGGGCTCGGGCCGCGTACGACCACTTCGCCCCGCTCGACGGGCGGTTCCGCACAAACGTCGTCGTCCAGGTGAAGTTCGGCCCGGTGGACTTCCAGCCGCGCGAGCCGGTCTCACCTGTGCTCGCCGCGATGCCGGCGACCCGGCTGGCGGTGGAGTTGCAGGTCACCCAGGAGTACACGGGCCAACAGCGGCACGTCTGCCACCTCGGCCCGTGGTGGAGTGAGGTGCTGGGCTTCGCCCCCTGGGGGCCGGGTGGACGGACGATCGCCGACGTGGTCACGGGCGAGGTGGCAGCGGGCGGCGGGATGGTCGCCGTGGCCAACGTCGGCGACGACCTCTTCTGGACCGGGCATCCGTTGGCGCAGGCCAACCTGTACACGTTCGGCCGACTGGCCTGGGATCCCCGGCGGGACCCGACGGCGATCCTCGACGAGTGGATCACGCTGACCTTTCCGCCGTCGGCGACCGCCGACGCGGAGCTGGTGCGGCGGACACTGCACGAGATCATGGACGACTCGTGGCGCACCTACGAGAGTTACACCGCCCCGCTGGGGGTCGGCTTCATGGTCAACCCCGGTGACCACTACGGCCCCGGCGTCGACGGGTACGAGTACACCCGGTGGGGCACCTACCACTTCGCCGACCGCGACGGCGTGGGCGTGGATCGCAGCCGCGCGTCGGGCACCGGCTTCACCGGCCAGTACCCGCCGTACTGGGCGGAGGTGTACGAGTCACCTGAGAGCTGCCCCGACGAGCTGCTGCTCTTCTTCCACCACGTGCCGTACGGGCATGTGCTGCACAGCGGCTCGACAGTCATCCAGCACATCTACGACACCCACTTCGCGGGGGTCGAGGACGTGAGGGCGATGCGACGCAGATGGCAGACGTTGAACGGCATGATCGACCCGAGCGTGTACGAGCGGGTCGCCGAACGCCTCGAGGAGCAGGTGCGCTGCGCCACCGAGTGGCGCGACCAGATCAACACGTACTTCTTCCGCAAGTCCGGGGTGCCGGACGAGCGCGGGCGGGACATCTACTGAGTGGCGGCGAGGGGCGGCCCAACCATCCGGTTGGACCGCCCCTCGTGCCGTGCTCATCGGACGTCTGCAGCTTCCGAAAACGTTCCGATAATTTCTCGTGCCCTATCGGCGCTCACCGTACCCGTTGACGCCCATCACTGCGCAGGTGACCACCGGAACCGCTGCGGCGAAAGGTTTCCGGAAGTCTTGACAATCGAGTGTGCTCGATTGAAGCTGGCATGGTCACGCGAGCCGCGGTCAAGGTCGGGCGAAGGGCAGTCCTCGACTTAAGTCCCCTTCCACGCGCCTTTTTCGCAAGGGATCGCGACGATGACACTGAAGACGAGAATGCTTGGCGTC
Organism: Micromonospora sp. DT53; assembly: GCF_049841535.1. NCBI lineage: Bacteria > Bacillati > Actinomycetota > Actinomycetes > Micromonosporales > Micromonosporaceae > Micromonospora > Micromonospora sp. DT53. The sequence continues at coordinate 331,960 of NZ_JBNCKM010000003.1, forward strand.
GCCATGGCGGCTGTGACGCTTGCCGCCGCCGCGCTGACGTTCGCCACCCCCGCGTCGGCGGCGACGCTCACGCAGGTGACCAACTTCGGCACCAACCCCACAAACCTACAGATGCATCTGTACGTCCCGGACCGGGTGGCGACCCGACCGGCGATCCTCCTGGCGATGCACTACTGCACCGGCACGGGCCCCGCGTTCCACTCGGGCACCCAGTACGCATCCCTCGCGGACCGGTACGGGTTCATCGTGATCTACCCGTCGGCCACCCGCAGCAGCAAGTGCTGGGACGTCTACTCCCCACAGGCGTTACGCCGTGGCGGCGGCAGCGACCCGGTCGGGCTCATGTCGATGGTCGACTACGTGCGGCAGCGCTACTCGGCCGACCCCGCGCGGATCTTCGCCACCGGCACCTCCTCCGGGGCGATGATGACAAACGTCATGCTGGGCGTCTACCCGGACGTGTTCGCGGCGGGCGCCTCGTTCGCCGGTGTGCCGTTCGCCTGCTTCGCCACCGGCGGCACCTCGGAGTGGAACAGCCAGTGCGCCAACGGGCAACTCATCCGGCCCGCGCAGCAGTGGGGTGACCTGGTCCGGGAGGCGTACCCCGGTTACACCGGCCAGCGGCCCCGGATGCAGATCTGGCACGGCACCAACGACGAGACGCTGCGCTACCCGAACTTCGGTGAGCAGGTCAAGCAGTGGACCAACGTGTACGGGCTGAGTCAGACCCCGACGTACACCGACACCCCGCAGTCCGGCTACACCCGCACCCGCTACGGCAGCAGCGGCCCGATGGCGCCGGTCGAGGCGATCAGCATGCAGGGTGTCACGCACAACCTGCCGGTCGACGCCGCGCAGGTGATCCGCTTCTTCGGGCTGGACGGCACCGCGCCGCCGACCACCCCACCACCGACGACTCCGCCCCCCACAACTCCGCCCCCCACAACTCCGCCGCCGACGACTCCACCGCCGACCGACGGCGCCTGCCGGGTCGGGTACACGGTCAACGCCTGGAACAGCGGTCTCACCGCGAGCGTGGCCATCACCAACACCGGCGCCACCGCCGTGAACGGCTGGGCGCTGACCTTCACGCTGCCCACCGGGCAACGCATCACCAGCGGCTGGAACGCCCAGTACGCCCCGGCGAGCGGTGCGGTCACCGCCCGCAACGTCTCCTACAACACCACCATCGCCCCAAACGCGTCGGTCGAGATCGGCTTCCAGGCCACGCATGAGGGCGGCACTGGCAAACCCACGTCGTTCGCCCTCAACGGCGCCGCCTGTTCGGTGTCCTGATCCCACCTTCATCCACCACCACAGAAGGAGTCGCACGATGAGAAGAACGAAGTGGAAGGCGGGATCGAGAGCCGCGCTCGCGCTGGCCGGCGCGGGCGCCCTCGCCGCCGGCATGGCGCTGTTCGCGACGGCACCCGCCGCCGCCGGCACGACACTCGGCGCGTCCGCCGCCGAGAAGGGTCGGTACTTCGGTACGGCGGTGGCCGGATTCAAGCTCTCCGACAGTGCGTACACCACGATCTTGAACCGTGAGTTCAACATGGTGACGGCCGAGAACGAGATGAAGATGAACGCCACCGAGCCGCAGCAGGGCCAGTTCAGCTACGGGGCGGCGGACCAGATCGTCAACCACGCGCGCAGCCGCGGGATGAGCGTGCGGGGTCACACGCTGGCGTGGCATTCGCAGCAGCCCGGCTGGATGGAGAGCATGAGTGGTAGTGCTCTGCGGCAGGCGATGCTCAACCACGTGACGCAGGTGGCCACGCACTTCCGTGGTCAGGTGGTGGCCTGGGACGTGGTGAACGAGGCGTTCGCCGACGGCAGCTCCGGCGGCCGTCGCGACTCGAACCTGCAGCGCACGGGCAACGACTGGATCGAGGCCGCGTTCCGGGCCGCCGACGCCGCGGATCCGAACGCCAAGCTCTGCTACAACGACTACAACACCGACAACTGGACGCACGCGAAGACGCAGGGCGTCTACAACATGGTGCGCGACTTCAAGGCTCGTGGCGTCCCGATCGACTGCGTGGGGTTCCAGTCGCACTTCAACAACGACTCGCCGTACGTGAGCAACTACCGCACCACGCTGTCGAGCTTCGCGGCGCTCGGCGTGGACGTGCAGATCACCGAGCTGGACATCCAGGGCGCGTCGGCGAACACCTACCGCAGCGTGGTCGAGGACTGCCTGGCCGTGGCCCGCTGCAACGGCATCACGGTGTGGGGCATCCGCGACAGCGACTCGTGGCGGTCCTCGCAGACCCCGCTGCTGTTCAACAGCAACGGCTCGAAGAAGCCGGCGTACGACGCGGTCCTCGCCGCGTTGAACAACGGCACCACGCCGACCGACCCGCCCACCGACCCGCCCACCGACCCGCCCACCGACCCGCCGACCGATCCGCCCACGACGCCGCCTCCGGGTCAGGGTGGCTGCACGGCGACGGTGTCGGTGAACCAGTGGACAGGTGGCTTCGTCGCCACAGTGAAGGTGACGGCCGGCTCGTCGGCCATCAGCGGTTGGACGGTCACGATCGGTCTGCCGTCCGGCGCGGCGGTCACCGGCGCGTGGAACGCCAACCGCAGCGGTAGCACCGGCACGACGAACTGGACGAACGTCGCGTACAACGGCCAGGTCGGCGCGGGCCTTTCCACCGAGTACGGCTTCCAGGCCACCGGCACCGCCGGCACCCTCAGCCCCACCTGCTCAGCCCGCTGACAACCCCGTGTTGATCAAGAGGTTTGCGTCATCACGTCTGGCGTGTCATGACGCAAACCTCTTGATCACCGGGGACGGGGGGTGGGGGTGATGGGTTAGCCGTCGATGCGGGTGATGTTGCGGATCTTGTTGGACGCGTCCAGGGCGGCGACCTTGTACGCCTCGGCCAGCGTCGGGTAGTTGAACACGGCGTCGACCAGGTAGTCGATCGTGCCGCCGCAGCCCATCACCGCCTGACCGATGTGGACGATCTCGGTGGCGGCCGTGCCGAACACGTGCACCCCGAGCAGTCGGCCGTCGTCGGGGGAGACGAGCAGCTTGAGCATGCCGTACGAATCACCGACGATCTGGCCGCGAGCCAGCTCGCGGTACCGCGCGACGCCGACCTCGAAGGGCGTCGAACTCTCGGTGAGCTGCGCCTCGGTCTGCCCGACGAAGCTGATCTCCGGGATCGTGTAGATGCCGATGGGCTGAAGGCCGTGCATCTCCCGGATCGGTTCGCCGCAGGCGTGCTGGGCCGCCAGTCGACCCTGCTCCATCGAGGTGGACGCGAGCGCGGGAAAACCGATCACGTCGCCGACCGCGTAGATGTGGTCCACCGAGGTGCGGTAGCTGGCGTCCACCTTGATCCGGCCGCGTCGGTCCGCCTCCAACCCGGCGGCCTCCAGTGCCAGGTCGTCGGTCTGACCCTGCCGGCCGGCCGAGTACATGACCGTGTCCGCGACGATCTTCTTGCCGCTCTTGAGGATGCACAACGCCGCCGTCTGGTGCTTCTCCACCGCGGCGACCTCCTCGCCGAAGCGGAACGCCACCGACAGGTCGCGCAGGTGGTACTTGAGCGACTCGACGACCTCGTCGTCGCAGAAATCCAACATCCGCTCGCGGCGTTCCACGACTGTCACCTTGGTGCCCAGCGCGGCGAACATCGAGGCGTACTCCATGCCGATCACGCCGGCGCCGACCACGACCATGCTGCGGGGAACGGCCTGCAAATTGATGACGCCGTCGGAGTCCACGATCGTCCGGTCGTCGAAGTCGACGCTGTCCGGGCGGGCCGGGCGGGTGCCCGCCGCGATGATCACCTTGTCGAAGGTCACCTTCGACTCGCGGCCGGAGCCACTGTCGACCCAGATCGAGTGCGCGTCCGCGAAGCGGCCGGTGCCGGTGATCATCACAACCCGGTTGCGGGCCAGTTGATTGCGGATGACGTCGGTCTGCCTGGTGATCACGTGCTGTGTGCGGGCCGCCAGGTCGCTGACCGTGATCTCTTCCTTGACCCGGTAGCTGCTGCCGTAGAGGTCGCGCTGGCTCAGCCCGGTCAGATAGAGGACGGCCTCGCGCAGCGTCTTGGACGGGACCGTGCCGGTGTTGATGCACACCCCACCGATCATGTCGCGGCGGTCGACGATGCCGACCCGCCTGCCGAGCTTGGCGGCAGCGATCGCGGCCTTCTGACCGCCGGGCCCGGAGCCCAGCACCAACAGGTCGTAGTCATACACAACCGCTAGCGTCGCAAGATGTCGCGACTGGCGCCAGACCCCGGAGTCGAGCGTTATTCGTCTGCCACCACGCAGAGGCCACCGTTCAGCGTGACCTCCTCGGGCAGTTGCGTGCCGGAGGCGACGAGCCCCAGCGACACCGTGCCGCCCGGCGCGCCCGGCGGCTGGTCGTCCCCCGGGGGCATGGTCAGCCGCAGGGTCGGGTTCGACACCGAGCTGTTGCCGGCCGCGTCCAGAGCCCACACCGAGAAGGTGTACGTGCGCGAGGGCCGCAGGTCGGTGTCCCGTCAGCCGACGAGGCGGCGTTCCCAGGCCCAGGCGGCGATCTCGACCCGGTTGCGGGCCCTGAGTTTCATCTGCACGCTCGCCAGGTGGGTCTTGACCGTGCCCACGGCGATGAAGAGCTGGGCGGCGATCTCGGCGTTGGTCAGGCCCCGGGCGACGAGCTTCACGACGTCGAGTTCCCGGGGTGACAGGCCGCCGTCGTCGCGCGCCGGGGCGGGTGAGCTGAGGTGCTCCAACAGCCGTACCGTGATCGAGGGGCTGATCAGCGCGTCGCCGGACACGGCCGCACGGACCGCCTCCACCAGCAGGGCCGGGCCGGAGTCCTTGAGCAGGAAGCCGCACGCGCCGTTGGAGAGCGCCGTGTGCACGTACTCGTCGAGGTCGAAGGTCGTCACGACGACCACCCGGATCGGGTCGGCGACGCCCGGCCCGGCGAGCAGCCGCAGTGCCTCGAGGCCGTCGAGGCGTGGCATCCGGATGTCCAGCAGCACCACGTCCGGGCGCAGTCGTCGGGCCAGTTCGACGGCGTCGACCCCGTCGGCGGCCTCGCCGACCACCTCCATGTCCGACTGGGCACCGATGATCATGCCGAAGCCGGTCCGGACCATCGCCTGGTCGTCGGCGATCAGCACCCGGATCACCTGGCCACCGCCACCTGCAGCGGGAACGCCGCGTCGAGCACCCAGCCACCGGCGACGCCGGGCCCGGCGGTGATCGTGCCGCCGAGGGCGCGTACCCGTTCGGTGAGGCCGATCAGGCCGAAGCCGTGCCCCCGGGCCGGCGCGGTCCGCGGCGACCCCCCGTCGTCGGCGACCCGGACCAACAACCAGCCCGGGGTACGCCGCACGGCGACGTCCACGGACCGCGCGTCCGGGGCGTGCTGGCGGGTGTTGGTCAGCCCCTCCATCACCACCCGGTACGCCGACGTGGACACCTCCACCGGTAGTCCGTTCAGGTCGCCGTCGACGTGCAGTCGGGCCGGCGCCTTCGCCGCGCCGTTGAACCCGGTCAGCAGCGGCTCCAGTTCGGTCACCCCGGCGAGTGGAGCCAGCGGCGCGTCCGGCGGCGCGTCCGGGTTGCGCAGGATCCCGACCATCCGCCGCATCGAGGCCATCGTCTCCGCGCCGGCCCGTTCGATCTGCTCCAGGGCGACGATCACCCGCTGCGGGTCCTGTTCGGCGACGAACCGCGCGCCCTGCGCCTGCACCACGATGCCGGTGACGTGGTGGGCGATGAAGTCGTGCAGGTCGCGGGCGAACTCGGTGCGCTGCTCGGCCCGGACCAGCGCGATGGCCCGCTCCCGGCCAGCGGCCATGATCCGCAGATAGAGCCCCACCCCGGCCGCGCCGGCCGCGGCGAGCACCTGGAGCAGACCGAAGATCACCAGCAGGTTCTCGGCACCGACGCGCAGCGGTAACGCGGCCACGGCGAGCCCGGCGGCCACCGCCGCCCACGGGGCGAGCCGGGGGGCGCCCCAGCGGGCCACCACGAAGACCACCCCGATCAGCCCGGCCGACTCGGCGAGCCCCCAGCTGCTGCTGATCAGATAACTGCCGTTGAAGAGCAGCAGGACAGCTGCCGTCACGGCCAGTGAGGCGCAGGCGAGCACCAGCGCGGCCAGCGGCAGCAGCCGTGAACCCAGCCGGTGCACCGGCAGCCACAGCGGCACGGTCGCCACCGCGAGCCCCATCCGCACCAGCAGAACCAGCAGGGCGGCCATGCTATCCGGTGCGCTGAACCGCAGGTCGAAGAGGGCGAGCAGCCCCATGGCCACCAGTCCGGCGGCCTGGGCCAGGCGTACCCACCAACGTCGAAGATCCGGCGTGCTCATGGTGACCCAGCGTAGCCAGGCGGAGGGAGGTGGCGGATCGGCCAAAAGACAGACCCGGCACCGGCGATACCCGGCCCCGGGCCGATGCGCCCACCCGCCGGTGGCGGCGACGCTTTCCGGGTCACCACGCAGCCACTGGAGGAACGATGACAACCCACGCCCCGCCGGAGACCAGCCACGCCGCGGTCGCCGCGGTCGACCTGGTGAAGGTGTACGGCAGCGGCGACACCGCCGTCCGTGCCCTGGACGGGGTCTCGGTCGGCTTCGGCCGGGCCGAGTTCACCGCGATCATGGGCTCGTCCGGGTCCGGGAAGTCGACACTGATGCACTGCCTCGCCGGCCTCGACACGGCGACCTCCGGTCGTGTCCTGCTCGGCGGCACCGAGCTGACCGGCCAGTCGGACCGGACGCTGACCCGGGTACGCCGGGAGCGGATCGGGTTCGTCTTCCAGTCCTTCAACCTGCTGCCGCAGCTCACCGCCGCGCAGAACATCACCCTGCCGCTGGACCTCGCCGGTCGGCAGCCCGACGCCGAGCTCCTCGCGCACCTGGTGCGGGTGCTGGGCCTCGGCGACCGACTGAACCACCGGCCCAGCGAGTTGTCCGGCGGCCAGCAGCAGCGGGTCGCGCTGGCCCGGGCGTTGGTGGCACGGCCCGAGGTGGTCTTCGCCGACGAGCCGACCGGCAACCTCGACTCCCGTTCCGGCGCGGAGGTGCTCACCATCCTGCGCGACTCGGTACGCGACCTCGGCCAGACCGTCGTCATGGTCACCCACGACCCGATCGCCGCCGCGTACGCCGACCGGGTGGTGCTGCTCGCCGACGGGCGGCTGGCCGGCGAGATCGACAGGCCCAACCAGGTGTCGGTCACCGACGCCCTGCGTGATCTGGCGGCCCACGCATGAGGGCGACCGTGCTGCGTACCCAGACGACCGCCGCGGCCCGGCGGCCCGGCCGGCTGATCCTGACCGGCCTGGCGATCCTGGTCGCCTCGTTCGTCGTCTTCGGCACCGTTCTGGTGCAGCAGATCACCGAACGGACCGTGCGGGACAACCTCAGCGGCACCCCGGCCGTCACCGACCTGGTGATCGGCAGCGTCGACGCGCCGCCACCCACCGTGACGGACCTGCGGCAGATCCGGGCCGTACCCGGTGTGGCCGAGGCGGTGGCCCGGGTCTCGACCGGGGTCTCCGTCGGCGAGGGGTACCTCAACCTCCAGTCCGATCCGGGCACCGGCCCGCTGAGCGCGGTCCGGGTGATCGAGGGCAGCTACCCGGACCGGCCCGGCGAGATCGCGATCACGCCGCGCACCGCCGAACGGCTCGGGCTGTCGGTAGGCACCACCACCAGCGGTACGGGCGGGGAACTCACCACGCCCGCCCCCCTCACCGTGACCGGCGTGGTGGACACCGACGCCGACGCCGGCTACGACGCGTACGCCCCGGAAAGCGCCGTGATCGCCTGGGCGCGCCTGACGGCGGTGGAGCGCGTCGACCTGCGCGTCGCCACCGGCACTTCGACGGAGGACGTCCGGCAACGGGTGACCGCTGCGGTCGCCGGCCAACCGATCCGCTCCGGCGCCGAGGTGCGTGAGGCCGAGGCCAACGCGGTGGCCGAGGAGGTGGGCAGGCTCTTCATCCTGGTCGGCATGTTCGTCTCCATCGCGGTCGTCGCGGCGGCGCTGGTGGTCACCTCGACCTTCCGCATCGTCTTCGCCCAGCGGATGCGGCAGCTCGCGCTGCTGCGGGCGGTTGGCGCGAGTCGGGGCACCCTGGTGGGGGCCCTGACCGCCGAGGGCGCCCTGACCGGGCTGGTCGCCGGCGTCGTCGGGGTCGCCAGCGCCCTCACCCTCGGGTACGCGCTGCCGGCGATCCTGCGGGCCACCGACCACGAGGTCTCCTCGCCGGGCCTGCCGTTGGCGGCGGCGGTCACGGTGGTGATCGGCGCCGTCGTGATCACCGTGCTGGCCGTGCTGGCGCCGGCGCTCTCGGCCGCCCGGGTCTCCCCGCTGGAGGCGCTGCGGACGGCGAGCACCACCGCCGGTCGGCGCGGCATCGGGGTGCTACGTCTGGTCTTCGGGCTGCTCCTGGCCGTCGGCGCGATCCTGGCGGCGGTCGCGACGATCAGCCAGTTGCCGAAACCGGACCAGTCGAACTACGACCCCTCGATGCCACTGCTCCTGCTGGTCGGGTCCGGCGCGCTGGCGTTCTTCGCGCTGGTGGCGCTCGGCCCGCTGCTGGTGCGCCCGGTGCTGGCCGTGGTGGGTTGGCCACTGCGCCAGCTCGGGCCGCTCGGGCGGATGTCGGTCGGCGGGATCGGCGGGGCGCCGCGCCGGGCCGCCGCGGTCTCCGTCGTGGTCGCGCTGGGCGTGACCCTGATCTCCGGGGTGGTCATCGGCGGCGCGTCGTTGCAGATCCTCGCCGACCGCGAGATGGCGCTGTCGGCCCCGACCGACTTCGAGGTCACCAGCAACGGCGGGACGCTGCCGCCGGCCGTCGTGACCCGGGCCGAGGCGGCCCACGGCGCGCTGGCGCGGGTGGTGCCGTACCGGATGGTCGGCGACGCCACGCTGTTGCGCGGCGCCGACAAGCTCGGCGACGTCGAGTCCGGTTACCCGACCAGCGACCTGGACCTGGCGGCGTTGCCGAGCACCGGTGACCTGAACGTGGCCCAGGGCACCCTGGCCGATCGCGGCCCCGGCCGGATCGTGCTGAACAGCTGGGTCGCACGCGACGCGGGCCTGCGAGCCGGCGACACCGTCACGCTCGCCGTCGCCACCCGCAGGGTCGACGTGCGGGTGGCCGCCGTCCTGCCCGGTGACGGGCCGCTGCACGCGGGCATCCTCACCGATCCGGCGGACCTGGACCGGCTCGGCGTGCCGGCCGCGTACACCGGTCTGCTGGCCGACGCCGCCGGTGCCGGCGAGGACGGTCGCACCGCCGGCGTGCGGGCGCTGCGGCAGGCGATCGGCGGCAGCGACGGGGTGGGCCTCGCGGTGCTCGCCGACGAACGGGACCGCAACGACGCGTTGGTGCGCACCCTGGTCTGGATCGCTGTCGGTCTGGTCGGCCTGACCGTGCTGATCGCGGTCGTCGGCGTGGGCTCCACGACCGCACTGTCGGTGGTCGAGCGGGTACGCGAGTCCGGGTTGCTCCGGGCGATCGGGCTGTCCCGGACCGGCCTGCGCACCATGCTGACCGTGGAGTCCGGGCTGTACGGGGTGATCGGCGCGACCATCGGCCTGGTGCTCGGTGTCCCGTACGCCTGGTTGGCCGTCCAGGCCCTCGGGGTCGAGGCGCCGCTGACCGCGCCGCTGCTGCCGCTGGCCGGGCTCTTCGTGGTGCTGGTCGGGCTGACCGCGCTGGCCGGGGTGCTGCCGGCCCGTCGGGCGTCGCGGGTCAGCCCGGTGGTGGCGTTGGGGGCCGACAACTGAGGACCGCCGTGGGGTGGCGCCGTGCCTGCGGCGCCGCCCCACGGCAGCATGGTCAGTTGGGGTTGCTGGCGTGGGTCAGCGTCTCCCAGGCGACGAAGAGGTTGTTGCTGCCGGCTGGACGTTGTTGCAGCGTGAGGGTCTGGGTGTTGGTCATGACGTTGCCCAACCGGGTGCTCATGGCGTTGAAGCCGACCTCGGTGATCGGGCCGAGGCCGCGGGTGAGGCTGCCGCCGCAGAGCCAGGAGGGCGGCGCCTCCCCGAGTTGGTAGCGCGAGTGGAACCCGAGCGCCTGACGCAGTCGCTCACCGACCTGTGGGTACAGGTCCCGTCCCTGGATGCGGGAGGTCTCCGCGACGTGCGAGATGGCGGAGATCCCGTACCCGGTGTGGACGAAGTCGCGGCAGGTCTCCTGGGCGAGGCCGGCGACGAATGTGGACTGGCCCTGCCAGTACCCGATGATCTCCGCGCTGGTGTCCAGGCCGCTGCCGGGCATCGTGTACGGCAACGCGCCATCGCTGGGCAGGTAGACGAAGGCCCGGGCGCGGTTGAGGAAGCGCGTGGTCGCCGCGTCGTACACGGACCGGTCCTCCAGGAACACCGCGATGCCGATGGTGGCCTCCATCATGCTCAGTTCCCAGTTGCCGTTGCTGTTCGAGCCGTTGCGCACCATCGGCAGGTAGACGTTGCGCAGCATGGTGGCGAAGCGGTTGGCGTTGGGCCAACTCGTGTAGGTGTACTTGATGATCTCGGCCGCCCGGGGCCAGACCGAGGCGGCCCAGCCGGTCTGCAGCGGAGCGTTGCTGCCGGTGTGCGAGGTGACCGTGGCCGACCACGCGTCCATGATCTGGATCGACTTCTGCGCGTACCGGGCATCCCCGGTGAAGTACCAGGCGAGCGCGTCGGTGTACGCGGCGATCGCGTCCTCGCGCTCGTCCGTGCAGCCGTTGTTCGGGTTGGAGTAGGAACCGCACTCGACCACCGATCGGGGTGCCGGGGTGCGCGACAGGGAGGCGTACCGGCTGCCCATCATCTGGTTGTAGGCCGCCGCCCACGGCTGCGCGCCGGCCTGCACGCGCCCACGGACGAAGTCGAGCTGGCCTCGGCTGACCAGCACGCCGGGGTGGGTGAAACCACCCGACGACGGCGGTGGGGTGGTGCCACCGCCGGTGGGCAGCGTCCACGCCTGGTTGGCGGTGCCGGTGCAGGTCCAGATCTGCAGCGGGGTGCCGTCGGCCGAGCTGGGGCCGGTCGCGTCGAGGCACTTGCCCGAAGCCGGGTTGACCAGTTGCCCGGCGCTGGGCGACCACTGCTGCGCCCCGGTGCCGTTGCAGTCGTAGATCTGCGCCCGAGCACCGTTGGCGGTGCTGGCGGCGGCGATGTCGAGGCACTTGCCCAGCGCCCGGATCGTGCCGTCGTCGGCCACTGTCCACTGTTGCGCGGTGGAGCCGTTGCAGGTGAAGAGCTGAACCGGCGTGTTGTTGGCCGGGTTCGCGGCGGCCACGTCGACGCACTTGCCGCCGTACCCGGTGATGGCGCCGGTCGCGGCCGCCGCCGCGGGCGATGCGCCGACGGCCAGGCCGGTCGGTACGGCGAGCAGGGCCGCGGCGAGCGCGGAGGTCAGTCTGATCCGGGGGTGGCGGGGCGCGAGCCCGGCCGATCGTCGCGCCATGTGGGGGTCCTTCCGGGCGGCGAAACAACTGTAAAGTGTGTTAATCATTACAGTCATAGACACCGATATCAATGTCTTCGTCGCCAGGAATGCCGTTTACGGGTGCATGGACGCACCCTTGAGCACCTTGTCCACCACGTTGCGCGGCGCGTGCAGCGCCAAGCCCACCAGGTCGAGCTTCTCCCGACCGGCGGCTTCGACGGCGGCACGGTTGTCCCGGTCGTTGCCGGTGGCGAACAGCTCGGACGTGAAGACCGCCAGCCGTAGGCCGCGGGTGAGTGCGCGAGAGTGCGCGCCGACCAACGCCGCCCGATCCCCGGCGAAGACCAGCACCGGCTGGCCGAACATCGCCAGGTAGCGGGTGCCGTCCGCGTCGCGGTACTCCTCGCCGAGCAGCTCCGGCAGCGCGTGCGCGATGCCGCTGACCAGGAAGGCGGTGACGTTCAGCCGTTGCCAGCTCGCCAGGTCGTTGCGGAGCAGTACGGCGATCTTGGTGGGAAAGCGGATCGGTTCGGTCATGGCGTCGAGCCTGCCCGCCCGGACACCACCCGGTCTTGTACGTTCTTAGCGTGGCCACCCGCCCGGCCGGCTCGCACGTCAGCGCGTGGCGACCCGCGGTAGCCGGGGTCGCCGAGGTCTTCCACGCCCATTTCGTGGACCACGCCTACCCCCGGCACATCCACGACGTGTGGACGCTGTTGATCGTCGACGACGGCGCCGTCCGCTTCGACCTGGACCGGCACCAGCACGGCGCGCTGCGCACGTCGGTCACCCTGCTACCGCCGTACGTGCCGCACGACGGCAGCTCCGCCACAGCGGACGGCTTCCGCAAGCGGGTCCTGTACCTCGACACCTCGGCGCTCGACGCGGAGCTGGTCGGCCGGGCCGTCGACGAGCCGGACCTGGCCGATCCGCAGCTGCGCGACCGGATCCACCACCTGCACCAGGTGCTCGCCGCACCCGGCGACGAGTTCGAGGCCGAGAGCCGACTCGCGCTCATCCTGGACCGGCTGCGCCGCCAGCTCCACAAACGCTCCCCGGTCGCCGGCCAGCCGACCGGGCGCGGGCTCGCGATCCGACTACGGGAGCTGCTGGACGCCCGGACCGTCGAGGGCGTCACACTGGGGGAGGCCGCCGAGTTGCTGCACGCCCACCCGACACACCTGGTCCGGACGTTCACCCACGCGCACGGCGTGCCACCGCACTCGTACCTGACCGGCCGCCGCGTCGAGTTGGCGCGTCGCCTGCTCCTCGCCGGGCAGCGGCCCGTCGAGGCCGCCGTCGCCGCCGGGTTCTTCGACCAGGCGCACCTGAGCCGCCACTTTCGGCGTTACCTGGGCGTCAGCCCGGCCCGCTACCCCGCCCGCAGCTGATCGCGCGTCAGACGCGCTGACCGCCGATCACGGAGAGCAGCCGCAGCTTCTCGTCGCTCGGCGACCCGGGCACGGCGGTGAAGACCAACAGGGTCTGCGACTGGTCGGGGTCCACAAGCGTCTGGCAGTGCAGCTCCAACGCCCCGACCTCCGGGTGCACGAAGTGCTTGGGCGGGCAGTAGCCGGCAGGTACCGGGTGCTCCCGCCACAGCCGCGCGAACTCCGGGCTCCGGGCCAGCAGGTCGTCGACGAGAGCCGCGGCCCGCGAGCCGCGCCCGTCGCGGGTGTACGACGCGTGCAGGTGCGCCACGAGCAGGCGACTCTGCGTCTGGTGGTCCTCCGTCGGGTGCAGCTGCCGTGCCGCCGGGTCGGTGAACCAGCGGTAATGCGCGCTGCGCGCCAACCCGGTGTGCCGCGTCTCGTCACCGAGCAGGGCGACGGCCGGCGCGGTCTGCGCCAGGGTCTCGCCGAGGTGGTTCACCACCTGGGCCGGGGTGTCGTGCATCCGGTCGAGGATCCGCATCATTCCCGGGTTCACGTGGTCGGCGCGCACCGCGCGACGCGGGACGGCGTGCCCGGCGAGCTGGAACAGGTGGTCGCGTTCGGCGAGTGAGAGCCGCAGGCCACGAGCCAGAGCGGCGAGCATCTGCTCCGACGGGTGCGGCCCGCGCTGCTGCTCCAACCGGCTGTAGTAGTCGGTGGACATCCCGCTCAACGTGGCGACTTCCTCGCGCCGGAGCCCTCCGGTGCGCCGGCGGGGCCCCCGGGGCAACCCGACGTCCTCCGGCTGGAGGGCCTCCCGGCGGGTGCGCAGGAAGCTGGCGAGTTGGACGCGGTCCACGGTGTCTCCGTTCGGTGTGTGCCGGCGGCGGCGCGGCACGTTCGGTGCAACAGACGAGCCCGGCGCCGGTGTTCCACCCACCCCCAAGATCGCACTGGATCATGGTTGTAGTGGTGTGCGAGGCGATCGAGGCCACTACATCCAGCACGATCTTGGGGTCGGGCCGGGCCGGGTCGGGCCGGGCTGGTTCGGTCAGCGCTGGATGGACTTGGTCTCCAGGAACTCCTCCAGCCCGAAGCGGCCGAACTCGCGGCCGTTGCCGGAGTGCTTGTAGCCGCCGAACGGGGCGAGCGGGTTCCAGTGGCCGGCGTTCACGTCGACCTGGCCGACGCGCAGCCGCCGGGCGATCGCCAGCGCATGCTCCGGCTCCCCGAAGACGCCGCTGGTCAGGCCGTACAGCGTGCCGTTGGCGATGGCCACGGCCTCCTCCTCGTCGGCGTAGGGGATGATCGTCAGCACCGGACCGAAGATCTCCTCCTGGGCGATCGCGGAGGCCGGGTCGACGTCGGCGAAGATCGTCGGCTGGACGTAGGCCCCGACGGGCAGCCCCTCGGGCCGCTGCGGGCCGCCGAACACGAGCCGGGCGCCGTCGGCGATGCCCCGCTCGATGTAGCCGACGACCTTCTGCCGGTGGGCCTCGGACGCCAGCGGGCCGATCCGGGTGGCCTCGTCGCCCGGGTCGCCGACGGTGTACTGCTTCGCGGCTTCGACGGCCAACGCCACGACCTCGTCCTGACGGGAGGCGGGCACCAGCATCCGCGGCCACGCGCCGCAGACCTGACCGCCGTTGGAGAACGCCATCATGAGACCCCGCTCGACAGCGGAGGGCAGGTCGGCGTCGTCGAGGATGATGTTCGCGCCCTTGCCGCCCAGCTCCAGCGCGACCCGCTTGACTGTCGCCGCGGCCACCGCGGAGATGCGCTGCCCGGCACGGGTGGAGCCGGTGAACGAGATCATGTCGATGTCGGGGTGGGCGGAGATCGCCTCGCCGACTGTCGCGCCGGTGCCGTAGACGACGTTGAAGACACCCGCCGGTACGCCGGCCTCGGCGGCGACCTCGGCGAGGATGCGCGCGGTCAGTGGGGCGTTCTCGGACGGCTTGAAGACCATCGTGTTGCCGGCGAGCAGGGCCGGCGCCAGCTTCGAGACGATCTGCTGGAGTGGGAAGTTCCACGGCGTGATCGCGCCGACCACGCCGACCGGCTCGCGGACGATCAGCGAGTTGCCGACCTCCTCGGTCCAGGCGAAGTCGTCGGCCAGGCCGACGACGGACTCGACCACAGCGGCCGGGAACGCGACCTGGGCGGTCCGGGACATACCGATCGGAGAGCCCATCTCGGCGGTGATCGCCTGGGCGATCTCCTCCGTGCGGGCGGCGAGGCCGGCGCCGAGGCGGCGCAGCACGTCCGCCCGGTGCTGCGGGGTGGTCGCCGACCAGGCCGGGAAGGCCGCCCGGGCGGCGGTGACAGCGTGGTCGACGTCGGCGGCGGTGCCGGCCGCGGTCTCGGCGACGACCTCGCCGGTGGCCGGGTTCACGACGGGAAGGGTGTCGGCGGAGCCGGTGACGGTCTCGCCAGCGATCCAGTGGCCGGCGACGGTGTGGGTGGAAGGTGTCATGGACCGACCGTCGCACCGTGCCGGAACCCCAACCAGGTGCGGTCTATCCAGGGTTCGGCGATCCCTGGCTGAGGCCCGGCCGGCAGAGCGCACCAGGTCGGCCGCAGATCGATCATGATGACTGAAAGTGTCGTACACCTGTTCTAAGGTCGGGTCGTGGTCGAGGAGTTGACGCAGGCAGAGGACGCCATCGCGGCCTGCGCCGAAACGGCCGTCTGGGCACTGCCCGAGACCGAGCTGATCGCCGCGCTCGACACCGCGCACCGCGTCGAGCAGCGTCTCGCGGCGGCAAAGCTGGCCCTGATCCGTGAGCTCGACGGTCGACGCACCGCCACCACGCACGGTGCCTCCTCCACCGCGGTCTGGCTCCGCGAACGGTTACGCCTCACCGTCCCGGCCGCCCGCCGCCTCGTCGACCTCGCCGCCGTCCTGGACACCGGCAACCCCGGGGTACACCACGCGCTGGCCGATGGTCACCTCACCGTGGACCAGGCCCGGGTCATCGCGGACACGGTCGACAGCGTGCAGACCACAGCCGGTCCTGAGGCCGCCGACAAGGCCCTCGGAGTGCTCGTCGACTGGGCCGGGCAATTCGATCCCACCCTGCTCCGCAAACTCGGCACCCGCATCCTCGACCACGTCGCACCCGACATCGCCGACGCCGCCGCCAAAGCCGCGCTGGACGCCGAAGCCCGCCGCGCCACCCGCGACCGCCACCTCACCCTCTCCACCCTCACCGACGGCCGCCTGCGACTCACCGGCGTCCTCGACACCGAGACCGCCGGGCTGCTCCGCGCCGCCATCGACCCACTCAGCGCACCCATGGGCCCCGACGACCAGCGCACGCCCGGGCAACGCCGGCACGACGCTCTCAGCGACGTGTGCCGCCTCGCCCTGCGCACCGGCGAGTTGCCCGAGCACGGCGGTGATCCCGCCCAGATCGTCGTCACCACCAGCTACGACGGGTTGACCCGGCAACTGGGCGGCGGCACCCTCGACACCGGCCTGCACCTGACCGCCGAGGCCGTGCGCCGCCTCGCCTGCGACGCCGCCGTCCTCCCCGCCGTCCTCAGCGGAGCCGGCCAACCACTCGACCTCGGCCGGCAACGTCGTCTCATCACCGGCCCCCTCCGGCGAGCCCTGGTGCTGCGGGACGGTGGCTGCGCCTTCCCGGGCTGCGACCGACCGCCGCGTTGGTGCGACGCCCACCACATCCACCACTGGGCCGACGGCGGCGACACAAGCCTCACCAACGCCGTCCTACTCTGCGGCCACCACCACCGGCACCTGCACCACAGCGACTGGGCGGTGCGATTGGCAGGCGACGGCCAGCCCGAGTTCGTGCCACCGGCCTGGCTCGACCCCGCACAGGTCCCTCGCCGCAACCACTACCACCGACGAACGTGAGCACCGCCGGCACACAACGATCACCCGGTCAGCCGGCCGATCGAGGGGTCAGTGCAGCACGCCCACTCCCGCGGCCACCGACGCGAAGAGAGTCGCGGCCAGGGCCCCACTTCGTCTCAGCTGCCGGGGTGGTGCGAGAGGCGCGCGATCAGGATCGGGCACGCAGGTCGGCCGCGATCTCGCACCCGATTCCCTTGTTCGTGCGGAGATCAGCGCGATTCTCGGTTCGACCTCGCCGCCGTGCCGTGGGTGGACGCGCCAACCCTCACGAACGGTGGTCGCGTCGCCGTCGCACAGCCGATCCCCGGGCCTCACCGAGCTGATCCGGACCGACCCCTACCCTGTGCCGTGACCACAAACGTCACGGTTTTGGTTGACACGCCGTTGGTCTGACACGCGTTGGCGTTGCGACGTCAGGCTGTGGCGGTGGCGGGTCTCGTACGTGTGCGGCCGCACAGGCACCGGTTCACGATCCGGGTATGGCGGACATGGTCGTTCTGGCGTCGGCAGGCGGCAAGCGGAAGCCCGGGTTGGCGTCGAAAGCTAGGAGTTCGCTGGCAGCAGCACAGCGAAGGGATGGGCGCCGTCATGCAGAATCTCGAGCCCCGGCTCCGGCTGCTGCTCCAGTCAACGGCCATCGGACTGACCGAGACGCTCGCCGCCACGTGATGAGCACGGCCGGCGCGGCCGGCTGGAGCCGGCTGCGCGGCCTGTCCGGCACTGCACGGTCGAGCCGCAGGTCGACGCCGTTGGCCAGCCGGATCTCCCACAGGACGAGGCGACCGTCCACGACCTCACGCATCGTCCTCAGGAGCCCTGTCGGCGTGGCTGGTCTTCGCCGGGTGGTCAACCCGGCCAACGTTTCTGGTCAGGGTCCTGGCTCGCGGCTCTGCCGGCTGACGCCACCCCGACGTCCGGCCACAGTCGGACGGCCGTTCGGATATGCGGACCGGCGGTCACGAAATCCGGCGGCGAATCGTCACAGTTGGCGGTTAGTCTGCCTCCGCGCGTCGCTGCCCCGGCACGTCGCGCCCCGCGCCTGGTTGGCGCGGCATCGCCGCCACCGCCCACCATCGGCCGGCTCAATCGACTTCGGGAGAGTTAGTGACACAGCAATCCGTCGCGACATCGGACAAGCTCGACGCCGCGGTGCTCAAGGTGGCGGGCGTCGTCGTCCTTGGCGCGATCATGTCGATCCTCGACGTGACTGTGGTCAGCGTGGCGCTGCCCAAATTCCAGAGCGAGTTCGACGCGTCCTACGCCCGCGTCGCCTGGACCATGACCGCCTACACCCTCGCCCTCGCCACCGTGATCCCGCTCAGTGGGTGGGCGGCGGACCGGTTCGGCACCAAACGGCTCTACATGGTGGCGTTGGCCCTGTTCACGATCGGGTCGGGCCTCTGCGCCATGGCCGACACGATCGGCGAGCTGATCGGCTACCGGGTCCTGCAGGGCCTCGGCGGCGGCATGCTCATGCCGCTGGGCATGACCATCATGACCCGGGCGGCCGGGCCACAACGGATCGGCCGGTTGATGGCCGTCCTCGGCATCCCGATGCTGCTGGGGCCGATCTGCGGCCCGATCCTGGGTGGCTGGCTGATCGACACCGCGAGCTGGCACTGGATCTTCCTGATCAACCTGCCGATCGGCGTGATCGCCCTGATCTACGCACAGTTCGCGCTGCCGAAGGACGCGCCCGAGCCGTCCGAGTCGTTCGACTTCGTCGGCATGCTCATGCTCTCGCCGGGTCTCGCCCTCTTCCTCTACGGCGTCTCGTCCCTGCCGGAAACGGGCACCTTCGCCGAGGCCAAGGTCTGGGCCCCGATGCTGGTCGGCGGCGTGCTGGTGGTGGCGTTCGTGCTCTACTCGTTCAAGCCTCGGCACCCGCTGCTCGACCTGCGGCTGTTCCGCAACCGCAGCCTGACCATCGCGTCGGTGACGATGTTCGTGTTCATCATCGCGTTCATGGGCGCCGGTCTGCTGTTCCCGAGCTACTTCCTCCAGGTGCGCGGTGAGTCGACGCTGGCCGCCGGTCTGCTGATGGCCCCGCAGGGCATCGGCGCGATGATCACCATGCCGATCGCCGGCACGCTCGCCGACCGGGTTCCGATCGGGCGGACCGTCCCGTTCGCGTTGGGGCTCATCGTCGTCGGGTTCTTCGGCTTCACCCAGGTCGACCCGCAGACCTCGTACTGGCTGCTCGGTGGGTCGCTGTTCGTGATGGGTCTGGGCATGGGCGGCACGATGATGCCGATCATGACGTCGGCGCTGCGGACGTTGCAGTCGCAGGATGTGGCGCGCGGCTCGACGCTTGTCAACATCCTCCAGCAGATCGGCGGGTCGATCGGCGCCGCCGTGATGTCGGTGATCCTCACCAACGAGCTGAACGGTTCCCGGCCGATCCCCGGCCTGGTCGACGAGAGCGGCAAGCCGATCACCGAGGCCGGGCTGGCCATCGCCTCCCAGCAGCGGCCGGAGCTGCTTCAGCAGATGCCTGTCGATCCGTCGCTCATCGAGCGCGGGCTCGACTTCGCCGCCAAGTCGTTCGCCACCACGTTCTGGGTCGCGTTCGCGTTGGTCGTGCTCACCTTCATCCCGGCCGCGCTGCTGCCGCGGCGACGTCAGCCGGCGCAGCTCGACGACCCGCAGGGCGAGCAGGTCAGGACGCCCGTCGTCATCCACTGACCGGCGCCGCCGCGCTCGGCACCCGGTGCGGTGCCGAGCGCGGCGGGTACGGCGTCAGCGCAACGGACCGTCGCCGGGCCCGTCCGGGTCCTCGACCACGTGGATCGCCGCCTCCTCCGCGCTGGCGGCACCCGCGTCGATGCCAGCGTCCCACGCCACCGACTCGGCCTCGTCGTCCTCGCGGACGCCCTCGTCGTAGGCGACGAGACGACCGGCGCGCGCCTCCGCGTCGTACCCCCGGCGGGTCAGTTCGTCCTCGTCGTCGCCGCCCTCGGCGTACGGGTCGACATCCGGCACCTCCTGGGCCAGGTGTTGCGCCAGCGACTCGCCCGCCCGCTCCTCGGCGGGCGTGGTGCCGAAGCGGTTCGCCGCCGTCCAGTGGTCCTCGGCGACGATGCCGGTGTCGAGGGGGTCGCCGACCCGGTCGTCGTCGAGGGTGTCGGAGGCGTCCAGAACCCCGTCGTCCTCGGCCACGTTCCACTCGTCGACGGAATCCACCCGTTCGGTCTGGCTCACGGCGGTCTCCTCTTCGTCAGGGTGCAGCAAAGTGCTCAGCCTATGACCGTGCAACGCGACAGCGCCCCGAGGCCTGCCCGCTGTGACGAACGGACCTCGGGGCGCGCTGCGCCGCGGTGGGTCACCGCTTCAGCAGCTCCGCCACGGCGTCGGTGAACTCCACCGGCTGCTCGATGTGCGCGAAGTGTCCGCTTCGCTCCAGCGTCACCAGCCGCGAGTCCGGAAGCCCCGCGTGCAGCTGCTCCGCCCAGCGGGGGCCGCAGATGAAGTCGTACGCCCCGACGATCACCACGACGGGCACGGTGATCTCACCCAGGTCGTCCCGTACGTCGAAGGGCGTCGGGTCCTGCGCGCCGGCCGGTGTCGACCAGATCCGGACGGCAGCCTGAAACGGGGCGAACTCGTCCTGTCGATCCCAGAAGTCCGCGAAGTACACCGGCAGGGCGGCGCGCAGAGCGGCGCCCAGCGACTCGTCGTCCGTCGCGGCACCGATCTGCCCGAAGGCAGCCGGGACCGCCGCCGCCTCCGGCCGGTCCGGGTGCCGCTGCGGGTAGGCGGCGAGGCCGGCCATGGCCTCGGCCCAGAACTCGGCGCCGGTGACGGGTGAGGTGTCGTACAGGGCGAGGCCGGCGACCCGGTCCGGGTGGGTGAGCGCGTACCGCTGGACGACGAAACCGCCGTGCGAGTGCCCGAGGAGGTACACCCGGGGTTCGCCGAGGTGCTCGACGACGGCGTGCAGGAACCGGACATACGTGTCGAGACGGTAATCGCCGGGGGTGTCGAGCTGCCCCGACGCGCCCGTGCCCACCGGCTCGACGTAGACCATCGTGAAGTGCGCCTCCAGGCTGGGCGTGCGCAGGTACGCCCACTCGATGCCCGGGCCGCCGGAGTGCGCCACGCAGACCGGGCCGGTGCCGGCGACGTGGTAGACCTGCCGAACGCCATCGACGGTGAACGTGTGGGCACCGGGCGCGAGGGCGCTGACGTCGTGGCTGGTGAAACCCATGAACTATCTCCCGATCCGAGACCCGCGCGGCGTCCGCCGACACGGCAACTGGTGCATGACACGGACCAGATGCGCGGGTCGAGGGAAAAGTTCGCTCGGTCGGGAAAGTTTCTTCAGACCCGAGCGGGGACGGGGTGGAAGAGGGTCAGTTGGCGTACCCGGCCCTCGCGCAGCACCTGCAACCACAGCGCCGCGGGTGGGCAGTGCTCCGGGTCGTCGGGAGGGCTGATCAGGTCGGTTTCCCAGATCAGCACGTTGCCGCTGGACACCACGTTGCGCAGCCGCTGACGTACCCCGGCGGCCAGGTCGCGGTTCATGCCACCGATCGCCAGGTCCCGGCCGCCGCGCGGGCCACCCGGCACGATCATCTCGGCGTTCGGCCACCAGCTATCGCGGACCACCCGCTCGAAGTCCCCGCCCATCGCCGCGGTGAGCATGTCGCTGCCCTCCCGCCACCGCGTGTCGTTGAAGGTGGCGACGTCCGCGTGCGCCGTGGTCGCCGCCGTGCGGAGGCCACCGGCGAGCGCGCGGCGGGCGTGGCTGAGGCGGCTGCGGACGGTGCCGACCGGCACGCCACACACGGCCGCGATCTGCTCGTACGAGGACGCGTCGCTGAAGTATCGCAGCAGGGTGACGAGGCGGTCAGGTTCGGACAACTGCCCGACGGAGTGCCACACCCAGTCGCGCATCGCGGCCCGGTCCAGTGCCTCCTCCGGGGTGGGCGTGTCGGCCGGGCGGGTGAACCACTCCGGTTCGGCGACCGGGACGGCTCGCGGCCCACGCAACGCCGTCCGACTGTTGTTGCGCACGATGGCCCGCAACCAGGGGCCGACGGCGCTCGGGTCGCGGACCTCGCCGATGCGGCGCAGGGCGACGACCATGGTGTCCTGCACCGCGTCCTCGGCGTCCGGCCCGTAACCGAGGACGCTCAACGCGACGGCCCGCATCCCGGCCTCGTGGCGGGCCAGCAGCGCCCCCAGCGCAGCCGCGTCTCCCGCCTGCGCGAGCACGACCAGCTCCCCGTCGCTCTGCGTCACGCCCTGTTCCTCCCCGAAACACCTGTTCTGAACGGTTGTGCTCCATCAAGCGTACGGCGGACCGACGTGCCGACGACCCGGGCCGGTCGGCCGTCCTACGCTGCGGACGGGCTTGCGGCGCGGGTCGCCCGGGTGCCGATCTGCCGCAGGTGCGCGATCAACTCCGGAGGCTCGTGCACCTCCATGTCGCAACCGAGAGTCAGCAGACGCCACGCCAGCCACTCCAGGGTGTCGGCGTTGCTGCGTAACCGACACGAGGTCGCGTCGATCGGCTCCAGATCGACGCCGGCGCCGCCGAGCGGGCCCGCCATCTGCTCGATCGGCGCGTGCAGCGTCACCACCGCCCGGTAGACAGGCGTCAGCTCAAGCAGCTTCTCCGTCATGAACGAGGCGGCGTCGGACGCCGGCAGTTGCCGGGCGGCGACCCGGGTCCGCGTGGGCCGCAGGTCGGTGATCCGGTCGACCCGGAAGATGCGCCAGTCGTCGCGGTCGTTGTCGTAGCCCACCAGATACCAGCGCCGGCCCGCCGACACCAGCTTGTACGGCTCGACGAGCCGTTCGGTGTCCACGCCGTCGCGACGGCGGTAGGTGAACCGCAGTTGCTCCCGGTTGTTGACGGCGCCGGCCAGCGCGCTCAGGTGCGCCGGGTCGACAGTCGGTCCCGCCCAGGTGAGCAGCGGTTCGGTGGCCGCACCCAGCGCGCTGACGCGGTGCCGCAGCCGGGACGGCAGCACCTGTTCGAGCTTTGTCAGCGCCCGTACCGAAGCCTCTTCGATGCCGGCCACCGCATGACCGGCGGCGGTGCGCAGACCGACAGCGATCGCCACCGCCTCGTCGTCGTCGAGCAACAGCGGAGGCATCGCCTTGCCGGCCACCAGTCGGTAACCGCCGATCGCGCCCATCGTCGCCCGCACCGGGTAGCCGAGGTCGCGCAGTCGCTCCACATCGCGGCGAATGGTGCGCAGGCTGACGCCGAGCCGGGTGGCCAGTTCGCTGCCGGGCCACTCGCGCGGCGTCTGCAACAGCGACAGCAGGCCCAGCAGTCGGGCGGGGGTGTCGGACATGATCCCAGAATGCCAGCGATGTGTGCCAGAACCTGTCCTATATGGGCCGTAGCGTTTCCGGTATGACGCCATTTCGCATCGACATCCCGCAGGCGGACCTCGACGACCTGCTCATGGCGGGGATCCCGCGCAGGCGTTTCACGTGGTGGTGCCGTCGGTGCCCGGCTACGGTTTCTCGCAGGCGCCGCCGGCCGGGTTCACTATCGACCGGCTCGCCCGGATGTGGGTCGAGCTGATGGCCCGCCTCGACTACCACCGGTACGGGACCCAGGGCGGCGACCTCGGTGCGTACATCGCGCCACGGGTGGCCGCGGTGGCGCCGGAGCAGGTCGTCGGCGTGCACATCGACGGCGGGTTCGGCTTCCCGACCGCCGCCGACGTGCCGGACATGACCGAGGCGGAGCGCGCCGAGTGGGAGCAGATGCAGCAGTGGATGAGCGCTGGCGTCGACCATCACGCGCTGCTGCGGGCAGCGCCGCAAACTTTCTCGTACGCCTGGGACGACTCGCCGGTCGGGTTGCTGGCCTGGATGATGCAGAAGTTCAAGGAGTTCACCATGACGGTACCGACACCGGAGCAGGCCATCGGTCGGGACCACCTGCTCACCAATGTGAGCCTCTACTGGTTCACCGGCACGTCAGGAACGTCGTCGTGGCCCATGTACGAGCGACTCACCGTCGCCGACGACGGCGGTTTCGCCTGGCCCACGGGCCAGCGGCGAGTGCCGTCCGGTGTGTACGGAGGCGGCTCCGCGCTGATGCGCCGCCTCGCCGAGCGAGACAACACCATCGTCCACTGGCCGCAGGGCAACCCGGGCAGCCACTTCGTGGCAATGGACGAGCCGCTGGCGCACGCGGCGGACATCCGCGCGTTCTTCGAGGGCCGGCGATGACCGACCTGAGCTGGGCGCAGGTGTCCGCCCGACGCCTACAGCGGCACCGGCTCGGCACACCGGTGGTGGACGCGGCACCGGAGGCGGCACCGGACGCCGGACGCGTCGCCGACGTGGTGTCGGCCATCTGCGGCGCGCACGCCCAGATCGCGTCGGCCGCCGAGTTGTCCATCGGCCTGCGGGTGCCGGGCACGACCCGCGCCCTGGTGCGCCGGGCGCTGTGGACCGACCGCACCCTGGTCAAGAGCCGTGGGCCACGCGGGACCGTGCACCTGCTCGCCGCGGCGGACCTGCCGATGTGGGTCGGCGCGCTTACCGCGTTGCCGGCGCCGTCCTGGGAACGGAGTGGGGTCCTGCTGACGCCCCGGCAGACCGAGCAGGTCCTCGCGGCCATCGCCGACGCGGTCGCCGAGGCCGACCTGACCACCGCCGAGCTGACCGAGGAGATCGTCGCCCGTACCGGCCCGTGGGCCGGCGACCTGGTCATGGAGGCGTTCCAGGACAAGTGGCCCCGGTGGGTCGCCGCGATGACCGCCGCCACCCGGAGCGGAGTGGTCTGCTTCGGCCCGAATCGCGGTCGGGCCAGCACGTACACCAGCCCGACCCGGTGGCTGCCCAACTTTGCGCCGATGCCCGGTCCGGCCGCCCTGGCCGCACTCGTCCGCAGCTACCTGCACGCGTACGGGCCGGCCACCCCGGCGCAGTTCGCCAGGTGGCTGGGGGTGCCCTCGGGGTGGGCGACGTTGCTGTTCGACTCGCTGGACCTGACCGAGGTGACGGTGGAGGGCACCCGGGCCTGGGTGAGCGCCGACGACACCGAATTCCCCGACGACCGGCCGTCCGGGTTGCGGTTGCTGCCCTACTTCGACGCGTACGCGGTCGGCTGCCACCCCCGCGAGCGGCTCTTTCCCGGTGCCGCCGCCGACCGGGCACTGGCCGGCGGCCAGGCCGGCAACTATCCGGTGCTGCTGGTGGACGGGGTGGTGGCCGGCGTGTGGCATCAGCGCCGCTCCGGCCGCTCGATCCGCGTCACGGTCGAGCCGCTGGGGACGCTCGGCGCCGCCCGGCAGCGGGCGCTGGGGGAGGAGGTCGAACGGGTCGGGGAGATCATGGAGGGTAAGGCGTCGCTGACCATCGGCGCCGTCAGTGTCGGTCCGCACGCCTGAGACCACGCCGGCCAGTCGCCTGGGCCAGGATGAGGGCGTGCACCCGGAACCGGTAGACCACGCGCCCCGGCAGGCGTTCCCCTGGGCGCTCCTGCGCCAGCGCTGGGAGGACCTCACCTTCCTGCACTGGGCCGTCGCTCCGGCTCTCGTCGCGCCGTTGCTGCCCGCCGGCACTCGTCCGGACACGGTGCAGGGAGTCAGCTACGTCGGACTCATCGGCTTTCGGATGGTCGGGCTGGGCCTCGGTCGTGGCCCGGGGGTGCCCTACTTCGGCACCTTCTGGGAAACCAACGTCCGGCTCTACTCCGTCGACGACGCCGGCCGACGAGCTGTCGTGTTCCGGTCGCTCGACGCGTCCCGCCTGGTGCCGGTGCTCGTCGCGCGGGCGACGCTGCGCCTGCCGTACCTCTGGTCGTCGATGCGGATGGATCGCGACGGCGACCGTCGCACCTACCGTTGTCGGCGGCGTTGGCCCGGGCCGGCGGGCGCGACGAGCCGGATGGTGGTGCGGGTGGGGGAGCGGATCGTCGACCCGACCCCGCTCGAACACTTCGTCACCGCCCGTTGGGGGCTGCACACCCGGGCGTACGGGCGCACGCTGCACCTGCCGAACTGGCACCCGAGCTGGCCGCTGCACCGGGCCGAACTGCTGCACCTGGATGACGAGTTGGTCGCCGCCGCCGGGCTGCCGGCACCGGTCGGGCCGCCGGTCAGCGTGCTCTACTCGCCAGGTGTCGGGGTCAGGTTCGGCCCGCCGGTGGCGGCCCGGCCACGTGGTGCCGGGCCGCCACCGCACCACGGGCCGGCGGAGCCTCAGTAGCGGCCACCCTCGGGTGCGGGCAGCGCGTCCAGGTCGGCCAGATCCTCGGCGGCGAGCCGCACGTCGGCGGCCGCGCAGTTGTCCACCAGGTACTTCGGCGTCTTGGTGCCGGGGATCGGGATGACCTGGCCACCCTGGGCGACCACCCAGGCCAGGGCGACCTGCGCAGGGCTGGAGCCCACCCGGTCGGCGATCTCCCGGACCCGGGCGACGATGGCGAGGTTGGCGCGCAGCGCGTCCTGCTGGAAACGCGGCAGGCCCCGCCGGAAGTCGTCGGCGGGTAGGTCGTCGAACGAGGTGAACCGGCCGGCGAGGAAACCGCGACCGAGCGGGGAGAACGGCAGGAAGGCGATGCCCTGCTCGGCGCAGTACGGCAACACCTCGGTCAACGGGTCGCGCGTCCACAGCGACAACTCGGACTGCACCGACGCCACCGGGTGCACCGCCTGGGCCCGCGCGATCTGCGTCACCGTCACCTCGGACAGCCCGATCTGTCGGGCCTTGCCCGCCGCCACGACCTCGGCCATCGCACCCCAGGACTCCTCGATGGGCACCTCCGGGTCGACCCGGTGCAACTGGTAGAGGTCGACGTGGTCGACGCCGAGCCGGCGCAGGCTCTCGTCGATCGCCGCGCGGATGTGCTCCGGCCGGCCGTTGTTACCGATCTTCGGTAGTTTGTCGGGGCCGCCGGTCGGGGAGGTGGCGACCAGGCCGACCTTCGTCGCCAGCACGGCCCGCTCCCGGTGACCGCCGGCCAGCGCCCGCCCGACCAGCTCCTCGTTGGTGTACGGCCCGTACACGTCCGACGTGTCGATCAGCGTCGCGCCCAGGTCCAGTGCCTGTCGAATGACGGAGATCGACGTGTCGTCGTCGCGAGGGCCGGTGATGTCGTAACCGTGGGTCATGCCCATGCAACCGAGGCCGATGACGCCGACCTCGGGACCGGTGCTGCCCAACGTGGTGGTTCGCATGCGCCCCACGCTACGACCGGCGCGGCCGACCCGCACCCGCGGTAGGAGAGAAGATCGTAAGGGAACGGTAAGGCGGTCGGAGCACTGTGAACCACAACGCTTCACCCACAGTTTCCGAAGGGACACTCCCGTGTCGATCTGGACAGTTCGCATCCTTCCCGTACTCACCGCTCTGCTCCTGCTGGTGCCGGCGGCCCCGGCGAGCGCCACGACCACCGGGCGCGACGGCCCGGGCGGCTGGTCGACCGCCTGGTCGGCGGCACACCACCACCCCGTGCCGGGCAATGACTGGGACGGCCCGAACTGGTCCGTCCCCGGCTTCGCCGACCAGTCGGTACGCCAGGTGGTCCGGGTCGGCGCCGCCGGCCCCCTGATCCGGATCCGACTGTCCAACCGGTACGGCAGCCAACCGCTGCGACTGACCGGGGCCACCATCGGCCGGCCCAGCTCCGGGGCCGAGGTGCGGCCCGGCACCCTGCGTCCGGTCACCTTCGACAGGCGACGGTCGACCACCGTGCCGGTCGGCGCCGAGACCACCTCCGACGCGGTGCTCCTGCCGGTACGGGCGCTGGAGGCGCTGACCGTCACGTTGTACTTCGCCGGTCCCACCGGTCCGGCGACCTTCCACCAGGGCGGGCTCACCAGCACGTACCGCGCCACGGGCGATCACCGTTTCGATCACCGCGCTGCCGCGTTCTCCGGTGAGACCAGCCAGTCCTGGTATCACCTCGCCGGCGTGGACGTTGCCGGGTCACCTCGCACCCGGGGCACGGTGGTGACGTTCGGTGACTCACAGACCGACGGCTACGGTTCCACACCTGGCGCCGACAACCGCTACCCGGACCAGTTGGCCGAGCACCTCGTCGCCGCCGGCCGCCCGCTGGCCGTTGCCAACGCCGGTATCAGCGGCAACAAACTGCTCGCCGACTCACCGTGTTACGGCGAGCGGGGCGTCAACCGGTTCCGGCGCGACGCGCTCGGGCTACCGGGCGTACGGGTCGCGGTCGTCCTGCTCGGCATCAACGACATCGGTGGCGGCGGCTACCCCGACTTCGGCTGCGGCGCCTCGCCCGTGGTGACCGCCGCCCAGCTCATCGACGGTCACCGGGCGCTGATCCGGGCCGCCCGCGCCCACCGGGTCACCGTCATCGGCGTCACGATGCCGCCGATCAAGAACGCGACAGGCTACGACACCGTGCGCAACGAGATGGTCCGTGACGAGGTGAACCGCTGGATCCGCGACGGTGGAGAGTACGACTCCGTCGTCGACCTCGACCGGATTCTCGCCGATCCGACCGACCCGGACGCCCTGCGGCCCGCCTACGACCAGGGCGACCACCTGCACTTCAACGACGCCGGGGCGAGCGTCGCGGCTGCCGCCGTCGCCGCGCGGGTCGGCTGAGCACACGCCGTCGGAAAAAGATCTGGCGAACGTGTCGAGGACGGTCGCACCGGCTTCGACCATGGGTAGAGGGCCGGGAGAACCCGGTTTCGCCGACGAGCCGATACGGCACGGACCGAGGAGTGGATCGATGACGAAGGTGACGACCGGGGCGACGATGTCGTTGGACGGCTACATCGCGGACGCGTCCCACGGCGGCTTCGAGTACCTCTTCCGGTGGTACGAGAACGGCGACGTCGAGACGCCGACGGCCAACCCGGAGATGACCTTTCGGACGTCCGCCGCGAGTGCCCGGCATCTGCGGGCGCTCACCGAGCGGACCGGCGCGCTCGTCGTCGGCCGGCGACTCTTCGACATCACCAGCGGGTGGGGCGGTCGGCATCCGATGGACGTGCCCGTCGTGGTGGTCACGCACAGCGTGCCGGAGGGTTGGGCGCCCGAGAACGACTCCTTCGTCTTCGTCACCGACGGCATCGAGAGCGCCATCGCCCGGGCGAAGGCGATCGCCGGCGAGAAGGAGGTCGGTGTCAACGGCGGCACCATCGCCGCCCAGGTCATCGAGGCCGGACTGCTCGACGAGGTGCACGTGGACCTCGTCCCGGTCCTGCTCGGCGCCGGCATCCCGCTCTTCGCCGACCTGAAGATCGCGCCACTCCAGCTCGACGGCCCGTTCAGCGTCGTCGAGGGCGACGGCGTCACCCACCTGGCCTACCGGGTACGCCCAGCGGCCTGAACGTCGCGGGGACCGATCCGGCCAGGGCCGGTCCCCTCGTGGCCACCTTGCCCCCACCGGCCGGTGGGATACCCCGACGCCACCGGCCGATATCACCCGTCCCTGAGCAGCCCGGCCAGAACGGGCGCGTCACCTTAACGCGCCGGAAACACCCCCGGTACCAACCCTGGGAACGCTCGTCGGACAGTCGAGACCACCGACACGCGAACCGGGGTGACCATGGCCGACAACACCACGAACGCGCCGACGTACGACGGGCCGGTGGGCCGGTCCGGCAACGGCCGGACGCTGCCCGCCCCCCGCATGAACCCGGTCCTGTCGCTGGACGACGGTGACCCGGCGGACCTGGCCACGATCGGCGTGGAGGAGGAGTTCCACGTCGTCGACCTGCACACCCGGGAGTTGGTGCCCCGCGCCGGGGAGTTGCTCGACCGGTTGCCGGCGACCTCGTTCACCGCCGAGTTGCACCGCAGCGTGGTGGAGACCAACACCGCGGTCTGTCGCACCCTGGACGAGATCCGCGCCGAGCTGACCCGGCTGCGTCAGGCGGCCGTCCAGGTCGCCGACCGGGCCGGGCTGGGCATCGTGGCGGCCGGTACGGTGCCGCTGCGCGCCGACGGCGACCCGAGTGTGACGCCCACGTCCCGCTACCGGCGGATGCTCGACGAGTACCAGCTGCTCGCCCGGGAGCAGCTGATCTGCGGAGCGCAGGTGCACGTCGGCGTCTCCGACCGGGACCTGGCGGTGGCGGTCACCCGTCGCGTCCAGCCGTGGCTGCCGGTGCTGCTCGCCCTCTCCACCAGCTCGCCGTACTGGATGGGTCAGGACAGCGGCTACGCCAGCGTCCGATCGTTGGTCTGGCAACGCTGGCCCACCGCCGGCGACCCGGGCGAGGTGACCAGCGCCGCGGACCACGAGGCGCTGGTCGCCGAGCTGATCTCCTCCGAGACCATCACCGACCCCGCCATGATCTACTTCGACGTCCGGCCGTCGGCGCACGTGCCCACCGTGGAACTGCGGATCACCGACGCCAACGCCGACGTGGAGACCATCGTCCTGCTCACCGGCCTGTTCCGGGCGCTCGTCCGCCGGGAGGTCGCCGCCCTGCGCGCCGGGGTGGACCGCACGGCCGTACGACCACCGGTGCTGCGCGCCGCCCTGTGGCGGGCGGCCCGCTCCGGGCTGGAAGGCGACCTGCTCGACCTGCCCCGGTCGGCCCGACCGGTTCCGGCCGCCCAGGCGGTTCGCCGCCTGGTGACCGACCTGCGCCCCCAGTTGGAGGCGACCGGGGACTGGCAGCAGGTCAGTGAGCTGACCCGGTACGCGCTGCAACACGGCAGCTCGGCGGCGCGGCAGCGGCGGGCGTACGAGCGGCGCGGCCGGTTGGCCGACGTGGTCGACCTGCTGCTCGACGAGACCCGGGGCCGGGTCCGAGGGCCGCTGCCGGGTGCGCCGACACCGCCGACGCTGCCCACGTACGCCGATGCCGGCGACGAGGTCTTCGGACCGGCCGGACCGCAGCCGGCGTACGCCCCGATGCTCGCGGCCCTGCGCCAACTCGGCGCAGGGGTGCTGCGTCAACGCGAGCACGACCGGGACGAGGAGCAACGGGCCCGGGGGGTGACGTTCAGCGTGGCCGGCGAGGCGAGCACCCGGCTCTTCCCGGTGGACCTGGTGCCCCGGGTGGTGCCCGCCGCCGACTGGCGGACGCTGCGGACCGGCCTGGTGCAACGCGCCCGCGCCCTGGACGCGTTCCTGCGCGACGTCTACGCCGACCGGGCCGTGGTGGCCGACGGGGTGGTGCCGGCGTGGTTGGTGGAGTCCTCACCCGGGCTGCGCCCGACCGGCGCGCTGATGGGCCGTCGGGGCACCCGCGCCCAGGTGTCCGGGACCGATCTCGTGCGGGACCCGGACGGCGGCTGGTACGTGTTGGAGGACAACCTGCGGGTGCCCTCCGGGATCGGCTACGCGGTGCAGAACCGTCGGCTGACCCAGGCGGTGCTGCCGGAGCTGCCGGTGCCGGAGGACCTGCTGCCCGCCGACGAGACGCCGGCGATGCTGTACCGGGCGTTGGTCGCGGCCGCGCCCGCCGCCGCCGCCGACCCCGCCGTGGTGGTGCTCAGCAGCGGCCCGGGTGATCCGGCGTGGTTCGAGCATCGGCTGCTCGCCGACGAGATGGGTGTGCCGCTGACCGAGACCAGCGACCTGCTGGTGGAGGAGGGCCGGGTGCGGTTGGTCCGCGAGGGCTGCCGCCGCGAGGTCGACGTGATCTACCTGCGGATGGATGAGGAGGCGTTGCTGCACGCGCCGGGCGCGGACGGGGTGCCGTTGGGGTGGCCGCTGCTCGCCGCGGTGCACGCCGGGCGGCTCACGCTGGCCAACGCGCTGGGCAACGGTGTCGGTGACGACAAGGCGCTGTACGCGTACGTGCCCCGGCTGATCGAGTACTACCTGGGTGAGAAGCCGCTGTTGGGGGACGTGCCGACGTACCTGTGTGGGCTGCCCGAGCAGCGGGCCGAGGTGCTCGGGCGGCTCGACGAGCTGGTGCTCAAGCCGGTCGACGGGTACGGCGGTGACCGGGTGGTGATCGGCCCCCGGGCCGAGGCGGAGGAGTTGGACGCCGTCCGGGAACAGATCCTCGCGGCCCCGCACCGGTGGATCGCCCAGGAGATGATCGCGCTGACCACGCACCCGGTCTTCGACGGCACGGCGCTCGCTCCCCGCCACGTCGACCTGCGGGCGTTCGTGTTCCTCGGTGACACCGCCGAGGTGGCGCCGGTCGCGCTGACCCGGGTGGCGCCCGCCGGCAGCATGATCGTCAACTCGTCGCGCGGTGGCGGGTCGAAGGACACCTGGCTGCTCGGTGGAGCCGACGAACCGTCGGTGTAACCCACGCTTGACCCACCCGTCATCGGGACGCAACCCGGTCCGCCAAGCCTGGACCGGTCAGCGGCCCCAGCGGATCCAGCCGAGGAGAGGTGCGTGCCATGTGCGGTTTCGGAGGCGAGTTCCGCCTCGACGGGGCGCCAGCTGACCTGGCCGCCGTCGAGCGGATGCTCTCCGACCTGACCCCCCGGGGCCCGGACGGCGAGGGACGATGGCAGCAAGGGTCGGTGGCGCTGGTGCACCGCCGGCTGCGCATCATCGACCTGTCCGACGCGGGCGCCCAGCCGATGGTCGACCCCGAGCTGGGCCTGGCCATGGTCTTCAACGGCTGCGTCTACAACTACCGGGAGCTGCGCGACGAGCTGACCGCCGCCGGTTACTCCTTCCGGTCCACCTCGGACACCGAGGTGATCCTCAAGGCGTACCACAGGTGGGGGACGGCCTGCGTCGAGCGGTTCTACGGGATGTTCGCGTTCGCCCTGGTCGAGCTGGCCACGCACACCCTGGTGCTGGCCCGGGACCGGCTCGGCATCAAGCCGCTCTACCTGGCCGAGACGCCGGGCCGGGTGCGCTTCGCCTCGACCCTGCCGGCGCTGCTCGCCGCCGGTGACGTGAACACCGACCTCGACCCGGTGGCGCTGCACCACTACATGAGCTTCCACTCGGTGGTGCCGCCGCCGCGCACGATCCTCGCCGGGGTCCGCAAGTTGCCGCCGGCCACCGTGCGGGTGATCACCGCGGACGGCCGGAGCACCGACACCACCTACTGGCGACCGGAGTTCAACCGGGCCGCCGCGCCCGCGATGTCCGCCGACGAGTGGCAGGAACGGCTCATGGCGGCGTTGCGCGCCGCCGTACGACGGCGGATGGTCGCCGACGTGCCGGTCGGCGTGCTGCTCTCCGGCGGTCTGGACTCCAGCCTGATCGTCGCCCTGCTGGCCGAGCAGGGGCAGACCGGGCTGGCCACCTTCAGCATCGGCTTCGAGGCGGCGGCGGGGGAGAGCGGCGACGAGTTCCACTACTCCGACCTGATGGCCCGCCACTTCGACACCGACCACCAGCAGATCCGCATCGGCGCGCAGCGGTTCGTCCCCGCCGTGCACCAGGCGATCGCGGCGATGAGCGAACCGATGGTCAGTCATGACTGCGTCGCGTTCCACCTGCTCTCCGAGGAGGTCTCGGAGCGGATCAGCGTTGTGCAGTCCGGGCAGGGCGCCGACGAGATCCTCGCCGGCTACGACTGGTACCCGCCGATGGCGAACGTCGCCCGCGCGGACGCCGTCGAGGCGTACGCCCGGGTGTTCTTCGATCGTCGCCACGACGCGCTCGGCGGGCACCTGGCGCCCGAGTGGATGCTCGACCACGACGCCAGCCTGGAGTTCGTCACCGCGCACTTCGGCGTGCCCGGCGCGGACACCGCGCTGGACGCGGCGCTGCGCCTGGACAGCCTGGTGATGCTTGTCGACGACCCGGTCAAGCGGGTCGACAACATGACGATGGCCTGGGGGCTGGAGGCCCGCGTGCCGTTCCTCGACCACGAGGTGGTCGAGCTGGCGGCCGCCTGCCCACCGGCCATGAAGCTGGCGCAGGGCGGAAAGGGTGTGCTGAAGGCGGCGAGCCGGGGCATCGTCCCGGACGAGGTGATCGACCGGCCGAAGGGCTACTTCCCGGTGCCCGCCATCCGGCACCTCTCCGGCCCGCTGCTGGACGACGTGCGGGACGCGCTGACCGCCCGACCGGCGCGCGAGCGGGGCCTGTTCCGCAAGGATTACCTGGAGGAGTTGCTGGACGCGCCGAACGCCCGGCGGACCACGCTGGGCTCCAACGCGCTCTGGCAGCTCGGGCTGCTGGAGCTCTGGTTGCAGCGGATCGGGGTTTAGATGAGCGTACGGATTGAGACGCCGCGCACCACCCGCCGGGCCCGACCCGCGAGCCACCGGCCGGTGTCGCCGTCGGTGCCCACGAGCGAGGACTTCGCCCCGGCGCCGTCCCCCGACGGCCGGCGGGTGGCGTTCCTCTCCGACCGGGCCGGAACGCCAGGCGTCTGGGTCTGCGAGGTCGACGCGGGCGCGCCCGTCGCGCTGCCGGTGGGCGACGAGCCGGTCCTCGCGCTGAGCTGGTCCCCGGACGGCCAGTGGCTGGCCTGCGTCGTCGCCCCCGGGGGCGCGCCCCGCACCGAGCTGTGGGTGCTGCGCCCGGACGGCAGTCGACGCCACCAGGTCGCCGGGTTCGGTCGCCGCAGCGCCGCGCTGGCCGGCTGGCTGCCCGACGGCGCGGTGCTGGCGGTCACCGAGACCGACGAGCGCGGGCGGGCCCTCCTGGTCGACGCGGTCACCGGGCGCCGACGGGTGCTCGCCGAGGGCGACCTGCTCACCCTCCTGGACGTGACCCCGGACGCCGGAGTGGCGCTGCTGCGTCGCGGCCCGCGCAACGCCCGCTGGCTGGAGCTGCTCGACGTGGCGACCGGCGTCCGGCGGCGGCTGTTGCCGGACACCGGGCGGGGCAGCACCGACCAGGGTTGGTTCGGCCCGGACGGCACGAGCGTGCTGGCCCGCACCGACGCGTACTCCGAGCTCGCCGCGTTGGTGCGGGTCGACCTGACCCGACCGGACCAGCCACCGACCCGGCTCGCCGGGCGACCGGACGCCGAGCTGGAACACGTCACGCCGAGCGCGGACGGGCAGCGCGGCGCGCTGCTGTGGAACACCTACGGCGGGCGCAGCGAGCTGAGCCTGCTCGACTTCGCCAGCGGTGTGCAGCGGGCCGTCGCCGCCCCCGGCGAGGTGCTCGGCGACGCCGTCTTCGCCGCCGACGGCGGTCTGCTCTGTCTCAGCGCGCAGGGGCCGGTGCGGCCCCGGGAGGTGTGGCTGGTCGACCCGTCGACCGGGGCGTCGCGCCCGCTGCGGTCGGACACCGCCCCGCAGACGGACGACGCCGGTGTCGCGCCGCAACTTGTCGACCTGCGTGCCCGAGACGGGCTGCCGCTCTCCGGCTGGCTCTACCGCCCGGCCGGGCCAGGCCCCTGGCCCACCGCGATCAGCCTGCACGGTGGCCCGGAGGCGCAGGAGCGTCCCGGCTACAACCCGCTGTTCCAGGCCCTCGTGGCGCAGGGCATCGCGGTCTTCGCGCCAAACGTCCGCGGGTCGTCCGGGTTCGGCCGGTCGTTCGTCGCCGCCGACAACCTCGCCGGCCGGTACGGTGCGATCGCCGACGTGGCGGCCTGCGCCGACTACCTCGTCGACGCCGGCGTCGCCCGGCCTGGTCAGCTCGGCTGTCTGGGCCGCTCCTACGGCGGTTACCTGGTCCTCGCGGTCCTGGTGAACTTCCCCGGGCTGTTCGCCGCCGGGGTCGCCGAGTGTGGCATCTCCGACTTCCGGACCTTCTTCGCCGGCACCGAGCCGTGGATCGCCGCCGCCGCCGTCAGCAAGTACGGCGACCCGCAGCGGGACGCCGACCTGCTGCGCGACCTCTCCCCGCTGACCCACGTCGACCGGCTGGACGTGCCGGTGCTGCTGATCCACGGCGCCAACGACACAAACGTGCCGGCGGGCGAGTCGGCGCAGGTCGCCGAGGCCCTCGCCGCCCGGGGCGTGCCGCACGGGCACCTGGTGCTCGACGGGGAGGGGCACGACTTCCTGGCCCGGGCCAACGCCGAGGCGGCCCGTACGGCCACCACCGCCTGGCTGACCCGGCACCTCGCCGCGACCGCGACCGTCGTCGGCTGAGGCGTTATCCTGCGCCGGTGGAGGTCGCGGCGCAGGGCGAGCGGTTGGCCGCGGACCTGGGTCGCTGGCTGGCCGAGGTGACCTTCGTCGACCTGGACACCGACGAGGTCACCGCGCGGGTGATCGACGCGGTGGTGCGGTGGGCCGAGGCCCAGGGCTGGCGGGTCTACCGGCGCGCGCCCAGCGTGCTGCCGTTGCCGCCGCCGCTGGAGCAGCGACACTCGGTTATCGACGTGGCCTGTGCCCGCCCCGACGGTCCACCCGTCGTGGTGGAGGTCGACCACACCGACCGGGCCCGTACGGTGCAGAAGCTGCGCGCGGAGGCGGACGCCGGCCGGATCCCGATCTGGGTGCGGTGGGGCGTCGGGCGTTTCACCGCGCCGCCACCGCCGGTGCGGATGGTGGCCGTCGAGGTGACCCGGCGGGCCGGGCCGGCCGGGCGTGGTCGTCTGCACAGCCGCGTCGGTGACCGTCCCGCCCCGGCCCACTCGACAGGCGGCGGCACGGTGACCCCGCAGGCGCTGCCGATCCCGTCCACCGATCCGACGCCGGGCCCGCAAGAGCCGGGTAAGGGCGCCTGAAGCGAATCGTAAGCGGGGGCCGGCAGAGTTCTGGGTGTCACCGGAGAACACGACGAAAACCCAGGAGATTCCGATGCGCAAGCTCATCAACTCGACCTACATCACCCTCGACGGCGTCATCGACAACCCGATGTGGACCATGCCGTACTTCGACGAGGAGGCCATGGGCCTCGCCGCCGAGCAGACCGAGGCAGCCGACGCGATGCTGATGGGACGGGCCACCTACG
The DNA here is from genome assembly GCF_049841535.1 of Micromonospora sp. DT53. Lineage (NCBI taxonomy): Bacteria > Bacillati > Actinomycetota > Actinomycetes > Micromonosporales > Micromonosporaceae > Micromonospora > Micromonospora sp. DT53. Next base: position 368,354 of record NZ_JBNCKM010000003.1, read on the forward strand.
ACGGCTTCTCCTCCGTCTGGCCGAACATGGACGAGAGCGACCCGACCACGGGCGCCGCGTTCTTCAACAACGTCAAGAAGTACGTCGCCTCGACCACCCTGACCAACCCCACCTGGAAGAACACCGAGGTGCTCCAGGGCGACCTGGTCGAGGCGGTCACCGCGCTCAAGGCCCAGGAGGGCAAGAACATCATCCAGTACGGCTTCGGCTCGGTCACCGCCGAACTGATCAAGGCGGGCCTGGTGGACGAGGTCCGCTTCTGGATCCACCCGGTGCTGGAGGGCGGCCCCAGCCTCACCGTGGCACTGAGCGACGTCAAGGCCTCGTTCGACCTGGTCGACACCCGGGTGCACAAGAGCGGCGTGATCGTCGCCTCGTACGCGCCGAAAGCGACCGCCTGAGCGTCGGTCAGAGCTGGGCCCGGGCCTCGCTCGGGCTCAGCTGCGCGCCCTCGGCGAGCAACGCGTCGAAGCGCTGCGGTCCGAGTTCGGCTCGCAGCCGTGCGGTCACCCGGTCGGTGTCGTCGCGTTCGGCCGGCGCGGCGGGGGACTGCGTGGCGAGCCGGGCGGCGGCCGCGGCGCCCAGCAGCCGGGCGGCGACCTCGGGGGAGCGCACCGCCGACGCCATCCCCTCCAGCGGGTTGATCGCGTCCCGCATCGTCGCCATCGCCTCGGCGACCTCGAATGCCTCGATGTGTAGGGCCAACGCGGCGTCCGGGTCGCCGCCCAACTCGACGGCGTAGCCCAGCTCCACCAGCACCATCGGCAGGTAGAGCGCGGGTTGGCTCTCACCCCGGCCCAGGTCGGCGAGGTGGGTGAGGTGGGTGACGGCCAGGTCGAGCTTGCCGTCCCGGCGGGCGGCCAGGCCAAGGCTCATCTCCGCGAAGATCAGGGCACCGGGCGAGCCCTGTTCCACCGCCAGGTCGTACGCGCGTTCGCCAAGTTCCCGGCCCTGGGCGTAGTCGCGGGTCTGCACGGCGATCCAGGCCAACCAGGACAGCTCGGCGCAGACCTGCGGCCACAGCGCCAACTCCTCGGCCCAGCGCAGCCCCTCCCGGTGCAGCGCGGCGGCGCGCTCGTGCTGACCGCGCATGTCGGCCAGCCCACCCACCCACTCCGTCGCCCGGAGCCGACCCCACCGGTCGCCGAGGTCGGCGAACAGCGCGGCGCTGCGGGTAGCGGTGCGCTCCAGGGTGGCCTGGTCGCCGTTGGCGTGTGCGAGGTGGGCCAGGGAGGTGAGCACCGCGGCCTCGGTCCACCTGTCGGCGGCGGCGGTGGGCAGCAGCTCCGACACCAGGGCCAGGTCGCCGTGCTCGATCACCGCGTTGGCCGCGAACCAGGCGGCGTGACCGGCCGGGTCGGCGGCCACCGCGGCGCGCACGTCGTCCGGTGCGACCGCCGCACCCTGCGACAGGGCGAAGCCCACCCGCCAGGGGGCCGCGCGGGCCTCCTGTTCCGGGTCGCCGGGCACGGCCAGCGCTCGCCGCGCCTCGGTGAGCCGGCCGCGCAGAAACCAGTACCAGCTCAGCGCGACCGCCAGGCGCAGCCCGCCACCGTGCGCCAACGCCGACCGCAGGTTCGCCAGCTCGGCGTCGAGCAACGCCAGCCAGCGTTGCTGGTCGGCCCCGCGCAGCCCGGGGTCGGCGCGCTCGGCCAGCTCGGTGTAGTAGCCGGCGTGCCGGGCGCGTACCTCGTCGGCGTCGCTGAGGCGTTCCAGGCAGAACGCGGCCACCGACTCGAGCAGCCGGTAACGGGGCGTCGCGCCGGAGTCGTCGAGTACCACAAGCGACCGGTCCACCAGCCGGGCGAGGGCGTCCAGGTCGGTTCGGCAGACGTGTTCGGCGGCCTCCGGGGTGCAGCCGTCCGGGAACACCGCCAGTTGGGCGAGCACCACGCGGTCGGGCTCGTCCAGGAGGTCCCAGCTCCAGCCGATCACCGCGGTCAGCGTCCGCTGCCGGGGCGGCACGTCCCGCTGGGCCGTGGTGAGCAGCCGGAACCGGTCGTCGAGCCGGTCCACCACCCCGCGTACGCCCAGGGCACGGACCCGGGTCGCGGCCAGCTCCAGCGCCAGCGGCAGACCGTCGAGGCGGCGGCACAGCTGGGCGACGGCGGTCGCGGTCTGCCGGTCGAGGTGGAAACCGCGCTGTTGCGCGGCGGCGCGGGCGACGAACAACCGGGCCGCCGCCGAGCGCCGGACCGCGTCCAGGTCACCGTCGTCCGGCACGGGCAGTGGGGGTACCTCCCAGAGCAGCTCACCGGTCAGCCCGAGTGGCTCCCTGCTGGTGGCCAGCACGCCCACCCCTGGCACGTCGCGCAGCAGCCGGGCGACCAGCTCGGCGACCGGTTCGATGACGTGTTCGCAGTTGTCCAGCACGAGCAGCAACTGCCGGTGCCGCAGGGCGGTGACCACCCGATCGGTGGGGGACAGCGTCGTTCCGGCGGCCTCGTGGGCGCCCAGGACGCCGAGCACCTGTTCGGCGACGGGCGCGTCACCGGCCGGGAGCGGGGCCAGCTCGACAAGTTGGACGCCGTCCGGGAAGGACGCCGCGCGGGCCGTCTCGGTGGCCAGCCGGGTCTTGCCGACGCCACCCGGCCCGACAAGCGTGACCAGCCGCTGCCTCGGCAGCAGCGCCCGTAGCTCGGCCAGCGCGTCGGCCCGCCCGATCAACTCGTCGAGCGGGGCGGGCAGGCTGTTCCGGGTGAACGCCGCCTTCGGCGGGGCGCTCAGGCCGGCGTCCTGTTCGAGGATCCTGCGGTGCAGGGCGACCAGCTCCGGGCCGGGGTCGAGGCCCAACTCCTCGGCGAGCCGGGCCCGCAGGTCGGCGTAGCTGTCCAACGCCTCGGACTGGCGGCTGGCCGCGTACAACGCCCGCAACTGCACCGCCCGCAGGCCCTCGCGCAACGGATGCTTGGCGACCAACTCGGCCAGGTCCGCGGCCACCAGGTCGTGCTCCCCCCGGGCCAGCCGGGCCTGCGCCAACCGCTCCTGCACGACGAGGCGCTGCTCGGCGAGGCGGGCCGCCTCGGCACGTACGAACTCGGCGTCGGCCACGTCGGCGTACGCCTCGCCGCGCCACAACGTGAGCGCCTCGGTCAGCCGCTCGACGTCGGCGCAGCGGGCCAACTCGTCGAAGCGGTCGACGTCGAGCGTGTCGACCCGCAGCAGGTAGCCGGGTGGTCGGGACTCGACCAGCTCACGGGCCCCGGGCTCGGCATCGTTGAGCGCCTTGCGCAGCTGCGACACCCGCACCTGCAGGGCGCCGGCCGGGTTGGCGGGGGCGTCGTCACCCCACAGGTCGTCGATGAGGCGGTCCGCCGAGACCACCTGGTTGCGGTTGGCCAACAGGTCGGCCAGTAACGCCCGGACCTTCGTGCCGGGCACCACCACCGGCTCGCCGGCGTCCGTGGTCACGGCGAGCGGCCCGAGCACCCCGAACTGCACGGCGATCATCCTAGTACTCCAGCCGCACCTGACCTTTCACGTCTTGATCGCCTGCCGGGACCCGCCCCGCTGGGGGCCGGCCGAGGAAGCGAGCGATGCCGGCGCAGTTTGGCCGGGAACCGGCTGATTGCACGATCAACCCCCAAAGACGAGGCACTCAATCCCCTCCTCCGCCTCCTCCGTTTTCTTCCAGGCAGTCCTCGACGCACTGGGTGTATTCCTTGTTCGCTTTCGTCATCGCCACGATCATGATTATCAGCATGACCGCGGCGCAGACGAGGACCAGCGGCGGGAATACCAGGCCCGCGCAGGCCATCATCCGCGTAACGGCATCGATCTGCGCAGTGAACATGGCCATCAAGAACGCCAGAAGACAGGCGTTCTTGCACGCGCTGGCTTGATCGTCGGCGGCGACGCCCTCGGTGGTCGCGCGCTTGAGCGCAGTTACGAACGCCTCGTTGCGTCGTATCGCGTCGAAGATCAGCATGTTCTTCGCGTGATCGTCCATCGACGTCAGCTCCGGGAACGCCTCGATCAGCGCCAACCCGTGGGTGAGAGCCCGTTGCATGAGGTCGCGGATGTCGGTCGGGGAGAGTCCGGCCAGCTCGGCGAGCTTCGCCAGCTCGGGTTCGGAGATCTCCGAACGTTGCCGGGCCCGGGTGCGCAGCCGCACTGCCAGCGACTCCGCCTCGGCCTGTTGAACGCCTAGCTGATCGGCGGTCAGGTGTCGGACCGCCGCAGTGTGCGCGGGCAAGACCGTCAGGCCAATCGACAGCAATCCCTGAAACGCCGCGCTTCCGGATAGGTCGTTCGAATTGGGTATGGCCATTTTCGACTCCTGTAATTGAGGGCGGGCAGCCAGCGGTCGAGCGCAGAGGCACCCGGTGTGGCGAGCGACCAAGTGGTCCGCTTGCGCACGGATCGGCCACACAATCGGGCCGCTTCTGCATCAGCATCCACCAATGCCAATATTTTTGCCATGCCGCGTCGGAAGGGTGACTCATCGGCGATCAGGAACGCGTACCACGGTCCACCAGGCACTCATGAATGCGTTCGTTCAGGTGGGGCAACGAGTCGATCCACATCAGCGCCTGCCCCGCGTCACCGTCCAATCTCACCCGCCCGGCCCGAAGTTCGCCGTCGGTGGTCATGGCGCGCGGCCGGCTCAGGGGGTAGAAACATGTCAACCCCTTCGGCGCAACCCCGCCTTCGGCCGCAGGAGTCAGAGAGCGCTCTCACCGCCCCCAGCTGCGCCGGAAGTACGCCGGCCAGCGGAGAGGACGAACCACATGACAGCCCCGTCCCGACGGGTTCGCCGGACCTCCGGTCGTACCCTCCTTCTCGCTGTGTTGGTGACCACCGCTGTCGCGGTGACCAGCACCGCCGCCAGCGCCGGCCGCCCGACGCGCGGCGCGCCCGACTTCGGCCCGAACGTGACGATCTTCGACCCGTCCATGCCGGTCGGCGAGATCCAGCAGACCCTCGACGCCGCGCACGCCCGGCAGGTCGACAACGAGATGGGCACCGAGCGGCACGCCTACCTGTTCAAGCCGGGCACGTACGGCACGGCGGCGCAGCCGTTGCAGGCCAAGGTCGGCTACTACACCGAGGTGTCCGGCCTCGGCGCCTCGCCCACCGATGTCACCGTCAACGGCAAACTCGAGGTCTACAACCGCTGCCTCGCCGACGGCGGCACCGGCAACTGCCTCGCGCTCGTCAACTTCTGGCGCACCCTGTCCAACCTCTCGCTCACCATCAACGCGGCCGGTCAGGACGACTGCCGGTCGTCGGCGAACTTCTGGGCGGTCTCGCAGGCGGTGTCGATGCGCCGGCTCAACATCGCCGGCGGGGGTCTGTCGTTGATGGACTACTGCACCGCCGGCCCGCAGTACGCCAGCGGCGGGTTCATCGCCGACTCACGGCTGCCGGCCACGACCAACGGTTCGCAGCAACAGTGGTTGACCCGCAACAGCGAGGTCGGCGGCTGGTCCAACGCGGTGTGGAACCAGGTGTTCGCGGGGGTCGAGGGCGCGCCGGACGACGCCGCGTTCCCCGACCCGCCGTACACCACCCTGGAGACCACCCCGACCAGCCGGGAGAAGCCCTACCTCTTCGTCGACGGCAAAGGTCGCTACCAGGTGCGAGTGCCCGCCGCCCAGCACGACAGCCGGGGCGTCTCCTGGGCCGACGGCATCACGCCGGGCCGGACCATCGGGATCGACGACTTCTTCGTCGCCAAGCCGTCCGACTCGGTGCGGGTCATCAACAGCCAGCTCGCGCGCGGCAAGCACCTGCTGCTCACGCCCGGCACGTACGACATCGCGCGCAGCATCGAGGTCCGGCGTCCGGGCACCGTGGTGCTCGGGATCGGGCACGCCACCCTCACCGCCGTGAACGGCGCGATCCCGCTGGACGTGGCAGGTGTGCCCGGGGTGATCGTCGCCGGTGTCACCATCGACGCCGGCCTGGTCGAGTCGCCGGTCCTGCTGCGGGTCGGCCGCCAGCACGGCCACAACGCGAGCAGCCCGCACAACCCGACCACGCTCTCCGACGTGTACTTCCGGGTCGGCGGCCCGCACGTCGGCCGGACGAACACCGCCCTGGAGGTCAACAGCGACAACGTGCTCATCGACCACACCTGGGTGTGGCGCGGCGATCACGGCGTCGAGGGCTTCACCGAGGGCGTCAACGGTGACACCGACCGCTGGCGCACCAACACCGGCCGCTACGGCGCCGTCATCAACGGCGACCACGTGACCGCGACCGGCCTGTTCGTCGAGCACTTCCAGCGGTACAACACGGTCTGGAACGGGGAGCACGGCACCACGATCCTCTACCAGAACGAGCTGCCGTACGACCCGCCGACGCAGGCCGACTGGATGAACGGCCCGGTCGAGGGTTGGGCCGGGTACAAGGTCGGCGACCAGGTCCGTCACCACACCCTCTACGGCGGCGGGGTGTACGTGTTCAACCAGAACAACCCGTCGATCCACACCGAGAACGGCTTCGAGGTCCCGAACCGGCCGGGGGTGCGGCTGCACCACATCATGACCGTCAACCTCAGCGCCGGCACGATCGACCACGTGGTCAACGGCGTCGGTGACGCCGCCGACATGACCGCTGTCGGCGTTCCGGTCTACCTCCCGCAGTATCCGACGTCGTAGGCATCTCGGGCGTACCGACGGGGCCGGAGCCGGCGAAGGCTCCGGCCCCGTCGGCCTGTGACGGCCCGTCTGCCGGTCTCTGGTCGGCAGTCGAGACGGACCAGGCATGGGCCGTCTCCGTCCACCGCGCGAAACAGGGCGTGAACACTGCTGCTCCCGCCGGTAGAGCTGCTCCCGCCTGTAGAGCTGCCCCATCTGCGGGGCGGTGTGCCGGCGGGGATCCGTACGGCGGCAACTGATGATCGTCGAATCGGGTGCACCCGGTCCACTGCCCCAATCCTGGGGCAGCTCTACAGGCGCTGACCAAGGTGCGCGCAGCGCCGGCCGTCAGCCGAGTCGGTCCATCGTTGCAGGCACGTCATGACCACCGCCGCACCACAGCGCGAGGCCGCTGATCACGCGATCCGTCACCCGACAGCCCCGAGACCGCCGGGGAGTCCCGGCTCGCGTTCGACGATGACTGGGTGGCGCCCATTGTCGGCATGGCCCTGTTCGCGATGGTCCTGTTCGGTGTCATCGCTCGGGCCAGAGCAGGAACGCCCCGACACACAGCACTGCGACGGCGGCGGCCAGGCCGACCGCCCCGGGCAGCAGGCTGATCACTGTCACCACCGCGCCCAGTCCGGCGCCGGCGAGGACCAGCAGCGGAGCGCCCAGCACGACACCGCCGGTTCGTCGCGGCGACGAACCCGGAGTCTCTCCCACGGCGCCGTCCTCCCTCGTGCTCAGGTGCTCCCAGGGCACGCCGACGAGCACCCCCTGGGAGCAAATTACTAGCGAGATAGCACCAAATACTGCAAAGAGGACAAAAATGCCGTTTACCTAACTAAGCTTCGGATATGCCAGTTCCCGCCGTTGGTGTCGACCCGCCGACGGACCTGGTGCCCCGGCGCGTTCTGGTGACCGGAGGCGCCGGCTTCATCGGCAGTCACGTGGTCGCCCGGCTGATGCTGATGGGCAGCCAGGTCCGGGTGCTCGACAACTTCTCCACCGGCCGGATCGAGAACCTGGCCGACGCCGTGTCCGGCGGGTTGACCGAGGCGGACGTCGTATCGGGTGACATCCGTACGCCGGAGGGTGTCGAGGTCATCCACACGTGGCAGCCGGACGTGGTGGTGCACCTCGCCGCACAGCCGAGCGTTCCCGCAGCGCATCGTTCACCCCTGTACGACGCCGACGTGAACGTGTTCGGCACGGTCAACGTGCTGGACGCCTGCGCCCGTGGCGGCGTACGGCTGCTCATCAACGCGACAAGCAGCGACATCTTCGGCAACGTCGCCGCCAACGAGTTGCCGGTCCGCGAGGACCATCCGATCGCGCCGGTGAGCCCGTACGGCGTCAGCAAGGCCGTCGGCGTGCACTACCTCGACTGGTACGGGCGTCAGCACGGCCTGTCGTACACCTCGATGGTGTTCGGCAATGTCTTCGGGCCGCGGCAGCAGGGCGGCGACTGCGGCGTGGTGTCCCTGATGGCCGATGCGCTGCTCGGGGGCCGGCAGGCGGTGATCTACGACGACGGCACACAGACCCGGGATTTCATCTACGTCAGCGATGTCGCCGAGGCGATCGCGGTCGCCTGTCACCACCACGGGGTCGGGATGGTCAACATCGCCTCGGGTCGGCAGACGAGCGTCAACGAGGTGTACGACACGGTCCGGGTGGCGTCCGGCGTCGACAACGCGGCCCGCTACGAGCCGCTGCCCTGGCCGGGCGAGGTGCGCAACATGGCTCTGGACACCAGGAAGGCGCGCGAGTTGCTCGGGTGGTATCCCAGGATCGGCTTCACCGAGGGCGTACGGCTGACGGTGCGCGACGCCCGTCGCCGCCAGGCCGGCGGCCAGATCCTTTCCCCGGTGCGGGCGCTGGAGCGCGCCATCGGCCACTGACGGTCCAGCGTGTAATTCCCGTCATCTGACCCGGAATTTCATCGAACAGTCTAACTCTTGCGGGTCGGCATCCACTGCTGCCACGATGGCCGTCAATGCCTTCCGTCCCGAAGGAGTGGTCGTCATGGCGGTCTCCCGCCGCAGGTTCGTCACATCGGTGCTGGCCGGGTCCGCCCTCGCCACCGCCTCCACCACCGAGCTGCTCACCACCCTGGCCAGCCCCGCGCACGCCGCCAGTCCCCCCGGGGACGTGGTCGGCAAGGTGACGGTCGGCTACCAGGGCTGGTTCAGCGCACCCGGCGACGGGGCGCCGATCGGCGGCTGGTGGCACTGGGGCCGCGACCGGTTCCAGCCGCCCTCACCCGCCAACACCACGATCGTGTCCTGGCCGGACATGCGCGAATACACCCGCACCTATCCCACCGCGTACCCCAACCTGGGCAACGGCCAGCCGGCCACCCTCTTCTCCTCGTACGACCAGCAGACGGTCGACACCCACTTCCGCTGGATGCAGGAGAACGGGTGCGACACCGCCGCGCTGCAACGGTTCAACCCGATGGGTGACGAGGGCCCGACCCGCGACGCGATGACCCAGAAGGTGCGCGCCGCCGCCGAACGGTACAACCGCAAGTTCTACATCATGTACGACGTCACCGACTGGCTGACCTTCCAGTCGGAGATCAAGACGGACTGGACGACGAAGATGGCGGCGCACACCGCGTCGTCCGCGTACGCCCGGCAGAACGGCAAACCGGTCGTCTGCATCTGGGGGTTCGGCTTCAGCGAGTCCAGCCGGCCCTTCACCCCGGGGCCCTGCCTGGAGGTCATCAACTGGTTCAAGGCGCAGGGCTGCTACGTCATCGGTGGCGTGCCCACCTGGTGGCGGCAGGGCATCGAGGACTCCCGCCCCGGCTTCCTCGACGTCTACCACGCGTTCCACGCGATCTCGCCGTGGATGGTCTACCGGGCCCGGACGGTGGAAGAGCTGGACTCGTACTACAACAACGTCAACGTCGGCGACATGGCCGACTGCGCGGCGCGCGGCATCGACTACCTGCCCTGCGTCATGCCCGGCGACCTCGCCGGGGGTCACCGCAAACACGGCGACTTCTACTGGCGGCACATCTACAACATGGTCCGGCTCGGCTCCCAGGGCCTGTACGTGTCCATGTTCGACGAGTACAACGAGGGCAACCAGATCGCCAAGACGTCCGAAACCCAGGCCACCACCCCGGCCGGCGCGAACATCCGCGCACTGGACGAGGACGGCGTCGCCTGTTCCTCCGACTACTACCTGCGGATCACCGCCGACGGCGGCCGGATGCTCAAGGGGCAGCTCGCGCTCACCGCCGTACGCCCCACGCCGCCGATGGTCGGCACCCCGCCCCCGACCGGCGGGAACCTGGCCGCCGGTCGGCCCATCTCGGCGAGCAGCCAGGGCAGCGGGTTCCCGGCGTCGAACGCGGTGGACTCGAACGCCGGTAGCTACTGGGAGAGCGGCGGCGGCTCCTTCCCGCACTGGTGGCAGGTCGACCTCGGCGCCAGCCACCAGGTCAACAAGCTCGTGGTGCGGCTCCCCACCGGCTGGGGCGCGCGTACCCAGACCATCACCGTGCAGGGCAGCGTCGACGGCAGCTCCTTCGCCACCATCGCCGCCGCCTCCGCGTTCACCTTCGACCCGGCGACAGGCAACACCGTGACGCGCACGCTGACGACCACCACGGCCCGCTACGTCCGCCTCAGCATCAGCGCCAACACCGGCTGGCAGGCCGCCCAACTCGCCCAGGTCGAGGTGTACGCCGGCAGCACCGTCCCGGACAACCCGCCGAGCACCCCGAGCGGCCTCACGGTGACCGGCAAGACCTCGACGAGCGTGTCCCTGGCGTGGACGGCCTCCATCGACGACACCGAGGTTACCGGTTACCAGGTACGCCAGGGCGGCACCGTGGTCGCCACCGTCACCAGCACCACGGCGACGGTGAGCGGGCTCAGCCCGTCCACCGCGTACACCTTCACTGTCGTCGCCCGTGACGCCGGCGGCAACACCTCCGGCGCGTCCTCCGCGGTCACCGTGACCACGGACGCCGCGGCCAACGCGGACCTGGCCCGGGGTCGACCCACGTCGGAGAGCGGTCATGTCCAGAGTTACGGGTCGGGGAACGTGGTCGACGGTGACGTGAACAGCTACTGGGAGAGCGCCAACAGCGCGTTCCCGCAGTGGGTGCAGGTCGATCTGGGTTCGTCGCGCACTGTTGGGCGGGTGGTACTGAAGCTGCCGCCGTCGTCGGCGTGGGGTGCTCGGACGCAGACCCTCTCCGTGCAGGGCAGCACTGATGGGGGGAGCTTCTCCGCCCTCGTTGGATCGGCGGGGCGGATCTTCGACCCGGCCAGCGGTAATCAGGTGACGCTGACGTTCAGCGCGGCGCAGACGCGCTACGTGCGGATCACCGTCACCGGCAACACCGGCTGGCCGGCCGGGCAGCTGTCGACGCTGGAGGTCTACGCGAGCTGACCGAGGCGTGGGCGGCCGCCGGGGGAGCGGCGGCCGCCCTCATCCACGAGCACACGCGCTGCCGTCTCCGCAGGCTATGAGCCCCGCGCCTCAACAGTGCCCGGCTCGGTTCCGGCTTCGGACCGCCGATTCAGAGCAATGCGGCGCAGCGAGGCTGCCACGAATGCCTCCTTGTTCTGCCGACTCAGACTCAAACGATCGAACTCGGTGGACCGGTGCGTAACGGCAGGGTCAGTGCTCCCAGAGGTCCTCGGTGCGGAAGTACCTGGCCGTGAACGTCTCTTCCAGGGAGCCGGTGTCCGTCTCATCTGTCCACCAACCCGGCCAGACGTCGACACCGGAGGGCTCGCCGATGGCCGTCAGGACGGTGGAGCACCGGTGGCAGCGCCGAGGTGCCGAGTCCCGGAACCCTCCGCCGCAGTCGCATCGTCGTAGCCGCGCCTCAAGTGCCGCCATCAGCGTGGGGTAGGTCCTGTCCTGCGAAGGGAGCGCGTCCGCGATGGTCCTGAACGTCTTGTCGTAGTAACTGACATCGACCCGCATCGGGCAGCTGTCGCAGTAGAGGAAGTAGCAGTCCAGCAGTGGTGAGTGGTCGAGGCGGTAGAGGCGTTCGTGGCACTCCGGACAGGCGACTTCCTCGCCGTTCAGCCAGTTGTCGTCGTCTTCGTCCGGTTCACCCACCGGTTGATCATCCCATGGGTACGACGTGGAGGCGCGGCGGCGATTCGCGTTTCGGCCCGGGTGGCGTCGGCCCGCTGTGAGACTGGGCGAGTGCCGGCACTGTCGGTGCATCGGCGCTGGCCGACTCGACGTGGCGAGGTGGGGAAGATGTCCAACGACAGCGAAATTCGTCCGTTCCGGCTCGTCACACCTGAGGACGCGATCGCCGACCTGCGTCGCCGGATCGCGGCTACCCGTTGGCCCACTCGCGAACTGGTCACCGATCGCTCGCAGGGGGTGCAGCTGGCGACGATCCAGGAGTTGGCCCGCTACTGGACAACCGATTACGACTGGCGTGCGTGCGAGACAAAGCTGAATTCGCTGCCGCAGTACACAACGAACATCGATGGCGTCGAGATTCACTTCATCCACGTGCGGTCGCAGCATGAGAGCGCCCTGCCGCTGATCATGACGCACGGCTGGCCGGGCTCGGTCGTCGAGCTGCTCGGGGCCGTCGGCCCGCTGACCGACCCGACGGCGCACGGCGGCACGCCCGAGGACGCGTTCCACCTGGTGCTGCCGTCCTTGCCCGGCTACGGCTTCTCCGGCGAGCCGACCGAGCCGGGCTGGAATTCGGCGCGGATGGCACAGGCGTGGGCGAAACTCATGGACCGCCTAGGGTATTCGCGCTACGTCGCACAGGGTGGCGACGTCGGCGCGGCCGTCACGGACGCCATGGGGCGTCAAGCACCCGAAGGGCTGCTCGGCATCCACGTCAACCTGCTCGCCGGGGCGGTCGGCATCAAGGACAAGTTGCCGGCGAGTTCCGAGCAGGAACGCGCCGCGCTCGACGCGCTCAAGCTGTTCTCGATGGACGGGTTCGGCTACTTCCTGGAGCAGTCCACCCGGCCGCAGACGATCGGCTATTCGCTGCTGGACTCGCCCGTCGGGATGGCGGCCTGGATGCTCGACCACGACACGGACAGCTACTACAAGATCTCCCGCGCGTTCCTCGACGGTGAACCGGCCGGCGGTCTCACCCGGGACAGCATCCTCGACAACATCACGCTGTACTGGTTGACGGGCACCGGCGCTTCGTCCGCCCGGTGGTACTGGGAGCAGGGGCGGTTTCAAGCAGCCGCCCAGGCGGCCGGCCAGGCACCGCCGCCGGTCACGGTGCCGGTCGGCTTCACCACGTTCCCGGGCGAGCTTTGGCCCGCTCCGCGTAGCTGGGCCGAGGCGGTCTACCCCGGCATCGCGTACTTCAACGAAGCCGACCGCGGCGGGCACTTCGCGGCGTGGGAGGAGCCGGAACTCTTCTCCGCGGAGGTGCGGGCCGCGTTCCGGCCGCTGCGGAAATCCTGACGGCCTCAGCCGTTGACGGACGAGCGTCGGCGCACGTCGTCGGCGGGGTGGATGGTGCGCACCGGGTCGGGCACCGGCCCGCGGCGCTGCCACTCGCGGGGGTAGCCGAGGGAGACCTCCTGGAAACGCACCCCGTCGTGGAACGTGGTGCGGGGGATGTGCAGGTGCCCGTAGACCATGGTTGCCGCGTCGAAGCGCAGGTGCCAGTCCCTGGTGCGCACCGTGCCGCACCACTGGGCGAACAGCGGGTACCGCAGGATGTCGGTGGGTTCGCGCACCAGCGGGTAGTGGTTGACAAGCACCGTCGGCAGCGCCGGGTCGCGTTCGGCCAGCCGGCGTTCGGTCTCGGTGATCCGGGCCGCGCACCACGCCTCCCGACTCGGGTACGGGTCGGGGTGCAGCAGCGCCTCGTCGGTGCACACCACGCCTGCCGCGTAAGCCAGGGCCAGGGACTCCTCCTGGGTGTGGGCCTCGGGCACCCGGAACGTGTAGTCGTAGAGCACGAAGAGCGGGGCGATGGTGGCCGGGCCGCCGTCGCCGTCCCACACCGGGTACGGGTCCTCCGGGGTGACGACCCCCAGTCGCCGGCACATCCGCACCAGCTCGCGGTAGCGCTCCTCGCCGCGCAACGTGACTGGGTCCCCCGGTGGCGTCCACAGCTCGTGGTTGCCGGGTGCCCAGACGACACGCGCGAACCGGCTGCTCAGCAGCCCGAGCGCCCATTCGATGTCGGCGAACCGGTCGGCGACGTCACCGGCGACGAGTAACCAGTCGCCGTCGTTTTCCGGGTGCAGCTCCTGGACGAACGCGCGGTTCTGTGGGTGCCCGACGTGCAGGTCGCTGACGGCCCGCAGCCGGGGCGGAAGTTTCACCCCCCGAGGTTAGGTCGGCAGGGGCGGGTCGCGAAACCTCTGCTCCCGTTCTGGTTCGGGCCGATCTGACGGCCCGCATATCCGGCGACCCGACGGGAAAGCGCCTGACGTCCGACAGCCCGAGACCGGAGCAGGAGACAAACATGCCTTTCATCACCGTGGGTACGGAGAACTCCGCGCCCATCGACCTGTACTACGAGGATCACGGTTCCGGCAAGCCGGTGGTGTTGGTCCACGGCTTCCCGTTCAACGGCGCGACCTGGGAGAAGGAGACCCGCGCGCTGCAAAACGCCGGGTACCGGACGATCACCTACGATCGGCGCGGGTACGGCAACTCCGCCCAGCCGGCGTTCGGGTACGACTACAACACGTTCGCGGCGGACCTGGACGTGTTGATGACCGAGCTGGACCTGAACGAGGTGACCCTGATCGGTCACTCGATGGGTACCGGCGAGGTGGTCCGTTACCTGGGCAACTACGGCTCGCAGCGAGTGAGCCGGGCCGTGTTGCTCAGCCCGCTGCAACCGATGCTGGCCAAGGCGAACGACAACCCGGAGGGCGTCGAGCGGAGCCTGTTCAAGGGCTTCCAGGACGCCATCATCAAGGACCGGTTCGCCTACCTGACGTCCTTCTGCGACGCGTTCTTCAACCCGGACCAGAACATGGGCAAGCGGGTCAGCGAAGAGGCGTACCGGGCGCACTGGCAGATCGGCGCGATGGCCTCCGGCAAGGCCACCCACGACAGTGTGGACGCCTGGCAGGAAGACTTCCGTCAGGATCTGCCGAAGATCAACATTCCGGTGTTGATCATGCAGGGTGACCAGGACCGCGTGCTGCCCTACCCGGTGACCGGTCAGCGGCTCGGGCCGATGATGCCGACCGCCCAGCTGATCACGATGAAGGGCGCGCCGCACGGCATCCCGTGGACCCACGCCGACGAGATCAACAAGGCGGTCATGGACTTCATGAAGCAGCCGGCGAAGGCTCGCGCCTGACCCGTACCGGTAGCCGATCGGACGCCAGCGCCGTGAGGCGCCGCGACACCCGGCCCACGGTTCGCACCGGGGCCGGGTGTCGTCGTCGGTCAGGCTCGGCGGGCCACCACCGCGCCGTTGGCGCCGGGGGCGTCGAAGGGCACCGTGTGTACGTCGACGAAGCCGGCGTCGGTGAGCCAGGCCGTGTACTCGGCACCCGAGTAGTTCCGGCCGCCCTCGGTCTCGACGAGCATGTTCATCCCCATCAGGGCGGCCTCCGGCGGCCCGGTGCGCTCGTCGTTGAGCAGCAGTTCACAGACGACGATCGCCCCGCCGGGCGGCAACGCCGCGTGGCACCGGGCCAACAACGCCCGGTTGGTCGGCTCGTCCCAGTCGTGCAGGATCATGCTGAGCAGGATGACGTCGTGCCCGTCCGGCAGCGCCGGATCGGCGAGGAAGTCGCCGGCCACCGCGTCGATCCGCCCGGTCAGGCCGGCCTCGGCGATCCGCTCCCGGGCCCGGACGCAGACGTGCGGCAGATCCAGGACTGTCGCCCGCAGCGCGGGCAGGCGGCGGCAGAACTCGATCGGAAACGCGCCCGCCCCGCCGCCCACGTCGAGCAGCCGGCGGTGCGCCGAGAAGTCGTACGCGTCGGCCAACGCGCTCGCGGTGAAGCTGGACGTGGAGAACATCGCGTCCCAGAACTGCGCCAGCATCGCCGGGTCGGCGGTGTCGAACATCGACTGTTGGGACTCCGGGTCCCAGGTCAACGGCCGATCCGTGCGCAGGGCCTCGCCGATGCGGTGCCAGGGCAGGTAGGTGCGCAGGTCCGAGTAGCGCACCTGCGCGCCGAAGTAGTACGGGCGGCCCTCGACCAGGAACTGCTCGGCCAACTCGGAGTTGCGGTACCCGTCGCCGGCCTTCTCCAACAGGCCGAGTGAGGCACTGGCCGCCAGCAGCAGGTCCGCGGGCCGGTCGGGCAGCCCGAACTCGGCGGCGGCCTGCTCGACGGTCATCGTCCGCCCGCCCCCGAGCCGGGTGAACAGGCCGAGTTCGACGCCGACCGCGAGGGTCTTGAACCCCCACACACCGGCCACCAGACGCATGAGGGGAGTCGGAGTGATCACCACCACATGAGATCACACATCACACGTTTCCACGATGGATCGTCACGCCCGGATCAGCGTCACCAACCCCGCCGCCACCAGCACCCCGGCCCAGAGCCGGTCCACGTTGAACCACGCCCGACGCAGCACACCGACCCCGAGCACCTGGTAGACCAGGATCGCCACGGCCAGGGCGACGCCGAGCATGGCCACGGTGTGCACCCCGGCCGCCGCGAGACCGGACAGCGCGCCCACCGGCGCGGCGGCCAGGTGCCCGGAGTGACCCCCGGGCACCGGCTCGGCCACCAGCACCGGCAACAGCATCAGCCCCGCGCCGTGCGCCGAGGACATGAGGAACGACCAACCGGCCAGCTGGGCCGCGGACAGCCGCATCCCCGCCCAGCGGAAGTGCCGCTCGGAGAGCAGTCGCCACAGCCCGAAGGCGACAAGCAACACCCCGCCGACCACCGCGAGGGCGGTGCTCGTCGTCACCGACCGGGTCGCGGCGACCAACGCGGCGACGATCGCCACCGAGGCGAGATGCCCGGCGGCGATCGGCGGCAGGGCGCGCAGCAGCTCCAACCGACTGCGCTCCTGCAGGCCCCGGGCCACCGCGAACAACCAACCCATCGCCGGGTTCAGACCATGGAACGCGCCGAGCGCGGCGAGCGTCGCCAGGGTGGTGACGGTCACGGATAGCAGTACGAGTCGGAGGACGCGTCCCCGCCCTGCAACCGGGTCTGGTGCACCCGCAGGCCCCGGAACTCCTCCCCGTGCGGAAAGAACCGCTCATCGGGGGTGAGGCCGCCGGCGTCCACGTCGACGTCGAGCTTGGCCAGCCAGGCGCCCACCCCGTCCGGGTAGAACTGGTCGTCCCACGAGCCGTAGAGCGAGTTGCTGACGTAGACCCGCCGCCCGTCCCGGCTGACCTCCACCATCTGCGGGCCACCGGCCAACGCCTCGTCCGGTGCGGACGGGTGCGCGGTCCGGCGGACGATCCCGCCGAGGTGCACCGAACCCGTCTGCACCGGGTGCAGCGGGTCGCTGACGTCGTACTGGCGCAGCTCCCCGGTGCCCCAACAGGAGACGTAGAGGAACCTGTCGTCGACCGACAGGTCGATGTCGGTCACCAGCGGCGGCACCGCCCCGAACGGCTTGAGCAGGTCGGGCAGGTCCGCCGGGTCGGCCGGCTCGGCCGGGATGTCGATCACCTTGGTGACCGCCCAGGCGTCCCCGTCCCGGTGCCACAGCCAGATCGAGGCGGACAGGTCCTCGACGCTGATCACCACCCCGACGAACCCGTACGACTTCGTCGGGTCGTGCGCCGGCCGCAGCTCCAACGGCATCTGATACTGGTCGCCGAGGTCGACCCGTTGGACGTGCCGGCGTTTCGCGAGGTCCCAGAAGTGGATGGCGTGCCCATAGCGTCGGCCCAGCAGCAGCTCACCGACGATGCCGTCCTCGATCATCGACGGGGTGCCCCACTCGCTGGTGACCAGCACGTCCTGGGTCAGGTGCCACCACACGTCGTACGCCAGGAACTGCGGACCCCGGTCGGCCTCCCACGCCCCGCGTACCTCGAACGTGGTGTGGTCGAGGATGGCGATGCCACCCGGGCCCTCCGCGCCGTCCGCGCCGCCGAGAGCCGACAGGTAGATGCCGTCCGGGCCACAGTGCACGGTGTGCGGGCGCGAGTAGCCGGCCCGCTTCGCCAGCTCCTCCGCCCCGATCACCTTCACGATCTGCGGCTGGCGCGGGTCGGGCTGGGTGTCGAGCACGTGGATGCGTGACGACCGCAGCCCGGGCACGATCAGGTAGCGCCGCTCGACGTGCGGGTGCGGGGCGGTCGGGCAGAGCGCGCTGCTGCACGCGTTCCAGCCGAAGTGGTGCAGCTCGTCACCGACGTACGGCAGGTCGGTCCAGCCGACGACCCGGCCGTAGTCGGGGGAGTCGGGGTCGGTGTCCAGCACCACGATGGCGTCCGGGCGGGTGGCCGTCCGGTCGAAGGCCGCCACGTAGGCGAGCTTCTCCGCCGGTGCGGTCACCGCCTCGCGGGGCGACGGGTAGAAGGTGGGGTCGGGGGTCCAGCGGGTCATCACAGCTCCGCTCGTCAGGTGGTGGGAACTCCGAGTCGGTCGAGCAGGTGGCGGCGCAGCGCGCCGAAGGCCGGGTCGTCCGGCGTACGGGTGGGGCCAAGGTCGACGGGCAGCTCCGCGGCGATACGCCCCTCGTCGAGGAGCAGGATCCGGTCGGCGAGCAGCAGCGCCTCCTCCACGTCGTGGGTGACCAGCAGGGCGGCAAAGCCGTGCTCGGCGCGTAGTCGGCGTAGCAGGATCTGCATCCGCAGTCGGGTCAGCGCGTCCAGGGCGCCGAACGGCTCGTCGAGCAGCAGCAGGTCCGGTTCGCGGACCAGGGCCCGCGCCACGGCCACCCGCTGCGCCTGCCCGCCGGACAACTCGGCCGGCCAGGCACGATGTCGCTCGGCCAACCCGACCTCGGCCAGCGCCCGCCGGATCCGCCTCGGGCGGTCCGCGCCGGACAGCCCGAGCCCCACGTTCTCCGCCACGCGTTTCCACGGCAGCAACCGGTGTTCCTGGAAGACCACCGCGGCGGTGCCGTGCACGATGCTCGTCCCGCTGGCCTCGCCGTCCAACCCGGCGAGAATCCGCAGGAGCGTGCTCTTGCCGGAACCGCTGCCGCCCAGCAGGGCCACGACCTCACCACGTGCGATGGTCAGATCGACCCCGGCCAGCACGACCGTCGGCCCGAACGCCCGGCGCACCGCGTGGGCGGTGAGCACCGGCTCGGTGCCGTTCAGGTGGCCCGCAGTCCGCGACGCCATGTCAACATCCTCCTCTCCAGGACGCGCAAGGCAAGGTCGGATATCAGCCCGAGCAGCGCGTAGACGAGCAGGCCGAGCACCACCACGTCGGTCTGGCTGAACTCCCGCGCCTCCATCATCAGAAAGCCGATCCCGGTCTGGGCGTTCACCTGTTCGCCGACGACCAGGCTCAGCCAGGCCGCCCCGATCGCCAACCGCAGGCCGAGGAAGAGCGACGGCAGCGCGCCGGGCAGCACCACGTGCCGCAGCCGGGCGGCCTGCCCCAGACCACAGGTGCGGGCCGCCTCCACCAGCCGCTCGTCGATGTCCCGGATGCCGGCGTAGGTGTTGAAGTAGATGGGGAAGAACGCACCCAGAGCGACGAGGCTGATCTTGAGTGATTCACCGATGCCGACCCAGATGATCAGCAACGGGACCAGCCCGAGGTGCGGCAGCATCCGGGCCATCTGCACCGGTGGGTCGACCAGGTCGTCACCGAGCCGCAGCAGCCCGGCCACGGTGCCCAGGGCCAGGGCCAGAACACCGCCGATCAGCAGGCCCGCCCCGGCCCGGGTGAGGGAGTCCAGCAGGTGGATGCCGAGGGTTCCGTCCCGGCTCAGCCGCCAACCGGTGGCCAGGACATCGCTGGGCGCGGGCAGTTTCTCCGCCGCCAGCAGCCCGGTCCGTGCGGCCAACTCCCACCCCAGGACCAGCACCACCGGGCTCACCACCCGCCGCCAGCGCCGGGCCGGCCGCTGACGACGGGGTACGACAGGCGCCGCCGCCGCGACCTCGTCGGGCGCCTCGACGAGCGTCGTACGACTCACTGGAACACCGCGCTGAACCGGCCGTCGACCCGGGATCGGAGGTCGACCGGGCCCGGGATGAGTTCCAGGGCGATGAAACTGTCGGTGATCGCCTGAAGTTCGTCGCCGATGGCCGGGGTGACCGGGGCGAGGGGTCGGGCGCTGCGGGCCAGGGCGCGGCTGGTGACGTCCTGCGGGATCTTCAGCTCCGGCGCGAGGGTGCTGGCCCGCTCCTCGGGGTGGGCGATACCCCAGTCGGTCACCTCGCGGTAGCGCTGCAGGAACGCGCGAATGTCGTCCGTCCGCTTGTCGACCGCCCGGGGCGTGGCCAGGACGTACTCGCGGTTGCTGGCCAGACCTGTCGCGTCGGCGAGCACCTGGACCCCCGGTTGCTCGGCCAGGGCGAAGTACGGGTCCCAGATCACCCAGGCGTCGATCTGGCCGCCGTCGAACGCGGGCCGCCCCTCGGCGGGCCTGAGGTACTTGACCTGGATGTCCTTCAACGTCATGTTGTTCGCCTCCAGCAGCCGCACCAGCAGCCAGTGCACGTTGGACCCCTTGTTGAGGGCCACCGTCTTGCCCTTGAGATCGGCGAAGCTGCGGTAGCCCCGGTCGGCCTTGACCAGCACGGCCTCACCCTGCGGAATCGGCGCCGACGTGCCGATGATGGAGAAGGGGATCTTCCCGGCGGCGGCGAAGACGGGCGGCGCCTCGCCGACCTGTCCGATGTCGATCGAGCCGGCCTTGAGTGCCTCGGTGAGCGCCGGGCCGCTCTCGAACAGCGACCAGTCCACATCCGGTGCGGCGCCGCGCGCCTTGACCAGGCTCAGCCCGCCGAAGCGCTGGTAGCCGATCCGGAGCTTGTCCTTGGTGCCGCCCGCATCGGCGGACCCGCCGCACGCGCTCACCGCGACCGTGGCGAGCAGGGCCACTGTGGTGAGCACGGCCGTCAGGAGGCGGCGATGCGGAGGACGGCTCGTCGACGGGGTGGGCATGGCGGCTCCTCGGGTCGGGCACGGGGGTGGTGGCGCATCGACAGGTGTCGGCGCCGGCAGTAGCCTACTAACCCGATAGGTTTTATGGGTAGGCTGTCGATGGGATCGTCCCACCCCTCAGGAGGTGCCCGCCTCGCCGCGTGCGCCGACCACCCCCGCTGGAGGAAAGAGCCCCGATGACCCTCACCTTCCACTGGTTCCTGCCCACCAACGGCGACAGCCGGGACATCGTCGGCGGCGGACACGGCGGACCGACCGGCGCCGCCGGAGGGGCCCGCCCCGCCAGCGTGGCGTACCTCGGGCAGATCGCCCGCAGCGCCGAGCAACTCGGCTTCGTCGGCGCGCTCACCCCGACCGGCGCCTGGTGCGAGGACGCCTGGCTCAGCACCGCGATGCTCACCGAGGTGACCGAGCGACTCAAGTTCCTGGTCGCCTTCCGGCCCGGGCTGCTGGCCCCCACCCTCGCCGCCCAGATGGCCTCGACCTTCCAGCGGCTGTCCCGGGGCCGGCTGCTGCTCAACGTGGTCACCGGCGGCGAGTCGCAAGAGCAGCGGGCCTACGGCGACTTCCTGGACAAGGACACCCGGTACGCGCGGACCGACGAGTTCCTACACGTGGTGCGTGCGCTGTGGCGCGGTGAGACGGTCGACCACGACGGCGCCCACGTCCGCGTCGAACAGGCGCGGCTGCACCGGCTGCCCGACCCGGTGCCGCCTGTCTACTTCGGTGGGTCATCCGCCGCCGCCCTCCCGGTGGCCGTGCGGCACAGCGACGTCTACCTCACCTGGGGCGAACCGCCGGCCCTGGTGGCCGAGAAGGTGGCGCGGGTCCGGGCGTTGGCCGCCCGCGCCGGGCGGGAACTGCGCTTCGGCATCCGGCTGCACGTCATCGTGCGCGACACCGCCGAGCAGGCCTGGGCGCAGGCCCAACGCCTGCTCGACGGCGTCTCCGAGGCCGACATCCGGGCCGTGCAGGAGGGGCTGCGTCGCAGCGAGTCCGAGGGGCAGCGCCGGATGCTCGACCTGCACGGCGGCTCCCGCGACGGCCTGGAGGTCGCGCCCAACCTGTGGGCGGGGGTCGGGCTGGTCCGCGGCGGGGCCGGCACCGCGCTGGTGGGCAGCCATGCCGAGGTCGCCGACCGGATCGCCGAATACCATGCGCTCGGCATCGACGAGTTCGTCCTCTCCGGCTATCCGCACCTGGAGGAGGCGTACTGGTTCGGTGAGGGTGTGCTGCCGATCCTGCGCGACCGGGGGCTGTGGCGGCACCCCGACGGGCAGCCCGGGACCGGCGACCACGTCGGCATCCCCTTCACCCGGGCGCCGGCGCCGCAGCCCGTCGCGGCCCGCTGACCGGCCGACCCGCGGCAACCGACGCCACGGCCCCCTACAGGTCCATCGCGTAGACCCGGACCTGGCGGCCGGTGTCCGGCTGCACGGTCTCGCGCTCCAGCGACATGCCGATCTTGACCATCACCCGCGCGGACGCGTCGTTGCCGACCACGTGGATGCTGACCAGCCGCCGCAGGTCGAGCTCGGCACGAGTGTGGGCGACAACGGCCTGGGCCGCCTCGGTGGCCAGGCCCCGACCCCAGTGTGCGCGGCCGAGCCGCCAGCCGATCTCCACGGCCGGCATGATCTCGGGCAGGAAGGTCGGCACCGCCAGTCCGGTGAAACCGGCCAACTCGCCGGTCTCTCTGATCTCCACCGCGTACAGGCCGAAGCCGTGCTCGTCCCACTGCCGCTGACAGATGGCCAGACGCTCCGCGGTCGTGGCCCGGTCCAGGGGGTGGCCGTCATGGATGTAGCGCATCACCTCGGGCTGCGCGTTGATCGCGGCGAAGCCGTCCAGATCGTCGCTTCGCAAGCCGCGCAACAGCAGCCGCGGAGTCTCCAGGGACGTGGCACCACGGGAGCTTGTCGGGTCAGGCATCTCCCCTTCGTAGCATTTCGGCGCCCACCTGGCGATGGGTCGTCTAGGCGGATCGGCCGGCGAACCGCTGGCCGACCCGCCGCGCCGCGAGGCTCACCACCGTGCTGCCGACAGCCATCCCGATCAGCACCAGAATCCCGCCGACCGCCCACAATCCGCTGTCGTCGGTCCCCGCGGCCCGCCACGACCAGGCCGCCGTGAACGCCACAGTCATCACCGGCGCCACCAGCCACGGGCTGAGCCGCGTCCCGGCGAGCGCGGCCAGCACCACGAGCGTCAGCACACAGCCGATCACCTGCCACGCCTCGTACGGGCCGCTGCTCGCGCCGGTCTGCGCGTCGACGGTGTACCGGGTGTCCCAGCCCAGCCACAGGATCCACGCCCCGACCGTCGCCGCTGCCAGGAACAGAACACCGAGCAGTGCGCGCGTACCCCTCGTCGCCGTCATCCGGCGATCATGCCCTGCGAACCCCCGCGCCGGAACAGCCGTCCCGCGCCCCGACCTCAGGCGCCGGTGGCGTCCCAGACCACGACGTGGACGACGAACACCTGATCCTTGTTGGGCGGGGCGATGGTCGCGAAGCCGACGCGCCCCTCCGAGGTGCGGAAGCAGAAATCCGCCCCGGGCGTGAACGACGCCCGCGCCGACCCGGAGCCGTCGACGGCGCAGACCGCGTACGCCCGGTCGGGGTCGCCGCCGGAGTACTGGTACACGTTCGGCGGGTTGGCCACCTGGATGTTGTCCGACCGGATGTCCGCCCAGTCGTGGTACAGGTCGAGCCCGTCGGTGGCCCCGCCTGTGTGTTTCGCGACGACCTGCTGAGCCGGCCGGTCGACGTCGACCGCCGCGCCACGCGGCAGCACCACGCTGCGGTCCACGAGGACGCGCGGCGCGTCCGGGTCGACCACGGCCGTACCGTTGGCGGTTGGTGTGGCCGGCGCCGGAGGCGGGGTGGCGGCGGTGTTCGGCGAGGAAGCTCCGCCCGATGCCGACGGTGTGGGCGTCGACGTGCCACCGGCCACGGGGGGCGGCGTCGACTCGCGGCCGAGTTGTGTCGCCACGACGCCGCCGAGCAACACACAGCCGAGCGCGAGCAGCGCGATCGCCAGCCGGGTGCGTTGGTACCAGAACCAGAACCCGCCGAGCAGCAGAACGGCGGTCAGGGCGAGGGCGACCAGCAGCGCGTCTCGGCGCAGCACGCCCTCCACCGCCGTGACCACACCGAGGACGTTGGCGGCCACCCCGACCACGGTGAGCGTCCGCAGCCGCCGCTCACCGTCAGCGTTCGCCGCAGGTGCTGACTCCTGCATCGGGTGCCTCCCCGGTTGCCGGTGCCCGATCGCGCCGAGGCTCGACCGGGACGACGGAAAGCCCGCCCAGATCATGCTCCCACCGCCTCGCACGCCGTCGGGGGTCAGGACACGCGGTGGACTGTTGCCTCGGTCGGTGGCGATCCTCTACGGTCTGCTCAGCGGTGGGCGGTGCGGTCCGCATCCGACCCGACACCGCCGGTTGCCCGTCGTGCGGGCCGGGATGGTGGAGTCCCGGGTCGCCCCGTCGGCGGTGACCCGGCGGTCGTGTGACTCCCAGCTCGCACCCGGGCCCTGCTGCCCGGGCGGCTCCGCGTGGAGCCGACGGCGAGCCGGGGCACGCCGACCCACCGGGAGAGCCCCGTGTTCCTCAGCCCGCACGAGCAGGATCGCCTGCTCGTCCACGTCGCGGCCGATGTCGCCCGCGCCCGCCGCGAACGCGGCCTGCGCCTCAACTACCCCGAAGCCGTCGCGGTGATCACCGCGTTCCTCCTCGAAGGGGCCCGCGACGGGCGGTCGGTGGTCGACCTGATGTCGGCCGGCCGGACGGTGCTCGGCCGCGACGACGTCCAGGACGGCATCCCCGAGCTGCTGAGGGAGGTGCAGGTGGAGGCGACGTTCCCGGATGGCACCAAACTGGTGACGGTGCACCACCCGATCCCGTGATCCCCGGGGAGATCCTGCCGGCGGCCGACCCGGTCCAGATCAACGTGGGGCGTCCGGTGACCACAGTGCTCGTGGTGAACACCGCCGACCGCCCGGTGCAGGTCGGCTCGCACTACCACTTCGCCGAGGCCAACCCGGCGCTGTCGTTCGACCGGGGCGCGGCCTGGGGGCAGCGGCTCGCCGTTCCGGCAGGCACCTCGGTCCGGTTCGAGCCGGGCATCAGCCGCACCGTCGACCTCGTTCCGCTCGGCGGCGCACGGGTCGTGCCGGGCCTGCGCGCAGAGTGCGCGGGAGCGTTGGACCCGTCGCCGCACGCGGTCACGGCCGACGGGTCGCCGCGGTGAGCGCCGTGCGCAGGGACCGCTACATCGACCTGTACGGGCCGACGACAGGTGACCGGATCCGACTGGCCGACACCAACCTGCTCATCGAGGTGGAGACCGACCACTGCGTGGGCGGCGACGAGGCGGTCTTCGGCGGCGGCAAGGTGATCCGTGAGTCGATGGGCCAGTCCCGGGCCACCCGCGCCGAGGGGGCACTGGACACCGTGATCACCGGTGCGGTGGTGCTCGACCACTGGGGTGTGGTCAAGGCCGACGTCGGGCTGCGCGACGGACGCATCGTGGCGCTCGGCCGGGCCGGCAACCCGGACACCATGCCCGGTGTCCACCCCGACCTGGTCATCGGCCCGTCCACCGAGGTGATCGCGGGCAACGGGCGGATCCTCACCGCCGGCGCGGTCGACACCCACGTGCACTTCATCTGCCCGCAGATCGTCACCGAGGCACTGGCCAGCGGCATCACCACGATGGTCGGGGGCGGCACCGGGCCGGCCGAGGGGACCCGCGCGACAACCGTCACCCCGAACGCCTGGCACCTGGCCCGGATGCACGAGGCGTTGGACACGATGCCGGTCAACGTGCTGCTGCTCGGCAAGGGCAACACCGTCTCCAGTGAGGCGTTGTGGGAGCAGCTGCGGGCCGGTGCGGGCGGGTTCAAGCTGCACGAGGACTGGGGCACCACGCCGGCCGCGATCGACGCCTGCCTGCGGGTGGCGGACGCGTCCGGGGTCCAGGTGTCCATCCACACCGACACGCTCAACGAGGCCGGCTTCGTCGCCGACACCCTGCGGGCGATCGGCGGGCGGGCGATCCACTCGTACCACACCGAGGGAGCCGGTGGCGGGCACGCGCCGGACATCATCACGGTGGCCAGCGAGCCGAACGTGTTGCCGTCGTCGACCAACCCGACCCGGCCGTACACCGCCAACACCCTGGCCGAGCACCTGGACATGTTGATGGTCTGCCACCACCTCAACCCCTCCGTTCCGGAGGACCTGGCCTTCGCCGAGAGCCGGATCCGACCGTCCACGATGGCCGCCGAGGACCTGCTGCACGACCTCGGCGCGATCTCCATCATCGGGTCCGACTCGCAGGCCATGGGTCGGGTCGGCGAGGTGATCATGCGGACCTGGCAGAGCGCCCACGTGATGAAGGACCGGGTCGGCGCGCTGCCGGGTGACGGGGCCGCCGACAACCACCGGGCCCGGCGGTACGTGGCGAAGTACACCATCTGCGCGGCGATGGCCAACGGGCTGGAACAGGAGATCGGCTCGGTCGAGCCGGGCAAGCTCGCCGACCTGGTGCTCTGGGACCCGGCGTTCTTCGGCGTACGACCGCTGCTGGTGATCAAGGGCGGCATGATCGCGTACGCCCAGATGGGCGACGCCAACGCCTCCATCCCGACACCACAGCCGATGCTGCCCCGGCCGATGTTCGGGGCGTACGGCAACGCGGCCGCCGCCACCAGCCTGGCCTTCGTGGCTCCGGCGGCCCTGGACGCCGGGCTCCGCCTGGACGTGCGACGCCGGGTGGTGCCGGTGAGCGACGTGCGGTCGCGGGGCAAGGCCGACCTGCCGGAGAACAACGCGATGCCGCGCATCGAGGTGGACCCGGACACCTTCACGGTGCGGATCGACGGGCAGGTGGTGGAACCGGACCCGGTGACCCGGCTGCCGATGGCCCAGCGGTACTTCCTGTTCTGATGGCGACGCCGAGCCTGCTGTTGCTGTTGGCCGATGGCCGCTTCCCGGCCGGGGCGCACGCGCACTCCGGCGGCCTGGAGGCGGCCGTCGCCGCCGGCCGGGTCACCGACCTGGCCTCGTTGGAGGCGTTCCTGGCCGGACGGTTGGCCACCGCCGGTCTGGTCGGCGCGGCGTTCGCGGCG
The DNA here is from genome assembly GCF_049841535.1 of Micromonospora sp. DT53. Taxonomy (NCBI): domain Bacteria; kingdom Bacillati; phylum Actinomycetota; class Actinomycetes; order Micromonosporales; family Micromonosporaceae; genus Micromonospora; species Micromonospora sp. DT53. The sequence goes on from NZ_JBNCKM010000003.1 coordinate 395,091, forward strand.
GCCGCACACCGGGCGGCGGTGGCCGAGACGGTCGGCTCGGCGCACCCGGCCCGGTCCGCCCGACCGTCGGACGTGCCGGCCGAGGCTGTCGCTCGGACGGGGGCGCCGGCCGGGTCCGCCGTCCGGTCGGGGGCGCTGGCTCGGCTCGACGCGGAACTGGACGCGCGTACCGCCGCCCCGGCGTTGCGGGCGGTCTCGCGCCGACAGGGCCGGGCGCTGCTGCGTGCCGGGCGGGCCATCTGGCCGGACGCCCCGTTCGCCGACCTGCCCGCGACGCCCGGTGGCCCACACCAGCCGCTGGTGCTCGGGCTGCTCTGCGCCGCGGCCGGGCTGTCCCGGCTGGAGACCGCCACGATCGCCGCGTACGGGACGTTGACCGGGGCGGCCAGCGCCGGCGTACGTCTGCTCGGCCTCGACCCGTACCGGGTCCAGGCCCTGCTGGTCGGCTTGGCCGACGCCTGCGACGGCACGGCCGCCGACGCGGCGCGGGCCGCCGACGACCCACCGGAGCGGCTGCCGGCTGCCGCCGCTCCACTCGCCGACATCCATGCCGAAATCCATGCCACCTGGGAGGTGCGTCTCTTTGCGTCCTGACACAGTTGTGCCGAACGCTGTGCCCGCCGTCGATCCGACCACGCCGCTGCCGGTCACCCCACCCCACGACGAAACCGTTCCGCACACCCACCCGGAGCCGGGGGTGGACCCGCATCCGCCGTTGGCGCGCGCCGGCCGTGCCCTGCGGGTCGGCATCGGCGGCCCGGTCGGGTCCGGCAAGACGGCCCTGGTGGCCGCGCTCTGCCGTGCCTTCGCCGACGAGCTGCGGCTCGGCGTGGTGACCAACGACATCTACACGACCGAGGACGCCGACTTCCTCCGGCGGGCCGGAGTGCTGGATCCGGTCCGGATCCGCGCGGTGGAGACCGGCTGCTGCCCGCACACCGCGATCCGCGACGACATCGGCGCCAATCTGGACGCCATCGACGAACTGGCCGAGGCGGTCGGCCCGCTGGACCTGGTCCTCGTGGAGAGCGGTGGGGACAACCTGACCGCGACCTTCAGTCGGGGGCTGGTCGACCGGCAGATCTTCGTGGTCGACGTGGCGGGTGGGGACAAGGTGCCCCGCAAGGGCGGACCCGGGGTCACCGCCGCCGACCTTCTCGTGATCAACAAGACCGACCTGGCGCCGATGGTGGGCGCCGACCTCGCCGTCATGGATCGTGACGCGCGGGCCCGGCGCGGCGACCTCCCGACCCTCTTCCTGTCCATCGTGGGAGATCCCACGGCAACGCCTGTCGCGGAGTGGATCCGGCACGAGTTGGCCCACCACGCCGCACTGCACCCGCTTGCCGCGCCGGTCGGCCCGGCCTGATGCGAGCGCTCGCCCGGCTGGTCGCTCGCGCCGACGGTCGAGGCGGCACGGCACTGGTCGAGCTGCACGGCGAGACGCCGTTGCTGTTGCGCCAGACCCCGACCGACGGTGGTGTCGCCACCGTGCACCTCGTCGGCGGGGCGGCCGGACCGCTCGCCGGGGACGATCTACGCCTGGAGATCGAGGTGGGCCCGGGCGCGGCGGTCCGGGTGCACAGCGTCGCCGCGTCGATCGCCCTGCCGGGTCGCGCGGGTGCCGTGTCCCGGATGGCGGTGCGGGCGGTGGTGCATGCCGGTGCCACGCTGCACTGGTTTCCGGAGCAGTTGGTCGCCGCGGCCGGCTGCGCGCACCTCGCCGAGTCCCGGATCGACCTGGCCGCCGGTGCGAGCCTGCGGTGGCGCGACGAGTTGATCTGCGGCCGGTACGGCGAGACCCCCGGCGGCGCAGTGGTGCACACCCAGGTCGACTACGCCTGTCGACCACTGCTGCGCCAGTCCCTCGCGGTGGGACCGCAGGCGCCGGGCTGGGCCGGCCCGGCGGTGCTCGGCGGCGCCCCGGCCACCGGGTCGCTGCTGGTGGTCGACCCGTCGCGGCCCGCCGAGCCTCCGACGGTCGAGGGCGGTGTCGCCCGGCTGCCGTTGGCCGGCGGTCCGGCGACATTGTGGACCGCCACCGCTCCCGACGCGCACACCCTGCGTGCCCACCTAACGGTCTAAGGAGCCGCTATCGGGCCGTGCGCCGGTCCTGCTGGTCCGTGTCACCCGCGGCGGCCGAGCGGGGATTGGCCTCGGCTGCCAAGACCGTTCCTGAGGCCACAGCGGTGCGGGGCACGACGGTGCCTGGCGGACACTTACGAGAGCGTGATGTCTGTGAGTCATCGTGATGACTCACAGACATCACGCTCTCTGGAGTGTGGGGTGGGAGGTCGGGCCACGCTCAAGGCCGTGCCGAACGCCCCGCAAGCCCGGAGCCGGAGCGGGGAGGGGTCAGCGGTGTGGGCCGGCCGCGTCGGCGTGCACTCGTTGCCGGGCCGGGTCGAGGCGGCCTATCAGGTCGTCGAGCTGGCGTACGAGGTTGGCGGCCGGGGGCATGCCTGGCTCGCTGGTCTGCGCCACGCACAGCGCCGCGACGCCCAGCTCCGCGATGCTGGCTCGGACCCGCTCGTCCAGGCGGGCGTGTTCGCGGCGGCCCCGAGCGGTCAGGTACGCCCGAATTCGTCGGCGATCGATCGGATCGATCCGGCGGAAGACGAGGTTGCGGTCGACGAGTTGATCGATCAGCTTGGTGAGGGTGCCCGGTGGCAGCGACGCCTCGACGGACACCTCGCTCATCGGGTGACCCTGGCCGTCGGCGAGCAGGCAGAGCACCCGCCACGCCTCGATGCTCAACGCGTCGTCGGCCAGAACGGCGCCCAGCCGGCGGGAGAGCAGCCGTTCGGCGCGGGTGAGCGAGCGCAGCAGGTCGGCTGGCGCCCCGGGCACGTCTGACATGAAACTCCCTGGTCCGGTGGCCCTGTCATGGTAGCGAGTCGTCCCGGTCAGTGGTGAGCGCTGGTCTTCGGTCGTGGGCCGGGCAATCATGTGCTCATGTCCGCGCCGGCACCGCCGTGGCTGACCGTCGACCGCGCCGTGGTCAGCATCGCGCTGGTCTACCCGATGCGCGGGCCGGCCGGCATGTTCGGCCCCACGTGCGAGCTCTGCGCGCAACTCGCGGTGGAGGAGATCAATCGGTGCGGTGGTGTGCTCGGCCGGGAGGTGCGGCTGGTGCCGGTCGACGGTGGCGCACCGCCGGCCGAGGTGGCCGCCGAGGTCGAGGCGTTGGTGTCGGTGGGGGCCGTGCAGGGGGTGACGGGGTGGCACATCTCCTCGGTGCGCCAGGCGTTGGCGCCCCGCGTCGCACACCGGGTGCCGTACGTCTACACCGCACTCTACGAGGGCGGCGAACGCACCGAAGGGGTCTTCCTGACCAGCGAGACGCCAGATGCCCAACTGTGGCCCGCGATGCGGCTGCTCGCCGGGGAGCAGGGGGTGCGTCGCTGGTTCGTGGTGGGCAACGACTACGTGTGGCCGCGCCGTACGTCGCGGGCGGCTCAGCGGTACGCGCTGCGCGGCGGTGGGCAGGTGGTGGGCCGGCACTTCCTGCCGTTGGACGCGCACGACTTCACCGAGGTGTTGCGCCGCATCGAGCACAGTGACGCGGACGCGGTGTTGATGCTGCTTGTCGGCGCCGACGCGGTGCGGTTCAACCGCGCGTTCGCCCGGTCCGGCCTGGACCAGCGCTGCCTGCGGCTGAGCACCCTGATGGACGAGAACATGCTGCTGGCCAGCGGCGCCGGCGCGACCCGGAGGCTGTACAGCACGGCGGGTTTCTTCGCCGGGCTGGTGACTCAGGAGAATCTCGACTTCCACGGCGAGTTCGCCAGGCGTTTCGGGGTGGAGGCGCCGCCGCTGGGCAGCCTGGGGGAGTCCTGCTACGAGGGCGTGATGCTGCTCGCCGCGCTGATCGGCCAGGCCCGCACCCTCGACGTACGGGCCATCGAGACCGCCGCCGACGCGGTCGCGTACCACGGGCCGCGTGGGCGGTTGCGGCTGCGTCAGAGGCACGTCCGTCAGCGCATCTACCTGGCCGAGGCCGACGGGCTCGACTTCACCGTGCTCGCCCAGCTCTGAACCAGCGCCGACAGCCGGCCACCGGACCCCTTGACAGCGCCACCCGATCCGGCCCTAAGATGCTTCCTGCGTGAAGTATCTGGCCACGGCGTCAGATCTCACCATTGTGTGCCCACCGTCGACGGCTTTTTGCGTCGACCATTGTGGTGGCACTTGTCTCGCATCTTTCCGAACGGCCGGCACCGTTTCCTCCCAACGGTGTCGGCCGTTTTTCGTGCGCGCCCGACGGCGCCCTCGGAAACAGTCAATTAAGGACCGGGAAACACACACGCAATCATGCCGGTCGACGCTTTCCCTGCCCATATCAGAGCCGGTGCCCTGCGCGGCGTCCACCCGTCGACCTCGGCATCGCCCACGTCAGCTCCATCGGACCGCACCGACCGTCCTTTCGCCACTTGAGTGCACCGCAGGGAGAGTAGATGTCATTATTCCGGGGCCGCCGCATCCTGGCGGGTGCCATGACCCTGGTCGCCGCGGCCGCGATGACCGCGTGCGGCAGCAAGACCACCGACGAGGGCGGCGCGACCGGCGTCACCGCCGACGTCTCCGGCGACACCGTCAAGGTGGGCCTGCTCAACTCGCTCTCCGGCACCATGGCGATCAGCGAGGTCACCGTCCGCGACTCCATCATGCTCGCCGTCGAGGAGATCAACGCGGCCGGCGGTGTCCTCGGCAAGAAGATCCAGCCGGTCGGTGAGGACGGCGCCTCGGACTGGCCCACCTTCGCGGAGAAGGCCGAGAAGCTCATCTCCGAGGACCGGGTCGCCGCCGTCTTCGGCTGTTGGACTTCGGCCAGCCGCAAGGCGGTCAAGCCGGTGTTCGAGAAGAACAAGGCGTTGCTGTTCTACCCGGTGCAGTACGAGGGTCTGGAGCAGTCGCCCTACATCTTCTACACCGGAGCCACGACCAACCAGCAGATCGTTCCCGGGCTCGACTACCTCAAGTCGCAGGGCGCAAAGTCGGTCTATCTGGTCGGTAGCGACTACGTCTTTCCCCGTACCGCCAACAAAATCATCAAAGCGTACGCGACCGCGAACGGGATGACCGTGCTGGGCGAGGATTACGCGCCGCTGGGCTCCACCGAGTTCGGCACCATCGTCAACAAGGTCAAATCGTCAGGCGCGGACGCGGTGTTCAACACGCTCAACGGTGACAGCAACGTGGCCTTCTTCAAGGAATACAAGTCGGCGGGCCTGACCGCCGCCGCGATGCCTGTGGTGTCGGTGTCGATCGCCGAGGAAGAGGTCAAGGGCATCGGCACCCAGTACCTGGAGGGCCAACTGACGGCCTGGAACTACTACCAGACCACCCCGGGCGCGGCGAACTCGAAGTTCGTGGCCGCGTACAAGGCGAAGTACGGCGCGGACAAGCCGACTAGCGATCCGATGGAGGCCGCGTACGTCGGCGTCCACCTGTGGAAGGCGATGGTCGAGAAGGCCGGCGCCTTCGACGTGGAGAAGGTCCGTACCGCTTCGGACGGGATCACCTTCGACGCGCCGGAGGGTCTGGTCACCGTCGACGGCAAGACCCAGCACATCGCCAAGACCGCACGGATCGGCAAGATCGGCGCGGACGGTCTGATCACCGAGGTGTGGAACTCCGGCAAGCCTGTCGCGCCGGACCCGTACCTCAAGACCTACCCGTGGGCGAGCGGCCTGAGCTGACGACGCCGGCCCGGGCGGAACGCGTTGCCGCGCGCTCCGTCCGGGCCACCCGACCAGCAGTTCGGAGTACCCACCGTGACAGTCCTCTTCGGTCAACTCTTCACAGGCATCAGCATCGGCGCGGTGCTGTTGCTCATCGCGCTCGGCCTGGCGCTGACCTTCGGCCAGATGAACGTGATCAACATGGCGCACGGTGAGTTCATCATGGCCGGCGCGTACACCACATACGTTCTGCAACAGAGCATCACCGGCGCCGGCCTGTCGCTGGCGGTCGCGCTGCCGGTGGCGTTCGTGGTCGCCGGCACCATGGGAGTCCTGCTGGAGGTGCTGCTCATCCGCCGGCTCTACGCCCGGCCGCTGGACACCCTGCTGGTCACCTGGGGTGTGTCACTGATGCTGCAACAACTGGCCCGGGACGTCTTCGGCAGCCCGAACGTGCAGACCCGCGCGCCCGAGCTGCTCACCGGCAACGTGGCGCTGCCCGGCGGGCTGACCATCGCCAACAACCGGCTGTTCATCCTGGCCCTCGCGCTGGCCGCCGTGGCGGCGCTCACCCTGGCGCTGCGGCTCACCCCGCTCGGGCGGCGGATCCGCGCGGTGGTGCAGAACCGCGACCTCGCCGCCGTGTCCGGCATCGCCACCTCCCGGGTCGACCGGACGACCTTCTTCCTCGGCTCCGGCCTGGCCGGGCTCGCCGGGGTGGCCCTCACCCTGCTCGGCCCGATCGGCCCGACCATGGGCACCAACCTGATCATCGACGCCTTCCTGGTCGTCGTGGTCGGCGGGATCGGCCAGCTCAAGGGCAGCGTGATCGTCGCCTTCGCCCTCGGCGTGCTCCAGGCCACCGGGGAGTACCTGACCACCCTCAGCGTCGCCAAGGTGATCGTGTTCGTGGCGATCGTCGCGTTCCTCCAGTGGCGGCCACAGGGCCTGTTCACCCTGCGGACCAGGAGCCTCGCATGACCGCCGTCACCCCCGCGCCACCCGACACCGCCGTCCGCCCGGCGTCCGCCGGCGCCGTACCACCGGGCCGGCCCGCCGGCCGGGCACGGATGCGGACCCTGGCCGGCTTCGCCTTCGGCGCGGCGCTGTTGTTCGCCGTCGCCCCGCTGGTGCTGTCGGACTTCCGGCTGGCGTTGCTGGCCAAGTACCTCTGCGTCGCCATGGTCGCGGTCGGCATCGGGATCGCCTGGGGCCGGGGCGGGATGCTCACCCTGGGCCAGGGCGTCTTCTTCGGCCTCGGCGGCTACGCGATGGCCATGCACCTCAAGCTCGCCGACGCGGGCCCGGGTGGGATGCCCGACTTCATGCAGCTGTACGGGCAACTCGACGAGCTGCCCCTGTGGTGGCGACCGTTCGCCAGCCCGTGGTTCGCGCTGCCCGCCACGGTGCTGCTGCCGATGGTGGTCGCCTTCGGCCTCGGCTCACTTGTGTTCCGCCGCCGGGTCCGCGGCGCGTACTTCGCCATCCTCAGTCAGGCGCTCGCCGCCGCGATGGTGATCCTGCTGATCGGCCAGCAGGGCACCACGGGTGGCACCAACGGGCTCACCGACATCAAGGGCTTCTTCGGCTACGACCTGGACGACCCGGTCAACCAGCGGATGGTGTACTTCATCATCGCCGCGGCGCTGCTGGCGTTGCTCGCGCTGGCCCGTCAGCTCATCCACAGCCGTTACGGCGAGTTGCTGGTGGCGGTCCGCGACGGTGAGGAGCGGGTCCGCTTCCTGGGCTACGACCCGGCGTCGGTCAAGCTGGTGGCGTACGTGGTCGCCGCCGGCATGGCCGGGCTGGCCGGTGCGCTGTTCGTACCGGCGGTGGGCATCATCTCGCCCGCCCTGATCGGCATCGTCCCGTCGATCGAGTTCGTCATCGGCGTCGCGGTGGGCGGTCGGGCGACCCTGCTCGGGCCGGTGCTCGGCGCGGTGGCGGTGGCCTGGGCGCGTACCGCCCTGTCCGAGCGTTTCCCGGGCACCTGGACGTACCTGCAGGGGTTGCTCTTCGTGGTCGTGGTGGCGTTCCTTCCCGGCGGCCTGGCGTCGCTGTGGGCGCTGGCCCGCCGCCGTGACCTCGGCGCGCAACCGGTACGGCGGGGGTGGTTGTCACTGGGCCGACGCCGCGCCGAACGGACGGAGGTGGAGGCGGCATGAGCGAACGCACCGAGCGCAGCGAGGGCCGTGAGCGCATGCCCAGCCAGCACGGCATGAGCGGGGAACCATTGGACGGGTTGTCCGTCCGGGACGTGCGGGTCAGCTTCGACGGTTTCACCGCCGTCGACGGTGTCTCGCTGGAAGTGCCCCCCGGCGACATCCGGTTCCTGATCGGGCCGAACGGCGCCGGCAAGACCACCCTGGTCGACGCGATCACCGGCCTGGTCCGGGCCACCGGCTCGGTCCGGTTCGGTGACGAGGAACTGCTCGGCCGGCCGGTGCACCGGATCAGCCGGCTCGGCATCGGGCGGACCTTCCAGACCTCGACGGTCTTCGAGGAGCTGTCGGTGTTGCAGAACCTCGACATCGCGGCGGGCGCCCGGCGCAGCTGGGCGACCCTGGCCCGCCGCCGTCGAGGTGTCCCCGACGAGGTCGCCGCCGCACTGGAGACCATCGGTCTGGCCGAGCGGGCCGCGCACCTCGCCGGGACGCTCGCGCACGGCCAGAAGCAGTGGCTGGAGATCGGCATGCTGCTGGTGCAGGACGCTCGGCTGCTGCTGCTGGACGAGCCGGTCGCCGGGATGAGCCACGAGGAACGCGACGCCACCGGCGCCCTGTTGGAGACGGTGAGCCGGGATCGCACGGTCGTCGTGATCGAGCACGACATGGACTTCCTGCGTCGGTTCGCGCGCAGCGTCACAGTGCTGCACGCCGGCCGGGTGCTCAGCGAGGGCACGGTGGCGCAGGTCCAGGCGGACCCGCGCGTGCAGGAGGTCTACCTTGGCCACCCGGTCGACGCCGGGTCGGCCCGCACCGGCCTGGAGGCATGATGCTGACGCTGCGCGGGGTGCACGCCGGGTACGGGCGTTCTCGGGTGCTGCACGGGGTCGATCTGGCGGTCCCGCCCGACGGGGTGGCCGCCGTGCTCGGGCACAACGGTGCCGGCAAGAGCACCCTGCTGCGGGTCGCGGCCGGGCTGCTGCGCCCGAGCGCCGGCACCGTCGAGCTGGACGGTGAGGACGTCACCCGCGCCGGGCCGCACGAGCGGGTGGCGCGGGGGATGGCGTACGTGCCGCAGGGTCAGCAGTGCTTCCCGCACCTGACCGCCGCGGAGAACCTGCGGCTGGTCGCCGACGGCCGGCGCGACGGGGCGGTGGCCACGGCCGAGGTGCTGGATCTGTTTCCGGCGCTGCGCGCGCTGCTGCGGCGTCGGGCCGGGCTGCTCTCCGGCGGTCAGCGTCAGCAGTTGGCCATCGCCCGTGCCCTGATCACGAGGCCCAGGCTGCTGATGCTCGACGAGCCGACCGAGGGCATCCAGCCGTCGGTGGTCGCGGAGATCCAGGAGCGGATCGTCGAGCTGACCCGGCAGTCCGGGTTCAGTGTGCTGCTCGTCGAGCAGCACCTGGGCTTCGCGCTGCGGGTGGCGGACCGCTACCACGTGCTGGAGTCCGGGCGGGTCACCTCGCACGGCGACGGGGGTGTCACGGCGGAACGGGAGGTCCGGGCGGCCCTGGCGGTCTGAGGCGGCATCGTGGCCGGACTGGCAGATGCATCCATGGCAGCCTATGGTCACGTAAGCGCTTTCCTGAGCGCTTACGTGACCGGCATCCGGCATGCCGTGAAACGAGGTGACAGCCATGTCCAGGGCCCGACGAGCGGCCGTCTCCCTCCTGGCGATCGGCGCACTGACCGGTGCGGGCACGCCACCCGCGCAGGCGGACCGCGGCATCTCGCCCGACGTCCACCCGGCGCTGCGCGCGCACCTGGTCGCCGCGTACGACTTCGACCATCCGGTGCCCGGCGACCCCGCCCTGGAACGTGACCAGGGGCGTTCCGGCACCGAGATCGAGCTGATCAACGGCGGCGCGGCCATGCGGGTGCCGGACCGCGCCTACCGGGGCAGCCGCAACGCGGTGCAGACCCGGCAGGTCGCTCCCGCCGTCGCCGGCAACGACGACTGGAAGGCCGGCACCTGGTCGGCCAGCGGGGTGCGAACGCTGCGCGCCTTCAGCGCCACCACGGGCACCACGGTCATGGGCTGGTTCAAGCTGAACATGGACAGCCCGTTGCCCAACTCCACCACCGTCGACCCGGACGACAGGTACAACGCGATCGGGCTGGCCGGGGTGCTGACCGGCGACTCCGACGGCCACGGCGTCCGCGCCCTGCTGGAGCTGATCGACGTCGACGGGGAGTTGCGTCTCGTCGCGCTCGGACGGCGGCTCGACGGCGGCAACTCGCAGACCTTCGCCGCCGCCCGGGACTGGCGCGAGCTGCTGCCGGTGGGGGAGTGGGTGCACCTGGCCGCCACCTTCGACTTCAGCACCGGCGCGCTGGCCCTCTACCGCAACGGCGAACCGGTGGACGGCTTCCACACCCGCACCGACGACCCGTGGCTGGTGTCCGGGCCCGGCCCGCACGTGACCACCGCGTCCGACCCCCGGGGCATCAAGATCGGCGGCAGCTTCCCCCAGGACACCCTGGAACGCAACCCGTGCGACTGCCGGATGGACGGCCTGATGTTCCTCGACAGTGTGGTCTCCGCGAACGACGTGCGGAGGCAGTACCGCCACCTTGCCCGCTGACCACCCTCGGCACCGTCCCACCGAGAAGGAGACACGCGTGCGCACCCTGCACCGCCGCGCCGGCACACGTCGCCGGCCCACCCTGGGGGCCGGCCTCACCGCCCTCGTGCTGATCCTGTCCACACTTGTCGCCACGCCCGCGCGGGCCGTCGACGCGGTCGACGACCCGATCCCCGACATGCCGGTCCAGTCCCGACTGGGGCTGGTCCTCAGCGAGTACGCCAGCTTCCCGCAGTCGACCCCCACACCCGCGCCGACCGACGCGCGGCTCATGCGTACCGCCCGGATCAACACCATCATGGAGGTGCCCGACGGCTCCGGCCGGCGGGCGGTGCCCGACCTCAACGGCAGCCTCTACCTGGTCGAGGACGGCGTGCCGCGCGTCTACCTGGACGTGGCGGCGACGTTCGCGCCGCGGTTCTTCTCCGGTCGTGGGCTCGGCCAGGGCTTCGGGTACGTCGCGTTCCACCCGGAGTTCGGGGCGAACGGCCGGTTCTACACCATCCACACCGAGTTGGCGTCGACGACGACCGTCACACCGGACTACGCCCAGCCCAACACGCTCTTCCACGGTGTCATCACCGAGTGGACGGCGACGGATCCGGCCGCCGCCACCTTCGCCGGTACGCACCGCGAGGTGCTGCGCATCGGCTTCGGCGGCCAGGTGCACGGCATCCAGGAGATCAACTTCAACCCCACGGCCAAACGTCACGACCGTGACTACGGCCTGCTGTACCTCGCCGTCGGCGACGGTGGCCAGGGCGCACGCAACACCGACCCGCAGAACCTGGCCCTGCCGCACGGCAAGCTGCTGCGGATCGACCCGCGGGGCACCAACGCCGCGAACGGGCGCTACGGCATCCCGTCCGCAAACCCGTTCGTCGGCTGGGCCGGCGCGCTCGGCGAGCTCTACGCCGTGGGTTTCCGCGACCCGCACCGGTTCAGCTGGGACCGGGCGACCGGCCGGATGTACCTCGGGCACATCGGTGAACACGCCGTCGAGGCGATCTACGAGGTCCGCGCCGGGGACAACTTCGGCTGGAGCGAGCGCGAGGGCTCGTTCGTCTTCGACAGGACGGCCACGAACCCCTGCGACCGGCTGCTCCCGCTGCCCGCCGACGACGACAGGTACGGCTACACCTACCCGGTCGCCGCGTACGACCACGACCCCGCCGCCGGCTGGAACTGCACCGACGACGTCGGTGTCGCGGTGGCCGGCGGCTTCGTCTACCGGGGGCGGGCGCTGCCCGCGCTGCGCGGCAAGTACGTCTTCGGCGACCTGGTCGACGGCCGGGTGCTCTACACCGAGGCCGACGAGATGCGCCGGGGGCGGGGTCTGGCCACGATCCACCAGCTCGCGCTCTTCGACGCGGCGGGCGCCCCGGTCCGGCTGCGCGACCTGTCCGCCCCGGGCGCACCCGGTGACCCCAACCGGGTGGACCTGCGCTTCGGCACCGATGCCGCCGGCGAGCTGTACGTCCTCGCGAAGGCCAACGGAAAGGTGTGGAAGGTGACCGGCACCAGGGAGTTCGCCAGCGGCGACGTCGGGGACGTCACCCTGTGCCGCACCGCCGGGGCCCCCAACTGGGCGCCGGTGACGCCGGCGAAGTGGCAGTTCACAGGCGACCAGGTCGTCCTGGCCGAGGCCGGGGAGAGCCGGCCGGGTCCGCGCCGGCCCTTCGAGTACGCCGTGCTGACCGCCGGCCCGGTGTGGTCGTCGGTGCGGGTCGACGCCCAGGTACGACTCGACACACCGGTGGAGGTCACCAACCGGGATGTGATCATCGTCTTCGGCTGGCGTTCGGACACCGAGTTCTACTACGCGCACCTGTCCACCGACAACACGATCTATCCGCACAACGGCATCTTCAAGGTGGACAACGCCGACCGGGAGCGCATCGACCACCAGTGGAACGGCCGGTCCCGGGGCGCCAACCCGGCGATCACCGACGCCAGGTGGCACCGCGTCCGGGTGGTGCACCTGCCGGCCACCGGCGAGATCGCCGTCTACGTCGACGGGCACCGGGACCCGCTGCTGACCGCGAAGGACGGCACGTTCGGCTCGGGACGGGTCGGCTTCGGCTCGTTCGACAACGTGGGCCGGCTGCGTGACCTGACCGTCACCGGCACGCCGGCCCCCACCGGGTAGGGGGCTAGACCGCCGCGTAGTGGAGGGACAGCCCGGTGGCGGCCCGGTCGGCGGTGATCTGCAGCAAGCTTCCCACCATCGTCGCCCGGTCCGTCACCAGGGCCGTCCCGTCGGGCGCGTACGTGATCCGGTCGCTGACCAGCACCGGTGCTCCCTCGGCCTCGTCCAGATGCCGGGCCACGTCCGCACCGAGCACGTCCGGCCGGATCGTCTCCGTGGCCCGGGCCACCACCACCCCCAGGTCGGCCAGGGCCGCGTACAACGATGTGCCGGTGAAGTCCACGTCGCGCAACCGGCTCGCGTGCGGCTCGCGTACCCAGGAGATCTGGTGGATGGCGCGACGGCCGGCGAACGCGCGGACCCGCTCGAGACGCAGGCCCGTCTCGGCCTCGCGGACCCGCAGCCGGGCCGCGACGCGCGAGGGCACGCGGCGCTGCGCGCGAGAGATCACCGTGGTGTGGACCTCGTGGCCCTGCTCGCGCAGGTCGTCGCCGAAGCTCCGCAGAGAGCCCAGCTGGTACGCCGCGTGGGGCGGTGCGACAAACGTGCCCTTGCCGGGCTGCTGGACGATCAGCCCCTCGGCGCTCAGCTCGCGCAGGGCCTGCCGCAGTGTCATCAGAGTGACGCCGTACGCCGTGCTCAGCTCGCGTTGCGCCGGCAGTGCCTCGCCCGGCGCGTAGTGGCCGTCGCGAATCTTGGTGGCGAGGTCGGCGGCGATGGCCCGATAGCGTGCCACTGCCACTGGTCTGCCTCCCGCTGCGTCGACTGTTCGCGCCCGTCATCGACGGCCACCGCCGATCATCGCACGGGGGCGACCAGAGGCAGCGCGGCCCGCAGCGACGCCACGAAGGCGCCGACCTCGGCCGGACTCGCCCCGTCGAGGATGCGCCGCATGACGGCCGCGCCGACGATGACCCCGTCGGCGACCGCCGCCGCCTCGCCCGCCTGCTCCGGGGTGGAGATGCCGAAGCCCAGCAGCACGGGTAGGTCCGTGACCTGCTTGAGCCGGGCGGCCAGGGTGACGGCCGACGGTGCGAGCCTGTCGCGTTCGCCGGTCGTGCCCATGACCGAGATGGCGTACACGAAAGCCTGGCTGCGCCGGCCGATCTCGGCGAGCCGGTCGTCAGGCGTGGCGGGCGAGGCGAGCAGACTCACCTGGACGCCGGGCACGTCCAGCCCGGCCAACTCGTCGAGGGGCAGGTCGGGCACGATCAGCCCGGTCACCCCGGCCGCCGTCAGCGCGTCACCGAACCCGGGCCGCAGCGCGATGTTGGCGTACGTGCTGGCGACGAGGGGGATGCCTGTCCGCACGTCGGCGAGGTCCTTGAGGACCGAGGCGGGTGTCGCGCCTCGGGCCAGCGCCGCGTCCGAGGACTCCTGGATGGTGGGACCGTCCACGGTGGGATCGGAGAACGGCAGCCCGACCTCGATCAGGTCGGCTCCGGCGTGCTCGAACGCGCTCAGGTACGCCGTCCAGCCCGGCACGACCCCGCCGGTGATGTAGGGCATCAGCAGCTTCATGTGAGGTCCGCCTCCGCGATCAGGGTGGTGATGTCCTTGTCGCCGCGCCCGGAGAGGGTCACGAGCACCGTCGATCCGGTGGGCAGCTCCGGCGTACCGGCGGCGCGGACGACCCAGGCGACCGCGTGGGCCGACTCGATGGCGGGCAGCACGCCCTCCGCCCGCGCGAGCCGGACGGCGGCGGCGATCGCCTCCCCGTCGGAGACGGTGACGTAGCGGGCGCGTCCCAGATCGCGCAGGTACGCGTGCTCGGGGCCGACGCCGGGGTAGTCCAGCCCGGCGGCGATCGAGTGCGCCTCCGTGATCTGCCCGTGCTCGTCCTGGAGGAACAGCGACTGGAAGCCGTGCAGTACGCCGATCTCCCCGTTCGCCGCGCCGGAGCCGCCCTCGGCTTCCACCCCGACGAGTTTCGCCGATGTCTCGACGAACCCGGCGAACGTGCCCGCCGCGTTGCTGCCGCCGCCGACGCAGGCGACCACGTAGTCGGGGGTGGCCGTGGGCAGCTCGGCCGCGCACTGTCGCCGGGCCTCGTCACCGATGACGCGCTGGAACTCGCGGACCATCGTCGGATAGGGGTGCGGCCCGATGACCGAGCCCACGCAGTAGTACGCCTCGTCGGCGTCGGTCACCCAGTGCCGCAGGGCCTCACTGGTGGCGTCCTTCAGCGTGCGGCTGCCGCTGGTCACCGGGACGACCTCGGCGCCCAGCAGCCGCATCCGGAAGACGTTGTGCGCCTGGCGTTCCATGTCGCGTTCGCCCATGAACACCTTCACCGGCAAACCCAGCAGGGCGCCGGCCGTCGCCGTCGCGACGCCGTGCATGCCCGCCCCGGTCTCGGCGATCAGGCGGGTCCGCCCCATGCGTCGGGCCAGCAACGCCTGCCCGAGCACATTGTTGATCTTGTGTGATCCGGTGTGCGTCAGGTCTTCCCGCTTCAGGAGCACCGTCACGCCGAGGTCGGCCGACAGTCGCAGGGCCGGCGTCAGCGGGGTCGGCCGTCCCGCGTACGCCGACAGCAGCGCGCCGAGGGTGCCGCGGAACCCGGGATCGGCCCACGCCGTCGAGAAGGCCTCGGCGACCGCCTCGCAGGCGGGGATCAGGGATTCCGGTACGTATCGCCCGCCGTAGCTTCCGTACCGCCCGGGAACGACCGCCGGTCGAACTGTTATAGAACTCATGCAACAGTTATAGAACGGCAGGGTCCATTCTGGCAAGGTGTTCCGGACGAGCGCGCCGTCCGGGTCGACGGTCATCCCGTCGACAGGCCCCGCAGGGCCCGACCCGCTTCGTAGAATTCCTGCCATGCCGGAGATCGTCGAGTTGCTGGCCTCGCCCGTGCACCGCTTCCTGGGCCGGCCCGCCGACGGCCCGGCACCGGCCCCGCCCGGCGAGCTGGTCGACGCCGTCCGGATCCGGGCCGGCCTCGGCATCGTCGGCGACAGGTACTTCGGCCAACAGGCACACCGCGACGCCAGCGTCACAGTCATCGCCCAGGAGTCGCTGCCGGTCGGCATCGGCCTGGCCGAGGTGCGGCGCAACATCCTCACCACCGGGATCGCCGTGGACGATTTGATCGGCAGAGTGCTGGTGCTGGACTCCGGCGACGGCCCGGTCAGCCTGCGAGTCAACCGGGCGGCCCGGCCGTGCGCCTGGATGGACGTCACCGTCGGCCCGGGGGCGTGGAAGGCGCTGCGCACCACCGGCGGCATCCGCTGCACGCCCCTCAACGACGGCACCCTGCGCCTCGGCCCGATCGACGCCGTCGTGAGCTGACACCATCGTGGGCGCCGCCTCACCAGCAGATCTTGGACAGTTTCCGTTACGTCGGCGGAAACTGTCCAAGATCTACACCGCCTACCCGTACGGTCTCCTGGCCACCGACGTGATTGCCCGGTTGGCGGATTTCGTGAGGTGACACCCCAGCGGGCCGGTGCGTGGTAGAACCAAACCGCGCATCGGCTCGCAGGTCTCCGGGCAGCCGGGGGCATTGCCGGACGGACCTCATCCGAACAGAGGTGATGCAGTGAACCTCGAGCTGCGGCAGCTCATCGAGGAGCTGCGCGCCGATCTGTCCGATCTGCCGGAGAGCCTGGCCTACGCCGAGTTCGGCGAGGGGGCGGCCATCGACGCCGTACCGGCAGGGCTCCCGGCCGACCTGCGGGATCTCCTACTGGTGGCCGACGGGCTGCGCGCGGGTCGGGTCGAGCTGGCGTCCTCGTCGACCCTCCCCGGAATCCAGTACCACCTGGACTACGCGCCGGACTTCTCATCCATCCCGCAGGACCGGGCCGGTTGGCTGGTGGTCGGCACCCGCAGCGACGAGCCGATCTTCATGGATCGTGGCACGGGAGCGATCTGGTACTTCCCGCCGAACGGCACCGAGTGGTTCATGTCCGACGCGTTCGAGGAGCTCGCCCCCGACGTGGAATCCTTCGTGGACTACTACCTGCTCGGGCCGGGCTACGCCGACCTGACCCCCGCCGACGACAGATGGTTCGCGTTCCTCGACGAGCAGGGCCTGCTCGACGAGGACGACGAGGACGGGAGCTGAGTCAGACCGGGCTGATGTGCGCGGCCAGGATCCGCCAACCGTTCCGGTCGTCGTGCACCCAGGTCCGGGTGTAGCGCAGCCGTGCCGCGAACGGCGCCCCCTCGAAGACGCCGGACACCCGGCCCAGGAAGAACGTCACCCCCGTCCTGCCGACGACGAGCAGGTCCAGCTCCTCCTCCACCAACTCCTCGACGACCGAGCGGCGGTCCCGATGGGCGGCCAGGTCATCCTGCTTGCTGTGCGTACGCCCATCCGGGCCGACGGCGATCAGCTGGTCGACCAGCAGCTGATCGAGAGCGGCGACGTCGCCGGCCCGCTGGGCGGCCTGCAAAGTGCGCTCGGCGTCGAGCAGCTCAGCCTCGCGTGCGCTGTCCGGCATCGTGGCGTCCTCCGTTTCGGGTCCGACCCGGTGTCACCGTTGGTCCGGGCTGTCCGCATTGTGGCAGCCACGGTGCCCTGGATGGGCGGGGATCGCCGCCGGCGTGCACAGACTGAGGCGAATCCGGACGACGGTCTCCCCGGGGCCGGTGAGCACGGCGACCTCGTCACAGATCTGCTCCACGATCGCCAGCCCGCGCCCCCGTACCGAGTCCGTGGTCGGCATGCTCCGGCCGAACGCTCGGGTCGGCCCGCGGTCGACCACGTCGCAGAACAGCTGGCCCGCCTCGGCCCAGAGTCGGACCCAACCGCCGCCGGTGGTGTGCTGCAACGTGTTGGTGGCCAGCTCGCTGACCGCCAGCGTCAACAGCTCCACCCGCTCGGCCGACAGGCCGCGGGCCAGCGCCCCGGCGCTGACGAACGCGCGCAGCGCTCGTACGTCGGTCGCGACCTGGTACGCCATGCTGTCCGCGGCGTGGGTGTGGACACTCTGCTCGGCCACGGCCTCCCGTCGCTCGCCCCGCATCAGCCCGCCCGACTGGGCTGCCCGGCCAGCGGCACCGCGACCCGCGCGGGTGTCGTCGGCGTGCGAGCCTCGAAGTGCGCCATCGGGCAGCGGCAACCCTTCTCGTAGCGACAGCTGTTGTCGCCACATCATGTCACCCACCGACCCCTTGGCCGTCTCGTCCGTTCGGCGGCTGATCACCTGCGGGCCGGCCCGACCGGCCTCACCGGTCCGGCAGGGCACCCGACCGGTGGTCCGGCCGGGGCGTCGAGTCAGGGAGCCGCGTCGAAGGCGATCGACTCACTCAACTCCCGCCACCGCGCGTCGGACGCGGCGAGGGCCCTGGCGGCTGCTTCGGCAGCCGCCACGGCGTCGGCGCCGAGCAGCAGTCGGAGCGGCGGGTCGTCGACCCGGGTGATCCGGATGATCGCCTGAGCCGCGCGGGCCGGATCGCCCGGCTGGGCACCGCTGGCCTGGCGCAGCCGCTGCACAGCCGGGTCGATGACCGGCCGGTACGGTTCGCTGATCGGCAGGGCGCTCATCGACGAGCCGGCCCAGTCGGTGCGCAGCCCGCCCGGCTCGACAGTGGTGATCCGGATCCCGAACGCCTCGACCTCCTTGGCGAGCACCCCGGAGAAGCCGCTGACCGCCCACTTCGCGGACTGGTACGCGCCCAGACCCGTGCTGGCGACCCGGCTGCCGACACTGGAGATCTGCACGATGTGCCCGCGCCCCTGCTCGCGCATCACCGGCAGCGCGGCCCGGGACAGATTGACCACTCCGAAGAAATTGGCCTCGACCTGCGCCCGGAAGTCGTCCTCCGACATGTCCTCGATCGCGGCGACGTCGGCGTACCCGGCGTTGTTGACCAGGATGTCCAGCCGCCCGAACGTGTCCACGGCGGTGCGCACGGCAGCGCTGGCGGCGGCGGAGTCGTTGACGTCGAGAGCCACCGCGCGGACCTGGTCACCGTGCGAGTCGACCAGGTCGTCGAGCTGCGCCGGGTTGCGGGCGGTGGCCACCAGATGGTCACCGTCGGCCAGGACGGCCTCGGCGAGGGCGCGGCCGAGACCACGCGAACAGCCGGTGATGAGCCAGACTCGGGGCACGGCGTTCCCTTCGTGTCGGTGGACCGGTTCGCCGTCAGGGACGGATGTCCAGCGCGCCGATCAGCCCGTCGCGCAGGGTGAACCGGTACCGCAGCTCGATCGGGCTGCCGGGGAAGTCGCCGGACACCCGGGTGAGCGCCAGATACGAATCGCCCGCCTGCGGTGTGACCCGGACCGGCTCGGCGGTGTACGAGTAGGCGTCCATCGTCTTCTGCCGCCAGGCACGGATCGAGGCCCGCCCGTCGTACAGTCGATCCTCGTCGGCGACGCTCGCCGTGTCCGCGAAGCAGGCCACGAAGGCGTCCAGGTCCCGGTCGTTGACGGCCCGGAAGTACCTGTCGATCACGTCGGGCGGGTCGAGGGCCATCTGCTCCTCCTGCGGCACGGGCCGCCGTCGGGCAGCCGTCGGGTTCCCGGTCCGACCCCACCGTACGAGAAGGGGACGGCACCGCGCGGAGCAACCAGCAGAACCATCCCGCTCCGGCTGCCGGGTTTGCTGCCGGTGGGCCCGGGTAGCCACGCGTTTCCGAAAGCGAAGGGCGGGGGCATGGCCGAGCTGGCGTTCGTCGACAAGGTTGCGGCACGGGCGGGTCTTTCGCCGGAGCAGGCACGCCCACTGACCGAGGCGGTCCTGCGAACCCTCACCGAGCGGCTCAGCGGCGGGGAGGTGGGCGCGTTGGCCCCCCACCTGGCCGACGAGTTGAGCCCGCTGCTGGTCAAGGCCGCCGAGCCGGCGGAGACGTTCGACTACGACGAGTTCCTGCGCCGGGTGGCCGACCGGGCCGGTATCGACCGTCCGGCCGCCGAGCGGGGCGCCCGCGCGGTGCTCCAGACGATGCACCGGGTGGTCGGGCACCGGGAGTTCGAGGACGCCCTGGCCCAGCTCCCGGCGGACCTGCGGGCACTGGCGCAACCCCTGCCGCACGGCCCCTGACCGACGCCCCACAGCTGGACGCCTCGGGTGTCGGTGACCGTTCGGTCCCTGGCGCGTTGCCCACGACACCGGATCTACTGTGCGTGACCGATCGAACGCGCAGTGGTGGTGGCTCCGTGCCCGTCCGCCGGGTCGTCGCCGCTCCGATCCGAGGAGCGTCCCCCTTGACGTCCATGGTGTCCCCGCGTCCCCTGCTGACCGCCGCGACGACAGTCGTCGCGCTGATCACCCTCGCCCCCGCTCCGGCCGCCGCGTCCCCGCACGGCTACCGCGTCGTCGACCTCGGCACCCTGAGTGGAGGCGACGGCGCTGCCACGGCGATGAACGACCGCGGCGACATCGTCGGCTGGAGCACCGTCGCCAGCGGCGCCCGGCACGCCGTGCTCTGGCGCCACGGTGTCATCACCGACCTGGGCGTGCTGCCGGGCGACACGGATTCCGCCGCCGTGGACGTCAACGAGTTCGGCGACGTGGCCATCACCTCCTTCGGCCCGGACTACCTGACCCGCGCGGTGCTCTGGCGCGACGGCCGGCTCCGTGACCTGGGCACCCTGGGCGGGGAGAACAGCGTGGCGATCGGGGTCAACGACCGGCGGCAGGTGCTCGGCAGCAGCGAACCGGCCGGCGACATGCCGCACCGGTTCCTGTGGCGCAACGGTGTCTTCACCGACCTGGGCCAGGAGTACTTCTACGAGTTCACAGCTGACTTCAACAACGCCGGCGACGTGGTGGGCGGGTTCAACGTGCCGCCGCAGGACTACCCGTGCACCTGCGTCGGCGGTCTCCTGCGCAACGGCGTCTTCACCCAGATCGGCAGCGAGGCCATCGGGATCAACAACCGGGGTCAGGTGGTGGGCGCGGCGAACGGGCGGGCGTTCCGCTGGCAGAACGGGACACTTACCGACCTCGGCACGCTCGGCGGCGGCTGGAGCCGCGCCACCGCGATCAACGACCGGGGCGACGTGCTGGGCCAGAGCACCACCACCGGCGCGTGGCGCCCGTTCCTCTGGCGCAACGGGGTGATGACCGACCTGACCACCCGGGGCGTGGGGGACACCGACTCGATCGAGGACATCAACATCCGGGGCCAACTCGTCGGCGCCCGGGGGAACCGGCCGCTGCTGTTCCGCTGAGTGATCTTCGCGAGGTGGGCGGGGCGTGGCCTGACCCGCCGGTCAGACCACGCCCCCTCGTTCCAGGTCAGCCGGTTACCCCGCTGCTGACCACCCACTTCTGGTGTGCGCCGCCCGCGTACGTGCCGAGCTGGATCTGGGTGCCGTCGGCGGTGTTACCGCCGGCGGCCTCCACGATCTTGCCCGACTGCGGGTTGCGGATCGACCCGTCGCTCTGCGGCTGCCAGATCTGCGCGCCGGTGCCGTTGCAGGTCCAGAGCTGGATCTTCGTGCCGTTCGCGGTGCCCGCGTTGTCCACGTCCAGGCACTTGCCGAGCACGCGGTACGTGTCGCCGACCCGCGTCCACGACTGCGCGGCGGTGCCGTTGCAGGTCCAGAGCTGGATCTTCGTGCCGTCGGCGGTGCCCGCGTTGTCGACGTCCAGGCACTTGCCGCCGACGCCGGTGATGGTGCCACCGGTCGGCGGCGGCGGACTGCCCGGGATGGAGTTGAGCGTGTACCACGCCTCGGTGCTCCACAGTGACTGACCGCTGGTGGAGGTGAACGGGCGCGGCGAGCGCAGGTGCACCACCCGGCCGGCCTTGCGACCGGCCACCGCGAGGGTGACCTTCTTCCCGTCCGCCGAGAGGGTGGCCGAGGTGACGGTCAACGTCTCCTCGTCGATCTTCGGCCCGCCGTAGTTCGACGTCGCCACGTACCGCCATTGCTTGATCTTGTAGCGTGCGGCCAGCTGGGCGGCGGTCTCCGCCGAGACGGGCTGGGTGTACTCCACCTCGAAGCCGGTCGTGGTGGCGCGCATCGCGAGCATCTCGAACGTGGTGGCGGTGTTCGGGCTGAGCTTCTGCAGGCCGTACGACAGCTTGCCGGTCTGGCCCCAGTTGCCGCCCGCGCCGAGCCCGCCGACGTAGATCGCGCCGTCCGGGCCGACGTTGACCTCGGAGACACCCGCCTCCAGGCCCTGGGTGAGCCGGAACAGGGCGCCCTGGTACTCGCCGTTGACCTTCTCCACATTGGCCCGTTGCAGACCGCCGTAGGTCACGTCGCCGATGACGAACTGGCCGGCGTACCGGCCGCTGGTCAGGTAGAGCGGCGTGCTTGGCGAGTTGGCGATCTCGTTCTGCGGCATCCAGAGCACCGGCTGGGTGACCAGAGCGGTGTCGAACGGCCCCGCCGGATTCGTGAAGTGGTTGAAGAACCGGCCCTGCTTGACGTGCACCAGCTTCGACGAGGGCAGCCAGCCGCCCTGGTTGTCGGTGACGAAGATGCCGCCCTCCGGGCCCCAGCCGATGCCGTGCGGCGTACGCAGGCCGCCGGCGACGTAGCTGACCGCGCCGGTGTCCTTATTGACCTTGAGTGTGGTGCCGCGGTTGGTGGCGGGTTGCGGGTTGGTGGTGGCGCCGCCGGAGTTGATCGACACCGACAGGTTGAGATAGAAGAACCCGTCCTGGTAGAGCAGGCCGAACGCGAACTCGTGGAAGTTGCCGCCGTACGGCCAGGTCGCGACGGTCTCCAGGCGCTCGGCGGCCTCGTCGCCGCCGGTGTTCACCAGCCGGGTCAACCGCTGCTTCTCGGTCACGTAGACCACCCCGTCGACGACCTTGAGCCCCATCGGTTCCTTGAGGCCGCCGGCGATCTTCTTGGTGGTCACGTTGCCCGGGCTCGTCGATCCGCCGGTGTTGCCGAGGATCCAGACCTCGCCGTCCTGGGAGGTGCCGGACTGGTCGCTGCCGCCCCAGGTGCTGATGACCAGCCGGCCGTCGGCCAGCCAGTCCATGCCGGTGACCTTCGGCTGGAAGCCGCTGGGCCGCAGGTTGGTAAGCGTGTAGCCGGGGTGCACGCCGGTCAACGGCAAGCCGTCACCGGGGGAGTCGAAGACCCCCTCGCACTCCTTGCGCCCCGGCGCGGTCACCCGGACCACACCGGCGTCGGTGCTCAGCGCCGAGTTCGGCACGACCGCGAAGGTCGACGAGCCGGGCGTCTTCCACTCCAGGGTGATCTGCTGCCCGCCCCCACGCTCGAAGTGGTCGATGCGCAGCGCGTGCAGGCCGGCGGTGAGGGTGACCGTGCCCTCCTTGGGCGGGGTCGCGCCGTGCAGACCGTCGTGGTTGATGACCACGGCGTTGTCGATCGCCAGCTTGGAGCCGTCGTCGCTGCTGAGCCGGAACGTGTAACTGCCGGCCTGGGTGGTGGTGATGTTGCCGAGCACCTGTGAGACGAAGTTGTCCTCGAAACCGAAGTCGGCCGCCGAGGTCCAGTTG
Source organism: Micromonospora sp. DT53 (assembly GCF_049841535.1). Taxonomy (NCBI): domain Bacteria; kingdom Bacillati; phylum Actinomycetota; class Actinomycetes; order Micromonosporales; family Micromonosporaceae; genus Micromonospora; species Micromonospora sp. DT53. Next base: position 418,063 of record NZ_JBNCKM010000003.1, read on the forward strand.
ATCGTGGACATCAGCTTGTCCACGTTCGGGGTCTGCGCGGGCTTGAGCGTGCACAGCTCGGAGAGCGGCACCTGCACGTCGAAGACGCGCAGCGTGACGCCCGGTTCCTGCGCGGGAGCGGCGGTGGCAGGGACGGCCCAGAGGCCGGCGGCGAGGACGAGTGCCAGCGCACCCAGGACGGGATGGTGGAGTCGGCGTAGCAGGCGTGTGCCCATCGTTCCTCCAGGAGGCAGTGGAGTGTCCGACGGCCGGCGTGGATCAACGGTGAGGATGGCCGCCGGCCCGGCTCCGTAACGTCCTCGACGCCGACGAGTGACAGTGCGGAAACACCGGGTTGATGGGTCGAGACATTAAGGCGTTTCGATTGGACTGTCCATGGCTTCGCCTCGATACATCAAAAGTTTCCAATGTCCGTACGAAAGTTCGAGACGATACGCGAGAGATGCCCCGCTATTGCGGCGGCCTACCGCCGTCCGCGCCGGGCCGAACTGCCCGTCCGGTTGCCGGTCTTCCGAGTCGGGTTGGCGGACCTGCGGGTGGTGCCGCCGCCCCGGCCCGCTGCCCCGGCGGGCCGGCGACCCGCCGGGGAGGCTCCGCGCTGCGCAGGCCGACGGCGGGCCGCCACCAGCACGAGCACTGCGACCGTCACGACGATCAGGACCGGGATCAGCCAGGCCGGGAACCCGGTGTCGCTCTGCTCCTCGGCGGCGCCGGCCGGCGCACTCGCCGGAGCGTCGGTGGGGACCACTGGGCTGCCGCTGGCCCCGGGGTTGGTCGAGCCCTCGCCCTCGGCCTGGGCGAGCAGCGCCGGATCCGGCCCCGCCGTGGGCGCCGACCAGCCGGCCGGGGCCGCCGTGCCGGGACCCTGGTAGTCGAAGGTCACCTCGCCCCGCACCGCCTCACCGTCGGAGGCGACCGAGAGGTAGCTGGCGGTGTAGCGGCCCTTCGCCGGCCAGTGCGCGACGGTAACCATGGCCGGGAAGCCGGTGTGGTAGAGCCGTGGCTCGAACACCCCGTTGACCATGAAGTATTCGGTGACCGGCTTGTCCAGCCGCTTCGGCTCGCCGTAGGACCAGCCACTGTCCACTCGCGACCCGTCCGGCCCGCTGATGGCGAAGTGCGCGTTGGAGGCCGGCTTCTCGGTGAAGTACAACGCCAGCTGGGTCAGCGGCTTGCGGACGACTGTGCCCTTCAGCGGAGTGGAGGTCGCCAGTTGGCCGTGCGCGGACGCCGGGGCGACCGGCAGCAACAGAGTCACCAGCAGGGCCGCCGCCAGCGCCGCCACGGCACGGTTCAGGGCCTTACGCACAGTGGCCGGCTTCGATCGCATCCGTTCATCATGGTCATTTCCCCGGCACCGAACAAGACGTAGAGTTCTCCTCCCCGACGATCAACCCGACACCCGTCCCCCTCGCGTCGTTCGGAGTCCCACACGTGTTCGTCCGTACCCCCGCCGCCCGCACCTCCGTCACCCTCGCCGCCGTCACCCTCGCCGCCCTGCTCCTCGCCGGTTGCGGGCATGACGACGACCCCTCCGTGGCCACGCCCACGACGGCGCCCACGTCCGCCGCCCCGTCGAGCGCCACCACCACCGCGTCGGCTCCGACGGCCACCGCCACGCCCAGCGCCTCCGCCAGCACCGCTGCCGTGGACCAGCAGATCACCGTGACCATCGCGAAGAAGCGGATCGATCCGCCGACCGGGCGGGTCACCGTGAGTAAGGGCCAGCTGGTCCGGATCACGGTCACCTCCGACGTGGCCGACGAGCTGCACGTGCACGGCTACGACCTGGGCGCCCGGCTGCCGGCCGGCACCCCCGGCTCGGTGGAGTTCCGAGCCGACAAGACCGGACTGTTCGAGGTGGAGACGCACGAGTCGGAGCTGGTGCTGTTCCAGCTCGTCGTCCGCTGAGCGGCATGACAACCGCTCCCGCGCTGCTGGCACACGGCGTCGGTGGCCGCCAGGACCTGCCGATCACGCTGCCACAACTCGTCGTCGCGGCCGCGCTGACCCTCGTCGTCACGTTCGTGGCGCTGGGCCTGCTCTGGCGCGAACCCCGACTCGACCGGGACGCCACAGGCGGTCGACAGGTGCCACGGTGGCTCGCCCGACTCATCGACGCGCCCGCGTTCCGGTGGGTGCTGCGCGCGCTCGGCCTGCTCGCCGCCGCGTGGTTCTGCCTCGGTCTGCTGGGACCGGACACCGCCGACAACCCGACCGCCGGCGCGCTCTACGTGCTGCTCTGGGTGGGGCTGGCACCGCTGTCGTTGCTGCTCGGCCCGGTCTGGCGGACGGTCAACCCGCTGCGGACGCTGCACCTGCTCGGGGCGCTGGCCGCCCGGCGCGACCCGAACCGCGGGCTTCGTGAGCTGCCCGACGGCGTCGGATGGTGGCCGGCCGCCGCCACCCTGTTCGGGTTCGTCTGGCTGGAACTGGTCGCCCCCGACCGGGCCACCCTGCCGGTCATCACCGCCTGGCTGGTCGGGTACGCGGTTGTCCTGCTGGCCGGCGCGGTGCTGTTCGGCGCCGGCTGGTTCGACCACGCCGACCCGTTCGAGACCTACAGCACAGTGATCGGTCAGCTCGCCCCGCTCGGCCGGGCCGCCGACGGCGTCCTGGTGTGGCGCAACCCGCTCGACGGGATCGCCGGCCTGCGACCCCGCCCCGGACTGGTCGCCGTGGTGATCGTGCTGCTCGGCTCGACCATGTACGACAGCCTCTCCAACGCCCCGGGCTGGTTGCGCTTCAGCCAGGAGAACGGCCTGCACCCGGCGGTCACCGGCAGCGCCGGTCTGAGCCTCGTCATCGCCGCCGTCGCGGCGGCGTACCTCGCCGCCACCCGCGCCGCGGCGCGCATCGGCCGCGCCGACGCGGCCGACGCCCGTCAGGTGCCGGGCGAGATCGCCCACTCCATCGTGCCGATCGCGGTGGGGTACGTGGTGGCGCACTACTACTCGCTGCTGATCCTGGAGGGCCAGCGCACCGTCGCGTTGCTCTCCGACCCGCTGGGCACCGGCGCCAACTGGCTCGGCACCGCCGACTGGGAGCCGCACACCGGGCTGGTCACTCCCTCCGGGGTGGCGACCCTCCAGATCACCGTCATCATCCTCGGGCACCTGCTCGGCACGCTGCTCGCCCACGACCGGGCCCTGTACCTGTTCCCCCGGGCCCGGGCGGTGGCCGGCCAACTACCCCTGCTGGCACTGATGGTCGCCTACACCGTCGCCGGTCTGCTGCTGCTCTACGCGGGGTAGTCCCGCCCGGGCTCCGGCCCGTGCGTCATGATGGCCCGTGGACTCCGATCTTCAGCGCTACCTCGACGACCTGGTCACCACCGCCCAGGACGTGCTCGGCGCCGACCTGGTCGGCGCGTACGCGGCCGGCTCGGTGGGGCTCGGGGCGTACCAGCCGGGCCGCAGCGACGTGGACGTGGCGCTGCTCAGCGCCGGGCCGCTCACCGACACCGCCAAGCGGACGTTGGTCGCCCGGCTGCGGCACGAGGCGCTGCCCTGCCCCGCACGCGGACTGGAGTTGGTCGTCTACGACCGGACGGTGGCCGCCTCCGGCACCCCGGAGCCCGGCTTCGAGGTCGAACTGAACACCGGGGCCGGCATGCCGTTCCGGCGCACCCTCGACCCCGCCGACCGGCCGGTAGCCGACGGCCGATTCTGGTACGGCCTCGACCGGAGCATCCTGCACCAGAGTGGACTCGCGCTGCTCGGGCCGCCGGTGGGGGAGGTCTTCGCCGACCTCACCCCGGCCGACCTGCGCCGGCTGCTCATCGAGGCGCTGTCCTGGTGGCTGGCCCTGCCCACACCGCCGGCAGACCAGCCCGCGCCCGGCACCGAGGACGCCGTGCTCGGCGCCTGCCGGTCGCTGGTACGCCACCGCGACGGCGTCTGGCTCGCGAAGGTGGCCGCCGGTCAGCGGCTGATCGACGCCGGCGACCCGGCCGAGGTGATCCGTCGGGCGGTCGCCGCACGGCACGGCGGACCGCCGCCCACCGGGGCGCAGGCCCGAGCCTTCCAACAACGGGTACGCGACGAGATCGTCGGGTAGCCGTTGTGCCGCTGCGAGGGGCCTCTTAGGGCTCAGCGGAATGGCTTTGGGTCAAGGTCGAGGACGAGGAGGTCCATGGGCGGGCCCCAGGGCAGGACTGATGCGCCGACCTGCCGCCACCCGTTGCGCGCGTAAACCTTCCGTGCCCGGGAGCGGGGGTCCGAGGCGAGGGTGGCGTACCGCTCCGGGCGATCGGCGAGCAGCCGGCGCATCAGCTCGGCGCCGACGCCCTCGCTGCGGCGTTGTGGGTGGACGATCCACTCCATCACGGCCAGTTTCGCCGCCGCACGGATCTCGGCGGGCGGGTCGGCGTCGGCCCGGGACCACCAGTCGCCGGCTGACATGGTCCACCCGTAAGCGGCACCGACCAGCGACGAGTCCACGGTGACGGTGACGAGAACGAAACCGGGCCGGTCGGCCTCCTCGGGAAGCCGGTCGCCGAAACGCGCCACCTGGTCGGGGCCTTCCTCGTACGGCGGTTCGGCGTACACACACTCGTACAGGTCGACCAGCGGTCCGAAGAAGCGGGCCGCGTCCTGGCCGTGGCTGGTGGTGTAGAGCAAGCCCATGCCCGGATGCTAGACGCGTACGCGCTCTATCAACTCGCCGTAATCCGGCCGGTGTCGCTCGTCGTGGGGCACGGCGGTGGCAACCTGCCGGGCGACCGCACGCACAAGCGCGTTGTGCTGCTCGGCGGGTAGCTGGTCGAGCAGGTCCGCAGCCAGGCGCAACCCGTCGGGAATGTGCCCATCGCGGCACAATGCAGCCGCCTGGTGCAGTTGCACCTGCGTGCGTAGCCGTTGCTGCGACGGCGGGTAAAGCTCCAGGGCGCGCTGCTGTGCGGCCTCGGCGGCGTGCTGGTCACCGGCGTGGGCGTACACCCACGACTCGGTGTGCCGTAACCGGTGCTCTGGCCACCCCCACAGCGACTCCACGTCGGCGGTCACCGTGCTGGGCAAAGTCTCCACAAGATTGGCGAGGGCCCGCACGGACGCCACGGCCTCGGCGTGCCGGCCGGCGAGCGACAATGCCTGAGCCCGGCCCGCGAGTAGCCCGCAGGTTGCCGCCGACGGCATGCCGTCGGTCAGCGGCAGCACCTGGTCGGCCAGCGCTACCAGCATGGCCGGTGTCCGACCGTCGTAGCAGCCGTTCACAACGTCCCACGCCCGGGTGAGCACTCGCGTGTCTGCGTCGCCGGACTCGTCGGCGACCCGCTGAGCGCTAGCCCGCCACCTGCCAGCCAGCACGGTCTGCCCACATGCGTTCAGGCTGAGCGCCACGATGACCGACAGGCGACCGGCGGCGCGTAGCAGTAATGGGCGGCGGTGGCCGCCGCCGGCGATCTGGTGCTGCAACACGGTCAGGTCCCGGCCGAGTTGGGTCATGAGTTGGTCGTGCGGTTGGCGGTAGTAGCCGCGTCCGTAGCCCGCGACTATCTCGGTCCACTCATCGAAGTCGACATCGACGGCGGCGCTCAGCCCCTGCCGTAGGGCCTCCCATCCCACGAACCGATCCACCGCGGGCACCGCAGCGAGCGCGCCCATTGCCTGGACTACCGACCGTCTGCGCACGTCCTTGTCGCCTGCCTGGTTGCTCCCGTACGCGGTCTCCAATGCACCACCAGCCGACAACGCGCGGTCGTAGGCGGCCACCACCGCTGGGTTGGTGGTGCGGTCGCCGCGTTCGATCTGCCCGAGGTAGCCGAAGTCGTATGCCGTCAGCTCGGCGAACTTCCGCAGCGACCAGCCGGCGGCCTTGCGGTGTTGCCTGAGTGTGTCCCCGAAACCGTCCATCTCGCCCCCCGGCGTGTGGGCTCCCGTGTGGGCCCACCGCTCACGGCTGCCACAACCCTCAGCGTAACGGCCACGCTACCCATGCCGGTCGATCTCGGGCGGTGTGAATAGGCGCGGCGGATCGCTGCGGGACGGCGTGGTCTGTCGTAGCCGCTGGTTGTGGTGGCCGACCGGAATCTCGCTCTTGCCGGCCACCACACACAAGCCTTGGGGGTGGACGTCATGAACTGGATTGGGAGAGCGGCGGCCGTGGATGTCGACGTCGAGGTGCCCGCCGGAACCAAGCTGTTCCTCCTGGCCGGGGAGTGGCTGTGCGAGCCCACCGTGCCCGCCCGACGGGACGAGGTCGTGATCGTCGTGGCCGTCTGTCGGGGAGCGACCAGCGGCTGGGCGTGGGTGAGAGGGCACGTGTGCCGCCGCCAGGACCCTCCGGACTGTGGCACCGGGTCCTGCTTCGAGCACCAGGTGCTCACCTCGGCGATCCGCCTGAACCTGGCCGGCCAGCGGTGAGCGCGGCTCAGCCCCTGAGGGTTGACACGGAGCGGCACGGACTCACGGCCCACCTGGTGCACGACGGCGAGACGCACTTGCCGCTGCGCCCGGTGTGGCGTTGCCGGGTGGACGGCCAGCAGTGGCCCTGCCACGACGCAAAGCTGCTGCTTACGGTGGAGTTCGATGACAACCCGTTGGGACTGACCATTTACCTGGCAGGCATGTTCTACGAGGCCGCCCAGGATCTTCCCCACCTCAACCCCTACGGCGGATCCAGCCCGCGCGAGTTGTACGACCGCTTCGTGGCCTGGGGTCGGCGGTCCGGGCCGCGCTCAGCGGACCGGGCTGGACTCCAGCGAGGCGAAGAGCAGGTTGAGACCCTCGGTCATGGTCGGGTGGGTGATGACCGCATCCCGCAGGGCGGTCCACGGCATTCCGGCGAGCATGGCCAACTGCACCGAGGTGATCACCTCACCGGCCTCGGCGCCGAGCAGCGCCGCACCGAGGATCCGGTCGGTGCTGGTGTCGACGACCGCCTTCCACATGCCCCGGGTCTGGCGCAGGGTGCGTGCCCGGGGGATGGCGGCGACCGGCAGGTGGGCGACCTGGACGTCGTACCCGGCGCGGCGCGCCTCGGTCTCGGTCAGCCCGATCCGCGCCAGCTCCGGGGTGGTGAAGACGGTGTACGGGATCAGTCGGTCGGCGGTGCTGCGCTGGCCACCCGCGAGGTTCGCCCTGATGATCCGGTAGTCGTCCAACGAGACGTGGGTGAACTGCGGGCTGCCGGCGACGTCCCCGGCCGCCCAGGTGCGCTCGGCGCTGGTGCGCAGGTGCTCGTCGACCTCCACGAAGCCCCGCTCGCTGAGGCGTACGCCGGCCACGTCCAAGCCGAGCCCGTCGGTGACCGGTTCCCGGCCGGCCGCCACCAGCACGTCGTCCCCGATCACCGTGCCGCCGTCGTCCAGTGTCACCCGGAGCGAGCCGTCGGCCTCCCGGTCGACCCGTGCGACCGCCACACCCACCCGTACGTCGATGCCGTCATCGAGGAAGACGCGCATCACCGCGTCGCTCACGTCGGGGTCCTCCCGGGTGAGCAGCCGTGGACCGCCCTCGACCAGCGTCACCGCGCTGCCGAACAACGCGAACATCTGCGCGAACTCCACCCCGACGGTGCCGCCGCCGAGGACCACCAGTCGGGCCGGCAGCCGATCCAGGCGCAGCAGCTCGTCGCTGGTGAGCACCCCGGCCTCGGCCATCCCGGGCACCGACGGCAGATGGGGGCGGGTGCCCGTGTTGATCACCACGTCGCTGCCGCGCAACAGCCGCTCGCCGCCGTCGGCGAGTGCCACCCGTACGGTTCGTGGGCCGACGAACCGGGCCTCGCCGATCACCAGGTGCAGACCGGAGTCGAGGAACTGCTGCCGGTTGGCGGCCACCATCCCCTCGACCACGTCCTGCTTGTGCGCGCGCAACAGGTCCACGTCGACCCGGCCGCCCTCCACCGTCAGGCCGAGCGCCGACGCGTCCCGCAGTTGGCGGGCGGCCCGCGCGCTGGTGACCAGCGCCTTCGTCGGGATGCACGCGACGTTGATGCAGCTGCCGCCGATCATGCCGCGCTCGACCATGGCGACCCGCTGCCCGGAGCGGGCGACGTCCATGCTCAACGTCTTTCCGGCCTTGCCGCCACCGACGACGAGCAGGTCGAACTCCTCCGGTTGGTCGGTCACCGGACGCTCCTCTCGGTCACCGGCCAGGCCGGCGGCCACCGCTGGTGCGCGGCGGCCAGCCCAGCCTCCCAGCTCCGACGGACACGCCGACCCGGTTCGGCGCAGAATCGCCAGCGCGTGCTGATCGACTCGGGTTCCGGGAAACCGCGCTGTCCGACGACGTCCGACACCACGCGTTCAAGGAATCCGAGTCGATCATCGCGTGGCAGGATCGCCACGCGGCATGGCTGAGGTCAGTGCCGGGCGGCGCCGTTCTCGCTGACCGGCTGCCCGAAGGCCAGGAACGGCACGGGCGTCGGTGCGTCCGTGCCGATGTGCCGAGGGAAGGTCGGCTCGGCGTCGTCGGCGCTCACCTCCCGGGCCGCCGTACCTTCGGAAGCCACCGACTCGTCCGCGCCACCATGCCCGTCGTTCGCCTGCTCCGCCGGGGCCCGGTCGCCGTTCGCCTGCTCCGCCGGGGCCCGGTCGCCGTTCGCCTGCTCGGCCCGGGGCCGGTCGCCATTGGCCTGTCCTACCGGCGTCAGGTCGGCGTAGCCGCTCTGGGCCGGGGTCCGGTCGACAGGTGCGGGGTCGAGCGGGGCCCGGTCGGGAGTGGCGCGATCGGCGTCCCCATCGTCCAGGGCGGGTCGCTCCGCGGAGTGCCGGTCGACACCGACGCGGTCGATGTTGAGCCGTTCGACGCCGGACCGGTCGGGGGCGGGGCGGTCGGCGCTGGAGCGGGAACCCACCATCGGGTACTCGGCGGTCTCCGTACCGCCGGCTGCCGCGGCCATGACCGCGGCGGCGGCGAGGTCGGCCACCCGCTTGGCCTCCCGCTGTACGCGGGCGCGGACCTCCTTGGCGTGCCGCTCGGCGGAGTCCCCGGCCCGGCGGGCCTCGTCCAGCCGGGCGTTCTCGGCGGTCAGGTCCCGGCGGACCTCACTGAGCCGCTGCTGCATCCGGGACAGCTCGTTCTCCAGCGTCTCGCCTTCCTGGCGGATCTCGGCGAGCTGCTGACGGCCGGTGCCCAGCTCGGCCTGCAGCTCGCTGGCCTCCTGTCGGCGCTCCTCAAGCTCCTGTTGCAGGGCGGCGAGCTGCTGCTGATGGCTGGCAGCCTGCTCGTCGGCGCGGTTACGCAGCTCGGTCACGTGCTGCTGCGCCTCGGCCAGCAGCGAGGCGATCTGCTGCTCGGTCGCGCTGCGCTGCTCGGCCAGCTCCTGCTCGGCCGCGGCCTGCTGTTCGGCGATGTCCTGCTCGGCGGCGGTACGCCGTTCGTTTACCTCTCGCTCCACGCTGGCCTGCCACTGGGCCATCTCCTGCTGGTTCTTGGCGCGGGCCGACTGGTGTTCCTGCTGGATCTGAGTGCGGGCCGACTTCATCAGCGCGTCGGCGGCGACCCGGGTCTGGTTGAGCTGCTGCGCGCTCTGCTCGGTGATCCGCTTGGCCTCGTGCTGGGCGCGCTCGTGCGCGGCCTCACCGTCGGCCCGCAACTGCTCGGCGTGCTCGCGGATCGCGGTCAACTCGGCCTCGGCCAGCGTGCGGCGCTCCTCGTGCGCCTGCTCCTGCTCGGCACGTCGGGAGGCCAACTCCTCGGCCAGATCCTGACGTGCCTGCGCGGCCCGCTCACGGGTGTCGGCGAGGATCCGCTCGGACTCGCTGCGCAGCTCATTAGCCCGGTCGGTGGCCGACTCGGTGATGATTCCGGCCTGCTTCTCAGCGAGAGCCATGATCTCGCCGACCATCGGGCCCAGATCGTGGAACGAAGCGCGGTCCACCTGCACGGGTTGCTCCTGAAGCTCGGCCAGTTCGGCGCGCAGCCGCTGCACCTCGGCGGTCAGTTCACGGACGCGGACGGCGGATCGCCCGTGCTCTCCGCTCAGCATCTTGATCTGACCGTCGAGCTGTTCCAGGTGCCGGTCCACCTGGCGTTTGTCGTACCCGCGCAGGGTGAGCTCGAAGCTCGGCCGGGAGGCCGCATCGTCGCGTGCTGCGTGCGGCTCAGCGCCGATGGACATGCACCATCCTCCGTACGATCGGGGCGTCAGGGTCGGCGGTCGCCTGCCCCACGGGCCGTCAGTGTGGCGCAACGCTACCGCCGAGCGGACCTCATGCGAAGTCCTGCCCCACCACCTCTCACGTTGCCGCCCCGAGTTCCCCCGTTCCCGCGCCGATCATGGACTCGTGGTGCCGGAAAGGTGGTGCTCCACCACCTTTGTCAACCACCACAACTCCATGATCGACGCAGGTCCACGGGGGAGGCGCGGGTCCACGGGGGAGGGCGGTTAGCGGCGGCGGGCTACCAGGACCGCGTCGTTGTGGGTGATGTCCTCGCCGTCTGGGGTGGTGGCGGGGCGGGAGCGTTCCTCCGCGGCCAGCACCTCCCAGTGGGCCGGCTCCAGGTCGGCGGCCACGTCCTGCGCCGTGTACATCATGTCCGGCATGTGCATCCGGTGCGCCGACCCCCACAGATCCGACGGGTGGTGCCCGACGATCAGCAGGACGCCGCCCGGCGCCACCGCCGCGGCCAGCCGGCCGAACAACTCCCGCCGCTGCTCCGGGGGCAGGTGCATGAACTGCGCGGACACCAGGTCGTACGCCTCCTCGGTGGGCGGCTTGTCACGCAGGTCGGCGTGCGTGAACTCGATCCGGTCGCCGACGCGGGCGGTCTCGGCGTGCGCGGCGGCCCTGCTCAGTGCCGTGGTGGAGATGTCCACCGCCGTCACCTGCCAGCCGCGCTCGGCCAACCACACCGCGTCGGCGCCCTCGCCGCTGCCCACGTCCAGCGCGCGCCCCGGGGCCAGGTCGGCGACCTCGGCGACCAACTGTGGGTTCGGCCGACCACTCCACACCGAGGGGCGGGACTGGTAGCGCTCCTCCCACGCCGGCTCCTCGAACGTCGTGGCCACCAACTGCCGGTACGCGGCCACCGCGTCACGGGTCTCCTCGGCGATGAGATCCGCGTTGATCGCCGCCGCCGCGCTCAGGCCGGCCCCGGCGGACGTGATCACCTGACCACGGATGTCGGCCACGTTGCCCGCCACCCAGACACCCGCGACGGTGGTCGCGCCGGTGGCGTCGGTGGGGATCTGGGCACCGATGACGTGCTCACCCATCGTCACCTCCTCCGGGGCCAGACCCAGCCCCACCAGCACGTCGGCGCGGGGAGTCAACCGCGTCGCCACCACGATCGCGTCGAGCGCCACCACCCGGCCGTCGGCGAGCCGTACACCGGTCAGCGCGTCGTCGGTCACCTCCACCGCGGCTACCGGACCGGGCACCACCGCGATGCTCCGGGCGGCGAGCCGCTCGGCGACCTCCGCGTCCGGTGCCGGGGCGTCGTGCAGCAGGAGCAGCACGTCGGGGCTCCACTGTCGCCACATCTCGGCCTGGTGCACGCTCAGCGGGCTGGTCGCCAGGATGCCGATCCGACGGTCCCGAACCTCCCAGCCGTGGCAGTACGGGCAGTGCAGCACGTCGCGACCCCACCGCTGGGCCAGGCCGGGCACGTCGGGCAGTTCGTCGGTCAGGCCGGTGGTCACCAGCAGGCGACGTGCCCGCACCGACTCCCCGCCGTCGAGGCTCAGCCGGAACCCGTCGTCGTCCCGGGTCACGGCCGCCACCCGTCCGGTGCGGAACTGCCCGCCGTACCCGGCGACTTCGGCTCGCCCGATGGCGAGCAGCTCACCCGGCGGCGTCCCCTCCCGGCCCAGGTAGTTGTGGATCCGGTCGGCCGGCGCGTTGCGCGGCTCGCCGGAGTCGATGACCAGCACCGACCGTCGGGCGCGGCTCAGCGCCAGGGCTCCGCTGAGCCCCGCGGCGCCGCCGCCCACCACCACCACGTCGTATGTCTCGTCCACCGGAATCTCCCTCTTGCTTCGTCGGCTGCGCCCACCATCCGTCGCGGCCGGCAAGGCGGCAACTATCCTTGCCGTTATGGCAAACGAGGACAGCGCCGCGCTGGCGGCCGTCGGCCCCCGGCTGCGTGCCCTACGTCACCAACGCGGAACCACGCTGACCCAACTCGCCGATCTGACCGGCATCTCGGTGAGCACCCTGTCCCGGCTGGAGTCCGGTAGTCGCCGGCCCACCCTGGAGTTGCTGCTCCCGCTGGCGAGGGCCTACCAGGTGGCGCTGGACGAACTGGTCGACGCCCCCGCCACCGGCGACCCCCGGGTACACCCCAAACCGATAGTCATCCACGGCGTGACGTATCTGCCGCTGACCCGCCGGCCGGGCGGTGTGCAGGCGTTCAAGCAGATCTTCCCGCCGGACCCGTCCGCCGGAGGCCGGATTCCGCAGGCCCACGAGGGGTACGAGTGGCTCTACGTGCTCTCCGGCCGGATACGTCTGCTGCTCGGTGACCGTGATCTGACGCTGACCCCGGGGGAGGTGGCCGAGTTCGACACCCGCATGCCGCACCTCTTCTTCAACCCCGGGCCCGGCACCGCCGAGGCCCTCAGTCTCTTCGGGCCGCAGGGGGAGCGGCTGCACGTCCGCGCCCGCCCGGCCACGCCCGAGAAGAAACAATGATCAACCCGGCTTCCGGGGCGGGTACGGCCTGATCGTCGGTGCGAGGATGGCGCGATGATCGATGCGGCATCCCGAGGCTTGACCGACCGGATCGAGCACCGCGACATCGTCGTCAACGAGGCCCCGGGCTTCCGACCGGTGACCTTGGATCTTGTCGTGCCGGCGGAGGCCCGCCAGCCGGTCCCGGTTCTGGTCTGGATCCACGGCGGCGCGTGGCTGTTCGGCTCGCCCAAGCATCCGGCGGACTGGCTCATGGCAGCGGATCCGTTCACCGCCGCTGTCCGCGCCGGATTCGCGGTCGCCTCCGCGCAGTACCGGCTCAGCGGCGAGGCGCACTTTCCCGCCCAGCTCGACGACGTCAAGGCTGCGGTGCGCTGGCTACGCCGGCGCGGCGACACGGTGGGTGTGGACCGCGAGCGGATCGGGGTGTGGGGAGAGTCCGCCGGCGGTCACCTGGCCTCGCTGGTCGCGCTGACGGGCACCGACCAGGACGACAGCGCCGTCGGTGCGGCCGTCTGCTGGTACGCGCCGTCGAACCTGTTGACCATGCAGTCGCAGGCACACCCGTCCGGAACGATCGACCACGACGCGGCGGGCTCGCCCGAGTCCCTGCTGATCGGCGGCGCACTGCCCGAGAACCCGGCACTGGGCCGGGCAGCCAGTCCGATCACCTACGTCACCGGCCAAGCCCCACCCCTGCTGTTGATCCACGGCGACCAGGACCTGGTCGTGCCGGTGGGGCAGAGCGAAGAGCTCGCCGCAGCGTTGACCGCGGTGGGTGCCGAGGTCGAGTTGTCGGTGGTGCGGGGGGCCGACCACTGTTTCGCCGGGGTGCCGCTGGAGCCGCTGATCCGCGACAGCCTGGCGTTCTTCACCCGGATCCTGGCTGCCTAATGCGCTGTCGTCGCCGGAAGGCCAGTGTGGCTGCCTTGACAATGCGACCGAGTGAGTGACGATCGGGGCGGATCCAGTCGGACATCCTCGGACGCCGATGGACGCAATTACCAACGTGGGCATCGAATCTGGCAGGTTGGCGAATCCTGTTGGTTGCCTGGGGGTCAAGGGGTCGTGGCACTGGCTGGCACTCGGACGCGCGGTCGTCCGGATGGCAGCCTGACTGTCCTTAGGATCGGGCCATGCCCGTGCCTACAGATGAGCTGATCGCTTACAGCGAGGGACGCTTGGACGACAGGGACGTTAGCTGTTTCCTGCGGGCATACGAGCGCGAGTGCGGCAGGCTGAGTTGGGTGGGCGAGAGGGCGGAAGCGTTCGACGAGGTCGACCGGGATGGCGGGCGCCAAATCGGGCTTACGCACGCCTTTCTAGCGCCGGGACCATGGGCGACGCCTGCGGTGGAACGGCGGTGCTTTGCCGAGGTCCGGTGGCTGGTGGCGTGGCTGGAGGAGATCTCAGGCGAGCTTGGACTGGTGTTTGCGCTTCGCTACAACGACCGTGATCTCGGTTGGATACGCCGGGGCGTCACCGACGACGCGATCAGCGAAGGGCTGATCGCCGTTTGGGAGCGGGACTTGGAGCGGCTGGAACGTGAAGCGCCGAGACGCTGAGTAAGGCCGTCGGCCCGTGCGGTCAGGGCTGGTCCGAGAGGATCGCGAGCAGCCGCCCCACCCCGTGGGATGGGCCGATTCGAGGAATGGGATGCACGAGGCGGTTGCGGAAGCGGACCAGTGCCGCCGGCGCGTCTTTCAAGGCCGTCTTGACGTGGCGGGTCGGGGCGACGGCCTGCTCCCCAGGAGGGGCGGGTCGACGGCAGACAGTGATGGCAGGTCACCCGACAGCTAGATGCGGCGAACGAGTCCGGTGTAACTAACTATCAAGAGTGTTAGGAGAGCCCAAGCCACTAGTTGAAGCAACCACGAGGCTACTGTGAAGATTTGACCAGCAAGGGTGGTGGGGTCGAAGTCGCATCGCTCACGCGTTCCTGTGTTCAAGACGGGAACGCTGCGATCAATGCCCAATCCGACCCTTTCCACGAAAGTGCATTGACTACCGGGTTGCGCTGTTTTCAACGTTCGAGCTGCCGCAAATTTCCCTGGTTGAACCTCGGTCCCTCCTGCTGCGATGGCCAGTGTTGCAGAGATTAGAACTACGGCGGCAAACCCGGCAAGCGCCCTCCATGTTTGGTAGCCATAACCGAGCGAGACTTTGAGTGCTCTTTTGCCGAGGCGGCGGAAGCGTTCGCCCGGAAGGCGGCGAGATAGCAGGTCATCCTGCTGCGCTACGAGTATTCGTCGAGCCGACGCCTCGTGGCCGGAGTCCCTATAAGTGTTTGCTAGGAGCTTGTAGGGGTGGGCGGCGTAGTCTGGGCTGCGCCTCAACCATTCCAGCCAGCAATCAAGGCCTGCATCGCCTCGGGCAAGAGACGAGTACTTAAGATGGTCGAGATCGATTGTCCCGTCTGGCTGCCAGGTCGTCGGAGACAGTTCGCCCGACCGGCAGGCCAGAGTGGCTGGGAGCGAAATCCTCTCGGTCGAACAGACTCGTAAGTCAACCGCATATCCAGTCGGGCTATCGTCGATGTTTTCGGACCTTCGTACCCTCGAAGTCCAAGCCGCCGCCGAATTTGGAATAGGCCAAGTTGACCACCGTCCGCGATGAACGACCGAAGGCCGTGCATGACGTCATCCCGAAGTGGCTTTCTATCACCATCCCTTCCGCTATAAGCACAGGCCCTGAGGTATTTCGGAGGTGCGTCCGGAAGATCGATAAGGCTTGTGCGTGGACTCCGCAGAAGTCAACCGAGTGATGCTCGGAAGTGCCTTCTAATCGATTATCATCGAGGTATATAACAGACTTGGCTGTGACCATGTTTGCAGTTATTACACGGTTCTGCGACGAGGTAAGCGCACTCTCCGATAAGCGGATACTCCCCTCGACGGACATTGCTGTCAGATTTGCAGTCGGGAAATTCTTGCGGTGGCGTTGACGAGTTCGTCCCCCCGGCGGGGGACTTCCTGAGCATCTACGTACAGGGTCGCCTGATTGAGGTGAACGCGGCGGGCGGAGGCGGCAGAGCGCTTTCCCGGTGGGGTGATCATCGGGGGTGACGGTAGCCGGGAGATGCTCACCTACGACTTTCGCCAGCAGCCACCGCCGTTGGTGCTGCTCGACATCACTGCTGAGGGTTGGGACGCAGCGATTCATCAGGCCCCGAGCTTTGCCGCCCTGATGGCTGAATTCCCGACCACAGGTTGGCGCTTCGACGCAGAGGACGACGCCATCGCCAGCGAAGGTGAGCGACAGCAGCCGTGACAGCAACCGCGCCGGGACGGCGGCACGCTGACGAGGGCTGGCATGGACGAGGCTCTGAGCGTGCGGCCGCTCCCGAACGAGGGCGGACGCGATGCACAGAGCTTGTAAGCGAGATGTCAGCCGCCTGGTGGCGAGCGGCACGGCCGCTAGGTACCCGGGTCCTGCGCGGTGGACGGGAGATAGGTGTAGGCGCTGGCTTCAAGTTCGCTGCGTTCGTGTGGGCTGAGCTGGCTGTAGTACGTCCAGAAGCCGCCGAAGGCGTCGCCGAGCGCGGGAGCGTAGGCGCTGCTGAGCGCCGCTGTCCGTAGCGGAATCTCGCCGTCAAGGACGGCGCGTGCCATCTCACGGAGTTCGGGCTGCGGGGAATCTGCCAGCCGGTCGAGGCTGTCGCGCAGTCCGCGCAAGCGATGCGGGTCGCCGTCGGCAATGTCGGAGAGGTCGCTCACCGAGCGCCACCGGCCGATGCGACAGGATGGTCATAACCACTACCGCCGGGCAGCGTAGGCAGCTTGACGGATTCGAGGTCGGCGAGTCTGTGTGTGAGTGCGGACCGGAACGCGAGGACGGCCGCGCTTGCGTGTTGGTAAAGCTGGGTGGCCTGGCCCCACAGCTTGAGCATGTAGGCGACTTCGACGGCGGCAACGCCGTAGCCGACGATGGCGCCAACGCCGGTTGCGGAGGTGACGGTGCCGGCGGCGGCGGCGATGCCGGCGATGATCGCTGCGTCGATGAGGCCCTTGATGATGCCGCCGATGGCTTCGCTGATGGACCAGACTGAGTCGGCCATAGCCTTGTACTCGTTACCGATGTCGTTGAGCGGTCCGCGCAGCGCGGCAGCCGCCGTAGAGAGCTGTGTGAAGTAGCTGTAGGCGGCGTCTCCTGCCTGTCCCTGCCACACCTGCCGCAGGGTGGCCGCACCGGTCTGGGTGTTGAGGGCCAGGTCGTGTAGCGCGGACCCGACGTTGGTGAGGACCGGTTGCATGGTGGCGAGCGCTTCCCAGTTGCCGAAAAGGCGTTCCTGGAGCCAGGAGATGGGGTCGAAGCCGAAGACGACGTCGAAGCCCTGCATGGCCCAGGACGTGGGGCTGATGTTGTCCATCCAGCCGAGGGCGTTGGGCGGGTTGGACGGCTCCGGGGGCGGGGTGAGGCTCGCGGTGACGTCCCACATGTCGGCGAAGGGCGGGGGGAGGCAGGCAAGCGTGGTGAGTTCTTGTTCCAGAGCTGTCGGCGGTTGGCATGGAGCCGCGCCGGGAAACGTGCGGTCAAGGCTCGCTGCGGTGGCGAGGTCGTTCAGCCGGTAGTACATGGAGGTCGCGACCAGCTCGGGAGCGGAGGCGTCCAGCAGAGTGGTTAGCCGCCGCATGGTGTCGGAGATGACGGTGACGGCGTGCCGGTGCCCATCGGCGGCCATGGCGATCAACTCGCCGCCGGTGGCGTCCTTGGCATAGGTGCCGATGTAGCCCGCAATGGCTGAGGAGTCGCCGCTTGCGCGGTCCAGTTGTCGGGCGTAGTTGGCCAGCGCGAATGGCTCAACGGTGAAGCTCATGTTTCCACGACCGTGGCGACTAGGACGAGGCCGACTAGTCCGATCACCACGAGCGCGCTCGACGCGACTAGGAGCCTGACAGCTGTCGTCCACTGCTGCCGGGCGGGGTAGTAAGCCGCTCCGACCAGTCCGGCAAGGACAAGAGCAGCCATCGGGAGGAGGCGTAGCCCGTCTGCCGCCCCGACGACGATCCCGAACACGCCGACAAAGCCGAAGAAGATCGCGACGTTGGCGATGGCGGCGCGGAGGTTGCCGTAGGCCGTGTCCTGGAAGTCGGAGACCGCACCTCGAACGTCTCGCTCCGCCTGGGCACGGTCCTCCGCAGACATTGGCTTTCGTGACTTGCGCCTGCCCTTGTTACTCCCCGCAACCATGCAGCGACGATAGCAACCACCCGCCGATCCAGGCTGTCCCTAATCGAGGCACCGGGAAGTGCGCCCAGGAGGCGTCGCCTACGGCAGGTGGCGGGTTCGGCGCGGATACTGGCGGGGTGGTGAAGAAGCAGGCGACGGAGTTGACCCGGTGGACCATCCACGGCGAGCGGGTCGTGGACGACACCCGGCGGGCGCAATTGAGCATCGCCGAGGTGGAGTTGCCCGACGGGGTGCGCTTTGAGCAGTACGTGATCCGGGCTCCCCGGTCGGCCATGGTCGCCGTGCTCGATGATCGGGAGCGCCTGTTGTTGATGCGGCGGCACCGGTTCGTGTTCGACCGGTGGGTGTGGGAGTTGCCCGGTGGCTACGTCGACGACGAGGAGCAGCCGGCGCAGTGCGCGGTGCGGGAGGTCGAGGAGGAGACCGGCTGGCGGCCTCAAGGGGTGGAGCCGTTGCTGTCCTTCCAACCGTGGGTCGGCACTGCCGACGCTGAGAACCTTCTGTTCCTGGCTCGTAAGGCTGAGCGCATCGGCGCACCTTTGGACGTGAACGAGGCGGAGCAGGTCGCGTGGATTTTGCTCGACGAGGCGTACGGGCTGGTGTCCCGGGGTGAGATCGTCGGTGCCGGCACGGTGATCGCGGTGCTGGAGCTGGTCGCGCGTAAGGCCCGGGGAGAGCTGTGACCGGTCAGCGCCGCCGACCGAGCGTGGCGTCGATGCGGCCGGTGAAGTGCCGGACGGCGGGTAGCCGCCGGTGCGGAGCGAGTTGAGTTTGCAGGTCCCGGAGGTAGCGGACGGCTCTGGCGGACCGTAGCTGGGTGGTCAGGGTCAGGGCTTCCGCGCCGACGGCGCAGGCCCGGTCAGGTTCGCCCTGTTGGGCGTGGACGCTGGCGAGCAGGGCGAGGTTGAAGGCTCGGCCGCGTACATATCGGTTGTCCATGCGCAGGGACCGGACAGCGAAGCGTTCGGCGTGGGTGTTGCGGCCGAGGGCGTGGAAGCAGTGGCCGAACTTGGCCGACAGGTTCCTCGTCGACGAGCAGTACAGCAGCGAAGTACAGCAACCCTGCCCACCGAACCCGACCCGAAACGACCCCAGCACGCCGTACGACCTCGGATGACACCCGATCGGACCGGCTCGCCGAGAGTTCACACCGAAGAGGTCACTGGTGGTCGTTCAAGCAGTCATCGCCATCGACGTTCTTCATGCAAAGGTGCCGGACCGACTCGTTGGTCGGAGGCTGAGGCGGATCGCCCGCCGCGCGGTGGTGGTGACGTGCCGCGAGGGCCGGACCGGTTCCCCTCCGGTCCGACCCCCGCGATCAGGTCCGCGCTAGGCGCGGAGCCTGCGCTGCCGGACGACCAGCAGCAGCGCCGCGCCCAGGAGCACCGCCAGCACGCCGGCGCCCATCCAGGCGGAGATCGGGAACGAGTCACCGGTGACCGGGAGCTTGCCCTTCACCGGGATGGTGATGGTGGACTCGGGTGCGACCGGCGCCGGGCCGTCCGGCGGGGTGCCGGTGGCCGTCGCGGTGTTGCGCAGCGACCCGTGGTGGTAGTCGGCCTTGCTGACCGTGTACGTCGCCGCGCAGGTCACGGCAGCGCCGGCCGCGAGGGTGACGGCGCCGTTCGGGGTGCGTTCCGGACCGCAGGTGATCGGGCCGAGGTTTGCCGCCGAGGCCGGCGCGGTCAGGGTGTCGGTGATCGTCACGCCGGTCAGCGGCACCTGACCGGTGTTGGTGACCACGAACTGGAACGGCACGTGCTGACCCGGTCGGACGATCTTGTCGGTGCTGCTCGACTTCGCCACTGTGATGGCCGCGCCCCGGGTGGCCGTGACCTCGGCCGAGGCCGGCGCGGAGCGTACCGGTGCGGGCGGGTCCTGGCCGGGAATGGTCGGCGGGGTGCCGGCCGCGACGGCCGTGTTGGTGATCCGGCCGGCCTCGATGTCCGCCGCGGTGACCGCGTAGGTGGACGTGCAGGTGGTGCTCGCACCGGCGGCCAGGGTGACCGTGCCGTTGGCGACCGGCGGGGTGCCGCAGGTGATCGCCCCGGGCGTACCGGTGCCGGAGAAGTCGGTCTCGTCGACGGTCACCGCGTTGAGTGAGGTGGTGCCGGTGTTGCTCACCACGAACCGGTAGGTGACCACGTCACCGGCCGCGGACACCACGGTAGGCGTCACGGACTTGGTGATGGCGATGGCTGGATGCGGGATCGGGATGTCCACAGGCGACGGTGGTGAGACCGGCGGGGGCCCGGACGGCGGTGTGCCGGTGGCCGTGGCGACGTTGCGCAGCGACGAGCCGGTGAAGTCCTCCGCGGTCACCGTGTAGGTCGCCCGGCACTGGATGGACGCGCCCGGCGACAGCGTCACCTCCCCGTTCGGGGTGTCCTGCGGACCGCAGGTGATGTCGCCGAGTTCGCCACGCGGGGACGGCGGTAGCACCGTGTCGTTGACTGTCACGTTCGTGAGCGTGAAGCCACCGGTGTTGACCACCAGGAAGGTGTAGGGCACCTGCTGGCCGGGTGCGGTGATCGCGACAGTGGTCGACGACTTGATCACGTCGATGTTGGCGGTGAGCCCGCCCTCCGGAATGGTCAGCGTCGAGGGCGGCGAGTTCACAGGCGTCTGGCTGCCCGGCGGTGTGCCGTGTGCGGTGGCCGTGTCGGTGACCCCGTCGTTGTCCAGGTCCGCCTGGGTGACGGTGTAGGTGGCGGTGCACGCCGTCTGCGCGCCGGGTGCGAGGGTGTCGGCGGCACAGGTGATCGGGCCGAGGTTCGCGTTCGACGAGGGCGGCGCCTGCACGTCTGTGACGTTGACGTCGGTCAGGGTGAGTCCGCCGGTGTTGACCACGTGGAACCGGTAGGGCACCTGTTGCCCGACCGTACCGATCGAGGTGACCTCGGAGACCTTGACCACCGAGATCGCGGCGACCAGCCCAGCCTCCGGGATCGTCAGTGTGGACGGCGGCGAGTCGACGGGCGTCTCACTGTCCGGAGGTGTGCCGTGTGCGGTGGCCACGTCGGCGACCGCGTTGTTGTCGAGGTCGGCCTGGGTGACGGTGTAGGTGGCGGTGCAGGCTGTCGCCTGGCCTGGCGCGAGAGTGGTCTGTGGGCAGGTGATCGGCCCGAGGTTCGCGTTCGACGAGGGCGGGGTCTGCGCGTCGGTGACGTTGACGTTGGTCAGCGTCACACCGCCGTTGTTGACGACGAGGAACTGGTACGGCACCTGCTGCCCGACCGAGGTGATGGATGTGGTGGTGGACGATTTCACCACGGAGATCGACGGTGTGACGTCGGCCGCCGGAATGGTCAGCACGACCTGGTCCGAGTCCACCGGCTCCTCGGTCCCCGTCGGGGTGCCGTGCGCGGTGGCGATGTCGGTCAGCTCGTCATGGTCCAGGTCGGCCTGGGTGACTGTGTACGTCGCGGTGCAGACGGTGGTCGCACCGGGAGCGAGGGTGGTCTGTGGGCAGGTGATCGGGCCGAGGTTCGCGTTCGACGACGGTGGGTCCTGTACGTCGGTGATGTTGACGTTGTTCAGGGTGACACCGCCGGTGTTGGCGACCAGGAAGCTGTAGGGCACCTGTTGGCCCACCGAGCTGATGGCGGCGGTGGTGGACGACTTGATCAGCGAGATGGCCGGGAAGACGTCACCGCTCGGGATCGTCAACGTTGACGGCCCCGACTGGACGGGCGTTCCGCCACCGGGCGGGGTGCCCTCCGCGGTCGCGGTGTCGCGGACGAAGCCGATGTCCAGGTCGGCCTGGCTGACCGTGTAGGTGGCGGTGCACGCCGTCTGCGCGCCGGGCGCGAGGGTGACGGCGGCGCAGGTGATCGGGCCGAGGTTCGCGTTCGACGAGGGCGGCGCCTGCACGTCGGTGACGCCGACGTCGGTCAGGGTCAGCCCGCCGTTGTTGACGACGTGGAACGAGTACGGCACCTGCTGCCCGACGGTGCTGATCACATTGGTCGTGGAGGTCTTCACCACCGCGATCGAGGCGACCAGGCCGGTTTCCGGCAACGTCAGGGTCGAGGGCGGCGAGTTCACCGGGGTGCCACCGCCAGGCGGGGTGCCGTGTGCGGTGGCCGTGTTGGTGACCCCGTCGTTGTCGAGGTCGGCCTGGGTGACGGTGTAGGTGGCGGTGCACGCGGTGCGCGCGCCGGGTGCGAGGGTGGTGGCGGCGCAGGTGATCGGGCCGAGGTTGGCGTTCGACGAGGGCGGTGCCTGCACGTCGGTGACGTTGATGGCGGTCAGGGTGAGCCCGCCGTTGTTGACCACGTGGAACGAGTACGGCACCTGCTGCCCGACTGCGGTGATTGACGCTGTTGTCGAGGTCTTCGTCACCGCGATCGACGGGGTCAGTCCGGCTGCGGGAACGGTGAGCGTCGACGGCGGCGAGGTGACCGGCGTACCGCCGCCGGGCGGGGTGCCGCGTGCGGTGGCGACGTTGGTGACGCCGTCGTTGTCGAGGTCGGCCTGGGTGACGGTGTAGGTGGCGGTGCAGATGGTGGTCGCGCCGGGCGCCAGGGTGGTGGCGGCGCAGGTGATCGGGCCGAGGTTGGCGTTCGACGACGGCGGTGTCTGCACGTCGGTGACGGCCACGTTGCTCAGGGTCAGGCCGCCGGTGTTGGCGACCAGGAACCGGTACGGCACCTGCTGTCCGACGGACGTGATCGACGTGGTGGTGGACGACTTCACCACCGTGACGGCGGCGGTGAGCCCCCGCGCCGGGATGGTCAGGGTGCTCGGATCGGAGACGACAGGTGGGCCGGTGGATGGGTTGCCCTGTGCGGTGGCGACGTTGGTGACGCCGTTGTTGTCCAGGTCGGCCTGGGTGACGGTGTAGGTGGCGGTGCAGGCGGTTTGCGCCCCGGGCGCGAGGGTGGTGGCGGCGCAGGTGATCGGGCCGAGGTTGGCGTTCGACGACGGTGGGGTCTGCACGTCGGTGACGGAGATGTTGGTCAACGGAACGCCGCCGGTGTTGACCACGTGGAAGGAGTACGGCACCTGCTGACCGACGCTGTTGATCAGCGTGGTGGTCGACGACTTGATCAGGGCGATGTCGGCCGGGGCGGCGCCCGCGCAGGACAGGGTGGTGCTGAACGGGAAGTAGTGGATCTCGCCGCCGCGGTGGTCCAGCGTACGGGTGATGACGCTGCCCTCGGTGTTGCTGGAGGAGAGGTCGGTGAGGCTGGCGTTGGGGGCGTAGATGGTGCCCTCGACGGTGGCCGCGTTCGGGGTGAGGGTGAGCGCGGTGGCGGTCGGGAAGTTGAACAGGATGTAGCGCGCCTGCGGCCCGGCGATCCCGGCGAAGTTCGGGGCGGTCCAGGCGAACGTGTTGCCCACACCACTGGTGTCCACATTGACCAGCAGCGGGGTGTCGGCGGTCGGCTGACTGGCGAAGGTCAGGATCTGGATGTTGGCCAGGTCGGCGGCGGTCAGGTTGAGCACGTTCGTCACGCCCGGGGTCAACGTGACGACGGCGTTGCTGCCTGGCGGGATCGGGCGGGGCAGCACGTCACCGTTCGGCGTCCGTAGCACCACTGTGTTGTCACAGGTGGCCAGGCCGGCGGTGGTGTCCCGGAAGGCGGCGAACGCACCGGCGAAGTTGATCGGCGAGGTCGGCCCGACGCTGGGAACCGGCTGCCTGGTGACCAGCTCGACCCGGGGCGACGCGTCGTAGTCGTTCGTCGGCAGGATCCGGGTGTTGACCTGGGCGCCGTTGTTGTCGGTGTTGCGGACGAAGGCGCCGGTCAGGTCGCCGACCTTGGCGTAGCCGTTGGAGAGCACCTGGAGGCGGCTGCCGCCGACGCTGCCGGCGAAGTTGACCCGTCCACCCACGACCAGGGCGCTGGGATTGGCGTCGCCGGGCACCACGAACGATCCGGCGGTCGCCCCGGCGAGCTGGTAGGTGCCGAAGGTGAGATCACCGCCGACGGCGAGGGTTCCCTCGTTCTCGTCGTTGTTCACCGTGGCGTTGCCCTCGGTCATCACGCCGAAGCTCAGCGCCTCGGCGACCGGGTCGACCGGTCCGATGGCCTCGTCGACGGCGGCCAGTACCGGGTTGATCGGAGTGGGCGCGGCGGGCGCCGGCACCAGTAGACCGTTGACCGCCAGCACGCCCGCCACTGCGGCCAGCGCCGCAGCCCGTGACCTGCGGCTACCCCACCACGAAATCCTCATCACGCCCCCGTTGGTTCGAATGTGCCAGGGGAGCGTATCGGGGCAAAAAGCATCTTATGCCAGATTTGTCCGAATCGCTATTGCACCGAGCGAGCTTCGAACTGTGCGCGCCGTACCTCCGTGTTTATGATCGACAACCCGACCGGGGGACCCCGACATGGCCGATCGGTTTGGCCCGGAGCAGACGTGAGGTGCGCGACGGTGATCCGCGAGGCGTACGCCTGCTGGGTGCGTGAACCCGGCGCGGCCGAGATCCGGCCGGTGTCGTTGCCCGCCCCGGGCCCCGACGAGGTGCTGGTCCGGGCCAGTTACTCAGGGGTCAGCCGGGGCACCGAGACGCTGGTCTTCGCCGGCCGGGTGCCCACCGACCAGTACGCCGCGATGCGCGCGCCGTTTCAGGAGGGCGACTTCCCCGGCCCGGTGAAGTACGGCTACCTCAGCGTCGGCGTGGTCGAGCAGGGCCCACCGGAGCTGCTCGGGCGGACGGTGTTCTGCCTGCACCCGCACCAGAGCGCCTATGTCGTGCCAGCGAGCGCCGTGGTGCCGGTGCCGGAGGGGGTGCCGGCCGCCCGAGCGGTCCTCGCCGGCACGGTGGAGACCGCCATCAACGCGCTGTGGGACGCGGCGCCGCTGGTCGGTGACCGGGTCACCGTGATCGGCGGCGGCATGGTGGGCTGCTGCGTCGCGGCGCTGCTCGCCCGGTTCCCCGGCGTGCAGGTCGAGTTGGTCGACCCCGACGCGCGCCGGGCCGGCGTGGCCGGTGCGCTCGGCGTCGACTTCGCCCACCCGGCCGACGCCAAGGGCGAACGAGACCTGGTCGTGCACGCCAGCGCCACCGCCGCCGGCCTGCAACAGTCACTGGACCTGCTCGCGCCGGAGGGCACGGTCATCGAGCTGAGCTGGTACGGCGACCGCCCGGTGCAGGTGTCGCTGGGCGGGTCGTTCCACTCCGGCCGACTCACCGTGCGCAGCAGTCAGGTCGGGATGGTCGCGCCCGCCCGGCGGGGACGGCGCAGTTACGCCGACCGGCTGGCGCTCGCCCTGGACCTGCTCGACGACCCGGCCTTCGACGCGTTGATCACCGGTGCGTCCCGGTTCGCGGAACTGCCCGACGTGCTCGCCAGACTGACCTCGGGTGATCTGCCCGCCCTCTGCCACCTCATCACCTACGACGACGGGGAGTGACCGTGTTCAGCGTGACCGTTCGGGATCACATGATGATCGCCCACAGTTTCCGAGGCGAGGTGTTCGGTCCCGCCCAACGTCTGCACGGCGCGACGTTCGTGGTGGACGCGACGTTCCGCAGGCCCGACCTGGACGCCGACGGGATCGTGGTGGACATCGGCCTGGCCACCGAGCAGCTGCGGGCCGTGCTGGGCGAGCTGACCTACCGCAACCTCGACGACGAGGCGGCCTTCGCCGGGGTGAACACCACCACTGAGGTGCTGGCCCGTACGATCGCCGACCGACTGGTCGAGCGGGTGCACGCCGGTGAGCTGGGCGCGGGGGCGCGCGACCTGGCCGGCATCACCGTCACCCTGCACGAGTCGCACATCGCCTGGGCGAGCTACGAGCGGTCGCTGTGACCGATGCGGGCCGGGCGGTGCACGTCGTCCTGCCCGGTGACATCGACGACCCGGCGACGCCCAGCGGCGGCAACTCCTACGACCGGCGGATCTGCGCGGGGCTGGGCGAGCGCGGCTGGTCGGTCCACGAGCACCCGGTGCCGGGCGCCTGGCCGCACCCCGACCCGGCCGACCGGGCGACGCTGGGCAGGGTGCTCGCCGCCGCGCCCGACGACGCGGTGGTGCTGATCGACGGTCTGATCGCCTCGACCGTGCCGGACCTGCTCGCCCCGCACGCCCGTCGGCTGCGGCTGGTGGTCCTGGTGCACCTGCCGCTGGACGACGAGCCGGAGGCCCACGCGCTGGCCACCGCCCGGGCCGTCGTCACGACAAGCGCTTGGACCCGCCGCGCCCTGCTGGCCCGCCATCCGACGCTCGCCGGCCGGGTCCGGGCCGCGCCGCCCGGGGTGCGGCCCGCGCCGGCGGTGGCCGGCTCGGCGGCCGGCGACCGGTTGCTCTGCGTCGCGGCGGTCACCCACCACAAGGGGTACGACGTGCTGGTCGACGCGTTGGCCACGCTGGCCGGCCGGCCCTGGACGATGCTCTGGGTGGGCACGTTGGCCCGGGAACCGGACCTCGTGCACGTGCTGCGCGACCGGTTGGCCGCAGCGGGCCTCACCGAGCGGGTGCGGCTGGTCGGCCCGCTGACCGGCGCGGCGTTGGGCGAGGCGTACGCCGCAGCCGACCTGCTGGTACTGCCGTCGAGAGGCGAGACGTACGGCATGGTCGTCACCGAGGCGCTGGCCCGCGGCCTGCCGGTGGTGACCACCGAGGTGGGCGGCCTGCCGGAGACGCTCGGCCACGCGCCGGACGGCGACCGACCGGGACTGCTGGTCCCGCCCGGAGACCCGGAGGCGCTGGCCGCCGCGCTGACCCGCTGGCTGGACGACGACGCGCTGCGCGCCCGGCTTCGGCGTGCCGCGCTCGCCCGGCGGGACACCCTGACCGACTGGCCGGTGACCACCGCGCTGCTGGCCGGCGTGCTGAAGGAGGTGGCGGAATGACCGTCGAGGAGACCCTGCCGTTCGCCGACTGGCTGCGGTTGCGTGAGCCGGCCGACGCGGCGGCGCGCGCCGAGGACCTGCTGGAGGCCGTCCGAGCCCGGCTGACCGGGGACGCCCCGCCGGTGATCCACGACCTGGGCAGCGGCACCGGCTCGATGAGCCGCTGGATGGCCGCGCGGCTGCCCGGACCACAGCACTGGGTGCTGCACGACCGGGACGCCGACCTGCTGGCCCGCGCCGCCGAGGGTATGAGCGGGGTGACCGCCGCCGACGGCGCCCCGGTCACCGTCCACACCCGCTGCGGTGACCTCACCCGGCTGACCACCGCGGACCTCGCCGACGCTTCCCTGGTAACCGCGTCCGCGCTGCTGGACATGCTCACCGCGGAGGAGGTCGAACGGGTGGTGGCCGCCTGCGTCGGCCGGCCCACCCTGTTCGCCATCTCGGTGACCGGACGGGTCCGGTTCACCCCGGCCGACCCGCTGGACGAGGCGGTCGAAGCCGCGTTCAACGAGCACCAGCGGCGTACCGTCGACGGCCGGCGGCTACTCGGCCCGGATGCCGCCGCCGTCACCGCCGCCGCGTTCGCCCGGCATGGAGTCGACGTGCGGGAACGACCCAGCCCGTGGCATCTCGGCCCGGAGCAGGCCGACCTGGCAGCCGAGTGGTTCCGGGGCTGGCTCGGGGCGGCCTGCGCGCAGCGCCCCGACCTGGCCGGCCCCGCCCAGACGTACGCCGGACGTCGGTTGGCCGAGGCGGCGGCCGGCCGGCTCACCGTGCTGGTCGATCACATCGACCTCCTCGCGGGTGGATGAACCGTTCACACCCTGGGTACGTGCACTAGGGCAAGTGGACGATCTTCAAGGGGAGGGCCGGCGCCGATGTTCTGGGCCTGGGCACGAGTGGTCGGCGGGGTGGGTCTGCTCGCCGTCCTGCTGTGGCAGGTGGGCACCGGCCCCTTCCTCGCCGGGGTACGACTGATCGACGCGCCGGCGTTGGCGGCGGCGCTCGTCATCGGGGTGCTCACCACCGTCTGCGCGGCGTGGCGGTGGAGCCTGGTCGCCGGCGGCCTCGGCGTCCGCCTACCACTGGCCACCGCGGTGGCGCACTGCTACCGGGCGGTGTTCCTCAACGCCACCCTGCCCGGCGGGGTGCTCGGCGACGTGCACCGGGCGGTACGCCACGGCCGCGACGCCGGCGACGTCAGCCGGGGCATCCGCGCGGTGGTCTGGGAGCGGATCGCCGGGCAGGTGGTCCTGGTCGGAGTCGCGCTCGTGGTGCTCGCGGCCTTCCCGTCCCCGGTCCGGCCGTACCTGCCGGTCGCCGCCGCGCTTGTCGTCGCCGGCGGGCTGGTCGCCGTTCTGGTGACCCGGATCCTTCCGAACGGCGGCGGGTCGCGCTGGTCGACGGCACTGCGTACCGCCGTGGCGGACGTGCGCTCGGGGCTGCTGGCGCGACGCACCTGGTTCGGTGTGCTTGTCGCCTCGGCCGTGATGGTCGCCGGTCACCTGGCCACCTTCCTGGTGGCGGCGCGCACCGCCGGGTCGGACGCCCCGCTGACCCGACTGCTGCCGTTGACGCTGCTCGCCCTGCTCGCCATGGGCCTGCCGTTGAACGTGGCGGGCTTCGGGCCCCGCGAGGGGGTGGCGGCGTGGGTGTTCGGCGCGGCCGGCCTCAGCGCAGCCGAGGGTGTCGCCACCGCCACCGTCTACGGTGCACTGGTGCTGGTAGCCAGCCTGCCCGGCGCCGCCGTGCTGCTGGCTCGTCGGCGTCGACTTCCGGTCGCCGCCCGGGAAGCCGCCTCCGGCGGCGGCTGTTGAAGTCGGTTGTGAGACGGAACGCGTCGCCGGATGGCGGTGGCGCCGGACGAAGGAGTCCCATGCCCGAAGCATTGCCGGTTGCCTCGATCCGTACGCAGGTCACGGTGCCGTTGGCGTTTCCGGACGGCTACACCACGACCGCCCGGGTGTTCACCTTCAAGGGCCTGGTGGACGGTCGGGAGCACCTGGCCCTCGGCCTCGGCGACTGGGCGGGCGCCCTGGACCGGCTCGCCGCCGGGGGAGAGGCCCCGCTGGTCCGTCCGCACAGCGAGTGCCTGACCGGCGACGTGTTCGGCAGCCAACGCTGTGACTGCGGGCCACAACTGCGCGAGGCGGTGCAGCGGATCGCCGAGACCGGGGGCTTCCTGCTCTACCTCCGCCAGGAGGGCCGTGGCATCGGCCTGTACGCCAAACTCGACGCGTACGCGTTGCAGGACGCCGGGTTGGACACCTACCAGGCCAACGTCGCGCTGGGCCGGGGCGAGGACGAGCGGGACTACACGGTCGCCGCGCAGATGCTGGCCACGTTGGACGTGCCGCGGGTCCGCCTGCTGAGCAGCAACCCGGACAAGGCCGACCAGTTGACCCGGCTGGGCGTGGACGTGGCCGAACGGGTTCTCACCAGCGTCTTCCTCTCGCCGGCCAACGCCGACTACCTGGCGGCCAAGGCGGCCAAGGCGGCGGAGGTCGAGGCGGCGGATGCGCTCGCGGCCCGTACTCCCGAGCGGCCCGTCTCCCGATGAGTTGGCGGCCGGGGCCGACGCGCCCGTACGTGCTGTTAAGTTGCGCGGCCTCCATCGACGGGTACATCGACGACGCCTCCGAGCAGCGGTTACTGCTCTCCAACGAGGAGGATCTGGACCGCGTCGACGAGGTCCGGGCCAGCTGCGATGCCATCCTGGTCGGCGCCGGCACCGTCCGACGGGACGACCCTCGGCTGCTGGTGCGCTCTCCGACCCGCCGAGCCGAGCGGGTGGCGGCCGGCCGACCCGCCTCACCCACCAAGGTCACCCTGACCGCCCGGGGTGACCTCGACCCGACCGCCCGCTTCTTCACCGCCGGTGAAGCGGCCCGGCTCGTCTACTGCGCCACCGGCGCGGTGGAGAAGACCCAGGAACGGGTCGGCCGACTGGCCGTCGTGATCGACGCGGGTGAGCCGGTCGACCCGGAGTGGGTGCTGACCGACCTGGCCGCGCGCGGTGTACAGCGGTTGATGGTGGAGGGCGGCGGGACGGTGCACGCCCAGTTCCTCGCCGCCGGTCTCGCCGACGAACTGCACCTGGTGGTCGCCCCGTTCTTCGTCGGCGACGGGCGGGCGCCCCGGTTCGTCGGCGAGGGTCGCTTCCCCTGGCACCCGGGTCGCCGCGCGCGGCTGGCCGAGGCCCGGCAGATCGGCGACGTGGTCCTGCTCCGCTACGCCCTCTCCACCCGCTGCCCCGCCGACCCCGCCGGCCCGATCGGCTGACATCATCTCCGGATGTCCGTAGCGCCCCTCGCCCTCCTGCGCTGGCAGTTCGACCTGACGTGGTCGCTGTTCGAGTACCACCTGGAGCGACTCGATCCCGCGGACTTCCTCTGGGAGCCGGCCCCACACTGCTGGTCGGTGCGGCAGAGCACGGACGGCACCTGGATCCCGGACTGGGCCGACACCGAACCTGACCCGGTCCCGGTGCCGACCATCGGTTGGCTCACCTGGCACGTCGGCTGGTGGTGGACCGTGACGATGGATCATCTCCGGGGTGGATCAGCGCGGCAGCGGACGGCCGTCGCCTGGCCGGGCGCGGGCGAGCCGACAGTCGCCTGGCTGCGGGGGCTGCGCACCGAATGGCTGGGTCTCCTCGGCCAGCTCAGCGACAACGACCTCGACCGCATCGCGACGTTCCCCTGGCCGGACCAGACCGACCTCACCGTCACGCACACGATCGGGTGGGTCAACTCCGAGCTGATGAAGAACGTCGCGGAGATCGGACA
Source organism: Micromonospora sp. DT53 (assembly GCF_049841535.1). Lineage (NCBI taxonomy): Bacteria > Bacillati > Actinomycetota > Actinomycetes > Micromonosporales > Micromonosporaceae > Micromonospora > Micromonospora sp. DT53. Next base: position 448,436 of record NZ_JBNCKM010000003.1, read on the forward strand.
GCTCCGGCTGCTCCGCGCCGCACGGACCGATCGGGACGGCCCGGCAGCTCGACAGTAGGCCGACGCCGACCTCGACACCTGGTTCCAATTCGGCAGGCGCAGGCTGCTCGACGGGCTGTTGCGCGGCCCGCTCGGTAGGGTGGCCGGCGTGCCGCGACTGGTGAAAGTCACTAAGGACAACGTGGAGGCCGCGTGTCGGGTGAGCGTGCGGCCCGACCAGGAGAAGTTCTCGTCTCCGGTTGCCTGGTCCCTCGCCGAGGCGTACGCGCAGCCCGAGATCGCGTGGCCGCGCCTGATCGTCGAGGATGACGAGATCGTCGGCTTCCTGATGGGCTTCTTCGACATCGTGTGGGATCCGGCCCAGCCGGACGACAGGCGCTCGGGGCTGTGGCGGCTGAACATCGCCGCCGAGCACCAGGGCCGGGGGTACGGCCGCTTCGCGGTGCAGGCCGTCCGCGACGAGGCCCACCGACGTGGCCACGACCGCGTCTACACCACGTGGAAGCCGGGGCCGGACGGCCCGGAGCGGTTCTACCTGAAGCTCGGCTTCCAGCTGACCGGGGAGACCAGCGAGGACGAGGTGGTGGGCGTCCACTCCACCCGCTGAGCGGACGCCACCGGCCATCCCGGACCGAGTGATCAGCAGTGCGGCGGGGCCTGCGTACGATGCGGGGTCGAGTTCCCCTCGTCGGCGCGGAGGTATCGGGCAATGGCAGGCCAGCACGAGGGTTTCGCTCTCGGCGTCGACCTCGGTACGTCCAACACGGTCGCGGTGCTGCGCTGGCCCGACGGGCGGACCCGTCCGCTGCTGATGGACGGTCAACCGCTCAGTCCGTCAGCCGTCTACGCGGACCCGGACGGCACCCTGCACACCGGGTGGGACGCCCGACGGTTGGCGCAGGCCGACCCGGCCCGGTTCGAGGCGAACCCGAAGCGTCGGGTGGACGAGCCGACCGTGCTGCTCGGCGAGCGCGCGTACCCGCCGGCCGACCTGCTCGCCGCGGTGCTGGCGGCGGTCGCGCGGACCGCGGTGGGCGCTGTGGGTTTCCTGCCCCCGGCCGTGGTCACCTGCCCGGCCGCCTGGGACGCGACGCGGCGGCAGGTTCTCGCCGACGCGCTGCTGCGGGCGGGCTGGCCGCAGGCGGCCGAGCACACCCTCGCCGGGCCGACGCCGCCGGGCACCCGGCTGCTGCGGGAGCCGGTGGCCGCCGCCCGCTACTACACGCAGGTGCTGCACCGTCCGGTGCCGGTCGGCGGGGCGATCGCGGTGTTCGACTTCGGTGGCGGGACGCTCGACGTCGCGGTGCTGCGCAACGAGGGCGCCGACCCCTGGGGTGACTCGGGCTTCAGCGTGGTCGCCGACGGTGGCCTGCCGGACCTGGGCGGGCTGGACCTCGACGCCGCGCTGGTGCGGCGGGTCGGCGAGGTGGTCGGTGAGCGGCACGCCGCGCAGTGGGCCCGGCTCACCCGACCGGCGGATCCGGCGCAGCGCCGCGACCAGGTCCGACTCTGGGACGAGGTACGAGGTGCGAAGGAGACCCTGTCCCGGTCCGCTGTCGCCCCGGTCGCGGTGCCGGGAGTGGCCGAGACGATCCAGCTGACCCGGTTGGACGTCGAACGGGTGGCCACGCCGCTGCTGCACCGGGCGGTGCAGCGGGCCCGGGAGGTCATCGCCGCCGCCGGCCTCAGCCCCGATCAACTCGACGGGCTGTTCCTCGTGGGCGGGTCGTCACGGATCCCGCTGGTGGCCCGCATGCTGCACGCCGAGCTGGGGATCGCGCCGACGGTGCTGGACCAGCCCGAGTTACCGGTGGCCGAGGGCGCCCTGACCGACCTGCCGCTGCGCAAGCCGCTACCCGCCCCGGCGTACGCGGGACCGCAGCTCGCACCACCCGCGCCGGCTCCGGTGAGCCCGCCCGCCCCGGCCGGAGCCCCCGCGCCGGTCGTACCGTCGCAGCGCTGGCCGGGATCGGCTCCGCCGGTGGGCCCGCCTCCCGGGCCGGGTCTTGCCGGTGCCACCCCGACCCCGACGGGCGGCGGGCCCCGCTGGCTGCGGGCGCGTTGGGTGGTGCTCGGCGCGGTGCTGGCCCTGGTCGGAGTGGCCACCGCCGCGGCGCTCTACCTGACCTGGGACCGCTACCCGGATCTGGCGTTCGACTCGCTGCGCGAGCTGTCCCGGCCGCCGGCCGGCGCCGAACGGCCGGTCGGCATGTGGACGGCGGTGCTCGACGATCGGGCCTACCTGGCGTTCCCGCTGCCCGACGACCGGCTGGAGGTGGTGGCCGTCGACGCGGTCAGCGGCGACGAGCTGTGGCGCAGGCCCACCGACGTGCGGGCCGACGACTGGGAGGCGATCATCGCCGTTCCCGGGGCGGTCGTGGTCCTCGCCGACGCGCCGGCCGACAGCACTCTCCGACCGCTGGCCGTGCTCGACGGCAGTACGGGCAAGCAGCGCTGGCAGCGCGATCTGCGCGGTGACGACGAGGTGTACGTCGCCGACGACACAGCGGTGCTTCTGGACCGGGCCGGGGAGCAACTCGTCGGCCTGCGCCTGAGCAACGGCTCGACGAGGTGGACCGAGCCCAACCCCCGCGACAAGTACGCCGGAGCCCGTACCGTGGTCCGGCCGGTGGGCACCGACGCGGCGGCGGGCGGGCCGGCCTTCCTCGACGGTAGGCCCCGCGACCCGTGGACGGGCAAGGGGCGCCGACTCGTGCAGGTGGGTGCGGACCGGTCGGTGCGGCTGCTCGACATGGCCTCCGGTCGTGTGTTGCGCCAGTGGGGCAGCGTCGCCGACCTCGACGACCTGGTGGTCGCCCACGAGGACCGCCTGTACGTGGCCGCCAACGAGGGTGGTTACCAGTTGCTCGCGTACGACCTGGGTTCCGACGCCGAGCCGGTGGTGCTGCACCGGTCCGGGAACGACGAGTACCGCCCGAAGGAGTTGGTGGCCTGCGGTGCCCGGCGGGCGTGCCTGCTGCAGGTGCCGAACAACGACGTCGCGCGCACCGAGGTGGTGGCGGCCACCGAGGGTGAGGGCATGATCAAGTGGTCGGCGCCGGGCGTGACCGACCTGGTCCCACTGGGTGAGCAGCTGCTCGCCCAGCGGGAGTCCCCGGAGCCGACCGTCACCGTCTTCGACGCCACCGGCAAGCCGGTGCTGCCCGACCGGGGCGGGGTGGCGGTCCGCCTGGACGAGGGCAACCTGCTGGTCTTCGCGAAGGCGCCAAGCGTGGTCGCGGACAACCGGGTGCTGGCCGGGGTGTGGGCCGAGTCCGGGGAGGTCGACGAGTTGGGCGAGCTGAAGGACGTGCGTAGCTCGTCCTGCTCGTGGAACACCCACGTGATCGCCTGTGGCGCGGAGAAGGACTTCGTGCTGTACGGCTTCACCGACGACTGACGTCGAGGGCCGAGCAGCCGACTCGTACGATGCTCCGGTGAATCTTCGAGGCACGGTCCGCGCCGATCGTCCGTTGGTGGTGCTCGCCGTCGGCGAGGAGGCCCGCTACCTGCCGCCCGAGCTGCCGGTCCTGCTCACCGGCATGGGCAAGGTGAACGCCGCCAGCGCGGTGGCCGCGGTGCTGGCCGCCGGGCCGCGTCCCGCCCTGCTGCTCAACCTGGGTACGGCCGGGGCGTTGCGCCCGGGGTGGGCCGGTATCCACGAGGTCGCCACAGTCCTCCAGCACGACCTGGACACCGACCTGCTGCGCACGCTCACCGGCGAGACCTACGGTGCGCCGCTGGCGCTGGCCGCCGAGGGTGCGGTGCTGGCCACCGGTGACACCTTCGTGGCCGACGACGCGGAGCGCGACCGGTTGGCACAGCGTGCCGACCTGGTCGACATGGAGGGGTACGCGGTGGCCTGGGCCGCCGCGCAGGCCGGCGTGCCGTGCCGGCTGGTCAAGCAGGTCAGCGACGAGGCGGGTGAGGGCGCGGCCCGGACCTGGCGGGAGTCGGTGGACGCGTGCGCCCGGGACCTCGCCGAGTGGACCGCTCGACACGTCGCCTGAACAAGCAGGGTCAGTCGTCGGATTGCCGCAGCCGTAGGCCCGGCGTGGTCTCCCGGGCCGCTCCGGGAATCAGAATGTGCGCCGCCAGCGTGAGCGCCACGACCGTGGTGACCAGCAGCGGCGGCCAGCGGCCGGCCCACGGCAGCGTCAGCAGCGGCAGGGGGAGGCAGAGCATTCGCCGCCATGGCAAGAGCATGGACACCAGCAGGGTGAACAGGGCGCGGCCGATCACGAACAGCGCCGGACCGCTCATGATCAGTAAGAGCCACCCGACCGGCGTCGTGCCGGTCGGCCGGCTGACGACCAGATCGAACGAGGCCGAGGTGCCGACCACGCCGGCCAGCATCACCAGGTGGGTGTACGGAGCCACCCGGGCTGGCCGGCCCGACTTCGGCCCGGCCCCGGCCTCCAACAACTCGCCGGCCCGGAAGACGTAGACCTGCCAGAGCAGCAGCATGATGGCGAACGCGCAGATCAGCGCGGCGACCCGGAGTCCGGCCAGCGGGCCCCGGCTGACCTGCAGCGTGGGAACCAGGATGATGTCACCGAGGGCCAGGATGATGAACTGCTGGTACCGCTCGCCCAGATGCGCGGTGGTCCGCTCGTACTGGTCGACGGGCACCCGGCCCAGCCAGGGCGTGGGGTAGCGGGCCGCCGCGGAGAGCAGGTCGATCGTGATGGCGATGGTCCAGAGGGTCCAGTTCACCGTGCCGGACACCGCACCGGCGATCCAGAAGACGCCGGACACCAGGAACCAGAAGAAGAATCGCGCGGCGCGGATCATGGCCAGCCGATGATGCTGTTTGTGCAACGTCGTGATCAGGATGATGCCGCGGATCACGTGCGTGCCGACGTAGGCGATGGCGAAGACCATCGCGTGCCCGTCGGAGACCATCGGCAACGATGCCGCCATCCCCACCGACCCGACCATGGCGACCATCAGGATGGCCTGGATGGGGCGCTGCTGCGGGTCGTAGAACTCGGTGGTGGTGGAGGTGACCGACCAGGTCCACCAGATCGCGGTCAGCACCAGCAGGACCATCGCGGCGCCGGACCAGGTGTGGCGCTGCGTGAGCAGGGTCGAGGTCAGCGCGAGCGAGGCCACGAAGACCACGTCGAAGAGCAACTCCAGCAGCGTGGCCCGGGTCGACCCGTCCGGCCGGCGTACCAGTGCCGCGGTGCCTCCGGTGGTCATGCCCGGCCTCCCGCCGTGTCTCCGAGGATTATCGGCGGTGCTGGCGCGGCTCGCCCCCGGATCGGCGATTCCCGCCGGTCGGGGAGGGGCAGGGGTCAGTCGGCGGATTGTCGCAGCCGCAGGCCCGGCGTGGTCTCCCGGGCTGCTCCGGGAAACAGGATGTGACCGGCCAACCCGAGCGCCACGATCGTGGCCACCAGCACCGGCGGCCAACCGCCGGCCCACGGCAGCACCAGCAGCGGCAGGAGCTGCCAGGCAATTCGCCGCCACGGCACGACCCACGACACCGCCATGGTGAAGAGGACGCGGCCGACCACGAACAGCGTCGGGCCGATGATGATCAGGACGAGCCACGGCACCGGCGTGGTTCCGGTCGGCCTGGTGACGACCAGGTCGAAGGTGGCGGCAGTGCTGGCCACGCCGGCCAGCATGACCAGGTGGGTGAACGGGGCCAGTCGCGTTGCCTGGCTCCCGTGGGACCCGGCCGTCACCAACAACTCGCCGGCGCGGAAGACGTAGATCTGCCAGAGCAGCAGCATGGTGGCAAAGGCGCAGAGCAGGGAGGTGAGCCGGAGGTGATCGAGATGGCCCCGGCTGACCTGCAGCGTCGGCAACAGGATGATGTCGCCGAGGGCCAGGATGATGAACTGTTGGTACCGCTCGCCCAGGTGCTCGGTGGTCCGCCCGTACTGGGCGAGCGGCACCCGGCCCAGCCAGGGGGTGGGATAGCGGGCCGCCCCGGCGACCAGGTCGATCGTTATGGCGATCGTCCAGAGCCCCCAGTTCGGAGTCTCTGACAGCGCGCCGAGGACCCAGAAGATGCCGGACACCGTGAACCAGAAGAGAAACCGGGTGGCCCGCTCCCGGGCCGTCCGGTGCCCCTGCCGGTGCAGGGCGGTGACCAGGATGATGCAGCGAATCACGTGTGTGCCGACGTACGAGATCACGAAGAGCAGTAGGTGCCCGCTGCTGACCATCGGAAGCGATGCCGCCATCCCCACCGACCCGACCATGGCGATCATCAGGATGGCCTGGATCGGGCGTTGCTGCGGATCGTAGAACTCGGTGGTGGTCGTGGTGACCGACCACGTCCACCAGACGGCGGTCAGCATCAGCAGCAGCTTGGCGCCGCCGGACCAGGAGAGCTCTTCGGACAACAGTTTCGATGTCAGTGCGAGCGCGGCAACGAAGACCACGTCGAAGAGCAGCTCCAGCAGCGTTGCCCGGGTCGACTGATCCCGTCGGCGTACCAGCGCCGCATTCCCTTTGGTGGTCATGCCTGGCCTCCCGCCGCGTCTCCCGGGGGAATTATCGGCGGCCCCGACACGGGCCGTCCCCGGATCGGTGATTCCCGCCGGGCGGCGAAGAGGGCGGCCGGAGGTTGCCACGGCGTCGGACGCCGGGTGATGCTTGGCCGCATCCATCAATCTCGATCTCCTCGGAGGTTCGGATGCGCCGCTCCCCGCTGGTTGCCCTCGTCCTGACCATCCTGCTGCTCGTCGCGCCCGGCGCGGCGCAGGCCGCGACCCCCGACCGGGCCGCCGCGCCCGCCGCCGACCCGGCGGTCACGCTGACCGGGGTACGCACCGCGGGCACCGCCTGGGGTCTCGACCCCGCCACCGGCCGGATGACCCTCACTGTCGACGACACCGTGGCCCCCGGCGAGTTGGCCGCGCTGCGGGCGGTGACCGACCGGGCCGGCGTGCTGCTGCGCCGCGAACCCGGAACGCTGCGCCCCCTGATCGCCGGCGGGCAGGGGATCTACGGCGGCGGCGCGCGCTGCTCGCTCGGCGCCAACGCACGCAGCGGCAGCACCTACTACGTGATCACCGCCGGCCACTGCACCACCGCCGCCGCCACCTGGTACGCCGACAGCGCCCAGAGCACCGTGCTCGGCACCCGCACCGCCACCAGCTACCCCACGAACGACTACGGGCTGATCCGCTACACCGGTCGGATCGCCCACCCGAGCGCGGTCTACACCCACCCCGGCCTGCTGACCATCAACGGCCCCGGCAACGCGTACATCGGTCAGGCGGTGTGCCGCAGTGGTAGCACCACGGGGGTGCGCTGCGGCACGGTCACCGGCCTCAACCAGACCGTCAACTACGCCACCGGCGTGATCTACGGCCTGATCCGCACCAACATCTGCGCCGAGCCGGGGGACAGCGGCGGACCGCTCTACGTGGCCTCCACCGGCACCATCCTCGGCATCCTCTCCGGCGGCACCGGCAACTGCACCGCCGGCGGCACCACCTACTACCAGCCGATCGCGGAGGTGCTGGCCGCGTACGGGCTGACGTTGCCCTGAGCGTCAAAGGTGTGACGTACGACGGGTTGCCCGTCCCGCGCGGGACACCTAGGCTCGGCGACGCCCAGCACCCCGCCCCGAGGACGTGTGCCCGATGCCGACCGCCCCCCGACCCGACCCGGCGAGCGCCCCGGCCGGCCTTCCGTCGATCGAGGTGGCCGCGGTGGGGGAGACGATGGTGGTGCTCTGCCCCGCGCCGGGTGAGCCGCTCGAGCACGCCGAACGGGTCGCCGTGTCGGTCGGTGGAGCCGAGTCCAACGTGGCCGGTTACCTGGCCCGCCTCGGACACCTGACAACCTGGGTGAGTCGGGTCGGCGACGACCCCTTCGGCCGGGCCGTCGTCCGACACGTCGCCGCCGCCGGCGTCCGCGTCGACCAGGTGTGTGTGGACCCGACGGCCCCCACCGGCCTGTACGTCAAGGACCCGGGCCCGGCAGGGACCGCCGTGCACTACTACCGGGCCGGGTCGGCGGCCACCCGGATGGACCCCGCCACGCTGGCCGACCCGGCATTGGCCGGTGCCCGGGTGCTGCACCTGTCCGGGATCACCCCGGCGCTGTCCGCCTCCTGCCGGGCGCTGGTCGAGCACGCGGTGACCGACCGACCGCTGGCGGAGGCGCTGGTCAGCTTCGACGTCAACCACCGGGCCAGGCTGTGGCCCGCCGAGCAGGCCGCGCCGGTGCTGCGCGACCTCGCCAACCGCTGCGACCTCGTCTTCGTCGGGCAGGACGAGGCGGAAACCCTCTGGGGCGCCACCGACCCGGCGGCCGTACGCGAGCTGTTGCCCGCTCCGCGGACCGTGGTGGTCAAGGACGGCGCGGTGGGCGCCACGGCGCTGGTCCGCGACGCCGAACCGGTCTTCGTGCCCGCACCCCGGGTGACGGTGGTGGAGCCGGTCGGCGCCGGAGACGCGTTCGCCGCCGGCTACCTGGCCGGGCTGCTCCGCGACTTCGACCCGGTGCGGCGGTTGCGCCTCGGCCACCTCGTCGCGGCGCAGGCGTTGACCAGCAGCGGCGACAACGCCCCGGTCCCGCCGTGGGTCTGGTTCGAGAAGCTGATCGACGCCCCTGCCGACGCCTGGTCACCGCTCGACCTGACCAAGCCGGGGGCGACGACCTGAGTCGGGCTGACGACCAGCAGTAACAGTTTCACCGCGACCTCGGATGGAGTGCACCATGACCACACCGGACTTCGACCACATCTTCGGCGGCGCCAGGGTGATGGCGATCCTGCGCGGCCTGCCGGTCGCCGAGACCGTTCGGCTCGCCGAGCGTGCCTGGGACCTCGGCATCGACGTGGTGGAGGTTCCGGTGGCCACCGCCGACGCGGTGCCGGCGCTGCGGGCCGCCGTCGAGGCGGGGGCCGAGCGTGACCGGATCGTCGGCGCCGGCACCGTGCTCGACGTCGAACAGGTCGCCGCGGCGGCCGACACGGGCGCCCGGTTCACCGTCGCGCCCGGCCTGGACCTCGCGGTCGCCGACGCCGCCGCCGCGCGTGGCCTGCCGCACCTGCCCGGTGTGGCCACCCCCACCGAGGCCCAGCAGGCACTGCGGCACGGCCTCACCTGGCTCAAGGCATTCCCCGCGATCTCCCTCGGGCCGGCCTGGTTCAAGGCCGTGGCAGGCCCGCTGCCCCAGTTGCGCTTCGTCGCCACCGGCGGCCTCGACGCGAGCAACGCGGCAGCGTTCCTGCAAGCAGGTGTACGGGTCGTAGCAGTCGGCTCTGCCCTCTCCGACCCCACCCAGCTGGACGCCCTAGCCAACCTGACCCGCCCCACCCCCTAACCCTCCCGCCCCGCCCCCCGCCCCCGCCCGCACCTCGCCCCGCCTCCGCGCCTCGCCCGCCCCGCCCCGCCCGCCCTGCCCCGCCCCCGCCGCTGCCGCGCCCCGCCCCGCCTCCCGCACCGTCGATCATGGAGTTGTGGTGGGGTGCAAAAGCCGCATTACGTCAGTTGCCGGGCACCACAACTCCATGATCGACGGCGGCAGGGCGGGGCCGGGCAGGGCAGGGCGGGGCGGGGTGGGGTGGGGTGGGGGTGGGGCGGGGTGGGGGTGGGCTTGGGTGGCGGGTTTGTGCCATGGCGTAAGTGCGTCGGGGATGGAGGCGGGGCCGGGCTGGGATCTGCGTCGATGCTGTGGTGCGTACCACTTCTCGACACAAAGAGGTCATCGTGACTCTGTCTCACCGGCGCCGCCGATCCGGGCTGATCGCCCTCGGCGCCGCCCTCACCCTGGCGGCCGGGTTCACCCCACCCGGCGCGGGAGCGGCCGCCGCCCCGCCAAACAATCCCGACCACTCGGCGGGCCAACCCCCGGCCGCCGCCGGACGCGCGTCCACCGTCACCCTGATCACCGGTGACACGGTCACGGTCACCACCGCGGCGGACGGCAGCACGGTGTCGACCGTGCGCCGGCCCGACGGCAGCACTCCGAGCTTCCACCGCACCGTGCGCGACGGCGACACCTACGTCTACCCGGACGCCGCGCTGTCCTATGTCACAAGCGGGGTGCTGGACCGGCAGTTGTTCAACGTCACCGACCTCATCGCCGACGGCTACGACGACGCGCACACCGACGCGCTTCCGCTGATCGTCACGATGACGGACGCGGCGGCCCGCAACCGCACCCGCCCGGCCGTGGACGGCGCCGAGCTGGTCCGACAGTTGGACAGCGTGCAGGGCGCGGCGCTGACCCGCCAGCGCGCCACCGCCGACCGGTTCTGGACGGCGCTCACGGGCGGCTCGACCCGTCGTACCGGTGACGCCCCGACCCTGGCCAACGGCATCGCGAAGGTCTGGTTGGACGGCCGGGTGCACGCGGACCTGGCCGAGTCCACCGCGCAGATCGGCGCACCGAAGCTGTGGGCCGAGGGCAACACCGCCACCGGTGTCGACGTCGCCGTGCTCGACTCGGGTGCGGACGCCGAACACCCCGACCTCGTCGGCCAGATCGCCGAGTCCAGCAGCTTCGTGCCCGAAGAGCCCGACATCCTCGACTACAAGGGCCACGGCACGCACGTCGCCTCGACGATCGCCGGCACCGGCGCCGCGTCCGGTGGCGTCGAGCGGGGCGTCGCCCCCGGCGCCCGGTTGCACATCGGCAAGGTGCTCAACAGCGAGGGCAGCGGACAGGACTCGTGGATCATCGCCGGCATGGAGTGGGCGGCCCGTGAGCAGAAGGCCCGGGTGGTCAGCATGAGCCTGGGCGGCGAGGCCACCGACGGCAGCGACCCGATGAGCCAGGCCGTCGATCGACTCAGCGCCGAGACCGGCGCCCTCTTCGTGATCGCCGCCGGCAACAGCGGCCCGGCCACCATCGGCAGCCCGGGCGCCGCCAACTCCGCGCTCACCGTGGGCGCCGTCGACAGCACCGACCACCTCGCCGACTTCTCCAGCCAGGGCCCACGTGCCGGCGACGGCGGGCTCAAGCCCGAGATCACCGCCCCCGGCGTGGACATCCTGGCGGCCCGTTCCCACCTCGTGCGGGGCGGCTCCGGGGACTACACGCTGATGAGCGGCACGTCGATGGCCACCCCACACGTGGCCGGCACGGCCGCGCTGGTCGCCGCCGCCCACCCGGACTGGACCGGTCAGCGGATCAAGGAAGCGCTGGTCAGCACGGTCAAGGCCACTCCCGAGTACACCCCGTACCAGGCGGGTACCGGCCGGGTCGACGCGGTCGCCGCCGCGCACGCCACCGTCTTCGCCACCCCGAGCGCCTACTCCGGCTTCCAGGCGTGGCCGCAGCAGCCGGGCATGTCCGTCGACCGCACGGTCACCTACACCAACGTCGGCAACGCGCCGGTCGCCCTGAAGTTGGTCCTCGACGCGGCCACCGCGCCGGCCGGCCTGTTCGCGCTCTCCGCCGACCGGGTCACCGTGCCGGCGGGCGGCACCGCCACCGTGACGGTGAGCGCCGCGTACGACAAGCTGCCGGTGGAGAAGCAGGTCAGCGGCATGATCGTCGCCACCGACGACGCCGGTGCGGTGCGCGGCCGCACCCTGATCGGCGCCGGCAAGGAGGGTCAGCGGCAGAACCTGACGCTTGTCGCCAAGGACCGGGACGGCAAGCCGCTCGTCGGCAAGGTCATCCTCACCACCGACACCCTGTTCACCGCCGTGGACCTACCCGAGAGCGGCACCGCCACGCTGCGGCTGCCGGTGGCGAGCTGGAACGGTTGGATCTCCGCCGACGTGCGCGGCGCGCACGGGCCGCACTCCAAGGGCATGGCGATGCTCAGCTTCACCGACGTCAACCTGGATCGGGACCGCACCGTCACCCTGGACGCCCGCGCCGCCCGACAGGTGCAGGCCCGGGTGCCGCAGGAGGTCACCGCCAGCGCGCTGCGGATGGACATCCACCGGTCCACGAAGAACGGTCTCACCGAGAGTCAGGTGCTGCCCGACGACTCGTACGACAGCATGTGGGCGTTGCCCACGAGCCGTCCGGTCACCGACGGCGAGTTCGAGTTCGGCGCCCGGTGGCGGTTGGAGCAGCCGGCCCTGACCATCTCGGCGGGCGGTCGCTCGTACGACGATCTGTTGGTGAAGCGGGCGACCCCGGCGCTGCCGGCGGGTCGTCGCCAACTGGACGCGGTCTACGTCGCCGACGCGTCGGCGACGGGGCTGGCCAAGCGGCCGGTCCGGGACCGGGCCGTGGTGGTGCGCCGCAGCGACAGCGTGGACATCGCCACCCAGGCGCAGGCCGCCGCCGCGGCCGGGGCGAAGCTGCTGCTCGTGGTCAACGACGGCGTCGGCCGGCTCCAGCCGTGGGACGAGGCGCCGTGGAGCCCGGAGAGCCCGGCCCCGGTGACCGTGGCCACGCTCGGCGCGGACGAGGGTGGGCAGCTCATCGCCGCGCTGGAGCGTGGCGCGGTGCGGCTCACCGTCGACTCGCACCCGGAGACCACCTACCTGTACGACGTGGCGCACCACTGGACCGGCACCGTGCCGGCCGACCCCACCTACCGGCCCACGAAGCGGCAGTTGGCCCGGGTCGACGTGGAGTTCCGCAACTACCGGCAGGGCAAGGCGCTGGAGTTCCGCACCGACGTCTGGCGCGGCTGGGCGTCGAGCAACCAGGAGCCGGCCCCGGCGCAGGGCCGGCGAACCGACTGGGTGAGCGCCGACCAGCGGTGGATCGACGACGCGTTCATCGCCGGCGAGACCGGTCAACACCTGCAGGCGGTGACCACGTACCCGGCCGGCAAGCCGAGCGCCGTCACCTGGTTCGGGCCGATCCAGCGACCCCGGATGGGCGGGAACTACGTGCCGGTCCGGTACCTCGACACCGTCTACCTGCCCGCGCCCGGGTGGGGCGACGGCGGCGGCCACATCGGTGAGGCGTACGCCAACTACGACATGGTCAACCGCACCACCCTCTACCAGGGTGACAAGGAGCTGAACTGGGGTAACGCCGAGTACCTCCAGGTCTCCGGGCTGGCGTCTCAGCGACTGCCGTACCGGCTGGTGGTGGAGAACGACAGGGCCGCCTGGACCAACCCGTACTCCCGACATACCCGCACCGAGTGGGGCTTCCGCTCGGCGGTCACCGGGGAGGAGTCGGCCGAGGTGCTGCCGATGATCCAGCTGGACTACCAGGTGGCCATCGACTCCGCCGGCAGGGCGTCGCGGCGGGCACCGCTGACCGTGCTCGCCTCGCACCTGCCCGGCGTCACGGGCACGATCGGCGCGGTGACCGTCGAGGTGTCCTACGACGACGGCGCGACCTGGCAGAAGCAGCGGCTGACCCGGCACGGCGACGGCTGGCGTACCTCGTTGGCCGCACCGGCGAAGGCCGGCTTCGTGAGTCTGCGCACCACCGCGCGGGACACCGCCGGCAACACCGTGAGTCAGAGCATCACCCGAGCGTTCGGCCTGCGCTGACTGTGCGGCCGGCCGCCGCCGGGGTGCCTCGCGCACTCCGGCGGTGGCCGGCGGCACCGGCACCGCTCCGGCCTCCCCAGCAAACCGCTCGTCGCCGACGCGCTGGCCCGGTGACCGCGATCGCGTTTGGTCAGCGCGCACGCCAGCGGGTGCAATAGGCGCATGGGATTTCTGAGTACCGCGAGCCTGTTCGCCGCCACCCTGACCACCGGCCTGACCGCCGGGCTGTTCGCCGCCTTCGCGTACGCGGTCATGCCGGGCCTGGCTCGCACCGACGATCGGACGCTGGTGCTCGCCATGCGGCGGATCAACGAGTCGATCCTCAACGGATGGTTCGCGGTGTGCTTCGGGGGTGCGCTGCTGTTCACGCTGCTGGCGGCGGTGGCGCACCTGCAGGCCGGGCGTCGGGCGTTGCTGCCGTGGATCGTCGCGGCGCTGCTGCTGTACCTGGTGGTGCTCGGCGTCACCGCCGTGGTCAACGTGCCACTCAACAACGTGTTGGCCCGCGCCGACGACGTCGACGGCGCCACCGACCTCGCGGCCCTGCGGGCGCGCTTCGAGGTCACCTGGGTACGCGGCAACGTGGTCCGTGCCGTCGCGTCGACAGGCGCCTTCGGGTTGCTGGCGTGGGCGCTGGTGGCCGAGGGTCGGCTGGCCGGCTGAGCCGGGCTGGTGACCGGCCGGGCCGACTCTGGCTCAGTCGGTCGTCTCGGCTGTGCCGGCCCGCTGGAACGCGCGGGCAAGTTGGGCGAGGTCGAAGCCCTCGAAGTGCTGGAGGAACCGGCGGCGTACGGCAGCCAGGTGACTGGGCCAGGATTCCTCCAGACGCGTGAAGCCCGCGTCGGTGAGGACGGCGTTCCAGCCGCGCGCGTCCTCCGCGCACCGCTCACGCCGGACCAGGCCCTGCGTCTCCAGCCGGATGATCGTGCGGGTCATGCCGCTGAGCGAGAGGTGGCAGAGCGCGGCTAGCTCGTTCATGCGCATTCGCCGCTCCGGTGTCTCGGAGAGGTTCATCAACGCGGTGTACTCGGTCAGTGGTAGCTGACGGTCACCGACCATGTCCGCGTCGATGGCGCGGGGCAGGACGTGCATGACCTGGCCCAGGGCGCGGACCAGGGATTCCTCATCAGGGGTGAGAGGTTGAGGAGTCGCTGCGGAGGGGTTGGACATCCTCTTATCATACTTGTTTGACTGAGCAAGTGCTTACCCTCCGTGTGACTACGCCCATACTGCAGGTATTTGCTTGACCAATCAATCACCAGTAGCGTTCCCGCCGTCAGGCAAGGACCTCTGAAAGGCGCCACACATGACCAGGATCGGGATCATCCTCGGAAGCACCCGCCCGGGGCGTAACGGCGAGGCCGTCGCCCGCTGGGTGCTCGAGATCGCCAAGCAGCGCTCCGACGCGGAGTACGAGCTGATCGACCTGCTCGACTACCAGCTGCCGCACCTCGACGAGGCGTACCCGCCCTCGATGGGCCAGTACACCCAGCCGCACACCAAGCGGTGGGCCGAGACAATCGCGTCGTTCGACGGGTTCGTCATGGTCACCCCCGAGTACAACCACTCGACCTCGGGCGCCCTGAAGAACGCGATCGACTTCCTCTACGCCGAGTGGAACAACAAGGCCGTCGGCTTCGTCAGCTACGGCTCGGTCGGCGGAACGCGCGCCGTGGAGCACCTGCGTCTGATCTCCGGCGAGCTGCAGATGGCCGACGTGCGCGCACAGGTCGCGCTGTCGCTCTTCACCGACTTCGAGAACTTCAGCGTCTTCAAGCCCAACCAGTTCCACCAGGACTCGCTGACCGCCACGCTCGACCAGGTGGTCGCCTGGAGCACCGCGCTCGCTCCGCTGCGCAAGGGCTGAGCGTTCCCCGGAAACGGCCGTGGGGGACCCCACGGCCGTTTCCGCGCGTTCCGGCATACGGCGCTGGTCAGGCACGCTCTGCGTCGCCGAGCAGCTCCAGCGAGAGCTGCCAGAGTCGCGCCGCCGCGAGGAGCAGTTCCGGGAAGCGGGCTTCGTCCCGGACATCGTTCAGGAGGAGGCCGGCGTGCAGAGCCTCCTCGGCCTGGTCGCCGCCGGCGTCGGCGTCACCCGGCTCGCCTGCTCGGCGGCCAGCCTGCGCCGTACCGGCGTGGTGTTCGTCCCGCTGACCAGCGCCCACGCGTACACCGAGATGGTGTGGTTGGCCGGCAACACCGCGCCCGCGTTGCGCCGGTTCCTGGACGTGGTCACCGAGCTCGCGGCGACGACCGACCTCACCAGCGCCGGCTGACGGTGCGCCGGCCCGCTCAGCGTGTCCCGAGGTGGTGGGCGGTGCCGTCGGCGACGGCTCGCAGCTTGTCGGGGTTGGCGACGTTGTGGATGGTGGTGATGCGGCCGTCGGCGTCGATGTCGAAGGAGACGGTGGCGATCACCCGGCCGGCGCCGCTGAACACCAGCCCCGGCCCGCCGTTGATCTCGACCAGGACGGCGCGCATGTCGTGCGGCGTAACGCCCTGGTAGGTGACGGTGCCGATGGCCGCGAACCAGGCGGCCACCGTCTCCGCGCCCCTGATGGGACGCAGCGCCTGGCGGACCTTACCGCCACCGTCGGTCCACAACGTGACGTCCGGAGACAGCAGTTCCAACAGGGTGTTGATGTCGCCACCTGTCGAGGCGGCGAGGAATCGCTCGGTGACCCCGCGCTGCTGCGACCGGTCGGCGGTGAAGCGTGGCCGCTGGCCCCGCACATGCTCACGAGCACGGTGAGCGGTCTGGCGGACCGCCGCCTCGGAGCGTTCCACCGCCACCGCGATCTCCGCGTGACTGAAGTCGAAGACCTCGCGCAGGACGAACACGGCACGCTCGAGCGGACTGAGCGTCTCCAGCACCACAAGCATCGCCACCGACACGGACTCCGCGTCGGTGACGACGTCGGCGGCGTCCCCATCGGTCAGGACGGGCTCGGGCAACCACGGCCCCAGATAGGTTTCGCGTTGGTGCCGGGCCGAGCGCAGGCGCTGCATCGCCAGGTTCGACACGATGCGGGCGAGGTACGCCTTCGGGTCGGCGACCTGGGAGCGGTCTGCCGATGACCATCTGATCCAGGCGTCCTGCACCGCGTCCTCGGCATCGGCGGCGCTGCCGAGGATGCGGTAGGCCACCGAGAACAGCAGGTTGCGATGACCGTGGAACACCTGCTCGTCGGCGTCCGGTGGGTGCGTCACCGTGCGTCCCGCAGGCGGGTGAAGCGGCCGCCGCGCGGCCAGAACGCACCGGAGGAGGGCAGCCGCGACATGCGGCGGTAGGTCGGCCAGGGCGACGCGCTCACGGTCTCCTTGTACCAGACCGCCAGCCGCCCGGTCAGACACCCGCGGCGAGGGCTGTCGTCGGGCCGGGTGAACTGCACGACCGCGTCGTTTCGGCCCAGGCTCACCGGCGTGTGGTAGTAACCGAAGCGGAACGGTCGGGGTTGCCTGTTCCGCAGCGTGCGGGCGATCGACACCGCCGCGTGCACACCGGTCGGCATGCCGCTCTGGCAGGTGCCGTGCAGCACCCCGTAGCCCTGCCGGATCGCGGCCGCATCGCCGATCGCGTACACCTCGGAGTGCGACACCGACCGCAACGCGGGGTCGGTGACGACGCGACCGCGTTCGTCGACGGTCAACCCGGCGGCGGCCGCCAGCGGCGCCACCCGGGTACCACAGGTCCAGAGGACGACGTCAGCCGCCAAGGTCTGCACACCGGCCAGTTCGACGCCGTCGGGCTTTACCCGCGTGACCGCGGTTCCGGTGACCACCTGGACACCGAGGCGGGTCAGTGCGGCCCGCAGGTACGCCTGGGCCTTCGTGTTCATGCTCGCCCCGGGATCCTGCTGGCCCACGAGCGTGACGTCGAGCTCCGGGTGCCGCTCCGCGATCTCCGCGGCCGCCTCGACACCTGTCAACCCGCTTCCGACGACGACGACCGTGCCGGTGCCGAGCCGTGCCAGCCGGTCCGCCAGCGTGGTCGCGCCACCCGGACTGTCCAGGGCGTACGCGTGGTCCTCGACGCCCGGGACCGCCGCCGTGTCGGTCACGCTGCCCAACGCGTAGACCAGGGTGTCGTAGCGCAGCACCCGGCTGTCGTCGACGCGGACGGTCCTCGCGTGGGCGTCGACCGCCGTCACCCAGCCGCGCACGAACTGCGCGCCCGTCCCCGCCAGCAGGTCGGCGATGTTCAGCTCGGCGAGCCGCTGCCCGGTCGCCGTCATGTGCAGCCGGAGGCGCTCGGTGAAGCGCTCCTGCGCGTTGACCACTGTCACCTGCACGTCGGCCCGTCTGGTACGTGCGGCGAGCTGGGTCGCCGCGGCCATGCCCGCGTAGCCCGCGCCCAGAATCAGAACGCGGTGCGGGCCCGCCGGAACCTGCCGATGCGATGTGCTCATTGTTTCGCCTCTCTGATCGAACTGACGACCACGAGATGCGTGCCGCCCGTTGGTTCGTGACATGGCGGGGATGTGACCCCCGCCACGGCCAGCGTCGGAGGGGCGCGTTCACTACCCTTGGCGCGATGAGCCGATCTGCCACCGCTGGTCGGGCTCCGCTCTGGCGGGACCGGACCTTCGGCACGTACTGGGTCGCGCAGTCGCTCTCGGCGGCGGGCGACTCGTTCGCCTACCTGGCGGTGCCGCTGCTGGTGCTCCAGGCGACCGGGTCGGTGGCGCAGATGGGCCTGCTCACCGCCGTCGCGGGCGCGGCGTCCGTCGTCGCCGGGATCTTCGGTGGGGTGCTGGTCGACAGGTACGACCGCCGCACCCTGATGATCGTGGCCGATCTGATCCGGTTGGTGCTCTACGGCCTGGTGCCACTGGCGTGGCTCGCCGGCCCGCAGGTCTGGCTGCTCTTCGTCGTGCTGCCGATCTGCGAGGCGGCCGGCATGCTGTTCCAGGTCGCCGCGGTGACCGCGGTCCGCAACCTCGTCGATCGGGACCGGATCACCGAGGCCAACGGCCGGTTGCAGGCGACGTACGCGGCGGCGGCCGTCCTCGGGCCGTTGCTCGCCGGTGTGGTGGCGGCCCGCTTCGGCCCGGCGACCGCGATCGCCGTCAACGCGGCGAGCTTCGCGCTCTCGGCGGCCGGCCTGCGGCTCATCCGACTGCGCCCCGTCCAGCTGGACGAGGCGGTGGCCCGGCAGCGCCCGCTGGCCGAGTTCCTGGCCGGGGCGCGGTTCCTGTGGCGACAGCCCGTGCTGCGCGCGCTGACCGTCCTGTTGTCGGTCTTCATCTTCCTCACCTACGGCTTCGTCGACGTGCTGATCTACCACGTCACGCACGACCTCGGCGGCTCGGAGGGCACCGTCGGCACGGTGCTCGGCCTGGCGGCGTTGGGCACGGTCGCCGGCGCGCTGCTGGTGGCCCCGCTGCGCCGCCGTCGCGGCTTCGGCGCCACCTGGATCGGCGCGCACGCGATCTGCGGCTTCGCGGTGGCGGGGGTCGGCATCGCCACGAGCGTGCCGGCGGTCACCGCGCTGACCGCGGTGTACCTGTGCTGTCTCAGCGTCGGTGGGATCTGTTCGATGTCCCTGCGCCAGGAGATCACCCCTGATTACCTGCTGGGCCGGGTCACGTCGGCGTTCTGGAGCACGCACTACGCCCTCGGCCCGGCCGGCGCCGTCGTGCTGACCTGGGCCGCCGGCCGGCACGGCGCTCCGACGGTCACGCTCGTGGCGGGCGCGGGGTGCCTGCTGGTCGCGGTGGCCGGCCTCTTCACCCCGATCCGCCGCGCCGGCGCGGAGCCGGCCGCCGCGCAGCCCGGACTGCGCCCGGCCCCGGCCGGCGGCTGAGCCTCCTGGTCGATCATGGACTTGTGGTGGGCGCGTTGGGAAGGCATGCCCCTTTTGCGCGGCACCACAAGTCCATGATCGACGCGGGCGGGGCGGGGCGGGGCGGGGCGGGGCGGGGCGGGGCGGGGCTGGTCAGAACTCCTGGTACATGACGTGCAGGCCGACCCGGCCGAGGGTGGGGTGGCGGAACGCGCCCGGCACGGTGCCGAGCACCTCGAAGCCCTCCCGCCGGTACAGCCGCACCGCCGACCGGTTGCTCTCGGCCACGGCGTTGAACTGCATGCCGGCGTACCCCTGTTGGCGCGCCCAGGCCAGGGCGTCGCGGCACAGCGCGGTGCCCACGCCCCGACCCCGGGCGTCGGCGGCGACCATGAAACTCGCCGTGGACACGTGCGCGCCCGGCCCGGGCCGGTTGGTGCCCATCTTCGCGGTGCCGAGTACCCGGTCGCCGTCGACCGCCACGACGGTCCGCCCCGGCGCGGCCTCGACCCACATGCCGTACGACTGCTCGGCGGTCATCGCCGGGTCGTAGGGGAAGGTCTCCTGTGCCCGGATCACCTCCTCGATGATCTGCCACACCTGCGACCAGTCCCGCTCGACGAACTCCCGAATCAGCACGCAGGGCAGGCTACGAGCGGTGGCCCGCGCCGGCAACGGAGATTTGGTTCAGCGAGCGCCGAGGGCCGCCAGCTCCTCGTCGAGCAGGGCCGCCAACCGGGCGTGCCGCCCGGGATGGCTGCGTGCGCTCATCCCGCGACTGGGCATCTCCACAGTCATCAGCAGGTACAGGTGCAACCGGTAGAGACCGAGCCGGCGGCGTGCCGACGCGTCCAGCACCAGCGGTTCGGGTGCGGCGGCCTGGTAGCCGCGCAGCACGGGGTGCTCCGGCTCGTCCTCGACGCGTCGGAAGATCAGCGGGGACACCAGGTCCAGTAGCGGGTCGCCGTAGAGGAACCGCTCGCCGTCCACCAGGCCACAGAGCCGCAGCCGGCCGTCCCGGTCGGGTGCGGCCAGCAGGTTGCCGTCCCAGCAGTCGAAGTGCAGCAACGCCGGGCGGCGGACCTCGTCGAGCACGTCGGCGTGCCGCCCCACCAGCGCGCGCAGGCGATCCGCGGTCACCGGTAGTCGGACGTCCCAGTCGGCCGCGTCGGCCAGGAGCGCGTCGAGCATCGCCGTGAACGCCGCCCGCCAGGTCGGCCCGCCGGCCCGGTCGCCGTCGTACCCGAACCGCTCACCTGTCACCCGGTGCACCGCGGCGAGGGCCACCCCGAGGTCGTGGCGCGCCGCGCAGTCGTCGACCGCGACACCGCCCTCGGCCAGGTCGGACAGCGGGCGGCCGGGCAGCATCGCGGTGACCAACCACTCGC
This sequence comes from Micromonospora sp. DT53, assembly GCF_049841535.1. Classification (NCBI taxonomy): domain Bacteria; kingdom Bacillati; phylum Actinomycetota; class Actinomycetes; order Micromonosporales; family Micromonosporaceae; genus Micromonospora; species Micromonospora sp. DT53. Next base: position 469,009 of record NZ_JBNCKM010000003.1, read on the forward strand.
CGTACGCCGGGTCGGCGCCGCGCCAGAGCACCGGGGGTACGGGCACCTGCGGCGCCCGCTCCGCGACGAGCCGAAAGTACCGCTCCTCGGCGGCGCAGAGCCCGCGTTCGTAGCGCAGCAGCGGCGTTCCGGCCGGCGGAGCCAGCTTCAGCACCACTCGACGGTCGTCGTCGAGCAGCGCCCACCAGACCGTCGCGTACCCACCGCCGGCCAGCGGACCAGCCTCCCGGACCCGGGTGCGTGGCCCGAACGACGCGCCCACCAGGTACGCCACATCGGCGCGGGTGAGGGGCCGCTGGGTCGGGCTGGCAGCGGTCACGACGTGGTGTCACCTCGCCGTGCCCGTGGCGCGGAACCCGCGGTGGCGCGGGTGGGCCGTGGGACGGGGCCGGCCGTGTCGCGGCGGACCAGCTCGGCGGGGAGCACCTCGACCCGGGGCGTCGGGGCCCCCACGCCGAGCACCAGGGACATCGCCCGCACACCCATGTCGACAAGGGGCAGTCGTACGGTGCTCAACGCCGGGGTCACGTCCCGGGCGATAGGCATGTCGTCGAAACCCAGCACCGAGATCTGCTGCGGCACGGCCAGCCCCCGCGCGCGCAGGGTGGCGAGCGCGCCGATGGCCATCGAGTCGTTGAGCGCCACGATCGCGGTCAGCTCCGGGTCGGCGTCGAGCAGTCGGGCGGTGGCCTCGGCGCCGCCGTCACGGTCGAACTCCGCGTACCGGATGCGCCGTTCGGGCAGCTCGCGACCCTGCTCGGTGAGGGCCTGCCGGAGCCCGGCCAGCCGGTCGGTCGTGGTGGTCAGGATGCGCGGGCCGGCGACCACGCCGATCGCCCGGTGCCCCAGACCGCACAGCTCCCGCCCGGCGAGGTAGCCGCCGGTCCGGTTGTCCGGCATCACCGCGTCGCCGGAGTGCTCGTGCCGGCCGATCACCGCCACCCGCCCGCCGGTGGCCTCGTACGCGGCCAGCTTCTCGTTGAGCTGCCGGGTGAACGCCTCGTCGTGGTAGCCCGAACCGGCCAGGATCAGCGCCGCCACCTGGTGACCACGCAGCAGCTCCACGTACTCCAACTCGCGGTCCGGGTCCCGGTAGCTGTTGCAGATCATCAGCAGCCGGCCCTGGTCGGTGGCGACCCGTTGCAGCCCTCGGGTGATCTCGGCGAAGTACGGGTCGGAGACGTCGTGCACGATCACGCCGACCGCGCTGCGGTGCGAGCGGGCCAGCAGTTGGGCGTGCGCGTTCGGCACGTACTGCAACTCGGCGACGGCGGCGAGCACCCGTTCGCGCAGCTCGTCGGTGACCGGCTTGCTGCTGCCGTTGATGACGCGGGAGGCGGTGGCGGGTGAGACGCCCGCTCGACGGGCCACATCGGACAGGGTCGCCATGGCCCGCCCCCTCGATCTGTTGACGGCGTTTCGTCGTGCCGGCTAGCGTCACCGTACCGCAGAGAAAGCCCTTTCCCGCAGGGAGGCCTGGCCGTGTCCGACGACACCGACGAGTACTTCGATGCCTGATCGGCCGGCACCGTTGCCCGGCGGGATCGGGGTGTCCCGCCTGCGCGTCTACGACACCGTGGCCTCGGACGGCCTGGTCGGCGGCACGCCGCACGTGCATCTGTGCTGCACCGAGGGGTACGTGGTGACCGACGGCGAGGGCGCGGTGCAGACCCTGACCACTGCCGGATTCCGGGAGACGCCGCTGCGGCCGGGGGTGGTGGTCTGGTTCGAGCCGGGCACCGCGCACCGCCTGGTCAACGGGGGCGGGCTGGCCATCGTGGTGCTCATGCAGAACAGCGGCCTGCCCGAGGCCGGTGACGCGGTGCTGACCTTCCCATCCGAGGTGCTGGCCGACCCGGCCGCGTACGCCGCGGCGGCGGCGCTGCCCGACGGGGGAGCGCCGGGCGCGGACGTGCGCGCCGCGTACCGCAGGCGGGATCTGGCGGTGACCGGCTTTCAGGCGCTGCGAGCCGGCGGGCCGGCGGCGCTGGCCGCGTTCCACGCCGCCGCGATCGCCTTGCGTCAGCCGTTGCTGGCGCGGTGGCGGCAGCGGTGGGAGACCGGCGCGGGCCGCGCCGCCGCCGACACCGCCGCGCAGCTCGACGCGCTGGAGCGGGGTGATCCGGGGCACCTGGGCGACGCCGGGGTGTACGCGGTGGACGAGCCGGTCGAGCGCGGCCGGCTGGGGATGTGCGGCCTCCTCGACACGTACCCCACGGCCCACTGACGACGCGGATCCCACCGTCGGTCCAGGTTGGAACGTTGAGTGATCCACTCGGTTTCACGAAAGTCGCGGTGTCCGGCGGTCGCTGACGGCCCGGTTTTCAGGAAGCCGAGTCGATCTCGGAGCGGCCGGCGCCTGCTGTGCCGGCAATCGACGAATAGATCGAGGAAAGGCCTTGCCCGGCGTGGGGGTGCCGCCTACGCTCCAGGAAAGCGTTTGCCTGATCCGCTGACCGGCCCGGCCCTGTGCGCCGAGTCGGGCCCCGAGGAGGTTCCGCGTGACCGAGAACTCTTTGGACACGGCGGGCCGGCAGGCCGCCGCCGGCGGGGCGAGCGGTGCGCGGGCAGCCGCCTCCACACCGGGCAGCGTCGATACGCCGGACGCCATCGGCGCGAATTCGTCCACGATGGTGGGTCCGCCACCCGGTGGCGGCCGCCCTCCACGCCCGACATTAGGTCACCGGGCGGTGGTCTTCGCCGACTCGCTCTGGCGTCCGGCGCTGGTGCTGGCGGTCTTCGTCGTCGCCTGGTGGTTCGTGGCGGCCCGGGAGTACGTCCCGAACTACCTGGTGCCCACGCCCGGCCAGGTCTGGGAGACGATGACCACCCAGTGGTCCGAGTTGGCCCGGCACACCCTGGTCACCCTCTACGAGACGGTGCTCGGCTTCGTGCTGGCCGCCGCGTTGGGCCTGGTCACCGCGGTCGCCATCGCCTACTCCCGCACCCTGGACAAGGCGCTCTACCCGATCGTCCTGTTCGCACAGGTCATCCCGAAGATCGCCATCGCGCCGCTGCTGGTGGTCTGGTTCGGCCTCGGTCTCACTCCGAAGATCATCCTGGCGGTGCTCATCGCGTTCTTCCCGGTGGTCATCTCCGGGGTGGCCGGGCTGCGCTCCACCGACCCGGAGCTGCTCGATCTCGCCGCCACGATGGGTGCCGGGCCGTGGCGCACCTTCCGCAAGATCCGCTTTCCGAACGCGTTGCCGCACCTGATGGCCGGCCTGAAGGTGGCCGTCACCCTCGCCGTGGTCGGCGCCGTGGTCGGCGAGTTCGTCGGCGCCAGTGAAGGGCTCGGCTACGTCCTGTTGTTGGCCAACGGCAACCTCGATGCTCCGCTGCTGTTCGCCGACCTGATCCTGATGTCCGCCATCGGCATCGTCCTGTTCGTCCTGGTCGAGATCGCCGAGGCGCTGCTCATTCCGTGGCACGCCAGCCGCCGGGCCGGCGTGTCCCTCACCACCTCCTGACCGACCCCATCACGGAGGCACCGATGAAACGCACCGCCACCACCATCCTGGCCACCGCCGCCCTGCTCGTCGCCGCCACCGGCTGCGGCGGGGACGACTCCACCGGCAAGACTGGCGCCGACGGCAGCAAGCAGGTCACCCTCACCCTCAACTGGGTGCCCTACGGCGAGCACGCGCCCTTCTACTACGGCCTGCAGAAGGGCTACTACTCCGCCGAGGGCATCGACCTGAAGGTGCTGCCCGGCAACGGCTCGGGCAACACGGTCAAGCAGGTCGCGCAGAAGCAGACCGACTTCGGCTGGGCGGACAGCCCGGTGCTGCTCAAGTCGGTGGCCAGTGGGATGCCGGTGCGTAGCCTCGGCGCGTACCTGGAGAAGGGGCCCTCCTCGGTGGAGTTCTTCACCGAGGAGAACATCAAGACGCCGGCCGACCTCAAGGGCAAGACCGTCGGCGGCACCCCCGGCGACGCCCTCTACGCGACCTTCCCGGCCTGGCTGGAGAAGAACGGCGTCAAGAAGGACGACGTCAAGCTGGTAAACGTCGACGCCGCCGGCAAGATCGCCGCACTGGCCGAGGGCAAGGTCGACGCCATCATGGGCTTCTTCCACGACCAGGCGCCCACCATCGAGAGCAAGACCGGCAAGAAGGTCGACGTGCTGCTCTTCGCCGACTACGGGATGAACCTGCTCGGCACCGGTCTGATCGCCAACACCCAGACCCTGCAGAAGGACCCGGAGCTGGTCCGCAAGTTCGTCCGGGCCACCCAGAAGTCCTGGGCCGACGCCGCCCGGGACCCGGCCGGCGCGGTCAACGCGATGGCGGCCCTGGCCGAGAACGAGCCGGCGCCCGAGGTCCTCACCAAGCAGCTGACGCTCAACCTGGCGCTGATCGGCGCGGACGGCCCACCCGGGGTGAACACCGAAGCCCAGTGGACCGAGACCATCGAGCTGATGTCCCGCTACGCCGAGCTGAAGGACCCGGGGGCGCCCAACGCGTACTGGGACTCCTCGTACGCGGCGCAGGGGTGACCCGGTGACCGCCGCGCCGGCAGCCACCGGCACCGCCATCGGGATGTCCGGGCTGACCGTCCGGTTCACCACCCGACGGTCGCAGACCACCGCGTTGGACGACGTGTCGCTGGACATCGAGCCGGGCGAGTTCGTCACGATCGTCGGGCCGTCCGGCTGTGGCAAGTCCACCCTCCTGAAGATCGTCGCGGGGTTGGTCAAGCCGACCAGCGGCGAGGTGTCGCTGCTGGACCGCCCGGTTCGGGGCCCGCAGAAGGAGATCGGCTTCGTCTTCCAGAAGGCCGCCTTGCTGGAGTGGCGCGGCGCCCGAGCCAACATCCTGCTCCAGGCCGAGATGCGCGGCATGGACCGGGCGCTGGCGGCCCGCCGCGCCGACGAGCTGATCGAGATGACCGGCCTGACCGGCTTCGAGAAGGCGCTGCCACACGAGCTGTCCGGCGGCATGCAGCAGCGGGTGGCGCTCTGCCGCGCGCTGCTGCACTCCCCGCCGGTGCTGCTCATGGACGAACCGTTCGGCGCCCTGGACGCGCTGACCCGGGAGCAGATGAACGCCGAACTGCACCGGATCTGGCGGGAGACCGGGACGACCGTGGTGCTGGTCACCCACTCCATCGCTGAGGCGGTCTTCCTCGGCACCCGGGTCGTGGTGATGAGTCCCCGGCCCGGTCGGATCATCCGCACCTGCACGGTCGAGCTGCCGGCGCACCGCGACTACGCGCAGGTGATGTCGGATCCCCGCTTCGACCGGCTCGCCACCGACCTGCGTGGGTTGCTCGGCAGCGCGGCCGCCAACCACTGAGCGCGGATCGGCACGACCAGCACGACGGAAGGAACACCATGACCCGCAGGTCGATCGGCATCATCGTCAACGGCGTGACCGGACGGATGGGCTACCGGCAGCACCTCGTCCGGTCACTGCTGGCCATCCGCGAATCCGGAGGTGTGGCGTTGGCCGACGGCACCACCATCTGGCCGGAACCGGTCCTGGTCGGACGCAACGAGACGAAGCTCCGGGAGCTTGCCGAACGGCACGGGCTGACCGACTGGACCACCGACCTGACCTCGGCGCTGGCCCGCGACGACGTCGAGATCTACTTCGACGCGCAGGTCACCCAGCAGCGGGAGAAGGCGATCCGGCAGGCCATCGAGGCCGGCAAGCACATCTACACCGAGAAGCCCCTGGCCGAGGACACCGCAGCGGCGCTCGACCTGGCCCGGGCGGCGGACGCGGCCGGCGTACGGACCGGTGTCGTGCAGGACAAGCTCTTCCTGCCCGGCCTGCGCAAGCTCAAGCGCCTCATCGACGGCGGCTTCTTCGGCCGGATCCTCTCGGTGCGCGGCGAGTTCGGGTACTGGGTCTTCGAGGGTGACTGGCAGCCCGCTCAGCGGCCGTCGTGGAACTACCGGGCCGAGGACGGCGGCGGCATCGTCGTCGACATGTTCCCGCACTGGCACTACGTGCTGGAGGAGCTGTTCGGCCGCGTTACGGCCGTCTCCTGCGTGACCGCCACCCACGTGCCCGAACGGGTCGACGAGGCCGGTCACGCGTACGCGGCCACCGCCGACGACGCCGCGTACGGCATCTTCGAACTCGACGGTGGGGTGATCGCGCAGATCAACTCGTCGTGGACGGTACGGGTCCACCGCGACGAGCTGGTGGAGTTCCAGGTCGACGGCACCGAGGGCAGTGCGATCGCCGGCCTGCGCAACTGCCGCGTGCAGCACCGGGCGGTCACCCCGAAGCCGGTGTGGAACCCGGACCTGCCGGTCACCGAGGACTTCCGGGCCCAGTGGGCCGAGGTGCCCGACAACGAGGAGTTCGACAACGGCTTCAAGGTGCAGTGGGAGGCGTACCTGCGGCACGTCGTGGCCGGTGAGCCGTTCCGGTGGGACTTCCTGGCCGGCGCGCGCGGGGTGCAGCTCGCCGAGTTGGGGTTGCGCTCGGCCCGCGAGGGCGGTCGCATCGAGGTGCCGGAGCTTCGCCCGTGAGTGCGAGGAGTGAGCCGGGGTTGCGAGCCCCGCAGTCGCGAACGAAAGGTGGATCAGTGACCGCCGAGGTCGTGCTGCCCGGTGGGCGGCGGCACCGGCTGGCCTCAGGGAGCGGGTTCGCCCGGCCGGCCGCCCCCTTGACCAGCCGGATCGCGTACGCCGCCGCGCACGTGGTCGCCGACCCGGGTGCGGAGAACGTGCCGGGCGCCCCGGCGGCGGTGGACTGGGACACCACGCTCGCGTTTCGTCGGCACCTCTGGTCGTACGGGCTGGGGGTCGCCGAGGCGATGGACACCGCCCAGCGGGGGATGGGGCTGGACTATCCGGCCACCCGGGAGTTGATCCGCCGCAGCGCCGCCGAGGCTCGGGCGGTCGGTGGGCGGATCGTCGCCGGGGTCGGCACCGACCAGCTGCCGCCCGGTCCGGCCACGCTGGCCGCGGTCCGGGCCGCGTACATCGAGCAGCTCGACGACGTACGCGCCGCCGGCGCACAGCCGGTGTTGATGTGCAGCCGGCACCTGGCCGCCGCGGCGCGCGGTCCGGAGGACTACCTCCGGGTGTACGACGACCTGCTGACCGCCGCCGAGGGGCCGGTGGTGCTGCACTGGCTGGGCCCGATGTTCGACCTGGCGTTGACCGGCTACTGGGGTGCGGTCGACCTGGACCTGGCCGCCGACACGGTCGTCGAGCTGATCAAGGGCCACCAGTCCAAGGTGGACGGCATCAAGGTGTCGCTGCTGGACGCCGGCCGCGAGGTGGCGCTGCGCCGCCGACTACCAGCCGGGGTACGCCTCTACACCGGCGACGACTTCCACTACCCGGAGCTGATCCGGGGTGACGAGGTGGGGCACTCCGACGCGCTGCTCGGGGTGTTCGCGGCCATCGCGCCGGCCGCCGCCGCCGCGCTGGCCGCCCTCGACCGGGGCGATCTGGCGGCGTACGACGAGATCTTCGCGCCGACCGTGCCGCTGGCCCGGCACCTGTTCGCGGCCCCGACCTGGCACTACAAGACGGGGATCGTCTTCCTGGCCTGGCTGGCCGGGCACCAGGACCATTTCACGATGGTCGGCGGCGCACAGTCCGGTCGGTCCGCGGCGCACCTGGCGACCCTGCTCACCCTGGCCGACGCGGCCGGGCTGCTGCCCGACGCCGACCTGGCCGCCGCCCGCGCCCGGGCGCTGTTCACGGTCGCCGGTGTTCGGCAGTGACCGGGCTGCGCCGGTTCTCGTTCAATCAGGCGACCGCCCAGCGGTGGCCGCTGCCCGACGTGGTGGCCGGGTGTGTGGTCGCCGGCGTCCCGGGCATCGGGTTGTGGCGGGAGCCCGTCGCCGAACACGGCCTGGCCCGGTCGGCGAGGCTGGTCCGCGAGGCCGGCCTCACCGTCACCTCGCTGTGTCGCGGCGGCTTCTTCGGGGCCGACGACTGGCGGTCGGAGAATCTGCGCGCCATCGAGGAGGCGGCCACCCTCGGCGCACCGGAGCTGGTGCTGGTCTCCGGCGGGTTGCCGCCCGGTAGCCGGGACATCGACGGCGCCCGCCGTCAGGTCGCCGACGCGATCGGTGAGCTGGCCCCGTACGCGGCGGCAGCCGGGGTGCGGCTGGCGATCGAGCCACTGCACCCGATGTTCGCCGCCGACCGGTGCGTGATCGCCACCCTCGGTCAGGCGCTGGACATCGCCGAGCTGTTCGACCCGACGGTCGTCGGTGTGGTGGTCGACGCGTACCACGTGTGGTGGGACGACACCGTGTACGCGCAGATCGAGCGGGCCGGCCCACGGATCGCCGCGTTCCAGGTCTGTGACTGGGTGACGCCGCTGCCGGAGGGGGTGCTCCTCGGGCGGGCGCTGCCCGGCGACGGCTGCATCGAGCTGCGCCGGCTGCGCGAGGCGGTGGACGCGGCCGGGTACGTCGGCCCGATCGAGGTGGAGGTCTTCTCCGCCGAGGTGTGGGCGCGTACCGGCGCGGAGGTGCTGGACGCGGCGATCGCCGGCTACCTGGATCACGTTGTCTGACCGTCTCCCCGACGTCGGCCCGAGCCGGTCCCCGGTGGACCTGGCCGGTGGGCGGTGGCCGGCGGCGGTCGGGGCCTGGCTGGGCATCGGCACCGCGCCGGCCACCCTGGTGTTGGGCGCGGCGATGGCTGCCCGGCACGGCGGCGCGGTGCCGGTGGCCGGGCTGCTGGTCGGCGCGGCACTGATGGCGGCACTGCTCTGGGGGCAGGGCCGGATCGGTCTGCGCCGGCCGCTCGGCGACGGTGGGACGCTGACCGCGGTGCTGCCCGCGTACCTGGGCAACACCTCGCGGCTGCTGCTGGCGGCTGTGTTGACCGTGTCGATGATCGGCTGGAACGGGTTCAACGTCGGGCTCGGCGGGGCCTCCCTGGCCGCGTTGACGCACCTGCCGGGCTGGGCCGGGCCGGCCCTGCTGGAGGTCGCGGTCCTCGCCGTCTCGTGGGGGTCGGCCCGGCTCGGCAACCGGGTCGCGGTGTTCACCACACTGAGCGCCGTGGTCCTGGTCGGCTGGTGCCTGACCGTGCTGCCGCCACCCGCCGCACCGGTCCGCCTCGCCGGTGGCGGGCTCGCCGACGCCGCCGCGTTGATCGGGTACGCGGCCGTGTTCGCGCTGCGTGCACCGGACTTCAGCGTCGGTCTGGCCCGGCGGCGGGACCTGGCCTGGTGTGTGGGGCTGCTGATCGGTCCGGCGCTGCTCGGTGTGCTCGCCGGTGCCGGCCTGTGGCTGCGGACCGGCTCAGCCGACGTGGTCGCGCTGCTGGCCAGCGGCTCGGGGCTGGCCGCGTACGCGAATCTGTTCGTCGCGGTGGCGGTCTTCGCCGCGGCGCTGACCACCACGTACTCCGGGGCGTTGGCGGTGCGCGGCCTCGCACCGCGGGTGCCGGCCCGAGCGGCGATGCTCGCCGTCGCGGTGCTCGGCGGGATGCTGGCGGTGGCCCGCTTCGACCGTCTGGTGCTGCCCTGGCTCACCCTGCTGGCCGCCGCGCTGCCGGTGCTGGTGGTGCCGATGGCGACCGAGGCCGCCGCCCGTCGACGCGGTCGCTTGCCACGGACCGTGCCCGCCTGGTGCTGGGTGCCGCCGGCGCTGCTGGCGGTCGCCTGCACGCTCGCCGGGGTCGGCGTCGCGCCGCTGCTCGGGCTGGCCCTCGCCGGGGCGTGCACCGTGCTCTGGCGGCGTCATGGAGTCGGCGTCTAGCGCTGGGTCACGTCAAGCACGATGACGGTGACGTTGTCGTGCCCGCCCTGGCCCACCGCCAGGTCGATGAGCTGGTCGGCAACTTCTCCGGGACTCTTGTCGGAAGCGAGCGTGGCCCGTATCTGCTCGTGGGGCACCTAGGAACTCAGACCGTCCGAGCACAACAGGATTCGGTCACCGGGAGAGAGTTGGAGGGGCGTCAGGTCGGGCGACCGGCCGTCGTCACGGCCATCGAGGAAGCGGGTCAGCCTCTCGCCCAGATTCGGCACGTTGCCGGCGTTGGCGACGAGATGTTCGTAGGTGTGATGCTCGCTGATCTGGAGCCCTTCCGATCGAACACCCTGGAAGACTTCACCAGGTTCTTCGGCCCCATGCTGGATCTGGACATCGCGAAGGTCAGACAAGATTCTTGAACACGCACCTCTGGCCTCTCCGCAACCTGCCCAGATCCTCAGGCAGGGCGCAGCCTCAGGAATCGCTAGCAGCTCCGGAGGACGCGCTCCACGTCCGCGCCCGCATGGACGACCACGGCGTCGGCGCGGAGTTGCTCGGGAAGGTGGTGCCGCTGGCCTTCGTGCGCGAGCACGGTGGGGCAGCCAGGCGGAAGCACAACAGCATCGGCGAGCCCGATGAACCTGACAAGCAGGTCGAGAACGGCGCCTGCGGAGAAGTGGCTGATCATGAGACTGCCGAGGGCATTGTCGGCAAGGGCGGCATAGATGTCTGCGGTGCCGCCGTGGTCGGCGCTGATGTGCCAGTAGGTGCTTGCCAGGACTACCCTCATCGGCGTGCCTGCTGAGGGTCTTCCGTTGCCCCCCGCGTTCGGAGCGGTCACGGCCTGGGCTGGTACCGGGCGGGTGGTGCGTGCTACCGAGCTGGACGTGGCGACGTGGTGGCTTCCCGAGCCGCAGAAGGCCGCGCTGGTCTCCTGTGGTGTACCGCTGTTCGATGACCTCGTTGGTGCGGTGTCATTCGAGGCAGGGCCGACGATGTACCGGTTGGCGAACTCCGACGACCCGCGCTGGATGTACGGTGCCGCGCCGGAAACCGGTGAGGTGCACATATGGTCGCCGGACGGCAGCGCCGGGTTCGTCAACTCAACGATCATCCACTGGCTGTGTTCGCTGCATCTGGTTGGTAGCTGGCTGACCAGCTCAACCGTCATCCACCGCTGGGACGAAGACGGACAGGCCGAAGAGCAGGCGCTCGCGGAGATCGCCGACCTGTTGGAACGGATCAGGGACCTTGACCCGCCCGCGTTCGGGGACGGCGACCATACGACCCACTTCTGGCCCGGAGTGCTCGACCGGTGGCTCTACTGAAGCCCCGCTCGGCGACAGTTGGGTGCTTGAGGACTCGCAGCGGCCAGCCGGCCGGGTCATCGTCCAGCCCGGTCCGCCGAGTCAGCGGCCAGTCCGCCGGCAGGCACAGCATCAGTTCGGCGTACGGGCTGATGCCATGGCCCTCGGGGACCGTCATCGGTAGCTCGCTCATCCCAGACGTGATGAGCGTCCGGTAGGGGCGTTCCTCGGTCGGTGCCACGACGTAGACATGCACGCCGACCGCAACCGGTTCACGGGCGCACCCAACGGGACCAGCCGACACCACTCCTCGGAAGAGCAGGGGAGTATGATCATGGCCGTGGACTGGGACCTGGTCCTACGTGGGGCAGACGTCAGCGCAGTCGCCGAGGCCCGCCTCGCTCCTCTCACTTCAGGAGGACCTCCCGTGACGGACACCGTCCTGAAGTTGGAAGACGTCACCTTCCGGCGCGGCGACAACCTCATCATCCGCGGCCTCAGCCTCACGGTCCACCGAGGCGAGCACTGGGCGCTCCTGGGCCCGAACGGCGCTGGCAAGAGCACGCTGCTCAATCTCTGTGGAGCATGGGTCCATCCCACCTCCGGGGTAGTCCGGGTGCTCGGGCAGCGACTCGGGCGGGTGGAGTTGCAGGCGCTGCGGCGCGACATCGGCCACGTCGATCCCCGCCACCCGCTCCGGTCGCCGCTCTCGGTGCGGGAGGTCGTCCTGACCGGCATCACCGGCACGATCGAGACGCCCATGCGGTGGGCACCCGCGGCGGAACAGGTCGAGAAGGCCGAATCGCTCATCGCCTCGGTCGGCCTGGCGCACCGCCGCACCGCGGCGTGGCCCGTCCTGTCTCAAGGAGAACGAGGGCGTGTCCTCATCGCCCGCGCCCTGGCCGGTGACCCGCGGCTCCTCCTGCTCGACGAGCCGACCACGGGTCTCGACGTCGCCGCCCGCGAGCAACTTCTGGAGACGATCGCGCAGGTGGTCAGCGCGACTCCCGACCTCGCGTCGGTCATCGTCACCCATCATCTGGAGGAGCTGCCCGCGACGACCACGCACGCGCTGCTCATCTCCGACGGTCGCGCCGTTGCCAGTGGTCGAGCCGAAGCCGCCATCACGTCCGATGCGATCTCCCGGGCCTTCAAGCACCCCATCGAGGTCCAACGCACTGCCGGGCGATGGCACGCGAGAGCACGCGCGTCAGGCGTGAGCCTGGGCCACGTCGCCCGGTAACGCTCAGGCGGTAACGCTCGGGCCGGCCTGGGGCGGGCCCGGACGACGACTGGCGGCGTTGCGGTTCGTCCGGATACGACACCGAGAGCGCCGTACGACTTCCTCCTCTACTGGAGCAGCGGCGACCTGCAACCGATGATGAAGCCCGCGGGCGACCGCCTGCGCTGCGTGGAATACCTGATGGGCAGCCACACCACCGCCGGGCGGATGTTCCGGCACGACCCGGCGGTCATGCTGTACGCGCCGCTCCGCACGGTGATCAGCGACGGACCCGACGGCGGCGTGCGGTTCATCATCGAGCAGCCCGCGCACCTGTCCGAATAGCCTGCGCCGCCGACATCGCCCGTACCCAGAGTGGTGCGACCTGGCGATGGTCGGCGTTCGCCATCGGGTGGTGCCGCCGGGGTGCGCACCCTGCTCGGGCGGCGTCTGGAAAAGATGATCTAGTCGCGGCTGGCAGAACGTGATCTTATACGCACCAGCGATCCGTAACACTGCCCAAACCGTTGATTAACCCTTGGCGGCTTAGGTGGGGGAGCGCTCCCATAGCGGGCCGCGATCGAGGAGAACAGCTCCACAGTGGAGCAATCGAAAGGAGCCTCGTGGCTACAAGCACGAGCGGAAACAGGCTGCGAAGACTAGCGATACCGACGTTGGTCTTCGCCCTGGTCACCGGCACAACCGGTGTTGCGGGGTCGGCGTCGGCGGCCCCCGTCGGGCCGTCGGGCAACGGCAGCGGTACGGCCGGTTACTTCACGCCCGGGAACGACAAGAAGGTCACCCTGACCGACGGGGCCGACCGTCGACCCGGCGGCAAGGACTCGGCCAGCCAGCGGGCCACGATGGACGAGACCGGTTCGGGCCAGTACATCGTCGAACTGGCCGAGGACCCCCTGACCTCGTACGCCGGTGGTGTGTCCGGGCTGGCGCGGACCCGTCCGGAGTCGGGCAACCGGCTGGACGTGACGTCCGCGCCGTCGCGGGCCTACCGCGGACACCTCGACGCGCAGCGGGCAGCCGTTGCCGCCGCCGCCGGAGTGAAGATCACCGCGGCGTACGCGACCGCGTTCAACGGTTTCTCGGCGAAGCTGACCGCACAGCAGGTGACCACCCTGAGGGCGGACAAGCGCGTCCGCGCGGTCACCGCCGCACGGGCCCTCGGCACCCCGACGCCGCCGCCCGCCGCGACGCCGACCGCCCCGCCTGCCGGTGCCCCGGCCGCCACCCCTCCGGCCGCGCCGGACCAGGCCCCGCTGGGAGGTCCCCCCGGCAAGCCGGTGAAGCCCGGCCCCGGTACGGGCGCGGGCATGGTGATCGGCGTTCTGGACACCGGCATCTGGCCGGAGAGCGCGTCGTTCGCCAAGAAGATGCCCGTACCCGCGACCTTCCACGGCACCTGCCAGACCGGTGTGGCCTTCGTGGCCGAGCACTGTAACGGCAAGATCGTCGGCGCCCGGTACTTCGCCGACACCTGGCTCGCGGGCGGCGGCTCGGTGCCCGAGGCTGAGGTGCTCTCTCCCCGCGACATGTCCGGGCACGGCACGCACACCGCCTCCACGGCGGCCGGTCTGCCGATCCCGAACGTCGAGATCGACGGTCGACGCTTCGGTCCCGTCTCCGGGGTCGCGCCGGACGCGCAGATCGCCGTCTACAAGGTGCTCTGGAGCGGCATGGGCTTCGACGCCGACATCATCGCCGGGATCGACGCCGCCGTCGCCGACGGCGTGCAGGTCCTGAACTTCTCGATCGGCAGCGACCTCGGCGACTGGGAAGCCAACACCCCCATCGGTATCGCCTTCCTCAACGCCACGCTGGCGGGAGTCTTCGTGGCGGCGTCGGCCGGCAACACCGGCATCGTGAGCGGGGCGATCAGCAACGCGGCGCCCTGGGTGACCACGGTCGGCGCGGCGGTGACGAACCTCGACGAGGCGACCGTCAAGCTGGGCGACGGCACGAAGCTCGTCGGCGGCTCACTGGACGCTCTGCCCGGTGGCGACTCGCGGCCGATGGTCTTCGGCGAGCAGGCCGGATCGCCGGACCTGGGCGCGGTGTACTGCGAACCGGGCAGCCTCGACCCTGCCAAGATCAAGGGCAAGGTGGTCGCCTGCGCGCTGTCCAACATGTTCAACTCCGCCGCCGAGATCAAGGCCAAGGGCGGGGCGGCGATGGTGGTGTTCGACCCGGTCGGCAACTACCGGATCAACTCGATCTTCAACTTCCCGGTCGTCTACCTGCCGACCGAGAAGCAGGCCGGCACGTTGTTCAACTACCTGATGCGCCACCCCACCGACGCGAAGGTGTCTCTGCGCACCGGGGGTGACGGCTCCAGCGTCCCCGGCGTACCCAGCGTCGCGGACTTCTCCTCCACCGGACCGGACAAGGTGACCCTCGGCGTCTTCAAGCCGGACCTGGTCGCGCCGGGCGCGGACATCGTCGCCGCGGTCTCACCAGCGGGCAACTTCGGGCGGCAGTACGACGCGTACTCGGGCACCTCGATGGCCTCGCCGTATGTGGCCGGCGCGGCCGCGGTGCTGCGTGCCGCGCACCCGAACTGGTCACCGGGCGCCGTCGCCTCCGCGCTGCGGACCACCGCCACCGACACGGTCGGCACCAGCAGTCCCCTGGAGCAGGGCAGCGGATTCATCAACCTGGCCGGGGCCAACGACCCGGGTCTGGTCATCGAGCCCACGGCGGCGGAGCTGACCGCCTTCAGCGAGACGGTCGCGCCGGACGGCAAGGAACTCAACCTGCCGGCCATCTCGTTGCGGGAGTACGACGGGACCCGCCCGGTGACGCTCACCCGCACCCTGACCAACGTGGGCAAGGCACGGGAGACCTACCGTTCGTCGGTGTCCGGCCTGGCCGGCATGAAGGTCGCCGTGGCACCGGAATCGGTGACGCTGGAGCCGGGTCGGTCCGCGAAGGTGACCATCACCCTGCGCCGGGGCGACGCGCCCTGGGACCGGTACGTGACCGGGTCGATCGGCTGGCGCGGCAAGGCCCACAGCGCCCGGATTCCGGTCGCCGCCCGTCCGTGGGGGATCGCGCCCCGACCGTACGCGGACGACGGGGAGGAGTTCGGCCGGATGACCAGCGGTGTGTTCGGCTCGATCCAGCCCGGCTTCACCGGACCGCTCGCCGGTCGCAGCACCGGTTACACGCCGGTGCAGCGGAGGTCGTACTCGATGCCGGCCGGCGTCTACGGCGGTGTGTTCGACCCGAGCGCCACCGGAGTGAAGAAGGTCGACTTCACGGTGCCGGCCAACACCGCCGGCATCATCGTCGAAGCCAACACCGAGGACCCGAACACGAACCTCGACCTCTACCTGTACAAGGGCGACAAGCTGATCTACAGCAGTGACAGGTACTGGACCAGCGCGGAGCAGGCGTACAAGTTCCTGCCCGAGCCGGGGCGCTACACCGCGTACGTGTTCGCACAGTATCCCGGTGGCCCGGTCGTCGACTTCCAGCTGAGCCACGCCATCGTCGGCCGGAACGCCAAGTACTCGGCCGCCACGCTGACGCTTCCATCCACGGCGGAGCGCGGTGCGACGCAAGGATTCACGCTGAAGCCGAAGAAGCCGCTGCCGGCGGGCGACTTCTGGGCCTACACCGAGTTGAGCACCAACGGCACGGCCATTCCTGGCAACCTCGTCAGCACGCAGCAGAGCGCCTGGGAGTAACCAGTAATCGCGGTGGGGCGGTGCCGATGGCACCGCCCCACCCTCGCTTGGTCACCCACGGCACGACGGTGGGCGGTGGCATCCGCGGTGGCTACCGGTCGTACCTGCCACCGTCCATCCGCAGGGTGGCACCGGTCATGTAGTCGGAGACCGGCTGGCGAGGTAGGCGACGAGGTCGGGCGAGTGGATCCCCGCCCGCCACCGCTCGACGATCAGGTGACCGTGACAGTCAGGTTGATCGAGCGGGTCTCCCCGCTGGTGTAGGTCGTCGTCACCCGGGCGGTGAAGGTTCCCTTACGGCTGTAGCTGTGGCTCGTCGACCGGAGGGTGGCCCCGTGCGTGATGGCGCTGTTGTCGCCGAAGTCCCACGCGTAGTCGGTGATGCTCTGCCCGGACGGCGCTGTCGCCGTGGCGGTGAGGGTGGTGGTCAGGGGCGCGGCGCCGCCGGTCGGGTTGGCGGCCAGGGACAGCGTCCCGCCCGGCTCCTGCTTGACCCCGGCGCCGTTGAACCGTAGCCAGTCCAGGGCGAGCAGGTCCGGGGTGCCACCGACCTGGGCGGCGTTGACGAACTTCGCGTACAGGGTGGTCGTGCCTGTGGGTTTGTTGGTCAGCGTGATGGTGGGGGAGACCAGGTTGTCCCATCCGCCGGTGGAGCCGATGCTGGCCGTGCCGATCAGGGTGCCGGTGGGCGAGCCGGCCCGCAGTTCGATGGTGCCGCCGAGCCCGCCGTTGGTCACCCCGAGCGTCACCGAGCCGATGTTGCGCAGGTCCGCCGGCCCGAACGCCACCCAGTCGTTGTGGTCGACCTCGCCGAGCCGCTTACCGGCGCGGGCGGTGGCCCGGTCGTTGACCGTGACGCCGGACTGCGCGCTGAAGTGCTCGGCCTCCTTGCTCTTCGGCTGCAACTGGACGCGGGTCGAGCCGGTCAGCGCCGGCACGCCGCCGGCCGCGCCGCCGTCGGTGTACTGCGCGGTGATCAGGGTGTAGAGGTTCTGCCCCGGCCCGTGGCCGTCACCGGCGTCCGCCTCGGTGGCGAGCAGCCCCGAGCAGCCGGTGTACACGTCCAGCGGGTGGGCGTGCTGATCGTGGCCGAGCTGCGTCTGCACGGTGACCTTGGCGCAGTCGATGGCCGTCTCCTCCGGGTCGGTGACCGTCACCGTGTACGGAATCTTGTCCCCGAAGTCGAAGAACCCGCCGTCGGGCACGGTGATGGTCACCGTCGGTCGGGTGTTGCCGACCACCACGTCGGTGACCGCGGTGGCGGTCAACCCGTTGCCGCTGTTGCGGATGGTCAGCCGGGCGGTGTGCGTCCCGGCTGTCGAATAGGTGTGGCTCGGGTTGGCGGCTGTGGAGTCGGTGCTGCCGTCGTTGGTGAAGTCCCAGGCGTAGCTGAGCGCCGACCCGTCACCGGCGGACGACCCGGCCGAGGAGAACGTGACCGCGAGCGGCGTACGTCCGCTGTCCGGGGTGGCGGTGATCTTCGCGGTCGGCGGCCGCCCGTTGGCGACGTAGTCGATGCGGTAGATGCCCGCGCCGGCGTTGCTGCCGCCGCGCCCGCTGCCGGTGCCCTCGCCGAAGTCGATGACGTAGAGCGAACCGTCCGGGCCGAACTCCGCCTCGAAGGGCTGGATCCAGCTCATGTTGTCGAAGATCCCATTGATCGACTGGAGGTCGCCCACGGCGGTGGGGCCGAAGCGCGTGTTGCTGAAGGTCTGCGCCGTCTTGTGGATCGAGAGCGTCTTGAACCATCTGCGGGTCAGCTCATAGGTGATCCACTTGCCCTCGAAGTACTCGGGGAACTTCGTCGTGCGGGTGTTGGCCGGGTCGTAGTCGTAGACCGGACCGCTCATCGGCCCGCCACCACCGGTGCCCAGCTCGGGGAACTGCGTGGAGGCCGAGTACGCGTACCAGACCAGCGCGGACTTCGCCGCCGGCAGGGTGGTCAGGCCGGTGTTGTTGGGCGAGTTGTTCACCGACGCGGCGCAGTTGAACTTCGCCCCCGACGTGTTGGTGGCGAAGTTGTAGTCGTTGAACGGGATGTTGTTGCCCACGCAGTACGGCCAACCGAAGTTGCCGGCGGTGGTGATCCGGTTGAACTCGACAGTCCCCTCCGGACCACGGTTGGGGTCGGCGGCGCGGGCGTCCGGGCCGTAGTCGGCCACCAGCACCGCGTTGGTCTGCGGCTCGATGGTGATCCGGAACGGGTTGCGCATACCCATCGCGTAGATCTCCGGCCGGGTCCTCGCGGTGCCGGCCGGGAAGAGGTTGCCGCTCGGCACTGTGTACGTACCGTCGGATTGTGGGGTGATGCGCAGGATCTTGCCGCGCAGGTCGTTGGTGTTGCCGGCGGTGCCCTGGGCGTCCCAGGCGGCGCGGCCGGCGCGTTCGTCGACGGGGGTGTAGCCGCTGGACGCGAACGGGTCGGTGTTGTCACCGATCGCCGCGTAGAGCCGCCCGGCCGCGTCCATGGCCAGCGACCCGCCCATGTGCGAGTTGGCCCGGCCCTCACCCCGGTAGGTGGGGACGGTCAGGAGGCGTTTCTCCGAGGAGAGCGCGACGCTGTTGTTGGCGACCGTGAACCGGGACAGGTTGAGCTGTTTGAGGGTCTTGTCGGACCAGAGCAGGTAGACCCAGCCGTTGCTGGCGAAGTTGCGGTCCAGCGTCATCCCGAGCAGCCCGTCGGACTGGTCGGTCATCGCCGAGGTGTATGCGAAGTCCAGCAGGGTGGTGACCTGGAGGGTGTCGGAGTTGACCACCTTCAGCGCGCCCGTGCGCTGGATGTAGTAGACCTTCCGGTCCGGGCCGACGGCCAGCTCGAACGGGTCGGCCAGGTTCTCGGTGACCAGCCCCACCCGTTCGAAGTTGCTGGTCCTGGTGGCCGAGCAGTCACCGGCGACCGCGCCGGCCGCCCACTCGATGCCGTAGCGCAGGTGCTCCAGGAACGTCGGGGTGCTGAACTGGGAGCTGGCGTGCCCGCCGGCGGTGAACCAGGACCGGCCGCCGTCGTAGCGCTGACACCAGGAGTACGCGTGGTCGACGCCCTCGTCCAGGCCGTTGATCCCGTCGCGCACCTTGATCTGCGCGAGGGTGTGCACGTTGCCGGTCGGGTTGGTCCGCCAGTTGTACCACTCCTCGCTCTGCTCCCAGAGTTCCGGCAGGTTGCGCGTCGACGGGTGCGCCCGGTCGAGCACCTTGACCCGACCGGGGAAGGTGCCGCCGGTGGACGAGAAGTCGGGGTGGTAGTCGAAGATCGTGCCGACCAGGCCCTCGTACCAAGGCCAGTCGCGTTCGCTGGCCGAGGCGGCGTGCAGACCGGCCCAACCGCCGCCGTTGCGGATGAACGTCTGCAACGCGGCCCGCTGACTGGCGTTGAGCAGGTCGCCCGAGGTCGGCAGGGAGTTGGTGTTGTTGAAGACCAGAGCGTCGAAGGTGGCGAGGTTGGCGTCGGTGAAGGCCGCCGCGTCGGTGGTGGCGACGACCTCGAAGTTGTGGGCGGCGCCGAGCTGCTGGATGGCGGCGATGCCGGCCGGGATCGAGTCGTGGTAGAAGTTGGTGATCTTCGAGAAGACCAGCACCCGGAAGCGCGGGGCGGCCTCGGCGGGCAGGGCGGTGGTGGTGCTCACCACGGTGGCGATGGCGAGCAGGATCAGGCAGAGCACACGGAGGTGTCGGGGCATGGGGGCGCTCCCTGTCGGACGGTGAGGGTCGGAAAGCGCTTTCTCGCTGCCCGTATCACGGTACTGACAGCCAGTGACGACCGTCAATAGCCCTCTGGTAAGCGGTTTCCCGCCCCGGCGACGGCTCGTTCGGTGCCGGTCCGGGCGATCGGGGACGCCATCGGTCGTGCCGGCCGGCAATGTCCGTCCTGAGCTGATTGCTGCATCGGCCTAGAGTCCGGAAGTCGACTTTGGACCGTCGAAATCGACAGCACTGCCGCGCCTTGCAACTATCGTGACGTCATGGGTGGCGTTGCTCCAGTTCCGACGCCGGGCGACGTGGCTCGGCGGATCCGGCAGAGATCCGACACGGCGCTGCGAAACAGAGCCACTCCTCTGCCACCGCGCATCGTCGTGAACCCGCGGGAGGCAGCCGCTGAGTTTGCAGATGAGGCGAAAGATCTGGAGTGGATTGTCGACCAGCTGGGGATGACTTCGCTCGCCAGCGCGTTGGAGGACCATTTCGTCGAGGGTGAGCCCAGTTCACTCGCTACCCTGCTGGGGATCGGAACGAGTGCCCCTGAGGTGGTCGCCCTGTGGAGACAGCATCTGCAGCACGGTGACCTCAGCGTCCTGGAGATGCTCGCCTTCGAGCGCTGGTTCTCAGCACATCCTGACGCCGTCGCCTCTGCACTGCCGGGGGGCATGCAATTCGACAAGTCGCTGCACGTCTGCCGCCAACATGTTGGCATCGCGCTCTACGAGCATGCTCGGGAACTGAATTGGCGGCGGCCCTTCGTCTTCACCCGGACGCTGTCACTCGCTCGTGAGTATCTGCGGCAGGTGGTCGAGGAGCATCATCTGACAAATGAGCATACGCGCGGCCAGTTCCTCGGCAAGGCGGCCGTCGCGACCGTGCTGATCTCCCGGTTCGAGAATTGCGAGGAACAGCAGCTTCGGGACGCCCTCAACCTGCTGGACGAATCGATGCGCCTCGGCAACCCCGCGCAAGACGCCGTGCCTTACTACCTGGAGGCGACGATCCGTCTCTACGACCTCACCGGCGACGTCAAGATTCTGGTGGACGCCCGTCGCAAGTACGAGCACACCGACGACGTCGACCCACCCCGTCCCGGGCGTTGCCTCAATCTAGCCGAAATGTGGCTCCGGCTTGCCGAGGCGGCGGGTTCGAAGGACGCCAGGGCGCTCTGCCTGCGACGCGCCCACGACAGCATCGGGCAGGCGCGCGAGTCGACTGGGCTCGAACCAGCGGATCGCGTGCGTTGCACGATCCTCGGAACGTTCGCCGACCTCCTGACGGACGCCGCGCCACACTGGCATCCGCGAGTCGTCATCCGCTCCATGCGGACCCCGTTCGGCCTCGCCGAACATGCCCTCAACACCTTGCTCGCCGAGACGGACGACGTCCGTGCCGGCCTCGACGTGGTCGACCAACTGATCACGGCGCTCACCAAGCTGATGATCAGTTCGCGGGACGAGCCGCTGTGCCGGCGGGTCCTTGCCGACCTGCAGAGCGCGGTCTCGGTGTCACCCGTTGTCTCGACACATCGCAAGATCTCGGCTTTGCGAGAGGCGAGCCGGATCCGACAGGGAAACACCGCGCCACTCGGCGACGAGGGCAGCCGGATTCGCCAGGGGGACGACCTGATCCACCTTGCGGCGCTGACGAGCAACCCCCGGCTCCGCAAGGACGGCATCATCCGGCTGCTGAACGAGGCGGTGTCTGACCCCAACTCCTGCAACCCCCTGGTCGTCCTCGGCCGCGACATCGAGGAGAACGGCGCCGTCATAGAGACGGAGTTGGCCGACATCGAACGCAGACTGGAGCACGAGTCTGGCTATCGGCTGTGGCTGCGGGCCATCGCCCGCGGGGACGCGACCGAGCTGTACCGGTCCGCGGCTGCCCGCGCGATCCGCAGCCCCGATGTCCGGCATCGGCATCTCGGCGGCCGCAGCAACGCCCTCACCGTCGAGGACCACCTTGGCCTTTCGACCGACACGTTCGTCTTCAAGCGGACGTCGTTCCGCAGCAGTCAACTTGAGCTACGCCGAGCCGAGGTTATCGAGCAGGCCCTCAGCCGGGCCGGTCTGGCCGACCGGTACGGGTTGGTCGACCACATAACGGTTCTCGAAGAACGCCTGCCCGATGGCTCCGGGGAGCTGCGGCCGGTGATGACCGTCCGTCGATTCGCCAGAGGCTCCTCGCTCGCCAACATCGGGGGCGAGAGTCAAGCGGTCGCGCTGGCCCGGCTCACGTCGACGGCCCGGTACCTCGCGCACATCCACGCGACCGAACGTCAGACGGCTGGTGTGCCACACGGCATGCGCAAGGAACTGAAGACCAAGGAGATCGGGCGCTGGCTCAAAGTCCTCGTCGATCGGGCGGGAGACCGGTCCTACTTCCAGCGCTGGTGGGAGCTGGCCGGGGCGGTGCCCTCCTTTCCGCGACGCGACGCCCACGCGTTCAACTGGATCGTTACCGACGAAGAACGCATCCTCGCCGTGGACCTTGAGGCGGTCGGGTGGCGTCCGGTCGGGTACGAACTGGCTCAGCTGACTGACGACGTCCCGGTCCTGAGCTGCACCACTGACGGTTGGGCCCTACGCCTCGACATCCTGAACGAGTACGGTCGAACGCTCGCCCTGGACGGTGCTGAGGTCGGCGACGAAGACCTGCTCAAGGGCTACACCGCCGGGTTGATGGCACGCGCCGTTCGCGCGCTTACCGAACCCGGCGGCAGCCGTGCCCTGCGTTTGCACGGGCAGAGGTTGCTGCGGCTCATCGCGGGCGAGGCTTCGGAAGCGCACGGACGTGATCTGGCCCGGGACTTCCTCATTCGGTGGGCCCACCGGACCGGCGCTCCGGCCGGCCTGGCGGTACCCGAACCTGCGGACTCCCGACGCCGGCACATCAGTAAGGCACTAGCTTTCCACCTGCGGCACAACCCGGTGATCGTCAGGGATTCAGCCGGGTGGGCCCCGGTCGACGTGCTCACCGCGCAACTGCGGGCGGACGGGCTCCGCGTCTCCACTGTCGACGTGCTGGCAGTCGCCGCAGCAATCGACGAGACCCGGTTCGAGTGCTCGGAGACGCACATCCGGGCAATGTACGGCCACTCGGTGCCTGTTGAGATCGACTACATGGAGTTGACGGAGCAACCGCGGCTGTTTCACGCGACGCCGATCCGCGCGGTCAACGAGATCTTCCAGAGCCAGCGCGGCGGCCTCCGACCGATGATCCGGCAATGGGTGCATCTGTCGGCCGACTGGAAAAGGGCGCTTGAGGCGGGCGGTCGGAAAGGTAGTTCACTGCTCATGAGCGTGGCGCCGGCGCCGGCGCCAAATCCCGACATCACGTTCCACTACGCCGGCGGGACCACCTGGCTGTCCGGCCCCATTCCCGCGGGCAGACTGACGATCGTTCCCCTCTACGAAATCTTCGAGTGGACGCTGACGAACCAGTGACGGCGTGTTGCTGCAACCAGGGTCCGGACCGGCCGCGAGCAGCGCGGCCGAGGCGTCCTCGGCGCGACCGCTTCGGGTGTCGGAGTACGGGCCAGGCCCGTCCCCGGTCAGACGAAGGGGTGCGTTGACACGAATGGCACTGTCGTCAGTGGTCAGGACGGCGTGCCGGTAGTTTCGCTGGGCTGGGGTTCTCGCTGCGCCTGACCTGACCCGCGCCGAACATCGACCCGGGCACGCCACGGTGCCAGCCAACCGGTGGAGACTGACGAGAGGTCGTTGGGGTCCAATTCTGGTTCGATGAAGTGTTTCTCGATGAACTTGTTCAGCAGTCCGCCTAGATCGTTGCGTACGTCATTGCTGATGTCCGTGGTCGTGTAGGCCTCGATCGCGGCCATCCGTAGATATATGCGTCTTCTGTCAAATTCTGTGCGACGGTGGTTGTGCGACTCGATGGACGCATAGGTGAAGAGGAGCGCGAGCGGCAGCAGCGGCGCTGCTGCTGTGAGCAACGCAATTTCTGGATGCAGCACGGCAAGGTAGAAGCCGAGGCCGACCGCGGCCAAGAGGACCACCACCGCGTAGTTCCGCCACCGGTTTGCCTGTCGGCGATGCAACTCGGCGTCGTCCGCGTACCTGCCGAAGAGGGTGGCGCCGCGCACTAGCTTCAATACGCTCTCGGCCTCTTCGCGCAACTCTCGAATAAACTCGACGTCCGCGTCGGCGTCAGTTCTGACAGAGGCGCCCGCGAGTTCATATTCGTTCTTCAGTGCCTCCAACTGGACGCGGAGTTCAGCAACCTCCAGGTGCAGGACCCCGATTGCTTCAAGGTCGGTCTGACCAACATCGCCCGCCACGTCCGCGCCCTGCTCGTCGCGGTGCTCGCTGACCGTCATTTTCCCCTCGCCAGCCCAGCTGCAATATTTCGTCCGACATAAGTGAGTGTGATGACGGTTAATGTGACCCCCAGGGCGACCGCTGGCCACAACTGGCTGATGTCTCCCGAATCATTGACGTACCAGCAGAGCGTGCCGGTCACGCTTACGCTCGCGAAACCGACAGCGCCCAACGTGACGATCTCGAACTGAAGCAGACTCTGCGGAGTTCTGAACGAGCGGTTCTTGTCGTCGAGTTCCTGGTAGATCCACGCTACCGGTCGACGTACCACGAAGGCGGCGACAGGACACCAAAGTGCATAGATTCCCAGTACGCCGAGCCACATCAGACTCCCGGGCACTGCCTCTCCAGACGGCGATCCCGTCAAGTCGGCCCTGCGGGCCGGGGTGGCCAGGTCCAGGATGACGAGTGCCATGATCGTGATCCCGGTAGTCAGGATGGTAAGAAGGAACGCCTTGGCATATCGGAGCACGAGCACTCTCAGAAGGAGGTTGTGTCGCGCGACCGACGCCTCCATCTTCGCCGACTCCTGAGCAAGTGTTCTTTGCATCGAGGCCGTGTAGTTGAACATGAACTCGCGAAGTTTGTTCTGGACGACGGTCATGTTCGACGTAACTTCGATGCCTTTGCACTGGCCTATCAAATGAGCTTCCCGCAGCAGTCGTTGTCTCGCGACTGCGGACGCCGGCACCAGGAGTTCCGTCACCCCAAGCTCTTGTCGGGCCTGACGGATGAATTCGGGATTCCGTAAGGACTTGTCGGACACGCGGATGCCGGACAGGATGAACCGGGGGTACGAGACGCCTCCCGATTGCGCACCGAAATGATGACTCGTGAAGTAGAAACGCACCAGGTCGCGAAGTAGTACATATAGTGCCCACAGCGGGATCACCAGAGACAGGGTCACCGGCACCATTACCAGCCAGCGCTGCAGGGAACCGGGCGCCGGAAATGACGGATAGGGCAGAAGTATCAGGCCAGAGAAGACTTGCGAAAAGGTGTCCCGAAATAGGACTGGAAGCAGTGTCAACAGACCCGCGCCACCGAGAAACGCGCCGGCTACTCGGTGGAGAGTCGACAGTCGTGTCTCACCGCGTTGGAGATAGGCGCGATATTCTGGCAAGTCAGAAGTATCTGCTGGCTCTTCGGTAGCTGCCGTCAATTTAAGCCCTACTCGTTTGTCACCACGCTGGCGCGATCGGTGTTCTGCGGCCGCGTCGGCCTGTGCTGTGGGAAGACGCCTCAGGGCGGCTAGCAGGAGCATAACCATCGACCGTCGGGTCCACAATGAACTCTTGGACAGCATCGACGAAGACTCGTCCGCGTGCGACACCGTTATGGTTTAACGATCATGGCTGGCCACTTGCTCAGGCCGTTCCGTTTCCCTATTTCCTGGCCCTGCTGGCAGCTATCGACTGGAGGTGACGAGTGCACGTCAGCCTGGCGACGAGCGCCGGCCGGACCGAACAGCCGAACGAGGACTTCGTCGGCGCGGTGCCCGGCGCTGTCGTCCTGCTCGACGGCGCCGGCATTCCGGGAGCCGAACACCTCTGCCACCACGGTGTCGCCTGGTACACCCACCGCCTCGGCGGCGCGCTGCTCGGCCACCTGTCGCGCGGCGACGGGCGAGACCTCGCCGCGATCCTCGCCACCGCCATCGGTGAGATCGCCGCCGAGCACGGCGACACCTGCGACATCGCGGACGTCAGCAGCCCGCAGGCCACCGTCGCGATGGTCCGCGCCGACCGGGGTCGCCTGGACTGGCTCCTGCTCGCGGACTCCTTCCTCGTCCTCGACCAGGCCCACGTCGGCCCCCGGGTGGTCACCGACGAGCGGGAGCGGATCGCCAGGCGCGACTGCTCGGCGCCCCTGGAAGGCGTCGCGCGGGGGACACCGGAGTACGACCGCGTGCGAGCCTCCTGCGCCACCGCGCTCCGTGCCCGTCGCAACCAGCCTGGCGGCTACTGGATCGCCAAGGACGACCCGCAGGCGGCGCAGGAGGCGGTGACCGGCGATCGGCCCCTCGCGGAACTGGACGGTGTCGCGCTGCTCAGCAACGGCGCCAGTCGTCTTGTCGATCCGTACGGCCTGACCGACTGGCCCGGCGTTCTGGAGCTGCTTCGCGTCGGTGGACCGGCCGGCGTCCTCAGCCGCGTCCGGCAGGCCGAGGCCCAGGCAGGCCCCGACGTCCAGCTTCCGGACGACGCCACCGTGGCCTACTGGCCGACGGTGAATCGCTTCTGATCCACTCACGGTCCCGGAAGTCGGGGCGTCCGGGCCGCCGGGACACCCCGACACCAAGGAGGCCCGAGTCGACCATGCCCGTCGGCGGTTCCAGACCTGGACCGGCGACTCAGCCCAGCGGCACCTGCGTCGACCGGTCGCCGCCTCCCACGGCGCCGACACCCTCGGGCGCGGCGATGATCCGACTGGGCACCACCGGCGCGTCCCGGCCCGTGCCCCGCCGGCCGTCGCCGCCGCCGCCTGAGGATTCCTCGTGGTAGTCCCGTTCCACGTTCACCGACCAGACGTCGTGCGTACTCCCGGTGGCGATGTTCTCGGCGGTGAGCATCGCGGTCAACATCGAGTGGTCCTGGTTGTTGTAGCGGTGCATGCCGTTGCGGCCGACCGGATGAACGTTCGGCACCGCCTCGGCCAGCCAGGCCCGGATCACGTCCACGTTGTGCTGGTAGCGCTCGTCGTACACCGGGTAGGCCTTGGGCATGCGCACCACGTAGCCGGCCTCCACCACGCCGGGCCGAACCAACCCCAACCGCTCCAGCTCCGCGGTGGCGAGGGCCACGAGGCCTGCATCCGGGGTACGCCACATGTCGTCGTCCTCGAACACGAAGTACTCCAGGCCCAGGCAGGTGCGGCCGTCCTTGACGAGGTACGGCGACCAGGAGCCGAAGTTCTGGATCCGGCCCACCCGTACCCCCGGGTCGTGCACGTAGATCCAGTTGTCCGGGAACGAGAACTCCGCCGGCACCACCAGGGCGACCGTCAGGAAGTCGCGGTAGCGCAGGTCGGCCGCGCAGGCCAGCACCTCCGGTGGCGCCGGCGGGTGGAGCGCGGCCACCAGCTCCGAGATCGGCATGGACGAGATCACGTGGTCGGCGGCTTCGGTACGCTGCCCGCCCGCGCCGTTGACCGTCACGCTGATCGCCCGCCGGCGGTCCGGGTCGCGGTGCACGGCGGTGACCCAGCTGCCGGTGGACAGCTGCCCGCCCCGCTCGCGGACCTGCTCGGCGCAGCGCTCCCACATCATCCCGGGCCCGTACTTCGGGTACTGGAACTGCTCGATCAGGCTTGTCACGTCGGTGCGCCGGCGGCGGGGCAGCAGCGCGTTGCGGATCGCCGTGGCCAGCGACAGGTTCTTGATCCGCTGCGCGGCCCAGTCGGCCTGCAACCGGTCCGCCGGCATACCCCAGACCTTCTCGGTGTACGTCTTGAAGAAGATCGAGTACAGCCGCCAGCCGAACCGGGCCGACACCCAGCCCTCGAAGTGGGACTGGTCCCGTGGTGGCCGCAACCGGGCGCGGGCGTACGAGCCGAGGCAACGCGCGGCCTCCGGCAGACCCAGGTTCCGCAGCGCGTTCACGGCGCTGAGCGGGTAGTTGAACAGGGCGCCCCGGTAGAAGATGCGGCTCATCCGGGG
The DNA here is from genome assembly GCF_049841535.1 of Micromonospora sp. DT53. Lineage (NCBI taxonomy): Bacteria > Bacillati > Actinomycetota > Actinomycetes > Micromonosporales > Micromonosporaceae > Micromonospora > Micromonospora sp. DT53. Next base: position 496,623 of record NZ_JBNCKM010000003.1, read on the forward strand.
CCGGGTCAGGAAGTCCTCGTCCGGCAGGATCTCGTGCCAGAACGCCTCCACCCGGGGCACCTTCGTGAAGAACCGGTGCCCGCCGATGTCGAACCGCCACCCGTCGCGCTCCACGGTGCGACTGATCCCGCCGACCACCTCGTCGGCCTCGAACACCTGGACCGACCGGCCGTGCCGAAGCAGCTCGTACGCCGCGGTGAGCCCGGCCGGCCCCGCACCGATGACCACCGTGCCGTTCTGCTCGCTCATGCTGGCGCGCTCCCCTGCTCACCGCCATGGTTGAGGCGCGGCGACTACCCGTTCTGCGCAGAATGTCACACTTGGTGGTGGCTGGTCCCCGCTTCGGCGGGGGTGCGCTGCGGCGTACCACGAGAAGAGCGACTCCCCGCGCGGCCCGGGGGAGCGGGGAAGCGGGGCTGATGGACCGGTGGCGCAGCGGCGCGGCGGCGCTGGCCGCCCGGGCGGTCGCGGCCGGCCGCGGCGGAGCGCGCCTGGCCCGCCGGGCACCGGCGCCCTGGCCGTACGTCATCGGCCTGTTCCTCGGCGCGAAGCTGCTGCTCACCCTGCTCGGGCTCCTGGTCCTGCACGCCTGGGACGGCGTCCCCGGGGCCCCGCCGGCCGATGAGGCGTTGATGTGGGCGCAACAGCGCGAGATCTCCGGGCACCGGTGGATCTCCTTCTGGTTCGCCTGGGACTCGCTGCTCTACCTGCGGCTGAGCACCCTGCCGCTGACCGGACCGTGGAACGACTTCGGTTTCCCCCTGCTGTACCCGTTCCTGGCCCGGCCGGTCGGCGTGCTGCTCGGCGGCGACACCGCTCTCGCCCTGTTACTGATCAGCAACGTCGCGTTCCTGCTGGCGCTCTGGTACGGCTACCGGCTGGCGGAGCTGCTGCTCGGTGACGCGCACGCGGCCCGCCGGCTCACCCGGTATCTGGTGCTGCTGCCGACCGCGTTCCTGTTCCAGGCCGCGCTGACCGAGTCGCTCTTCGTCTGCCTCGCGTTGGCCGCCTTCTACTACGCCGAACGACGCCGGTGGCTGCTGGTCGGCGTGTTCGGTTACTTCCTGGCGATGAGCCGCTCCGTCGGCCTGCTCGTGGTGCTCCCGCTGGCCCTGGTGCTGCTCCGGCAGCACGACTGGCGGCTCGGGCCGCGCGCCCTGCTCGGCTACCTCCGGATCGGCTGGCCGTTGCTGCTGCTGCCCGCCGGGTGGTTCACCTTCATGGCGTACTGCCGGTGGCGGGGTGGGGACTGGTTCGCCTACCAGCACGCCCAGCAGACCGGATGGGGCATCACGGTGCAGGACCCCGTTGCGGTGCTGCTGGACGGTTTGGCCGGGGAACCGCGCGACGCCGCTCGGGTGTGGTTCGCCGTGGCCGTCCTGGCCGTGCTGGTCGCCGGGTTCCGCCGCCGGGAGCTGGCCTACCTGGTGTACGGCGCCCTCATGGTGCTGGTGCCGCTGTCGATGGGTCCGCCGGTGTACAAGAGCCTGCTGCGCTATCTGCTCGCCGCGTTCCCGGTGGCGCTGGTGCTGGCCCGCTGGGCCCGCCACGCCAGCGTCGACGTGTGGCTGACCGCGACGCTCGCCCTGGTGCAGGGCGTGCTGTTCGTGCTCTGGCTCAGCTACTGGACCCACATGATCATCTGATTGGCGCTGCCGTCGGCGACCGGTAGGGGCGCGTATTCGACTGTGGCGGGTTGATCGGGCGTGGCGGGGCCATTCCTCCGTGTCGACCAAGTGCTTGTCAACCGGCGGAACAAGGAATCCTTCATCACATGAAATCCGGGGGCAAGCCCTGGGCGACCTGCTATCCGGCTAAGCCTGGCTGCGGGTCGAGGGTCGCCGGGAGCCGCAGCATCGGGCAGCGCTGGTCCGGACGGAAGTCGGTGTAGGTGCCGTCGAAGGGGAAATCGCCGGCCGCGATCAGCTTGATGAGCCGCGTATTCGTTCTGCTGTCGTCCCGGACCGCGATGTGGAGGGCCCCGGGGTGTCTGCGACCGCATCCCGGTACGTCCTCGATCGAGACCGGGTGGTGGAACTGGTCGGTCTAGGGCATGTCTCCTGGATCTTGGCGGGTGGGATCGAAGGTGAGGTTGAGTAGTTCCAGGCCGGTGACGGGCTGGAAGCCGATGTCGGTGTAAAGCGTCAGGGCGGGGATGTTGTCGGTCTCGGTTTGGAGTGAAACGCGATGCGCGCCAGCGGCACGAGCGTTGTGGATGACGTGCTGGAGCAGGGCGTTCGCGATACCGCCACGGCGATGGTGTGGGGCCACGTAGAGGTCGCGGATCGACCATGAGGTGCCCAGCATGAGCGATGCCGGCATGATCGTGACAGTGATGAAGCCGCAAACGTGATCAGCTCGGGTGGCGGCAGCGGCGGAGAATCGGTGCTGTGCGAGTTGGTCGTGCAGCCATGAGCGGGTGATCTCTGGGGTTGACGGTTGGCCGTAGTGCGCCCGGTAGTCGTCGAACAGAGCAGCTACCTGATCGAACGCCGGATGGGCGGAGGCTATCGGCAGGATCGTCGTCGTCATGCCGTCAGTGTGGCCGACGGTCAAGCCAGTGTGTCTGTTAGTGCCGGACCACGTCCGCGAGCGTGCGTCGATACGGTCCATTGTGGCCGCGAACCTTCGAGTAGGCCGCTATTCTCGGCCGACCCAGGTGGCGACGCACGCCTCGTTTCCCTCGGCGTCGGCTAAGACCCACCACTTCGGTGCGTGCGCATCAGAGACCAGCTGGCCGCCCGCGGCCAGTGCGGCGGCGATGCGGGCCTCGGCCTGATCATGCGGGACGGCGACATCAAGGTGTATGCGGTTGCGTTGTGGGCGCCGGGCATCCATTTGCTGCATTCCGAAGCCCGGACCCCGGCGCGCCGGGTCGGCTAGATAGTCGTCATCGATCTGGCGGTAACCCAGCAGCGCCCGCCAGAACGGCAGCACGTCCGCGCCGACGAGGGCGTCGAGGGTGACGTTGATGAGCTGCACGGCGGTCGGGTCGGCGGGGATGTTCAGGTCCCTGGCGGCAGCCGAGATTCGCCGGGCCAGCGCAACGTCGCGCGACAACAGGGACACAGTGACGCCGACATGACGCAGATCGATGTTGACGTACTGCTGCTCCGCGCCACCGGCGAGCCGGCCGACCTCATCGACGAACGCTATGCCCTTGGCAAGCGAGCCGGTGCGGAAGTACGCCGAGACCACGTGGTAGAGGCAGCGCCAGTCCTCGACACCGTCGGCCGCGTGGAACTGCCCGGCCGTGATCTGCACCGTCACGCCGGCGAACCTAGCATCGGCTGGGCGACGGAGCGCACCGTGGCTCTCGCACTCACTGGTCGGCGGTGCACTCTCATGGCTGTCCGAGCGCGGTGCAGGCGTGCCCGTAGGACCCGAAGCGTTGCTGGTGTTCGAGGCGCGTGCCAACGAGCGCGTAATCGCATCTGATCGAACAGGCGGCGGTCCGGGCAAGATATACGTGATGACCGAGCCACGGGTACGCCTCGACGACCTGGGCGCCTGGCTGATCAAGGGCAACGCGGACCTGGTCGACCTCGCCGCCCGGTTCGCCAGTGAGCCACTGGTGACGAACTGGTGCGTGCGCCCCGGTTACCGGGCGCGGTTGATGCGCGCCGGGCAACCGGTGGTTTTCTGGGCCAGCGGCAGCCGGGGCCGACTGCCGTACGGAGTGTGGGGTGTCGGGCGGGTCACCGGGGCGGCCGGGCCAGGCGCACCGGGGCAGCCGTGGTCGGTACCGCTGGATCTGCCCATCCTCGCCGAACGGGACCGGGTTTCCCGGCTGCTGTTGCGCGCCGATGACCGGCTCGCCGCCCTGGAGGTGTTCCGTCAGCCGCAGGCCGCCAACCCCTCCTACCTGACCGTGGCCCAGTTCGCCGCGCTGCGTACCCACCTGCCGGTGTGAGCGCGCAGGGCGGCCGTGCCTCGACCGCGGTGCCTGTGCGAGCCTGGCTACCCACGTGAGAAGCGCATTGATTTGGAGGCCCGGTGTTCGCCCTGCCGCTGTCCGAGGACGTCGAGCTGCGCCCGTTGAACCCGTGGCGGGCCGAGGAGTTCCTCGCCCACCTCGATCGGGCCCGTGAGCACATCCAGCCCTGGGTGTCGCCGTCCTTCGTCGCCACCGACCTGCCGTCGGCCCGTGCGGTGTTGCAGCGCTACGCCGACTTCTGGGCCAGCGACAGCGGTGGCATCTGGGGGCTGTGGTGGCGGGGCACGCTCGTCGGTGGGGTCATGTTCGTGTCGTTCGACGTGACCCGGGGCGTCTGCGAGGTCGGTTGCTGGGTGGAGCCGGCAGCGCAGGGCAGGGGCATCGTCGCCCCGGCGGTGTGCCGGATCGTCGACTGGGCGGTGCGCGAGCGCGGCATCCAACGGGTGGAGTGGCGTACCAACGCCGACAACACCCGCAGCAAGGCCCTCGCCGACCGGCTCGGCCTGCGCCTCGACGGCACGCTGCGCCAGGTCAGCCCGGGTCCGCACGGTCGGATCGACCTCGAGGTCTGGTCGGTGCTGGCCGACGAGTGGTCTGCCCGCCACGCACCGTCCACTGACGACAGCGAATAGTTGTCATACCCGCGCGGCACCATGCATCCATGGCCGTCCCCGCGCTCACCCCTCATTCCGACCCGCCGCGTTCCGTGCCGCTGCGTGAGGCGCGCACCCGGTTCAGTCAGCTCGTCGCGCTGGCCGAGCTGACTGACGCGGTCACCGTCGTCACCCGCGACGGCGATCCGCGTCCGGTCGCCGCGATCGTCCCCGCCGCAGCCGCCCGCAGCGGCGCCCAGGCCCGCGCCGACGCCGACCGGCTCGCGACGGTCACCGCCGGCTGGGCCCGCCGCCTCGAGGAGCAGCACCGACGCAGCACACAGCGGCACGCCGCCGAGCTTGGCGCGGTCCGCGCGGCGCTGGCCGAGGCGTGGGCCGAGCTGGATCGCCGAGTCGTCCCCGGCAGCGATCCGACGCTGGCCCGGCTGCGCGCCGCACACGCCGACCTGCTCGCCGGCTGACCCGGTCCGCGCTGCTGCTTCGCGCTGCTGGTTGCGCTGCTGGTCCGTGGCTGCTGATCGGCGCCGGCTGTGTCGGGGCGTCGGCGTCCGCCGGGCGAGCCCACCCACCCGGCCTGGACCTGTCAGCCGGTGGCCGGGTACGCGTGGGTCTCGGTCGCCTTGACCGCCACCCAGACCCGCTGGCCGGGGATCAGCCGCAGTTGCGCGGCGGCGGCCGGCGTGACGTCGGCGGCCACCCCGATCGGCCCGTCCAGTTGCACCCGCACGTTGTCACCGTGGCGTTGGACGCCGGCCACGGTGCCCGCCCAGGTGTTACGCGGGCTACCCTCCGGCCGGGCCGGGTGCAGAGCCACCGAGGCCGGGCGGAACGCCACGAACGCTTCGCCGTCCAACCGGTCGGCGACCGTGAGGGTCAGCTCCGGCGACACCCGCACCCCGTGCCCGTCGGCGCGACCCCGGTACAGGTTCAGCCCGACCAGCCGGGCGACGTAGTCGGTGCGCGGCCGGGCGGTGACGCTCGGCCCGTCGCCCTCCTGCACCACCCGGCCACCCTCGACGATGACCAGCCGGTCGGCCAACGCCAGCGCGTCCAGCGGGTCGTGGGTGACCAGCACCGTCGCGCCCGCGTGAGCGGACAGGTGCCGGTGCAGCTCCGCGCGGGTGTCCAACCGGGTGCGGGCGTCCAGCGCGGCGAGCGGCTCGTCCAACAGCAGCAGCGACGGTGCCACGGCCAGCGCGCGGGCCAGCGCCACCCGCTGCGCCTGACCGCCGGAGAGCTGCCGGGGCCGACGCTGTGCCTGCGCGTCAAGCCCCACCCGGCCCAGCCACTCCCGGGCGGCGGCGCGGGCGGCCCGCCGCTCGACGCCGTGTCGGCGCGGCCCGAAGGCCACGTTGTCCAATGCGCTGAGGTGCGGAAAGAGCAGATAGTCCTGGAAGACCACGCCGATCGACCGGTGTTCGGTGGGCACCCAGCCACCGGTTGCCGGGCGGTCCAGGTCGACGCCGTCGAGGGTGACGTGCCCGTCGGTGAGGGGATGCAGCCCGGCCAACGCCCGCAGCGCCGTGGTCTTGCCGGCGCCGTTCGGGCCGAGCAGCGCCACCACCTCGCCCGGCGCGACCCGCAACGGCACGTCGAGCCGGAAGACGCCCCGGTCGACGACGAGCCGGGCGTCGAGAAGTCGGTCGCTCATGCGGTGGTCATCCAGCGGTCCCGCAACGCCACCAGGATGCCCACCGACACGACGAGCAGCACCAGGCTGAGCACGATCGCCGACTCCAGGTCGGTCTCCAACGCCAGATAGACGGCGAGCGGCATGGTCTGCGTCCGACCGGGATAGTTGCCGGCGAAGGTGATGGTGGCACCGAACTCACCGAGCGCCCGCGCCCAGCACAGCACCGCCCCGGCGGCCAGGCCGGGCGCCACCAGTGGCAGCGTGACGTGGGTGAAGGTGGTCCACCGGCTGGCGCCCAACGTCGCCGCGGCCTCCTCGAAGCGGTGGTCGGCGGCGCGTAGCGCACCCTCCACGGCGATCACCAGGAACGGCATGGCGACGAACGCCTCGGCCAGCACGACACCCATGGTGGTGAAGGGCAGGGTGATGCCGAACGTGCTGTCGAGCCAGCCGCCGAGCAGGCCACGCCGGCCGAAGACCAGCAACAGCGCCACCCCACCGACCACCGGCGGCAGCACCAGCGGCACGGTGACCAGCGCGCGTACCAGCCGACGGCCGGGAAACTCGACCCGGGCCAGCACCCAGGCGAGCGGCACCCCGAGCAGCAGGCAGAGCGCGGTGGCCAGGGTGGCGGTCTGCACCGACAGCCGCAGGGCGGTCAACGCGCCCGGCTCGGTGAGCCGCTCCGGCAGGGTCGTCCACGGTGCCTTGATCAACAGCCCGGCCAACGGCAGGACGAGGAACAGCAGCCCCAGCCCGGCGGGGATCAGCAGCGCCGCCGGCACCCGCCCCCGCCGACGGGGCGTGGCCGGGCGCCCGCCGGGTGTGTCGTCGTCGTGGACCTGCCTCACGGAGCCTGGAACCCCGCCTCGGCGAGAACCGCCTGCGCCGGCGCCGACCGGACGTACGCGACGAAAGCCCGTGCGCCGTTCGGATTCGGCGCGTCCTTCAACGCGACGATCGGGTAGTCGTTGACCGCCCGCGCCGACTCCGGAAACTCCACACCTGTCACGTCGGCGCTTGCCGCCCGCGTGTCCGTGCGGTAGACCAGTGCCGCGTCGACCTCGCCAAGCTTCACCTTGGCGAGCGCGCCCTTGACGTCCCGTTCCAGGGTGACCGGCGTCAGCGCGACCCCCGCCGCGTCCAGGGCGGTGCGGGCCGCCGCGCCGCAGGGCACCTGACTGGCGCAGAGCGCCACCTTCACGCCCGGGCCGGTCAGGTCGGCCAGGCCGCTCACCGCCTTCGGGTTGCCCCGGGGCACGGCGATCACCAACTGGTTGCGGGCGAAGATGCTCGGCGTGCCGTCGGCGGCGCCGGCCTCGGTGACAGTCGTCATGTTCGCCGGAGCGGCCGAGGCGAACACGTCCGCCGGCGCGCCCTGGATGATCTGGTTGGCCAGAGCGGAACTGCCGGCCACGTTCAGGTTCACCCTGCTGCCCGGGTTGGCAGCCTCGAAGTCCTTCCCGATGCGGGTGAACGACTCGGTCAACGAGGCGGCCGCGAACACGGTCACCGTGCCGGTCACCCGGCCGTCCCCGCTGCCGCCGGCCGGCCGGTCGTCGCCCGCACCGCAGCCGGCCACCGTCAGGCCCGCCACCACCAGGACAGCTATCGCCGAACGTCTGCTCCGTGTGCTCATCCGCCCGGTCGTCCGTGTACTCATCCGCCCGGTCGTCTCTGCGTTCATCCGCCCGGTCGTCTCTGCGTTCATCCGCCCGGTCGTCTCTGCGCTCATCCGGCCGACCGTCCCCGCGCCGGAGCGGGTGCGGCCCGCTCCACCACCACCGTGGTCGACTTGATCACCGCGACGGCGACCGACCCGACCCGCAGGTCGAGCTCGTCGACGGCCTCCCGGCTCATCAGCGACACGACCCGGAACGGACCCGCCTGGATGTCGACCTGGGCCATCACCGTGTCCTTGCGGACGTCGACGACGATGCCGCGCAGCCGGTTGCGGGCCGACGAGAACTCGGCGCCCGCGTCCGGGTCGGCGGCCTGAGCGCGAGCGAACGCCGCCAGGTCGACGCCATCGACGACCCGGTGGCCGTGCTCGTCGCGCCCGGCCGTCAGGCGCCCGGCGTCCACCCAGCGGCGGATGGTGTCGGCGCTGACGCCGAGCAGGTCGGCGGCCTCCCCGATCCGGTACGTCGTCACCCGCTCACCTTAAACCCCGCAATTGCGAGGGCGAAAGACCTGCACGGGTAGCAACCGCACGGCCATGCCGGTTGTCAGGCCAGCAATTGCGTTCTTCCGCTCGCCTCGAGACGCCTGCGGGCCCTCGGGCCCGCCCCATGGTCGTGCTCGAACCAGGAAGTAGTGGTGTCGGCGTATCGATGAGGCCACTACATCCTGGTTCGAGCACGATCTTGGTGCGGGGTGCGGGGTGCGGGGTGCGGGGTGCGGGGTGCGGGGTGCGGGGTGCGGGGTGCGGGGTGCGGGGGCGTCCCGAACCCGCTCCGGGGCTTCGGGCACGGTGCTCGTCATCAAGATCCGGGCACTATCCGGGATGTTGCTGTCTCCCGCGCGTCGGAGGCAGCAACATCCGGGATGTTGACGTAGATCTTGGCGCGGGTGCGCGGGTGCGCGGGTGCGCGGGTGCGCGGGTGCGCGGGTGCGCGGGTGCGCGGGTGCGCGGGTGCGCGGGTGCGCGGGAGCCGGGCGGGCTTGCGCGAGCCCGCCCGGCAACCGCGAGGGTCAGCAGTTGCGGAGTTCGGGGGACTGGTTGAGCAGTTGGCCACGGGTGGACACGAACCGCCGGTAGCGCTCGCTGTCGACGGCCGACGGGCGGAACGCGGCGACGCGGTGGCAGTTCTGGAAGGCCAGGCGTACGCCGAAGTGCCGCTCCAGGCCGGCGCGGATCGCGTCGCTCGCCAGCGCGCGGAGCAGTTGCCCCCGGTCGTCGTCGGTGGGCGGGGGGACGACGTTGTCGGCCAGTTCGGCGTCGCTGGCCTCCAGTTCGGCGACGACCCGGCTGACGGTGGCCCAGGCGTACGGCAGCGAGTCGCGAACGCAGGCGATGAACGCGTCGTCGTCGACGGGGCCCCGTTCGGCGGCGTCGAGCAGGGCGGGCGGGACAGTGAGCGACATGGTTCTCCTCCGCATCAGATAATGATTACCGTTTTCGATAACGGCATCGACTGAGCAGACCACGTCTCCCCGACGACGTCAACGATGTCCCGGCGCGCCACGCCGCGACCACGCACAGCGCACGCGAAGGCACCCGCACACAGCGCCCGCAGACAGCGCCCGCAAAGAACGCCCGCACCCAGCGCCCGCGAAGAACGGCCGCGAAGAGCGCCCGCGAAGAGCGCCTGCACCGAGCGCCTGCACAGAGCGCCTGCACAGAGCGCCTGCACAGAGCGCCTGCACAGAGCGCCTGCACAGAGCGCCTGCACCGAGCGCCTGCACCGAGCGCCCGCACCGAGCGCCCGCACCGAGCGCCCGCACCGAGCGCCCGCACCGAGCGCCCGCGAAGAACGCCCGCACAGAGCGCCCGCGAAGAACGCCCGCGAAGAGCGCGTCCGGACGGGACCCTGTGCTGGGCGAAGGCGGGCGCGTCAGGGCCTGCGGGGGTGGCCCTTGAGGTGCCGGCCCAACTCGCGGGCGATCTCCCGGTTGGCGTCGCGCTCGGCCAGCGTCTGCCGCTTGTCGTAGGAGCGCTTGCCCTTGGCGAGGGCCAACTCGACCTTGGCGTAGCCGTTCTCGAAGTACATCGACAGCGGGACCAGGGTCACGCCGCCCTCGCGGACCTTGTCCAGGATCCGGTCGATCTCGGCCCGGTGCAGTAGCAGTTTGCGGTTGCGGCGCGGGGCGTGGTTGGTCCAGGTGCCGTAGGTGTACTCGGCGATGTGCAGGCCGTACAGCACGATCTCGCCGTCGCGCTCGTGTGCGAACGCGTCCACCAGCGAGGCCCGCCCCTCGCGTAGTGACTTCACCTCGGTGCCGACCAGCACGATGCCCGCCTCGTACGTGCGCAGCACGGTGTACTCGTGCCGGGCCTTCTTGTTCGAGGCGATCAACCGGCGTGCGGGCGGCTTGGACGGGGTCACCAGGCGACGATATCCGGCCCCCGGGGTAGTGGTGGCGGCCGGTTCAGCCGCGTGCGGGGCGTAGTCGCGCGGTCAGGTCCCGTACCGCGTCCGCGAACGCCTCCTGCGATTCACACGGCCAGTGTCCCAGGATGGGTGGGGGAACGCTGTCGCTGGGGGCTGGCACCACGTCCTGCGGGTCGGTCAACCGCCGGTCCACCGTCGCCGCCGGGCCGGTCAGCGTCTCGGCTTCCCCAGGGCGGTGGGAGGCGAAGATCCAACCGCCGATCGGGTCCGTGTCGCGCCACAGGTTGATCCAGCGCCAGCCGACCCGTTCGCCGATCTCCCGCAGCGCCGGCTCGTCGGCGTACGCCGGGAACAGCCGGGAGTACAGCCGACCCAGCGGCGACCCGTAGGTCAGCAGGGCGACCCGGTCGGTGATCCGGGTGGGTAGTTGCAGAACCGTGGCGGCGAGCAGCACCGAGCCGTGGCTGTGTCCGGCGAGAAGCACACCCTGACCCTGCTCGACCAGGTAGGTGATCCGTTTGGCCAGCTCCGGCACGGCCCGCTCGGCATAACAGGGCGGCGCGAACGGGTGCGCCGCCCGGGGCCAGAAGGTGCCCAGATCCCAGAGCACACCGACGTACCTGCGGAACTGCGCTGTCCGGTAGGCGAAGATGCCGCCCACCACCAGGCCCAGCAGGATCGCGGCGATCACGTAGCTGCCCGACCCGATCAGGAAGTTGACCATGCCCTCGGGCACTCCGACGTAGCGCTGCGCCACGTCGCCCGGCAGGAGTTGGAGCAGGCCGAGCACGCTGGTGGCCAGGCCGAGCGCCGCCAGGGCGGCGTACACCACGGAGAGCGGTTCCAACCGTTCGGTGAAACGGGCCCGGGCCACCGCCTGCTCGACCCGCCGCAGCCGGTCCGCCGCCTGCGGCGGCGCGTGCGGGAAGTCGGCTGCCACGATCGCCCGCGCGGCCCGCCGCCGCCCCTGCCGGGTCACTTTGGTGACCAGGGCGGCCACCAGCAGCGCGGTCATCACGGCCAGGAAAAACCCGAAGATCGCCCACTTGTACGCCAGGGGAGGGCTGGTCTCCAGGCCGTCCGCCGTCGTCCCTTCGCGATCGAGCAGGTCCGCCACCCGGTAGACCAGCTCGGCCGAGAACGCCACGGCGAGCCCGGCCGAGATCGTCATGAAGACCGGCGCTCCCAACGCGCGCAGAGGTGACCGGCGCTGCCCGCCGCCCCGCCGCCAGATCACCAGCGCGGCGAGGGCGGCCACCAGCACGGTCTGGCTGACGAACAGCCAGGCCACGATCGCGCTGTAACCGGGTAGCGCACCGCCCTGCGGCCACGGCGCCGGGCTGATGACGATGTGCACGATCACCAACATCGTCACGCCGCAGGCGATGGTGCGCAGCCCGCGGAACACGCCGTCCACCCGGGGTGACGGGTCGGTGCGGTCGATGCTCGGCACCACGGTGACCAGGACCAGGCAGGCCAGCAGTACCGCCCCGGTGGCGATCAGCAGGATCACCATCACCCACGAGCGGTGCTGGCTGGCCCGCGCGGCCAGCAGGCTGCCGCTCAGTGTGGCGAAGGCCGCCGCGACGTGGACCGAGCGCAGCCGACCCACCAGCGGCTCGCCGTCCCACTGGCCGACGGCGCTCAGCTGGTGTTTCGACGCCGGCGTCGACGGCGTCCGGAACGCGTCGAACGAATGGCCGGGGCGAGCGCCCAGCCACCAGACGAGCCCGATGGCGGCGACCGGCACGAGCGCCAGCACACCCAGGCGCAGCCCGGTGGGGCGTCCGCCGAGCCAGGACAGCCAGCTCCGGCCGGCCAGGCACGACGGGGTGTCCATGCAGCGCCACGCGATCAGGTCCAGTGCCACCCCGACGATGGAGAGCACGTAGAGGGCTGTCAGGGTGAGGGCGAGCACCCGGCACAGCGCCATGAAGCCGCGCGTCGAGACGGTGTTCGCCGGACGCATCCAGAGCGCCACGTTGCAGAGCATGAACGGCAGCAGGAAGACCAGCGACAGCGTCCGCACGGCCGTGCCGGACGGCAGGTCGCTCCAGCGGTACGCCTCCAGCGTCACCCCGTCCGTCCCGGTGGAGTCCGGATAGCCGGGACGCGGTCGGTAGAACCCCCCGCTGCGGTCCCCGGCGACCTGGTGCACGTACGGCCGGTCCAACACCTGGTCCGCCCCCGCGCCGGAGACACCGTGCACCCGCAGCTCCACGATCCCACTCGACGACGACGACGTCGGTCCGGTCGGTGTCGCGTCCGCCATGGGCCCCCCGAGGTGTGCGCGGCAACCGGGCGGGCCGTCGATGTCCGGCCGACCCGCGCGGCTCCCCGGCTTACCCATCTCGAACGCGATCAACCGTGGCCCGAGCCTGGCGATGGTGCGGGCGACCCCCGACAGGTGATTTCATGGCGCCATGGCGAACCCGGTGATCCTGACCGTCGACGACGACCCCGTGGTGTCCCGGGCGGTTGCCCGAGACATCCGGCGCCGCTACGGCGACCGCTATCGGGTGCTGCGAGCCTCCTCCGGGCCGGAGGCGCTGGACGCGTTGCGAGAGGTCAAACTGCGCGGCGAACAGGTGGCGCTGCTGCTGGCCGACCACCGGATGCCGGAGATGACAGGCGTCGAGTTCCTCGAATCGGCCATGGACATCTTCCCGGCCGCCCGCCGGGTGCTGCTCACCGCGTACGCGGACACCGACGCCGCGATCGAGGCCATCAACGTGGTCGACCTGGACCACTACCTGCTCAAGCCGTGGCACCCGCCGGAGGAGAAGCTGTACCCGGTGGTCGACGGCCTGCTGGAGGCGTGGGCGGTCACCCCGGACGCGGCCAGCGCCGAGATCCGGGTCGTCGGGCACCGTTGGTCGGCGCCGTCGTTCAAGGTTCGTGACTTCCTGGCCCGCAACCTGGTGCCGTACCGATGGCTGTTGTCCGACGACCCGGAGGGCGTCCGGCTGCTCGACGCGGCCGGGGCCACCGAGGCGGACGTCCCGCTGGTGGTGACGCCCGAGGGCAAGGCGTTGATCGCCCCGAGCGAGGCCGAGTTGGCCGCGCTGGCCGGGTTGACAGTGGTGCCGGCGTGTGACTTCTACGACCTGGTGGTGATCGGCGGCGGCCCCGCCGGTCTCGGCTCGGCCGTGTACGGCGCCTCGGAGGGGCTGCGCACCGTGCTCGTGGAGCGACGGGCGACCGGCGGTCAGGCCGGGCAGAGCAGCCGGATCGAGAACTACCTGGGCTTCCCGGATGGCGTGTCCGGCGCTCAGTTGACCGATCGGGCCCGGCGGCAGGCGGTCAAGTTCGGCGCCGAGTTGCTCAGCGCCCGGGAGGTGGTCGGTCTCAGCGAGGCCGGTGGCGCCCGGCTGCTGCGCTTCGGCGACGGCACCGAGATCGCCGCGCACACCGTGGTGCTGGCCACCGGCGTGTCGTACCGGGTGCTCGACGCCCCGGGGCTGGCCGACTTCACCGGGCGGGGGGTGTTCTACGGGGCCGCCGCCACGGAGGCGCCGAGCTGCGTCGAACAGGACGTCTACATCGTCGGCGGGGCCAACTCCGCAGGCCAGGCGGCGGTCCACTTCTCCCGGTACGCGTCGAGGGTGCACCTGCTCATCCGCGGTGCGGACCTGACCGCCTCGATGTCGCGTTACCTGATCGACCAGCTGGAACGGATCGACCGGATCACCGTGCATCCGCACACCGCCGTGGTCGCCGGGGCGGGGGAGGACCACCTGGAACGGCTCACCCTCTGCGACACCCGCACCGGGGAGGCCCGCTCGGTCGACACCTCCTGGCTGTTCATCTTCATCGGCGCGGAGCCCCGCACGGACTGGCTGGACGGGGTGCTGGTCCGCGACGGGCGCGGGTTCATCGTGACCGGCCCGGATCTGCTCGCCGGGGGGCGGCGGCCGGCCGGCTGGTCGCTGTCGCGCGACCCGTACCACCTGGAGACCAGCGTGCCGGGCGTGTTCGCCGCCGGGGACGTGCGGGCCGAGTCGGTCAAGCGGGTCGCGTCGGCCGTCGGCGAGGGTGCGATGGCGGTGTCGCTGGTGCACCGCTACCTGGAAGCCCAATGAGCCCCGCAGTCGCGAGCGAAGGAGTCCCTGTGCCCACCGAGTCTGACCGGCTGACACCGGCGCAGTTGCGCACCCTGTTCCTGTTCGAGGCGCTCGACGACGGGCAGCTCGACTGGCTGGCCGAGCGTGGCCGCGTCGAGCAGCGTGCCGGCGGCACCCTCGTGTACGGCGAGGGCGAGGCGGCGACCTGCTTCTTCGTGCTGGTGCGCGGGGCGGTGGCGCTGAGCCGGCAGGTACGCGGAGACGATGTCGAGGTCAGCCGCACCGACCAGCGTGGGGTGTACGGCGGAGCGGTCCAGGCGTACCTGGGTGATCAGGTCGACCAGGTCTACCGCAACAGCATGCGGGCGGTGGCCGACTCGGACTTCTTCGTGCTGCCGGCGGAGGACTTCGCGCACGCCCTGCGGTCGTGGTTCCCGATGCCCATGCACCTTTTGGAGGGGCTGTTCTTCGGCCTGCGGGACTCACAGACCATCGTCGGTGAGCGGGAGCGGCTGCTGGCCCTCGGTTCGCTCTCGGCGGGGTTGACCCACGAGCTGAACAACCCGGCCGCGGCGGCGGTACGGGCAACGTCGGTGCTGCGGGACCGGGTCGCCGGGATGCGGCACAAGCTCGCCATGATCGCCGATGGGCGACTCGACGGCAGCGCCCTGCACGGCCTGGTCGCGTTGCAGGAGGAGGCGGTCGCCCGGGTGGCCACGGCGCCGAAGTTGACTCCGATGGCCACCGCCGACGCCGAGGACACCCTCACCGACTGGCTGGAGGAGCACGGGGTCGCCGGGGCGTGGGACCTGGCGCCGATCCTGGTCGGCGGTGGGCTCGACGCGGCCTGGTTGGCGCAGGTGAAGGCCAAGGTCGGCGCCGCGGACCTGGAGGCGGCGGTGCGCTGGCTCACCTACACCGTCGACACCGAGTTGCTGATGCGTGAGATCGGCGACGCGGTCACGCGGATCTCCGGGCTGGTGGACGCCGCCAAGCAGTACTCGCAGCTGGACCGCGCGCCGCACCGGGTGGTGGACGTGCACGACCTGCTCGATGCCACGCTTGTGATGTTCAAGGGCAAGATCCCCGCCGAGGTCAAGCTGGTCCGCGAGTACGACCGCAGCCTCCCGCCGGTGCCGGCGTACGCGGCCGAGTTGAACCAGGTGTGGACCAACCTGATCGACAACGCGTTGGGCGCGATGGGGGAGAAGGGCGTGCTGACCGTCCAGACCGGACGGGTCGGCGACCAGCTGACGGTGGAGATCACCGACACCGGGCCGGGTATCGCGCCGGAGGTGCGTCCGCGCATCTTCGAGCCGTTCTTCACCACGAAGCCGGTCGGCTCGGGCACCGGCCTGGGGCTGGACATCTCGTACCGGATCGTGGTGCACAAACACCACGGCGACATCCGGGTGGAGACCGAGCCGGGACGAACCACCTTCCGGGTGCTGCTGCCGATCACGGGGGGTGCGCCGGACGTGCCACGCGACGCGCCGGCTACCTAGAGACATCGGGTGGTTGCGCGCAGTAGTCTCGGGCGGCGTCTGTGATCCCGCCCCCGAGGAGGGTTCCGTGGAGTCGATGGCCCGCCAGCGCATCCCCGTCGAGGACGACCAGCCGGACGATCCACCAGGCACGATGCTGCCGGAGCTGGAGGATCGCGACTGGCTGCACCACGCGCAGGAGTTCGCACACACCAGCTTCCGGGCGGTGGCCCGCCGACTGCCCCGGCTGGTCCGGGAAGCGGTCGGCCTTGCCTGGTCCACCAACCGCCGCGACACGATCGCCTCCATCGGCCTGAACATCGCCGCCGGGGTGATGACCACCTTCGGCCTGCTCGCCACGACAAGCGTGCTCCGCGAGTTGTTCGCCGCCGGCCCCACCCCGGACCGGGTCCGTTCGGCCCTGCCGGCCCTGATCGTGGCCGCGGCGGCGGTGTCGGCGCGAGGTGGCCTGACCATCGCGGCCGGCTGGGCCCAGGCCCGGCTGACCCCACAGATCAACTATCAGGTGGAGCTGCGGCTGTTCGAGGCCACCACGGCGGTGGACCTGGCCGCGTTCGACGACGCCGGCTTCGCCGAGGAGATGGACCGCGCGCGCGACCGGGGGATGGGCGAGGCGGCGTGGATCGTCGACCACACCGTCAACCTGGTCACCGGCGTGGTCGGGATGCTCGCCACCGCCGTCGCGGTGACCGTCATCCAACCGCTGCTGCTGCCCTGCCTGCTGCTCGCCGCGATTCCCCAGGCGATCACTGCGGTGCGGATGGCCCGCCGGGAATACCTGGCCATGCTGGCCCGGATCACCCGGCGACGCCGGATGTGGATGCTGGCCCACCTGATGGCCAACCGGCACACCGCCGCCGAGGTGCGGGCGTACCAGATGCGCGAGTTCCTGCTCGCCGAGTACCGCGGGGTGATGGCGGTCGAGACCCGCGCCCAACTGCGGTTGGTCCGCTCGCAGACCGGCACCCGGGTCGTCGGCGCCACGGTGGCGGGGCTGGCCACCTTCGGTGTGTACGCGGTCCTCGGCGGCCTGCTGTTGAGCGGGATGGTCGCCCTCGCCGCCGCGGCGACCGCTCTGCTCGCGCTGCAGTCCGCGCGGACCAGTCTGGGCGTGGCGGTCGTCGCCACCAATTCGCTCTATGAGGACGCGCTCTACTACCAGGACTACCGGGATTTCCTGGCCCGTGCCCACGCCCGGGTGCCGATCGGGGGCGACCGGGTGGCCGACGGTGTCGGCATGATCGAGGTGGACGACGTGAGCCTGAGCTATCCGGACACCGATGCCCCGGCGGTGGACGGGGTCAGCCTGACCATCCGCCGGGGTGAGGTGATCGCGCTGGTCGGCGAGAACGGCTCCGGCAAGACCACTCTGGCCAAGCTGATCGCGGGGCTCTATCAGCCGACCGGCGGGGTGATCCGTTGGGACGGCGTCGACGCCGCCGAGTTGGACCCGCACGCCCTGGGCGCCCAGGTGGCCGTGATGACCCAGGAGTGGTGGAAGTTCCCCTTCACCGCCGGGCAGAACATCCGCGTCGGGCGGCACGACCGCCCGCCGGATCGCTCCGGCCCGAGTGTCCAGGAGGCGGCCGCCGCGGCCGCCGCGCACGACATGATCGTCGGCCTGCCGCACGGCTACGACACGCTGCTCGACCGCGAGTTCAAGGACGGCCACGAGTTGTCCGGTGGGCAGTGGCAGCGGCTGGTCGCGGCGCGCGGCCTCTATCGCGACGCCGCCCTGCTGATCTGTGACGAACCCTCGGCCGCCCTCGACGCCCGCGCCGAACACGCCCTGTTCCAACACCTGCGCCGCCACCCCGACCGGGCCGTCGTCCTGATCACCCACCGGCTGGCCAACGTCCGGCACGCCGACCGGATCTTCGTGCTGGAGCGGGGCCGCCTCGTCCAGCAGGGCAGCCACGACGAGCTGATGGCGGCAGGCGGTCTCTACCGCGAGCTGTTCACCCTGCAGGCCAGCGGCTACCTGACCGACACCGACGAACGCCGCCCCGCCGACACCCACTGACCCGAGTTGTTGATCAAGAGGTTTGCGTCAGGATCTGGTCCACCGGTGACGCAAACCTCTTGATCAACGCGGCGGGGAGTGGGTGGTCAGGAAGTCGGTCAGGATGTGCGTGTGGGTGGAGAACGCCAACTCGGCCGGGTCGGTGAGCACCAGCCACTCGGTCGCCTCCTCGGTCGGCGCCGACGGTGGCAGGTCCTCGGCCGCCCGCTCCGGCAGCACCCCGAAGACCATCACCGTGCCGCCCGCCGGTGAGCTCTGCACCGCGAGCAGCCGAGCGTCCTCGGCCGCCGCGACCAGGCCGGTCTCCTCCTGCAGCTCACGGACGAGCGCGTCGGACCACTCCTCGCCGTACTCGATGAAACCGCCGGGTAGCGCGAGCAGGCCGCGGGCCGGCTCGATGTCCCGGCGGACCACCACCACGCCCAGGCCCTCGGCCGTGCGGACCGGCAGCACCGCGACCGCCACCGGCAGCGGGCTGCGCCAGACGGTCTCGCCGCAGACCGCGCACACCCGCGGCCATCCGGCAGCCGCCGGGTAGGCGGCGCCACAGTAGGAGCAGTGCGAGTACTGCGTGCCGGTCATGCCGCCGCACGTTACTCCGACCTCCGCCCAGACTGCCCCGCCGCCACCCCCGCACGCCCATGCCGCCAGCCCGCCCGGCGCGTGCCGCGCGTTCAGGCCGCTCAGGCCTGCGGGGCGCCGGTGTAGAAGGCGGTGGTGCGTTCGGCGGCGGCCTTCGCCTCGTCGGCGTCGGTGCCGGCGGCGATGCTCGCCTCGCACCACAGGTGGCTGCTCAGCTCCATGGCCCGTCGTCCCTCGGCGGAGGCGGTCCACTCGGCACCCTGTTCCGGGGTGATCCCGCTGCCGTCGCCGGCCAGGTGCGAGGCGAGGCCGAGGAGCCCGAGGTCCCAGCCGACACCTACCGCGCCCGGCCCGAACTGGGCCCACCGGTCCTGGTCGACGTGCGCGATGTGGTCCAGGTCGAGGCGGGCCCGCTCGTCGCCGACCGGGCTGACCCGCACCTCGATCCAGCTCACCTCGCCGCCCATCTCCCAGGTGGCGGTGAAGCGGTGCGGCGGCTCGCAGCTCTCGACGGTGCCGCCGGCGTTGCCCTGGAGCTGGTACGTGCCGCCCAGCCGCAGGTCGCCGGAGATCGGCAGGAACCAGCGCGGAATGCGCTCGGCGCTGGTGCAGGCGTCCCACAGGTCCTCGGCCGTCGCCTGGTAGGTCTGGCTGATCGTGGTGACCCGCGCCTCACCGGCTTCCAGGGTGCGGCTGCCGACCTTCCGCTGCACGGCGTTGATCTGCTCGGTGGCGTCGAACATCAGGTGTTCCTCTCGTCGGGTGGGTCGGCGGGCCCGCGCAGCCGACGCTCACGTCGGCCCCGGGCCAGCTCGGTGGCGAGTGCCGCCAGGGGTGGGGTCCAGAACCGGCGGAAGTGCTCCAGCCAGCCGTCGACCTCGCGCAGTGGGCGTGGGTCGACCGCGTAGAGGCGCCGGGTGCCCTCCGGCCGCACGGTGGCGAAGCCGTTGTCGCGCAACACCTTGAGGTGCTGGGACACGGCGGGCTGGGAGATGCCGAACTCCTCGCGGATGACCGCGCTGACCGCGCCGGCGGTCTGCTCGCCACCGGCGAGCAGCTCCAGGATGCGGCGCCGGACCGGATCGCCCAGCACGTCGAAGGCGTGCACGACGACAGTTGTATCACCGAGGGCTTATTTAAGCCAGCCTTGATACTCCGATGAGCTTGTCCAGCCGGATCGGCAACTCCCGGATCCGTACGCCTGTCGCGTGGTGCACGGCGTTGGCGACCGCCGCCGCGGCGCCGACGATGCCGATCTCGCCGACGCCCTTCACCCCGGCCGGGTTCAGCTCGTCGTCCCGCTCGTCCAGCCAGTACGCCTCGATGGACTCCACGTCCGCGCAGCCAGTGATGTGGTAGGTGGCCAGGTCGTGGTTGACCCAGTCGCCGTACCGCTCGTCGAGCACGCCCTCCTCGTGCAGCGCCATCGACAGTCCCATGGTCATGCCGCCGATGAGCTGACTGCGCGCCGTCGTCGGGTTCACCACCCGACCCGCCGCGAACACCCCGAGCATCCGGTTCAACCGCACCTCACCGGTGTCCGCGTCGACCCGCACCTCGACGAACTGCGCCCCGTACGCGTACCGGGGCAGCGCGGGCAGCCCACCCACCTCCTCGGTGGTGTCCGCCTCGGCGGTCACCTCGCCGGTCGGCGGCCCGCCGTCGCGCAGCTTCTCGCGCAGCGCCTGCGCGGCGCGTATCACCGCCCAGCTCCAACTCGCGGTGCCCATCGAGCCGCCGGCCAGCGCCGCCGTCGGCAGCGCGCTGTCCCCGATCCGGATCTCCACCCGCTCCGGCGGCACCCCGAGGGCGTCGGCGGCCACCTGCCAGATCGCCGTCCGGGCGCCGGTGCCGATGTCGGTGGCGTTGATCCGGACCAGGAAGCTGCCGTCGGGCCGGGCGGTGGCCGTCGCCGACGATGGCCGGGCCCGGGCCGGGTAGCTCGACCCGGCCACCCCCGTCCCGATCAGCCAGCGCCCGTCGCGCCGGGACCGGGGCGACGGATCACGGCCGGCCCAGCCGAACCGCTGCGCGCCCTCGCGCAGGCAGGCCACCAGGTTGCGGCTGGTGAACGGGCGGCCCTGATCGGGGTCGACAGCTGTGTCGTTGCGGACGCGCAGCTCCACCGGGTCGATGCCGACGGCGATGGCCAGTTCGTCCATCGCCGACTCCAGGGCGTACGCGCCGGGGCACTCGCCGGGGGCGCGCATCCAGAACGGCGTGGGCACGTCGAGGCGGACCAGCCGATGCGTGGTGCGGCGGTGCGGTGCGGCGTACATGCTGCGCGTGTAGACGGCGGTCTGTTCGGCGAACTCGTGCACCGTCGAGGTCTGGCTGACCGCGTCGTGGCAGATGGCGGTGAGCCGGCCGTCGGTGTCGGCGGCGAGGCGGACCCGCTGGATGGTGGGGGTCCGGTAGCCGACCGGCCCGAACAGTTGCTGGCGGGTCAGCGCCAACTTGACCGGACGATCCACGTGCCGGGCGGCGAGGGCGGCCAGCACCACCGACGCCTTGGCGTACCCCTTGCTGCCGAAGCCGCCACCGACGTGCTCGGCGACGACCCGGATCGACTCCGGCGGCAACTCGAACAGCTCGGCGAGGGTGGCGCGCACCGGCGTCGCGCCCTGGGTGGAGTCGTGCACCAGCAGCCGCCCGTCGTGCCACTGCGCGGTGGTGGCGTGCGGCTCCATCGGGTTGTTGTGGTATGCCGGCGTCCGGTAGGTGACGTCCACCCGCACCGGGGCGGCCGCGTACCCGGCGTCGAAGTCGCCCTCGGCGGTGTCCGTTGGATAGCTGGGGTTGACGTGGTCCGGCTTGTACAGGCCGGGGTGGTCGTCGGTGAGCACGGTGCTGTGCGGGCCGGTGTCGTAGTCGATCCGGACCAGTCGGGCGCCCTCGCGGGCCGCCTCCAGGCTGGTGGCCACCACCACCGCGACGTACTGCCCCCGGTAGTGCACAGTCGGTTCCTGCAACAACCGCAGCTCCGGCTGCGGGCCGGGCGCCATCCGGGGCGCGTTGCCGTGGTGCACCACGGCCAGCACGCCGGGCGACGCCAGCGCCTCCGTCGTGTCGATCCGGGTGATCCGGCCGCGCACCACCGCCGACGGGACCGCCCAGCCGTAGCTGACCCCCTCCACCGGGTACTCCACCGCGTACCGGGCCGTGCCGGTGACCTTCGCGGAGCCTTCCAACCGGGGGTACGCCCGGCCGACCGCCCCGGTGCTCACGACGCCGCCAGTTCGGTGAGCGCCCGCACCGTGATGGCCCGGGTCAGCGGCAGCTTGAAGCCGTTGTGCCGTAGCGGGCGCGCCTCGGCCAACTCCGCGTCGGCCGCCCGTGCCGCCAACTCCGGGCTGAACGGACGACCGCGCAGCTCCTCCTCGGCCCGGTACGCCCGCCACGGCCGGTGTGCCACCGCGCCGTAAGCCAGCCGCACGTCGCGGACCACGTCCCCGTCGAGGTCCAGCACCGCGGCCACCGAGCCGGCGGCGAAGGCGAACGAGGCACGGTCGCGCACCTTGAGGTACGTCGAGCGGCGCGCGGCCGGTAACGGCGGCAGCCGGACGGCGGTGATCAGCGTGCCCCGGGCCAGCGTGGTCTCCCGTTCCGGGTGGGTGCCGGGGGAGCGGTAGAGGTCGGCGATCGGGATGTCGCGGGGGCCGTCGGCCTCGTGCACCTCCACCACCGTGTCGAGGGCGGCCAACGCGACGGCCAGGTCGGAAGGGTGGGTGGCCACGCACTGCTCGGACCAGTCCAGCACCGCCAGGTCGCGGTTCTGGCCGTGCAGGGCGGCGCACCCGCTGCCCGGCTGCCGTTTGTTGCACGCCTTGCTGGTGTCCTGGAAGTAGACGCAGCGGGTGCGCTGCAACAGGTTGCCGCCGGTGGTGGCCATGTTGCGCAGCTGTCCGGAGGCGGCGGCGAGCAGGGCGCGGGCCAGCACCGGGTAGTCGCGGCGCACCACCGGGTGCGCCGCGAGGTCGCTGTTGCGGACGGTCGCGCCGATCCGCAGGCCGCCGTCGGGCACCTCCTCGACGGTGTCGAGCGGGAGCCGGGTCACGTCCACCAGCACGTCGGGGCGCTGGACCCCGAGTTTCATGAGGTCCACCAGGTTGGTTCCGCCGCCGAGGTACGCGGCCTGCGGTTCGGCCGTCAGCACGGCGACCGCCTCGGCCACGTCGGCGGGCCGGTGGTAGCGGAACGCCCTCACGAGGAGGCCGCCGTCTCGCGCACGGCCGCGACGATGTGCGGGTACGCGGCGCAGCGGCACAGGTTGCCGGCCATCCGCTCGCGGATCTCCGCGTCGGTCAGGTCGGCGGGCGTGTTCAGATCGCCGGTGACCGCGCTGGGCCAACCCCGGGAGACCTCGTCGAGCATGCCGCGGGCAGAGCAGAGCTGCCCTGGGGTGCAGTATCCGCACTGGAACGCGTCGTGCGCGATGAAGGCGGCCTGCAACGGGGACAGCTCGTCCGGCCCGGCCAGCCCTTCGACGGTCACCACCGACCGACCGTCCACGGTGACCGCGAAGACCAGGCAGCTCTTCACCCGACGGCCGTCCAGCAGCACTGTGCAGGAGCCGCACTGGCCGTGGTCGCAGCCCTTCTTCGCCCCGGTCAGGTCGAGGTGCTCGCGCAGCGTGTCGAGCAGTGTGGTGCGGTTGTCCAGGGTCACCTCGCGGGACGCGCCGTTGACCTCGACCGTCACCCGGGACGAGTGCCGCTCGTCGGTCGTCGTCGCGTTCTCCGGTCCGCCCTGCACCGGCCCAGACTAGCTTTGTCGGTATATTCCGGGGCGAATAACGCGAAGCCCTTCGTACGGGAGGGGACGACGGTGACCGCCGGGCTGCTGCTGGCCGCCGGCGCCGGTCGGCGCTACGGCCGGCCGAAGGCGCTTGTCGAGCTGGCCGGCGAGCCGCTGGTGCGGCGCGCGGTCCGGTTGCTCCGCGATGGCGGCTGCGCGCCCGTGCACGTGGTGCTCGGCGCGGGCGCCGACGAGGTGCCCGACCTGCCCGGAGCGGTGCTGGTCCGACACGACCGTTGGGCCGACGGGCTGGGCTCGTCGCTGCTGCGGGGCCTGGCCTCGCTGCCGGCCGCCGTACCGGCCGCCGTCGTGGTCCTCGTTGACCAGCCGCTGCTCAGCCCGGTCGCGGTGCGCCGGGTGCGCGCGGCGTACGCCGACGGCGCGGTCGTCGCCGTCGCCACCTACGCCGGCCGGCCCGGGCACCCGATCCTGCTGGCTCGGCAGACCTGGCCGCTGCTGAGCGGTTACGCCGTCGGCGACCGGGGCGCCCGCGACCTGCTGCGCGACCGGCCGGACCTGGTGGTCGAGGTGCCCTGTGCCGACGTCGGCTCCCCGGTCGACGTGGACACCCCGGCCGACCTGCTCCGACTCCGCCCGCTCAGCGACGGGTGAGCCAGCGGGGGGTTTCGTCCGATCGGGACGGGAACGGCCGCCCGGGGTGGACACCCCGGGCGGCCGCTCGCACCGCCCCCGTTCAGGCCACCGGCGCCGTGGTGCCGGTCGTGCGGGCGAGCTGGTGGGCGCGGATCAGCTCGGCGTAGCGCAGGCCACTCGCCTTCACCGTCCGGCGCTGGGTGGCGTAGTCGACGTGCACCAACCCGAAGCGCTTGTCGTAGCCGTACGCCCACTCGAAGTTGTCAAGCAGCGACCAGACGAAGTAACCGTCCAGGGGAACCCCGCGGGCCACCGCCGACGCGCAGGCGGCCAGGTGCTGCTCCAGGTGGTCGGTGCGCTCCTTGTCCTGCACCGTGCCGTCCGGGGTGACCTCGTCCTCCCACGCCGAGCCGCTCTCGGTGACGATGATCCGGCCCGGTCGGTACTCCTCGTGCACGTCGACGAGCAGCCGCTCCAACCCCGCCGGGTACATCTCCCAGCCCATGGCGGTCTCCACCGAGCCGGGCACCGGCACCTGCCGGGCGTACGGGGCCGCGCCGGCCGGGTCGTCGACCACCAGCTGGCGGAAGTAGTAGTTGACCCCGAGGAAGTCCGTCGGCGTGGCGATCACCGCCAGGTCGTCGCCGCGCACCGGCGGCTCGACCCCGTAGGTGGCGATCATGTCGGCGGGGTAGCCGCGCCCGTGGATCGGGTCCAGCCACCACCTGTTGACGTGCCCGTCCGCCCGGCGGGCCGCCGCGACGTCCTCGGGTCGGTCGGTCGCCGCCTCGATCGGGCTGAGGTTGAGCACCAGACCCACCGAGGCCGGACGGGCCGCGTTGGCGCGGATCGCCTGCGTGGCCAGGCCGTGCCCGAGCAGCACGTGGTGCGAGGCGTGCACCGCGCGGGTGAGGTCCCGCTCGCCGGGGGCCATGGTGCCCTCCAGGTGCCCGATCCAGCACACGCAGAGCGGCTCGTTGACGGTGCACCAGTCGGCGACCCGGTCACCGAGGCGGCCGGCCACCACCGCCGCGTAGTCGGCGAACGCCTCGGCGGTGGCGCGCTCCGGCCAACCGCCGGAGTCCTGCAGAACCTGCGGCAGATCCCAGTGGTAGAGCGTGACGAACGGCCGGATCCCGTCGGCGAGCAGCGTGTCGACGAGCCGGTCGTAGAAGTCCAGCCCGGCGGCGTTGACAGGCCCGACGCCGTCGGGCATCACCCGGGGCCAGGCTACCGAGAACCGGTACGCGTCCACGCCGAGCCGGCGCAGCAGCGTCAGGTCTTCCGGCCAGCGGTGGTAGTGGTCGCAGGCCACCGCGCCGGTGTCGCCGTTGTCGACAGTGCCGGGGGTCGCCGAGAAGGTGTCCCAGATGGACGGCGCCCGGCCGTCGACGTCGACGGCCCCCTCGATCTGGTACGCCGCCGTGGCGACACCCCAGAGGAAGTCGGGTGGCAGCTTGGACAGGTCGGGCACGGGACGGTTCTCCTCTGGGGTTGGATGACTCACTTGACCGCGCCGGCGGTGAGACCGGCGACGAAGTAGCGCTGCAGGGCCAGGAACCCGACGACGACCGGGATGCTGACCACCAGCGAGGCGGCCATGATCTGGTTCCAGTAGACGTTGAACTGGGTGGAGTAGCCCTGCAGGCCGACCGCCAGGGTGCGGCTGCCCTCGTCGGTCATCACCGACGCGAAGAGCACCTCACCCCACGCGGTCATGAACGCGTACACGGTGACCGCGACGACGCCGGGTACGGCGGCCGGCAGGATGACCTGGAACAGGGTGCGCAGCGGACCGGCGCCGTCGACCTGCGCCGCCTCGTCCAGACCGCGCGGGATCGAGTCGAAGTAGCCGACCAGCATCCAGATCGAGAACGGCAGCGAGAAGGTCAGGTACGTGATGACCAGACCGGTACGGCTGGCGTACAGCTCGATGCCTGTGGCGTTGCCCAGGTTGACGTAGATGAGGAACAGCGGCAGCAGGAACAGGATGCCGGGGAACATCTGCGTGGACAGCACCGTCACCGTGAAGACACCCCGACCGCGGAACCGGTACCGGCTCACCGCGAACGCGGCGAAGATGGCCACCGCCACCGAGCAGAGCGCCGCGATGCTCGACACCACAAGGCTGTTCACCAGGTACCGGGCCAGCGGCACGGTGCTCCACATGTCGATGAATGGTTGCAGGGTGGGCCGGCTGGGCCACCAGGTGAAGCCGTTCTGCACGTCCTGCAACGGCTTCGCGGCCGAGGTGACCATCACGTAGAGCGGGATGACGACGAAGAGGGTGAGCAGGGTCAGCACGATGCGCCGACCCCAGCGCTCGCCGGCGGTCTCACGCATGGTCGTCCCTCCGACGGTTGGTGATCAGCAGGTACGCGGCCGAGACGACCATCAGGAACAGCAGCAGCGCCACCGACATCGCCGACCCGGAGCCGAAGTCCCAGGTCTTGAAGGAGCTGCGGTAGATGTGGATGGAGATGAGGTCGGCCTGCTCCGGCGCGGAACCGCCGAACAGCACGAACGGGGTGTTGAAGTCGTTGAACGTCCACAGGAACAGCACCAGCAGCAGCACCAGGTTGACCGGCCGCAGCATCGGCAGGGTGACCGAGCGCAGCCGACGCCAGAAGCCGGCGCCGTCGATCGCGGCGGCCTCGTACAGCTCGCCGGGCACGTTCTGCAGCCCGGCCATCAGGCACAGGAACGCGAACGGCCAGTTGCGCCAGACCGACACGACAAGCAGCGACCAGAAGCTGTTGTCGCCGATCAGCCAGAACGGCCGTTCGTTCAGCAGCCCGAGCTGGTCCACGAGCACGTGGTTGACCAGGCCGGTGTCGCGTTGCAGCAGGAAGCTCCAGGTGATCACGGCGGCGTAGACCGGCAGCGCGTACGGGGTGAGGAACAGCGCCCGCAGGATCGCCCGTCCACGGAACGGCCGTTGCAGGACGACCGCCGCGGAGATGCCGAGTAGCCAGGCGAACCCGACCGAGAGCAGGCTGTAGGCCAGGGTGACCCAGAACGAGTGCAGCAGTTCCTTGCCGGCGGCGCTGTTCAGGTCGAGCGTCGCCCGGTAGTTCTCCAGGCCGATGAAGGGCGCGGTGGACCAGTCGCGGATGTGGAACTGGGTCAGCTCCAGCAGGCTCATCCAGACCCCGACCACCATCGGGACGACGTGGATGGCGAGTTCCA
Organism: Micromonospora sp. DT53; assembly: GCF_049841535.1. Taxonomy (NCBI): domain Bacteria; kingdom Bacillati; phylum Actinomycetota; class Actinomycetes; order Micromonosporales; family Micromonosporaceae; genus Micromonospora; species Micromonospora sp. DT53. Next base: position 523,616 of record NZ_JBNCKM010000003.1, read on the forward strand.
GCACGATGGCCGGTGCGAGCAGCAGATAGGGCAGGAGTGAGCGGCGGGGGCCGCGGGGCCGGCGGGCCGGCCTCCGGGCCGGCGACCCGGCCCGGGGTTCGCGTCGGTCGGCGTCCGGCGCGGTGGTGCTGGTTGCCATCGGGGTCCTCTCGGAGGCGGTGGCCGTGGTCGGGCTCAGCGCCCGACCACGGCCACCGGTGACGCCTGGGTCAGCGCATCTTCTGCTGCGCGTCGGTCAGCTTCGCCTTCACCGACGCCTCGGTGACCGGCTTGCCGCTGGCCGCGTCGGCGAACAACTCCTTCATCGCGGTGCCGACCAGGGTCTCGAAGGTGCTCTCGTCGGGCACCTGCGGCAGCGGGGCCGCGGTGGTGACCAGAGTCTCCTGAATGGTCTTCTGCTCGGTGGCGCTGAACGCCGGGTCGGAGGCCGCGGTCTTCACCGCCGGCAGCGAGCCGTACGTCTTGTTGAGGATCGTCTGCTCCTCGTCGCTGGTCATGAACTTGACGAAGCTCAGCGCGCCGTCCTTGTTCTTCGTGTGCTTGAAGACAGCCATGTTGATGCCGGCGACCATGCTGTTGACCTTCTTGCCGCCGGCCGGCGGGCTGGCCAGGAACGGCACCGGGGCCACCCCGTACGCGTCGGCGGGCATGTTCTGCGTCTTCAGGTTCGACCCGGCGGACTGCCACAGCAGCATGGCGGCCTTGCCGTTGGCGAAGTCGGAGACCGACTGGTTCTGCGCGTACTCGGCGTTGCTCGGGTTGGTGATCTTGTCAGCGGCCATGAAGTCGATGTACCGCTTGATCGCCGAGACGTTCTGCGGGGTGTCGAAGGTCGGCTTGCCGGCCGAGTCGAACCACTCGCCGCCGTACTGCTGACTGAAGGTGAAGGCGTGGTGGGCGTTCTCCGACGGGTTGGCACCCTCGATCGCCAGACCCCACTTGCCGCCGGTGCTCAGCTTCTTGCCGTACTCGGCGAGCTGCTCCCAGGTGGTCGGCGGTGCGGTGATCCCGGCGTCGGCGAACGACTTCTTGTTGTAGTACAGGCTGTACGCCATGCTGTAGAGCGGCACGGCGGCCGGCGGCTTGCCGGGGGCGCCGGCGGCGGCGAGCGCGGCGGGGACGATCCGGTCCTTGCCGCCGACGGCCTGCAGGGCGGCGTCGTCGAACTCGACGAGCGCGCCGGTGGCCTGCAGCGACGCCGACCAGGTGTTGCCGATGTTGACCACGTCCGGGCCCTTGCCGGAGGCGGCGGCCGCCAGCAGCCGGTTGAGCAGATCCGACCAGGGGACCACCTCGACGGTGACCTTGATGCCGGTCTGCTTCTCGAACTTGTCCAACTCCGGCTGGAGGGTGGTCTTGTCGGCCTCCAGGCTGGCGCCCTGGTTGCTGGCCCAGTAGGTGAGCGTCTTCGGCGATGCGGCGGAGTCGTCGCCGGAGCCACCGCAGGCGGTCAGCGAGGCGGCCGCCAGTACGGCGGCGGTGAATATCCCGAGGTGTCGTCTCGACACGGGTCAGCCCTTCCGGTGCGTGGTGGGGGTCCGCCGGCCTTCGTCGCCGATAGGGGTCGGGCGACGGAGCCGGCTGCGGACAGGGTTCGGGGGTGCGCCGTCGGGGTCCGTCGGCGTTTCCCGGGAGTTACATCACGGCTTAATTTATGTCGTCATTAAAGTTGCTGGCAGGTGGGTCGTCAAGCACGAGGCGGTTACAGTCGCCTCGAACGGCCGACGGGAACGAGGTGACGAGTGGAGCTGGCGCGTGCCACCAACCGCAGCGTGCGGTTGCGCAACCGGTCCGCCCTGCTGACCAAGCTCTTCCTGGACGGCCCGCTCACCCGGCAGGACCTGGTGCGCAGCACCGGGCTGAGCCAGCCAGCGGTCAGCAACGTGGTGGCCGACATGATCGACGAGGGGCTGGTCGTCGAGGCCGGGGCCGCCGAGTCCGACGGCGGTCGGCCCAGCATGCTGCTGCGGATCGCGCCCCGCTTCGCCTTCGTCGTCGGCGTGGACGTCGGCGAGACCCGGGTCCGGGTGGAGCTGTTCGACTTCGCGATGACCCTGCTGGCCAGCGTCGAGTACCCGCTCGACCCGGCCCGCACCGAGCCCGACCTGGTGGCCGGGCACGTGCTGGCCGGCATCGACGCGGTGACCGGCCGGGCCGGCGTGGCTCCCGGCGACGTGCTCGGCGTCGGCATCGGCGTCTCCGGCGTGGTCGAGCAGGGTGCCGAGGCCGTCGTGCACGCCCAGGCACTCGGCTGGGACCGGGTGCCGCTGGAGCGTCTGATCGGCGCCGGCACCGACCTGCCGCTGCACATCGACAACGGCGCGAAGACCCTCGGCCAGGCCGAGATGTGGTTCGGCGCCGGTCGGGGCGCCCGGCACGCCGTCTTCGCGCTGGTCGGCTCCGGGGTGGGCGCTTCGGTCGTGACCAACGGCGCCACCTACCGCGGTGCGTCCAGCAGCGCGGGGGAGTGGGGGCACACCACCCTGGTGTACGGCGGCCGGGCCTGCCGGTGCGGTGCGCGCGGCTGCCTGGAGGCGTACGTGGGGGCGGAGGCGATCATCGACCGCTACCGCGAGGCCCGCCGGGGTCGACAGGTGCCGGGCGAGGACGAGGAGTCCCAGATCGCCGCGCTGGTCGCCGCCGCCGAGACCTCGGCCACCGCCCGACGGGTGCTGGACGACACCGCCGGCTACCTCGGCGCCGGGGTCGCCAACCTGATCAACCTGTTCAACCCGGAGCGCGTGGTGCTCGGCGGCTGGGCGGCGATGGCCCTCGGCGACCTGCTGCCGGCCGTGCGGGAGGCGGCCGGCCGGCAGGCGCTGCGCCAGCCGTACGAGCAGGCGTCGATCGAGCTGTGCCGGCTCGGGGTGGACGCGGTGGCGCTGGGCGCGGCAACCCTGCCGATCGCCCGCTTCCTCACCGAGGGCGGCGTCCGCCGCTGAGCGGTGACGACGGCTCCGCCGACGGCAAATTACACAAAAAAGATCCTCGGGATAAATAACGAAGTTATAGATCGATGTCTTGACGCCGTCGCAATCTCGCCGCAACACTCCTACGAGAGCGCTCTCCGGCCCGCGACGCCGCATCGGCGGCACCACCCACGGCGTCACGGGGCGAGCTGATCCCACCCGCGCGGCACCCCCGTCACCCCCTATCGACAGGCGATGTCATGACATCTCGCGCTACATCCGTACGCCCCCGTCCTCGGGTCGTGCGGCACCTGCTCGTCGGACTCACCGTCGCCCTGGTCGCGGCGCTCACGCCGACCGGAACCACGACACCCGCGCACGCCGCCCCCTCCCTGCTGTCCCAGGGCCGCACGGCAACCGCCTCGTCCACCGAGAACGCCGGAACGCCCGCCGCCGCCGCTGTCGACGGCAACACCGGCACCCGCTGGTCCAGCGCGTTCAACGACCCGCAGTGGCTCCAGGTCGACCTGGGCGCCCGCGCCACCATCACCCAGGTCAACCTGCTGTGGGAGGCCGCCCACGGCCGGGCCTTCCAGCTCCAGACCTCCGACAACGGGTCCACCTGGACCACGATCTACTCGACCACGACCAGCACCGGCGGCACCCAGAACCTCACCGTCTCCGGCGCCGGCCGCTACGTCCGCATGTACGGCACCGCCCGGGGCACCGGCTACGGCTACTCGCTCTGGGAGTTCCAGGTCTATGGCGAGACCGGCGGCGGCACCAACGAACCCCCGGTGACGCCCACCGACCCGTACAACCCCAACCTCGGGTCGAACACGTTCGTCTTCGACCCGAGCACGCCGACGTCGACCATCCAGAGCCGACTGAACACCCTCTTCACCCAGCAGGAGACCAACCAGTTCGGCCCGCAGCGCTACGCGGTGCTGTTCAAGCCCGGCACCTACACCGCCGACGTCAACCTCGGCTTCTTCACCCAGGTCGCCGGCCTCGGCATGAGCCCGGACGACGTCAACCTCAACGGCCACGTCCGCGCCGAGGCGTTCTGGATGGGCGGCAACGCCACCCAGAACTTCTGGCGGGCCGCCGAGAACCTCTCGGTCACCCTGCCCGCCGGGCAGACCGTGGAACGCTGGGCGGTGTCCCAGGCCGCGCCGTACCGGCGGATGCACCTGCGTGGCGCGCAGAACCAGATCCAGCTCTGGAACGGTGGCGACGGCTGGTCCAGCGGCGGCCTGCTGGCCGACACCCGCATCGACGGTCTGGTCGTCTCCGGCTCGCAGCAGCAGTGGTACTCCCGCAACAGCGAGTTCGGCAACGGCTGGACCGGCTCCGTGTGGAACATGGTCTTCCAGGGCGTCAACGGCGCCCCGGCACCGAGCTTCCCGAACCCCTCGCACACCGTCATTCCGCAGACCCCGCAGGTCCGGGAGAAGCCGTTCCTGTACGTGACCGGCAGCGGCGAGTACCGGGTCTTCGTGCCCGCGCTGCGCACCAACTCGACGGGCACCAGCTGGTACAACAAGACCCCGGCCGGCGCGTCCATCTCGCTGTCGCAGTTCTTCGTGGTCCAGCCCGGCACCAGCGCCGCCACCATCAACGCGGCTCTCGCCCAGGGCAAGCACCTGCTCTTCACCCCGGGCGTGCACCACGTCACCGAGCCGATCCAGGTCAACCGGGCCGACACTGTCGTCCTCGGCCTCGGCCTGGCCACCATCCAGGCCGACAACGGCGCGGTGGGGATGCGGGTGGCCGATGTGGACGGCGTCAAGGTGGCCGGCCTGATGTTCGAGGCCGGCACGACGAACTCGCCGGTGCTGATGGAGGTCGGGCCGTCCGGCTCGTCCGCGAGCCACGCCAGCAACCCGACCTCGCTGCACGACGTGTTCTTCCGCATCGGCGGGCCGCACGTCGGCAGGGCCACCAACACGTTGACCGTCAACAGCGACAACGTGATCGGCGACCACATGTGGCTGTGGCGGGCCGACCACGCCGCCAGCGGCGTACCGACCGGGTGGACGTTGAACACCGCCGACACCGGGCTCACCGTCAACGGCGACAACGTCACCATGTACGGCCTCTTCGTCGAGCACTACCAGAAGTACCAGACCATCTGGAACGGCAACGGCGGGCGGACGTACTTCTACCAGAACGAGCTGCCCTACGACGTGCCGAACCAGGCGGCCTGGATGAACGGGTCGACCCGGGGTTACGCCGCGTACAAGGTCGCCGATTCGGTGACCAGCCACCAGGCGTTCGGGCTGGGCAGCTACAGCTACTTCAACGTCAACCCCGCGGTGGTCGAGGAACGGTCCTTCGAGGTGCCCACCAACTCGAACGTGCGCTTCACGAACATGGTCACCGTCTCGCTCGGTGGCGTCGGCACCATCAATCGGGTGATCAACAACGCCGGTGGCACCGCGAACGCGGCCAACCAGACGGTGTACCTGACCACCTACCCCTGACCGGGGCGCCCGCGCCGGCCCGGTCCTCTGTGACCGGGTCGGCCGGGTAGCACCCAGGGCCGAGGCCGGCCCGGTCCCGCCGAGACCGGGCCGGCTGCGGTCATGCCGGCTGCGGTCGTGTCGATCAGCCGGCCAGCACCTCGGCCGCAGCCCGCTCACCGGCACGCACCGCGCCCTCCAGGTAGCCACTCCAGCGGGTGGCCGTCTCGGTGCCCGCCCAGTACACCCGCCCCACCGGCGTCCGCAGGTGCGGGCCGTACGTCCGCCACGTGCCCGGGGTGAGCGCACCGGAGAAGCAGCCCCGGGTCCACTCGTCGGCCGACCAGTCGTACTCGACGAGATCCACCGGGTCCTCGGCGCGCGGCCCGACCACGCTGGCGAACGCTTCCAGCAGGCAGTGCCGACGCTGGGCGGGGGACATGCCCCGCAGCGTGGCGGCATCGCTGGAGTAGCTGAACCCGGTCAGCACCCCGAGCGGTGAGGTCGGGGTGGAGTTGTCGACAGTCTCGGTGAGCGGGCCGGCGCTGCTGGTGGCCACCCCGGAGCGCCCGCCGGCACGCCAGAACGGCTCCGGGTAGACGGCGTGCACCTTCAGCGCCGAACCCATCGGCATGCGCTGGGTGAGCCCGTCACGCAGCGGGGGCAGCGGCGGGTCGTACCGGATCCGGCCGGCCAGCGCCGGGGCCAGCGCGACCACCACGGCGTCGCCGTCGACGCGCCCGGTGTCGGTCCACGCCGTCGCGCCGTCGACTGTCTGTTCGATGGCCCGCACCGGCGCGGCCAGCGTCAGCGCGCCCGGCGGCAGAGCGGTGGCCATCCGTTCGGCCAGCGCCGGCGGCCCGCCCACGATCCGGTCCTGCTGCGCGCCGCCGGCCATCCCCAGCAACGGTCCGGTCCCGCCGGCGCTGCGCAGGTAGAACAGCAGGTGCAACAGGGACAGCTCGTCCGCGCCGGTGGCCAGCAGTCCACCGGCGAGCAGTCGCCCGAGGTAGTCGGCGGTGTCGTCGTCCCCGGCCGTGGTGGCGAGCCACCCGCCGAGGGTCGTGCGGTCCCACAGTGCGGCCTCCGGCGTCGCCCAGGGCGCGGTCGGGTCCAGCCGTGCGGCGTACTCGTCGAGCAGGCCGAGCACCCGGCCCACCTGCGTCGGCGGCTCGGCCCGGGGCGCACCGGCCCAGAGCACTGTGGGCGGGCCGATCGACGCCGAGGCGAAGGTGGCCAGGCCGTGCTCGGTGACCAGCGCGTACATCCGGTCCTGGGTCGGGCCGATCCACTGCGCCCCGAGATCGAGTTGCGTGAGCTCGGGCAGCCACCGGGTCAGCACTCGACCGCCCACCCGGTCGCGGGCCTCCAGCACCCGCACCTGGGCGCCGGCGCGGCTCAGCGCCAGCGCGGCCGCGAGACCGGAGAAGCCGGCGCCGACCACGACCACCCGAAAGCCGTCGGTCACGGCGCGCTGCTTACCCGCAACCGCCGGGAGCATGACTCCCGGCGCTGACTGAACGGCTGATCACGCTGCGGCAGCGCAGGGTCGCGCCCTTGTCCCGCGTCCTTTGCTCTGCTTCAACCCACGCGACACTCGATCCCCTTCATCGTCGCGTCAGGTGAAGCAGAGCAAAGGACGCGTCGACACTGGGGCGGAGTCGTCCTTGAGATTTCTAACAGCAGCCTGTCGATCTGAGCGGCGGCCGATCGTGTGGAGGATGAGAGGCCGGCGAGAGGCCGGCCGCCCCCGCGAGGAGGAACCATGACGCTCTACCTGCTCAGCATTCAGCAGCCGCAGGGTGAGCTGCCGCCGGAGCCGGAGTTCCTGGCCGGTGTGATGCGTCAGCTCGGCGAGTTCCGCGACGAGTTGGCGTCCACCGGGTCGTGGGTCTTCGGGCAGGGACTGCACGGCCCGGAGACCGCCACGGTGCTGCGGCCCCGCGACGGCGAGGTCCTCGTCACCGACGGACCGTTCGTGGAGGGCAAGGAGTATCTGGGCGGCATCACCATCATCGACGTGCCGGACCTGGACGCCGCCCTCGACTGGGGTCGCCGCTACGCGTTGGCGACCACCCTGCCGATCGAGGTGCGCCCCTTCCACGGCGGGGCCGGCGACTGACCGTGCCCGACGTGGAGGCGGTGTTCCGCGCGGAGTACGGCCGCGCGGTCGCCGTCCTGGTCCGCCTCCTCGGCGACATCGACCTCGCCGAGGAGGCCGTCCAGGAGGCTTTCGCCGTCGCGGTGGAGCGCTGGCCGACCATCGGCTCGCCGCCCAGCCCGGCCGGTTGGATCATCACCACCGCCCGGAACCGGGCGATCGACCGGCTGCGCCGCGAGGCGTCCCGGGCCGAGCGGCAGGCCCAGGCGGCCCTGCTGTTCGCCGCCGACGAACCCGTCGAGGAGGGGCCTGTGCGCGACGACCAGCTACGGCTGATCTTCACCTGTTGTCATCCGGCGCTCGCCCCGGCCGCGCGGGTCGCGCTCACCCTGCGTCTGCTCGGCGGCCTGAGCACCGCCGAGATCGCTCGGGCCTTCCTGGTGCCCGAGCCGACGATGGCGCAGCGGCTGGTCCGCGCCAAGTCGAAGATCCGCAACGCGCGCATCCCGTACCGGGTGCCCCGCGACGCCGACCTGCCCGACCGGCTGCACGGCGTCCTCGCGGTGCTCTACCTGATCTTCAACGAGGGATACTCGGCCAGCGCCGGTCCGAACCTGATCCGCGTCGAGCTGTGCGTCGAGGCGATCCGGTTGACCAGGCTGCTGGTGGAGCTGATGCCGGACGAGCCGGAGGCGCTCGGCCTGCTCGCACTGATGCTGCTCACCGAGTCCCGTCGGGCGGCGCGGACCACCGCCGACGGCGACCTGGTGCCGCTGGCGGAGCAGGACCGGCGCCGGTGGGACACCACCCTGATCACCGAGGGGCAGGCGTTGGTTCGCCGCTGCCTGCGCCGCGACCGACCCGGGCCGTACCAGATCCAGGCCGCGATCGCCGCCGTGCACAGCGCCGCGCGACGCGCCGCCGACACCGACTGGGGCCAGATCCTTCAGCTGTACGACCAGCTGACGGCGGTCACACCCAGCCCGGTGGTGGCGCTGAACCGGGCGGTAGCGCTCGCCGAGGTGGCCGGACCGGCGGTGGCGCTGACCGAGGTGGACCGCCTCGACCTGGACGGCTTCCACGTGTATCACGTGGTCCGCGCCGACCTGCTGGCTCGACTCGGCCGGGGCGGGGAGGCCGTCGAGGCGTACCGGACAGCCGTCGCCCTGACGGACAACGCGGCCGAACGGGCCTTCCTCACCGCCCGCGCGGCGGCCCTGAGCGCGCGTTTGCCACCGGGGTAGGCCGGGAACGGAGGGAAGCCGTCAACTGATCCAAGCCCAGCGAACCCAGCTCCAGCGCCTGGCGATGGAATGCGCGCCGGTCGCCGGGGAACGACGAGCGGCCCGCCAGCCACGCGCGCTCACCCACCTTGTAGGCCAGCGCCTGTCCTGGTCGGCCCAGGTAACGCGCGAGCTCGGCGGATGCGTACGGCCCTTGATGGCAGCGGTCCTGCAACAACTTCAGCGCCGCGCCCGCCGTCCACACGGCTCCACCGCCAGACGGCATCGGCAGTCGCAGGTGCAGGCCGATGTCGAGCACGACCCGGGCTGCCCGCAGGAGCTGCATGTACAGGTACCCCAGTCGAGCACCGGGCTGTTCGTAGAGCCCGAGCTCGTCCATGAACCGCTCGGCGTACAGTGCCCAGCCCTCCTGGCTGCCGGAGAGGCCGCCGAGCAGGTTCAGCCGCTGCCCGAGGCCTCCCCGGCAGACCTCGGAGCCGAGGTGGAGGTGGTGGCCGGGAACGCCCTCGTGATAGGCGGTGCTGTAGGCGTACCAGGTGGGGAAGGCCGCTGCGTCCTCGGGGACGGACCACCAGACCCGGCCCGGCCGCGTCAGGTCCCGCGACGGCCCGATGTAGGCAATGCCGGACGACGTGGTCAACCGCGTCTCGACGCGCCGCAGCGGGGCGGGGATGTCGAAGTGCACGCCGTCCAGCCGCTCGATGGCGGCTTCCAACAGCTCCTGCAGCCACGCGGCGAACGACTCCCTGCTGTGCAGGGTGCCGGGTGCGTCGGGGCTGGCGAGTCGGGCAAGGACCTCTGGCACGCCCCCGCACAGGGCCTTCGCTTCCGCGATCAGCTCTGCCTCTGTCGCTCGAAACTCGTCCCAGCCCCAGTCGTACAGCTCGCGCAGGTCAGGCTGGGCCGCGAGGAAGGTACGCACCCAGAGTGCGTACCGCTGCCGACCGAACGCCTCCTCCTCGACGGCCTGTGGTGCCAGGTCCGCGGTGAGCATTCCAGCCAGTTTCTGGTACGCCTCTCGCGCATCCGTCGCCGCGGCCTGCAACGATGCCCGCTGACGCCCCTCGCCGTAGCGATCCACCAGGGCGACATCGTCGTCGATCCAGTTGCGGCAGCGCTGCGTGACGAGCTCCACTTGACGCCGTGCCGGCAGGTTGCCGCGCTCCGCGGCGAGCAAAAGGCTGCGGGCGTACCCGTCCAGGGCTGCGGGGATCGCGGCTAGGCGTGCGCCGACACGGGCCCAGCCCTCCTCGAAGGCCGCGCCCTCGGCGCCTCGGCCGGGAACCGCGGCCTCGACGGCCTGGCGGATGAGCTGGAGCGGACCAGTGGCCGCCGCGTGCAGTTCGCGTAGGTCCTCCCCGGCGTCGTGGAAGGCGATACGCGTATGCAGCCGTTCGGTGAGGTGGGCGTGCAGCGAGCCCGCCGCCGGCAGTGCGTCGCCCAAGCTCTCGAGCTCGCACAGGGCGCGGGCGGCGAGGTCGGCGCGGGCCTGGTGGCCCTCCGGGCTGTAGTCGGTAAGCCCGTCGACATCCTGCTCGCCAGCCTCGACGACCGCTGTGCAGGGGTCGAGGCTGGCCGTGTGGCACAGGAGCCGATCCGCGAAGTCCTTGAGCACGGGGCCCATGCTAGGGCCCTCACCGCCCGCGCGGCGGGCCTGGCGAGATCCCGAGCGCGTGTTTGTCCCGGTGCTGGGCCGGGAAACCGTGCCGCCCCGGCCCAGGGTCCACCCACGGCCGCAGGAGCGGATGGAGGCGGCCTTGGCCTACCGCGCGGCGATCGCCGACATCGTGCCCGACCTGTCCACCCTCACGCTCGGTGTGGAGGAGGAGTTCCTCCTGCTCGACCCGGACAGTGGCCGGAACCTGCCGGTGGCCGACCAGGTGCTCGCCGCGCTGCGCGGTCCCGCGCGGGACCAGAGCCGCCAGGAGTTCCGGCACAGCATGGTGGAGATGGTCACCCCGGTCTGCGCGGACCTCGCCGAACTGCGCACGCACCTGGTGGCGTTGCGCCGCTTCGCCGCCGAGGCCGCCACGGCGGCCGGGGCTCGACTGGTGGCGGTCGGCGCCACCCCGGTGGCCGAACCGCACCGGACGGTTCCCGACGAGCCGCGCTACCACGCGATGTCCCGGCGGTACGGGCCGGTGGCGCACGACCCGGCGGTGTGCGGCTGTCACGTGCACGTCGGGCTGCCCGACCGGGAGTTGGCCGTGCAGGTCTGCAACCACCTGCGGGTGTGGCTGCCGGTGGTGCAGGCGATCACCACCAACTCCCCGCTGCACGACGGGTACGACACCGGGCACGCCAGCTGGCGCTCGATGCAGTTGGAACGCTGGCCCAGCATCGGGCCGACGCCGTACTTCGACTCCACCGCCGACTACGACCGTACGGTCGACCAGCTGATCGCCGCCGGCATCATGCTCGACGCCGCGATGGTCTACTGGTACGCCCGCCCGTCGTCGACGTTTCCGACCGTGGAGGTGCGCGTCGGTGACGTCTGCACCGAGGTGGACGACGCGGTGCTGGTCGCCGCGCTGGTCCGGTCCCTCGTGGCCACCCTCGCCGACGACGTACGCGCCGGGGTGACCGCCCCGGACGTGCGGGACTGCCTGGTCGCGGCGGCGCACTGGCGGGCCGCCCACGACGGGCTCGACGGCGAGCTGATCGACCTGCGGGCCGGTGGCGCCCGGCCCGCCTGGGCGCTCGTCGACGAGCTGATGGCGGTGATCGCCCCGGCCCTGCTGCGCCACGGCGACCTCGGGTACGTGTTGGCGCAGCTCGCCCGGCTGCGCCGCGACGGCACCGGCGCGACCCGGCAGCGGCGGGTGTTGGAGCGCGCCGGGGACCTGCACGCGGTCCTCGACGACCTGATCGTCCGCACGGCCGCCGGCTGACACGCGCCGGGCCGGCGGCTCAACGAATGTCGTGGGTCTGGAGCCACAGCTCCAGCAGACCGAGCTGCCACAGCTTGTTGCTGCCGGCCGCCGCCTCCGCCCGGTCCGGTTCGGCGAGCAGATGTGCCACGTACTCCGGGCGGAAGAGTCCCCGCTCGCGCGCGGCCGGCGCCTGCAGCGCCTCGGCGACCAGCTCGCGTACCGGGCCGTCCACGTTGCGCAGCGCCGGCACCGGGAAGTAGCCCTTGGGCCGGTCGATCACCTCGGCGGGCAGCACCTCCCGGGCGACCTCCTTGAGCACGCCCTTGCCGCCCTGGGCGACCTTGTGCTCCGGCGGGCAGTGCGCGGCCAGGGTGACCAGGTCCTGGTCGAGGAAGGGTGTGCGCACCTCCAGGCCCCACGCCATGCTCATGCTGTCCACCCGCTTGACCGGGTCGTCGGGGAGCATCAGGTGGGTGTCCAGGCGCAACACGGCGTCCAGCGCGGTCTGCGCGCCGGGGGCGCTGAGGTGCTCGGTGAGCAGCTCCCGGCTGGCGTCCTGCTCCAGCGCGTACGCCGGGCCGACGATGCGGCGCAGCTCGTCGTGGCCGTGGTCGAAGAACGCGGCGGCGAACGTCTCGGCGGCGCCGTGCCGGGGCGCCCCGACAAGTGGCTGGTGGTAGCCGTAGCCGGCGAACACCTCGTCGGCGCCCTGCCCCGACTGGGCCACCTTCACGTGTTGCGCCACCTGCTCGGAGAGCAGGTGGAAGGCCACCACGTCGTGGCTGCCCATCGGCTCGGTCATCGCCAGCACGGCCCGTCGGAGGGCGGGTACCAGATCGTCGTCGGCCAGTCGGATCCGGTGGTGGTCGGTGTCGTACGCGCGGGCCACCAGGTCGGAGTAGTGGAACTCGTCGCCGGACTCGCCGTCGCGGCTGTCGAAGCCGATGCTGAACGTCCGCAGGTGTTGCTGGCCGGCCTCGGCGAGCAGCGCCACGATGAGGCTGGAGTCCAGTCCGCCGGAGAGCAGCACACCGACCGGCACGTCGGCGACCAGCCGTCGGCGTACCGACGCGCGCAGCGCGTCGCCGATCGCGGCCCGCCAGTCGGCGGCGTCCATCCCCGTGTCGGCGGGCTCCCGCACGTAGTCGGGTCGCCAGTAGACCTCCTCGCGGCTGCGCCCGTCCGCCTCGATCACCCGCAGGGTGGCCGGCGGCAGCTTGCGCACACCGCGCAGCACGGTGCGGGGCGCGGGCACGATGGAGTGCCAGGACAGGTAGTGGTGCAGCGCCACCGGGTCGATGCCGGTGTCGACGTCGCCGGCCCGCAGCAGCGCGGGTAGGGTGGAGGCGAACCGCAGCCGTCCCGGTGTCTCGGCGAGGTAGAGCGGTTTGATGCCGAGCCGGTCGCGGGCCAGGACCAGCCGCCGCCGGGCCCGGTCGACCAGCCCGATCGCGAACATGCCGACCAGGTGGTCGACGAAACGTTCACCCCAGTGGGCGTACGCCACCAGGATCACCTCGGTGTCGCTTGTGGAGTGGAAGGCGTACCCGGCGTTCCGCAGCTCCTCGCGCAGCTGCGGGTAGTTGTAGATGCAACCGTTGAAGACCAGCGCCAGGCCCAGGTCGTCGCGGACCATCGGCTGCCCGCCCGCGTCGGACAGGTCGATGATGGTCAGCCGGCGGTGCCCGAGGGTCACCCAGCGGTCGGCGAACAGTCCCTCGTCGTCCGGGCCGCGTGAGCGCATCGCCTCGGTCATCCGGGTGACCGCCGCCGAGTCGGGCGAGCGGCCGTCGAATCGCGCCTCCCCGCTGATCCCGCACATCAGCCGGGCCTCCCGTCACCTCGCCCCGACCGGTGTCGGCCGGTCCCGCCGACCGGACGGGGCCGCTGGCTACCCGTGGGCGCCGGGGGCAAACCCGTCAGCCGCGCAGGGTGCGCAGGATGCGGGCCAGCTCGGCGCGGTCGGTGTCGTCGAGGTGGCCGAAGAAGCGGTCGGCCTCGGCCCGGCGCGCGGCCCGGATGGCGGTGCTGACGCGGTCGCCCTCCTCGGTGAGCGCGACCAGGGTCGCCCGACGGTCGGCCGGGTCGGGTCGGCGCTCGACCAGCCCCCGGGTCTGGAGGTCGTCGACGACCTCGGTCGCCGAGCGGGGCGCGATGCGCAGATGCTCGGCGAGGGTGCCGGGGCGTACCTCGCCGTGCCGGGCCAACACGCCGAGGGCCCGGGACTGGCTGGGGGTGACATCCCAGGGCGCCAGTGAGTCCCGGGTCTGCCGGCGCAGACGGGACGCTACCGCCCAGAACGTCTCCGCCAGGCTCTCGTCGTCCGCGCTGTCGACGGTGTGCTCGGTCACCGGAATACGGTAGCAGGAGATGTGGTTGCTACCTCATGATGAGGTAACCTCAGCAATATTGTCGACGAAAGGTAGTGCCCCCTTGGAACCCACCCCCATGGGCCGCGACCGCGGCCACCGCACCCTCAGCGCCGAAGAGAAGACGCAGGCCAGGCACGTGTCGCTGCGCCGCATCGGTCGCCTCTTCAACCCCCATCGGCCCGCGCTGGCCGCCGTCACCGCGATCATCGTGGTCTCCTCGATCATCGCGATGGCCAGCCCGTTCCTGCTGCGGGCCGTCATCGACCGGGCCCTGCCGCAGGGCGACGTGACGCTGCTGGTCTGGCTGGTCCTCGGCATGGTCGCCGTCGCGGCCGTGACCTCCGCCCTCGGCGTCGTACAGACCTGGATCTCCACCCAGGTCGGCCAACGGGTCATGCACCGGCTGCGGACCGACGTCTTCAGCCACCTCCAGCGCCAGTCGCTCGGCTTCTTCACCCGCACCCGCACCGGCGAGGTGCAGTCCCGGATCACCAACGACATCGGTGGCATGCAGTCGGTGGTGACCTCCACCGCCACCGCCGTCGCCGCCAACCTCACCACAGTGGTCGCCACAGTGGTCGCCATGGTCGCGCTCTCCTGGCAGCTCTCCCTGGTCTCGCTCGTGGTGCTGCCGCCGGCCATCTGGCTGACCCGTCGGGTCGCCCGGATGCGCCGCGAGATCACCAACCAGCGGCAACGCGAACTCGCCGACCTCAACGTCACGGTCGAGGAAGGGCTCTCGATCAGCGGCGTACAGCTGGCCAAGACCCTCGGCACCGGCCCCGCGCTGATCGACAGGTTCACCGCCTCCTCGGCCCGCCTGGTCGACCTGGAGCTGCGCAGTGAGCTGGCCGGCCGCTGGCGGATGGCCTCGATGAGCATCATCTTCGCCGCCGTACCGGCGGTCATCTACCTCGCCGCCGGGCTGCCCGGCACCGCCGGCACGCTGAGCATCGGCACCCTGGTCGCCTTCACGGCCCTGCAGGGCGGCCTCTTCCGGCCGCTGATGGGGCTGCTCAACGTGGGTGTCTCGCTCACCGCGTCGCTGGCGCTCTTCGCCCGGATCTTCGAATACCTGGACCTGCCGGTCGACGTGGCCGACCCCACCGAGCCGGTGCGCCTCGACCCGGCCCGGGTGCGCGGGCACCTGCGCCTGGAGGACGTCACCTTCGGCTACCCGGGCAGCGACACCGCCGCCCTCGCCGGGGTCACCCTCGACGTACCCGCCGGCACCAGCCTCGCCCTGGTCGGCGAGACCGGCTCCGGCAAGAGCACCCTCGCCGGGCTGGTCAGCCGGCTGCACGACCCGAGCGCCGGCCGGATCACCATCGACGGCGTCGACCTGCGCGACCTACGCCTGGCCGACCTGGCCGCGATCGTCGGCGTGGTCAGCCAGGAGACGTACCTGCTGCACACCACCGTTCGGGAGAACCTGCGCTACGCCCGGCCGGAGGCCACCGACACCGAGATCGAGGACGCCGCCCGCGCCGCACAGATCCACGACCTCATCGCCGGGCTGCCCGATGGGTACGCCACAGTGGTCGGCTCGCGCGGCCACCGTTTCTCCGGCGGTGAGAAGCAGCGTCTCGCGATCGCCCGGACGCTGCTGCGCGACCCCCGCATCCTGGTCCTCGACGAGGCCACCAGCGCGCTGGACACCGAAACCGAACGCGCCGTGCAGCGGGCCTTCGACGTGCTCGCCCAGGGGCGCACCACGATCACCATCGCGCACCGACTCTCCACGGTCCGCGACGCCGACCAGATCGCGGTGCTCGACCACGGTCGGATCGTCGAGGCCGGCACCCACGACAGCCTGCTGGACCGCAACGGCCGCTACGCCACGCTGGCGGCCTGAACACCGGCTCGCACCGCCTCCAACCGACGGTCGGCGGTCAGACGTCGCGCCGGGTCACCAGAATCCACGCGGTCGCCACCGACCCGGCCGCCCACGCCGCGAGGACCACCAGACCGACGCCCGGGCTGAGCGCGGTGGCCGGGTCCGCCGGCATGTCCAGCAGGCTCAACGCCGCCTCGTGGGGCAGCAGCCGGACGGCCTCCGGCCAGAGACCGCCCAGGGTGGTCGAGATCAGGATCGGCAAGGCAGAGAGGACAGCGATCGGGGTGACCACCATGCGAGCGGTGAACGCGAGTCCGTACCCGATCAACGCCAGCAGCAGGTACGCCACCAGGTAGCGGCCGAGGTCGCCGAGCGCGGTCCGCAGCGCCAGGCTCGGAAGCACCACAAGAACCGCCGCGACCAGGCTCGCCGCCAGGGTGGCCAGCAACTTGGCGGTGAGGAAGCGGCCGCGGCCGGGCACAGCGGCGAGACTCAGGCGCAACTGCCCACCCCGGTACTCGGTGCCGGCTGCGAAGACCGCGATCGCCAGGAACGCGTAGACCGGCGCCAGCATCAGGGCGCCGATCTGGGCGACGCTTGTCGGGCCGCTGTCACCGGCGAGGCGGACCACGTCGGTGGCCGCGATGAAGCCGAGCGCGGCGTTGGCGGCCACCGCGACGGCTAGGGCGATCCACGTCGCCGGCAGACTACGGATCTTGGTCAGCTCCGCGGCCACGAGATCGGCCATCCGGATCGCCGGCCGGACGGTCTCCGCGGCGGTCATCGGGCGTCCCGGCGGCTGAGGAGCAG
The DNA here is from genome assembly GCF_049841535.1 of Micromonospora sp. DT53. Classification (NCBI taxonomy): domain Bacteria; kingdom Bacillati; phylum Actinomycetota; class Actinomycetes; order Micromonosporales; family Micromonosporaceae; genus Micromonospora; species Micromonospora sp. DT53. The sequence goes on from NZ_JBNCKM010000003.1 coordinate 540,227, forward strand.
CCCGGCGGCCAGGGTGGACAGCAGTGCCCAGGCCACCAGGACGACGGCGGCGTATCCCGCGCTCGACGAGAGGTCAGCGTCAGCGGGGTCGAGCAGCAGGTTGCGCCCGGCGCTGACCGGCAGCAGGGCGTCCACCACCGGAACCGTCCGTGCCAGCACCTGCGTCATCGCCAGCGCCATCAGCAGAAGCGACAGCACGATGCCGATCAGGGTGCTGCGCGTCAGGGTGGTGATCGCAAAGCTGACGAGCGAGACGAGCACCGCGAGGGCGAGCAGCTCGCCGTGCTCGGCGAGAGTGTTCCTGCCGAGCAGCAGACCGGGATTCCAGTCCTTGACGGCCAGGAACAGGTAGGCGTTGCTGATCAGCTCGACCAGGATCGCGACCCCCGCCGTGAACACGACAAGCGCGATCGTCTTCGCGACAGTCAGCAGGCCCCGCCGCGGCACCGCTAGGACGGACTGGGCCAACTGCCCGTCCCGGAATTCCTGGCCGGCGATCACCGCCGCGATGATCGGCAGGAACATCACCACGATCTGCAGCGAGAAGGAGAGGAGCAGGTCGATCAGCGCCTCCCCGGCTGGCCGGCGTTCACCGGCGAAGATCTCGATCAGCCCGTCCGGCGTGATGCCCTCGACGGCGGTCGTGGTGTCGCGCATGTTCGCTAGGCCGATCAGTAGGTGCAGCGCGATGACGGCGGCGGTAATCAGCCAGACGATCCGTGATGATCTGATCTTGGAGAGTTCCGCCCCGGTGGCGGCTAACAGCACGCTCATTCCCACACCTGCTTCTGCCCGCCGGTGAGGGCGAAGAACGCGGCCTCCAGGGACGCGTGGCCCGCGGTGATCTCCGGTAGCGAGCCGTCCGCGACGATCCGGCCGTTCGCGATCACCACCACGTCGTCGGCGGTGTCGGCCATCTCGGTCATCAGGTGGCTGGAGAGCAGCACGGTCCGGCCCTGAGTGGCGTAGTCGCGCAGGAAGGTGCGGATCCAGCGGATGCCGTCCGGGTCCAGGCCGTTCACCGGTTCGTCGAGGATCAGCACGTCAGGGTCGCCGAGCAGTGCGGCGGCGATGCCAAGGCGCTGCCGCATACCCAGCGAGTACCTGCTCACCCGCTGCTTGGCGGCATCGGTGAGACCGACCGCGTCGAGGACCTCCCCGACCCGGGAGCGGGGGATCCGGTTGGACCGGGCGATCCAGCTCAGGTGGTCGACGCCACGGCGGTCCGGGACCGGCCCGGCGCCGTCGATCAGCGCCCCGACCGTCCGCAGCGGGTAGCGCAGATCCCGGTATCGTCTGCCGTCGATCAGCGCGGTGCCGGACGTCGCGTGGTCCAGGCCCAGCAACACTCGCAGTGAGGTGGACTTGCCGGCGCCGTTGGGCCCGAGGAACCCGGTGACCTTGCCGGGCCGCACCGAGAAAGTGACCTCGGCGACGGCGGCCTTCTTCCCGTACCGCTTGGTCACGCTGTTGAACTCGATCACGACGAAAGCATGCGACGCCGCGGCTGTCGCCCGCGTCACCCGGAAGTAGACACCTACCGCGGGTCGCGCAGGAGGCCCGCCTCGTAGGCGAGCACCGCCAGGTGGGTCCGGTCGTTGACGCCCAACTTGGCGAACATCCGCCGCAGGTAGGTCCGCACCGTCTCCAGGCTCAGGAACAGCTCGTCGGCGATCTGCTGATTGGAGTAGCCGCGCGCCACGAAACGGACCACCTGCAGCTCACGTTCGGAGAGCACCCGACCAGCGAAGGCGTGGGCGCGTTCCGGCGGTGGCGGGGCCAGTCGTTGCAGCAGCCGCCCGGTCACCTCCGGCGCGAGCATGGCGTGTCCGGCGTGCACCGTACGCACCGCGTGCAGCACCTCCTGCGGCGCCGCGTTCTTCAGCAGGAATCCGGAGGCGCCCAGCGACAGCGCCGTGTGCACGTACTCGTCCAGGTCGAAGGTGGTCAGCATGATCACCTTCGTGGACGTGGAGGCCAGGACGTCCCGTGCCACCTCAAGACCGTCCATTCCCGGCATCTGCACGTCGAGCAGCGCCACGGCCGGCCGCCGGGCCGCGATCAGCCGGGCCGCCTCGGCGCCGTCGGCGGCCTCCCCGGCGACCCGGAAGCCGTCGGTACGCTCGAACAGCCGCCGGTACGCCTGCCGGAACCCCGCGTCGTCGTCGACGAGGAAGACGGTGACCTCGGCCGTCATCGTCGCACCGCCACCGGCAGTCGGGCAGTGACCTCGAAGCCGCCGCCCGGCGGCCGCCGCCAGGAAACGGTCCCACCCGCCAGCGCCGCCCGCTCACGCATGCCCTGCAGCCCGAGCCCGGAACCGGTGCCCGCGCCGGGGACCGACGAGCCGTGGTCGCGGACCCACACCTGGATCTCCTCGTCGGCCTGGCTGACCCGGACCGAGCATCGGGCGCCGGGGGCATGACGGATCACGTTGTTCAGGGCCTCCTGGACGATGCGGAACACCACCAACCCGGTGCCGTCGCCCGCGTCCGGCACAAGGTCGAGGTGGGCGTCGACGGTGAGCCCGGCCGCGCGGGCGTCGTTGATCACCGGCGAGAGTTCGGCGATGCTCGGGACGCGACCGGCCGGCCCGGGCCCGCCCTGGGCGGGCGCGGAATTGCGCAGGCTCCGCACCAGGGCCTGGATCTCGTGCAGTGCCTGACGGGCGTGGTCCTCAATGTCGCCAAGCGTGCCGCGCAGTTCCCGATCGTCGGCGTCGGGCAGGCTGCGGACGACACCGGCCTGCGCGGAGATCACCCCGAGGGCATGGCCGACCACGTCGTGCACCTCCCGTGCCACGTCCAGCTGCACCCGGGCGCGCTCGGCCTCCCTCGCGAACTCCATCTCCCGGCCAACCGCCGTGCCGAGCAGCCAGGCGGCGGTCAGCGCGGCGGCGGCGAGCACCACCCGGCTGCCGGGCTGGTCCGGACTGCCGCTGTCCACTCCGGTGACCGCCAGCATCAGGGCGAACAGGCAGACCAGCATGACGGCGCTGGTGGGGACTCGCGCGAACCGCTTGCGCGCCAGGGCGTAGAGGCACCAGGCGGTGGCGAGCATCGGATCTTCGCAGACGCCGAGCAGGCCGGCGGCGAGGGTAGCCGCCGCCGCGGCCACGGTTGCCGCCGCGGGGAGCCGATGCCGGAGTATCACTGCCGCAGCGGTGACCACTGCCAGTGCGGCACCAATTGCGACTCGCGGCCAACTGCCGGCCGCCAACAGCGAGGGCAGCCAGAACACCGCGATCACCACAAGGGCTGCCACACCGTCGGCCAGCGGCCATCGCCGCCCCGCTCGGCCGGTCGGGGAGCGCCGCTGCACCACCACACCGTACTCGGCGGGCAGCTTCTTCACCGCGGGCGACGGCATCCGGACGGCCGGGCAGCTTGAGTTCACAACCGTCTCGAAACAGTCTTAGAACTGTCTCGTTATGGTGCGGTCAGGTGGCGATAGACGGTGGCCCGCGAGACACCCAGCGCCGCGGCGATGGCGTCCACTGAGTGGGTGCCCGCCTCGTGCATCCGCCGGGCCGCCTCGACCTGCTCCCGGCCCAGCGCGGGCGGCCGCCCCGGCCGCCGACGTCGGCTCGCCGCCCCCGCGCTCGGTGTTGTCGTGGCGCCTCCCGGGGCCGCGTCCCTGGCGCTCACGTGCGTCGGGGTTCCACGCCTCGACGGCGGGATCGTCGTGGCCGTGCGCGCCCCGGCCGCGGCGTCCGCGCGCATGTCGGCCGTGGCCGTGCGCGCCCCGTTGGCGGCGTCCGTGCGCGCCTCGGCCGCGGCGTCCTCGCCCGCCTCGGTCGTGGTGTCCGTGGACAGCGGGGCCAGCAGGCGGCGTGCGCCGTCGAGCATGTCGGCGCGCAGCACCTCGTCCGACACGTCGGTGAAGAAGACGACCGGATCGCTGCACGCACCCACCGCCTGCACCGCGAGGACCCGTTCACGACGCCCCGCGTCCGGTCCGGCGATGAGGTCGTTGGCCCGCATCGCGACCTCCATGAGGCGGTGGTACGCGTCGCCCCGGCCGATCAGCGCGATGTCGTGGAAGAGCATGCCGAGCGGCCGGCGATGGGCGAGCATGACGTCCAACCAGCCCTCCAGCACCGTCCACCGGGCCCGCTCGGTGGGCTGGGTCTGGGCCGAGTCGAGCAGCGCCTCCAGGTCCGCCACCAGCGGCTCGACCAGGGCGGCGAGCAGATGCTCCTTGGCCGGGAAGTGGTACAGGATCGCGGTCTTGGTGAGCCGCAGCCGCTCGCCGATCTGGCGCAGCGAGGTGCGCTGGTAACCGTGTTCGGCGAACAGGTCGAGCGCGGCGCGCAGGATCCGGGTGCGGGTGTCGTCCGCGGGATCGGCGGTCATGCCGGCCAGCCTAGCGACTGTCCTGACCAGTGGGCACGGTCACCGTTGATTCTACTGACCAGCGGTCAGTACAGTGGTGACGGTCGAGGCATCCAATGGCAGGAGGGGCGATGTCCGTCATCTCGATCGGCAACCTGGTCAAGACGTTCGGCGCCATCCGGGCACTCGACGGGCTGGACCTGCACGTCGAGCAGGGGGAGGTGCACGGCTTCCTCGGGCCCAACGGCTCCGGGAAGTCCACCACCATCAGGATCCTGCTCGGGTTGCTCCGCCGCGACTCCGGCGACGCCCAGGTGCTCGGCGCCGACCCGTGGCGCGACGCGGTCCGCCTGCACCGCCGGCTGGCGTACGTGCCGGGCGACGTCAGCCTCTGGCCCAACCTCACCGGCGGGGAAGCCATCGACCTGCTCGGTCAGCTGCGCGGCGGCCTCGACCGACGTCGCCGCGACGAGCTGCTGCGGCGCTTCGACCTGGACCCGACCCGCCGCTGCCGCACCTACTCCAAGGGCAACCGACAGAAGGTCGCCATCGTCGCCGCCTTCTCCTCCCCGGTGGAGCTGTACGTGCTCGACGAGCCCACCTCCGGCCTCGACCCGCTGATGGAGGCGGTGTTCCAGGACGAGGTCCGGCGGGTCAAGCGGGCCGGCGCCACCGTGCTGCTCTCCAGCCACGTGCTCGCCGAGGTCGAGGCGCTCTGCGACCGGGTCAGCATCATCCGCGAGGGCCGCACCGTCGAATCCGGCACCCTCGCCGAGCTGCGCCACCTCACCCGCACGGCGGTGACCGTCGAGACCGCCCGCCCGGTCACCGGCCTGGACGCACTGCCCGGCGTGCACGACGTGCGCGAGGTCGACGGCCGTACCCACCTGGAGGTCGACCCCGCCCACCTCGACGAGCTGCTCGGCCAGCTCATCCGCTTCGGCGTCCGCGCGCTGACCAGCACGCCACCCACCCTGGAACAGCTCTTCCTCCGCCACTACGGCGACGACCCGGCCGCCGCCGCCCCGGGCGCTGCCGTCGACGCTGCCACAGGCGCTCCCGCCGGCGCTGCCCCGGGCGCTCCCGCCGGCGGCTCGGACGCCGACGCGCAGGCTGACGCCCCGCAGGCCGGTGCCCGGTGATCGCCCTCACCGGCACGACCCGGCTGGCCCGGCTCGTGCTGCGCCGCGACCGGATCCGCCTCGCCATCTGGGTCCTCGGCACGCCCCTGCTCGGCTACGCCCTCGCCGGCAGTGTCGCCGGCATCTACCCGGCACAGGAAACCCGGCTGGCCTACGCCACCACCTCGGCGTCCAGCCTGGTCGCCCGCGCCTTCAACGGCCCCATCCACGGCACCGACCTCGGTGCCGTGGTGGTCGCCGAGACGTACGTGACGCTGGCCCTGATCGTCGCGCTGCTGAGCACCTTCGCGGTGACCCGGCACACCCGGCAGAACGAGGAGACCGGCCGGGCCGAACTGCTCGGCGCCTCCGTGGTCGGCCGGTACGCGCCGCTCACCGCCGCGTTGCTCGTCATCGTCGCGGCGAACGCCCTGGCCGCCGTGCTGCTCGCGGTCGCGCTGGTCGGCGCCGGTCTGCCGCTCGCCGGCTCGGTCGCGGCCGCTGGCGCGATCGGCGGCGTCGGGGTCGCGTTCACCGCCATCGCCGCGGTCACCGCCCAGCTTTCCGTGACCGCACGCGGCGCCAACGCGCTCGCCGCCGCCACCGTCGGGCTCTCCTTCGTGCTGCGCGCCTCCGGGGACGTGCTCGGCGAGCAGAGCGCCGACGGGACCCGCGTACGCAGCGCCTGGCCGTCGTGGATCTCCCCGCTCGGCTGGGGCAACCAGGTACGAGCCTTCGACGGTGAACGCTTGTGGGTGCTCGCCCTGCCCGCCGCGCTGCTGCTCGCCGGGGTGGCGCTGGCGTACGCCCTCGCCGAGCGACGCGACCAGGGCGCCGGGTTGGTCGCCCCCCGACGCGGCCCGGCGACCGGTGCGCCACGGCTGCTCAGCCCCGCCGGACTGGCCTGGCGGACGCAGCGCGGCACGCTGCTCGGCTGGGCGGTCGGGGTGGCCGTGCTCGGCCTCTCCATGGGCGTCGCCGCCGACGAGTTCAACGACATGATCGACGCGAACCCGGCCGCCGCCGAAGCGATAAACGCGATGGGCGGCGGCACCGACCTGATCAACGCGTACCTGGCCGCGATGCTCGGCCTCTTCGCCCTGACCATCGGCGCGTACGTCGTGCAGGCCCTGCTCCGCGTACGCGGCGACGAAGCCGACGGGGTGCTGGAGGCGGCCCTCGCCACGGCGGTCAGCCGCACCCGCTGGCTCGGCACCCAGGTGCTCGCCGCGACGCTCGGCGCTGTCGCCCTGCTGCTCCTCGCCGGCGTGACCACAGGCCTCGGCTACGGCATCGTCACCGACGACCCGCTCGGCCAGGCCGTCGAGCTGGGCGGTGCCGCGCTGCTACGCCTGCCCGCCCTGCTCGTGGTGGCCGGGGTGGTGACCGCGATCTTCGGGCTGCTGCCCCGCTGGTCGGTGGTGCTGTCCTGGACGGCGCTGCTGGTCTTCTTGCTCCTCGGGCAGCTCGGCGCGGTGCTGGAGCTGCCGCAGGCCGCGCTCAATCTGTCGCCGTACACCCATGTGCCGGCCGTGCCCGCGGTCGACCCGGCGGCGCTTCCCCTGGTGGTGCTGGCGGCGGTGGCCGCGGCCCTGCTCGCCGTCGGTGTGGCCGCCTTCCGCCACCGCGACGTGCCGTCCTGAGCCGTGCTCCTGCGTCCGGATGCTCGTTGGCAGCTGAGCGAGTCGACATGAGTGACGGGTACCGGACACCACCGACGGCCGTGCAGGGGGTTTGTCGCACGCTACCGCGACACTGAGGTTTCCTCGACCGCGGAGGTGCCTCGTGCCGTATGTCAGGTCCCACACCAGGAAGGGTGGCGCGCGGGTTCGGGCGCACTACCGACGGCGGCGCAGCGGCAGTGTTCGGCGCAGATCGATGGTCCGCCGCGTGGCCGGTGGCGGCAGGTCTGCCAACGGCTGGGCTTTGGCGCTGTCTGCCGTCGTCGCTCTCGTGCTCCTCCGCATGGTCATCGATTTCGTGCAGCGGCATCCATACTGGTCCGCTCTCCTGGTGAGCCTCGTCGTCATGGCGGCGGCCACTGTGGGTCTTGTCGTGTCGAAGCAGCGTGCCCGCGAACGGGCCGACCAGGCCCAGCGGGACAGGCTGATCGCGGTGACCGACACGATGAGCGGACCCGAGTTTGAGCGGTGGTTCGCCCGGATCCTGGTCGCGTCCGGGTTTCGGAACGTGACGGTGTGCGGCGGCTCCGGTGACCGGGGAGCGGACGTCCTGGCGATCGCCCCCGACGGCCGGCGCGTCGTGGTGCAGTGCAAGCGGCAGAGCCCCAACAACCGGGTGGGCAGTGCCGCGATCCAGCGGTTCGCCGGCACCTGCCGCGACATCCACGGTGGCGAGATCTGCATGCTCGTGACTAACAGCTTCTTCACCGCGGGCGACGGCATTCAGATAGCCCGGCAGCTCGACATCACGCTCGTCGACCGGGATGCGCTGGAAATGTGGGCGTGGACGGGAAAGCCCGTGCCGAGGCTCCTCGAGGAAAGCGGATCGCACTAATTCGCCCGGGAGATCGTCGAGTCAGCGGACAGCGTCCGCAGTCGCAACGGCGTACCGTCCCGGGTCAAGCAAGGGAGGAGTCGGATGAGTTTCCTGCAGCAGGCAGAACAGTCACCGGACACCGAGCGGATGTTCGATACGGACACGAAGGCGATGGGCTACCTGCCCAACTACACCAGGTTGTTCGCCCACGACCCGACGGTGTACGCGGCATGGCAGCAGCTCAACGGTGCGGTGAAGGCCGGGATGGAGCTGCGCCGCTATGAGTTGGCGACACTCGCCGCGGCCCGGGCCCTGAAATCCTCCTACTGCGGCCTGGCACATGGAAAGGTCCTGCGCGACAAGTTCTTCGACGCACCGACCGTCGCCGCCATCGCGTCGGACCACGGCAGCGCCGGTCTCTCCGCGCAGGAGGTCGCAGTCGTCAACTTCGCCGGAAAGGTCGCGGCCGATGCCAACTCCGTCACCGAGGCCGACGTCGCGGGCCTGCGCGGTCACGGTCTCGATGACACGGACATCTTCCGCGTGATCCTCGCCGTTGGCGCCAGATGCTTTTTCAGCACCATCCTCAGCGCTGCCGGGGCTGAGCCCGATCCGCAGTACAACGAGAGCCTGGACGTGGATCTGCGGCGGGCGCTGAGCTTCGGCGGCTGACGCGTGTTCAGGGCGGATGCCCATTCGACGGAGATCGCTGGCGGATCGTCGCGGTAGCGCCGCCCGTTGTCGGGAGCCGAACCGCACGCGCCCGTGCAAGCCTCTACTTTCACGAACTTCGATGTCCCGGTCTCGGCTCGACGCGGAGCCGCCATGCACCGTGGACGTGATGTGAGGAGGCTTCATGCGCGGACGCAGATGGGCGACCCTGGTGACGGCGGTGGCGCTGGCGCTGGGCGGATTGGTCGGGTTCAGCGCCGCTCCGGCTGCGGCGGACCCGCCAGGCGGCACGCTGCGCAACGTCTACTCCGACGGTCAGTTCTGCAACAGCTACGGCAGTGAGGGTGTTCGGGCCGGCCTGTGGAGCCGGTACTACTGCGAGTACCGCCAGTACACCCCCAACGCCCCCGGCTTCTACTTCCTCTGGAGCTTCGCCTCCTAGCGCTTGCCTGCTCGGACGGGCGCTCTCGGACCCGATTGGCCGCCGCCGGGTCGACCCGACCGGCGGTGGCCTTTCGTCATGGGTGGGTGGCTGCCCAGCTGTTCGGTGTGCGGCGCTCAGCGGCGCGTACCGCAGCTGGGTAGGACTCGGGCCGTCATCCACAGGTGCTTCTGCTGTCCACAGCGACCCCCGCGAGGGTGACGCTCGGCGGCAGGGTGGGCCGGTGGACGCACGCTTGCAATCCCTGCTCGACCGAGGCGGTGGCCTGGCTACCCGACGGGACGTGCTCCGCGTGGCGCCGCCGTGGACACTCCAGGGCGCGTGCCGGGCCGGTCGAGTGGTCCGGGTCCTCCCGGAGGTCTACGTCGATATCGGGCTCGTCCGGGATACCCACGCTGATCTGCCACCTCTCGCGCGGATCGAACCGGAGCTGGCTCGTCGCGCCGCGCTGGCGTACGCGGGAGGGCGCGGGGCGCTCAGTCGACTGAGCGCGCTCGACGTGTGGGGCGTACGGCGTCAACCGACGGGTGAGCCGGTGCATATCGACCTGTCCACCGAATCGGGCCTGAGAAGTTGGCCGCATCTCATGGTGCGGCACCGGCCGGGCCTGGTGATTGAGCCACCGCACGTGGTGGTGCGCCGCGGGTTGCCGGTTACCCGACTTGATCGGACCCTGGTGGACTGTTGGCCCCTGTTGCCGTCGGCCGACCGATCCGGCCTGCTCATCCGCGCGGTCAACGACCGGCTGACCACGCCGCAGCGCCTCGCCGCCGCTCTTGCCGAGGTGCCGAGGTTGACCGACCGCGCGGCGGTGCGCGGCTTGGTGGACCGTCTCGCCGCTGGGTGCCGCAGCCCCTTGGAGGTCTGGGGACACGACCACGTCTTCACCGGCCCGGGAATGCCGAGGTTCACCCGGCAGGAGCGGGTACGTGTCGGTGCCCGGACGATCTACCTCGACATGTTCGCCGAGGCGGAACGGGTCAACATCGAGCTGGACGGCGCGACCAGCCATGGCGATCCGGTCGAACGCGAGATCGACCTCCGCCGCGACGCCCTGCCCGCCACCGTTGGGATCCTCGTCGTCCGCTTCAGCCACCGTTGCCTCACCACGGATCCGGCCAAGGTCCGCCAGGAGACTCTGGCCATCCTCGCCAACCGTCACGGCCGCCCATGATCACATGATGCTCAGCAGTTCTCGACAGCCCCCAACAACTACTCACCATCAAGTGATCTTGAAGAGGCTTGTGGAGGGACTCTGGGCGTGGGCGGCGACTCCGGGGGGTGTTCGCCGTGTTGGTGAAGGAGTTCGGCGATCCATCGTGCGGCTTCCCTCTGGGCGGTGAGCATGTGGTCGCGGGCGTCGGCCAGGTCGTGGTCGTCCGCGTGATCCGCCAGGATCGTCGCCCACTGGCGGCTCAGCTCCTCGGCGTACCTGGCCTTTCGGATCTGCTCGTCGAACTGGTATTCCAGCTTGACCAGGCGGTCGACGTGCGGCTGGAGCGCCGGCATGATCCGTTCGTCGAGTCGTACGGTGGCGTCGGGGCGGCAGGTGAGCGTGACGTCGCCCCGCTGGTAGTGCCACAGAGGATCCTCGGCGAGCGCCCGCTGCAACGCCACCTCCAGGTCACCGGCCCGGTGTGGGTGCAGGTCCCGGGCGGCGTCCGCGGCGAGCCGGGTCAGCCGCTGAATGGCGTTCGGTTGGAAGTACTGGACGTACCAGCTCAGCACCTCGGACCGCAGGCTCGCCGGTGACGACCAGGCGAACGTGGCGCGGATGTAGAACGAGTACACGTACCCGCGTGCCGGGACCGCGATGAGCCGGGGTGCGTCGCGTTGTTCGACGAGTGGACCGGACGGCGACGGCGCGGCGGCGGAGCCGACGGGCGCCTCGTCCTGGAGCGCGGCGACCAGCCGATCCCAGGTTCGCGCCCACCACCGCCAGCCGCGCGCACCGGCGTCGCGGGCGATGGTCAACCCGCGTACGCCCCGGTGCCGCCACTGGTCCGCGGGCCTCGGCCTCCCGTCGGGGGCGTCCGTCATGGCACCCCTCCACGGTCACGGATCCGCTTTTCACGCTAACAACAGGTGACCGATTTGCCTGCCGCCACGCCGTCACCGAGCGGACGGCATATCGACACCAACCGGACCGAGGATCATTCAGGGTTAACCGAGCATTGTGGAGCAGTTCGGGTGCCGAAGGGTGTTGCCGTCGACCGGCAGCGGTGAGACTGGGTTCGGTCCGACAATCACGCGGATCGATAGATTGGATGGTCTGGAGGCAGCCTGTGTCCACCCTCGTGTCCCCGCTGGCCACGCTCGGCGCGATCCGCCGGCGTACCACCACCCTCGCCCTGCTCGTCGCCATGGTCGCCGCCGCGTTGGTCGGCCCGTCCGTGGTCTCCCCTCGGTTGAGCGACCCGGCCTCGGCGGCGGTCTACAGCTCCTGCACCATGAGCCGCTGCGCGGACGCCCGCACCGTCCGTTCGGGCTGGTCCGCCAAGGGGTTCCCGACCAGCCGAGGCTGGTACTCATGGAGCGGCGGGAAGTCCAACTTCGCCGGTGGTCAGTTCTACAACTACGAGGGTCAACTGCCCACCAACGCCACCTACTACGAGTACGACGTCTACCCGCGCACCCAGGGCGCCGCCCGGGACGCGTACCGGATCGTGGTGAACCGCAGCACCGGGGTCACCTGGTTCTCGCCCAACCACTACACCGACTTCTACCGGCTCTGACCGACCAGGAGGAACGTGATGGTCGACGAGGACGCGGGTCGGGTGCCCGATTGGCTGATCGTCTGCCACGACGGCGGACTCGACGTGCCCGGCGCGGTGGTGCTGGCCGGAGCGACGACGCGGAGCAGGGCCGGGTTGTTCGCCGCGCTCGCCGCCGTACTGGCCCTGCCGGCGTACCTGGGGGACACCTGGGACGCCCTCTCCGACGTGCTCCGGGACCGGCTGGACGCCGGCCCGCTCACTCTGCTGATCACCGACGCTGGCCAGCTTCTCGTCGACGAGCCGACCGATCAGTACGGCCTGCTGATCGCCGTGCTCGGCGACCTCGCCACCAGCGCCCCGCACTCGTTGCGCGTCGTCCTCGACGAGACCGCGCCGTCCTGACCGCTAATTCGAGCCCGCCGTCGGCGGCGGTGCCCGGCGGTGCGGGTCGACGTCACCCGCACCGCCGGTCGTCCGGGTCAGTGCGTGGCGGGCGGGATGCTCTGCTCGTACTGGAAGACGTTGTGTGGGTCGTACTTCGCCTTGATCTTGCGTAGCCGGGGGAAGTTGTGCCCCCAGTAGGCCTTCTCCCACTCGGCCATGCCGATGTTCGGCACGTTGACGTAGGCGCCGTCCACGTAGGGCCGCAGCGCCTGGCTGAACTCGGCGATCCAGGTCTGGGCGATCGGCGTGACGGCGTCGTCACTGTCGGGTTCGCCGCGGGTGCCCCAGCCGACGCCGGGCTCCGAGTAGAAGAGCGCGTCGCGGTGCGGGAACGCCGCGCCACCGAACGGCTCCTGTCGTTGCGCCCCCCGGCCGAACGCCTGGGTGAAGAAGTTGCTGTCGGGCGAGGGCGACTTCTCCATGAACTCACGCACGATGCTGACCGCCTTCTCCGGGAACGGCTCGCGGGTGAACTGGGAGAAGAACTTCCATTTCGCCGGCTCGTCCTCGTTGGGGATCTGGAAGTCGGCGTAGACATCGCCCCAGCCGCCGGTCTGCGCGGTGACCGTGGGGTTGCCGATCGACAGGATCGGTGCCAGCAGCTTCCTGGCCTCTGCCTCCGATCCCTCCGCGAGCACCGCGAACAGCAGGATCTCGTCCGGGTGGACCTCGACCTGGGTGCCGAGGCGGGGGTCGGTGAACGGTCCGACACGCTGCCAGGCGTCGAAGACCTCGTGCAGGTCGCCGAGACCGGGCCAGGTCACCTGCAGGTAGGCGACGCTGGTGAGCGGGGCAACCTGGTAGGTCAGCGAGGTGACGATCCCGAAGTTGCCGTTGCCCGCTCCACGCAGTGCCCAGAGCAGGTCCGGGTAGTTCCACGGGTCCACCTCGAGCACCTTCGCCCCGTCAGCGCCCGCCGCGACGACGATCTCGGCGCCGATCAGGTTGTCGCAGGCCATCCCGATGTAGCGGGTGAGGAAGCCGAAGCCGCCGCCGAGGGTCGCGCCGGAGAGGCCCACGGTCCCCTCCGTGCCGGTCGTCGCCGCGAGGTCGTGCTCCCCGAGGGCGGTCACCGCCTCCGACTGGGTGAGCCCCGCGCCGACCTTCGCCACGCGAGCGGCGGTGTCGATGTGGACGTCCTTCAACTCGCTCACGTCGATCACGATGCCGTTGTCGACGTTCGACCAGCCTTCCAGGTTGTGCCGGCCGCTGCGGACCCGCAGCGCGACGTTGTGCTGCCGCGCCCAGGTGAGCGCGTTGACCACGTCCTGGGTCTCCTGAGCGAAGACGATGACCAGCGGATAGTGCACGAACAGCTCGTCCCAGCCGAGGCTGGCCTCCGGGTAGTTGGGGCTCTGCGGGCGGACGATCCGGCCGGTCAGCTGTGCCGGCGGGAACTTCGTGTCGGAAGGCCACCCGGGAACGTCGGCCGCGATGGCCGAGCTGCCGGCGATCATGCTCGGGATAGCGACCGCTCCGGCGCCGACGGCCGTCGCCCTGAGCAGATCACGACGGGAAAGGTCGCGCATGGTCCGAATCCTCTCGATTGGTGACACGCCCGAAAAATGAATCGAGAGGGAATCTTCCTCTCATCTGGCGCAAACCAACCGTAATGCCCGAGGCTTCCGGACGGATCTGAGAACTTGTCACGGAACCCGGTCGGGTGATCCGGTACGGGTCAACTCGGGGCGGGCTGGTCCAGGATGGCACTGAACCGCTCCTCGGCAAGGTCCAGCTGGCCGAAGATGTGCCGCTTCACCGCCGGCGACAACGGGGTGTCCGGTCGGCCGATCAGGTCCCGGAACAGCGGCACCAGCGGCCGGTACTTCCGGGCCGACGAGATCACCTTCGGCCCGACCGTGTGGATCACGCCCACCCCGTTGTCGGTGAAGTCCGACACCTTGATCACCCGGGCCCACGGCTCCCGGTCCAGGCTGACCGCCAGATGCTCCCGGTACTGCGCGTTGCGGTCGCGCTCGGGGTCGTACACCGGATTGGTGACCGCGGCGACCAGGGTGGCCACCCGTGGCCCGAACCGCGCGGCGAGCGCCGCCAGCGCGGCCCCGGTCGGGTCCGCGCCCGGGTCGCCGTCGGCCAGCTCGACCGGGTGGTCCTCGACGGCGTCGTGCAGCAGACCGGCGACGATCACGCCCACGTCCCGCACCTGGTAGTGGTGCATCAACCGGATCGCCACCCGCAGCAGGTGGTTCAGGTACGGCTCACGGACGCGCCGATCGTCGCGGTGCAGCTCGGCGGCGAGGTCGAGCGCCGCGGTCAACCGCGCCCGGGCGGCGTCGTCGAACTGCTGGACCTCCAACCGGAACCGTTCCAGCAGGCCCGGTTCGCCGTGGATCTCGGTGATCGCGTGCATCGGCATGCTGCCCAGGTGCGGCGGGAAGTCCATGCGTCACTTATAGCCGATCTTCACCACATCGATGAGCCCGAACGTCGCCGACCCGACCCGACTGTCTGGCGAGGTGCCTGTCTCCGCCGCCTATCCCGCCAGCGCGGCGCGATACGCGGCGGACGCCCACGGCACCGCCAACTCGCTCGGCAGCGCCCCCCGCTCGGCCGCCCGGCGCAACACGTCGACGACGCCCCGCAGGTGGCGGACCCGCTCGCCGCCCTCGCCGAGGGTGCTCACCAGATCGCCGTCGAGCAGCCGGGGCTCCGGCGCGGTCCGCAACGCGTCCAGCAGCGCGGTGAACGGCGCCGTACGGGCCAGCGGCGCGATCAGCGGCACGCCCGCCGGGTCGACCCGGTGGGCGAGCAGGTTCTCCAGCAGCCCCAGCCGCCCCGGCACCCGACGGGTCACCACATCCCCGGGCAGGCGCAACCTGTCGGTCGGGTACTCCAGCACCGCCTGCCCCGCCGTGCCGGTCACCACCACCTCACCCGCGACGAACTCCTCGGCGGCCAGGGTCGCCGCCACCAGCACCGGCGGCCCGGCGCGGAACAGGACCCGCAGCACGGCGGTGTCCTCCACCTCGATCGGCCGGACCCGGTAGCGTTCCACCTCGATCGCGACCGGCCAGGGCGTCGCCCCGGCGAGCGCCTCGGCGATCGCCAGGCACTGCATCACCGCGTGCGCGAACGGATTGGCGAGCGCGCCGTCCAACACCGGCCGGCCGTCCAGACTCCGTCGGCCGGCCCAGGGGGAGCGGGTGTAGTAGGCGTCCGGCCGTTGCCAGGCGGCGATGGTGGAGATGCCGGTGACCGTGCCCAGTCGGCCTGCGGCCAGCGCGTCGGTCAGCGCGGTGAGGGCGGCCGAGCCGAGCGCCTGGAAGCCGACCTGGGCCACCCGGCCGGCGGCGGTGAGCGCCCAGGTCAACTCCTCGTGTTCGGCCAGCGACAGCACCGGCGGCTTCTCCAGCAGCAGGTCCGCGCCGGTGGCCAGGGCGTCGCGGGCGATCGCCAGGTGGGTGTGCGGCGGCGTGCAGATCACCACCACCTCCGGCCGGGTGGCGGCGAGCATCGCCCGGTGGTCGGTGAACACCGCCACCCCGGGCGGCACCGGGGCGGCGCGGTCGTCCTCCACCGGCCGTACGTCGACCAGGGCGACCAGCCGCAGCCGACCCGCGGCGTGCAGGGGCGCGATCACCCGTCGGTGCCAGCGACCGTGGCCGTTCGCCCCGATCACCGCCACCCGGGTCGGCGGCGTGGCCCCGTTCACCGTCGCCCGGCCCTCGTCGACCCGCTCACCGGGCACCGGCCAGGGTGGCCTCGACGCCGTGCCGTTCCAACGAGGTCAGCCAGGCGATCACGTCGGCGCGGACCTCGTCGTCCTCGGCCACCTCCACCGGGATGACCTCGCGCAGCGCGAAGACCGCGTCGACCGCACCCGTCGGGCTCCGCGGTCCAGCGTCCAGCGCGGCCCGGATCGGACCGGCCAGTGGGTCCTGGAACGGCAGCGGCCGGCCATCGTCGGCGTACCCCAGCGCGAAGCGCAACCAGGACGCCACGACGAGCGCGCCCCAGCGCGCGGACCGCCCGCCCGCGCGCAGGTCGGCGATGGTGTGCAGGACGCGCTGCGGCAGCTTCTGCGAGCCGTCGAGGGCCACCTGCAGGGTGCGGTGGTGGATCGCCGGGTTGCCGAACCGGGCGAGGGCCTGCTCGCCGTAGTCGACCACCCGGACCCCGTCCGGCGGGGTGAAGCTGGCCGCCACGTCCTCGGCGATCAGCCGGCGCAGCACGTCACGCAGGTGCGGGATCTCCAGCGCGTCGGCGATCGTCTCCCGACCGGCCAACGCCCCGAGGTACGCGATGGCCGAGTGCACCCCGTTGAGAGCACGCAGCTTCAACCGCTCCCACGGGCCGGCGTCGTCGGTGAGCACCGCCCCGGCGAACTCCCAGCCCGGTCGTCCACCGGGGAAGTCGTCCTCGATCACCCACTGCGCGTACGGCTCGGCGGCCACCGCCGCCAGGTCGGTCACGCCGAGCGCCAGCCGGGCCGCCTCGATCGTCTCCGGCGTGCTGGCCGGCACGATCCGGTCCACCATGGTGCCCGGGCAGGTGACGTTGCCGGCCACCCACTCGACCAGCCCGGCGGGCACACCGCCGGCCCGGCCGACCGCCTGGTCGAGCATGCCGCGCAGCCGCCGACCGTTGGCCGGCAGGTTGTCGCAGCTCACCAGGGCCACCGGCCCGGCGTCCGCGGCGGCCCGGGCGGCCAGCCCCCGCAGCAGCAGCCCCGGCACCGTGCTCGGGGGTCGGCCGCCGGCCAGGTCCGCGGCGAGCGCCGAGTCCGGGGACAGTTGGCCGGTCACCGGGTCGAGTTGGTACGCCTTCTCGGTGACGGTCAGGGTCACCACGCGGACCCCCGGGTCGGCGAGCAGCGCCACCACGGCGTCCGGGTCGCTGGGTGCGTGCCGCACTCCGCTCAGCGCGCCGACGACCCGGGTGGCGCTGCCGGCGGCGGAGAGGGCGCTGACGCTGAACAGGTTGTCCTGCGCGGCGATCGCCTCGACCACTGCGGTGCTGCGCGGGGCGACGGCCACGATGCCCCAGTCACCGCCGGCCGCGCCGACCGCCGCCTCGGTGTAGACGGCCTGGTGGGCCCGATGGAACGCGCCCAACCCCAGGTGCACGACGCCGGTCGGCACGGTGCCCGGCCGGATCAGCGGACGGGCCTCGGCGGGCAGCCGGCGCAGCATGCCCAGGCCGAGCCGGGAGGCCCCGACGGTCACCGCCATGCCGGACCGTCCGGGAAGCGGAACTCGGCGATCGACGCGGGCTTCATGGTGGCGCTGTAACCGGGCCGCTCGGGCAACAGGTAGCGGCCACCGCGGGTCCGCACCGGATCGACGAAGTGTTCGTGCAGGTGGTCGACGTACTCGATCATCCGACCGTCCAGCCCGGTGGCCACCCGCAGGTAGTCGAAGATCGCCAGGTGCTGGACGTACTCGCAGAGGCCCACGCCGCCGGCGTGCGGGCAGACCGGCACGCCGAACTTCGCCGCCAGCAGCAGCTCGGCCAGGACCTCGTTGACGCCACCGACCCGGCAGGCGTCGACCTGCATCACGCCGATCGCCTCGGCCTGGAGCAACTGTTTGAAGATCACCCGGTTGGCGGCCACCTCACCGGTGGCCACCCGGCAGCGGCCGGCGGTCAACTCGTGCACCGCGCGGGCGATCCGGGCGTGCCCGAGGATGTCGTCGGCGTGGGTGGGCTCCTCGATCCAGTACGGGTCCACCTCGGCCAGCGCCGCCATCGCGGTGATCGCCTCGTCGACGTCCCAGACCTGGTTGGCGTCCATCATCAACAGCGCGTCCGGGCCGATCTCCTCCCGGATGATCCGGGCCCGCCGCAGATCGTCGGCGAGCGGCCCGCCGACCTTCATCTTCATCGCCCGCCAGCCGTCGGCGTACGCCTGTCGGGTCAGCGCCCGCACCTTGTCGTCGGGGTAGCCGAGCCACCCGACCGAGGTGGTGTACGAAGGGAAACCGTCACGTTCGAGCGTCGCCAGCCGGTCGGCCTGGCCGTCGCGCCCCTTGTCCAGGATCGCCGCCGCCTCGTCCGGGGTGAGCGCGTCGCTGATGTGCCGGAAGTCGACGCTGGCCACGAGGTCGTCGGTGGGCAGCTCGGCGAGGAAGCGCCACATCGGCTTGCCGGCCAGGGTTGCCCGCAGGTCCCACACCGCGTTGACCAGCGCGCCGGTCGCCATGTGGATGACGCCCTTCTCCGGGCCCAGCCAACGCAGCTGCACGTCGGCGCTCAGCGAGCGCCAGAACGCGACAGGCTCGGCCGTGATCTCCTCGATGGTGCGCCCCCGCACGTGGTGGGCCAGGGCACGGACCGCGGCGCAGGTGATCTCGTTGCCCCGGCCGTTGGTGAAGGTGAACCCGGCGCCGACCGGGCCGGCGTCGGTGCCCAGCTCCACGTACGTCGCCGAGTAGTCACCCCTGTTGATCGCGTCGGAGCCGTCGCCCCGGGCGGCTGTCGGGAACCGCACGTCGTGCACCTCGACGGAGGTGATGGTGACGGTCATTGAGCCTGTCCTCCGAAGTTGAAGACCCGCTTGGGCAGCCGGTACGCCAGGTCGACGACGGTCTCGGCGGCCTCGTCCAGTGGCAACCGGTGCTCGGCGACCAGCCGGGCCAGGAACCCGGCGTCCACCCGCCGGGCCACGTCGTGGCGTACCGGGATGGAGCAGAACGCCCTGGTGTCGTCGACGAACCCGGTGGTGTTGTAGAAGCCGGCGGTCTCGGTGACCGTCTCCCGGAAGCGGCGCAGCACCTCCGGCGAGTCCAGGAACCACCAGGGCGCGCCGAGCAGCACCGCGGCGTACCCACCCGCGAGGGGCGCCAGCTCGCGGGTGAAGGTGTCCTCGTCGAGGGTGTAGAGCACCAGCCGCAGCCGGCTGTCGTTGCCGTAGCGCTCCAGCAGTGGGGCGAGCGCGTGCACGTACTCGGTGGCCTGCGGGATGTCGCCGCCGACGTCGCGGCCGTGCCGGGCGTGCAACCACCGGTTGTGGTTGCGCACCGCGCCGGGGTGCAGCTGCATGACCAGGCCGTCGTCGAGTGACATCCGGGCGAACTCCACGAGCATGTGCGCCCGGAACGCCTCCGCGTCGGCGGCGTCGGCCTCGCCGCGCCGGCCCCGGTCGTAGAGCCGCTCGGCCTCGGCCGGGGTCAGGTCCAGGGTCCGCGCGGTGGGGTGGCCGTGGTCGGAGGAGGTCGCGCCGGCGGCGATGAACGCGGCACGTCGGGCCCGCAGCGCGGCCAGGTAGCCGGTGTACGTCCCGGTGTCCTCGCCGGCCCGGTCGCCGAGACGGTCCACGTTCGCCGACCAGCCCTCGAACTCCATGTCCACCACGTCGTCCGGGCGGAACGTGGTGACCACCCGGCCGCCCGGCCCGCCCCACCCGTCGGCGGCGAGCTTGGCGTGTTGCGCGAGGTCGTCCAGCGGCGACTCGGTGGTCGCCAGGACCTCGATGCCGAACCGCTCGAACAGCGCCCGGGGCCGGAAGTCCGGCTCGGCGAGCCGGGCCGCGATCTCGTCGTAGAGGGCGTCGGCGGTGCTCGGGCCGAGCGGGGTGTGCACCCCGAACACGGTGCGGAAGGTCTGCTCCAGCCAGAGTCGCGACGGGGTGCCCCGGAACAGGTGCCAGTGCGCGGCGAAGCGCCGCCAGACCACCCGGCCGTCGGTCTCCACCGGGCTGCCGTCGCGCGTGGGCACCCCCAGATCCGCCGGGGGTACGCCCTGACTGAACAGCATCCGCGTCAGGTAGTGGTCGGGCACGATGAGCAGTTGCGCCGGGTCGGGAAAGGGGCGGTCCTCGGCGAGCAGGGCCGGGTCGACGTGCCCGTGCGGCGAGATGATGGGTTGCTCCGCCGCCAGGGCGTACAGCTCCCGGGCCAGCGCGCGTTGGCTCGGTTCGGGTGGCAGGAGCAGGTCGGTGTGGTCGAACGTGGGCACGGGGTGGGGCTCCTCGTCTCCTGTGTCAGCGGGGGGTGAGCAGGTCGGCGACGCGGACGGGTTGACCGGTCTCGAAGGACCGGTTGGCGGCCAGGCCGGTGAGCAGGGCCAACGCGCCGTCGTCGGCGGTCGCGGCGCGGCCCAACGGATCGGGTTGACCGCCGAGGAGCACCCCGGTCATCCGGGCGTCCGCGCCGCCGTGCCCGTGCCGACTGCGGCCCTCCACCGGGATCTGCCGGGGCGGGGCCCAGAACGGGCGCAGGGTCAGCGTCGCACCTCCGCCCTCGGCCGGCGCCTCGGCACCGTGCAGGGCGGCGCCCTTGACCGCGCCGGCGGTGCCCCGGTCGACGAAGTCGTTCTCGGCCACGTCCAGCTCCAGTCGGCCCCGGCTGCCGTTGACCATCACCCGGTAGCCCTCCCAGGGCGCGTACGCGGTGAGGTGGTAGGTCATCGTGGCGCCTGTGGAGTAGCGGGCCAGCACCGCCATGTCGTCCTCGATGCTCACCCCGGGCGCGAAGACGTTGCGGTCGCGCTGGTAGCCGTCCTCGGCCTCGGCGTCGAGGTACAACTCGCGCAGCCGAGGGTGCGCGTCCAGCCGCAGCGCGAACGGGTCGTCGGCGGCGGCGGGGGAGCCGTGCGCCCGGTCGTAGTCGCGGGCGTAGCCGTGCCGGCGGCCGTCCGCGCCGTAGAAAAAGAGTCGGCCGGCCGCGTACACCTCGACGGGTGTCGCGGCCAGCCACCAGTTGACCAGGTCGAAGTGGTGGCTGGCCTTGTGCACCATCAGCCCACCGGAGCTGGCCTTGTCGCGGTGCCAGCGGCGGAAGTAGTCGGCGCCGTGGCGGACGTCGAGCAGCCACTCGAAGTGCACCGAGCCGATCTCGCCGACCGCGCCCTCGGCGAGCAGCCGGCGAACCTGTTCGTGCAGCGGGTTGTAGCGGTAGTTGAAGGCGACAGTGACCCGGCCGCCGGTCTCGGTCACCGTGTCCAGGATGCGCCGGCAGCGTGCCGCGTCCACTGTCATCGGCTTCTCGGTGACGACCTCGCGGCCGGCGCGTAGCGCGGTCACCACGTACTCGTCGTGGGTGACGTCCACGCTGGTGACCAGGACGACGTCGACGCGCTCGGCGGCCAGCATGGCCTTGAAGTCACCGGCCGGGTACGTCGGCACCGGGCGATGACCCAGCTCGCCCAGCCAGCGGTTGTGCGCGTTCATCCGGGCCTGGTTGGTGTCGGCGAAGGCCACCAGCTCGGTGGTGTCGGCGTGGTCGAGCACCAGCGCCCGGACGAACATCTCGGCCCGCGCGCCGGTGCCCACGACGGCGTAGCGGACCCGTCCGGCGGATCTGGGTGACATGCGGTCGCCTCCCGGCGGTGCTGCAAAGGTTTGCAATGAAGTAATCACGATCGATCCAATCGCGTCAACGACACCATCGGGATCGGCGTCATATGTCAGCTTTTGGGGCGTGGATGATCACCAAGGGGAATGTTGGCGCAACGAAGCCGTAACCATTGACCGTTGACACTGGCACAACCGTTTGCATTAATGGGCCACACCTGCGTGACCGCCACCACATCGGACGAAGGGGCCGCCGTGCCAGTCACCATCCGGGACGTCGCCCGGGCGTCCGGTGTGCACATCTCCACCGTGTCCCGCACCTTCTCCGCCCCGCACCTGGTCAACCCGGAGACCCGGGTCCGGGTGCTGGCGTGCGCGGAGGATCTGGGCTATCGGCCGAACCGCGCCGCCCGAGCCCTGATCACCGGACGGACGCACAACATCGGGCTGATCATCGCGGACATCGCGAACCCGTTCTTCCCGCCGCTGATCAAGGCGGCGGAGGGTCAGGCCCGACACCGCGACTACCACGTCTTCGTCGCCGATACCAACGAGGACCCGACCGCCGAGGAAGAGCTGGTCCACGCGCTGGCCAAACAGGTCGACGGGGTGCTGTTGTGCAGCCCTCGGATGAGCAACAGCCTGATCGAGCAGCTCAGCCGCGAGGTGCCACTGGTCGTGGTGAACCGCCAGGTGACCGGCCTGCCCTGCGTGCTGATGGACGTCGGGCAGGGCGCCCGCTCGGCGATCGAGCACCTGGTCGGCCTGGGGCACCGCAGCATCGCGCTGCTCGGTGGCCCGCGCAGCTCGTGGACCAACCGGGAGATGCGCCGGGCCGCCGGCGCGGCCGCCCGAGCCGGCGGCGCGGAACTGACAGTGCTCGGCCCCAACGCCCCCACCGAGGTCGGCGGCTCCGCCGTCGCCGAGCAGGTGCGACGCAGCGGTGTGTCGGCAGTGCTCGCCTACAACGACCTGATGGCGATCGGCCTGATCGAGGGGCTGGACGCGCTCGGGGTCCGGGTGCCGCAGGAGGTGAGCGTCGTCGGGGTCGACGACATCACCCTGAGTCGGCTGACCCGCCCCAAACTGACGACGGTGGCCACACCCACCGGGGCCGCCGGCCGGACGGCCGTCGACATGCTGCTGCAACAGGACATCGAGTCACCGCGCAACGCGCGGGGGTCCGGTGCCGGCACGGCGCTCGGCGTCCGTCGTACCACCGCACAGGTAATGCTCCAGACCGACCTGGTCATCCGCGACTCGACCGGCCCGGGCCCGTACGCCCGACCGGCACGTCCCCTGGCCGCACCGCGTGGCCCGGGCCCGCATTGCCCTGCGGACCCGGGCATCCCGACTGCGGCCACCGGTGACGCCGTCGCCTCCTAATGCCGAGGAGTGAGCGCACATGCACCCCGCAACGCCCCCCACCACTGACGCGCCCGTCGGGCGCGCCCACCGTACCCCGCTGCCTCGGCGGCGCCTGCTCCGTGGCCTGCTCGCCGTGACGGTCGCCGCACCGCTGATGCTCGGTGCCGCCGCCTGCGGAGACGACGGCAAAGCCGCCGATCCGAACGCGCCGGTCAAGCTCTCCATCTTCTGGTGGGGCGGCGATGCCCGGGCCAAGCTGACCGAGGACGCCCTCGCGCTCTACACCAAGAAGCACCCGAACGTGACCTTCGAGACGACCTGGCAGGCCAACCAGGGCTACTTCGACAAGCTGGCCACGCTCACCGCCGGCGGCAACCCGCCGGACCTGTTCCAGATCGACGACAACTACCTCGCCGAGTACGCGGCCCGCAACACCACGCTCGACCTGACCTCCTACCAGGAGTCCGGAAAGCTGGACACCTCCAAGTTCCCCAAGAGCCTCTGGCAGTACGGCGTCGTCGACGGCAAGCTCGCCGGCCTGGCCGCCGGGGAGAACACCCAGGGCCTGGTCTACAACAAGACGCTGCTGACCAAGCACAACCTGCCCGAGCCGACCACCGGGATGAGCTGGGAGCAGCACATCGCCTGGGCCGAGCAGGTCACCGCCAAGACCAAGGTGCCCGGCACCCAGGACCCGAGCGCCGACTACAAGGCGCTCTGGGTCTGGCTGCGCCAACAGGGCAAGGACCTCTACCAGGGCAAGGAGTTGGGCTTCACCGCCGAGGACGTGACCAAGTGGTTCGACCTGTGGAAGGGCGCCCGGGACCGCAAGGCCACCCCGACCGCGGACGTCATCCACGAGGGCAACTCCAGCGACGTCACCAAGCAGCTGGTGGTCACCGGCAAGTCGGCGACCTCGTGGGTCTGGGCCAACCAGATGCCGGACCTGAAGAAGAACACCAAGGACGAGCTGGGCGTGATCGCCTACCCCGGTGACCCCAGCGCGCAGTGGGCCCGGGCCTCGATGTACTGGTCGGTGTTCAAGGGCAGCAAGAACAAGGACGTCGCGATCGATGTGATCAATTTCCTGAACAACGACGTGGAGGCGGTCAAGCTGCTCGGCACCGACCGCGGCCTGCCGTCCAACCTGGACCTGCGCCGGGTGGTCAGCGACGACACCACCGACCCGGCCATGAAGCAGTCCATCGCCGTCGAGGCAGAGCTGACCCAGAAGTTCGGCGAGTCGCCGCAGGTGCCGATCAAGGGGCACAGCAAGGTGAAGTCCGAGCTGATCAAGGCCGCCGAGAACGCGCAGTACGGCCGGGCCACCCCCGCCGAGGCCGCCGCCCAGTTCGTCGAGGCGTGCAAGTCCGCCATCGCCTGACGCCGCCAGGCGAGGAGAGGAGCTGTTCGTGGCGTTGACCACGGCGCCCGACCCGACCCGACGTGGCCCCGGATCCGCCCGGACCCACGCCGACAGGCGTGGGCCCGGACGCCTCCGGCACAGCGAAGGTCTGGCGGGGTACGTCTTCCTGTCGCCGTGGCTCATCGGCCTGATGGGTGTCACGGCAATCCCCATGCTGCTGTCGCTCTACCTGAGCTTCACCAACTACGACATCCTCACCCCCTTCTCCGAGGTGGAGTGGGTGGGGCTGGCCAACTACGAGCGGATGTTCACCGCCGACCCGTCGTACTGGCACGCGGTACGGGTGACAGTGACCTTCGCGCTGATCGCCGTACCGCTGAAGCTGGCCGCGGCGCTCGGCGTGGCGCTGTTGCTCAACCGCGCCTGGCGCGGCGTCGGGCTGTTCCGCGGGCTGTTCTACCTGCCGTCCCTGCTCGGCGGCAGCGTGGCGCTGGCCATCGTCTGGGTCAACATGTTCAACCGTGACGGCGCGTTCAACTCGCTGCTGAGCCTCTTCGGCATCACCGGCAAACCGTGGGTCAACGACCCCGACTGGGCCCTCGAAACACTCATGGTGCTGGCCATCTGGCAGTTCGGCGCGCCGATGGTGATCTTCCTGGCCGGGCTCAAGCAGGTGCCCACCGAGCTGTACGAGGCCGCGTCGGTCGACGGAGCCGGTCGGTACCGCCAGTTCCGCAACGTCACCCTGCCGATGCTCTCCCCGGTCATCTTCTTCAACCTGGTGCTGGAGACCATCAACGGCTTCCAGGGCTTCACCGCCGCGTTCGTGCTCAGCAACGGCACCGGCGGCCCGGTCGACTCCACCCTGATGTACACGCTGAACCTCTACATCACCGGCTTCACCGAGCTCAACATGGGCTACGCCTCGGCGATGGCCTGGGTCTTCCTGCTCGCCATCGCGGTCATCACCGCGATCTTCTTCAGCACCGGACGGTTCTGGGTGCACTACTCCGACGGGGAGGACCGGTGATGGTGACGGGAACCCCGACGACCACCGCGCCGACCACTGCGCCGCCGAACGCGCGCAGACGGCCCGGCGGACGGCCCCTGCTGCGACTGCTGATCCTGGTGGCGATCGTCGCCGTGGTGCTCTACCCGCTGATCTGGATGGTGGGCACCTCGTTCAAGTCCCAGGAGGAGATCGTCAACAACGTCGGGCTGCTGCCCGAGCGGTTCAGCCCGGGCAACTACACCGCCGGGTGGTCCAACTTCGACGTCAGCTTCGGCCGGTTCTTCCTCAACAGCACGATGGTCAGCCTGCTCACCGTCGTCGGCAACGGGCTCTCCTGCCTGCTGGCCGCGTACGCCTTCGCCCGGCTGCGGTTCCGGCTGCGCGGCATGTGGTTCGCCGTCATGATCGGCACGCTGCTGCTGCCCCAGCACGTGCTGATCGTTCCGCAGTACATCCTGTTCCGCACCCTCGGGCTGGTCGGCGGCGAATGGCCCTACCTGCCGCTGCTCATCCCGCAGTTCCTGGCCACCGAGGCGTTCTTCGTCTTCCTCATGGTCCAGTTCATGCGCGGCGTCCCCCGGGAGCTGGACGAGGCGGCCCGCATCGACGGCGCCGGCCCGTTCGGCATCTTCCGGCACATCATCCTGCCGCTGAGCCGTCCGGCGCTGGTCACCACGGCGATCTTCTCGTTCATCTGGACCTGGAACGACTTCTTCCGCCAGTTGGTCTTCCTGTCCCAACTGGAGGACTACACGGTCCCGGTCGCACTGACCCTTTTCATCGACTCGACGAGCCAGAGCGCGGTCGGCCCGATGTTCGCCATGTCGGTGCTGTCGCTGCTGCCGGTCTTCCTGTTCTTCGTCGCGTTCCAGCGGATGCTCGTCGAGGGGATCAACACCAGTGGCATCAAGGGCTGAACCGGCATCAACGGCCGAACCGACCGACACCGGCGGGCGGCGCGACTGGCGCGACGTCGCCCGCGACGCCGCCGACCTCGCGCTGCTCGGCATCCTGCTGACCCTCGCGGCGGTGCCCCTGCTCACCGCCGCCGCGGCGGCCGGCACGGCCAGTGCGGCGGTGCACGACTGGACGCGTACCGGCAGCTGGCCGTCGGCGCGCACGACCGTACGCCGGTTCGGCCGCTCGGTGCTGCCCGGTGTGCCGGTCAGCCTGCTCGCGCTCGCCGCCGCGGCGCTGCTCGCCGCCGACCTGGCGGCGCTGGCCACCGGCCGGGTGCCGGGCGGCCCGGCGGCGCTGCTGGTGACGGCGCTGATCGCGGCCAGCCTGGCCGGGTACGCCGGGCTGGTCGTCGTCGAGGTGGGCGGCAACGGGGGCGGGCGGTGGCGGGCCTCGGCCCGGTCCGCCGCCCGCGCCTGCCTCGACGCGCCGACCCGCTGGGCCGCGCTCACCGGGGTCGTCGCGCTGGCCGGGTTGCTCGCCGTCCTGGTCACCCCGGTCGCGGTGCCGATCCTCGCCGGCTACACCGTGGCCGCCCTGCACGCCGTCACCGTCCGCCGGTCGTTGGCGACGGGGACCGCACCGAGCCCGGAGTTGCCGTGAAATCCGATCGTCCGGGCCGGGCCGCCGAGCCCGGCCCGGCCACGCCGAGCGAGGCGCCGGTCCGGCTCGTGCTCGGCGGGACCGAGGTGGCCGAGTACGTGCTGGACCCGGCGCTGGACGCGCGGCACGGGCCTCGGCCGTACCTGCACCCGGTCCGCACCCTCGCCGGCACGGTGGTGACCGACGCGCTCCCCGCCGACCACGTGTGGCACCTCGGCGCGTCCCTGGCGGTGCAGGACGTCGATGGCAGCAACCTCTGGGGCGGGCGTACCTACGTCCGCGACGTCGGCTACACCTGGCGCGACGACCATGGCGTCATCGCGCACACCGGCGAGGTCGAACGGTCCCCGGGCCGGTACGCGCACGATCTCCAGTGGCGCGACCGGGCCGGCGGGGTGCTGCTGACCGAACGGCGGGGGCTGGCCGCGTCGGTGGTCGCGCCGGACACCTGGCGGCTCGACGTGGATTCCGTCCTCACCGCCCCGGCCGACCGGGAGGTGCGCCTGGGCAGCCCGGCCACCAACGGCCGCCCGGGCGGGGCCGGCTACGGCGGGTTCTTCTGGCGGGCCGCCGACGGCAGGGAACCGGCGGTGTTCACCGCCGACACCGCCGGGGAGGAGACGGTCAACGGCAGTGCCGCGCCGTGGCTCGCGCTGACCGGCGTCGGGTCGGGTGGCGGGGCGTACACCCTGGTCTTTGCCGGTCTGGGCCAGGACGACAGGTGGTTCGTGCGGACCGGAATGTATCCGGGGGTCGGTGTGGCGTTCGCGTTCGACCGGCCGGCGGTGGTGCCGGCCGGTGGGAGTCGGCACGGCCGGTACCGGGTGTGGGTGACCGACAGAACCCTCGACCGCGACGCCGCAGCCGCCCTGGTGGCGTGAACCCCGCCCGAACCCGCTCAGGTTGATCATGAAGTTATTGCCACGACACGCCGCGCAGAGTGGCAATAACTTCATGATCAACGGGGCGGGCGGGGGGGGTGGGTGGCCGACGTCAGCGGGCTGGTAGGGCGGCGGTTACCCGGATGGCCTTGACTATCGCTGGGATCGAGCCGATCAACAGCACCAGCCCCCAGATGATCGCGATGATCGCGAAGACCAGCGCCGCCACGTCGTCGACGATGCTGACCAGGATCACCGGCACCAGGTTGTGCAGGAACTCCAGCACGACGGTGCACAGCAGGGTGGTGAGGATCAGCAGCACGAGGCCCTTGTTCTGCAGGAAGCGCGGCTGGGCCAGCACCAGCATCCCGGCCCACACCAGCTTGAGCAGCAGCACCAGCCCGAGCAGCGCCGCCGCCTCGCCGACCGGGAAGAACCCCCACAGCGCCAGGTACGCCAGGGTGCCGAACGGGACGGCCAGGAACAGCGACACCATGATGGACAGCTCCACGAACGCGACGACAAGCGCGACCAGCCCGACGATGATCAGGATGATCGAGAAGATCAGGCTGGCGACGCCCTGCACCCGACCCTGGACCCGCTCGGGCAGCAGCAGGCCCAGGCAGAACAGCCCGGTGCTCCAGACCGCCACCGCGTCGACCAACGCCAGGTAGCCGGTGCCCCGGCCGGACGGTTCGCTGACCCCGGACACGTCGTCGATCTCCACGTCCAGCGCGCCGGCGCTGTCCGCGAGGGCCGCACCGGCGTCGGCGCCGCCGAGCAGCAGCCCGGCGCCCAGCTCCACCCCGATCGCCAGGACGATGGCGAGCATGGCCATCAGCAGGAACGGCTTGCGAAGGTCACCCACGGCGGCACCTTCCTCTCGATCCAGTTCGGGTCAGGACGTGGCCACGACGACCGTGCAGGCGCCCAGCCCGGGGCAGACCAGGCCCACCTCGGTGGCCTGGTCGACGGCGATCTTCGCCACCGCGCCTGTGCCGTCCGCCGCCGGCTCGACCTCGTCGCGGATGGTGAGGTCGGCGTCGCCGGGCGCCGGGGCGACGACCGTGAACCGTGCCGCGCTGCGCAGCACCAGGGTGCGCAGCCCGCCGGGGTCCGCGACCCGCACCGCGCAGCTGCCGGAGAACTCCAGCCGGCCCGCCTCGTCGGCGCAGTCGGCGCTGACCGTCGCCGGATCCACAGCGGAACGCTCGCCGCCCAGCGCGCCCAACCGGTCGACCAGCCCGTGCCGGGCCCCCGGATCACCCTGGTCGTCGCGGCCCGCGCCGACCGCGACCACGAACAGCGCCACCAGCAGGACGGCGAAGAGCCCCAGCAGCGCCTTCTGCCGACCGCTCATCGCGCCACGCCACTCATCGCGCCACCGCCTGCGCCACGATCTCGGTGAACCGGATCGTGTCCACCCCGGCGAAGTAGGAGCTCGTGCCCTGTGTCTTGCCGATCACCAGCAGTGTGACCTGGTGCGGCCCCTTGGCCAGCCGGACCGTGCCGACGTCCAGGAAATCCGTCTTCCGCACCGTCGGTGTGAAGCCGAGGAACGTGCCGCCGACCTGGTTGCCGTCGATGGTGAAGACGGTGTTGGCGTAGTCGAAGGCAGTGGTTCGTACCGCGGCGAAACGCCAGGTGCCGTCAGCCGGGATCTGCACCGTCACGGTGACCTGATCGCCGATCGCCAGCCCTGTGAAGAAGAGCTGCTTGTCCCCGGACCAGGTCACCCCGCAGCAGTTGGGCTGCGCGCCCACGGCCGCCTTGCTCTTCTGTGGCGACGTGACCACCGCGGCGTCCACCAGGCTCTCCGCCTCGACGGTGACCACCCTCGGCTCGCCGGGGGCCGGCTCGCCGTCGCGGGTCAGCAACACCACACCCACGGCGACCACCACCAGGACCAACGCCGCCGCGGCGGCGATCCACAACCATGGGGTACGCCGTGGCGGCGCGACCGCCCGCACCTCGTACGTGACCCGGCCGCTGGAGCGGGAACTCTCCTCCGGCGCGGTGTTCGCCGAGTACGCGAACCCGGTCATGTCGTAGCGCCGGGGCGGGGTGCCGGCCGGCACGGCGAGCTTGACCAGGAACGACACCGAGCCCTGGCCGGGTACGACCCGCTGGGGCTCGGCGACGGTGAACCACGCCCGCTGGGAGCCGTCGCCGGGCGCCACGTCGAACACCACCGTGTCCGGCGCGTTGCCCGGGTTGGAGACGGTGAAGGTCAGCTCGCCGCTGTTGCGCGGGTCGACTGTGAACTGCTCGGCGGCGGCGACGACCGCCCACTCGGTGGTCATGACGACTCCTCTTCCAGGACGATCTCGACGGTGGCCGAGGCGGGTTTCTCCGCCTCGACGATGCGGGTGATCACGGCGAGCTGGCCGGCGGCGGCGACCGGCACCCGCACCACGACGTGAAAGGGCCGCTCGGGCGGTTCGTCGATGGCGAACCCCGACGTTCCGGTGGCCAGCTCCAGGGCCCGGCGTATTCCGTACGGGGTGCCGCGCCAGCGGGCCAGCAGGGCGGCGTTGGCCACCAGGTCGCGCAGCCGACCCACCGGCAGCGGCAGCGGGGCGTCCGGCCGGGGCGAGGCGACCACGTGGTCCATCGCCACCCAGCGGGTCAACCGCACGACCAGCCCGTCCGGCGCCCGGTACGGGTCGAACAGCGCGTCCACCTCGGCGAGGACCGCCTCGTCCGGGGCGTGTAGCCCCTCCATCACGTCCAGCAGCGCCCAGAGCACGCTGCCCGGCACGCAGGCCCGCTGGTAGGCGGCGGGCAGCAGCCGTTCAATCGCCGAGCGTCGCATCCTGGCGCACCACCTCGATGTCGTGCTCGCCGGAGCAGAGCAGCCAGGTATCCGGGACGGTCACCACGTCGGCGGTGGCCTGGTTGGCGCTGGGCGTCCAGGTGACGGCGTCGGCGCTGCGGTGTACGCCGCGCTCGCCGCTGGCCAGGATCAGCCGCTCCGCCGCGCCGCTGCCACCGGCCGCCGTGCCGCCGGTTGCCGCGCCGCTGGTCGCCGCGCTGCCGGCTGTCGGGCCGCTCACCGCGATGGCGTCGACAGGCACGAAACGGGTCCGGTCCCGCAACGGCAACCCGCAGTTGACCGACACCGCCTGCCACTGCGGCTGGGCGGCCAGGGTGTCCAACCGCAGCACCCCGCCGCTCTGCGTGGCGGCCACCGCCTGCTGGCCGGCGAACGCGAGGTCCCGGCAGGTGCCACCGACCCACCCGGCCTGTATCGACTGCCACTTCACGTCGGACTCGAACAGCCGGGTACGGTGGCAGCCCTGGCCGGGCTTCTTCGGGTCCGGCTCGCCGGCGCCGCTCCACAGCAGGGTGGCCGGGCCGTCGTACTGCACGGCGAGGACCCGGTTGTCCACGTTGGCCAGCCCGACGTGGGTGAAGCTGCCGGGCCGGCCGCCGGCGGTCGACAGGTACACCCCGAAGCTGGCCTGCGCGGCCACCGCGACGCCCGGCGCGCCCCGCTCGGAGACGAACGTGCGGACCGCGTAGAAACCCCTGTCGGCGTCGGACGGGTCGACCAGGATCTGCAACGGCACCGCCCCGGGCAGCAGCGACACCTCGTACAGGCCGGTGTCGGTGGCCACCAGCAGCGCGCCCGCGCCGTCGCGGTCCAACCAGGCCACGTCGGAGATCCGCGCGTCCAGGTCGGTGAGCAGCGACCACGTCTCGCCCAGGTCGGTGCTCAGGTGCACCCGGGAGCCACCCGACTCGCGAAGCGTCACCACCGCCACCGAGCCGGCTCGCGCGACGATGCCCGGCCGCACCGGCGCGGGCGCGGGCGCCACCCGCAGCACCGTCTCGCCGTCGAAGCGACCTGCCGGTTCCCAACCGGCGCCGCCGTTGCTGGAGCGGAACAGCACCGGGCCGCGTCCGGCGTACCAGGTGCGCGGCTGGTACTGGTCCACGGCGAGGGCACGGACGTTCGCGTCGGGCGCCTCGTCGACGACGAACCGCACCGACTCGACGTAGCGCACCCCCGGCTCGGCGTGCTCCAGCAGCCGGTACACGTTTGACGCCCGCAGTGGCTCGCCGAACGGCCAGCCGGTCGGGTTGAGCGCGGTGGGCAGCGGGCTCAACGTCTGGTGCAGCCGGTCGTGGATGCGGCGACGGACCGCGTCCACGTCCTCCTCGCGGCGGACCACCACGCGGGCTCGCACCGACACCGCCTTGAACCGCGCCCAGCTGGCCCGGGAGCGGATGCCGAGCATCCGGCGTTCCTCCAGGTCCGCCTCGACCCGGTGGCGCGCCTCGGGCACCTCGTGCTCGCGCAGCACCGCCACCGGCAGCCGACCACCCGGACGGGCCGCCTCCGGCACGTACGGCACCAACACCACCTCGACCTCACCCGGCCGGGCGAAGCTGTACACCGCGGCGCGGGTGAACGCCCGCGCCCGCGCCACCGCGCCGGAACTGGTGGCGAGGACCTCGAAGTCGCGGGCGGTGACCGCCCGTTGCTGGGCGAAGAACTCGTACGGGCCGCGCAGCAGCACCGACTCCAGCGCCTCCATCTCCCGGCCGCCGGCCGCCGGGGCGGGGTTGTCGACGCGTACCCCGGGGAGTGGGTCGCGCAGGCTGGTGAGCGTGCCCGCCGCCACGTTGCCGGTGGGCCCGCCACCGGCGCGGTACCAGAGCCGGATCTGCCGCCCGGCCGGCGGCACCGCCGCGATGGTCACCGGCACCGGGTCGGCCGGGTCGGCCGCGACCTCGTGGTGCGGGGTCGCCCCGGCGGGGGGTCGCAGGTCGAGGGCCGGGGCGAAGGTGACGGTGCCCGAGCAACGGTCGACCAGGTACGTCTTGGCCTGCGGGCCGAGCCCGGCGAAGCTGTCCACCGGCTGCCAGATCTCGAACGTGCGACCGTCGTGCTCGCGGGCCGCCGCGCCCAGTTCGACAGTGCCGGCCGGCACCTCCACCCCGAGCAGCAGGTCCAGCGTCTCGGCGGTGTGCGTCAGCGGCGCGTGCCCCGCGCGCAGCACCTGACCCGGCTGGCCGGTGCCCACGCCGAGCAGCTCCGCCTCGACCGGTTCGCAGTGGTGCATCCGTACCGTCACCGACGTCTCGTCGGCGGGCAGCAGCGTCGGCTCGGTGGTGACGAACACGACCGGCCGGGGGTCCGCGCCCCGGGCCGCCGCGACCCGCAGCCCGGCCGGGATCCGGACCGCGGCGCGGTCGGTGCCGGTACGGGTGAACCGGACGTCCGCCCAGGCCGCCGTCGGTGCGTGCCGGGTGACCCCGAGCAGGTTCAGGAACGAGACGTACGCCTTCTCCGGCAACTGGTTCAATCGGTAGATCATCACCTCGGTGAGGTGCGCGAACGTCTCCACCAGCGCCATGCCGGGGTCGTGCGCGGACAGGTCGGTCCACGCCGGACAGGACTGCCGGATCCGTTCCCGGGCCTCGGTGACCAGGTCGAGGAAACCGCGATCGTCCAGGTGCGGCACGGGCAGCGTCATGAAGGGCCTCCCTGGGCGGGCTCGTCGGCCGGGAGCAGGTCCACGGAGAAGACCAGTTGACCGGGTGTCAGGCTGGCCCGCACCCGGTAGTCCAACCGGATCACCAACCGCCAGGCGTCGTCCGGGTCCGGCCCGGCGTCCACGTCGATCACCTCGACCCGGGGCTCCCACCGGGCGATGGCCTGCCGGACGTAGTGGATGGCCAGACCGGCCGTGGTGTCGTCGTTGGGCGCGAAGACCAACCGGTGCAGCCGGGAGCCGTACCCGGGTCGCATCAACCGCTCGCCCGGCGTGGTCGACAGGAGCAGGAACAGCGCCTGCCGTACGCTCTCGTCGCCCTCGGTCATCGCCAGGCCGCCGGCCGCGGTGAGCGCCAAGCCGCCGGAACGGCCGGCGTCGAAGCCGGCGCCGACGAAGCGGAAGGCCCTCATCGGTCCGCCCCCAGGAACCCCTGAGCGGGGTCGCGCACCGTGTGGTGGACCAGCCCTGGCGGTGTGCCGTCGGTGAACCCCTCCAGGTGCGACAGCACCACCCGGTGCCCGTCAACGCGCACCCAGTCGCTGTAACCGACCCGGACGGTCAGTGTCTTCGTGCACGGCTTGATGGTCGGGCCGTAGTTCGGGCAGGCCTTGATGTCGCGGCCCTCCGGGTCGTCGTCGACGAGCACGGGCACGCCGGTGACGGTCACCCACTGCCGCGAGGGTCGGTTCTCGACCCGGCCGTCGTGATCGCAGGTGATCACGGAGTCACTGTGGATCCAGCGCATCAGCCGCCTCCTTGGTGGTGGGCGCGGGCGAGCGAACGGGCCTGCTCCGCCGCGGTGGTCGGGTCCTCGGTCGAGTCGGCGTGCAGGAAGTCCACGCTGCGGGCGCGCACCACCATGGCCCGGCCGGGTGCGGAGATCACCAGGTCGGACGCCGCGTGCAGGGTGGCCAGGTCGGGGGTCAACTCCAGGAAGCTGCCGCCGTCGATGGCCAGTCGCAGGCTGCGCCGCACGTCGTCGACGACGATCGACTGCCCGCCGGCGGTGCGCATCGTCCAGCGGCGGGCCTTCCCGTCGTCGATGCCCGCGTCGTACGGCTCGACGGCGCCGAACAGCGAACCGAGCACGATGCCCGAGGCCGGTTCGCCGCCGGGCAGCACCACAAGCACGGTGTCGTCCGGATCGGGGAGCGCCACCAGTCCCTTGCCCGGCCCGGCGCCGGGGCAGAGCACGGCGAGCCAGCCGGCGTCCAGGTCCCCGTACGCCGGCAGGGTCAACCGGACCCGGCCCAGCCCGTCCGGGTCGGCGACGTCGGTGACGGTGCCGAGGGTGACCACGGCCCCGCCGCCCGGGGTCGCCGGGGTGGCCGGCGGCACCGTGGAGAAGCGGGTCAGGTGCCCGTTGCCGTCCACGGTGTGCACCACCTCGGTCAGCACGTACGTTCCGGCGACCGGGTCGGGCACACCGCCGACGTCGACGCGGCGGCCCGGCCGCAGCGCCGGATCGCCCTCGGCCACCCCCTCCGCCGTGACCAGCGTCGCCGCGCGGGTGTCCAGGCGGGCCTGGGCCAGCGCCGCCAACTCGTCGTCGCTGCGGCCGGGCTGGTCCACTGCGGTGCGCACACCGCCGGCGCCCACGTCGGCCGGGTCCGGGCGGTCGTCGGCGGACCGCCCGCAGCGCGCCTCGTCGACCTGCTGGCTGATCACCTCGGCCCGCTGCGGGTGCCAGCCCAGCGCCGCGCTGGCACCACTGGCCTGGTCGGCGTTTGTGGACAGCCGCAGGGTGTGCACACCCGCGCCGAGCGTCAACGCGACAGGCTCCCCGTAGCCGGCGAGCGTGATCAGCCGGACGCCGTCGCCGTCGGCGGCCAGGTGCAGCCCGGCCCGGCCGGCCACCTCACGCAGCAACTCCAGGTCGCTGTGCCGGTGTTGGAGCAGCCGCTCCAACCGAGGCCCCTCGACCTCGGCGGTCACCGCCAGCCCCACCGCGCCGCACAGCTCCCGGGCCAGCTCGACTGCGGTCACCGAGGTGAAGACCCGCAACCCCTGCCGCTTGCGCAGCCGGTGCAGCGGGTCGTACGCCCGCAACCGTAGGACCGCAGCGCCGTCGGCGGCGTACTCCACCTCCACACAGGTGACCTCACCGGTGAACAGGGCCTGGTCGTGGTCGGTGAGCCGTACGTCGAGCGCCGTGCCGGGGCGTACCGCCGGGTCGAACGCGCCGGTCCCGGCGGTGGTGGCGAGCACCAGCTCGGCCTGGGTGGGCTGGTCGAGGCGGGCCGCCACCCGCAGCGAGCGCACCCGCTGACGAGCCGCGCCGGCCAACTCGACGCCGTCGAGCAGGACGATCAACGCCCGGGGCGCGATGCTGGTCACGGCGTACCCCCGGGGTTGCCGGACCCGCTCGGACCCGCGCCGGTCGTACCGGTGGCCGCGTTCCACGGCGTGCCGGCGATCGAGCCGCCCACGTACGACGCTCCCGCGCCCACCGCACCGGCCACCGCCCGAGCCAGCCCGGTCACCGCACCGCCGACCGTCGACCCGCCGCCGCCGACGGCGGTGGGTGGGACGGCCAGTGTGGTTCCGGCCGGCACGGCGAGCGGATCGGTGATCCGGTTGTGTTCGGCCAGCAGCCGCCAGCGCAGCGGCGAGCCCAACGCGTCGTTGGCCAGCAGGTCGAAACGCACACCGGAGCGACCCGGTTCGGCCGCGCCGTCACCGGCGGCGATCACCGCGCTGCCCGGGGCCGCGGTCGGGGTGCTCGCGGCGGCCAACTCCTCGGCGAAGCCCGCCTCGGCCTGGTCGGCCGTCTCGGCGGCACGGACCAGCTTGAGCCGCAGCCAGGACCGACGCGGCGACCCGGTGCCGGTGAACGCGTCGAACCGTTCCGCCACCGCGATGATCACACCTGGCACGTTCCAGGTCTTGCCCCAGACCAACCGGACCAGCGGCGGTCGCAGCCAACCATGTTCGGCGGCGGAGTTCTCTGCCAGCATCCACAGCGGACGGGTGAGCACCCGCACGTCGGCCGGACGGAGTTGCGCCTCCACGAAGTCGACGTCGAAGAGCAGGTCCAGCACCAGCTCGGTACGGCCACCGCCGGTGAAGACCAACGGGTCGTCGGCCAGGCCGGACCCGGTGAGCTGCCCGCCGCCGGCACCCCGTCGGCGTACGCCGGCGAGCCGGGTCACCTGCACGGTCTCCGGGTTGAGCAGGCAGTCCACCCGAACGCCTGAGGAGTCGATGAGGAAGGCGACACGTTCCATCAGTCGCCCACCTGTTCCCGATCGAGTCGGGTCAGCTCGGCGGTGTCCAGCGCCGCCCCGGCGACCGACCACAGTGCGCTGTCGTCGGGCA
Source organism: Micromonospora sp. DT53 (assembly GCF_049841535.1). NCBI lineage: Bacteria > Bacillati > Actinomycetota > Actinomycetes > Micromonosporales > Micromonosporaceae > Micromonospora > Micromonospora sp. DT53. The sequence goes on from NZ_JBNCKM010000003.1 coordinate 576,721, forward strand.
GGGCCGGCCACGGGTCGACGGCCGTCGCGTCGGCCTGGAACACGGTGTTCTCCGGCCCTTGTCCGCCGCCCGGAACGTGGTGCGCCGGGCGGTTCCACGCAACCCCCGCGACCCTCGCGACCTGACCGTTCCGGTGTTCAGGGTGTTGTCCAACTCGCCCGCCACCCTGCCGCCCCGACCGTGCCCGATCGTCCGGAAGCGCCGGCCACCGGCCGTCGGCCACCACTCCGCCCTCGGTCGACCCCCAGCCCGTGTCTGCCTCGCCGACAGGCGACCACCCGTCCCGAGCCGCCGCTCGATCCGGCCCCGCCCCGCCGAGATCGGCGGAGCCAGTTGTGAACCTTGGAAGGTGAGCGCCCCTGGGTGGGCCGGAATCTTCCAAGATCTCGGCAGGGGCGGTGTGGGTCGGAGGGCTCGCTGGTGAGGTTCGCTCGTCGATTCGGGGTAGCTCTCTCGGGTCGGCGGCCGTGGCGTCGTCCCGCGCCGGTCCGGTCGCCGTGACCCGTCGGGATGGCGGGCGCAGACGCCAACCGTTCGACAGCAGGCCCGACGGACGTCGGTCCGCATCCGCAGTGAGGGGCGCCTCGGCGGTCATCGCGACGTCTGAGGTGTCACTGCTACCCCGTGGCCCGACACCGCTGACCCCTGGGCTGCCGGACGAGTCGGCCGCGCTCGACGCGTGCTCCGACCTCCCGGTTCGACCCGTCGAGTGCGAACCGTGCGGCCTTCCGTCCTCGCTCACCGCCTCCGGCCCTTGGACGCCGTACCCCTCGACCACCGTTGGGTCGTCACCCGGCGTGCCATGCCCGTCGGAGTGCGCGGCCAGGTCAGGCCCGCTCATGCTCGTCGCGCGGCCGGGCCCACTACCCCTGTCTGGGGCACGACGACCCACTGTGCCGGGGGCACGACGACCCACTGTGCCGGGGGCACGACGACCCACCGAGTCGGCCGGGAGTCCGGCGCCCTCCCCGACGGGCCGAGCTGCTCGGGTCACCGCGGTCCACCGGCCGGGCCCGTCCCGATCGGCCCGATCGCCGAAGTCGGGCCGACCGGCGGGGTCCTCGCGCCACTCCGCAGGCTCGGCGGCGGACGGGTCGAGGTCCAGCTCGTGCAGCAGACCGGGCGCGTGGGCGGCGACCAGGTCCAGCCAGTGTTGCGGAGGCTCCCCGAAACGGCGCGGTGTCGGCACCTGAGCCTCCGACGGCGGCGGGAGGTGTCCGGCGGGCTCGACCCGCCCGGCGAGGCGCTGCACCGCCCCGGCCGCCGCGCGCAGCCGGCCGGCCAGCCAGCTACGCGGGCGTCGGCGCGGTGGCACCGCCGGACTCCAGCTCCAGGCCCTCGTAGCGCAGAGTCAGCGAGGCGATGGCGATCTCGTGGCTGAGGGTGTTGAGGTGCATCCCGCGCCACCGGGTGGGCCAGCAGTCGATCAGGTTCCAGCGCAGCACCTCGGCCGTCCCCACCGAGTCGAGCAGCACCACGGACACGTTGCGGCGGTTGAGGGTGCCCTGGGCGGTGGCGTTCACCCAGTCCCACAGCTCGCGGGAGGCGGTGAGGCCGAAGTGCAGCGTCACCGGCTCGTACTCGGCCTGACCGGGCACCATCCGCATCCGACCCAGGCCGTGCTCCCGGTACGGCTGCCCGGGGATGTTCACCTCCAACCCGGTCATCTCGGTGAAGTGGCCGTTGGTGACGCCGTTGATGAGCAGCCGGAAGTTGTACGCCCGGTACGGGTCGACCGGGGCGCCGGGTTGCGGGGTGGCGGTGGTGGGCATGTCAGCCTCCGATCGTCTCGGTCTCGGTGCCGCCGGCCCACTGGCTCAGCTTGAACACCACGAATTCGGCGGGCTTGACGACCGCGATGCCGATGTGGGCGATCACCATGCCCGCGTCGCGCACGTCCGGCGGGTTGGTCTCCTCGTCGCACTTGACGAAGAACGCCTCCTCGGGACTGCGCCCCAACAGCGCGCCGTCGCGCCACACCCGGGTGAGGAACGCCCCGATGTCACGCCGGATCGAGCGCCAGAGGGTGAAGTCGTTGGGCTCGAACACCATCCACCGGGTGCCGTTGGCGATGGCCTGCTCGATGGCGATGCTGAGACGTCGAACGTTGAGGTAGCGCCACTCGCTGGCCTCGGCGGCGAGCGTACGGGCGCCCCAGACGCGGATGCCCTCGCCGGCGAAGTAGCGGATCACGTTGACGCCCTTGGGGTTGAGCACGTCGTGTTCCGGTCGGGTGACCAGGTAGCCCAGGTCGACGGCGCCGCGCACCGGTTCGTTGGCCGGGGCCTTGTGCACCCCGCGCAGGGCGTCGGTGCGGGCCCAGATGCCGGCCAGGTGCCCGCTCGGCGGGGTGAGTTCCAACTCGCCGCTGATCGGGTCGCGGACCCGTAGCCAGGGGTAGTAGAACGCCCCGAACTCGGACTGTCGCGGCCGGTAGGCGGCCCCCTCGTGGCCGCCGGAGCCGCCCGGCTGGGCCGAACCGCCGCCGGGACCGCCGGCCGGGCCGCCGCCCGTACCCTCGGCGGGCTTGGGGGGTTTGCCGGAGGACGGCGTGGCGACCCGGGTCAACGCGGAGATGTCGTCGATGTCCGGTGCCGGGTCGCAGATCGCGACCATGGTGCGGGTGCGCTCGGCCATGCTGAGCAGCGCCTCGTGCGACACCACGTCGTGGAAGCCGGGCGCGGCGATGATGGAGATCTCGTCGACGGCCTCCAGCAGTTGCAGACCGCCACGGCGTTGCCCGCTGCCGGTGATCGCGCCGCCCTCGCCGACGTTGACCACCCAGCAGCGGGCGCCTCCGTTGTCCAGGAAGCCGAAGACCGCCCGGGCCAGCGGGGTGCTCTCCACCCGCTCCCCACCGGCGAAGAGTCGCAGGAACTCCGTCCAGTTGTTGACCGGCACCGCCTTGCCCAGGTGGGCGGAGCGGTCCGGGGCGACGCCGACGAAGGCGGCGATGCTGGTGCTCGCCGGTCCGATCGGTCGGGCGCCGCTGGGGACCTCCTCGACATAGATGCCGGGGGAGAAGTAACTGGGCATCGGTCCTCCTGTGCGGTGGGTGTCAGTGGGTCGGTGGCGCGCAGACGATGACGATGTCGTCCTCGGCGGGGTCGACATCGGCGGTGAGGACGAGCCCACGGCCGGTCAGCCGCAGCCGGACCGGGCTCGGGTGCTCGGGGTCGTGCGGGACGCCGACGATCAGGAACCGGCCCTCGGGGTCGGTGCGGGTGGCGGACCCGGTGCCGGGAAGCTCGACCCGCATCGCGGCCAGGGGCTGGTCCTGGGGGCCGACCACCCGCCCACTGAGGCTGCGCACGTCGAGTTGCCGCAACCGCAGCGGCTGCAGCACCGGCGGCGCGGCCGGAGTCGGGTGGTCCACCTGCGCCGCCACGTCGATCAGCAGCGCCGGTCGGGGCGCCGCGCCGAACGACGTCCACAGTGGCGCGTCGCCGGCCTCCAGCACGACCGGGTACCTGCCGTCGCTGGTCGCGGCGGTGAGCACCCGGTCCAGCCGCGGCAACCCGGCCGGCCCGGTCACGCAGAGCAGGTGGCGGACCGTGAACCGGTACGGTTCGCGGACCGCGCCGCTGGAGCGGGTCTGCCGGGCCGAGCGCAGCTCCATCGGCCAGAGGGTGAGCCCGTCGGCGTCGTCGCACGCACGGGGCGGGCCGACCGGGACGGGTTCCCCCGCCGCGCCGGTCACCCAGGCGACCAGTTCGGCGGTGGCGGTCTCGATCGGTCCGCGCCCGTGGGTGCTCATCGCGGCGGCGTCCCCTGGATCCGGTACGCGATGGCCTCGTTCCACACGTGCGGATAGACGCCAATCTCGAAGTACCTGGTGAAACGGTTGATCGGCGCGTTGGTGTGGTCGTGGTAGAGCAGCCACACCGGCGCGATGGTGAACAGGACGTAGTTGGCCAGCACCAACGGGATGTAGAGCGGCCCGAGCAGGCGACCCTGGAAGATGTGCACGTCCTCGTGCCGCTGGATGCCCGAGCTGGAGCCGGCGCAGACGGTGCCGATGGTGGTGGCGTACCGGGGCGAGACACCCTCGACCACGCTGACCCGACCGCTGCCCAGCGACGTGGGCCGGTCCAGTGCGTGCCCGAAGATCAGGTGCACGGTCAGGTAGATGGCGCCGACGACCGTGTTGAGCAGACTCCAGGTGTGGTCGACGACGAAGAGGAAGATGCCGCGGGCGTCCGAGGCGTACACCCCGGCGGAGGCCACCGACCAGCCGAAGACCGCGCTGACCACCAGGCCCACGACGGCGCCGATCAGCAGCCCGATCGGGCCACCGGCGAGGAAACCGAGCAGGGCGCCGAAGCCGACCTGGATGGCCGCGCTGAGAATTCCGAAGACCATGACGACATCCCCTCAGACCCAGGAGCGGAAGACTCGGGGCTCACGACCGCCAGCGACCTGGGTCGGCGTCGCCTGTCGGTTGCCGGGCGGGAACTGGTTGACGCCGAGCGCGGCGGAGAAGATGACAAGCGCGTTGAAGAACGCGATGACCCACTTCTCGCCGCCGACGTCGTCGGCGAACGCCGCTGTCACGTAGGACAGCAGCAGCGCGATGGCGATGGCGATCCACTTGCGGAGCTTGTCGCCGCTCGGGCCGATCAGCCCCCCGATGACGTTGGTGGCCAGCAGGGTCGCGGCGCTCGCGCCGGCGATGCTCCCCAGGGCTGCCCAGGTGAAGAGATCGTTCATGACGATCCCCCTTTTCTGCGATGGTGCGACCGGGATGTGGTGGTGGTGAGGTCCGGTGCTCCTCGGGGAGCACCGGGGCCGGTCGCCGTCGTGTCGCGGGCGGCCGGGGCCGGGCGTGGCCGGCTTGAGCCGGCCACCAGATGGATCAGCCGGGCCCCGGGGTGCCGGCGGGCGGGCCCGGCGGCGGGGTCGGACCGGGCGCCGCCGGCGCCGCGGGGTGACGGCGGCGAACCAGGAGTACGCCCACCGCGGCGAGCAGCAGCAGAAGGAGGACACCGCCGACGACCGGCAACCAGGGGAACCCGCCATCGTCCTCCTCGCCGGCGGCAACCGGCGAGGTGGACGGTCGAGGTGGCGCCTCGGCCACGGCCCGTAGCTCGGCTGGCTTCTCCTGGTTGGGATCGACCTTCCAACTGACCGAACGGCCGTTGACGGTGCCATTGCTGTCGATCACCCGGCCGGGAAATGTCACCGAGATCTCGAACGACATGAGCTTGAGGAACGCCTGTTGATTTTGCGGATTTTGCTCCGCAACCTTTCCGCCATATTTCTTTGGATCGATCGGCAACGTGAAGCGGTACAGGTCGCCGTCCCGGACCAGTTTCACGCTCTCGGTGTCGAAACCGGCCAGCGGCGCCTTGCGGTAACTGATCTGGGAGCCGTAGAAAGTGTCGTCCTGGTAAAGGGTCTCCTCGCCCGCCGGTAGGGCGGGGATGTTCTGCCGCAGCTCCGCGAAGGCGACCGGGAGGTTCTTGTTACGCCCGCTCAGCACCGACTTCTGGGCCGTCAGCAGGAGCTGCCCGTCGACCGTGTCGTCGGCGTTGATGGTCAACCCCATGTTGAGTTGCATGCAGCCGCTCAGCGCGGCGAGAAGAAGGAGGCACACCGCGACGCGGAGTGCCCTACCGCGGTTGACTCTCCTGTTCATGCGCTCAGTGTGTGTGATCGATTTCACTATCGGCAGTCAGCGATCGGTCACAACGAAGTCGCCGATTGTACCGGCGCACTGTCGCCTTTGATTAGCTCCGACGGCGCCCCGAATGACTATTCTGGAGCTTTGGGGCCACGACGGTTCCTCGTCGGCCGTAGTCTGGCCGGATGAGAATTGTCGCGTGCGTCCTACTGGTAGATCCCGACGGGCGGTTGCTGTTGCAACTGCGCGACGGCGACGCGACGCACCACCCGAACGTGTGGGGGTTGCCCGGCGGCCACGGCGAGCCGGGGGAGACACCGGAGCAGACCGCCGAGCGGGAGCTGTGGGAGGAGACCGGCCTACGGGCCGACGGGCCGCTGCACCCGGTCGCCGTGCAACGGCTGCCCGAGCTGGACCGGGTGAAGCACTACTTCCTCGGCAGCACCCGAGCCCGGCAGGAGGACGTGGTGCTCGGCGAGGGCGCGGCGATGCTCTTCGTTCCCGGTGCCGAGGTGCTCGACGGTCGTCCGTGGACGCCGGGCACCGTGGAGGTGTTGACCGAGTTCCTCGCCTCGGCGGAGTACACCGCCCTGGCCGCCGGCCGGGCCGCCGCCGGGCCGGCTCAGCCCGCCGGTGGTCGCCAGTCCGCGTAGCGGGCCATGCTGCGCAGCGCCACCCTGCCCGGGGTGACCCGCAACGCGATGTTCCGCAGCGCGAAGGCAATGGTTGGGTGTCATCGGATGGGCGGCGTCGCCGAGCAGCGCCACCCGGCCCCGCACGTACGAGGGCAGCGGCTCGGCCAGGTAGTGGATGTCGTTGCGCAGCACGACGTCGGGTGGGGTTGCCGCGAGAAGCGCCGGGATGGGGTCGTGCCATTCGCCGAAGCGCTCCCGCACGGCCGCCAGCTCGTCGGGGGCGTGGCCACCGGGCGGGGCGTTCAGCGCGCCGTACCAGTAGAGCTGGCCGTCGCCGATCGGCACCATGCCGAACTCGGCACCCGGCCCCCAGGTGATGGCGGCCGGGATCGGATCGGGAAACGCGATGGCCGCCCGCCACGTCGTCGATCCGGCGTACACCGGGCCGGGGTGGTGCGGCCAGAGCTGGGCGCGGACCCGGCTGCGCAGGCCGTCGGCGCCGACCACCAGATCGGCGGTGAGGGTGTGCGTGCCGTCGGCCCCCCGATAGCTCACCTCCGCGCGGTACGGGCCGGACTCGACGTGCTCCACAGGGGCGTTTGTGTGCAGGGACGAGGCGGGCAGGGCCTCGCGCAGGGTGCGGTGCAGCGTGGCCCGGTGCACGCCGAGCGCCCCTGACCCACCGGGCGGTCGACGGCCGCGCCGGAATGCCGCCGGGCACCACCTCCGCCTACCTGCGGACCCGTCAGGCGCTGATCGAGGCCGTGGTGGGACGACTCGCCGAACGGGACCGGGCCGACCTGGCCGCGTACGACCTGCCGACCGGACCGCCACCCCCGACCCCCGCACCCCTCCTCGACGGTGACGACCTCGACGCGCTCGCCGCCGGTGTCGCCGAGGTGCTCGACAGTTGGCTGAGCACCGGACGCAGCCGGAGCCTCGCCCGCTACGCCTGCCTCCTGGAGGCGGTGCACCGGCCCGAGCTGCGCGGCATCCTGCAACACGGCACCGGCCTGCGGGTGCAGGCCCGGGACCTGCTGACCCGGGCCGGGGCGAGCGACCCCGATCGGCAGGGCGACCAGTTCGTCGCGTTCGTGGACGGGCTGCTCTTCGACCGACTGGCCGGTGCGGGCGCGCTCAGCGCCCCGCAGCCCGGCACCGCGGCCAGCCGCGCCGACCTGGGCGCCGCCGTCCGTACGCTGCTGCGTGCCCTCACCAAAAGTTGACCCGGCCGGCGCGGGTCGCCGGTCCTGGCGCTGCGCGCTCCCGGCCGCGCGGGCCGCTCGGTGCGCTGGCGTCCGGGCGAGGCGAAGCAACCCGGTGATCAGGTCCAACGCGTGATGGGAGACGATCGCCTCGGCATGCCGTGGGCCGCCGGCTGGTGCCGTGGTCGGGCCCTTTGGAGCTGATCGTCTACGCCATCGAGCCTGATTCGATTACGACATCAGCTTCAGAGGGGGAGTGGACGGCATGCCGCGGTGAGCTGGTGGTGTGCTGCCGCGCCTTGGCGATGAGCCGGTGGTGTGGTTGGACTCGGCGCGACAGGTTGGCTGGTGCCGGTAGGGGGAGGGCAGGAGATGGTGCGGTTCAGCGGCCTGCGGACGGCCGGCGGGCGGTTGCGGCACGGCTGGCGGCCGGTGCTGGAGGCAACCGCCGCGGCGACCGTGGCCTGGCTGCTGGCCACCCGGTTGCTCGGACACCCGCAGCCCTTCTTCGCGCCAGCCGCCGCGCTGATCGTTCTCGGTCAGGCCCGGGGGCAGCGCATCCGCCGGGCCGTCGAGGTCGTCCTCGGGGTCGCCGCCGGGGTGCTCGTCGCGGACCTGGTGGTGCAGGCGCTCGGCCCGGGCAGCACCTGGACGGTCTTCACCGTCATCCTGCTCACCGTCCTCCTCGCGGTGGCCTTCGGCGCCACCGGCGTGACGTTGGTGCAGGCGGCGGTCTCCGCGCTCTACCTGGTGGTGGTCGCACCGCCGGACGGGTCGTTGGTGCCGTTCCGCTTCGTCGACGCGCTGGTCGGCGGGGCGGTCGCTCTCGCGGCCAGCCTGCTGGTCGACGCCCGGCATCCGCTGGCGCCGCTGGTCGCCGAGGTGCGGAGGACCTTCGACGAGTTGGCCGGGCTCCTCGGCGAGATCGCCGACGCGCTGGACGACCGCGACGAGCCGGCGGCGGTCGCCGCGCTCAGGCAGGCGCGGGGGATGGACGCCCGGGTGGACGGGCTGCGCGACGGGGTGCTGGCCGCTGGTGAGGCGCTGCGGCTCAACGTCCGTCGGCGTCGGCACATCGGTCGGCTGCGTACGGTGGACGAGTCGATCCGGCAGATCGACTACGCGGTCCGCAACGTCCGGGTGCTGGCCCGCGCGGGCGTGACCCTCAGCCGGCTGCACACCCCGGCCCCGGCGGAGCTGGGCGCGGCCCTGCGGTCACTGGCCGAGGCGGTCCGTGCGGCAGGTGCCGCACTCGCCGCCGACCTGAACGGGCAGGAGGAGATCGCCGACCGGCACGCCGCCCGGGCCGACGAGTCGGCGTTGGCGGCCGTGCACGCCGCCGGGCAGCTCTTCGGCTCCACGCAGACCCTCCCCCTAGCGATGATCATCGGTCAGGTTCGGGCCACGGCCATCGACCTGCTGCGTGGCGTCAACCCGGAGGACGACGCCGCCGTCCTCGCCCGCGTCGACGACGCCCTCGGCCTCCCCCCAGTCTGACCCTCGCACCGGTCATTGCCGCCCCCGCCCGGGTCGATCAAGGACTTGTGGTGCCCCGCGTAAGCCACTTTCCGTCGTCAATTGCCCACCACAACTCCATGATCGACCGGGGCGGGGCGGGGCGGGGCGGGGCGGGGCGGGGCGGGGCGGGGCGGGGCGGGGCGGGATCGACCGGGGCGGGGCGGGGCGGGATCGACCGGGGCGGGGTGGGGTGGGGTGGGGTGGGGTGGGGTGGGGTGGGTTACGTGGTTAGCCAGGTGGTGGCGGAGTCACGGATCGGGGCGGGGATGTCGTGGCCGCCGGGGAACTCCTCGTAGGTCACGTCGTAACCGAGGTCACGCAGGCGGGGGACGAGCCGGCGGCTGCACACGTCGATGGGCAGTACCCGGTCGTCGACCCCGTGCGAGATGAAGACCCGTGGTCGGCCGTGGGTGACCGGCGGCGCGGCGAAACCGGGAGAGAAGGCCAGCACCGCGTCGAACAGATCCCCGTTCGCCAGGCCCAGTGACAGCGCGTACGAGGCGCCGTCGGAGAAGCCGCCGACCGTGACGTCGGACACCTGGTAGGTGTCGAAGACGGTCGCCAACAGCCCGTCGACGCGCCCCACGTCCGCACCGAAGCCGCCGGCGATCAGGTCCCAACTGGCAGCCGACGAGTCCGGGGCGACCAGCAGGAGGTGCTGCGCGTCCGCGACGGGCAACAGCAGGTCCAGTCCCTGTCGCGCCGAGCCGCCCGCACCGTGCAGGAGCAGCACCAACCGGTACGCCGAGCCGTCGGTCGCCGGCTCCGGGGCATACCTGAGGGCCAGCCGGTCCCCGGCGGGGCCGGTCATCGGCACGAGCCCGGTGCGGCCCGGCGCCACCGGCGGGTGGCGGCGGGCGGTCAACCGGCCGTCCCGAGGGCTCGGCGGCGAGTCCCAGTGCGACGGCGCGGAGTCGGACACGAGTGGGCGCTCCTCGCGGTGGACGGAAGGTCCGACGCGGTTACCCGGCCCGCGTGGGGTTAACCATCGACGTTCTCCGCTGAGCGTCGACTCAGGCGCTGGCCCGAGCCACCAGGGCGGACGGGAAGAGGGTCACCGGAGCGGCCGGCCGCCCGTCCAGCAGGGCGGTGGCCGCGGCGACGGCGATCCGCCCCACCGGGTGACTCGCCGTGGTCAGCGCCGGGGCGGTCATCCCGGCCAACGGAATGTCGTCGAAGCCGGCCACCGCGACGTCGCCGGGCACCCGCGCGCCGGCGTCGCGCAGGCCGGCGATCACCCCGAGCGCGGTGTCGTCACTTATCGCGTAGATCGCGTCGATGTCCGGCCAACGGCGCAACGCCTCGCCGGCCGCCGTGCGGCCACGCGGCGCCCGGAAGTCCCCGGGCAGTATCCGCTCCGGTAGGCCGGCCTCGGCCATGAGCCGACGGTATGTCTGCACGGGGCGCTGCGCGCAGGGCAGCCACCGGGGGCCGGTCACCATGGCGATCCGGCGGCGACCCGAGGCGTACAGGTGGCGCAGCACCGCTTCGGAGCCGGCGGCGTTGTCGACGTCGAACGACGGCACGGTCGCCGAGCCGACGCCGATCGAGACCACCCGACCGCTCAGCGACCGCGGGACCGCCTCCAGCAGCTCCTCGGTGGTGTTGACCAGGATCACCCCGCAGACGCTGCGGTCCCCGTCGAGTTGGTCGAGGCTGCGGGGGTCGCCGAACGGCAGCCAGTGCAGCGCCACCCCGACACCGGCGGGCGTGCACACCCGGGCGGCCGAACCGACCACCTGGTGCACGTACGGGTCGTCCAGCACCGCGGCGCTGGTGCCCAGAACGGCGACGACCAGGCGTACGCCGCCGCCGCGGACCAACGCCCGGGCGGCCGGGTTGGGTACGTAACCGAGCTGGTCGACGGCTGCCGTGACCAGTTCCCGAGCGGCCGGAGAGGCGAACCCCGTGCCGGCGATCACCCGCGACGCCGTGGATCGGGACACGCCGGCGACCCGGGCCACGTCCTCGAGAGTGGCCGGCCGGTGTGCCGCTGTCGTCATCGTCGCCTCCCGCAGCGGCCCGTCCGATCGGACCAACTCCTGCTCACATCATGCCCCGCCCCGACCAGCAGCGGTAAGGGGCGGTTGCCGGTTGTGGTGGTAGCGCTCTCAGGTGTGCGATCGTGCGAGGAGATCACCCCGAGGAAGAGGACCACCCCCGTGAGCGCCCCCACCAGTCGATCCGTAACCCCGCACATCGCGTCGCCGACCCTGCGGACGGTGCGGCTCGCCCGCAACGGCGTCGCTGCCACCTTCACCCTCAACGGGCTGGCCGTCGGCAGCTGGTTCTCCCGCGTCCCGGCGGTCCGTGAGGCGTTGGACCTCTCCGCCGGACGACTCGGGTTGCTGCTGCTGGCGATGAGCGTCGGCGCGCTGCTCGCCATGCCCACCTCCGGCCTGCTCGCCCAGCGATTCGGCGCGGCCCGCACCGTCACGATGGCCACCGTGCTGGTCGCGGTCGGCCTGACCGTGGCGGGGCTGGGCGCCACGGTCGCCGGGTCGTTCGCCGTCGTCGCCCTCGGGTTGGTGGCGCTCGGCTACGGCTCCGGCGCCTGCGACGTGGCGATGAACGTCGAGGGCGCGGCGGTGGAACGGCGGCTGGGTCGTACGATCATGCCCCGTTTCCACGCGGGGTGGAGCCTCGGTTCGGTGGCCGGAGCGGCGCTCGGCGCCGGGGCGGCCCGGTTCGACGTGTCGGTCGGCGCGCATCTCGTCGCGGTGGCGGTGGTCGTGTTGACCGGCACCGCGCTCGCCGCCCGGACGTTCCTGCCCGTCGGCACCGATCACAGCGGCGATCCGGCGGACGCCACCCCGGCTGCCCGTCGGCGGGCGCAACTCGCCGCCTGGCGGGAGCCGCGTACCCTGCTGATCGGGCTGTTCGTGCTGGTGGCCGCGTTCACCGAAGGCGCGGCCAACGACTGGCTGGCCGTCGCGTTCATCGACGGACGGGACCTGAGCGAGGCCGCCGGCGCGGCGGTCTTCGCTGTCTTCGTGGTGGGCATGACCGTCGGGCGCACCGCCGGCACCGTCGCGCTGGACCGGTGGGGTCGGGTGCCGGTGCTCAGCGGCACCATCGGGCTCGCCGTGGTCGGCGCCGGCCTGGCCGTGCTGGCGGGCTCCGGGCCGGTGGCCATCATCGGCGTCGCGCTGTGGGGCCTCGGTGCGTCGCTGGGCTTCCCGGTCGGGATGAGCGCGGCGGCCGACGACGAGGCGCACGCGGCGGTGCGGGTGAGCGTGGTCGCGGTGATCGGCTACACCGCGTTCCTCGGTGGCCCACCGTTGCTGGGGCTGATCGGCGACGAGGTCGGTACCCTGCGCGCGCTGCTGGCGGTGCCGCTGCTGCTGCTGCCGACCCTGCTGCTGGTGCCGGTGCTGCGCCAGCCGCACCCCGCCGGAACGGCTCCGACGGCACGGCCGGAGCCCAGCGCCTGACCCGTGCCCACCCGCCATCAGGGTGTAACGGGCCCTAGTCGTGCAGCCAGATACGGAGAGGACCGGTGGTGCTGAAGCCAGCGGCGAGCGCCGGGGTCAGGTCCGGGGTGGTTTCGTAGCCGACCAGCGGCGCGTTGGGCAGGGTGGCGCACACCGCGCGCCAGATGTCCCGGGAGTCGTCGGCGTGGGTGAACAGGTTGGAGACGCCGTACGGGCCGTCGCCGCTGAGCACCGCCCCACCGTTGATCACACCGCGCTCGTCGTGGCGGGCGAGCACCCGTACCCGTGGGTCGGCCAGGAGCGCGGGGCGGAACAACTCCCCGCCGCCGTGTGCCGCCGCCCAGGACGCCAGATCGTCGGGTGTGGTGATCCGGGTCAGCGGTGCGTCGACAGGTGGTGCCAACGGTGGCCGGTGGATCCACTGCGCGTCGAAGAGCACCCGGAACCCGTACCGGGCCAGGTCGAGGTCGGCGAAACTGTCCTTCACCGACGCGCCGGGCCCGGCGTCGATCCGGGCCAGCAGCGCCTCGGCGTCGATGCCCGGTCGCAGGGTGACCGCGTCCGGGTACCACGGTGGTGAACGGTGGGGGACCGACCAGGCGTCGGCGTCGGTACGGCCGGCCAGCCCGTGGCTGCCGCAGACGATGTCGCACCACTCGGCGTTGTCGCGGGCCGCCGTCCGCACGTCCTCCAGCACGGCAGGCAGCCTAGCCAGGGTCAGCGGAGTCGGGTGAGCAGGATCCGGCCGCCCTCGTGGACGCCGCCGTCGATGGCGAGGACCCTGTCGTCGGCGTACCGCAGCGCACCGCTGACATCCCGCGGCGCCACCCCGAAGTGCTTGGTGAGGGTGCTGTGGCCGTGGACGAGCACGCTGCCACCGAGCGTGCGCAGCATCAGCGACACCCGATCGTCGGGGTTCGCCAGCACGGCGTCCCGAAAGGCGCCCCGATCGCTCATCCGACCACAGAGGTCCAGCCATGTCGCGGGGTCGCTGGAGCCGAGAGCCGTGGTGATCGCCGTGTTCACGGTCGCCACACTCGATCCAAGCTCCAGGTACCGGGCGGTGTCGGAGTGCACGAGCAGGAACCGGTCGACGACCGCGACCGCGGGCAGCTGCGTCATCCACTCGACATGCGGTGGCCTCAGCTGGCGCAGGTCCTTCTCACGTCCGCCGAACCGAGCCCAGCCACCGCGAAACCCGCCCGGCTCGTCCCAGCCGGCAACGGGGCTGCTGCCGAACCGGTGCGCGGCGAGCAACTGCACCTCGTGGTTACCCAACAGCGCCCCGACGTGGCCGCCCACCGCAGCTGCGGAGACTGCGAGCCGCCGGATGTCGTCGATGACGCCGATCCCGTCCGGGCCGCGATCGACGTAGTCACCGAGCAGCCACAACCGTGCGCCGCCCCCGGACCAGTGCCCGGTGTGGTCGACGAGCCCCGCCTCGTGAAGGCACTCCCGGAACTCGGAGCGGTGACCGTGGATGTCCGCCGCCACGTACAGCGGCGTCATGCCACTGCCGCCAGCCCACCCAGGTGAACCGCCGCATGCCAGTACGCGGTGCGGGGGATCGGCACGTCCCGGTCGGCGGCCAACCGCCGCATCGTCTCGTCGAGCGTCACCATGGCCGCCACGCTAGGAGGTGCCGCTGGCCGACAGCCAATGCCTGCCAGTCTTCGCCAGGGAATCACCGCCGGAGCACGTCGAGCAGGTCGGCTCCGATCGTCTGGATGGCGGACGCCTCCAGGGAGTACCTGACAAAGTGGCCAGCCCGTTCCGCGCGAACCAGTCCAGCCGCGCGCAGGGCGGACAGGTGCTTGGTTACCGCGGTCTCGTCGAGGCGCCAGAGCCGGGCGATCTCCCGCGCTGACCTGGGCTCGACCGCGATCGCGCGGCACACCTCCAGGCGCGCCGGATGGGCGAGCACGTCGAGCCGCCGCAGGGTCAGTCGCCGGTCGGCCGTACGCTCCGGCGGCGGGAACGGGTAGTGCACCGCCACCGGACGGTCCGCCTCGTCGGCGACGTACACGTGTGGGGTGCCGAAGGCGGTGGGGACCAGCACCAGCCCACGTTCGGACACCGCGAGCGACTTGCTCTGCACCTTGTCCACGGTGACGCGGCCGTCCTCTCCGACGGCCACCGCGGGAGACAAGCCAGACAGCACGGCGCGGAGGTCGCCGCGCGCGGCCGTGCGCGATCGCGCCCGCACCTCACCCTGTAGCGCGGGTTCGATCTCGCGCCACTCGGCCGCGAAGAAGGCCGACCAGCAGCCCTCCAGAATGTCGACCACGGCGGCCTGCGCCACGGTGGGCTTCTCCAGGAGCAGTCGCACCGCCCGCGTCGCCCCGGCTCCCCGCGCCCGCGACAGCGCGATCAGTTCGGTGCCCACGCGAAGGTCGGTGACGTCACCGGATCGACCGCCCACCCGCAGCAGCGGCCGAAGCATCGCGGCGGCGAACTGCGCGGGAGGCATCCTCCGGAGTGCCGTCACCGCCTGGGCCCAATCGAGGGCTGGCGGCAGCGTCGGATCCGCGAACACTGTCGCGCGCACCGCTCGCACCGCGAACGACCAGGCGTTCAACTCGGCGGTCAGGTCGTCTGGCACCTCACCGAGGACTCGTTGGGCCCACTCCGCACGCTCCGGGTGATGGTCGGTGCCGACCAGCACGTGCCACGCCCAGGCCAACTCCACAAGCGGTGACACCGCGAACGTCACCGCCGCGGCCCGACCCGCGGGAAGCTGAAAGGTGATCGGCACGACCACACCCTAAGCGGCGAGGACGGGCCAGCACGTCGCCGATCCCGCGCCGCTCGCGGACACCGGGGTCGCTCAGGGGGCGTAGACCAGGTCCATCGTGTCGGTGTGCCCGGACCAGCGCAGGTCGAGATGCCAGCACCCGGCCTGCGGCATGTCGATGATCGACGGCCCCGGCCCGCCGGCGACCTCTCGGGTCACCCGGGTGTCGGTGCCGTCCAGTGTCGCGGTGATCACCAGGGTCGCCGGCGCCGTCGGGTCGGGCGAGGTCGTGGCGGCGCGGGCCACCCACAGGATCTTGTTGTTGGACCCGTCCGTCCGGACCTGGCGCAGCGGGTGGGCGAACAGCACCGCCACGATGTCACCCTTCGCGCCGAAGACGTGCGGGCCCTTGCTGGTCCCGTGGAAACCGGCGTCCGCCCAGTCGGGCAGCGACTTCGTCTCGATCGGCGAGTGACAGCCCGCCGCGGCGCTTGCGCTCGTCGTGGTGCTTGCGCTCGTCGTGGTGCTCGCGCTCGCGCTCGGCGCGGTCGACCCGCCGCTGGCCGTGCTCGCGCACCCCGCCACCAGAACCACCGATGCTGCCAGCAGCGCCCTGCCCCATGAACCCATCTCGACCCCTCCGGTACGCGTCGACGACTCGTCGCCTCTTTCCGACACCGCCCGGGCCCGCCAGGTTCCTAGCGCAGTGAGCGTGCGATCTCGGTCGCCTCGGTCTCGGTGAGGTCGCCCTCGAGTCGGTAGCTCACGTCGTTGTCCTGCCAGATCAGGGTCGAGGCGGCCAGTCGGGCGGTCGCACTGCGGATCCCGCCGCCCCGGTCCACGTAGGACAGCACGTGTGGGCCGTCGACCCAGACGGCGAAGTCGCCGTTGACCTGGACCCACTCCGCTCCCGGCGGCATGACCTCCTTGTGGAAGGACAGGTTGAGGCGACCGTCGAAGGCGTCGACGCGCAGCGTGCCACCGTCGTAGAGCAGCGTTGCCACCCGGTACCGGCCCGTGGCGTCCGGGTCGGCGACCAACACCTGCTCGGGTGGGCCCAGCCGTGCCGGCAGGCGGATCGGAAACCGTACCGCCTGTCGCGCCTCGTCCAGGGCGACGGCCCGCTGCCCGGGCAACGGTGCCGCGGTACCGCTGGGCAGCGTCGATGCGGGCGAGGTGGCGATGCTGACACCGGCGAAGCGCAGCAGCCCCGTGACGGCGTCGGCGATGGCGGCCCGGCTCGGCGGCAACACCACCGCCACGATCAGGGCGACCAGCGCCGCCGCGACGAGCGAGCGCCACCGGCGCGCGGGCCGGTCGAGCCGTACGCGGACACGGGCCGTCACGTCAGGAGGATCGGGTGTGTCCAGCCAGGCGG
Organism: Micromonospora sp. DT53; assembly: GCF_049841535.1. Classification (NCBI taxonomy): domain Bacteria; kingdom Bacillati; phylum Actinomycetota; class Actinomycetes; order Micromonosporales; family Micromonosporaceae; genus Micromonospora; species Micromonospora sp. DT53. The sequence continues at coordinate 593,248 of NZ_JBNCKM010000003.1, forward strand.
AAAGCTCACGCAGTTCCCGTTCGAGGTCACCCATGCCGGACCTCCGCACGGTCGAGCAGGCCGCGAAGCTTCGCCATCGCCCGGGAGGTGCGCGACTTCACCGTGCCCCGGGGCCAGCCCAGAGCCGCCGCCGTCTCCTCCTCGGTGAGATCGAGGAAGAACCGGCAGACGATCACCTCACGGTCGCGTACCGGCAGTTGGCGCAGGGCCTGCACCAGCGACGCCCGGCGCTCCCCGGCGAGGACCGCGCCGACCGCGTCGTCCTCGGCGACCTCCGACGTCGGGTCCGCTGCCGCCGCCCGCAGGACGAGCCCGTCGCGCCGGCCCCGGGAGCGGTGCAGGTTGCGGGTCTCGTTGGCGACGATCGTGAGCAGCCACGACCGGAACGAAGAGTCCCCGCGAAAGCGGGACAACTTCCGGTACGCCTTCACAAACGCCTCCTGGATGACGTCCTCGGAGTCCGAGCCCGCGCCGAGCAGCACCGCCGTCCGGTACGCGGACGCGGTGTGCCGGGCGACCAGGAGGTTGTACGCCTCCAGGTCACCTGCCCGAGCGCGGGTGACGAGCGCCTCGTCGTCCAGGGGAGCCTCCGTTCGGATCACACTGATGACACCGCCCACCCACCCCGGGTTCCACCCGGCTTCCCGACGCGGGTCAGCTGTCTCCCATCCGGCGTGCAGCGTATTGCCAGGAATCGGTGCTGCACTGGAGGGGCGTCGAGGAGAGGGGCGGGGCATGAGCTGGTTCAGTCGCCGGTCACGGGGTGCCGAGGCGACCCCGACGAAGCTGGATCGGGAGGCGACCCGCGACGACCTCGCGGCGTTGGAGGCGTTCATCGCCACCCGACGCGGGGTGGAGTTCTACCTGGAGCCGGAGACGACCGCGACGGACACCACGGTGGTGGCGATCGCCCACGACGGCGAGTGGATCCGTCGCCGTACCGGAACGCCTCGCGCGGCCGGGACCATCGCCCGCAAGCACGCGGTGCCCCTCTACGAGGCGGCCCGCACCGGTTACCCGGAGCGGATGCGGACCTGGAGCCGGGCCCACCCAGAACGCCACGCCCGCTAAGACGAAACGTCCACGGCTCACGAACGCGTGCCCCTCATGTCGGGGTCGATCATGGAGTTGTGGTGCCCAGTTTGGCAACGAGCGGCTGCTTTGTCCCCCACCACAACTCCATGATCGGCAAGGCGATGGTGCGCAAACCGGTCGCCCTTCCCACCGGCCGAACTATGATTCGGCCCCGGGCCCCAAGAATCTTGGAGAAGACCGCATGAGCGATGTGAGCGTCGGCACCGGCAAAGTGGTCGTGAACAGGGCGATGTCGCTGGACGGGTTCATCGCCGGTCCTGGCCACGCGATGGACTGGATCTTCGAGTACCTGACTGCGGATACGTTCCCGGAGGTCATGGCAGCCACGGGCGCCATGCTCGTCGGCCGGGGCACGTACGAGGTCGCCAAGCGAATGGCCAACCAGGACACGCCCTACGACGGGGGAGGACAGTTCGTCCTCACCCACGAACCTCCCGGCGAGCCGGACCCTACCGTCACGTTCCTCACGTGCGACATCGAGGAGGCCGTTGCCACGGCACGCAGCGCCGCGGGCGGCAAGAACCTGGAGATCCTCGGTGCTGACGTGGCCGCCCAGTGCCTGCAGCGCGGGCTCGTCGACGAAATCCTGGTGTACGTCCTACCGGTGCTGCTCGGCGACGGTGTCCGCTTCACCCCACCAGGCCTCGACAGGATCGACCTGGAGCCGTTCAGCAACGCCCAGTCGGGCGCCGTCACAATGCTCCGCTTTCGGGTGCGAAAGTAGGCGCCGTCCTCCAGCAGTTGGCACCCGCACGTGGCGGACAACCTGACGTCATCGGTGTTGGTGTTCGGAGCGGATCCGGGCGCGTGGTCAGAGCATTAGGTCGGCGACGGCTGTGCGCCCCGGTCGGGTTCCGCACGTGCGAGTGATCGTTGAACGAGCGTGAGGATGGGCGGAAGGATCAGGTCATTGCCGCCGACCGTGGCGACAGCGTCCATGCTGTGCGGCGCGCCGTCGACGTCGACGACCAGGGCGCCAGCCTCGCGGGCGACGACGACGCCGGCGGCGGTGTCCCAGGGCTTGTTGTTGAGCATGATGAACGCGTCGATCTTGCCGTCAGCCAACCAGGCGAGGTCGATCGCGGCAGAACCGTGCATGCGTATTCGTTGCACGTGCCGGGTGAGCTGCTCGGTGATGGCAAGTCGTTCGGTGTTCTTCCGGTTGGCCTCGCTGCCGACCGCGTAGTCGCCGATGGCGACCACAGCGTCCTTGAGGTCGGTGACCCCGTTGGTGTGGATGGGTCGGTTGTTGGCGTAGGCGCCATGTCCCCGGGCGGCGTGGTAGCGGGTGCCGAGGAAGGGAAGGTCGATGACGCCGAGGACGGCCTCGGCGCCGTGGACGAGACCGAGGGAGATCGCGCACAGGGGTGACCCGTGGATGAAGTTGACGGTGCCGTCGACGGGATCGAGTGCCCAGGTGAGAGTGCTGTTGTCGCCACTGCTGCCGTACTCCTCGCCGAGGAACCCGATGTCAGGTGCCTTGGCGGCCAGATGATCGCGAACCCTTCGCTCGATGGCGAAGTCCAACTCGGAAGCCATGTCGCGGTCACCCTTGAAGGTCAGCGCGCCGGGCTGAAGCGTCCGCATCAGATCATGCGCCAGGTCGACGGCCTCCTGTGCGAGGGGAAGGAGGCGAGCGTAGTCGGTCATAGCTGGCGGCTGCGGTCCCAGAGCGAGCTGAACATCGCGTCGAATATCGGGTAGAGGCCGGAGGGTCCCGCGTTGCGCTCGATGACCAACGTCGGGCAGTCGACGCCCCGCATCTGCGGTAGGTAGTGCTGAACGACGCAGATACGGTCGTCGATCAGAAGCACGTTGGCCCGAATGGCCTCGTCATAGACGCCGATGGTGAGGTGGTCTCGGACACCTGCGGGGAGCCGGTCACGAATGCGGCGTGCCAGGTTCTGGATGTTGAGTTCGGTGAGAGCGCTCAGGTGTCCGTCCGGATAGTCGTCCTCACGCTCCTGCCGCCTGATCGCCTCACCGGCCGGATCAAGGAACAGGCAACGGAGGTGGGTGCCGGCGGTGAGGAGCTTCAGGAGGCGGTTGTCGGCGTACTGCTGACAAATGAGGTTGAGCGACAGGCCGGACGCCCGGATGTCCGTGGCACTGTCGAAGAGAACGTGCGGAGGCAGTTCCGCCACGAAATCTGACCGGCTGGCATAGACCGCGGTGACGTCGGCGCACTGGTCCCGCGCAGTCTTCGCCGCGTGCGGCCCCCTGACGTTGAGTTCGGCTGGCATCCGGCTGCGTTCGCCGAGCAGGAGCGTCATGCGCGCGTGGCGTGGCATCGACAGGCCGGCGCAGATGCGGGTGAGGACGTCGATGCTGCTGACCCGGCGGGCACCGCTGATGATCTCGCTCACCTGAGCCTGGCTGAGACCGGTGGCGACACCGACTGTGGTTTGGCTGGCGTGCGTGGCTCGTTGGACGAGGCGGAATACTTGAGCGACGTCGCGAGCGGCCAAAGCATCGACCATCTCGGTGCTGTCCCACAGCAGGTCGGGGATGGTAAGCGCGACAGCCGCAACTGTGCCGCCGCGTGGCCGTGCTCCCGCGCCCAACTTGATCTCGTCGCCGAGTTCTACGGACACTCGCTGGCGCTGGCCCTCTACCTGACGTCCTGTCTGAACGAGGCCATCAACGACTTGTACAGCCTCGGCGGTCGCCCCGACCTTGCCGTGCTGCATGCGCGTTTCCTCGGCTGGCTGTCGTTGACCCGCCGGCCGCGCCGGTCTGGGCACGGATGACCCAGGGCTGACGCGTCGACACCGATATTTCCGCAGGTCAATGTGGTGAGCGGGGCCGGGTGACGGCGGGGTCCGCGTTGACCGGCAGCGCGGCGGTGTGGCAGCATTCGCGGCCTGACGGCAGTGAAGGAAGTCGGTGCAATTCCGACGCGGTCCCGCCACTGTCACCGGGGAGCGATCCCCCCTCGTGAGTCACGGCCGTGTGTCTGCGGTTGGAAGGCCGGGGGAGAGCGTCGATCCGGAAGCCAGGATACTTCGGCCGTCGGGACGTACCCCAGGGCGTGGACACCCGAGGAGGACCCGATGACGCACGGCGTCTCATTCATCGACGATCATCGTCGTATTGCGCTCCAGGCAGTGCATTCCAAGGGCACCGGCCACCGGCACCGCTGAGCTGATCGCCTGACGCTGTCCGGCCCCGACGCCCGCGTCGCCCCGACCCCCGCGTCGGCGCGCCGCCCGCTCGGGCCGTCGTACCGGCTGACGCCGCACCCACCCGCATCGTCCCCGGGCGCCCCGTGAGGGCCCCAGGGCGTCACTTTCCGGAGCCTGCCGTGCGCATCCTGCTGCTGTCCACCGCCGACACCGACCTGCTGGCCGCCCGCGCCAGCGGCGCCGACTACCGGTTGGCCAACCCCGCGCGGGTCACCGTCGAGGAGGTGCCCGCCCTGCTCGACGGGGTCGACCTCGTCGTCGTACGCCTGCTCGGCGGTCGGCAGGCGTGGCCGGACGGCCTCGCCGCGGTGCTCGCCACCGGCGTGCCGACTGTCGTGCTCGGCGGTGAGGCGCTGCCCGACGCGGAATTGATGGCCATCTCCACCGTGCCGTCCGGGGTCGTCACCCAGGCGCTGGCGTACCTGGTCGAGGGCGGGCCGGACAACCTGGGGCAGCTGGCCCGGTTCCTCTCCGACACGGTGCTGCTCACCGGCGAGGGGTTCGCCCCGCCCGCACCCACCCCGGCGTACGGCGTGCACGGTGAACACCCCGCCGACCCGGACCGACCCACCGTGGGAATCGTCTTCTACCGGGCGCACGCCCTCGCCGGCAACACCGGTTTCGTCGACGTGCTGGCGGACGCCGTCCACAGGGCCGGCGGCAACCCGCTGCCGATCTTCTGCGGTTCGCTGCGCGGGCTGACCGTGGGCGCCGGACCGCTCGGGCTCTTCGCCCGCTGTGACGCGCTGCTGGTCACGGTGCTCGCCGCCGGCGGCGCGGTGGCGGCGGACGCCTCCGGTGGCGGCGACGAGGACGCCTGGGACGTCGGCGCCCTGGCCGCCCTGGACGTGCCTGTCATCCAGGCCCTCTGCCTGACCAGCACCCGCGCGCAGTGGGCCGACAGCGACGCCGGGATGTCCCCGTTGGACGCGGCGATGCAGGTGGCCATCCCCGAGTTCGACGGCCGGATCGTCACCGTGCCGTTCTCGTTCAAGCAGATCGACGCCGACGGGCTCTCGGTCTACGCGGCCGACCCCGAGCGGGCCGCCCGGGTCGCCGGGATCGCGGTGCGCCACGCCCGGCTGCGGTACGTGCCGCACGCCGACAAGCGGGTCGCCGTGGTGCTCAGCTCGTACCCCACCAAGCACTCCCGGGTCGGTAACGCGGTCGGGTTGGACACTCCGGCCTCGGCGGTCCGGCTGTTCGCCGCGCTCGCCGAGGCCGGCTACGACCTGGGTGACGCGCCCCCACCCGACGACGGTGACGCACTGATCCACGCGCTGATCGCCGCCGGTGGTCACGACGTGGAGTGGCTCACCCCGGAGCAGTTGGCCGCCGCGGAGGCCCGGATACCGGGACCGACGTACCAGCGCTGGTTCGACCAGGTCCCGGCCGAACTGCGCGAGCGGATGCGGGAGCACTGGGGTGAGCCGCCCGGCGAGTTGTACACCGAGGGCGGCGACATCGTGCTCGCCGGGCTGCGTTTCGGCAACGTGGTGCTGCTGATCCAGCCGCCCCGCGGTTTCGGGGAGAACCCGATCGCCATCTACCACGACCCGGACCTGCCGCCCAGCCACCATTACCTGGCCGCGTACCGCTGGTTGACCGCGCCCGTCGCGGACGGCGGCTTCGGCGCGGACGCCGTGGTGCACCTCGGCAAGCACGGCACCCTGGAGTGGTTGCCCGGCAAGGGCCTCGGCCTCGCCGCCGACTGCGCGCCCGACGCGGTCCTCGGCGACCTGCCGCTGGTGTACCCGTTCATCGTCAACGACCCCGGCGAGGGCACCCAGGCCAAGCGGCGGGCGCACGCCGTGGTCGTCGACCACCTGGTCCCGCCGATGGCCCGCGCCGAGACCTACGGCGACCTGGCCAAACTGGAGCAACTGCTCGACGAGTACGCGACCGTGCAGGCCCTCGACCCGGCCAAGGCGCCCACCGTGCGGGCCCAGATCTGGGACCTGGTGCGCGCCGCCGAGCTGCATCACGACCTGCACGCCGAGGCGATGCCCGACGCGGACGACTTCGACGAGTTCGTGCTGCACCTGGACGGGTACCTGTGCGAGGTCAAGGACGTGCAGATCCGCGACGGGCTGCACATCCTCGCCGACGCGCCCACCGGCGAACCGCGGGTCAACCTGGTCCTCGCGGTGCTGCGCGCCCCGCAGATCTGGGGCGGCGCCCGTGCCCTGCCCGGTCTGCGGCAGGCCCTCGCCGTCGCGTACTCCCTCGACGAGCAGGAGCTGCTCGCGACGCCGGGACAGCGCCTGGCCCTGCCCCCGGCGCTGACCGACGTGGTGGACGGACCGGCCGGCACCGCCGCCGACGCGATCGACCTCATCGAGGCCCTCGCCCGGCGGCTGGTCGTCGGCATGGAAACCCTGGACTGGGCCGTGGACACGGTCGACGCCGTGGTGACCGAGGTGACCGGCCAGTCGATCCCGGACGTCGCGGCGGTGCTGCACTTCGCCGCCACCGAGCTGGTGCCCCGACTGGACCGGACCACCGACGAGCTGACCAACACCCTCGGCGCGCTCGACGGGAGGTTCGTGCCGCCCGGCCCCTCCGGCTCACCCACCCGGGGCCTGGTCAACGTGCTGCCCACCGGCCGCAACTTCTACTCCGTCGACCCGAAGGCCATCCCCAGCCGCAACGCCTGGGACGTCGGGGTGGCCCTCGCCGACTCGCTGCTGGCCCGGCACCTCGCCGACACCGGCACGTACCCCCGGTCGGTGGGGTTGACCGTGTGGGGCACCAGCGCCATGCGGACCCAGGGCGACGACATCGCCGAGGTGCTCGCGCTGCTGGGCTGCCGGCCGGTCTGGGACGACAGGTCCCGGCGGGTCACAGGTGTCGAGGTCGTGCCGACCGCCGAGCTGGGTCGGCCCCGCGTCGACGTCACAGTGCGCATCTCCGGCTTCTTCCGCGACGCGTTCCCGCACGTCGTGGCGCTGCTCGACGACGCGGTCCGGCGGGTCGCCGCCCTGGACGAGCCGGACGAGGACAACTACCTGCGGGCACACGTCACCGCCGACGTCGCCGAGCACGGCGACGAGCGGCGGGCCACCGCCCGGATCTTCGGCTCCAAGCCCGGCGCGTACGGCGCGGGGCTGCTGCCCCTGATCGACGCCCGGACCTGGCGCAGCGACGCCGACCTGGCCGAGGTGTACGCGGTGTGGGGCGGCTACGCGTACGGCCGGGGCCTGGACGGGCGGGAGGCGCGCGCCGACATGGAGCGCTCGTTCGCCCGGATCGCGGTGGCGGTGAAGAACCAGGACACCCGTGAGCACGACATCGTCGACTCCGACGACTACTTCCAGTACCACGGCGGGATGGTGGCGATGGTCCGCCACCTCACCGGCACGTCACCGCAGGCGTACGTGGGTGACTCGGCGATGCCGCACGACGTGCGCACGCGCACGCTGGGCGAGGAGACCCGACGGGTGTTCCGGGCCCGGGTGGTCAACCCGAAGTGGATCGCCGCGATGCGACGGCACGGCTACAAGGGCGCGTTCGAGTTGGCGGCCACCGTGGACTACCTGTTCGGCTACGACGCCACCGCCGGTGTGGTCGACGACTGGATGTACGAGCACCTGGCCGCCGCGTACCTCTTCGACGAGACCACCCGGGAGTTCCTGGAGCAGTCCAACCCGTGGGCGCTGCGCGGCATCACCGAGCGGCTGTTGGAGGCCGCCGACCGGGGGCTGTGGGCCAAACCCGAGCCGGCCACCCTGGACCGGCTGCGCGACACGTACCTGGCCAGCGAGGGCGACCTGGAGGACCGGGCATGACGATCTATCCGTTCAGTGCCGTGCTCGGCATGGCCGACATGCGGCTGGCGCTGCTGCTCAACGCGGTGTCCCCGGCGATCGGCGGGGTCCTCGTGCGAGGTGAGAAGGGGACCGCCAAGTCGACCGCCGTCCGGGCGCTCGCCGCGCTCCTGCCCCCGGTGCGCCGCGTCGCAGGCTGCCGCTTCGGTTGTGACCCGGCCGAGCCGGACCCGGCCTGCCCGGACGGCCCACACCCGGCCGACGCCGCCGCCGAGACCCGCCCGGCCCGCCTCGTCGAGTTGCCGGTCGGTGCCGCCGAGGACCGGGTGGTCGGCTCACTGGACCTGGAGAAGGCCCTGGGCGAGGGCGTACGCGCCTTCGAGCCGGGTCTGCTCGCCGCCGCCCACCGGGGCGTGCTCTACGTCGACGAGGTCAACCTGTTGCACGACCACCTCGTCGACCTGCTGCTGGACGCGGCGGCGATGGGCCGCAGCCACGTCGAGCGGGAGGGCGTCTCGGTCAGCCACGCCGCCCGGTTCCTGCTGGTGGGCACCATGAACCCGGAGGAGGGGGAGCTGCGCCCGCAGTTGCTCGACCGGTTCGGGCTCACCGTCGAGGTGGGCGCCAGCCGGGACCCGGAGGTCCGGGTCGAGGTGGTCCGCCGCCGGCTGGCCGCCGACGCGGACCCGGGCGGCTTCGCCGCCCGCTGGGCCGACGCCGACGCGGAGATCGCCGCCCAGGTGGCGGCCGCCCGCCGCCGACTCCCCGGGGTACGCCTCCCGGACGCCGCGCTGCGGCAGATCGCCGAGGTGTGCGCGGCGTTCGACGTGGACGGGATGCGGGCCGACATCGTCACCGCCCGTACCGCCCTGGCCCACGCCGCCTGGCACGGCCGGGACCGGGTCACCATCGACGACGTCCGGGTGGCCGCCCGGCTGGCCCTGCCGCACCGCCGCCGCCGCGACCCGTTCGACACCCCGGGGCTGGACGCGAAACGCCTCGACGAGGCGTTGCAGCGCGCCCAGGACGCCCACCCCGACGACCCGGACGACAACGGCCCCGGCAACGGCCCCGAGGATCGCGGTCCGGACGGCGGTGGCCCCCAGGGTGGCGGCCCGGCCGGTGGTGGCGGGCCGAACGATGGCGGCCCGAACGGCGGTGGTCCGGACGGCGGTCGCCCGATGGGCGGCAGCGGTCCGCAGGGCGGTGACGGCGTCGACCGGGGTGAAACCGAGTCGGCCGGGCATTCGGCTGCGCGGGACGGCAGTGGCCCGGACGGGCGCACCGACGGCCCGGACGGTGCCGACGGCTGGCCGCAGCGCCACACGGGCGAGCGGGACGACGACGGCTGGCCGCAGCGCCCGTCGGACGACCGGCGCGCCGACGACAAGCACGCGCGGATGCTTGCCGGCCGCGAATCGGCGACCGGCGACGACGACCCGACTCGCGGCGGGGGGTCCCAGTCGGTGGCCGTACCCAGGGGTGGGTTGACGGCGCGGGTACTCACCGCGCCCGGCGTGGGTGACGGGGTGCCGGGCCGGCGTTCGCGGGCCCGCACCGGGCGGGGGCGCACCACCGGGTCGCGGGTGCCGACGGGCCGGGTCGCGGCCCTGCACCTGCCGGCCACGATCCGCGCAGCCGCGCCGCACCAGTTCGACCGGGGGCGACTGACCGGTCCGCTGCGGTTGCGCCCGGACGATGTGCGCGAGGCGGTTCGCGAGGGACGCGAGGGCAACCTGGTGCTGTTCGTGGTGGACGCCAGCGGCTCGATGGGCGCCCGGCAGCGGATGGCCACTGTGAAGGACGCAGTGCTCGCCCTGCTCACCGACGCGTACCAGCGGCGGGACAAGGTGGCGGTGATCGCGTTCCGGGGGACGGGTGCGCGGACGTTGCTGCCGGCCACCTCGTCGGTGCTGGCCGCCTCGACCCGGCTGGCCGAGTTGCCCACCGGCGGGCGTACGCCGCTGGCCGAGGGGCTGCTCGCCGCCGCCGATCTGCTGCGGGTGGAGCGCCTGCGCGACCCGAAGCGGCGTCCCCTGGTCCTGGTGGTGACCGACGGTCGTGCCACCGCCGGCCCGCGTCCGCTCGACCGCGCGGCCGCGGCGGCGGCGGTCCTGGCCGCGACGGGCGCGCCCTGCGTCGTCGTCGACTGCGAATCCGGCCCCGTCCGCCTAAATCTGGCACACAGCCTGGCCCGGCAACTCCGAGCCCCCCGCCGCCCTCTGGACGACGTGGCATTCCACCCCCAAGCCCCGGGCAGTGGAGATCTTGGAGGGAAACGGCCCTCCCGGGGGCACGTTGCTTCCAAGATCTCGACCGGCCCCACGACCGACAGGAGCGTTGCCTGATGCCGCAGGGACAACCGAGTCACGTGCCTGCCGACGGGTTGACCACTCGGCAGCGGCGGCACCGGCCGCTGTTGATCGTCCACACCGGACAGATGAAGGGCAAGTCGACGGCCGCCTTCGGGTTGGCGCTGCGCGCCTGGACGGCCGGCCTGCCGGTCGGGGTGTTCCAGTTCGTCAAGAGCGCCAAGTGGCGGGTGGGCGAGGAGAACGCCTTCCGGGCGCTCGGCGAGGTACACGAGCGCACCGGCCAGGGCGCGCCGGTGGCCTGGCACAAGATGGGCGAGGGCTGGTCCTGGATCCAGCGCGGCGGCGACGCCGACCACGCCGCCGACGCCCTGGAGGGCTGGCGGCAGATCCAGCGTGACCTGGCCGCCGAGCGCTACGGGCTGTACGTGCTGGACGAGTTCACCTACCCGATGAAGTGGGGCTGGGTGGACGTCGACGAGGTGGTCGCCACCCTGGCCGACCGGCCCGGCTTCCAACACGTCGTGATCACCGGTCGGGACGCCGACCCGCGCCTGGTCGCCGCCGCCGACCTGGTCGCCGAGCTGACCAAGGTCAAGCACCCGATGGACGCCGGCCAGAAGGGCCAGAAGGGCATCGAGTGGTGAGCGCGCACTGGGCGCTGCCCCGGGTGGTGGTCGCCGCCCCGGCCAGCGGCCACGGCAAGACGACTGTGGCCACCGGGCTGCTCGCCGCGCTGCGCCGACGGGGTCTGACGGTCAGCCCGCACAAGGTCGGCCCGGACTACATCGACCCGGGCTACCACGCCCTCGCCGCCGGGCGACCCGGGCGCAACCTCGACCCGTTCCTGGTCGGGGCAGACCGGATCGCCCCCCTGCTGCGACACGGCGCGAGCATCCCCACGCCCGCCGACATCGCCGTCGTCGAGGGCGTCATGGGTCTGCACGACGGGGCGGTGGGCCGGCGCGACTACGCCTCCACCGCACACGTCGCCCGGCTGATCGAGGCACCCGTGCTGCTGGTGCTGGACACCACCGCGCAGGGCCGGTCGGCCGCCGCGCTCACCCTCGGCATGGCCGCGTTCGACCCGGCGGTACGGATCGGCGGGGTGATCCTCAACCGGGTCGGCTCACCCCGGCACGAGGCGCTGCTGCGCGACGCCCTCGCCGAGGTGGGCGTACCGGTGCTCGGGGCGGTCACCCGCGCCGCCGAGGTGGCCGCGCCGGCCCGGCACCTCGGGTTGGTGCCGGTCGCCGAGCGGGCACCCGAATCCGTCGCGATCGTCACCGCGCTCGCCGAGCTGGTCGAGGCCACCGTGGACCTCGACGCCGTGCTCGACCTGGCCCGGACCGCCCCGCCGCTGACCACCGCCGCGTGGGACCCGGTCGCCGCCGTCGGCGGGCCCGCCGGCGTCGAGCGACCACGGGTCGCCCTCGCCGGTGGTCCGGCCTTCACCTTCTCGTACGCGGAGACCACCGAACTGCTCGCCGCGGCGGGCGCGGACGTCGTCACCGTCGACCCGCTGCGCGACCCGGCACTGCCCACCGGCACCCGGGCGGTGGTGATCGGCGGCGGCTTCCCCGAGGCGTACGCGCAGACGCTGGCCGACAACACGGCGCTCCGCGCCGAACTGGCCGACTTCGACGGGCCGATCGTGGCCGAGTGCGCCGGACTGCTCTACCTCGGGCGGTCCCTGGACGGCGTACCCATGTGCGGCCGACTGGACCTGACCGCCCGGATGACCGGCCGGCTCACCCTCGGCTACCGCGAGGCCCTGGCCGTCACCGACTCCCCGGTGGCGCGCGCCGGCGAGCCCGTACGCGGCCACGAGTTCCACCGCACCACCACCGACCCCGGGCACGGCGAGACGTCGGCGTGGCGCTGGAACGACACCGAACACGGCTTCGTCACCGGCGGGGTGCACGCCTCCTACCTGCACACCCACTGGGCCGGCCACCCGGACGCCGCCCGTCGACTGGTCGAGGCGTGCCGGTGAGCGCGGACGCCACGCTCACCGGGGTCGGTGTCGGCCCGGGTGACCCGGAACTGCTCACCGTCAAGGCGGTGCGGCTGCTGCGCGAGGCCGACGTGGTCTTCGTACCCGTGATGGCGGACCGGGTCGTGACCACCGCGAGCGCCGGTCCGACGCCGCCGGGTGCGGACGCCGGGCGGGCCGAGGCGACCGTGCGGGAGTACGTCGCGGCGGACCGGCTGCGCCGGCTGCCGTTCGCGCTGGACGACAGGGGTGGGGTGACCGCCCGCCGGGCGGCGGCCTGGGACGACGCCGCCCGGGTGGTGGTCGAGGCGATCGACGCGGGCGCGCGGTCCCTCGCGTTCGCCACCATCGGCGACCCCAACGTCTACTCCACCTTCGGTTACCTGGCCCAGAGCGTCCGCGCGGTGCGCCCGGCGGTGCGGGTGGCGACCGTGCCCGGCGTCACCGCCATGCAGGAGCTGGCGGCGCGCAGCGGCACCCCGCTCTGCGAGGGACGCGAACCGCTCACCCTGCTGCCGGCCACCGCGGGCCTGGCGCTCTTCGCCGACGCCCTCGCCGGGCCGGGCACCGTGGTCGCCTACAAGGGCTGGCGGCGGCACCCCGAACTGCTCGCCGAGCTGCGCCGGCAGGGCCGCCTCGCCGACGCGGTGCTCGGACGCAGCCTGGGGCTACCCGGTGAACGGATCGGGCCGGTCGACGACACCGAGCACGACCTGCCGTACCTGTCGACGCTGCTGGTTCCGGCCCGCCGCGAGCACCGAGGAGGAAAGCTGTGACCAGCGACGGCAAGGTGTGGTTCGTCGGAGCCGGCCCGGGGGCGGCCGATCTGCTGACCCTGCGGGCCGCCCGGGTGATCGCCGAGGCGGACATCGTGATCTGGGCGGCCAGCCTGGTGCACGCCGACGTGCTCGACCACGCCCGCACCGGCGCGGAGATCGTCGACTCGTCGCAGCTGCCCATCGAGGGCGTGCTGCCGCTCTACGAGCGCGCCGCCGAGCAGGGGCTGACCGTGGCCCGGATCCACTCCGGCGACCCGGCGCTGTGGGGCGCGGTGCAGGAGCAGCTGGACCTGTGCCGGGCCCTCGGCCTGGCCGTCGAGATCGTGCCCGGGGTGTCCTCGTTCACCGCCGTCGCGGCGATCGTCGGGCGGGAGCTGACAGTGCCCGAGGTCGCCCAGTCGGTGATCCTCACCCGCCTCGAAGGCGGCAAGACCCCGATGCCGCCCGGCGAGCGGGTCCGCGACTTCGCCCGGCACGGCACCACAATGGCGTTGTTCCTCTCCGCCGCCCGCTCCGGACAGGTGCAGGCCGAACTGCTGGCCGGCGGTTACCCGGAGGACACCCCGGCCGTGGTGGCGTACCAGGCGACCTGGCCCGACGAACTGGTGGTTCGCTGCACCGTCGGCACCCTGGAGACGACGGTCAAGCAGCACAAACTGTGGAAGCACACGCTTTTCCTGGTCGGGCCGGCCCTCGCCGCCGAGGGCACCCGCTCGCACCTGTACCACCCCGGGCACTTCCACACCTTCCGCCGGGCCGAGCCGACCGCCCGCGCCGAGCTGCGCCGCCAGGCCGGCGCCCGCACCGGGGGGACCGCCACACCGTGACGTACGCCGAGCCGCCGCTGCGCGAGCCGGACCTGCCGCGTACCGCGAAGGTCCGGCCCACCGCGCTGCGCACCGGCTGGACCACAGGCGCGTGCGCGACGGCGGCGGCCAAGGCCGCGGTCACCGCGCTGGTCACCGGCACCCCGCAGCAGGAGGTGGAGATCGGCCTGCCCGCCGGACGGCGGGTGCGCTTCCCGGTCGAACGCTGCGAGGTGACCGGCGTCCCGCCGGTCCGCGCCGAGGCAGTGGTGGTCAAGGACGCCGGGGACGACCCGGACGTCACCCACGGCGCCGAGCTGACCGCCACCGTCGACTGGACCGACGTCCCCGGCCTACGGCTGACCGGCGGCGCCGGGGTCGGCACGGTCACCAAGCCCGGCCTCGGGCTCGCGGTCGGCGGCCCGGCCATCAACGACACCCCTCGCCGGATGATCGGCGAGGCGGTGGCCGAGGTGGTCGACCTCAGCGAGGTAGGCGTCCGGGTGGTGATCAGCGTGCCCCGGGGCGAGATCATGGCCCGCAAGACCACCAACCGCCGGCTCGGCATCCTGGGCGGCATCTCGATCCTCGGCACCACCGGGATCGTTCGCCCCTTCTCCACCGCCTCGTGGCGGGCCAGCGTCGTGCAGGCCGTGCACGTGATGGCCGCCCAGGGTGAGCCGACGGTGGTGCTCTGCACCGGCGGGCGTACCGAGCGGGCCGCCCGCGCGCTCCTGCCCGACCTGCCCGAGGTCTGCTTCGTCGAGGTCGGCGACTTCACCGGGGCCGCCGTCACCGCCGCCGTGGGTGACGCGATGACCGGGGTGGTCTTCGTCGGCATGGCCGGCAAGCTCGCCAAACTCGCGGCCGGCATCCTGATGACCCACTACACCCGCTCCAAGGTGGACCTGTCCCTGCTCGGCGCGGTGACCGCCGAGGCCGGCGGCGACCCGTCGCTCGTCGCCGCCGTGACCGAGGCGAACACCGGGCGGCACGCGTACGAGCTGTGGGAGGCCGCCGGGCTGCTCGCCCCGGCCGGCGACCTGCTCTGCCAGCGGGTCCGCCAGGTGCTGCGACGCTTCGCCGGACCGACGGTCACCGTGGACGTGGCGATGGTCGACTTCGCCGGAGCGCACGTCGTCGCCTCGTCCGGCCGGTGGCCGCGATGACCCGGGTGCCGTCCCCGGTGACCGTGGTGGGCCTGGACGCCGCGGGCGCCCCGCCGCACCCCGCTCTCGCGCCGGTGCTGGCCACCGCCGGGCTGGTGGTCGGGGCCGCCCGGCACCTGACCGCCGTGCCGGTGCCGGCCGGCGCGGACACCGTCACCCTCGGGCCGCTCGCCCCCGCCCTGGGCCGCCTCGCCGCGGCCGTCCACGCCGGGGTGCCGGCCGTGGTGCTGGCCAGCGGCGACCCCGGCCTGTTCGGCATCGTCCGGCGGCTACGTGCGGCCGGGCTGCCGCTGCGGGTGGTGCCGGCGGTGTCCAGTGTGGCCGCCGCATTCGCCCGCGCCGGGCTGCCCTGGGACGGCGCGGCCGTGGTCACCGCGCACGGGCGCGACCCGCGCCAGGCCCTGAACGCCTGCCGGGCGCTGCCGCTGGTCGCGGTGCTCACCGCGCCCGGCGCCGGTGCGGCCGAGCTGGGCGCCGGCCTGATCGGCTGGTCCCGCCGCCTGTTGGTCGCCGAGCACCTGGGCACCGCGGCCGAACGGATCCGCGCGGTCACCCCCGAGCAGGCCGCCGCCGAGACCTGGGCCGACCCGCACGTCCTGCTCAGCCTCGCCGACGCCGTGCCGACCGGGCTCGCGTCCGCCGACGCCGGTGCCGCTGCGTCCGATCCGGTCGCGGCCGGCGGGATGCGGGTCGACAACCAGCCCGCCGCCGCGCCGGCCGGGGGTTGGGCGTTGCCGGAGGACCGGTACGCCCACCGCGACTCCATGATCACGAAGTCGGAGGTGCGCGCCCTCGTCGTCGCCCGGCTGCGCCCCCGACTGGGCCGGCTGATCTGGGACATCGGCGCGGGCAGCGGCTCGGTCGGGATCGAGTGCGCGCTGCTCGGCGCGGCCGTGCTCGCCGTCGAACAGGACCCCGAGGCCGGCGCGACCGTCCAGGCCAACGCCGCCGCGCACGCCGTGCACGTCCGGCTCGTCACCGGACGTGCCCCGGCGGCGCTCGCCGGGCTCGCCGAGCCCGACGCGGTCTTCGTCGGCGGTGGCGGTGTCGACGTCCTCGCCGCCGTGGTGGCCCGCCGACCCGAGCGGGTTGTGCTCACCCTGGCCGCACTGGACCGGGTCGCACCGGCCGTGGGTCTCCTGCGCGCCGCCGGTTACACCGTCGAGGGCAGTCAACTCTCCGCCGCCCGCCTCGCCGACCTGCCCGGCGGGTCGATCCGTCTCGCGGCCACCAACCCGGTGGTCGTCCTCACCGGGGAGCGCCCGTGACCGACCAGAACCCGCCCGCCCGGATCGGCCTGGTGGCGGCCACCGTCGCCGGACGCCGGCACGCCGACACCCTGGCCACCGCGTGGCCGCACGCCCGGCTGGTCCAGGGGGACACCGTCGCCGACGCGCTGCGGACCGCCTGGGCCGGGTATGACGCGGTGATCGCGTTCCTGGCCACCGGGGCGGTGGTGCGGATCGTCGCGCCGCTGCTCGACGACAAGCGCACCGACCCGGCGGTGGTGGTCGTCGACGAGGCCGCCCGGCACGCCGTGGCACTCCTCGGTGGGCACGCCGGCGGGGCCAACACCCTCGCCGAGCAGGTCGCCGCCCTGCTGGACGCCCGACCGGTGATCACCACCGCCACCGACGCCGTCGACCTGCCGGGGTTGGACACCCTCGGGTGGCCCGTCCAGGGAGCGGTCGCCGCGGTGTCCCGGGCCATCCTGGACGGCGAGCCGGTCCGGCTGGTCGCCGACACCGACTGGCCGTTGCCCGCCCTGCCCCCGAACGTGCGCGCCGCCGACGAGGACACGCCGGACGACGGGTACCGGCTGCTGATCACCGACCGGATCGTGGCCCCCGACGAGCGGACCGCCGTTCTGCGGCCGCCGTCGCTGGTCGCCGGCGTGGGCGCGAGTCGGGGCGTACCCGCCGCCGAGGTGGCGGAGCTGCTGCACCGGGTGCTGGCCGACGCCGGCCTCGACCCGGCGAGCCTGCGCTGCCTGGCCAGCGCCGACATCAAGGCCGACGAGGCGGGCATCCGCAGCACCGCCGACGCGCTCGGCGTACCCCTGGTGACCTGGCCGGCGACGCGGCTGGCGGCGATCGACGTGCCGCACCCCAGCGAGGTGGTCCGCGCCGCGGTCGGCACGCCGAGCGTGGCGGAGGCCGCGGCCCTGCTCGGCTCGGACGGCCGGGCCGACGACGCGACGCTGCTGGTGGGCAAGACCGCGACGGCGATGGCCACCGTGGCGGTGGCCCGGCACGCGCCACGCGGCCGGCTGGCCGTCGTCGGCCTCGGGCCGGGCGCCGCCGACCTGCGCACCCCCCGCGCGGTGGCCGAGCTGCGTCGCGCCGCCGTGGTGGTCGGCCTCGACCAGTACCTGGAGCAGGTCCGCGACGTGCTCCGCCCGGGCACCCGGGTGCTCTCCAGCGGGCTGGGCGCCGAGGAGGCGCGGGCGCGCGCCGCCGTCGCCGAGGCCGCCGCCGGCCGGGCGGTCGCGCTGATCGGCTCCGGCGACGCCGGGGTGTACGCGATGGCCAGCCCCGCCCTGGAGTACGCCGACGAGCGCATCGACGTGGTGGGGGTGCCCGGCGTCACCGCCGCCCTCGCTGCCGGGGCGCTGCTCGGCGCACCGCTCGGCCACGACCACGCCTACCTGAGTCTGTCCGATCTGCACACCCCGTGGGACGTCATCGAGCGGCGGGTGACGGCCGCCGCCGAGGGTGACTTCGTGACGCTGTTCTACAACCCGCGCAGCCGGGCCCGCGACTGGCAGCTCGGGAAGGCGCTCGGCATCCTCGCCGCGCACCGCCCACCGGACACCCCGGTAGGCGTGGTGCGCAACGCCAGCCGCCCCGGCGAACGGGTGCACCTCGCGACCCTGGCCACGCTCGATCCGTCCATCGTCGACATGTACAGCGTCGTGGTCGTCGGCAGCACCGACACGCGACTGGTCGCCGGCCGGATGGTCACACCCCGGGGGTACCGGTGGCGCTCGTGACGATCGACGCCTGCCAGGGCTGCGGCGCATGCCTGCTCACCTGCCCCACGCACGCGATCCGACCGGTCGCCGGTGGCCTCACGGTGCGCGCCGACCGGTGCACCGGCTGCCTGGAGTGCCTGGAGATCTGCCCGGTCGACGCGATCCGCGTCGTCGCTGACCCTGACGCGATCCGCGTCGTCGAGCCCGACACCTGTGAAGGAGCCCGATGAGCCGGGTGGTGCACCCCATCGAGGTCGAGTCGTACCGCATCCTGCGCGAGCGCGTCGACCTGTCGCATCTGCCGCCGTTGAGCCGCGCGGTGACCGAGCGGGTGGTGCACGCCAGCGCCGACCTCGCGTACGTCGACGAGCTGGTCTGCGACGAGGCCGCCCTGGAATCGGGGCTGTCCGCGCTGCGCGCCGGGGCGCCCGTGGTCACCGACGTGGCGATGGTCGCCGCGGGAATCACCCGGGCCGGCCTGGAACTGGTCTGCCCGGTCGCCGAGCCGGCCGTCGCCGACCTGGGCCGCGCGGCCGGCATCACCCGCTCGGCGGCGGCCGTCCGGATCGCCCTGCAGCGGGTCGGCCCCGGAGCGGTCTGGGTGGTTGGCTGCGCGCCCACCGCGCTCGTCGAACTACTCACCCTGGATGCCGCGCCGGCGCTCGTCGTCGGCCTGCCGGTCGGCTTCGTGGGTGCCGCCGAGTCGAAGGCGGCGCTGCGGGCCAGCGGCCTGCCCGCCGTGTCCAACGTGGGCGAGAAGGGTGGCTCGGCGGTCGCCGCAGCCGCCCTCAACGCCCTGCTCTACGTCGAGGAGAAGTCATGACCGGGTTGGTCATCGTCGGGCACGGCACGCGCAGCGCCGCCGGGGTCGAGCAGTTCGCCGCTCTCGTCGAGCGGGTCCGCGGTCGAGGTGACGTCGGTGACGTCGAGGGCGGCTTCATCGAGCTGTCCCGCCCACCGCTGACCGACGCGGTGGGCGCGCTCGTCGCCCGCGGCCACCGGGCGCTTGTGGCGCTGCCGCTGGTGCTCACCGGCGCCGGCCACGGCAAGGGCGACATCCCCGCCGCGATGGCCCGGGAGCAGCAGCGCCACCCCGGGCTGAGCTACCGCTACGGCCGCCCGCTCGGCCCCCACCCGCTGCTGCACGAAGCCCTCGAACAGCGCATCGACACCGCACTGGCCGGTGCCGACCGGGCCGGCACGGAGCTGCCCGGTGCCGACCGGGCCGGCACGGAGCTGCCCGGTGCCGACCGGGCCGGCACGGAGCTGCCCGGTGCCGACCGGGCTGGCACGTGGGTCGCGTTGATCGGGCGGGGGTCCACCGACCCGGACGCCAACGCCGAGGTCGCCAAGGTCGCCCGGCTGCTCTGGGAGGGGCGCGGCTACGCGGGCGTGGAGCCGGGGTTCATCTCCCTGGCGCAACCGTCGGTGCCGGCCGTGCTGGAGCGGCTGCGTCGCCTCGGCGCGCGCCGGATCGTGGTGGCGCCGTACTTCCTGTTCGCCGGGGTGCTGCCCGACCGGATCGTCGCCCAGTCGGCGGAGTTCGCCGCCGCCCACCCCGACCTGGACGTCCGCGTCGCCGAGGTGATCGGCGACTGTGACGCCCTCGCCGACCTCGTCCTGGAGCGGTACGCCGAGGCGCTGGGCGGGGACATCCGGATGAACTGCGACACCTGCGCGTACCGGGTGCTGATGCCTGGCTTCGCTGACAAGGTGGGTCTCCCGCAACGCCCGCACGACCACCCCGACGACCCGGTCGGCCACCACCACCACCACGGGCACGACCACGCACACCACGACCACGGTTCGGTCGCCGTGGTCGGCGGCGGGCCCGGGCCCGACGACCTGATCACGGTACGCGCGAAGGCGCTGCTCGACGCGGCGGACGTCGTGGTGGTCGACCGCCTCGCCCCGCAGGGGCTGCTCGCCGGGCTGCGCCCCGACGTGCTGGTGGTCGACGCCGCGAAGGTGCCCCGTGGCCCGTCGATGGCCCAGGAGGCGATCAACGAGGCCCTCGTGTCGCACGCCCGCGCCGGTCGCCGGGTGGTCCGACTCAAGGGCGGTGACCCGTACGTCTTCGGCCGCGGCCACGAGGAGGTGCAGGCCTGCGTGGCTGCCGGCGTGCCGGTGACGGTGGTGCCCGGGGTGAGCAGCGCGTTCGCCGCACCGGCCCTCGCCGGCGTGCCGGTGACGCACCGGGGTGTGGCGCACGACGTCACAGTCGTGTCCGGACACCTGCCGCCCGGACACCCCGACTCGCTCGTCGACTGGGCGGCGCTGGCCCGGGCCCGGGGCACCGTCGTGCTGCTGATGGCCGTCGACACCATCGCCAAGATCGCGTCAGTGCTTATCGAGCACGGCCGCGCCCCGGAGACTCCGGTGCTCGCCGTGCAGGACGCCGGGCAGCCCGGCCAGCGGTCGCTGCCCGCCCGGCTGGACGAGATCGGCGCGGTCGCCGCCCGGGAGGGCGTCGGCCCGCCCGCCGTCTTCGTGCTCGGCCCGGTGGTCGCCCTCACCACCACCGGGCCGAACACCTGACGACTACTCGCTGCGGGCGGTTTCCGGCCCGGTGATGCGTTCCAGCAGCGGCATCGTGGAGGCGATGACGCCGAGGCAGGCGACCAGTCCGACCACGACGATCACGTAGAAGCGCGGCTCCGGCGCGATCAACGTGTAGTGCATCTGTGCCCGCAGGAACAGGTGCGCGGCGAGCAGGCCCATCCCGATGGCGACCGCGGCGACGGCGAGCATCGGCACGGCGCTCTCCAGCGCCACCACCCGACGCAGGACCCGCACCGGTGCGCCGCTGAGGCGCAGCAGGCTGAACGGGCGTCGGCGTTCGGTGAGCCCGCCGATCACGCTGACCGCGAGGCTGCACCCGCCGAGCGCGAGGCTGGCGATGATGACGACGTTGGCCAGTTGTTCCCAGGCCCGCATCGTGTTGGTGAAGTCCGACTCGAAGTCACCGGGCACGTTCGGACCCGTCCAGAAGGTCGGGAAGGCGACCTCCAGCACGGTGCGGACGCGCTCGATGGCGGTGGTGGAGCCGTCCGTGCCGACGACCACCGATACCAACGGAAGCCGCTGGAGGTCGTCGAGCGTGATGGACGCCGCGCCCCACTCCGTTGTGGACGACGCCGACTCCTGCCAGCGGCTGAGACCAATCGGCACCTCGATGACGCTCGCGCCCTCGGCGCACCGACCGTACGCGCTCGGGAGGTCGGCGCAGGCGATCACCCCGCCCTCGCCGCCGGTGTTCACGTCCGGGGCTTCCCGGATCGCGGTCGCGGAACGCACCCCGGTGATCGCGTGCAGCTCGGCGAACAGCGTGTCGGGCACCGATGTCGCCTTCTCGTCGAAGACGGTGGTCACCGTGCCCGCATCGGTCGAGCCGATCGGCGCCGGACCTCGGTTGGCGACGATCGTGGTGATCACGCCGACGGCCACGCTCGTGACGAAGAGCGCGAGCATGATGCCGCTGATCGCCCGGAAGCCGGCCTTCGGGTTGTCGGCGAGGCGTCGAGCGGCGATGAGCGAGGCGGGGCGGTTGGCGTACCGGGCCATCACCCGGGCGCCGACCATCGTCAACCAGGGGCCGGCGAGGACCAGGCCGGCCATGATGAGCAGCAGGCCGGGCAGGAAGATCGCGGTCTGGCCGTCGGACGACTCGGGTCGGTAGCCGAGCGCGAACACCAGCACGGCGACGCCGAGCAGCATCGGGATCAGCCGGTACGCGCGCGGTGCCCGTGGCGTGACCCGGCGGGTGACGCCCAGCGGCGAGATCCGTACGCGGCGCAGCGAGACCTGGGCCGCCACCGCCGCCCCGGCCGGGACGCCGAGCGCTACGAGCAGGACGTTCAGCACGCCGAGGGACATGTCGTTGGGGAAGAACGGCATGCCGGTGAACGGGATGCTCGCGAGCGGGTCGCGGAAGGCGTAGAACAAGGCGAAGCCGACGGCGGTGCCGGCAACGGCGGCGGCGGTCGCCTCCACGGCGGCGACCATCGAGATCTGCCGGGGTGTCGCGCCGACCAGGCGCATCGCGGCGAAGCGCTGCTCCCGGCGGGCGGCGCTGAGCCGGGTGGCGGTGCCGATGAAGATCAGCACCGGGAAGAGCAACCCGCCGGCGATCACACCCAGGATCAGGTTCACAGTGGTCTCGGGGAGGGCGGGGGTGTCGCCGACGCTGGTGACCTGCTTCGCAGCGGGTAGCTTGGCGACCTGGTCGGGGGCGCCGCCGGCGATGACCAGCAGGGTGTCCGGCGAGGTCAGCGCGGCCGGTCCAACGGTGCCGAGGTCACGCCCCGGGAACCGGTTGCCCAGTTGGTCGGCCGGGTGGGCGGCCAGGAGGTCGCGCAACGCGGGCGAGGCGTAGTACTCGCCGGGACCCGGGGTGGTCGGGATACCGACCGGGGTGGGCGCTGTCGAGCCGGTCGCGGCGACGTCGATCCGAATGATCTGCTCACCGTGGAAGTAGTCCTGCCGGGTCGACCACCACAGCGGGTCGGCGTCGCCGGTCGAGGCGTTGGGATACATCGACGCGTACCGGGTGAGCTGGGCGTTTACCGCGTTGACTCCGGCCAGGGTGGTCAGCAGCAGCCCGCTGCCGATCGCGACGGCGGCGGCGATGACGAGCAGGCGGGTGAGCGCCTCCCGGCCGCCGGCCAGCGCGAGGCGGAGCCCGAAGCGGATCATGAGGCGATCCGGTCCGGCGCGTTCACGCGCCCGTCGCGGACCATGACCTCGCGGTCGGCGTACGCGGCGATGCGGGGCTCGTGGGTCACCAGGATGACAGTGGTGCCCTGCTCGCGGGCGGCGCCGACCAGCAGGTCCATCACCTGCTCGCCGGTGAGCGAGTCGAGCGCGCCGGTCGGTTCGTCGGCGAAGAGCACCTGCGGCTCGGCGACCAGGCCGCGAGCCAGGGCGACTCGTTGCGCCTGCCCGCCCGAGAGCTCACCCGAGCGCCGGTGCTCCAGGCCGTCCAGCCCGAGGCGCGCGAACCAGGCTGCCGCCTTGGGTAGCGCCTGCTTTCGGTGTACGCCGCTGAGCAGCAGCGGCAGCGCGACGTTTTCCACAGCGGTCAGCTCGGGGACGAGTTGACCGAACTGGAACACGAAACCGAATCGGTCCCGGCGCAGGCTGCTGCGCTCGGTCTCGGCCATGGCGTGCACCCGGGCCCCGTCGAAGAGGATCTCGCCGGAGTCGGGCACCAGGATGCCGGCCAGGCAGTGCAACAGGGTGGACTTGCCCGAGCCGCTGGGGCCCATGACGGCGAGGATCTCACCCGCCTCCACGGCGACGCTCGCGCCGCGCAGGGCGGGGGTCTGACCGAAGGAGAACTCCACGTCGCGCGCTTCGATCACGACGCTCACGGCCGCACCTCTTTCCGCAGGGCGTCCAGTCGGGCACCGGTCATCTCGATCCATCGGAGGTCCGCCTCCAGGTGGTAGAGGCCGTGGTCGGCGAGCAACGCGTCGACCAGGCTGCCGGCGCGCTTGATCTCGGTCAGCTCGCGCATCCGGTGCAGGTGCGCGCTGCGCTGGGTGTCGAGGTATTCGGCGGCCGGCCGGTCCAGCATCAGCGCGAGCACGACCTTGGCGAAGAGCACTGTCTGCAGGTGTGGTTCCGGGTCGACCGGCTGGGTCAGCCACTGCTCGACCTCGGTCGCGCCGACGTCGGTGATGACGTAGCGCTTGCGGTCGGGGCCGGAGCCGGGGGCGACGTCGCTGATCACCACCTTGCCGTCCCGGGCCAGTCGGCTGAGGGTGGAGTAGACCTGGCCGAACGGCAGTGGCTTGCCCCGGCCGAAGAAGGCGTCGTAGTCGCGCTTCAGGTCGTATCCGTGGCTGGGCTCTCGTTCGAGGAGGCCGAGAAGGGTCAGTGGCACGCTCATGCCAACAGACTACACCGGGGGTATACCTCGCGGATATACCCCCGGTGTGTTGCTGACCGCGTCCCTGGTCAACCGCTCAGAGCGCGGGCCAGGGCGTAGCCGGCGGTGGCGGCGGCGAGCCCGGCGGCCACGCTGCCGAACACGTTGGCCAGCGCGAGGAGCCGATGGCCGCCCTTGGTCAGCCGCAGCGTCTCGTAGCTGAACGTCGAGTAGGTGGTCAGCGCGCCGCAGAACCCGATGCCGAGCAACGCGCTGGCCGCCGGGCCGGTCGGCCACCCGACCAGGACGCCGAGCAGCAGTGACCCGGCCACGTTGACGAACAACGTGCCCCAGGGGAACGCCGAGGTGTGCCGGGACTGCACGGCCCGGTCGGCGAGGTACCGCAGCGGAGCGCCGACGGCCGCGCCCAGGGCGATGAGCAGCACGGTCATCGGGTCGCCCGCCGCAGCAGCCCGGCGGTGAGGGCGTCGCCCAACCCGACGGCGACGAGCGCCCCGAGCACCGTCGCGGCGAGATACGCCAGCCCGGTGCCCGGCGCGCCCGCGACGAACGCCTGCTGAACGTCGACCGCGTAGGTGGAGAAGGTGGTGAAACCGCCCAGCACCCCGACCCCGAGGAACGGGCGAGCCAGGGGGTGTCCGCCGTCGAGGTGCCCGAGCACCGCCATCAGCACGCCGATCAGCAGGCAGCCGGACGTGTTGATGGCGAACGTGGCCCAACCGAAGCCGGTCGGGGCGTGCGGAACGGCGTGTTGCAGGCCGGTCCGGGCCAGCGCGCCGAGGATCCCTCCGGCCGCGATCGTGGCGAGGATCGTCGCGGGGCGAATGGTCAGCTCGCGGCGGTCGGCGGGAACGCGCAGGTCGACGTCGGGGTCGGTACGCGGCTCGAACGGCTCTGGCACGACTCCTCAGCGTAGTGCCGGCGACAGTCGCCTCCGCGAGCTGCCGGCGACAGCGGCCTCCGCGAGCTGCCGGCGACAGCGGCGTCAGTTGCTGCCGGCGGCAGCGCGTCAGCGCACCGCGGCGACCGCGGCGTCCGGGCCGCCTCGCCAGAGGGTGCCGACCTCGCTGAAGCCGGCCGCGGTGAGCGCGGCCAGGTGCCAGGAGACCGGCGGGTTCCACTCGGGGCTGTGCCCGGTCGGGTAGATCGCGTGTCGCTGGGCGACCAGCGGGGCGAGCGCCGGGTCGGCGCCGGCCCGCTCCCACCAGTCCGACCAGGACAGCATCGAGCCGGCGGCGTACCGGGCGTTGCGTCGGTCCCGGGCGCGGTCCATCAACCGCTTGGTCAGCTCCGGCAGCGCGTCGTCGGGCATGTGGTCGGCGTTGACGAAGACGCCGCCCGGTCGCAGCACCTCGCGCACCTCGGCGTAGAGCTGCCCGAGCCGGTCGGCCGGCAGCCAGTGCAGGGCGGTGGCGGTGAGCACGGCGTCGTACTCGTGGTGGGGGAGCGTGGAGCGCCAGTCGGGGGTGCCGAGGTCGGCGGTGACGATGGTGGCCCGGTCGTCCAGTGAGGCGGCGGCGATGGCGAGCAACGCCGGGTCGAGGTCGACCACTGTCGTCTGCGCGGCGGGGAAGCGCGCCAGCGTCCGCAGCGAGATGGTGCCGGTGCCGCCGGCCAGGTCGAGCACGCGCGGTGGCCGGCCGTCGAGGACCGCGTCGACGGTGTCGAGCATGGCGGTGAACCGGTGTTCCCGGTCCGGGAGATAGGCCTCCTGCTGGCGGTCCCAGCTCTCCTGCCAGGCCCAGGGATCCACGATGTAAGGACTCATGGCGATCAGGCTAGTTACAGCGTGAGTCAGTTGTCCAGACCTTGTTGCACATCTTTTGCAGTTGCGAGAAGATGGCAGGGCGATGATCAGAGCGACGCCGGGTCGGGCATTCCGCCCGGCCCGGCGCCCTCCTCCCGAGGGGTCAGACCGTGGCGTCCACCCGGCTCAAGTCGGCCCGGGCCGACCCGTCGCGACGGGCCAGCCGCAGCGCGCCGAGGAGCACGCCGAGGCCGGCCAGGGTCAGTGCGGCGCCGGCCCAGATCGGCGAGGTGTAGCCGAGCCCGGCGGCGATGGTCACACCGCCGATCCACGCGCCCAACGCGTTGCCGAGGTTGAACGCGGCGATGTTCGCCCCGGACGCCAGCGTCGGCGCCTGGTGGGCGTACCGCATGATCCGCATTTGCAGCGGCGGCACGGTGGCGAACCCGAACCCGCCCATCAGCACCAGCGCGACGATGGTCAGCACCGGGTTCGTGGCGGTCAGCGCGAAGCCGACGAGCACCACGGTGAGCACCGCCAGGACGGTGACCAGGGTGCGCGACAGTGACCTGTCCGCCGCCCGGCCGCCGAGCAGGTTGCCCGCGAAGAGCCCCACTCCGAAGAGGACGAGCAGCCACGGCACGGTGCTGGTGGCGAAGCCGCTGACCTCGGTGAGCGTGTAGGCGATGTAGGTGAACGCGCCGAACATCCCGCCGAAGCCCAGGACGGTGATCACCAGGGAGAGCCAGACCTGCGGGTGGGTGAAGGCCCGCAGCTCGCCGCGCAGCCCACCGGCCGGGCGGTCGGCGTTGGCGGTGTCGCCGGCCGGGATGAGCAGGGCCAGCCCGATCAGGGCGACCACCCCGATGGCGGTGATCGCCCAGAACGTCGAGCGCCAGCCGAAGTGCTGCCCGAGGAACGTGCCGAAGGGCACGCCGAGCACGTTCGCGATGGTCAGGCCGGCGAACATCATGGCGATGGCGCCCGCCCGGCGGGCCGGTGCCACCAGGCCGGCGGCGACCACGGCGCCGATGCCGAAGAACGCGCCGTGGCACAGCGCGGCGACGATCCGGCCGGCCATCATCACGGCGTAGTCGCCGGCGACGGCGGAGAGCAGGTTGCCGATGATGAAGAGCACCATCAGGCCGAGCAGCACCGGTTTGCGCGGCAGTCGGGTGACCGCTGCGGTGAGGGCGACCCCGCCGACGGCCACGCTGAGCGCGTAGCCGGAGATCAACCAGCCGGCCACCGGTTCGGTGACAGCGAAGTCGGCGGCCACCTCGGGCAACAACCCCATGATCACGAACTCGGTGAGCCCGATGCCGAAGGCGCCGATGGCCAGCGCGATCAGGCCGGGCGGCAGGGTCTTTTGGCGTACGGACATGGTCTTCCCATCGGGAGGAGGCAGATATGCAGCGCGTGCAACTACGCGCGCCGACAACGAAATACTTGCACGCGCTTTATATCGGCGCAAGCGTGGTAGCCTGGGGTCCGTTCAGATCACACCGAGGAGGCCGGCATGGGCATCGCCGACGACGCGGTCGAGATCCGCGCGCAGGGCTGGCGCACCCTCGCCGCCCTGCACGGGCTGATCGAGACCTCCCTGGAGCGGGCCCTGCAGGCCGGCCACGACCTCTCCGTCGTCGAATACACGGTGCTCGACGCGCTCTCCCGGCAGGACGGCTGGCACATGCGGATGAGCCAGCTCGCCCGCGCCGCCGCGCTCTCCGGCAGCGCCACCACCCGGCTGGTCACCCGCCTGGAGCAGCGAGGGCTGCTCACCCGCATCCTCTGCGCCGACGACCGACGCGGCATCTACACCGAGCTGACCCCGGCCGGCTCCGAGCTGCTCGCCCAGACCCGACCGACCCACGACCGGGTGCTCACCGACGCGCTCGCCGAGGCGCAGGCCACCCCCGAGCTGGCGCCGCTGGTCGACGCCCTGCACCGGCTCCCGGCCACCCGCTGACCGTCCGGCCGGCCCGGGGTGACGGCGGGCGTACGGTACCCGCAGCCCACCGGGACCGCCGCGCCAAGGAGACAGCCGATGCAGGACCGCACCCCTCGTCCGGAGGAACTGGAGCCGATCGAGCGCGCCAGCATCGACGAGCTTCGCGCCCTGCAACGTGACCGACTGCGCTGGTCGTTGCGGCACGCGTACGACAACGTGCCGCACTACCGGCGGGCGTTCGACGCGGCCGGGGTGCACCCCGACGACTGCCGGGATCTCGACGACCTGGCGCGCTTCCCGTTCACCGGCAAGGCCGAGCTGCGGGAGAACTACCCGTTCGGCATGTTCGCCGTACCCCGCGAGCGGGTCGCCCGTCTGCACGCCTCCTCCGGCACCACCGGCCGGCCGACCGTGGTCGGCTACACCCGCGACGACCTGCGCACCTGGGCGCGCCTGATGGCCCGCTCGATCCGCGCCTCCGGCGGCCGTCCCGGCGACCGGGTGCACGTCGCGTACGGCTACGGCCTCTTCACCGGCGGCCTGGGCGCGCACTACGGGGCCGAGGAGCTGGGCTGCACGGTCATCCCGGTCTCCGGTGGCATGACCGAGCGTCAGGTCATGCTGATCCGCGACTTCGAGCCCGAGGTCATCATGGTCACGCCCAGCTACCTGCTGGCCATCGTCGACGAGATGCGCCGCCAGGGCATCGACCCGCGCGCCACCTCACTGCGGGTGGGCATCTTCGGGGCCGAGCCGTGGACCGAGGACATGCGCCGGGAGATCGAGCAGCAACTGGACATCCACGCCGTCGACATCTACGGGCTCTCCGAGGTGATGGGCCCCGGCGTGGCGACCGAGTGCGTGGAGACCAAGGACGGGCTGCACCTCTGGGAGGACCACTTCTACCCGGAGATCATCGACCCGGTCACCGGTGCCGTGCTGCCCGACGGTGAGCGGGGTGAGCTGGTGTTGACCTCCCTGACCAAGGAGGCGATGCCGGTCGTGCGCCACCACACCCGCGACCTGACCCGGCTGCTGCCCGGCACCGCCCGGCCGATGCGCCGGATCGAGAAGATCACCGGCCGGACCGACGACATGATGATCCTGCGCGGGGTGAACATCTTCCCCACCCAGATCGAGGAGCTGATCCTGCGCACCCCGCAGCTCTCGCCGCACTTCCAGTGCGTCCTCGATCGGCACGGCCGGCTGGACACCCTCACGGTGCGTGTGGAACGGCGGGCCGACGTCGAGGCGGACGCCGCCGAACGGGCCGGCGACACGCTGGTGCAGCTCGTCAAAAACACCATCGGCGTGAGCGTGGCGGTCGACGTCCTCGCCCCGGACACGGTGGAACGGTCGATGGGCAAGATGCGCCGCATCGTCGACCAACGACCGTCCGCCTGACGCAGGGCCGACACCCGGGATTTCCGCTCCATCCTCACGGCTGGAATGTCCGCACGGCTAACGGACACGCAATGGGCTCCTCCACCACCACCAAGATGCAGCCTGGGAACGAGTGCCTCATTGCCGATGCCCTGCAGGTGCGTGAGTCGACATGGCTCAGTCAAGTAGCCCGCGGATGGTGGCTGCGAGGTCGGCGAGTCTCTGGTCCGCTCGGTGGCGGCGGTGCTTCACCCATTCCTTGCCTTCGGCGGCGACGCCTTCGAGGACGTGCAGGGTGTGACTGAGTCCGGCGGCGTCGAGCGACAGTTCCGCAATCTTGGTGGCATTCTCGTCGTGCTGAAGCGTCTCGTTGTCGGGTTCGCTCACTCGGATGGAGATCGGTTCACCGTTGAAAAGCGTCAGCTCGAAGGTCTGCTGTTGTGTAGCAATGCCGTCGATCCGGACCGCGGCGACGGCGTCGAAGCGGTAGTTGAGCCGTTGCGTGGTGCCGCTTGTAGCGGTTTCAAAGTCGAGGTCGATGTTCACCTGCCGGACGCCGTCGTCGGTGAGCAGGAACAGCAGCATTCGATACCGGGAGTACCGCCACGGCCCCTGGGGGTACCGCGCTTTCTTGCAGGAGGCAGCCGGTGCCTCGATGAAGGCGTGCGCGATTACGTGGCTGGGATGGAGTCGGTACTGCTGTATGGCTTGGTCGACCAGGACTTTCCGGTCGCTCTCCAACCAGGCGGCCATCTCGGTGTCCGATGGTTTGTCGGACAGCTTGTGACACCACCGGCGGTATGCCTCCCAGCGGGCGGCGTCTTTGTTGACTCGTTCCGCCTGGTCGTCCCTGACCCTGCGTTGTTCGGCGATGATCCGGAGCGACGAGCGGACAGCTGGCACCACGGACGCCACCGCTAGCAGTAGCCAGCCTGTGCCGGCAACGGGGGCGCTGGCCATGACGGCCGGAACAACCCAGAGGGTCCCAGCAGCGAGCAGTGCAATTCCACAAACATGGAGAGCCATCGTCCCGGCGGGGATGCGCAACTGTTGGCGATACGCCGTGAGCGTGTCCCGTTCCCATTGCCCTCGCACATCGCCCACCAGGTGCCGTACGAGCCAGGCGACTCGGTCTGCGTCGATGCGCTGTTCCCGGTAAAGCCCGACCACCTCGTCGCGGAGGTGCCGCTGGATACCCGTTGTCTGGGCACGCCAATAGGCCCGGTCGGTGCCTTCCGGCACGTATCGGCCGAAGTAGCGATCGAAGAGCCGGTCCACCTTGCGGGCGAAGCCCTGCGATGGCGCTTCTGGTCGCCGTTGCTGTGGTGGCCGGATCTGTGCTTCCTTCGCGCGCAGTCGTCTCCTACGGTAGTACCGGTCGGCACCGCCAAGGCAGGCCGCGGCCAGTCCAACCATGCACGCAAGTAGGCCGAGGAATGGGTCGAGCGTGCCGTGAGCCGCTATCAGTATGGCTGACTGCACCACGGCGAGGGTGAAGATCGCGGCGCCGGCGCCGGCGCCGATCCAGTCGCGAAGCGCAACAGCAGCGGGCTGCACGAGTGGGGTCCGAGGCTGCGCGGGCTTGGGGTGGAAGAACTTCCAGACTCGGTTGAATCTGCCATTTGCTGTGCGCTGCGAGTCGGCCAGGGTGACGGACTTCCGCCACAGCTCTTCCTGCATCGCACCGTCGAGTAGCGCCTCTAGACGAGTAAGTCCTAACGACCCCGGGCTGTTGGCATAGACGAAGGGTGTTGAAGATCCGTTTGTGACGACAGAC
>NZ_JBNCKM010000004.1:0-71768 GCF_049841535.1 Micromonospora sp. DT53
GGAGAGTAGGACGCCGCCGGACAATCTTTCAGAATAGGCCACCCCTTCGGGGGTGGCCTATTCTGCGTTTACCGGATTGTCGATCGGCTCGGGTTCCTGATGCCTCGGGGTCACCCGATGACCGGTGAGGCCGTGCACGGGGATTCGCCGCGCCGAAGCAGCAAGGTCACGCGTCGGGCAGCAGGTCAGCGGTCCAGGCCCCGCACCCGCACCCCTCTCACTCCGCGATTTTGCACTTTCTGCGGCGACAAACCAGCTCAGAGTTCGCGTTGCAACGACCGAAAGTGCAAGATCGCGGCGGTTCAGGACCGGGTCTGGCGCCCAGGACTAGGCTCCGCCTGTGGATGAGGTCCTGATATTTGTGGTGTTCGCGGGCTGCGTGGCGGCGGTCCTGGGCATCCTCTGGTGGCTCGCGTCCCGGGTCCGTCGTCGTGGTATCGGTGGCGAGGTCATGGGCCCGTTCGAGGAGATGTGGCACCCCGCGGCGCACCGGTTCCGCGCCGAGATCCGGGTGCAGGAGACTCGTACGGTCCCGATGCCACCGCAGGGCGGCAAGCGCAACGAACACGGCCGCAACGCCGATGAGTTGACCTCGGAGCAGGCTCAGGAACGCTACGGACCGCAGACGTAGCGGGGCTCCGCGTCGTAGCGCCAGGTGAACTTCTCCCGCTTGACCACCACGCCGCCCTTCTTCATGACCCGGAAGGCGTCCTGGGTGAAGCCGTTGATGCCGTTGGTCTCGATGCACGAGGGGCCGGGCGCCAGGTGGATCTGCTTCGGCGTCGTGATGTTGCGGCGTGGCCCGTACTCCGTCTTCACGCTGTCGTAGATTTTCGTGCTCCAGATCGACACGGTGATCGAGCTGGACGTGTACGACGTGTCGATGAGCACGCCGTACTCGGTGTTGTTGCGGAACTTGAAGTCCAGACTCGGCCAGAAGATGGTCGACTCGATGACCGCCGGGTACCTGTTGAACCAGTACGAGTGCGGCTTGTGCTCGACGTCCTCCAAGCCGGCGTAGTAGGTCGCGTTGAACAGCGTGGTGGTGAACTGCGAAGTGCCGCCGCCGACGCCCGGCACCAGCTTGCCGTCGAGGATCACCGGCGCGTCCCGGTAGCCCTGGGCGTAGCCACGTTCGCCGGTGTGACCGTTCAGCGAGAACGTCTTGCCGGGCAGCACGACCGTGCCGTCGACCTTCCTCGCGATGGTCGCGATGTTCTGGCTGCGCGACGAGGCCATGCCGCCGGTGAACCGGGTGGTGAAGGTGGACACCCGTTCCTTGATGCCCAGGCCGGCGAGCTTCTCCCCGGTCAGCTGTGGCGGCGTCGGCTTCAACTCGCCGGTCACCTCGCGGCCGTCCGCCTTCGGTAGGACGGCCAGCAGGTCCCGTCCGAGGGCTGCCGTGTCCAACTGCTGCCCGGATCGCCCCTCCTTGGCTGTGGGCCGGCCACCGGTAATTGTCATCGTGGCGTCCTTCGGCGGCACCTCGATGGCGGCCAGCTTGTCGCCGAGCGCAGCCCGCAGCCGCTTGACGTCCACCGACGGGGTGAGCTTGCCGGTCTTGTCGGCGCCGAACCGGAGACTCTTCGCGATGGCGGCGGGCGGGATCGTCACCTGGCCCTTGCTGGTCCGCAGGGTGACAGGTGCGGCGACCGCCGGCTTCGCCAGCTCGCTGACCAGCCGGTCCAACTCCTCCGGGGTGGTCGCCGGGTGGCTCTCCACCAGGGGCACGGTGACCGGGGCGCCGGCCAACCAGCCGGCGCGGACCACCTCGGCGGAGCGCTCCGGGTGCAGAGCCAGCCCGGGCCTGGGCTGGACGACCTTCGGCGTGGTGCCCTGATAGGTGATCGCCGGCATCGTCATGCCCTGGGCCTGGTCGCCGAGCACCTTACGGAGCGTGTCGTCCAACCGGCCCACGTCGACCGTCACCACGGGCTGGACAGTGCGGGAGCCGACCAACCGGCTGACCGGGTGCGCCTCGGCCTCAGCGGCTGCCGCGACGGTCGCCGGCACGTCGACGGACAGCCCCACATCGGCCGGGTTGATCTCGGCGGTACGCCCGTCGACGGTGACCTTCAGCGGTGTCGCGAGTGTCGCCGCCCGCCGGTCCAGCTCCGCCCGCAACTCCCGGTCGGCGTCCGCACGGCTCCGGCCGCCCAGCTCGGTGCCGAGCACGCTTGTGCCACGGGGAACGTCACCGGCGTACGCCCAGGCGCCGGCGCCCGCCACAGCGGCCAGGACGCCACCGGTGATGCCTGCGGCGAGCAGCACCCGCACCCGACGCGAGCGGCGCGGGCCGCCGTCCGGCTCGCCAGGGGCGACCGTCGTGACCGGCGCAGGTCCATCGTCCGGCCAGGTGACCGCGGTGACCTGCACGGTGGGCCGGTCGTCGGCGGGTGGACTGTTTTCGCCGTACAGCGTCACTGCAACCTCGATCGCCAGGGTGCCGCGGGAGGTCCTCCCTCCCGGAGGCACCTACGGTAACCAATGCCCGGCCGTCGTCGTGGCTGCGCCCACCAGGCGCTGCTACCGCGTGTCGTTCGGCGTGTCGCGCCGGTCCCGGGGGCGGTGCCGACGGCGGACCACCGACGTGGCACGGTGGCCCGGTGGGCACTGCGGAGCGAGTGTTGGCGTACGGGGGCGGTTGGCTGGACCGGGCAGGTCCGTTGCGCACCGATCCGGCGCGGTTGAGCGCGCTGCTCACCGACTCGACCACCGTCCTGCTGCCGATGTGGCGGGACCGCTGTCTCGTCGACGGCCACGGACCGGTACGGCTCAGCGCCGAGCGCGCGGCGCTGGTCCGATCCGCCGCCGGCGAGACAGTCTTCCTGGGGCTCGATGCCCAGATCGCCGTGTTCGCGGCGGACCTCTCCGCACTCCCCGAGCGGGCCGCCGTCGAGATGGCCGGCGCGGTGCGGTCCGTCGACGTGCGGGCACTGGTCGGGCGGCTCGAACCCGGCGACGCGGCCGTCCAGGCGTACGCCAGGGGTTTGCTGCACTGGCACCGGCAGCAGCGATTCTGCGGGACGTGCGGCGCGCCGGCCACCGCCGGCGGCGGCGGGCACCTGCGGACCTGCACCGGCGCGGAGTGCGGGCGCCTGCTGTTCCCCCGGATCGAGCCGGCGATCATCGTGTTGGTCGAGGCACCCGGCCGGTCGGGGCGCTGTCTGCTGGCCCGGCACGCGGGCGCGGCCGAGGACGCGTACTCGACGCTGGCCGGCTTCGTCGAGGTCGGCGAGAGCCTGGAGGACGCGGTCCGTCGGGAGATGGCCGAGGAGGCCGGCGTGACCGTCACCGACGTGACCTACCAGGGGTCGCAGGCGTGGCCGTTCCCCGCCGGCCTGATGGTGGGCTACCGGGCCACCGCCACGTCCGACGAGGTACGCGTCGACGGCGAGGAGTTGCTGGAGGCGCGCTGGTTCACCCGGGCGGAGCTGCGGGACCGGGCGGCCTCGGGTCGTCCGCTCGGGCGGGTGGACGCAATCGACCATCGGCTCCTGGCGGACTGGCTCGCCGAGGGCTAGCTGGGCTCGACCGCCGGGCCCGAGGGGGTCGACCGGCCGCCACGGCCAGCATCGCGGTGGTGACGATGGCCGTGCCCAGGGCCGCGACCAGAAGACCGGGCACGGTGCGGGGCCGTAGGGTCGCGGTGACGGTGACCAGGCCGGCCACGCCCACCCACAGCGGTGCCGCCGCCCAGCGTGCACCGGCCGCGAGGCGGTCGTTGAGCAGCACGAACGTCACCGCGTAGAGCGCACCGACCGCCGCGAAGAGGGGCGCGTACCGGCCGAGGTGGTCGTAGTCGGGCCCGCCGGCGAGGCGGAAGGCGAGCCCTCCGGCGAGCGTCGAGGCGAGGACCAGCACCACGCCACACCCGCCCGTCACCGCGAGCGCAACAGTTCGGCTGCGCCGGTCGCCGCGGGCGAGACGCGGCAGAGCGAGGACGGCGGCGACCTGCGGCGCCCAGAGCGCGCCCTTGCTCAGGACCGTGCCGACCGAGTACGCCCCGGAATCCGACGGGGACAACAGTTGCCGTGCCAGCAGCAGATCGGCGTAGGAGACGACGAGCATCGCCACTGTCGCACCGCAGCCGGCAACGACCTGAGCGACGCTGAGCCGTGGTGCGGTGGACGGTCGTCCGGGCTCGCGGGCGAGTCGGGCCAGCACCGCCGGGGCGAGGGCGGCGGTCAACGCGCCGACCGCCAGCGCGCCGGTGGGTCCCGCGCCGAGCAACAGCCCGACGATCACTCCTCCGTAGCGGCCGGCGGCGAGCAGGGCCATCCCGATGGCCAGTCGTACGAAACGTTGGCCACCCTGCAACTCCCCGAGGGAACGGGAGGAGAGCACGACCGCCGCGGTGGTGACCGCCAGCAGCGCGGGCATCTCCACCGGCAGATCCAGGGCGGCCACCAGCAGCGGTGTCGCCGCGACGAGGGTTCCGGCGCACACGGCGGCGGTGACAGCGGTGAGCCGCCGCGTGTCGGAGGGTCCGTGCCGGGCACTGTGCACGGCGACTGCCAGTTGCAGGCCGAGGCCGGGCACACCGACGATGGCCACCAGACCGAGGGCCGCGGCGAGCGCGCTGAGGTCGGCCGGATCGAGCCGCCTGGCGGCCAGCACCGGCACCAGGTAGGCCAGGCCGTTGACGAGAACCCCGGCCAGCGTGACGCTGACCCCGGCGGCACCGAGGCCCGTACTCCATCCGCGTGTCAGCTCGGTCTGGGCCGTCCCCTCCCGACGG
Source organism: Micromonospora sp. DT53 (assembly GCF_049841535.1). Classification (NCBI taxonomy): domain Bacteria; kingdom Bacillati; phylum Actinomycetota; class Actinomycetes; order Micromonosporales; family Micromonosporaceae; genus Micromonospora; species Micromonospora sp. DT53. Next base: position 4,742 of record NZ_JBNCKM010000004.1, read on the forward strand.
ACGGTTCGTCGGCGGCTCACGTGATCTCGGAGAAGGTCGGAAGCTGCCCGTCGGCTGGCCCGGCCGACTGGCCGGGCCTCGCCGGCTCGGCCGCGTTGTGCTCGGCCGCGTCGGGCTCGGCCGCGTCGGGCTCGGGCGCGTCGTGCTCGGCCGGGTCGTGCTCGGCCGGGTCCGGCTTCGGTCCCTCCGCGACCGGCGCGGCCGTCGCGACGGCTGGGGTCCCGGCGGTTGGCGTGGGCCGGCGTACCGGCCGTCGTCGGGCGGCGGTGGAGAGCCAGAGGGCACCCAGGGCGACGACGATCGTGAGTTGCACGAGCACGTCGGTGTTCCGTCGCGTCGAGTCGAGGTAGAGCCACCCGGCGAGCAGGACGAGCGCGCCCGGGAGCCACGTCTCGACGGCCCGGCTGATCGTCCTGGCCCGACGCGGGTCCGCCGGCCAGGGCAGGCGGCGGGGGCCGGGCACCGCCAGCATGAACCCCGCCGCGACCAGCAGCCCACCGATGAGGCCGCTCGACAACACGAGCGCGGCGGCCCCGACGGCGAGCAGCGGCAGCGAGCGGGTGACCCGGCGTCGGCCGCCCGGTACGGCGGTCGCCGAGGTTCGCCCGGTGGGCTGTCGGGCCGGCACCACCGCGAGCAGGACCACCACCGCGAGCAGGATGCCGCCGAGGAGGAGCCCCGCCCGGTACGGGGTGTCCGGGGCGAAACGCAACAGGACCTCTCCGGAGGCGCCGGCGGGAAGGATCCAGCCCTGCTGCCACCCGTCCACCACAAGCGGCTTCAGCGTTCGCCCGCCGAGGGTCGCCTGCCAGCCGGTGTTGGTGTTCTCCCGCACGGCGAGCACCCGGTCGACGGGGTGACTGGCCACCCGTACCCGTCGTTCGGTGGCCGCCCAGGATTCGACCTCGGTGGCGCTGGCGGCCGCCGAGGTCGGCGTGGGCGTCCGTGGCACCAGGGCGACCCTGGTGGGCGAGGCCAACTGGCTCGCTGTGGCGACGATGCGGTGCTCCCCGCGGCCCAGGTCAAGCTGCCGGGGCGTGTCCCGGCCGCACGGCGTCACCGGCATCTCGCGCAATTCCAGCAGGTCGCGGAGCGTGCCACGCAGCGAGGTGGTCACCCGGGCCGCGCCGACCTGCAGCGTGGGACCCGATCCGCAGGCCAGCGACACGGGTGTGTCGAGGCTCGGCCCGACGGTGGGCGCTCCGGGTAGCACTGTCACCTCACCGACCGCGATGGGCAGCTTCTCCGGCAACCGCAGCTTGTAGGGATCGGTGCTGGTGGCGGACGGCTTGTCGAGGAACTGGATGGTGATCTCGTCGGTGCGCATCGGCGGGTCCAGGCGGAGCAGCCCGTCGTCGCCGAGCAGGCTGCTGCGGAAGCCGTCGTCGCCGACCACCCGCACACTGCCAAGGCGGGTCGCGGCGATCTTTTCGTCGACCGAGAAGCGGAGCCCGGTGATGGTCTGCGGCTCGAGCCACTTGAGTCGCAGGATCGGCGCCTCGTCGTCGATCGCCGGTGACCAACCGGTGGCCGGGTTCCCGTCGAGCGCCGCGCCGGCCCGGCCGGTCGGGTCGGGCACGGCCGTCGAGGAGGCGCTGATCTGCGCCGCGAGGCGCAGCGGCTGCGCGTCGGTCACCAGCTTGTCGAGGGCGTTGTCCAGGTCGGGGCCGGCCGTCGGCCGCGCCCACAGCTTCGCGTCGTACGCGCCGGATGCCGGCAGGGTCAGGGTCCGGTCGATGGTGGACGCGTCCTCGGAGCCACGGATGGCGTCGGTGGAGCAGCGGGGCTTCCCGTCGACGGAGAAGCAGGCAGGCGTGGTGGGTGCCGCCGACACGACGACGGTCGCCGGCCGGTCGGTGACCGGTGCGGCGGGAAGGACCAGCGTGCGGCTGGTCTGGATGCCCGGAATCTTGATCTCGGCGATGCCGACCGAGCCGTTCCCGAACGGGCGGAGGTCGTACGCGCCGTCGACCGAGACCCGGACCTCGCGGGTGGCGTGCACGCCGGGCAACTCGAACACCATGTGGTCGGCGAACTGTTCGATGGTGCTGCTCTCGTAACCGGCGCTGACGGTCACCGTCGTGGGCAGGGCGTCGGCCTTCAGGTCGAACCACACCTCGACGCGTGTGACAGTCGTCGGGGTGGCGAGGCCCACCTCGACCCATTGCCTGTCGCTGGGCGAGTACGGCGCGGACTGCCAGGAGGTTGCCGGGTTGCCGTCCATCGCCGCGTACGGCTGGTGCTCGGGGCGGGCACCGCCAGGGGAGTCCACCTGCGAGCGGGCGGTGGAGGTGCGGATCGAGTCGATGCCCTCGAAACGAGCGACAGTGGAATGCTGTGCGGCCCACTCCGGCAGGTAGTCGTGTGCGGGTGCCGTGACCTCGAAGGTGTCGTCGGCGGTCAGCGTCTGGGAAGTGTTGTCGCGCAGCCCGCCGAACGACACGTCGCGCCTGCGGAGCCCATCGGTCATCGCCACCGGCCCGGCGACGTCGGCGGTCGGTGCGTCGCCGGCCAGGATGGTGGGCGCCGAGCCGAGTTGCCCTGCCGCGGCGAGGTCGAGGAGGGATTCGGGGCCGCCCACCACTGTGGTCACGTCGGCCCGGTCGTAGGCGACCACCGGCTCGACGGGCCGGTCGACCCGGTAGACCTCCAGCGCCCGGACGGGCACGTCGAGCCCATGGTCGCGGAACTCGTCGGGGGACGACGGCCCGCCGCGCAGGGGGCCGAAGGACGTGACGCGGGTCAGTCCGGGTGAGCGCTCCAGCGCCTGGCGGACCACCGCTGGGCGGGCCGTGTCGGAGCGGCCGTGGTCGAGGTCGGCGCGGAACAGGACGTGGCTGATCCCGGATCGGGCCAGCAGGTCCGCCAGGCCGGTCGACCCGGCGCCGGTGGCGAGCGCCGACTCGATCACGTCCAGCAGTCGGATCGTGGTCGGTGGGGTGAAGGGGATGGCGTTGCGCACCGCCCACCGGCTGTTCAGCAACGGCTGGGTGATCTCGTCGGTGGTGCTGCCCCAGTCGTACGACGGAAAGCGGGCCCCGGGTACGACGAGCACCCGCCCACGCCCCGTGTTCGCATCGAGCCAGTCGGCGGCCTCGTGCCAGTAGCCGGGTACCTCCTTCACGCTGCCCGGTGTGGCGAGGCCGCCCGCGAGCGCGGGCGAGGCGACCGCCGTGACGGCGACGATGGCGGCGCCAGCGGTCAGCCAGGCGCGTGCGACGGTTCGGGGACGGTGCCGCGCGGGCGCGGTGCGCGCCGCGCGGACCGCCAGACCGATCAGGTGCGCCATGCCCAGGCACAGGGGTAGGCGGAGCAGGACGTCGAACTTGTGCACGTTGCGCAGGGGTGCGCCGACGCCGTCGAGGAACTCCCGCTGTGGCCCGGCGAGGATGTTCGGCAGGTCGCCGACGTGCCCGAGGCCGACGAGCGCGACGCCGAGCACCAGACCGGTGATGAGGAACCGGCGGTGCGGCATCCCGCGTCGGGACAGCCCGAGGACACCGAGGGCGGCGACCGCCAGGGTGGCGGCGACCAGAACCGCGTCGTTGGCGAGTCGCGCCCCGGACGGGATGGTCGGCCCGAACGGGGAGGCAAGGTAGGCGACCCAGTAGGAGGCGCCGCGGAGCGTGGTCACCGCGTCGGTGACGCTCGTGGTGTTTCGGGCGGTCTCGATGTAGTCCAGGAAGGGCGGGCTGTACCGGCCGAGGACCAGCAGCGGAACCAACCACCAAGCGGTGGCCAGGGCCACCGCGCCACACCAGGCGGCGATGGCGGTGACCCGGCGGCGTACCGGCTGGAGGGTGGCGAGCCAGAGCAGGGCGAGTGGCACCACCGCGAAGACGGCTGTGGCGTTGACCCCACCGGCGCAGGCGACGGCGAGGGCCGACGCGGCGACGGCACGCCGCAGTCGCGTGCCGGCGGCGAGCCCGACAAGCGGAATGAGCACCCAGGGGGCTACGGCGCTGGGCCAGGCCTCCACCGAGGACCAGCCGAGCTGGGTGAGGATGCGTGGCGACAGCGCGAAGGCGACGCCGGCGATCATGCGCCCGGCGGGCGTCCCGATGCCGAGCCGGCCCGCCAGGCGTACGGCGCCCAGGTAGGCGACGCAGAAGAGCAGTGCCCACCACAGCCGCTGCACCACCCACGGCGCGAGGCCGGCCTCCGATCCGAGCAGGAAGAACGGGCCCATCGGCCAGAGGTAGCCGTACGCCTGGTTCTGTAGTTGGCCGAACGTGCCGGTGGGGTCCCACAGGTGCAGCGAGCGGAGCAGCCACCCGGCCGGGTTGACGTTCAGGTCGACCTTGGTGTCCGGCACGACCTGGCCGGGGGCCTGCTGGAACGCGAGGGCGGTGAGAGCGATGCAGATGACCAGGTGCCGAAACCGTCGGGCGGTGTGCCGGCTCCGGCTGGACCCCGGAGCGGCGCCACTGGCCACCTCTGCACGCATTTCGGCTCCTGTCTGCACCGGCCGGACGCGCACCTTCAGCCGACGACTGTCGCGCGACGTTATCCGGACCGGGCACGGACGGGCGACCAGGGGCGCTGCGGTGGCGTTATCGGGAGAACGGCCGTCCCCACGGCGTGTAAGCGTGTGGCAGGCTGCCGACCATGTCAATGCCAGAAGCTGAGGCCGAGACGCATCCGGAACGCGTCGCGTCCGATGGCGACGGGCCGGGTCCGATCGGCCGATGGCTGCGCGCCGACCCGGTTCGCGCCGTGGCGATCGCCCTCATCGCCGTGTCCGTCGCGTGGCGCGCCGGCCTCGCTGCCCGTGGCTGGTTCTCGCAGGACGAGTTCGTCATCGCCGCCCAGGTTCTCGACACCGGGCTTGACGCGGACTATCTGCTGCGTACGTTCAACAACCACCTCATGCCCGGCGGCCTGCTGGTGGCGTGGGCGATGGTGCGGGCGGCGGGCTTCGCCACCTGGCCGTGGGTGTTGCTGCTGGCTGTGGGCCAGGCGGTGACCGGGATCGCCGTCTACCGGCTGCTGCGCGATCTGCTCCGGCCCGGCTGGGGCCTGCTCATCCCGCTGTGCCTGTTCGTGTTCAGCCCGCTGACGCTCGAGGTCTCCTCGCTGTGGCTGGTCGGGTTGCTCGTGCTGCCGATGCAGTTGGCCCTGGTCATGGCGGTGACAGCCCAGGTCCGGTACGTGCGGACCGGCCGTCTGCGGCACCTCGTGGCGGTCGCGCTCTGGCTGGTGTTCGGCCTGTTCTTCGACACCAAGTCCCTGCTGATCGTGCCGCTGCTGTTCCTGCTGACCGTCTTCCTCTTCACGTCAGGTGGCGTGTGGCGCAGCCTCGGGACGGCGCTCCGCCGGCACTGGCCGGCCTGGCTGATGCTCAGTGCGCTGTCGGGGGCGTACCTGGCGCTCTACCTGACCCGGCCCTCGGGTGAACTGCGGGACCCGACCTCGGTCGGTCCGGTCCTCAACTTCCTCAGTGACCTGATCGGCAAGACCATGGTGCCGGGTCTGCTCGGAGGCCCCTGGCGCTGGAGTTACGCCGGTGACGGTCCCCCGCTCGTCGACCCGTACGACATCGCCAAGTGGTTGTCCTGGGCGGTGCTGGCGACGCTGGTCGTGGTCACCGTTCGACGGCGGCCATCGGCCGGACGGGCCTGGCTGCTGCTCACCTCCTACCTCGGGCTGGTCGCCACGCTCTTCGCGGTCACCCGACTCGGCGGCCCGCTCGGCTCACTGATCGGCATCGTCCCCCGGTACGTCGCCGACGTGGTGCTGGTCGCCGCGATCTGTGTCGGTGCGGCCCTGCTGGGGATCAAGGACACCGACGAGGACGAGGTGTCGACGTGGCCGGTGCCGACGGTCCTGCGGGAGCCGGGCGCCTTCGCGGTCGGCCTGGTCTCGATGATCGTCGTCCTGGCGACCATCGGCGTGGGCACCCTGTGGAGCACGGCCCGTTTCGGGGACAACTGGAGTACGAAGTACGGGCGGGACTATCTCGCGACGACGCAGGCCGAGCTGGCCGCCGCGCCGCCGGGCACCGTCTTCTTCGACACCGCAGTCCCGGACCGGGTCGTCGCCGGTTACTTCTGGCCGGACAATCTCCAGTCGCACTTCTTCCGCCCGGCCGAGCGCCGGCCCACCTTCGTGACGGAGGCCGCGCGGCCGTCGACGTTCGACGAGCTCGGCCGGATCCGCCCGGTCGTGGTCCAGGGCCGGAAGATCGTGCCCGGCCCGGTGAACGGCTGCGGGCACCTGGCCGAGGGGGGTCGCCCCACCCGGATCCCGTTGGACGGGTACCTGGTGGAGTGGCCGTACGTCGTGCACTTCGGGTACCTCAGCTCGGGTGACTCGACAGCCCTGTTCCGGCTCGGGGACGCCACGCGCGAGATCACCCTGCGACGCGGGCTGAACGACCTGTTCTTCCTGCTGGAGGGCGCGGGGGACGCCGTCGAGGTCACCGTACGGACGCCAGGGGTCGGGGTGTGCACCGAACTGATCACCGTCGGCCGGGCGGTGCCGGCGTCGTGAATGGCTGAGCCGGCCGACGGCGTCGAGGCGGCGCCGGTTCGGCGGGCGCGGGACACGCTCCCGCTGTACGCCGTTGCCGCGGCGGTCACGGTGCTGGTGCTGGCCCCGTTGGCGGCACCCGGCTACGCGTTGCTGTACGACATGGTGTTCGTACCCCGGCAGCCGTTGACCTGGGATCTCGTCGCCCCGGCGCAGAGCCTGCCCCGGGCGGTGCCGATGGACGCGGTGGTCTCGCTGGTCACCCAGGTCGTGCCGGGCTGGTTGGTGCAGCGACTGGCGCTGGTCGGGGCGGTCTTCCTCGCCGCGGTCGGCGCCGGCCGGTTGGTGCCGACCGACCGACGGGCGGTCCGACTGTTCGCCGCGGTGGCGTACGCGTGGACGCCGTACCTCGCCGAGCGGCTGCTGATCGGGCAGTGGGGTCTGCTCCTCGCGTACGCCGCGCTGCCCTGGCTGGTGCGGGCGGCGCTGGACCTGCGGGCGGGGCGGGCCGGCGCGTTGGCCCGGGTGGTGCTCGCCGCCGCTCCCGCCGCGATCACGCCGACCGGCGGGTTGATCGCGCTGGGCACGGTGCTGGTGCTGACGTCGGGCCGGATGCGCGCGCCCCGATCACTGTTGGTGTCGCAGCGGATGCATCCGCACCGGCCTCGGCAGGCGTTGGCAGCTGTCGGGGTGCTCAACGCCCCCTGGGTGGTCGCCGCCCTGGTCACCGGTGCCGGGGGTGCCTCGGACCCGGCGGGGGTGGCGGCGTTCGCGGCGCGTTCGGAGAACTGGGCCGGCCCGCTGGTGGCGCTGGCCGGCACCGGCGGCATCTGGAGCGCACAGGCCACCCCGGCCAGTCGCGCCGCGCCGCTGGTGCCGGTGGCGACAGTGGTGCTGCTGGTCCTGGCCGGTGTCGGTGCGGGTCTGCTGCGGCGGCGGCTGCCACCGGGCGGGGCGGCACGGCTGGTGGTGCTCGTCGGGATCGGTTGTCTGCTCGCCGCCTTCGGGGTGCTTCCCGGCGGGGACGCCGCGCTGCGCTGGGCGGTGGTGCACCTGCCGGGCGCGGGGCTGCTGCGCGATGGTCAGAAGTTCCTGGCTCCGTACGCGCTGCTGCTTGTGGTGTGCGCAGCGTTGGGGGCCGAGCGGCTGGTGGCCCGGGTCGACCGGGAGGTGGCCGGGGTGGTCCTGGTCGGGCTGCTGTTCCTGCCGGTGGCCGTCCTGCCCGACCTCGCGTTCGGCGGTGCCGGTCGGCTTCGTCCGGTGAGCTACCCGGTGGAGTGGCAGCGGGTGGCCGAGCACATCGACGAGGAGCCGGGGGAGATCCTCGCCCTGCCGTTGAGCGCCTACCGTGCGTACCCGTGGAATCCCGGTCGGGTCGTCCTGGACCCGGCGCCCCGCTACCTGCCGGGGACGGTCCTGACCGACGACACGCTCCGGGTCGGCGACGTCGTCGTGGCTGGCGAGAACCCGCGCGTGCGCGAGATGCGCCGGGCGCTGGCCGACGGGCGGCCCGTCTGGACCACCGGGGTGCGCTGGGTCCTGGTGCAGCACGAGATCTCCGGCGAGGTGGACCCTCAGGTGCTCGGCGGCCTGGTGACGGTCCACGACGGACCGTCCCTGACGCTGTACCGCAACCCGGCGACCGTGCGGGAACCGGGCGGGTCCGGGCCGGCCCGACTGGCGGTCGTCGCGGCGCTCGGAGCTGCCCTTCTGGTGGTCATCGCTGCCGCCGTTTCGGCACTACACCGGCGAGCTACCGCGTGGTAACGTCCGCTCGCACGTCTCGCCATTGGAGGATTGGCATGCGTAGAGCTCTGACCCTGGTCGTGTCTGGCCTGGTGGCGGCGTTGCTGGGGATCCTGGCTCTCGGCGGGATCTCGGCCGCCGCGACCGCCACCGACGAGGAGGCCGCAAGCGAGGCCAAGCTCGCCTCGGATGCGGCCAAGCGGGCCGGAAAGAAGGACCCGTACGCCCCCGCGGTCTACGGCGACAGGTAGGACGGCTCGCCCCGCCGCTGCACTGGGCGGGGCGACTCCACACCCTTGAGGATCGCCTCGAAGCGTCCACCCGCAGCCTGCCAGGTGAAGCTCGCCGCGTGCTCCCGGGCCTGTGCGCCCATTTCCCGCCGCAGCTCGTCCCGGTGCAGAAGCGTGCGCACCTTCAGCAGGTAGTCGTCGATGTCGTCGGCCAGCAGGCCGGTACGCCCGTCGACGACCGCTTCGGCGACTCCGCCCGCTCCCCGGAACGCGACGGTGGGGGTGCCCGCCGAACCGGCCTCCACGATGGTGAGCCCCCAGCCCTCCTTGAGCGACGGGGTCAGGGCCACCCAGGCCGAGGCGAGCAGGGCGGCCTTCTCCTCCTCGGTCACGAAGCCTCGAAAGTCCACCCGCTCGGTGATGTCCAGTTCCGCGGCGAGTTCCCGCAGGTGTGACTCCCACCAGCCCTGGCCGGCGACCACCAGGCGTAGTTGGGGCAGCTCGTCGGCGAGGGCCGCGACGGCTCGCAGCGCCACCTCGACCCGCTTGTGGGGCACCAGCCGGTTCAGGGTCACGAGCAGCGGGAACGTCGCCCGCTCGACGTCGGTCGGGGGCAGCGCCGGGGTGCCGTTGTGCACCACGGAGACCTGCTCCGGCGGCACGCCGAGCACTGCCAACTCTCGGCGGGTCGCCTCGGAGACGGTGACGTACCGGCACCGCTGGTAGAGGCGTATGGCGAGCGACGACTCGATCCACCATCCGAACCGGGCCGCCCACTGTGGAAGCACCACCGGCCACTGCTCGCGGTGCACGTGGTGGATCAGCTTGACCACCGGGCGTCGGGCCCACAGCGGGGCGAGGAACGGCAACCCGTTGCAGACGTCGACCAGGACATCGGGCCGGCCGCCTCGACGGGCCGCCAGCGGGCCGATGCCCAGCGCGCCCGCGACGTAACAGAGGGCCGCCCAGAGGTAGACGCTGTGTCGACCGCCGCGCCGGACCAGCCGTACGCCCGCCTCGTTGACCTCGTCGGCGGGAGCCTGGCTGTGGGCGGCGCAGAAGAGGGTGGCGCGGAAACCGCGCGCCACCAGCTCGGCGGCGATCCGCTCGACGTACACCTCGGAACCGCCGCCCTCGGGGTTGCGGGTGTCTCGCCAGTTGAGGAACAACACGTGTCCGGGCATGCCGAAGCGACGCTCCACGCGAACCCTACTCTCAAGTAATTTAGCGACCCGCGTCACACTAGGGGCTGGTGTGCCGGCCGGCAATGCCCCGATGGGCCAGCGCTGGGCGCTACCCGCCGACCGTGGGCACCGGCGTGCCGGCCGCGACGGTCGGCGGCGTGGTGGCCGGCGCGGCCACCTCGGCGGCGGGGGCCCCGGATGCCTGCCCACGCGCGGTTGATCGGCGCCGGCGCTGCGACCCGAGCAGTTGCAGGGGCCGCTCGACGCCGTAGTAACTGACCGAGGCGTACACAAGACCGAAGGCCATGGTGAGGGCGAAGGTGTTGAGCAGTCCGCCGGAGAACAGTGGTCGGTCGTCGACCAGGTAGATGAGTTCGATGACCATGGGGTGCCACAGGAACAGTCCGTACGAGACCGCGCCGAGCCACCGAGCGGACGAGCTGCCGAAGATCTCCTTGGCCCGGCTCGGCCCGCCGAAGGCCACCGGGATCAGAATCAGGGCCGCGATCACCAGGTACAGGGCCAGCTTGACGCCGAACTCGGCGGCCGTCGGCTCGGTGAGGTCGCGGGGGCCGGCGACGGGCGTCGTCGCGATCGCCATCAGGCCGACGGCCGCGGCCCAGCAGGTGACAGGCGCCGAGGCGAGGTCGTCCAGGACCCGGAAGACCGCCGGCGCGGTCCCGGTGCGCAGGGCGACGTGCGCCGCCGCCAGTGCCATGCCCGCGCCGAACCAGGTGGCGTACGAGGGGAACCACATGGTGTGCAGGGCGGTGTCGAGCCAGCCGAGCCCCATCATGGTGAGCCACGCCGCGGTCAGTAGCGCGCTCCCGCTGACGATCACGATGGTCCGGACAGGACGCCAGGACCGACCGACGGCGAGCACCGCGACCAGCGGCAGGATCAGGTAGAACACGACCTCGGTGGCGAGACTCCAGGTCTGGCTGAGCCCGGCACGCAACTGCCCCGCCTGGTAGATCTGGGTGAAGGTGAGGTGGCGGATCCAGTCGGCGGCGGTCGCCTTCCCGTTCTGCGGCAGGACGATCAGGCAGACCACGACCGCCAACCAGTAGGCGGGCAGGATGCGGAGGGCCCGCCGCCACAGGTAGCGCTTGGCGCGGGGCCGGGCCCGGCCGGTCGCGGCGTTGAGGGCCCACGGCCGGAACAGCAGAAACCCGGACAGTACGAAGAAGATGGCGACGCCGACATCCAGCCGCGCCAGCCAGCCGCCCCAGGTGGTGTTCATGGTGACGGCGGTCTGGAACCCGACGTGGTGACCGACGACCGCCACCGCGCCGATTGCTCGCAGCGCGTCGAGGGCGGGGAGTCGGCCGGTTAGCGAAGGCTCCGAAACTGTTGGCGCGGCGGCTGTGGACATCTGGACATCCAGGGGGTCGCTTTGAAGGTGACCGGGGAGTAACCTCCCGCCATGTTAAGGATCGGGTGCCCCGGACAACAGGTCGTAGGGCGGCAGGTTACAGGAGGATGAGTGAAGCTTCGCGTGGGCGCCGCGCTCTTCGGGCTTGGCGTCTTATTGCTGGTCTTCGCGGCCGGGCTGCCGTTTTACGTGGCCCCCGCCGTGACCAAGCTCCCCTACGATCTTGAGCCGACGACGTCCGTCGCCGAGGCGAAGAACGCCAGTTTCCTGAAGATCACCCGTGTCGGAGATTCGCCGACCATCGAGGTCCTCCAGGGCGACCTGAGGTCCAATGTCGAGGTCATTCCGCAGGCCGACGACACGAAGGACCGGCTGCCCAAGGATCTCAAGGGCGACGCGGTCATCTGGGACGTCTACCAGACGGTCACGCGTGCCGACAACCCGGAGGTGGTGGTCAGCCAGTACAGCACCGAACTCGCTCTCTATCGGATCTCCGGCGCGGCCGCCTCGTGGAAGGACCAGTGGCTCAACGAGACCGGCGCGGACGGGACTCCGGTCGGCAACGTGAAGTACTCCGGCCAGATCTACAAGTTTCCGTTCGGCACCGCCAAGCGTGACTACCAGGTCTTCGACCGTGACCTGAAGCGGGCCGTCCCGGCCAAGTTCGTCGGCACCGAGAAGATCAAGGGCATCGAGGCGTACCGCTTCGAGCAGCGGATCGAGAACGAGGTGCTGGCCACCCCGGAGAGCAGCCTCCAGACCCTGGTCGGCAAGTTCGCCCCCGGCGCCACCAGCGGCCAGATCGTCTACAGCAACATCCGTACGCTCTGGGTGGACCCGGTCACCGGCTCCTACGTGAACGTGCGGGAGCAGCAGCACAAGGAGTTGCGCCCCAACACCGGCACCCCGACGGTGCTGCTGGACGCGGACTTCAACTACACCGACGACACGGTCAGTCGCAGCGTCGAGACGGTCAAGGACAACCGCTTCAAGATCGGCCTGATCAGTTTCTGGGGCCCGATCGTGGCTGGTGTCCTCGGCCTGCTCGCGGTGGTCTTCGGTGTGTGGTTGGTGACCCGCCCCGAGGGCGGGACGGCCCGGCACCGCGCCGAGCCCGCGGTCGACGACCCGACTCCGACCCGGGTGGACCAGGAGCCGGTACGTGACGTGGAGACCGTCGAGCAGCCCAGGCCGCAGCCGGTCGGCGGGCTACTGACCGACGAGATCCCGCCGGCTTCGACGAACTGGAAGTCGGAGGACCCGACGGTGCCGACCCAGCGCCCGGCTCCGGGCGAGGTGGAACAGCGCTGACGCGCGTACTACCGGATGGACGACGAGGGGTGGACCGTGACTCGGTCCACCCCTCGTCCATGTGCCACCCGTGCGAGAGGCTCACTTTACATTTGTTACTCGATTGTAATTAGTCGATGTAGCATCACTCTGGGCTGCCTTCTCGGCGGAACTATGCCCGCCTTGCGGCCATATCGGAGGATCGCGGCGGCACCTCCGTTGACGATCCGTGATGTCGCGCCTCCGTCTGGTCGCTCGGCCGTTACCGGCAGGTAAGCGGGGGGTTGTGACCTGCGCCGCAACGGGTGCACCATCAAGCGCGATGGTTACCAGCCGGTAACAGACCACGGGCTCCCGGTGCGGGCCGCCCGTTCGGGACCGGCCACTCGCGCGCATCGACCCGAGGAGGAACCCGTGCAGGATCGGTTTGACAGTGAGGGTCGTACCCGATGGTGGCGTTTCGCCGCCATGATGGTGCCCGCCACGGCGGCCGCCGGCGCGATCCTTTTCGGAATGTCGACAGGCGCGATCGCGTCAGACATCACGGTCTCCGGGCAGACGTTCAAGATTGGCGCCGACCGCCTGGAGGGCGACGGTTTCAAGCAGTACGGAGGCGTCGTCCGCGAGAAGGGCAAGGACGGGAAGTCCGGCCAGGTCCACCCGATCGCGCTCTCCGAGATCAGCAGCGCCGAGCTGTACAGCCTCTGCCAGTCCGTCCGCGCCGACCTGCCGGGCCTGCCGGTGGTGCTCACCATCAACGCCGGCGAGGGCAAGGAACCCGCCCGCGCCAAGGACCTGCTGATCGCGATGGACTCGTTGAACGGCAACGCGACCTTCACCAACATCAGGATCGGTCGGGACGCCACCGACCTGAACCCGACCGCCCAGGCCGGCTCGTTCGGCCAGAACTCCGACCACGTCACCATCACCAACCTGCAACAGGTGTCCCGCTACACCACGGCGGCCACGTTCAACCTGGTCGGCCTCCGGCTCAAGGTCAACGTGGGTGACGACGCCAAGGGCAAGGAGTGCTTCTGAGGTGAGCCGTGGCCCGCGGTGGTCGGCACCGCGGGCTGCGGGCTCACGTCCCCGTCCCCGCTCGGCCAGGAGGAGTACGTGACAACCGCGAATCCGTCCCACGCCCGGCCCGGTGGTCCGGCTCAGGCGTGGCTGCTCTTCCGCCGCTGGCGGCGCAGCCGGCCGTTCTGGGGCGGTCTGCTCGTCGCCCTGGCCGGGCTGGAGATGTTCGCCTCCACCCGGATGACCCTCAACGGACTCAGCTTCCACAGCGGCGCGACCGGCCTGCTCTCGCTGCTGATCCCGATCATCCTGGTGACCTGTGGTCTGCTGCTCTGGTTCACCCCGGCACAGCGGCTGTTCTACTCGGTGGTCGCGGCGGTCACCGCGATCTATTCGCTGATCGGGCTCAACCTCGGCGGCTTCTTCGTCGGTCTGCTGCTCGGCATCGTCGGCAGCGCGCTCGCCTTCGCCTGGACGCCGATCCGCCAGGCACCACCCGCCCAACGACCGGCCGAGATCGAGCAGGACGCCCTTGGCCTGAGCAGTGTCGACCAGGACGGCGTCGACCAGGACGGTGTCGACCAGGACGGCGTCGAGCCGGCCGATCCGGCGGTCCGGGCGGCCGACGAGGGTGTGCCGCCCGAGCCGCCGGGCCGAGCCGCCGATCCGCGCGCCTTCGCCATCGCTCTCGTGGTCCTCGGCTTGGCGGCCGTCGGCCTGGCCGGCCAGCCCCGAGCGGTGCAGGCCGCGCCCAGCCGGCCGACTCCGACCGGCTGTCCCACGTCGCCCCGGCCCGTCACCCCGTCACCCAGCCGCGGCGCGACCACGCCGACGCCCACCCCGAGCCCGGAGCGGGACGGCAACGTGATCACGGACATCCTGGACGGAATCGGCGATCTGCTCGGCCTCGGAGGCGGGAAGGACCCCGCGCCCTCGGTTCCCCCCGCCGCCACACCGGCAAGCCGGCCGACCAGCACGGCGACGCCCCGCCCCGGCCCCGCCGACTGCCCGCCGCAGTCGCCGAGCACGCCGACCCCGGGCAGGCCCGGCACGACGGCACCCGACACGCCGGAAACGGCGCAGCCGGGCAAGCCCCTGCCACGCATCGCCGCCGACCCGGCCCTGCCGACGGTGGCCCAGACGCCGTCGAAGCTCACCGGGTCGTCGGTGCGGATGACCGGGCTGCGCTTCGAGGGAGTCACCGACCTGCACACCGTGCGGGGCGACCTCAAGGTGCTGAAGTTCAGCATGCGGGAGGCGGTGACCAGCGACTTCCTGCTGCGCGCCGACGGCCCCGCAGGGCGCAATCAGCGGTACGCGACGAATCAGCTGACCGTCCGGGGAGACGTGGCCTTCTACGCGACCCGGTTCGTCGGGCGACTACTCGGCATCAAGATCACGTTGACTCCGGACCTGCCGCTACCGGACGGCCTTCCGGTCACCTCGCCCATCCCGATCACGTTCACCGACCCGGCCATCGACCTGGCCTACGTCACAAGCGACACGCTTACCGCCCGCCCGGCGTTGGCGCTCACCCTCGGCTGAGCCACAGCCGCGCGAGGGCGTGGCTGCGCGCGGCGACGGACTCGCCGTACCGTCGGCGCGCGCAACCGTGACCAGGTCAGAGCCGGGCCAGCGCCCGGCGCAGCGGGTCGAGACCCAGCGCGCCCAGGTCCAACGCCTGCCGGTGGAACTCCCGTAGGTCGAAATCGGCGCCCTTGCGGGCCTTGGCGTCCTCGCGGGCCTGGAGCCAGATCCGCTCACCCACCTTGTACGACGGCGCCTGCCCCGGCCAACCCAGGTAGCGGTTCAGCTCGAAGCGCAGGTTCTCGTCCGGAACCCGGCAGTGCGCCCGCATGAACTCCCAGCCCAGCTCGGGCGTCCACCGCTCGCCCGGGCGGAAGCCGAAGGGGTTGTCCTTCGGGATCTCCAGCTCCAGGTGCAAGCCGATGTCCACGATCACCCGGGCGGCGCGCATCGCCTGGCCGTCGAGCATGCCCAGCTTGTCGCCCGGGTCCTCCAGGTAACCCAGCTCGTCCATCAGCCGCTCCGAGTAGAGCGCCCAGCCCTCGCCGTGCCCGGAGACCCAGCAGAGCAGCCGCTGCCAGCGGTTGAGCAGGTCGGCCCGGACGGCGGTCTGCGCCACCTGGAGATGGTGACCCGGCACGCCCTCGTGGTAGACCGTGGTCACCTCTCGCCAGGTGGAGAAGTCGCTGATGCCCTGCGGCACCGCCCACCACATTCGACCCGGACGGGAGAAGTCCTCACTCGGGCCGGTGTAGTAGATGGCGCCGTCGCTGGTCGGGGCGAGGCAGCACTCGATGCGGCGGACCTGCTCCGGGATGTCGAAGTGGGTGCCGTGCAGCTCGGCGATCGCCTTGTCGGCCAGCGCCTGCATCCAGTCCCGGAATGCCTCCTTGCCCTGGATGGTCCGGGCCGGGTCGGCGTCCAACGTGGCCACGGCCTCGTCGACCGTGGCACCGGAGCCGGAGATTCGCCCCGCCACGACCCGCATCTCCGCCTCCAGGCGGGCCAGCTCCGCGAAGCCCCAGGCGTACGTCTCGTCCAGGTCGATCTTGGCGCCGAGGAAGTACTGCGAGGCGAGCTCGTAGCGCTCCCGGCCGGCGGCCTGCTTGTCCCGCCCGTGCGGGGCCAGCTCGGTCCGCAGGAACTGACCGAACTCGGCGGTCGCCGCGGTCGCCGCCGCCGCGCCCCGGCGCAGCTCCGCGCCGAGCGTGCCCTCCGCCCCCAACCGCTCGACCAGCCCGTGGAAGAAGTTGTCCCCGGTCGGGTCGACCCAGATGTCGCACTGCTTGGCCACCTCGACCAGCTGCACCTTCGAGCTGACATCGCCGGCGGCGAGCGCCTCACGCAGCGTGGTCTTGTAGCCCTCCAGTGCGGCGCTGAAACCGTTGAGCCGAGCAGCGATGTTGGCCTGATCGTCGCTGGTCGCCATGGGCATCAGGTCGAACACCATGCGGATCTCGTGCAGCCCGCTGGTGATCACACTGACCTCGCTTGTCACCTCGCCGGCGTCGTACCGGGCGAGGTCCAGGCCGAGCCGTTCCTGCATGGCTTCCTTGGCGGTCCGTTCCGACTCGGTCTCCGGCTCGATCACCTCCAGCCCGGCGAGGGTCCGGCGGGTGAGATCCGCGCGCGCCGCGTAGCCGTCGGGCGACAGATCGTCGAGCTGGTCGTCATGGCCGGCGATGCCGACGAAGGTCGCGCCGGTGGGGCTCAACGGCGCCCACTCGGCCACGTAGCGATTGGCGAGTTCATCAATTCGTCCCACGCTGCGACCCTACGTGACCACCCCACCCCGTTGTCGCCGACGTTTGTCGTGTTGGAGCTGCGGGTTCGGGCACGCGGCGACGGGCCAAACGCGCGCGACTTTGTCGTACGGATGCGGCAGAGTGTCAGGGGTGACCACCGATACCACTCCTGACAGAGCGCCGGTCCGCGCCTGGTTGCCCGGCTTCGTCGCCCTCGCCGCGATCTGGGGTTCCAGCTTCCTGTTCATCAAGGTCGGGGTGGCCGAGCTGCACCCGGTTCAACTCACCCTCTACCGGGTCGTCGCCGGCGCCTTGACCCTGCTGGTGGTGCTCGCCGTGCTGCGCGACCGGCTGCCCCGCGAGCCCCGGGTCTGGGCGCACCTGACAGTCGTCGCCGCCTTCGGCGTGGCCGTGCCGTTCACCCTCTTCGGCTACGGCGAGCAGCGGGTCGAGTCGATGCTGGCCGGCATCTGGAACGCCACCACGCCGTTGATCGTGCTGCCGCTGGCGGTGCTGGTCTTCCGCACCGAGCGGCTCACCCCGCGCCGGGCGGTCGGGCTCGGGCTGGGCTTCGTCGGGGTGCTTGTGGTGCTCGGGGTCTGGGAGGGCATCGGCGGGGCGCACTTCACCGGCCAGCTCATGTGCTTCGGTGCGGCGGCCTGTTACGGCGTGGCCATCCCGTACCAGAAGCGATTCGTCGCCGGCAGCTCGTACTCGGGTCTGTCGCTCTCCACCGCGCAACTGCTGCTCGCCGCCGCGCAGTTGGCCATCGTCACGCCCTTCGTCGCCGGCCTGCCGCCGCTGCCCACCGAGCTGTCCACGGGGGTGGTGGCAAGTGTGCTGACCCTCGGCGCGCTCGGCACCGGCCTCGCGTTCGTGATCAACATGCGCAACATCCGGCTGGCCGGCGCGAGCACGGCGTCCACCGTCACGTACCTGATCCCGATCTTCGCGGTGCTGATCGGTGCCGTGGCGCTCGACGAACGCCTCAACTGGCACCAACCGGTCGGCGCGCTGATCGTGCTGCTCGGGGTCGCGGTCTCGCAGGGGATGTTCGGTCGCCGTCGGACCAGCCCGGTCGGCGGCGTCAGCGCACCCGCCGCGCCTGCCACACCCGTTGCCGAACCCGTCCGCGGCTGACAGACCACCACACCCATCGGGCACGTGATCGACGCCGAGCTGAGGCGGCGGCGGGTGGGCTGGTCAGGGGCGGTGGTGCGTCCAGGCCACCAGTTGCTCTGCCGACCAGGTGTTGATGACACGGTCGGCGGGGACGCCGCAGAGGGCGGCGCGTTCGCAGCCGAAGCGTTGCCAGTCGAGTTGGCCGGGCGCATGCGCATCGGTGTTGATGGCGAACCGGCAGCCAGCCTCCAGCGCACGGCGGATCAGGCGCTTCGGAGGGTCCTGCCGCTCCGGCCGAGAGTTGATCTCGACAGCGGTGTCGTGCTCGGCGCAGGCGGCGAAGACGGCGTCCGCGTCGAAGTCGCTCTCCGCCCGGGTACGCGCGCGGTGCCCCCGATCGCCCGGACCGGTCACCCCGGCCGGGCGGGACGACACCATCCGGCCGGTGACGTGGCCCAGGATGTCCAGGTGGGGGTTGGCGACCGCCTTCAGCATGCGGCGGGTCATCTTCGCCCGTTCGTCCTTCAGGCCGCTGTGCACCGACCCGACCACCACATCGAGTCGCGCCAGCAGCTCCTCGTCCTGGTCCAGGGAGCCGTCGGCGAGGATGTCCACCTCGATCCCGGTGAGGATCCGGAAACCCTCGGGCAGTGCCGCGTTGACCTGCGCCACATGGTCGAGCTGCCGGCGCAGGCGTTCCGCGGTCAGCCCCCGGGCCACCGTCAGCCGAGGCGAGTGGTCGGTCAGCACCAGGTACTCGTGGCCCAGCTCCACCGCGGCCAGGGCCATCTCCTCGATGGGCGAGCCGCCGTCGGACCAGTCCGAGTGGGTGTGACAGTCGCCGCGCAGGGCGGCGCGCAGCGCCGTGGCCTCGGCGTCCAGGTCGCTGCCCTCGGTCGCCACCAGCCGGCGGAGGTAGACCGGCTCCTCACCGGCGAGGGACTCCGCCACGCAGCGAGCCGTGACGTCACCCACCCCGGCCAGCTCGGTGAGCGTCCCGTTGCCGGCCCGTTCGGTCAGCTCGGTCGCCGACAGGCCGGCCAGCGCCTTCGCCGCCGACCGGAACGCGCGCACCCGGTAGGTGGCCTCGTTGGCGCGCTCCAGGAGAAACGCGATCCGGCGCAGGTCGGCGATGGGATCTCTCGCGCGAGCCATGATCAGGGCGCCTTCGGGCAGCCGTGCCTGCGTTGCCACGCGGTGACCTCGGCGGCCGGTTCGCGATTGCCGCCGCGCCGCCAGGAGTCCAGGTACCGCGCCGGCCAGATCACCCCGCGCCGGATCCACCAGCCGTCCTTGTCGGCGCACGCCGGCGAGATGCCGAAGTGCACGTGGCAGACGTTGTTCGCGTTGCCGGTGCGGCCCACCTTGCCGAGCTGCTGCCCGGCGCGGACCCGCACCCCGGCGTCGACGCCGCTGGTCACCACGCTCAGGTGCGAGCCGTAGTAGCGCACCCCGTCGTCGCCGAGCAGCGAAACCGACAGGCCGCCGTTGTCCGGGCCCTGTGGCCCACGCTTGCGGTACCTGTCGACGCGGCTCACCTCCAGCACCGTCCCGTCGGTCACCGCCACGAACGACTCGCCGCAGTCGGCGAAGAGGTCCGTCGCCGGGTACGCCCCGTGGGTCGGGTGGTAGTCGACGTCGTCGGCGCGTACCGGGAAGACATGCTTCAGCCCGGCGCGGGGCGCCGTCGCCGACGGCCGGGCCGACGACGGCGGCGGGGGGCTCGGGTCGGTCGCCGCCGGCGCGGGCGACTGCGGCGTCGGCTGGTCGGCGGTCGCCCAGACCGCCGGTGGCGTCGGGGCGGCGCCGTCGGGCACCCCCGGCCTGGTGGTCGCGCAGCCGGCGGCCAGCACCGGGGCGAGCAGCAGCAGGACCGGGTACGCCGGACGAGCGCGGCGGCTGATCGTCGGCGAGGACATCCGGTCATCCTGGCAGAGCCGGTACCGTGGACACGAGCGGCACGCGTGAGGGAGGGCAGCGACGGTGACCATTGCCCGACCCGAACCTGGCCCGGATTTCGGTGCCGTCCGCCCGGTGCCGCGTACCCCGTCGGGTCTCTTCCCCTCCGGGCCACCGACCCGGCCCGCCTACCGTGAGCCGCACCCGATCACCGGCGGTGGTGTCGCCGCCGGCGGCGGCGCGGCGGCCGGTTGGCTGCTGCTGTTCGGCCTGCTCGGCACCGACGTGGCCAGCTACGCGTGGTGGACGGTGATCGCCGGCCTGTTGGCCTGGGTCAGCGCCCTGGTGTTGGTCCGCTACGGCGACCGAGGGGTGGCCACCGGGGTCGCCATCGTCACGGCTGGTGGCTGGAGCATCGCCGCCGCCGTGGTGGCGGTCCGCTGGGCGACAGGTGGTGACTGGCCGCTGTGGTGACCGGCACGGACAGGCCCCGAAATGGCCCCCGTCGACTGCACCGTGTGCCCGGTTGGCTGCGTAGCGAACGCCGTCTTGACGTGGCCGCCCAGACTCGGCACGCTCGGGGCTATGGCCTGGACCACTCCCCGGCAGGATCCCGATCGCAGTCGCCGTCGCCTGCAGTTGCTGGCCGAGTTGGCGGGCGCCCGGGCGGTCCGCCAGCGCAGCCGACCGCAGCGGCAGCGCACCGAGCGTCTGCGCCAGCTCATCGCCACCCGCCGTCGAGTGGTCGGCTGATCCGACTTTGTCAGGAATGACCCGCCCTTCGGGGCGTTGACGGGTCGCCCGCCGACTCGACCGGCTAACGTGCACGCGTAACGAGTCGACGCAGTGTCGAGGGCTATTGGGGGGACCGTGTCGTACTTCGCTGCGGCCGTGGTGCGCGACGACAGTGGCTGGACCGCCGCCGAGGTCAGCCTGCGTGGCGCCACCGACATCGACGAGGTTGCCGACCGGCTACGAGACGTCGACCTGGAGGCCGACGTGTCGTTGCTCTTCGTCGAGGCCGATGACGCGTACCTGGTGATCCTGCGTCTCGACGAGGGCGAGGACCTGCGGGTGTTCGGCTCGGACTCCGCGTACGCCGAGGAGTCGCAGCTGGGGTCGCTGCTGGTCGGTGACCTCAAGACCTCGGTCACCGGGCTCGACGGTGACGACGAGCCACGCCCGGTGAGCACCGGCGACGAGGAGAGCGAGCAGCCCGTCGTCGACCCGGAAGCCGACCCGGTCGGCGACGCCGACCTGCTGGCCAACCTGGGCATCTCCGCGCAGAAGCTGCTGACCCTCTGCAGCCACGAGGGAATGATGCCGGCGGACGTCACCGCCGAGATCTGCCAGGTGCTCGGCTGCGTCGACGAGGTCGAGGAGCTGCGTGAGGTCTGAGCCGGCCGACGCCACCGATCCTTCCTTGGAGTCGATCCGGCCGGGCCAGCCGACCCCCGGTGCGGTGGGCCGCGCCGGACCCGGCGCCCACGAGGGCCTCGCCGACCCGGGTGAGGTCGGCCGACGGCAGCGGCACGAGCTGTGGATGCGCCGCGCGCTGGAAATCGCCGTCGCGGGTCCTCCCGTTGACGACGCGGTCAGCACCGACGTCGACGACGTGCCGGTGGGGGCGGTGCTCTACGGGCCGGACGGCACCGAGTTGGCCACCGGACGCAACGAGCGGGAGTTGACAGGCGACCCCACCGCCCACGCCGAGGTGCTGGCCCTGCGCCGGGGCGCCGAACGCACCGGCCGGTGGCGGCTGGACGGCTGCACCCTGGTGGTCACCCTGGAACCGTGCACCATGTGCGCCGGGGCCCTGGTGCTGGCCCGCGTCTCCACAGTCGTGTTCGGCGCCTGGGAGCCCAAGACCGGCGCGGCCGGGTCGCTGTGGGACGTGCTGCGGGACCGTCGGCTCAACCACCGCCCCGAGGTCTACGGCGGGGTGTTGGAGGCCGAGACCGCCACCGTCCTGCGCGCGTTCTTCCGCTGAGGCCGGGCCGCCGGTCAGGCCGGCGGCAGGGTGACCGTGACGATCAGGCCACCGGCCGGGCGGGGCTGCGCCTCGGCGGTGCCGCCGTGGGCCCGGGCCACCGCGCGGACGATGGACAACCCCAACCCGAAGCCCCGCGCCCCGGCGACCCGCTCCCGCGACAGCCGACGGAAGGGCTGGAACATCGTCTCGACGTCGTAACCGGGGATGACCGGGCCGGTGTTGGTCACCGTGAGGGTGGGCCAGCCGTCGACCAGCCCGGTGCGCACCTCCACCCACCCGTCGGCGGGCAGGTTGTGGCGCAACGCGTTCTCCACGAGGTTGAACGTGAGCCGCTCCAACAGCACCGGGTCGCCGCTGGTCGGCGCCGGGGCCAGGGCCCGCCGAACCCGCACCCCGGGTGCCTGCTTCCCGGCCTGGTCGGTCGTGTGCGCGCAGACCTCGGCCAGGTCGACAGGCGTACGCTCGGTCAGCTCGTTCTCCGAGTCGGCCAGGGTCAGCAGGCCGTCGATCAGCCGCTCGTGGCGTTCGTTGACCGCCAGCAGCGACTCGCCCAGTCGCCGGGTCTCGGCCGACGCGTCCGGGCGGGTGACCGCCAGCTCCACCAGGGCGCGGTTGAGCGCCAACGGCGTACGCAGCTCGTGCGAGGCGTTCGCCACGAACCGGCGTTGCCCGTCGAAGGAGCGGTCCAGCCGTTCCAGCATCTCGTCGAACGTGTCGGCGAGTTCACGTACCTCGTCGGGAGGGCCGGTCAGCGCGATCCGCTCGTGCAGGCCCCGGCCGGCGGTGTCCGCGCCGGCGATCCGGCGGGCCGTGCCGGTGATCTGGTGCAGCGGCTGCAACGCCCGGCCGGCGAGCAGCCAGCCGAACGCGATCGCCACCGTCGACACCACGATCAACGCGATGCCGCCCTGGGTGAGCAGCGACTCCAACGCGTTGCGCTTCGCCTCGTCCTGCACCTGCTGCATGAGCGCGCGCAGGGTGTCGACGTTCTGCCCGCTGGGCGTGGTGGGGGAGATCTTCGGCAGGTCCCGCAGGCTCACCCCGAACGGCTGCGGCATCCGCTGATCCACAAGCACGTACGTGACGGCGAGCAGGACCACGCCGGCCAACAGGAAGAGCCCCCCGTAGATGACGGTGAGGCGGGCGCGGATCGTCAGGCGTTTCATCGGATCTGGTACCCCGCTCCGGGGACCGTCTCGATCACCGGCGGGTCGCCGAGTTTGCGGCGCAGCTTCATGACTGTCACCCGGACCACGTTTGTGAACGGGTCGATGTGCTCGTCCCACGCGCGTTCCAGCAGATCCTCGGCGGAGACCACCGCGCCGTCGGCGCGCAGCAGCTCGGCCAGCACCGCGAACTCCTTGCGGGACAGCGCCACGTGCCGGTCGTCCCGGCGTACCTCGTGTCGGGCCGGGTCGAGCTGGATGCCGGCGCGACGCAGCGTCGGCGGTGCCGCCGGACGGGACCGGCGGGTCAGCGCGTGCACCCGAGCCGACAGCTCGACCAGGGCGAACGGCTTGGTCAGGTAGTCGTCGGCGCCGAGCGCCAACCCCGCCACCCGCTCCCGGACCGCCGCCGACGCGGTGAGCATCAGCACCCGGGTCTCCCCGCCCGCGTCCACGATCGCCCGGCACACGTCGTCGCCGTGCACCACCGGCAGGTCCCGGTCCAGGACCACCACGGCGTACTCGTTGACGCCGAGCCGTTCCAGTGCGGCGTCCCCGTCGTATGCCACGTCGACCGCGAACGACTCCCGACGCAGCCACTCGGCGATGGCGTCCGCCAGCACACTCTCGTCCTCGACCACAAGCACTCTCACCCCTCCATGGTGCTCGGGGTGCGGTAACGGCGGCATAACCGCCGACGGTAACGCCACGGATACGCCCGTTGCCGTGCACTTGGTGTCACGTTCGGCGAACCACGCCGGACCTGAGCGGAAGCGGACACCATGCGACGACAGATGCTTGCGATCCCCGTCCTGCTCGCCCTGGCGCTGTCCGGGTGCGGCGGGGGAGGCGACGACGGCGGTGGGGTCGCGACCGCCGGTGGGGCGAAGGCCGAGGCCACGGCGAGCGGCACGCCGGTCAGTGACCATGACCGGCAACTCGCCTTCGCCAGGTGCATGCGGGAGAACGGGGTGGACATGCCCGACCCGGAGGCGGGCGGTCGTCCCGGCTTCCGGTTCGGCGCGGACGTGGACCAGCAGAAGGTCCAGGCGGCCATGGAGAAATGCCAGGACAAGCTGCCCAACGGCGGGCAGGGACCACAGCTCAACCCCGAGCAGGCCGAGCAGATGCGCGCACTGGCCAAGTGCATGCGGGAGAACGGGGTGCCGGACTTCCCCGACCCGGACGCCGACGGGCGGGTCCGGATCGGGACGGGGGGCAACGCCATCGACATCGGCGATCCGGCCATGAAGACCGCACTGGAGAAGTGCCGGCAGCACGCGCCGCAGTTCGGCGGTGGCCGGTGACCGGCACCATCCGACGCTCGCGGCTGCGCGCCGCCGTCACCGGAGGCGTCGTCCTGCTGATCGCCGCCGTGGGCGTGGTCGCCGCGGTGGGCTTCGGCGGCGGCGCCGACGGGGGCCACGCCCAGGCCGGCAGCGCGCCACCGGCCACCGCCACGGTCACCCGGCAGACCCTCGCCGACTCGGAGACCGCAGACGGCGAGCTGGGGTACGGCACGACGCGTACCGCCACGGCGAAGGTCAGCGGCACCGTCACCGCCCTGCCGGCGACCGGGTCGACGGTGCGGCGGGGCAAGGCGCTCTACCTGGTCGACAACGAGGAAGTGGTGCTCCTCTACGGCACGTTGCCCGCGTACCGGACCCTCGCCCCCGGGATGGAGGGTGCCGATGTCGCCCAGTTCGAGCGGAACCTCGAAGCGCTGGGCTACACCGGCTTCACCGCCGACGACGAGTACACAGGCGCCACCGCGGACGCCGTCCGGGACTGGCAGGAGGACCTGGGCCTGACCGAGACCGGTCGGGTCGAGCCGGGGCGGATCGTGTACGCCGACCGGGAGGTCCGGGTGGAGAGCCACCAGGCCGACGTCGGTGATCTCACGAAGCCCGGCCAGGCTGTGCTTGCCTACTCCGGCACCAACCGGGTCGTCACCGTCGAGCTGGACATGGACGACCAGCGGTTGGCCAAGCGCGACGCGAAGGTCACCGTGCGGCTGCCGGACGGCCGGACGGAGGCGGGCACCATCAGCACTGTCGAGACGGTCGTCCAGGCCGGCACGGCCGGCGCCAACGGGCAGTCCGACGACCCCGAGACGAAGATCGAGGTGACCGTCGCGGTGACCGACCCGAAGGCCCTCACCGACTTCGACCAGGCCAGCGCGGACGTCACGTTCACCGTATCGGAGCGCCGCGACGTGCTCACCGTGCCGGTGGCGGCGCTGTTGGCGCTCGCCGAGGGCGGCTACGGCGTCCAGGTCGCCGACGACGGCGCGAACCGGGTCCTCGCCGTGACCACCGGGCTGTTCGCCGACGGCCGGGTGGAGGTCACCGGTACGGGCATCACCGAGGGCACGACCGTGGTGGTGCCGACGTGAGCGGCGAGGTGATCGTGCTCGACCGGGTCAGCAAGCGGTACGCCGGCGGTGTCGTCGCGTTGGACGACGTGTCGCTGGGGATCGGCCGTGGCGAGTTGGTGGCGATCGTCGGCCCGTCCGGATCGGGCAAGTCGACAATGCTGCACCTGATCGGCACCCTGGACCGGCCGTCGTCGGGCAGCGTGCTCATCGACGGTTACGACGCGGCGAAGCTGACCGACCGGGAGCTGTCCGCCCTGCGGGCCACCCGGATCGGCTTCGTCTTCCAGCAGTTCCACCTCGCCCCCGGCGTCCGGGTTGTGGACAACGTGGCCGACGGGTTGCTCTACTCCGGCGTACCGCTGCGGCGGCGGCGCGACCGCGCGGAGGCCGCGCTGGTCCGGGTCGGCCTGGGCCACCGGTTGGGGCACCGGCCGCACGAGCTGTCCGGCGGGGAACGGCAGCGGGTGGCCGTGGCCCGCGCGGTGGTCGGCGAGCCCGCGGTGCTGCTCGCCGACGAGCCGACCGGCAACCTGGACTCCCACTCCGGTGCCGGGGTGTTGGAGCTGCTGCACGATCTGCACCGGGCCGGCACCACAGTCGTGGTGATCACCCACGACCGGGAGATCGCGGGCAGCCTGCCCCGGCAGGTGCGGATGCGCGACGGCGCGGTTCGGCACGACTCGGCCCTCGCCTCGGGCGGGGTGGGCTGATGGCGACGCTGACCCCGGCCCGACTGGGACCGGCGGACGTCCTGCGAGTTGGTGGGGTGGGGCTGCGGACCCGTCCGCTACGGGCGTTCCTCTCCGCGTTGGGCATCGCGATCGGCATCGCCGCGATGATCGCGGTGGTCGGCATCTCCTCGTCGTCCCGGGCCGAGCTGGACCGGGCGCTCGACGCGCTCGGCACCAACCTGCTCACCGTCGAGCCCGGCAGCACCCTGTTCGGCGCGGACGCGCAACTGCCCGAGGAGTCGATCGCCATGATCGGGCGGATCGGCCCGGTGACCGAGGTGTCCGCGACCGGGCAGGTCTCCGACGCCAAGGTGTACCGCTCGGACCGGATTCCGGTGGCGGAGACCGGTGGCATCGCCACCCGGGCGGCCCGGCTGGACCTGCTCGACACCGTGGGGGCAGTAGTGGCCACCGGCACCTGGCTCAACGATGCGACCGCCCGCTACCCGGCGGTCGTGCTCGGGGCCACCGCGGCGCAGCGGCTCGGGATCACCACGGCGGACCCACAGGTGCAGGTGTGGCTGGGCGGACGGCCGTTCACCGTGGTCGGAACCCTCACCGCCGCACCACTCGCCCCGGAACTGGACACCTCGGCGTTGATCGGCTGGCCGGCGGCGACCGAATACCTGGGCTTCGACGGCCACCCGACCACCGTCTACACCCGGGCGCAGGAGTCCCAGGTCGAGGCGGTCCGGTCGGTGCTCGGCGCGACCACCAACCCGGAGGCGCCGAACGAGGTCGAGGTGTCCCGGCCCTCGGACGCGCTGGCCGCCGCCGAGGCGACCGACGACGCGTTCACCGGGCTGTTGCTGGGGCTGGGCGCGGTCGCCCTGCTGGTCGGTGGGGTCGGTGTGGCGAACACCATGGTGATCTCGGTGCTGGAACGCCGCGCCGAGATCGGCCTGCGCCGGTCACTCGGCGCAACCCGCGGTCAGGTACGGACCCAGTTCCTCACCGAGTCGCTGCTGCTCTCCGCGTTCGGCGGGATCGGTGGGGTGGTGCTGGGCATCCTGGTCACCTCGGGCTACGCGCTGTCGCAGAACTGGCCGACAGTGGTGCCGGCCTGGGCGATGCTCGGCGGGGTGGGCGCGACAGTTGTCATCGGCGGCTTCGCGGGCCTCTACCCCGCCGTGCGCGCCGCCCGCCTCGCGCCGACCGAGGCGCTGGCCGCCGCCTGACCTCCGCGGCCTTTGCGGGCGGACGGGTCGGGCGGGTCGAACGCTAAAGAGCGTGATGACTGTGCGGCATCTTGATGCCCCACCGTCATCACGCTCTCTGCGGTGTTGCCCGCCCGGTCAGCCGGCTCAGGCGATGATCGTGTCCAGGGCGATCTCGACCATCTGACTGAAGGTCTGCTCGCGCTCCTCCGAGGTGGTCTTCTCACCGGTCTTGATGTGGTCGCTGACGGTCAACACGGTAAGCGCGCGGGCCTTGAACCGGGCGGCGATCGTGTACAGCGCCGCCGACTCCATCTCCACCGCCAGCACGCCATAGTCGGCGAGGGTGTCGTACAGGTCCGGCCGGTCGGTGTAGAAGGCGTCCGCCGCCAGAATCGGCCCGACGTGCATGGTGATGCCGCGCCGCTCGGCCACCTCGACCGACGTACGCAGCAGCCCGAAGTCGGCCACCGGGGCGTAGTCGATCAGCCCGTCGAAGCGCATCCGGTTCATGTTCGAGTCGGTGGACGACCCGATCGCCGCCACCACGTCCCGCAGTTGGAGGTCGGTGCTGAGGGCACCACAGGAGCCGACCCGGATCAGCGTCTTCACGCCGTACTCGTTGATCAACTCGTGGGCGTAGATGGAGGCCGACGGCATGCCCATGCCGGAGCCCTGGACGGAAACCTCGACACCGTTCCAGCGGCCGGTGAAGCCCAGCATGCCCCGAACCGTCGAGTAGCAGGAAGCGCCCTCGAGGTAGGTCTCCGCGATCCACTTGGCCCGCAGGGGGTCACCCGGCATCAGGACCCGCTCGGCGATCTCGCCCGGCTTCGCGCCGATGTGCGTACTCATGGCAAAGATCCTGCCAGGCCGGCTTGGGCGATACCGGTTCGGCGTCAGAACCCGCGGTCCTGTACCCTCGTCGGCGGTGGCGTGTCCGAGCGGCCTAAGGAGCACGCCTCGAAAGCGTGTGAGGGTTAACGCCCTCCGAGGGTTCAAATCCCTCCGCCACCGCTCATGAACAGGCAGAACGCTTGGCAGGTCCGGAAGGACCTGCCAAGCGTTTCGCCTGTGGTCTCCGTGTTCTCCGCGGGGCAGTTGGCCTCGACCGTTCATGGGCGACGTCTTGCCGGCCGCGTGGGCACGGTGGCTTACCGAGTGCTCGCTCGCAGTGCGGTCAGCCGCATGGTTGGCCCTCCTCTTCGTCCATGTTCGTCATCTCGAGCATCGGATAGTTCTCAGCCATACGAATGTGGCCGCCGGTTCACCGTCACGAATCAGTACGGGCGACAAGGCCGCAACGGCGGGTGTTCTGGCGCTGTCATTTGTGGTCATCAAGGAATGTGGAGATTTCGGCGCGGGTCGGGTAATTCGGCAGGGGTGCCGTCTTGTCTTGAAGGAACGCGGTGATGACGGCGGCGGCCCGTTCATTGTTGTCGTCGAGGCCGTTCCACATGTGGTGTCCGACGCCAGGCATGTACTGGGTGCGCTGGATGGCGGGGTCGTTGTCAAGGACGGTGGTCGCCCATTGACGGATCTGTGCGGAGCACTCCGCAATCATCAGCATTGCCGGGGTGCGGGAGAGCCTGAGCTGCGGGGCAATGGAGGGCGAGTCCTTGATCGTCTGCTGGACGTTCAGGCTCGCGGCGGCGCTGAAGGAGAAGTTCTGCGCCGTGTCCTCAGTGGGGATGCGGTGCGCGTCCCGCGCGCAGTAGCCGGACGCGGTGTCGCTGCCGAGATCGGCGGCCGTGAAGGCGTTGGCGCCTTCGGCCTGCCCGATCAGGGCGGTGTCGGGTGAGAGGAGCCCGAGGCGCATGAGGCCGAATGCGACCCCATACCTGGGGACATATGTCGACCGTGGTCCGCTCGTGGCCGGTGCGAGGCCGCGTGCAGATGGTCGCCCCTGTTGCCCGTTGATCCGCGCCGTGGGGCCGTCCATCGGGCCAGGCTCGCCAATGATCGCTCGGTGCATGTTTGCGGCGACGCCCGGGTCGGCCAGGGCTTGGGTGAGCACGACCGCGCCTGAGGAGAATCCGAGGACGTCGACCGGACCCTTGCCCAGGTGGTCGATGAAGGCGTCGAGGTCGCGGACCGACCTGGAGACGGTGTATTGGTCCATGGGTAACAGGTCGCTTCGCCCGCCGCCGGCCTGCTCGTAGGCGTAGACGTCGTAGCCCTGCCGTGCCAGGAGTTGCAGGAATTGGTGGTCGAGCAGCGAGATGCTGCGGACGGGCCCGCCGTTGAGGTACACGAAGGGCCTCGCGTACGCCGTGCCGTTCGGGGAGGGCGGGTAGTGGTACACCGCGACCCGGCTCCCGGTGGTCAGGCTCCAATGCTGCGTTGCCACGAACGGTAGATCGGTCGGGTATCGCCGCTGCGTGGATACGGTCGGGATGCAGACCGACGCCGCCAGCGCTGAGGCGACGACCACCGGCAGGAGCCGCACGAGTCGGGTCGGCCACCTCTGGCGGCGGCCCCGCCACAGCGTCGCCACGGTCCCAACTCCGAGGGTCGTCAGCCATGCGGCGAGCCCCGATCCTGCCCCGTCCGTCAGGACGATCAGTGCGAGAAACAGGACGAGCAGTCCCACGATGACGGCCAGGGCCAGGCCCAGGCGGCCGGCGAAGCGGGCAAGGCGGATGGAGGGTGGCATCACGGCATCTCCAATAGTTTCCAAACGTTGTTTCGAAACAACGTATCAGGCAGGCCTAGGATGGTCGCCATGGGTAGGCCGAGGACGAACGACGACGCCGTCAAGGAGCGTCTTGTAGCGTCCGCGACAGAAATGTTCGCCACCCATCCCCGAGACTCGATCACTGTTCGCGCCCTGGCTGCTGCCGCAGGGACCGCGACCGCGGCGGTGTACTCGCTGTTCGGCAGTAAGGACGCGCTGATCGGCGAGGTACGCAACAGAGCGGTCGCCGGGTTGTTCCAGGAACTGTCGGCGGTGCCAGCCTCCGACGAGCCCCTTGCCGACATCTACGGGCTCGCTGTCGCCTACCGGCACTGGGGGCGCGAGCACCGCCACCTCTACACGGTGTTGTTCGGTGGCGTGCAGTCCTTCGACCCATCGGGCGTGGTCGGTACGGGCGACCCCGTCCGACCGCTCCTGGAGGCGATAGGTCGTGCCTTGTCGGCGTCCGCGCTTGTTGGCGATGCGACATCTATCGCCCTCTCGATCTGGGTGACCCTGCACGGACTCGTGACTCTCGAACTGGCCGGGGCACTTGACGCGGCCACGGCCGAGTCCGCATTCCGATCGACAGTTCTTGCTACTCTTCGCGGCTGGGCGATGACACCCCGTACCTAAATCGGATGAGCGCGGACGGCAAGTTAACGCCCTCCGAGGGTTCAAATCCCTCCGCCACCGCTCATGAAATGCAGAAACGCCCGGTCGATCCGCGAGGATCGGCCGGGCGAGAGGAATTCCCAGTGGTTGTCGTCGATCATCGCCGGCGCGTCCCACTCCTCGATGACCCGCCGAGCACGGCACCCGTGTCCAGATCAAGGCAGAATTCGCCACCCAACCCGTCCGTGGCGTAACCGAATCGCAACATGCCAGCCCGAAGAATCAAATCCGGGCCGAGCAGAAACAGGTCGTACTCGTCGAGGCGCAGCGATTCCGGCAGGTCGACGCTGGCCAACTGTTCCCGCAACTCCGGCGACAGCGACTCCCACCCGTCGAGCTTCATCAGCGAGGACATGGCGGTCAATCTGTCGAGCGCCGACCAGCCGCGCGGGGATCAACTCGGCTAGGACACCTGATCGCTCGCGCGCCGCTTCGCCGCGCGTATCCCTGCGCCGGCACGGCACGGGCTCCCGTTCTTCACCGCGGGGCCCGAGCCGACCTTCCCCGTCGGGGCGTACCACTGCGCCGAACTGCCGTACCTGTTCACGGTCGACTACGCCGAGGCGCTCACCTCGACTCAGCGGCGGCTCTCCAGCGATATGGTCCGGACCTGGAGCGATTTCGCCCGGACGGGTCGGGCGGGCTGGCCCCGGTTGCGCGCTGATGCCCCGTACGTGCGGGTGTTCGCCGGGGGATCGGGCACGACGGACCTCGCGGCCGCCCACTCGTATGAGTTCTGGCGGTCGTTGGACTGATCTCGTGGCCACCACGGGTGGGCTGGTCCTCGGTGGGGCCGGCCCGCTCACCGGCCCGCATCCTTAAGGAAGGTGAGCACGGCGGCGACCCGGCGATGCACGTCGCTGTCGGGTAGCAGGTCGAGCTTCGTGAAGATGTTCCCGATGTGCTTGCTCACCGCGCGCTCGGTGATCACGAGCTGGGCGGCGATGCCCGTATTGGTGCTGCCTCCGGCCATCAGCGCGAGCACCTCGCGTTCGCGGGCGGTGAGATCGGTGAGCGGGTTGCGCCGGGCGGTGACGAGTTGGGCCACGACCTGCGGGTCCAGTACGGTGCCGCCGGCGGCGACCCGGCGCAACGCGTCGAGGAACTCCTCGACCCGGGACACCCGGTCCTTGAGCAGGTAGCCGACGCCGCCTTGCCCGTCGGTGAGCAGCTCGGTCGCGTAGGCGCGCTCGACGTACTGGGACAGCAGCAGCACCGGCAGCCCGGGGTGCAGCCGGCGGGCGGCCAACGCGGTCTGCAACCCCTCGTCGCGGAACGTCGGTGGCAGTCGGATGTCCATGATGGCGATGTCGGGCCGCTGCCGGTCGATCGCCGCGATGACGTCGTCCGGTGTGTCGACCGCGGCCGTCACCTCGAAGCCGGCGGTGCTGAGTAGCAGGCTGAGCCCTTCCTGGAGCAGGACGTTGTCCTCGGCGATCAGGACGCGCACGGCAACTCCACCCGTAACACGGTCGGCCCGCCGACCGGGCTGCTCAGCTCGACCCTGCCGTCCAGTGCCGCGACCCGGCGCCGGATGCCGGTCAGACCGGTGCCGGTCGACGACTGTGCGCCGCCGATGCCGTCGTCGGTCACGTTGACCACCAGCTGACCCGCCCGGTGCTCCACCCGCAGGTCACCACCGGTGGCCCTGCTGTGCCGGGTGATGTTGGTCAGCGCTTCCGCCACGACGAAGTAGGCCGCGCTCTCCAACGCCGCCGGCAGTCGTTGCAGCGGGGTGACCTGGACCGTGAGCGGCACCGGACAGTCGGCGGCGAGCGCGTGCACCGCGCCAGGGAGCCCCCGGTCCGCCAGAATCGGCGGGTAGATGCCCCGCACCACCGCGCGCAGCTCGGTCAGCGCTGCCTCGACGCTCGTCCGCGCCCGGTCGACCAGCTGGTCCGCCAGCGCCGGGTCGGCCGCCCGTTGACGTTGCGCGACGCCGAGCTGGATGGCGATCGCCACCAACCGGGCCTGGGTGCCGTCGTGCAGGTCGCGCTCGATTCGCCGCAGCTCCGCCGCGTGGGCGTCGAGTGCGCCGGCCCGGGTGGCGGTGAGCTCCGTGACTCGCCGCTCCAACCGGCTCCGCGAAGACGGCGCGAACGACACCCGTGCCGCCCGGGCGTACGCCACGGCACAGGCCGGGACGGCCCACCGGAGAAGTGCCAGCGCGGCGAGCCCGAGCAGGGGCGGCACCAGCAGCGCCTGGGCCCAGCTCCGGATCGGCACGACGAAGGTGAGCGGTGCCTCGACCGGCACGGCCCACCACATCAACGGCACGACCAACCCACCCAGCGCGAGCAGCCAGAGCAGCAACACACCAGCAGCGAGCGGCACACCGGCGACGGCATGCACGGTCAGCCAGACGGCACTTCGGTAGGTGGCCGGATCGCCGGCGGCGACGCGCAGCCAGGCGGCCCGACTGGCACACGACACCCGAGGCTCGGCCGGAGCCGCCAAACCCAGCAGCCGGTCCGCGCGGCGCCGTTCCAGGCGAGCGAGCGAGCGGAGGACACGCACGGCTGGCGGCAGCAGTGCGACGCCGACCACGAGGAGGCTCAGGCCAAGTGCACCGGCGAGCGCGCCGATCGCGACCGCCGACGCCACCGCAGTGGCCCCGCCGGTCACCAGGTACGTCGTCGCGAACCATGCCCGCCGCATCGTCATATTCTCCGTCCACAGAGGCGGCCGGGCAGTGTAGCCAGCTACACCATTGATCCGGGTCTCTACTCCCTCGTGGCTCCGCCGGGCCGTCCCTAGCGTCGACGACATGAGAAGACCGACACGACGGCACACATTCGGCGTGCTCGCCGGAGTTGTCCTGCTCACCCTCGCCGCCGCGGGTGCACCAGCCGCGGCCCGTCAACCAGGGCCGGCGTG
Source organism: Micromonospora sp. DT53 (assembly GCF_049841535.1). Lineage (NCBI taxonomy): Bacteria > Bacillati > Actinomycetota > Actinomycetes > Micromonosporales > Micromonosporaceae > Micromonospora > Micromonospora sp. DT53. The sequence goes on from NZ_JBNCKM010000004.1 coordinate 38,004, forward strand.
TTCCGGCCGACCGGTGACGAGCGCCGCGCTGCACGACCTGACCGGCACCCATCGTCTGGTCGGCGCGGCGATCGAGGTGGACGGGCCCCGGTGCGGCCGCTGGTCTGCTGCCAGCGGAAGGGCCGACCTGCGAACGGGCCGGCCGATGCGGGTCGACGAACGGATCCGGATCGGCAGTTCGACGAAGACATTCACCGCGACCGTGGTGCTGCAACTCGTCGCGGAGGGCCGGCTCGTCCTGGACGCCCCGATCGAGAGATACCTGCCGGGTCGGGTCCGGGGCCACGGGTCCGACGGCCGACGGATCACCGTCCGCGATCTGCTGCGGCACACCAGCGGGCTGGCCGATCACGTCGACGCGCTCGACTGGGACCGAATAGATCGATGGCGGTATCGACACTTCGCGCCGGAGGAGTTGATCGCGCTGGCACTGGCCCAGCCGGCACCCGTCACGAGCTGGCACTACTCGACCACCAACTACGTCCTCGCCGGCCTGATCGTCGAGCGGGTCACCGGCCACGACATCAACGTGGAGATCGCCCGGCGGATCATCGGGCCGTTGGGCCTGCACGACACCTACTGGCCGGGCGACTCGGTGCGGATCCGGGGGGCCCATCCGCGCGGCTACGCGTTGGTCGACGCCGAGCGGCGGCGCGACGTCACCGAGTTCAACATGTCGTACGGCGGCGCTGGTGGGGCGCTGGTCTCGACCCTCGCCGACCAGAACCGGTTCTTCGCCGCGCTGCTCGGCGGTCAACTGTTGGGCCCCGTCCGCCTTGCCGAGATGACGCAGACCGTGCCGACCGATCCGGACCGGCTGTGGCCCGGCGCGCGATACGGGCTGGGGATCATCTCGACGCCGTTGGCCGGCTGCGGCGGCGCCCTGTACTGGGGCCACGGTGGCACGACGCCAGGCTTTCGCACCCTGGGCGGGGTCACCGCCGACGGTCGCCGGGCCCAGTTGGTGGTGAACGACGAGCCGGCGTCGTACGAGAGCTGGCAGGCGCTGTCCACGACTCTGCACACCGCCCTGTGTGCGGCCCGGTGATCCGCCACCGAGCCGAGTCCCCAACCGAGGAGATGACGATGACCTGGAACAGACGCGCCGCGACGACGATGAGAACGGTGGCCGCGTTGACCGCGCTGGCAATCACCGTCACCGCCGCCGGGCCGGTGTCGGCCGCGGCTGGTGCCGACGACGTGGCCGGCGCCCAGCGACAACGACTGGACTGGCACACCTGCCAGCGGGGCTCGGCCGACCCGGCTGGCGCCGAGCTGGATCGGGCCGGCGCGAGCTGCACCGAGCTGACCGTTCCGCTGGATTACGCCCGTCCGCACGGCCGCACCATCACCCTGGCATTGTCCCGGCTGGCGGCGACCGACATCGCGCACCGGCGCGGAGTCCTTCTGTTGAACACCGGCGGTCCGGGTGCGCCGGGGATGTCGGACGTCCTGCCGATCCGACAGTGGCTGGGTGACGTCGGGGCGCGGTTCGACCTCATCGGGCTGGACCCTCGGTTCGTCGGTCGCAGCACCCCACTGGATTGCGGCTGGCCCACCGGCACCTGGACCCGCTCCGCGGGGCCAGGCCGTGCGACCTTCGATCAGCTGACCGCATTCCAACGGGACCTGGCTGCCCGGTGCGCCCGCCGTCATGCCGATCTACTGCCGCACGTCACCACGCGGAATACGGCCCGCGACATGGACCTCCTCCGAGCCGTTCTCGGCGAGCACAAGCTGTCCTACCTCGGCTATTCGTACGGCACCTACCTCGGCGCGGTCTACACGCAGATGTTCCCCGGGCGCGCGGATCGGGTCGTCCTGGACAGCGCTGTCGACCCCGCCGAGTATGGCGCGCGGGTGGTGCGCGAGGCCGGACCCGCCAACGAGGTCGCACTGAGCGACTGGGCGGAATGGGCGGCCCGCCGCCATGACCGGTACGGCCTGGGCGGCACGGGCGGCCAGGTGCTGGCCGTGGTGGACGGGATTCTCGCAGCGGCAGCGCGCCGCCCGCTCCGGGTGGGTGGCTATGAGGTTGACCGGCAGTCGGTGCCGTATCTGCTGCTCAATCGGCTCAGCGACGACCGGGACGAGACCCAGGCCGACCTCGCGGAGACGGTAAGGGTGCTTCGGCAAGCCGTGGTGTCGGGCTCGGCGACACCTACCGCATCATTGGCGGACACGCTGTCGTTTCTGTTCACAGGTGCCGAGTCGGCGACCGGCAGCGTGCAGGCCGCGATCCTCTGCGGGGACGTGCCGGTGCCCCGCGATCCCGAGCACTATTGGCGTGACATTCGCCAGCACCGGAGCAGCGAACCCCGATTCGGGGAGTTGACCAGGTCGATCAGCCCGTGCGCATTCTGGCCACGGCAGTCCCGGGAACGGCCGACGGTGGTGCAGAACGACGTGCCAGCGCTGATCGTGCAGTCCACTGGCGACACCCGCACGATCTACCGACACGGGCAGGCCATGCACCGAGCGCTCACCGGCTCCCGGCTGCTCACCCTGCGCGACGCTCGGATCCACGGTGTCTTCGGCAACTACGGCAACAGGTGCGTGGACGACGCAGTCGTCGCCTATCTTGCCGACGGACAGTTGCCGGCCAGAGACCTCGACTGTGGCGGCCACACGTCGCCCTGATCAGACCGCGCCGGTCAGCACGGGCCCGCACCCTCGTCGAAGAGGCGGCGGGCCCAGTCCGCGTACCCGGCGATGGTTTTTCGGACCGTGCGCCCGTCGTGCAGGAACAGGTACGCGCGGTCGCCGCTGCGGGCGAGTAGCCCATCGAGGCGGCGTGTCCCCTGTGGAGCACGAAGTCGGCTGACCTCTGGATAGCGGTCCCAGACCTGGTCGACGGGCGAGCCCGCCGTTATGCCCTCCGGTGTCCGCATCGGGTCGCCGACCCAGAGCAGCACGAGTTTGTCCTCGACGAACACCGGGCTGACCGTGTCGTGGCCGGCCAGCACCGGCCCGCAGGCATCCAGACTGGTACGCAGGATGCCGCGTCGGGTCAGCTCGTCCTCGGTGGCACCGAACTCGATGTTCTGTAGGCCGTTCAGACCGATGACCTCCACGCTGCCGGCGGGCCGGCCATCCGGGATCGGCCCGGTTGGCGGTACGCCACTGCCAGCGATCGAGGCAGCCGCCATCAGCGTGGTGATAAACGCAAATTGTCGCAATTTCATGGAATCCCCCAGTCCCCAACGGAACGGGAGCGTTCAGGTTGCTGCCGGTGGCGGAATTACTGGTTTTCCCACTGTTCGACCAGCTCATCCCAGTAGTCGGCGCTGAGTCGACGTCGCCCGTGCGCCAGCCAGCCGTCGGTGTTCCGCTCCAGGTGCAACCCCAGTTCGGCGAACCTGTCGATCCAGGTGCCGGGCTCGACGCCGAGTCGGGTCAGAGCCGCGTTGATCGGCCACCGCTCGCGCGGCGCGTCCAACTCGTCGTCGAAGCATGGACCCCAGGACAGCGTCCCGCCCAGCCACACCGCCGCCGACTGGTGGCCAACGCCACCACCGAACTCCGCCTCCAGATAGGCCACCGGCCCCGACTGCGACCAGCGGGTCAGCACCTCGACCAGCGCCGTCGACAACACCAGGTCGAACGGGCGCGCGGCGCTCCGGTCGTCCGCCGCGAAATCCGGCAACGACCCGGTCAGCTCGATCACCAACTGCGGGGTGACCGGCAGTAACGCGAAGTCCTGGCGCAGCTCGCCGAGGACCGCGTGGTCCAGCTCGGCGGTCTGCTCTCGAAGCAGCTCAGCGTCCGCGACGATCGCGCTGAGCCGGTAAGCCATCGAGTCCTCCGCCGTCCACAGCCTGTGGATAGAACATGTGTACGACGGCTCCGGACTTGCCGAGCCGTCTCCGGACGGTACCCGCCGTCCGGGCTCGCCCTCGAATCAGTTGCGCTTGCACTGCCCGTTCGACTCATGTTGGCGGACGAGCCGGCCGCCTATCGTGTCCAGGCGCCTATGGAAACGGGGTCTCTGTGCGAAGAAGCGCGTCTCTTCTGGTTTTTCCAACTGTCCTGGCCAGCCTGGCGGTCGGCGCCCCCGCGCAGGCTGCGGAAGGCGTCCAGACCATCACCCGGGACGGCGTCGTAATCCAGCACCATTCGGTGGCCATCCGGAAGGCGACGCCCCGGTTGCGGGGCACGGGTGTCGGCCGATCCGACTTCGACGGCGACGGCATCGACGACATCGCGGCCTTTGGCGACCCGTTCGAGTACAGCTTGCCGCTGTCCCCGGCGGGCGTGGTCAACGTGCGGTACTCCTCGGCGCCAAAGGTCGACTACCTGATAGGTGTCATTCCGGGGGACGGCGGTGCCGTCGCTTTCGGTATGGCTCTCGTGGCCGGGGACTTCAACGGTGACAGCTACGACGACCTGGCGATCGGCAGCCCTGACGAGCCGGATCCCCGGAACAAGACCCACGCCGGCGGGGTCTGGGTCATTCCGGGTGGCCGAAACGGTCTGGTTGTCGGCTCGGCCATTCACTTCAACCAGGACTCGCCGGGTGTTCCGGATAGTCCGGAGGAATTCGACCAGTTCGGTGGTGCCCTCGCGGCCGGAGACATCAACGGGGATGGTCGCGACGATCTCGCCATCGGCGCCTGGGGTGAGTCGATCGGAAGCAAGGCGATCGCCGGGGCGGTCACCGTCCTCTTCGGTGGGTCGGCTGGCCTGACATCCGCCGGGGCTCAGCTCCTTCATCAGGACCAGGCCGCGGTGCCCGGGTCGGCCGAGAGCAACGACCAGTTCGGCTTCACGCTCGCGATCGGAAAGGTCGACAACAACCGTTACCAGGATCTGGTCATCGGCGCTCCTCGGGAAAACGACGGCACGAGCTTTGACGGCAGCGGCATGGTCACCCTGATGTGGGGCTCGGCGAGTGGTGTGTCATCCACCGGCGCGACCTCGGTCACCGGTGGGGCAATCGAACCCAACGATGGGACCGGCACCTACGTCTGGTACCTGGGTGACACGCTCGCGGTCGGCGACGTGAACGGCGACGGGCTGGGCGAGGTGGTCGTCGGCGCCCCCGGCGCGCAGACTCCGCACCTCAACGGTGGCCTCATCGCGGTCTTCGCCGGCCGCTCCGGCGGCCTGTCCAGCAGCGCGGTGCAGATCATCACCCAGCGTACGGCCGGCGTGCCGGACAGCCCCGAGGATGAAGACCGCTTCGGTGGTGCGCTCGCTGTCGGTGATGTGACCGGCGACGGTAGAGCGGATGTCCTGGTCGGTGCCCCCGGTGAGGACATCGGCTCGCGGGTCGACGCCGGCAACATCACCCTGCTCAAGGGCTCCGCCGGTGGGCTGACGGGTGCCGGGGCGCAGGCGTTCGACCAGAACAACTCGGCCGTCCCGGACGGGGCCGAGAACGGCGACAAGTTCGGTACCGCCATCGCACTGCTGAACCTCACCCGCGCCACTGGGTTGGACGCCGTCGTGGCGTCCCCCGGTGAAGAGGTGAAGGGCGACTACGCCGGATACGCGTCCGGGGTCATCAACCCGTTCTACAGTGCTGGCGGCGGGCTGGCGCCGCAGAACAAGACGTGGAGCGGTCTCTCCGCGCGCACTGAGATCGTCTGGCCCCAGCGCTTCGGTCTCCGGATCGCTGGGCCGCAAAGTGGTGGCCCGCTGTTCTGAGTGGTGCGAGGCAACGCCCGGTCGGTCTGTCGTTGGACCGGCCGGGCGTTCGCGCGAGTCCCGGCCGTGAGCGTGCGGTCGGCCGGAGGGGTGACGGATCGTCGGGGCCGTTCAGGCCCGCCGGGCGAGCTGGGTGACGAACGCGCGCCAGGCCGCGGGCGCGAAGGCGAGCGCCGGGCCGGTCGGGTCCTTCGAATCCCGTACGCCGATGACGCCGAGCAGGTTGTCGGCGACCTCGACGCAGGCGCCGCCGTTGCCGCTGCTGCGGCTGCTCTTGCGCCACCGGGCGCCGTTCAGCTCCATGACTCCGCCACTTCCGTGATGAGTTCGACCGACTGCCAGTGGGACAACGCCTCCCCGCGCACGTTCTCCCATGCCGCCATCATGGCGGCGATGTCCTCGGGGTCGCTAGCGACTTGTCCCTGGAGTTGGTTGTCGAGATAGCCGGCGACCCGGTGGTCATGGCTGTGCGCGATCACGAAAGGTCCGTTGAGGCCGGCGTAGGCGCCGACCGTGCTGGGCACGACGTGCACCCGGATGTGCGGCTCGGCGCACGCCGCCGCCACGGCCAACAGTTGATCGCGCATCGTCGCCCGGCCGCCCACCGGGCGGCGGATGACCGCCTCGTCGAGCACCGCCGTGAACTGCGGCGGGTCGTCCCGCTTGAGCACACCCTGCCGGCCGAGTCGGACCGTGAGGTGTCGGTCGAGCTCACCCCGGGGGATCAGGCCCGCGCCGCTCAGCACCGCCCGGGCGTACGCCTCGGTCTGGAGCAACCCCGGCAGCACTGTCAACTCGAACCAGCGAAGCGACACCGCCTCGGCTGCCAGTTCGAGGGCGCGAAGGGTGCCGTCGTCAGCCCCGTCCTCGTCGACGAGGAAGCGACCCGGTCCCTCGGCGGCGCCGAACTCGAAGGGTGGGTCTCGGCGCAGGGCGCGGGGCACGTCCAGGTGGTGGGCTGACGCCACCCCGCAGACGACTCAGGGCCGGTCCCCGTTGGGGCCGGCCCTGTCGTTGGTGCTGCTCAGGCGAGCGGAGGATACGAGATTCGAACTCGTGAGGGTGTAAACCCAACACGCTTTCCAAGCGTGCGCCCTAGGCCTCTAGGCGAATCCTCCGCGAGCCAGGATACAGGCCCGCGTCGGCCGGGCCACCCCACCACCCCCTGAAGATCGACGGGCGGTCGGGTAGGCTGGGCGTCACCTCCCGTGCGGCGGTATCTCGTGAACCTCCCCAGGGCCGGAAGGCAGCAAGGATAAGCGAGCTCTGCCGGGTGCACGGGAGGCCTTTTTGTCTGTGGGCCGGTTGATCCACTCGACATCCGTGATGTCGCGGTGTCCCGGCCACGCGGACACCGCGGTTTCCAGGAAGCCGAGTCGATCAAGGCCGATAGCCGAGTCGATCAAGCCCGAAGGCCCAGGCGCCCCGGGGTGGTGGGTGGTCACCCGCGCCCGAGCGGCGCAGAATGGCTCGGTCGAGAGGAGGCGGGACGAGTGACGCTGGCGCTCTACCGCAAGTACCGGCCGCGTACCTTCGCTGAGGTCATCGGTCAGGAGCACGTGACCGAGCCGCTGTCGCAGGCGCTGCGTAGCGGACGGCTCAACCACGCCTACCTCTTCTCCGGCCCGCGAGGCTGCGGCAAGACCACCAGCGCCCGGATCATGGCCCGCTCGCTCAACTGTGAGCAGGGCCCCACCCCGGAGCCGTGCGGCAAGTGTGAGTCCTGCCGCTCGCTGGCCGCCGACGGCACCGGCTCGATCGACGTGATCGAGATCGACGCGGCCAGCCACGGCGGCGTCGACGACGCCCGCGAGCTGCGCGAGCGCGCCTTCTTCGCGCCAGCCAGCAGCCGCTTCAAGATCTACATCATCGACGAGGCGCACATGGTCTCGACCCAGGGCTTCAACGCCCTGCTCAAGCTGGTCGAGGAGCCCCCGGAATACGTCAAGTTCATCTTCGCCACCACCGAGCCGGAGAAGGTCCTCGGCACGATCCGGTCGCGGACCCACCACTACCCGTTCCGGCTGTTTCCGCCGAAGGTGGTCCGCCCGTACCTGGAGCAGCTCACCCAGGCCGAGGGCGTCGCCGTCGAGCCGGCGGTCTTTCCGCTGGTGGTGCGCGCCGGTGGCGGCAGCATGCGGGACAGCCTCTCCGTGCTCGACCAGCTCATCGCCGGCGCCGGCGCGGAGGGGGTCAGCTATGCCCGGGCCGTCGCGCTGCTCGGGGTCACCGACTCGGCGCTGATCGACGAGATGTGCGACGCGCTGGCCGCCGGTGACGGCGCGGCCGCGTACGCCACCGTCGACCGGGTCGCCGAGGCCGGGCACGACATGCGCCGGTTCGCCTCCGACCTGCTGGAGCGGCTGCGCGACCTGATCGTCATCCAGCAGGTGCCGGACGCCGCCGCGAAGGGTCTGATCGACGGCCCCGCCGACCAGATCGAGCGGATGGCCGCCCAGGCTTCGCAACTCGGCTCGGCCACGCTCTCCCGCTGCGCCGACATCGTGCACAACGGGCTGGTCGAGATGCGCGGCACCACCGCGCCCCGCCTGCTGCTGGAGCTGATCTGCGCCCGGATGCTGCTGCCCGGCGTCGACGACTCCACCGGCGGCCTCCTCCAGCGCCTGGAGCGGATGGAACGCCGGCTCACCCTGAGCGGCACCGACGCGCCGCCGGCCGCCGCCGGCTCCGCGCCAACCAACAACCCAGGGGTACGCCCACAGCCAGCCACCCCGGTCCCGGCTGCCGCCACCCCGGCACCCGCGAACGCCCCGACCTCCGCACCGCCGTGGGCGGTCGACCCGGCAGCGTCCCCGACCCAGACCGCCGCGCCCTCGGGCGCTCCCGCCCCGGCCGCTTCGGTCACCGAGGCTCCCGTCTCGCACGCACCGACCTCCGGCGCATCCGCCTCGCACGCACCGACCTCCGGCGCGCCGGCCTCGTACGTCTCGGCGGCCGACTCGCCGATCCCGGCGTCACCAGGTGCGTCGACCGGGTCGGCACCCGCTGACCAGGCCATACCCGTCTCGCCCGCCGGGCCGGCCCCGCGTCGCGTGGTACCACCGTCGGCGGTGCTGCCCGACCCGGCCACGCCCGCGCCGCCCCGACCGGGGGCACCGGCCGCCGCGCTGGACGCGGTCGCGGTCCGCCGCGTCTGGCCCGACGTAGTCGGCAAGGTCAACCGGACCAACAAGCGGATCGCCGCCCTGATGCGGGACGCGGTCGTCCGCGAACTCGACGGCGACACGCTGGTGCTGACGGTGAAGTCCACAGTGCTGGCCAAGATGATGGCCGACCACGCGGCGGTGCTCACCGACGCGCTCTACGAGGAGTTGGGCGGGCGCTGGCAGATCCGGTGCGAGGTGGCCGGCGAGCGCGGTGGCGTGTCGCTGTCCGGCTCACCGCGCTCGCAGCCCGCCGCCCGACCCGCCGCGCCGTCCTCCGGGCCGGACACCCCGCCCGCTGCGAACGCCGCGACCCCGACTGCCGCAGCCGGTCCGACAAGCGCTCCGCCAGCCGCAGCGAACTCGAACCCTGCGTCGGGCCCGAACCCTGCGCAAAGCTCGAACGCCGCGTCTGGCTCGAATCCTGCGCAAAGCTCGAGCGCTGCGTCCGGCTCGAACGCAGTGCACGGTTCGAACGATGCGTCTGGTTCGAACGCAGTACATGGTTCGAACGATGCGTCCGGTTCGAACGTTGCGCACGGTTCGAACGTTGCCCACGGTTCGAACGTTGCCCACGGCTCGAACGCTGCGCACGGTTCGAACGCTGCGCACGGCTCGAACGTTGCGTCCGGTTCGAACGCAGTGCATGGCTCGAACGTTGCGTCCGGTTCGAACGTTGCGTCCGGTTCGAACGTTGCGTCCGGTTCGAACGTTGCGTCCGGTTCGAACGCTGCGCACGGCTCGAACGATGCGTCCGGCTCGAACGCCGCCGGGTGGGGGAGTGCGGCACCCAACGCCTCGACCGCCGCTCCTGATCCGACGAACGCCCCGCCGACCGCGGCGAACCCGGCCGGCCCGGCTTCGCGTGGCGGTGTCGGCGCGGGTTCCGGTGGTCACGGTGCCGGTCGGCAGGGCGCAGGGCCGACCGCCCCGCCGGCGGACGACGAGGGCGACTGGCCCGAGGCGGCCCGCCCTGGCGGCGGCGCCCCGGTCGCCGAGGCGACGGATGACGAGGACTGGCCGGAGCCCGCCCGACCCGGCGGAGCGTCGGCCGGAAACGAGTTGAGCTCCCACTCCGCGCCGACGTCGACGGGTGCCAACGGCAGCGCCGTGAACGGTGGCGGTGGCGCGAACGGCGGTGGCGCGAACGGCGGTGGCGCGAACGGCGGTGGCGCGAACGGCGGCGCCGCGAACGGTGGCGGCGCCAACAGCGGTGGCTCGAACGGCAGTGCCGCGAACGGTGGCGGCACCAATGGCGGTGGCGCGAACGGCATGGGACCGGGTGGTTCGGGCGGTTCCGGGGCGGCGGCCGGTGGCGGTAAGCCGGGCGGGCGGGGTAACCCGACACCGGCGGCCCGGCAGCCGGCGACAGCCGGTGGCGCCCCGGTGAGCAGCGCCATCGCCGCAGCTCGTGCGGCGGCGGCGGGGCGTGGTGCGCGTACCGGAGCGGCAGCCCGGCCCGTCGCGGACGCCGAATGGGCCGGCGAGCCGCCCTACGACCCGGACTTCGACGGCCCGGCGCGGGCCGGCCGGCCCGGCGGCGCGGCACCGGCGGCGGCCCCGGCCTATGAGGGGTTCGACCCGGGCGACGAGCCGTTGGACGAGATCATCGACGAGAAGACGGCGCGAGAGTCCAGCGAGGAGCAGGCGGTACGGCTGCTCCGGGAGACCTTCGGCGCCGAAAAGATCAACGAGATCGACGCCCGCTAACAGCCCCTCCGTCGATCATGGAGTTGTGGTGGGTGACAAAACGCCCGTTGCTGATCTATTCCGGCACCACAACTCCATGATCGACGCGAGCGGGGGCGGGGGTGGGGGTTTCGGCTAGGAGGACTCCCAGGGCGCAGGCCCAGAGGGGGAAGGGTAGGACGGCTAGGCGTTCCATGCCTCCTACGCCGATCCCGACGCCCTGTCGGGCGAAGAACAGTGTCGTGCCGACCAGCGCGATGAGCCCGGCGGTGAGGGTGAGCGGTCGCCACCGGCCGAGCGTCGTGGAGCGTGGGGCGAAGCCGGCGAGGAGCAGGCCGACGTTTCCCATCCCCATGATCAGGAATGCGCCGAGGACGTGCAGGTTCTCGTCCACGTCGGCCGGGTAGACGGCCGCGAGGGCGTATCCGCCGGTGGCCAGCAGCAGGAGTGTCTGGGCCGAGCGCACCACCGGGCCACGGCCGAGGATCCGCCAGGTCAGCAGGAGCCCGACGGCGAGCAGTACGGCGACGGTCAGCATCGCGGTGTTCATCAGTGGATGCCATGGCGAGCAGACGTGGCGGGGGCGGGTGGTGTCCCAGACGCCGCAGTGGGCGTTGCCGAGGTCGCTGATGTTGTGGGTGGCCCAGCTGTAGGTGGGCTCGCGCCACCGCAGCCCGGTGATCAGGCTGGCGACGAGGAAGACGGGCGCGGCCGCGAGCCAGCACAGCGCGCCGACCCGGCCGGTGCGGTTGAGGTTCATGCCATGAGCAGACCAGTGCGGCGGGTCCCGGCGCACTACCCGCAGATGGCCGGTTCGGGGTAGGGGTAGCCGTACCCGAGGCTCGGCGCGTGGGCGGACGAACCGGGCGGGGCGAGGTCGGTCCCAGCGGATAGGCTGAGCGACGGTCGAGCAGACGAGTGTGAGAAGGAGCCATCCCGTGCGCCCAGGTGGACAGCCGAACATGCAGCAGATGCTGAAGCAGGCGCAGAAGATGCAGCAGCAGATCGCCGCCGCCCAGGCCGAGCTGGCCGAGGCCGAGCTGACCGGCACCGCCGGTGGCGGGCTGGTCACCGCGACCGTCTCCGGCTCCGGTGAGCTGAAGGCCATCAAGATCGACCCGAAGGCCGTCGACCCGGACGACGTGGAGACGCTTGAGGATCTGGTCGTCGCGGCCGTGCACAACGCCGCTGAGGCGGCCCGGGAGTTGACCGAGCGCAAGATGGGTCCGGTCGCCGGCGGCATGGGCGGCCTCGGCCTGCCCGGTTTCTGAGCCGGCAGATGTACGAAGGTGCCATCCAGGATCTGATCGACGAGTTGGGTCGACTGCCGGGCGTGGGTCCGAAGAGCGCTCAGCGGATCGCGTTCCACGTTCTCTCGGCGGATCCGGCCGACGTCAACCGGCTGGCCGGCGCGCTGCGCAAGGTCAAGGAGCTGGTGCGGTTCTGCACGACCTGTTACAACGTGGCCGAGTCCGAGCAGTGCCGGATCTGCCGCGACCCGCGCCGCACCGACGAGGTGCTGTGCGTGGTGGAGGAGCCCAAGGACGTGGTGGCCGTCGAGCGGACGGGTGAGTTCCGCGGTCGCTACCACGTGCTGGGCGGCGCGATCAATCCGCTGGAGGGGATCGGCCCCGACAATCTGCGCATCCGGGAGCTGATGATCCGGCTCGGTGGTGGCGGGGTACGGGAGCTGATCCTGGCCACCGACCCGAACACCGAGGGCGAGGCGACCGCCACCTACCTGGCGTTGATGGTGAAGCCGATGGGCATCTCGGTGACCCGGCTGGCCAGCGGGCTGCCGGTCGGCGGCGATCTGGAGTATGCCGACGAGATCACCCTCGGTCGCGCCTTCGAGGGGCGCCGGGCCGTCTGATTCGTACCCCCGGGGGTGGTGTCGTCCGTGACGATGCCACCCCCGTCGCGGTGCCCAGCCCCGCACGGATCGATGTGTCGCCCAATGTATTCGCCGTGCCGTCGACTGTCAGACCCCCGCGCAAGGTGTCGGCTTGATAGCGATTGCCTAACGCCCGTTCCGCTGCACGTGTGACATGTCATAGCCTCCCGCACACGGACCGAGCCACAACTCGGTGTGGTCATCCGCATGACAGAGGTGAGAGATGCAGGCGAGAAGGCTTAAAACGGCTGTGGCCATCGCGGCCGTTGCCGCTCTGGCGGTCGGCGCGGCCGGCTGCGCGGAGAGCGATCGCGACGGTGACACTGGCGAGGCCAAGACTGGCGGCACCTTCATCTTCGCGGGTGCCGGCGACCCGAAGAACTTCGATCCGATCTTCAACGATGACGGTGAGTCGTTCCGGCCGGTTCGGCAGATGTTCGACACCCTGGTGAGTCACAAGCCGGGCACCGCGGAGCTTCAGGGCGGTCTGGCTGAGAGCTGGGAGCACGACCCGGCCGGCAAGGTCTGGACGTTCAAGCTCCGTCAGGGCGTGAAGTTCCACGACGGCACGCCGTTCAACGCTGCCGCGGTCTGCTTCAACTTCGACCGCTGGTACAACATGAAGGGCGCTGCCGCCCAGTCCCAGATGATCTACTACATGGACACCTTCGGCGGGTTCGCCAAGAACGAGGCCGAGGGCGCCGGCGAGTCGATCTACAACAAGTGTGAGGCCACGGACGAAGGCACCGCCGTCCTGACCCTCAACAAGTACAAGGGCGCGTTCCCCGGCGCCTTCGCGCTGACCTCGCTGTCGATCGCGAGCCCCGAGGCGCTCAAGAAGTACGACGGCAACACGGTCACGCAGAACGGTGACTCGTTCTCGTACAGCGCGTTCGCCAACGAGCACCCGGTCGGCACCGGTCCGTTCACCTTCGGTGGGTGGGACAAGGCCAAGAACGAGATCACCCTGAACCGGAACCCGGACTACTTTGGCGAGAAGGCCAAGGTGGACAAGATGATCATCAAGGTCATCAAGGACGAGAGCACCCGTAAGCAGGAGCTCCGTGCCGGCACCGTCCAGGGCATCGACTTCCCGGCCCCGGCCGACCGCAAGGCGCTCGAGGGTGAGGGCTTCCAGGTCGTCAACCGCCCGGCGTTCAACATCCTCTACCTGGGCATCAACCAGAAGAACCCGAAGCTGAAGGACCTGCGGGTGCGCCAGGCGATCGCCTACGCGCTCAACCGTCAGCAGCTGGTGCAGACCAAGGGCCCGGGTGGCGCGAAGGTCGCCGACGAGTTCATGCCGGACACCGTGCTCGGCTACGCCCCGGACGTGCAGAAGTACGACTACAACCCGGAGAAGGCGAAGCAGCTGCTGAAGGACGCCGGCGCCGAGGGTCTGACGCTGAACTTCTACTACCCGCCGGACGTCACCCGGCCGTACATGCCGAACCCGCAGGAGATCTTCACCGTCCTGGCCAACGACCTCCAGGCCGTGGGCATCAAGGTCAACGGTGTGCCTCGCCCGTGGAACGGTGGCTTCAAGGACGACGTGCAGCAGTTCGGCAAGCACGACCTGCACATCCTGGGCTGGACCGGTGACTACAACGACCCGGGCAACTTCGTCGGCACGTTCTTCGGCCGCGGCAAGGCCGAGTTCGGCGACCAGGCGATGAACGACATGTTCGAGGCCATCACCAAGGCCGACGCCACCGTGGACGACGCGGGCAAGAAGGCGGCCTGGGAGCAGGTCAACCGGGACATCGCCGCCAAGTGGCTGCCGGCCGTGCCGCTCTGGCACGCCCCGCCGGCCATCGTCGTCACCAAGGACGTCAAGGGGCTCGTGGCCAGCCCGCTGACCGACGAGCGGTTCAACACGGTCAGCATCAGCAAGTGACCTCCGTCGGCTGACGCCGTAGGCGTGATCGGCCCGGGTCCGGGGCTCCTCCCCGGCCCGGGCCGATCCGCGATCCATTGAGAGTCTGGTGTGTGAAAGATGTTGCGAGTCATAGTCCGCCGCCTGCTGCAGTTGGTGGTGACCCTGATAGCGCTGTCGGCGCTGATCTTCATCTGGCTGCGGAACCTGCCCGGTGGCCCGGTCGAGGCGCTGCTCGGTGAGCGGGCCACGCCCGAGCGCCGGGCCCTGCTGACCAAGGCGCTCGGCTACGACCAGCCGATCCTGGTGCAGTACGGCAAGTTCATGCAGCGGGTGGTTACCGGCGACTTCGGCAACTCGATCCGGACCGGTGACCCGGTCACCGAGGTCATCAGCCGCGCCTTCCCGGCCACCATCGAGCTGGCCCTCGCCGCGATGATCATCGCGGTCGGCCTCGGGGTGCCGCTCGGCTACCTCGCCGCCCGCTGGCGCGGACGGGCGCTGGACAACCTCACCATCGCGGGCACCCTGCTCGGCATCTCGATCCCGATCTTCTTCCTGGGTTACCTGCTCAAGGATGTCTTCACACAGAACATCCACTGGTTCCCGCCGTCCGGCCGGCTCACCACCGGTCTGGACAACACGAACGTCACCGGCTTCTTCGTGCTCGACGGCCTACTCACTCGCGAGTTCGATGCCAGCGCCGACGCGCTGTGGCACCTGATCCTGCCGGCGATCACGCTCGCGACCATTCCGCTGGCGGTGATCGTGCGCATCACCCGAGCCAGCGTGCTCGACGTCCTCAATGAGGACTATGTGCGGACCGCCGAGGCGAAGGGCCTACGGCACCGCACCATCCGTGGTCGACACATCCTGCGCAACGCGTTGCTGCCGGTGGTCACCACCATCGGTCTGCAGACCGGCGCGCTGCTCTCCGGGGCGGTGCTCACCGAGAAGGTCTACAACTGGGGTGGCATCGGCACGCTGATCACCGACTCGATCAGCGGCGGCCGGGACTACCCGGTGCTCCAGGCGATCATCCTGCTCGCCGCCCTGGTCTTCGTGGTGGTCAACCTGCTGGTCGACCTCTCCTACGCCTTCATCGACCCGAGGGTGCGTGTGCGATGAGTGATCCGACCACCCAGGCCGGTACGCCGGCCCCCCGCAGCGGGGACGACAAGCCACGCCCCGGCATGAGCGAGCGCAGCATCGGCGTGCTCGGCGACCGCAAGAAGGCGCGGCTGGACGAACTGGCCCGGGCGAGTGCGTCCGATCGGGGCGGAGTCAGCCTCGTCCGGGACGCCGTACGCCGGTTGCGACGCAACCCGGTCGCCATCATCGGGGCCGTCATCGTGGGGCTGTTCGTCCTGGTGGCGATCTTCGCCCCGCTGATCGCGCCGCACGATCCGGTGCAGCGCTTCGACGAGCTGACGAAGGACCTCACCGTGGACACCATTCCGGGTGCCAGCGGTGACTTCCCGTTCGGCTCCGACCCGTTGGGCCGGGACTTCCTGTCCCGCATGATCTACGGGGCCCGGCAGACGCTCTTCGTGGGCGTGCTCGCCACTCTCATCGGCCTCGCGCTCGGTGTGCTGATCGGCGCGATCGCCGGCGCCTTCGGCGGCTGGGTCGACGTGGTCCTGATGCGCCTCACCGACGTGATGCTGGCCCTGCCGAGCCTGCTGCTCGCGATCACCCTGGTCGCGATGGCCAGCCGGTCGAGCCAGTGGACCGTCATCTTCGCGGTGGCCATCGTGAGTGTGCCGATCTTCGCCCGGTTGCTGCGTGGCTCGATGCTGGCCCAGCGGGAGAGCGACCACGTGCTCGCCGCCCGTGCGCTCGGCGTCAAGGAGCGCAACATCGTGCTGCGGCACATGCTGCCCAACTCGCTGACCGCGGTGATCGTGCAGGCCACCCTGACCTTCGCGGTAGCCATCCTGGACGCGGCGGCGCTGTCCTTCCTGGGCCTCGGCGATCCGGACATCAACCGGGCCGAGTGGGGTCTCATGCTCGGCGTGGACGGACAACGTTATTTCGAGGTCCGCCCGGAGTTGGCGTACTACCCCGCGCTCGCCATCGTCGTGGTCGCGCTCGGCTTCACCCTGCTGGGTGAGGCGATGCGCGAGGCGATCGACCCGAAGAACCGGCGGTGACCACGGTGCGCGCAACCAGCACGTCCGGCGCCCGCCCGTGGCGAGCGCGAGGAGTGAGCTTGCGAGCCCCGCACTCGCGAGCGAAGGACCACAGCAGTGAGGAAGTGACCCGATGAGCCTGCTCGACGTCCGTGACCTGAGCGTCGTGTTCCAGCGGCGGGGCGAGCGGCCCTTCACCGCCGTCGACAAGGTCAGCTTCACCGTGGAACCCGGGCAGACCGTCGGCCTGGTCGGTGAGTCCGGCTGTGGCAAGAGCGTGACCAGCCTGGCCATCATGGGCCTGCTGCCCAAACGGGGTAACAAGGTCACCGGGGAGGTGCTCTTCGAGGGCACCGACCTGCTGAAGCTGCGGCCGGACGACATGCGCGACCGGCGGGGTCGGGAGATCAGCATGATCTTCCAGGACCCGCTCTCCTCGCTGAACCCGGTCATCCCGATCGGCATCCAGGTCGCCGAGGTGTTGGAGCGCCACCAGGGCCGGGACCGCAAGCAGGCGCTGCGGGAGTCGCGGGAACTGCTGGACGCCGTCGGTATCCCCGACCCGCAACGGCGACTCTCCGAGTACCCGCACCAGATCTCCGGCGGGATGCGTCAGCGCGCGCTCATCGCCATCGCGTTGGCCTGCAAGCCTCGACTGCTGATCGCCGATGAGCCGACCACCGCGCTCGACGTGACCATCCAGGCGCAGATCCTCACCCTGCTCAAGCAGTTGGTGGACGAGACCGGCACCGCGCTCGTCATGATCACTCACGACCTGGGCGTGGTGGCCGGACTCTGTGACACCGTCAACGTGCTCTACGGCGGAAAGGTCGTCGAGCGGGAGCGGCGGCACCAACTGTTCGCGCACGCCCGGCACCCGTACACGCACGGGCTGCTCAGTTCGGTGCCCCGGCTCGACTCACCCCGGGGTGAGCGGCTGCACGCCATCCGTGGGTCGGTCTCCGACAACATCCCGTGGGCCGAGGGGTGTGCGTTCGCGCCGCGCTGCGACAACGTCGTGGACGCGTGCCTGGAAGGGCCTCCGCCGCTCGAACCCACCGCCGCCGGCGGCGACCTCCGCTGCAACAACCCCGTCTCCGAGGAGGTGGCGGTCCGATGACCGAACAGACCGAACCCCTGATCGAACTGCGCGACATCAAGGTCCACTTTCCGATCAAGAGTGGCCTGCTCTTCGACCGGACCGTCGGCTATGTCTACGCCGTGGACGGCGTGTCGCTGAGCATCCGCAAGGGCGAGACCTACGGGCTGGTCGGCGAGTCGGGCTGCGGCAAGTCGACGTTGGGTCGGGGGTTGTTGCGGCTCGTCGAGCCCACCGACGGTGAGATCATCTTTGACGGCACCGACGTCCGTGCGCTGAAGGGCGAGGCGATGCGGCACGCCCGCCGCCGCATGCAGATGATCTTCCAGGACCCACTCTCCAGCCTGGACCCCCGACAGTCGGTGGAGTCGCTGCTGGTGGAGGGCCTCAAGGCACACGGGTTGGCCGGCGACAAGGTGGAGACCAACCGACGGTTGCGCGAGACGCTGGAGGCGGTCGGCCTGCCGGCGTCGGCCCTCAGCAAGTACCCGCACGAGTTCTCCGGCGGCCAGCGCCAGCGGATCGGCATCGCCCGGGCGCTGGTGCTCAACCCGGACCTGATCGTCGCCGACGAGCCGGTCTCCGCGCTTGACGTGTCGATCCAGGCCCAGGTGCTCAACCTGCTGGAGGATCTTCAGAACGAGCGCGGCCTGACGTACCTGATCATCGCGCACGACCTGGCGGTGGTCCGGCACATCGCCGACACGGTGGGTGTGATGTACCTGGGCGGGTTGGTGGAGGAGGCGTCCAGCGACGACCTCTACCGCGAGCCGATGCACCCGTACACCCGCGCCCTCATGTCCGCGGTGCCGGTGCCCGACCCGCTGGTGGAGGACCGTCGGGAACGGATCCTGCTCGCCGGGGACCTGCCCTCGCCGACCAATCCGCCGTCCGGCTGCCGATTCCACACCCGGTGCCCGTGGGCGCAGCCGACCCGGTGCGCCGACGAGCGGCCGGAGTTGCGTGACGTGGTCGGCGGGCATCGAGTGGCCTGCCACTTCGCCGAGGACATCGCCGCCGGCCAGATCCGGCCGCACCAGGTCGAGGTGGAGTTGGTCCGCCCGGTGGAGGGCACCGGCCCCCTCGACCCGCCGGGTGAGCTGATCCCGACCCCGTGACAGCCGCCCAGGGCCGTCCCTCCCGGGCGGCCCTCGGGCGGCTCAGCCCTCGGGGCGGTTCAGCAGCCCCACCGCGACACCGTGCACCGCGTCCAGCCCGGCCGGGTCGGCCAGCGTGACCGACGTGCCGGTCACCGTGTACCACTCGTCCGCGTCCTTGTACTGCACCCGCACGGTGACCTTGCCGTCCGCGTACTCGGTGCGCAGCGTCAGGTCACCTGTGACGACGCCGACCTCGTCGGTCATCACGCCGCCGGGGCCGGGCACGATGTCGGTGGTGCGGCTCTGCGGCCCGGCAGCGCCGGCCGAATCCGCGACCATGCCGGCACCCGGCACGGCAGCGGGAGTCTCGGCGGCGCCGTCGGCGGTCATGCCGGCGGCGGACGGGCCGGTCTCCCCGGCGGCGGTCACGAATCGCTCCCCACTGAACAGCCCTCCAACATGTCGGTCAGGGCGGCCTTCTCGGCGGTGGTCACCGTCAGCCGCCAGTAGTGCTTGACCGTCACCCAGTCCTGGGCGTATTTGCACCAGTACGATCGGTTTGCCGGCTTCCACTGGGACGGGTCCTGGTCACCCTTTGCCCGGTTCGAGGAGGCGGAAACCGCGAACAGCTGCGGACGGGTGGTGTCGTTGGCGAAATCGCCGCGCTTCGCGTTGTCCCACTCGTCGGCACCCGAGCGCCACGCGTTGGCCAACGGCACCATGTGATCGATGTCCACGTCGGAGGGATCCGAGAAGCTGCGACCGTCGTACACGCTCTCCCAGCGCCCGCCCACCACGTTGCAACCGGAGAGCTTCACGTCCTTACCGTCGCGTTGGAGGATGCTGTCCCGGACATCGCAGTTCTTGCCGGTGTCCCGCCAGTGCGGAAAACGCTCCCGGCTGTAGCCCTTCATCGAGCCGGCGGTAGCGACGGTGAGCTGGCTCAGCTGCTCCGCGGCGTTGCCGCCGTCGCTCGGCGGCGGTGCGGTCGGCTCATCCTGCGGGACGCAACCGGCCACGCCGAGCGCCAGCGCCGCGGCAAGCGCGGCCACCGCCGCTCGCGGTCCTGATCTGGTACGCACAGACGACACCTCTCCAGCTTGGGGGCTCCCGGCGATTGCGCACAGTACCCGGGCACGGTTTCGGCGTTTCGTGGCGTCTCCCACATGATGCAAGGCAGATTGGTGGGATGACCCCACCCGTACCGGCGTCCCCCCTCCGGATGGGCACCACCGCCGGCCGAGGCACCCTGCTCGCCGCCGTACTCGCCTCTGGAATGGTGTTCCTCGACAGCACCGTCGTCAACGTGGCGCTGCCGAAGCTCGGGCAGGACCTCGGCGCGAACGTGTCCGATCTCCAGTGGACCGTCAACGGCTATCTGCTGATGCTGGCGGCGTTCGTGCTGCTCGGTGGTGCGCTCGGGGACCGCTTCGGCAGGCGACGCATCTTCCTCGTCGGCGTGGTCTGGTTCACCGCCGCCTCGGTGCTCTGCGGGCTGGCCCAGGACACCGGCATGCTGATCGCGGCCCGGTTCCTCCAGGGAGCCGGCGGCGCGCTGCTCACGCCCGGGTCGCTGTCGGTGCTCCAGGCCAGCTTCCATCCCGACGACCGGGGCCGGGCGATCGGCGCCTGGGCCGGGCTGTCCGGGGTGTCCACCGCGCTGGGCCCGTTCATCGGCGGCTGGCTCATCGACACGCTGTCCTGGCGCTGGATCTTCTTTCTCAACCTGCCGATCGCCGTGCTGGTGCTGCTGGCCGCGCTGCGTTGGGTGCCGGAGAGCCGGGACGAGAGCGCCTCCCGGACCGAGGGGCGCGGTCGGGCCCGACGGCGGTTCGACGTGGCCGGAGCCCTGCTCGGAGCGCTCGCGCTCGCCGGCGTCACCTACGCCCTGATCGACGCGCCGGCCCGCGGGTTCGACTCCGCCGAGGTGCTGATCGCGGCAGTGGTCGGGGTGCTCTCCGCGGTGGCCTTCGTCCTGCTGGAGCGGCGGCGTGGCGACGCCGCGATGCTGCCCACCGGGCTGTTCGGCAGCCGGCTCTTCTCGGTGCTGAACCTCTTCACAGTTGTCGTCTACGCGGCGCTCGGCGGTTTCACCTTCTTCTTCGCCGTCTACCTGCAGAACGTGGTCGGGTGGTCGGCCTTCCGCACCGGCATCGCGTTGCTGCCGATGACCCTGCTGCTGCTGGCCGGGTCGGCGCGGGCCGGCGCGCTGTCGGCGCGGATCGGTCCGCGGCTGCCGCTCACCATCGGGCCGGTGGTCGCCGCGGTCGGTCTGCTGCTGCTGCGCGGCATCGGACCGGGCGCGTCGTACTGGCGGGACGTGCTGCCCGGGGTGCTGCTCTTCGGCATCGGGTTGACCCTGGTGGTGGCTCCGCTGACCGCGTCGGTGCTGGCGGCCGTCCAGGACCGGTTCTCCGGGGTGGCCAGCGGCTTCAACAACGCCGCGTCCCGGGCCGGTGGCCTGCTCGCGGTGGCGGCACTGCCGCTGCTGGTCGGGCTCTCCGGCGCCGGGTACGAGCAGAAGGCCGAGCTGACCGACGCGTTCCGGGGCGCGATGGAGTGGTGTGCCGGGCTGCTCGTGGCCGGCGCGGTGCTGGCCCTCGTGCTGGTCCACCGACCACCCCGGACAGCACCGCCGTCCCAGCCCTGCCATTCGCTGCCCGCCGCGACACCCCCGAAGTAGCAAGCCACCCCGGGGGCGTCGCGTGTAGGTCAGCGGCGGGCGCGGTTGACGGCGCTGGTGACCGCCTTGATCGACGCGGTGACGATGTTGGCGTCGGTGCCGACACCCCAGACCGTCTTCCCGTCCACCTCACACTCCACGTACGCGGCGGCCTGTGCGTCACCACCGGAGGAGAGCGCGTGCTCGTGGTAGTCGAGCACCCGTACGCCCACCCCGACCGACTGGAGCGCGTTCACGTACGCGTCGATCGGACCGTTGCCGACTGCGGCCAGGGACCGCTGCTCGCCGCCCACACCGACCTGGGCCTCGATCTCGACCTTGCCGTCGGCGGTGCCGATCGTGTACCCGGTCAGTCGGACCGCCGGGTCGGGCTGGTGGTCGAGCAGGTAGTGCGTCGCGAAGATCTCCCACATCGCGGCCGGGTCGACCTCGCCGCCGTCGTGGTCGGTGACCTGCTGCACCACCCCGGAGAACTCGATCTGGAGCCGGCGCGGCAGGTCCAGTTGGTGCTCGCTCTTCATGATGTACGCGACGCCGCCCTTGCCGGACTGCGAGTTGACCCGGATGACCGCCTCGTAGGTGCGGCCCAGGTCCTTCGGGTCGATCGGCAGGTAGGGCACCGCCCAGGTGTGCTCGTCCAGCGGTACGCCGGCCGCCTTCGCGTCGGCGGCGAGGGCGTCGAAGCCCTTCTTGATGGCGTCCTGGTGGGAGCCGGAGAAGGCGGTGTAGACCAGGTCGCCCGCGTACGGGTGGCGCTCGTGCACCGGCAGCTGGTTGCAGTACTCGACGGCTCGCCGGATCTCGTCGATGTTCGAGAAGTCGATCATCGGGTCGATGCCCTGGGAGAAGATGTTCAGCCCCAGGGTCACCAGGTCCACGTTGCCGGTGCGCTCACCGTTGCCGAACAGGCAGCCCTCGATGCGGTCCGCGCCGGCCAGCAGGCCCAGCTCCGCGGCGGCCACGCCGGTGCCCCGGTCGTTGTGCGGGTGCAGGCTCAGCACCACGCTGTCCCGGCGCGGCAGGTGCCTGTGCATCCACTCGATCGAGTCGGCGTACACGTTGGGGGTGGCCATCTCGACGGTGGCCGGCAGGTTGATGATCAGCGGCCGGTCCGGGGTCGGGTCGATCACGTCGATCACCCGGGAGCAGACCTCCAGCGCGTACTCCAGCTCGGTGCCCGTGTACGACTCCGGCGAGTACTCGTAGAAGATCTCGGTGTCCGGGGTGTGGATCTCCGCGTACTTCTGGCAGAGCCGCGCCCCGCTGGTGGCGATGTCGGCGATGCCGTCCCGGTCCAGCCCGAAGACGACCCGCCGCTGGAGGGTGGAGGTCGAGTTGTAGAAGTGCACGATGGCCCGCTTCGCGCCGCGCAGCGACTCGAACGTCCGCTCGATCAGGTGCTCCCGGCACTGCGTGAGCACCTGGATGGTGACGTCGTCCGGGATCATGTCGTCGTCGATGAGCTGCCGGACGAACTCGAAGTCGGTCTGGCTGGCCGACGGGAAGCCGACCTCGATCTCCTTGTAGCCCATCTGGACCAGCAGTTGGAACATCCGGCGCTTGCGCTCCGGCGACATCGGGTCGATCAGGGCCTGGTTGCCGTCGCGGAGATCCACCGCGCACCAGCGGGGGGCGGCCTCGACGGTGCGGGTGGGCCAGGTGCGGTCCGGCAGTTCGACACGGAACTGCTCCTGGTACGGCTGGTAGCGGTGGTACGGCATCCGGCTGGGGCGTTGCCGGGCGATCGGATCGGTCTCGGCGTCGGTGACAGGTTGAGCCATCTCAGAGTGCTCCCTGGAACATGTGGCGTCAGCAGATCGGAAGGTGTCGGCGAGATGCCGGGCGACGATGCGCGGCGGTGCCGAGAAGAAACTCGGATGTGCTGGACGGCGCGATGCGACTCCGCGACGAGGTGCCGGCCGGTCAGGCCTCGTCGCGGCGGCTAAGGAGGAGAAGCGCCTGCCACATGACCAGGTCACCCTACGTGATGGAACGGGGGGTGGAAAGACAGGTCCGGACTATGGGACCGCGGTCATGGTCGGCGCTTCGGCCTCGGCACCCAGTCGCGGCGTCCGTTCCGCCCAGCTCACCGCGGGCACGATCGCCAGCCCGACCAGCACGAAGATCGCTGCAATCGGTAACCAACCCCACCCGCCGGTGGTCACCCCCGAGCGCGGTCAGCGCAGCAGCAGATCGGCGACCGGACGGCGGTGCCGCAGGCCGGTCTCCCGGGCACGCAGGTCGGCCGGGAGGGCGAACGGGTCCCCGAGTCGGCCGACGGCGGCGACCACCAACGGGCGGACGCCGCCGGGCAGGTCGAGTTCGGTGGAGAGGCCGGCCCGGTCGAAACGGGTGAGCTGGTGCACGTGCAGGCCGAGCGCGGTGGCCTGCACGGTCAGGTGGGCCATCGCCTGCCCGAGGTCGTACGCGGCCCGCTCCGCGTCGAGGCCGGTGTGCGCGCCGACCACCAGGGTCGCGGCGTGCCGGATCCAGCTCTGGTCGTCGACCGGGAGGCTGATCAGGATCCGTTTCCAGGTCTCGTCGTCCCGGTGGCCGAGGGCGAACCGCCAGGGCTGCCCGTTCTCGGTCGACGGGGCCCAGCGCGCGGCTTCGAGCAGCGAGGCGGACTCCTCCGGGGTCAGCTCGGCGTTCGGGTCGAAGGCTCGTGGACTCCAGCGGTAGGCGAGCAGCGGGGTGAGGTCGGCCATACACCAGATCGTCCTGTATGGGTGATTCGCTCCCCGGGGCGGGGGTGGCTGAATGTGGGCAAGAGCACCCGTAACGGGACGAAGGTCAGGGCGTTCCCGCGCTCGGGCTGTCCGACGGGTCCGGGGTCGGCGGCGCCGCGGTGTCCAGCGGCTCCCGGTCGACCACCACCGGCCCGGCCAGCTGCACGGTGGCCGGTGCCGGGCCGGGTGGAGCGGCCAGCCGCAGCGTCCCGGCCCCGGTCCGGACGCCGGTCGGCGTGCCGTCCCCGTCGTAGCAGTAGATACCCACGTCCAGCGGGGCGTTGAGCGACGCCGAGGTGGAGTCCACCGAGTAGCAGGTGCCGGTGAGTCCCTCGGGCGCCTCGGCCGGTGCCACCGCCAAGGGCGCGCGTCGGTCGGTGAGCACGTCCAGCCAGTCGGTGAGCGGGTGCTGGACGCGGGGGTCCGACCGACGGGGGATCGCGTCGTCGCGATCACCCAGGCGTACGCAACTCGCCGACTCGGCATGACCGGCCGACGGGAGGGCGCACTGGAACAGCCCGTCGGCCGTGTCGGCCATCGAGACATCGGCCGTGCCACCCAACGCGCCCCCCGGCACGTCGACCCGCCAGCTGCCGTCGTTGGCGCTGGTGAACACGACGGTGCGATCGGGTTTGCCAGTCTGGCTGTACACGTACTGGGCCACCAGGTGGCGGTCCTGAGCCGCCGCGGCCAGCGCCGCCAGCTCGTCCCGCGCGGCGTCCACGTCGACCGGCCCCGGATCGGCGGGCGGCGGAGCCGGAGGCTGCTCACTGGTGCAGGCGGCCAGCAGCACGGGCAGGGCGAGGGCGAGCGGCCCGAGCACGCGGCCGGCCAAGCGGATGAGGACAGGCACCGGCCCATTCTGGTGGGTGCGGGCGATCGGTGGGTGCCGACGCGTACCAGGGCTCGTCCCGGCGTGTCGGGCGAGGCCGTCCCCGCGTACCGCCCGACCTGGTGGGATCGGGCCCGGCCGGCCCCGGGCGGGCCGGATGGTGGGATCACCTGACCCGGCGTCGTTACCCGCCGGATACCCTCAAGGGGTCTGACACGCGCCGCCGGCCCCGGTTCCGGCGGCGTCGGCACGCTCAGGGTCGCTGGGAGGGAGTGCACCGTCGTGGCACTCGTGGTGCAGAAGTACGGCGGGTCCTCCGTCGCCAACGCCGAGCGGATCAAGCGGGTGGCCGAGCGCATCGTCGCCGCCCGCAAGGCCGGCGACGACGTGGTGGTGGTGGTCTCCGCGATGGGTGACACCACCGACGAGCTGCTCGACCTGGCCAACCAGGTCAGCCCGCTGCCGCCGGGCCGCGAGCTGGACATGCTGCTCACCGCCGGGGAGCGGATCTCCATGGCCCTGCTGGCCATGGCCATCCACAACCTGGGGTACGAAGCCCGCTCGTTCACCGGTTCGCAGGCCGGCGTGATCACCACCTCGGTGCACGGCCGCGCACGGATCATCGACGTCACCCCCGGGCGGCTCAAGGGCGCGCTCGACGAGGGGTCGGTGGTCATCGTGGCCGGCTTCCAGGGCGTCTCGCAGGACACCAAGGACGTCACCACGCTGGGCCGCGGTGGTTCGGACACCACCGCGGTGGCGCTCGCCGCCGCCCTGCACGCCGACGTCTGCGAGATCTACACCGACGTGGACGGCATCTTCACCGCCGACCCGCGGATCGTGCCCAACGCCCGGCACATCCAGCACATCACCTACGAGGAGATGCTGGAGCTGGCCGCGTGCGGCGCGAAGGTGCTGCACCTGCGTAGCGTGGAGTACGCCCGACGGGCGGGGTTGCCGATCCACGTCCGTTCGTCATACTCGACCAACACCGGCACGATGGTCACCGGATCGATGGAGGACCTTTCCGTGGAGCAGGCACTGATCACCGGGGTCGCGCACGACCGCAGCGAGGCCAAGATCACGATCGTCGGGGTGCCCGACGAGCCGGGTGCCGCCGCGCGGATCTTCGACACCGTCGCCGGCGCCGAGATCAACATCGACATGATCGTGCAGAACGTCTCCACCGAGGGCACCGGCCGGACGGACATCTCGTTCACCCTGCCCAAGGCGGACGGCCCCACCGCGATGGCGGCACTCAGCAAGATCCAGGAGCCGGTCAAGTTCAAGGGCCTGCTCTACGACGACCACGTCGGCAAGGTCTCGCTGATCGGTGCGGGCATGCGCTCGCACCCCGGTGTGGCGGCCGGCTTCTTCGCCGCGCTCGGCGCCGCCGGGGTCAACATCGAGATGATCTCCACCTCCGAGATCCGGGTCTCCGTGGTCTGCCGGGACACCGATCTCGACGCCGCCGTCCGCGCCATCCACGACGCGTTCGAGCTGGGCGGCGACACCGAAGCCGTGGTCTACGCGGGGACGGGTAGGTAGCGCCGATGACGGCGCTGCCCACCCTCGCCGTGGTCGGAGCGACAGGTGCCGTCGGCACCGTGATGTGCGAGCTGCTCACCGGACGACGCAACGTCTGGGGTGAGATCCGGCTGCTCGCCTCCGAGCGTTCCGTCGGCCGCCGGGTGCGCTGCCGGGGCGAGGAGATGGTCGTCCAGGCGCTGACCCCCGAGGCGTTCGACGGGGTCGACGTGGCCATGTTCGACGTGCCCGACGAGGTCTCCGCCGAGTGGGCGCCGATCGCCGTCGCCCGGGGCGCGATCGCTGTCGACAACTCCGGCGCGTTCCGGATGGACCGCGACGTCCCGCTGGTCGTTCCGGAGATCAATCCCGAGCAGGTCCGCAACCGACCCCGGGGCATCATCGCCAACGCCAACTGCACCACCCTCGCGATGATCGTCGCGGTCGCGCCGCTGCACCGCGAGTACGGCCTACGGGAGCTCGTGCTCGCCTCCTACCAGGCGGTTTCCGGCGCGGGCAAGTCCGGCGTCGACATCCTGCACGACCAGCTCGCCAAGGTCGCCGGCGATCGGGCGCTGGGCTCGCGCACAGGTGACGTGCGGCAGGCGGTCGGCGACGACCTGGGCCCGTTCCCGGCGCCCATGGCGCTCAACGTGGTCCCCTGGGCCGGCTCCCCGGCCGACAGCGGCTGGTCATCCGAGGAGATGAAGATCCGCAACGAGTCGCGGAAGATTCTCGGCCTCCCCGACCTCAAGGTGTCCGCCACCTGCGTCCGGGTGCCGGTCGTCACCGCCCACTCGGTGGCCGTGCACGCGGTCTTCGCCACCGAGGTCGACGCCGAGGGCGCCCGCGAGGCGTTGCGCAACGCCCCCGGAGTGATCCTGGTCGACGACCCCGCGGCCGGGGAGTTCCCGATGCCGATCGACGCCGTCGGCACCGACCCGTCCTGGGTCGGCCGGATCCGCCGCGCCCTGGACGACCCCCGCGCCCTCGACTTCTTCGTCACCGGCGACAACCTCCGCAAGGGCGCGGCCCTCAACACCGCCCAAATCGCCGAACTCCTAGCCAAAGAGCTCCGAACCCCCTAACCCCCGCCCCCGGCCCCCGCCTGTCGGGTCGATCATGGAGTTGTGGTGGGCGATTTAACGTCGACACCGGCAAATGTCCCCCACCACAACTCCATGATCGACGGGGTTGGGGCGGTGAGGGGATCAGGCGGCGGAGAGTAGGACGCCGTCTCGGCCTTGGCGTTTTACCGCGTAGAGGGCCTGGTCGGCTCTTTTCAGGGTGCGGTCTGGCGTTTCGCCGGGGCGGGGTAGGGCGACGCCCACACTGATCGTGCGACCGATGCGGCGGGCCGCCTCGGTCAGCCGCTCGGCGATCCGGACCGCCTCCTCCGGGCGGCTCACCTCGATCACCGCCACGAACTCGTCTCCCCCGATCCGGTACAACTCGTCGCCGTGCCGCAACGCCCCCTCCAGCGCCCGGGCCAACCCGACAAGCACCCGGTCGCCGGCCTGGTGGCCGTACGTGTCGTTCACGGTCTTGAAGCCGTCCACGTCGATCGCCAGCAGGGCCGTACGCCCGGGGGTGGCCGCCGCGATCCGCTGCCCGAACGGGCCGGTGTGCCGTAACCCGGTCAGCGGGTCGGAGCTGGCCTGCTCCCGCAGCCGGGCCAGCGTGCGTAGCCGGTCCACGCTCGTCCAGGCCTGCCCGGCGAGCAGTTCCATCAGGCTGACCGTGGTCGGGTCCGGCCGCAGCGCGCGTTCGTCGGCGACCAGCAACACCCCACCGGCGTCCGTCGGCCCGACCGGCACGGCTACCAGCGTGCGCACGCCCGCCCGGGTCAGCGGACGGTAGTCCTCGGTCGGCGGATGCCCGGCCTCGCCCAGCGTGTACCCGGCGCCGTACCGGTGTGCCCGGTCGACCATCCGGCCCAGAGCGGCCGGACCCGCCCCGGCCAGCTCGGCACGGATCCGGGTCTCCAGGTCAGTCGGCGTCGCCGGGGACGGGCCGAGCTGACCGCCGATCAGGAGCAGCGCGGTGGAGAGCGTGGAGACCTCCCGGGCGGCACGGGCCGCAGCACCCATCACCTCCCCCTCGGTCGGCGCGGAGGAGAGCGCGGCGGCGTGCCGGAGCAACGTCTCGCTGCGGCTCTCCGCCGGTGGGCCACCGAGGGCGGCGATCCGCGCGCCGAGCCCGTCGGCGAGCCGCTGTGCGGTCTCCCGCCACGGCTCCAGATCCGTCGGCTCACTCCACTGCAGGTCGAGTACGCCGATCGGCCGGCCCGTCGGGTCCAGCACCGGTACGCACAGCTCGGCGGTCACGTCCGGGCGTACCGGAAGGTAGTCCGGGTCGACTGCGACGTCCGGGACGACGGCGGGAGCGCCTGTCGCGTACACCCGGCCGACGATGCCGGTCCGGGCCGGCACGGTGGCGAAGACCTGCCACGCCCCGGTCGCCGCGACGCAGCGCAGGCGGTCGTGGACCGCGAGCAGCACGGAGATGGTCGCCGGGGTGTGGCGGGACAGCGCGGTGACCGTCCACCGACACGCCTCCGGCGTGCTCGACGCCATCGGCAGGCGGACGGTGACGTCACGGATGACTCGCTGATGATCCACTCGCACGTCGTTCCAGGTAGGGGAGGGGCCCGGCCGACGCCGAACCGCTCGATCAAGCGTACTCACGCTGGCTGGAACAGTCGGATTTCGTACACACGTGCTATCCACAGGCTGTGGACGCAGCCTGTGGACGGGTGCCCCCCGGGATGCCGCGCCTGGCGATAGCGTGGGGCACCCCGGCGCCGAGGAGGCGAGCCCGTGCTCATCGCTCAGATCAGCGACCCGCACCTGACCACCGGCCTGCTCGCCGCCGAACCGGCCGCCGGGTTGCACCGCGCGCTCGGCCGGGTGCTGGCGTTGCGACCCCGACCGGACTGCGTGGTGATCACCGGCGACCTGGTCGACCACGGCCAGCCCGACGAGTACGCCGCCCTGCGCGAGCTGATCGGCCGGTTCCCGCTGCCGGTGCACCTGGCCACCGGCAACCATGACGACCGGGAGTCCCTGCTCGACGCGTTCGGGGGAACGCCGTGGCTCGGCGGCGGCTTCTCGGCCTACTACCACGTTGACCACGAGGCGGCGTCGGTCGTGGTGCTCGACTCGCTCGTCCCCGGCAGCGACGGCGGCCAACTCGGCGAGGAGCAGCTCAGCTGGCTCGACGGGGTGCTGGCCGGGCGGCCCGAGGTGCCCGCCGTGCTCTTCCTGCACCACCCGCCGGTCGCGGTCGGCATTCCCGTGGCGGACTCCATCCGGCTCGCCGACGGTGACGCGCTCGCCGAGGTGATCGGCCGGCACCCCCACGTCGTACGGGTCAGCGCCGGGCACCTGCACCGCCCGGTCACCACGGCGTACGCGGGCACCGTCCTCACCGTGGCACCCAGCACGTGGAAGCAGAGCACCCTCACCATGAGCGCCGACGAGCAGATCGGTTGGGTCAACGAGCCCACCTCCTTCCTGCTGCACGCGGTGGAGGCCGGCGGCTGCGTGACCCACACCGTGCAGGTGAGCCACTCCACCGGGCAGACCTGCGGCTTCTGAGGGCGTCGTCGTGCTCGCCTGGTACGTCTCGTACGGCTCGAACATGCACGCCGCCCGGCTGGGCTGGTACATCGGCGGCGGCTGCCCACCCGGCGGCAAACGGACGTACCCGGGCTGCCGCGACCGGCGTCCACCGAGCCGGTCGACACCCGTGTCGCTGCCCGGCGGCATCTACTTCGCAGGCGAGTCCGGTGCCTGGACCGGCGGCATGGCCTTCTACGACCCGCACCTGCCGGGCGAGGCCGCGGCGCGCGCCTACCTGGTCAGCCTGGAGCAGTTCACCGACATCGCGGCACAGGAGATGTACCGCCCGCCGGGCGACACGGTCGTCGACCTGATCCCCGCCACCGGGGCGGCCATCGACGCCGCCGTCGCCAACGGACGAGCCATGCTCGGCCCCGGCCGGTACGAGACGCTGATCTGCCCGGGCAGCCACGACGGCGTTCCGATGCTCACCTTCACCGCCCCCGACGGGGCGTCAGCCGCGCGGTGCCGACCACCCGCGCCGATCTACCTCGGCATGATCGCCCGAGGGCTATGCGAGTCGCACGGCTGGCCCGCCGAGCGGATCGCCAGCTACCTGGCCGCCCGGCCCGGCGTGGCGGGCACCTGGCCACCAGAGGCCGTGGCCGCCCTGGTCGACAAGGCGCTTGTCGACGGCTGACCCGCCAGGCTCCGGCCCGCCGCGCCAGGCTGGCTCGCGCTCCGTCGCTTGAGCGGCTCGCGGCTCGCGGCTCGCGGCTCGCGGCTCGCGGCTCGCGGTGCGCGGCTCGCGGCTCGCGGTGCGCCGGTCGGGCGGCGCGCGGTGCGCGGCTCGCGGTGCGCCGGTCAGGCGGTGCGCGGTGCGCTGGTCGGGCGGTGCGCGGTGCGCGGTGCGCTGGTCGGGCGGTGCGCTGGTGCGGTCAACCGAGGAGGAACTCGCGCAGCGCGGGGGCAAGCGTCGTCGGCGGCACATCGTGGTAGCCGCCGTCGAGGCTGACGGACCGGCCACCCGGAACCGCCTCGGCCGCCGCCCGACTCGCGTCCCGCAACCACTGTGGACTGCCGGTGCTGTCCACCGCGAGGGTCGGTGCGGTGATGACAGCCAGCTGGCCCTCGGGGAGTCGTCCTCCGGCGGTGATGATCGCGTCGTACACCAGGGTGTGGGCGACCGCCGTGAGGCCACCCCACATCGGTTGCGACCTCATCGCGGTGATCTGCTCGGCCGGCAGCCCCACCGAGGCGCTGAGAAAAATCTCCACCGCGCCGTCCCGGTCGTCGGCGGCGATCAGCTCGATGAGCTGTGGGGTGATGTCCTTGCGGGCGCCCACGTGCGAGCCAACCTGAAACGGCGGCTCGAACAGGACCAGCCCGGTGACCGGCAATCCCTCGGCGGTGGCGAGGGCGGCCAGGACGGCACCGGACGAGATGCCGTAGACGGCGGCCGAACCACCTGCCGCCGCGATCAGGGCAGCCAGGTCGTCGATCTCGCGGCCGATCTCGTACGGTGCGGTGTCGCCGCTGTGGCCCCGACCCCGCCGGTCATAGCCGAAGGTGGTGAAATCAGGTGCCAAAGCCGCACCCAGGTCGCGGGTCGCGTTGCGATCGCTGAACGCGCCGCCGACCAGGATGACCGCCGGGCCCGCACCGGACCGTTCGAACGCGATGGGCGTGCCGTCCGCCGATCGCACCTGCTCCACCACCGGAGTCGATCCGCTCACGATGTCTCCTGTCCGCGTTGGCTGTCCCGTCCTTTCTAGACCCTGGGTCCGACAATGTCCGGCAGACCGCGTTAAACGATGATCGATTCGGGCCTCGGCGTACGCGCTGCTCCGATGTGCTGCCCGGGTCGACCGGTGGGCATCCGGATGAGAGGCTGTCGGGGCGGTGGCCATGCTCAACCGCCGCCATCCGCGACCCTTTCGACGGCGTCCGTCGGCGGCCCCGGTCGACCCACAGGCCGGGCACCGTACGCGCCGATTCTCACGAGGAGATCCATGTTCATACCCGGGATGCGTCGGGCCGCTGTCGGCCTGACCGCGCTCGCGGTGGCCGCCCTCGGCGCGGTCGCCACCAGCCCTGAGCAAGCCGACGCGCGGCCGAAGCCGGTCGACGTCACCCTGCTGGCCCTCAACGACTTCCACGGCAACCTCGAACCGCCGAGCGGGTCCAGCGGCACCATCGCCGGGCAGACCGCGGGTGGTGTCGAGTTCCTGGCCACCCACCTGGCCGAGCTGCGCGCCGCAGCCAAGAAGAAGAACACCATCACGGTCGCCGCCGGCGACCTGATCGGCGCGTCCCCGCTGCTCTCGGCCGCGTTCCACGACGAGCCGACCATTGAGGCGCTGAGCATGGCCGGGCTCGACTACGCCAGCGTCGGCAACCACGAGTTCGACGAAGGCGCCGCCGAGCTGCTGCGGATCCAGAACGGCGGCTGCCACCCGGTGGACGGCTGCATCGACGGCACCCCGTACCGCGGGGCCGGCTTCCAGTACCTGTCCGCGAACGCCTTCAAGACCGCGACCGGCAAGCCGCTGATGGCACCGTACGCGATCCACAAGGTGCAGGGCGTCAAGGTCGGCTTCATCGGCATGACCCTGGAGGGCACCCCGCAGATCGTCAGCCAGCAGGGCGTCGCCGGCCTCAGCTTCGCCGACGAGGCGGACACCGCCAACCGGTACGCTCGCGAGCTGCGCCGCAAGGGCGTACAGGCGATCGTCGTGCTGCTGCACGAGGGCGGCACCCAGGCGGCGACCGGTGGGATCAACGACTGCGTCGGCATGACCGGCCCCATCGTGGACATCACCAACCGGATGGACCCGTCGATCGACGTGGTGGTCAGCGGGCACACCCACCAGGCGTACAACTGCGACATCAACGGCAAGCTGGTCACCAGCGCCAGCTCGTTCGGTCGCCTGGTCACCGACATCGACCTCAAGATCGATCGCCGGAGCGGCGACGTGCTCTCCGCCGCCGCGAACAACGTCGTGGTCACCCGCGACGTCGCCAAGGACCCGAGGCAGACCGCGCTGATCAACCGGTACAAGACGGTGCTCGGCCCGGTCGCCGGACGCCAGGTCGGCGTGACCAGCCAGGCGATCACCCGGAGCCAGGAAACCCTCTTCGGTACGAGCCTGGGCGAATCGCCCCTGGGCAACCTGATCGCCGACGCGCAACTCGCCGCCACCGACGACGAACAGAACGCGGTCGCCGCCTTCATGAACCCGGGCGGGGTCCGGGCCGACCTCGACGCCGGCCCGGTCACCTACGAGGAGGCGTTCACGGTCCAGCCGTTCGCCAACAACCTGGTGACACTGGACCTGACCGGCGCACAGCTCTACTGCGTCCTGGAACAGCAGTTCGTCACCGGTCGGACCCTGTACCCGTCAGCCACCGTGGGCTACGTGGTCGACCCGAACGGCACCACCGGTACGGTCGCCGACCCGTGCGCCGGCACCCGCGTGGTCCGGGGCAGCCTCACCCTCGGCGGCACCACCGTCGACACCGCCGCCACCTACCGGGTGACGGTGAACAACTTCCTGGCCGGCGGCGGCGACGGCTTCAGTGCCCTCACCGGCGGCACGAACCTGGTCACCGGCCAGATCGACCTCGACGCCTTCGTGGACTACCTGACCGCCCAGTCGCCGGTCTCCGCACCGACGCTGGACCGGATCCGCACCACCGCCGAGGTCCCCGCCACCTGACGGCCGACGTCGCGATCATCGGGCCTCGGAGCACCAGCTCCGGGGCCCGACCCGTCCCAGACACCGCTTTCCCTGCGCCGACGTCCGGGTCCGCGCCCGTGCCTGCGCC
>NZ_JBNCKM010000004.1:71866-72387 GCF_049841535.1 Micromonospora sp. DT53
CCTGCGTCCGTGCCTGCGCCTGCGTCCGTGCCTGCGCCTGCGTCCGTGCCTGCGCCTGCGTCCGTGCCTGCGCCTGCGTCCGTGCCTGCGCCTGCGTCCGTGCCTGCGCCTGCGTCCGTGCCTGCGCCTGCGTCCGTGCCCGCGCCCGCGCCCGTGCCCGTGCCCGCGCCCGCGCCCGGGTCCGTGCCCGGGTGCGTGCCCGCGCCCGCGCCCGCGCCCGGGTCCGTGCCCGGGTGCGTGCCCGCGCCCGTGCCAGGGTCCGTGCCTGCGTCCGTGCCCGTGCCTGCGTCCGTGCCCGTGCCCGTGCCCGGTCCGGGTCCGCGGCTGTCCGCTCCGGGCAAGATCGTGCTCGAACGTGGATGTAGTGGCATCGGCGCGCGGGGATGCCACTACATCCAGGATCGAGCGCGATCTTGGCGCGCGGCGAGATCAATGAGGGAGATCCGCGCAACACCAGGGATGTTGTTGCCTCCTGCGCCCCCGAGGCGCCAACTTCCGGGAAGTTGCTCGGATCTTGGTGC
>NZ_JBNCKM010000004.1:72487-74698 GCF_049841535.1 Micromonospora sp. DT53
CGGGGTGCCGGGGTGCCGGGGTGCCGGGGTGCCGGGGTGCCGGGGTGCCGGGGTGCCGGGGTGCCGGGGTGCCGGGGTGCCGGGGGTGCCGGGGCGCCGGGGCGCCGGGGGTGCGAGGGCGATGGGGGCGCGGGGTGTCTCGAACGGCGTGGCGTGGACGTGCGTCAGGCCGAGTCGGGGCCGGGCGCCGAGGCGACGGACGAACGGCGAGGTGGTGGCTTGTGAGACGCGGGGCGTGGGTATGTCACGGTCCCGCGCGGGGTGTTCGAGGTCAGGCGGGGGCGGGCGCGGGGGTGCGGGACGCCGGGGCGGTCGTCGCCAGGCCGTCCTGCTCGGTGGTGAGTAGCCGGCGCAGGGAGAGCGCGACAAGTGAGGCGACCAGGCAGCCGCCGACCACGGTCGCGACCCAGACCATGCCGTTGGCGGCGGCGAGGAGCGGACCGGCGGTCACCGGGCCGATCACACCGCTGACGCCGAAGATCATCGAACTCATCGCGTTGTACCGGCCGCGTAGCTCGTCGGTGGCCAGCGCGTTGGTCAGCGCGGGCATCACCGGGGACAGCATCGTCTCGCCGAAGCCGAAGATCGCCGAGCAGAGCACCACGCACAGGGCGGCCAGCACGGCGTTCTCACCGCTGACCAGGCCGGCCGCGCCGAGGACCAGCCAGGCTGCGGCGAACACCGCTCCCACCACGGCCAACGCCCGGGTGCGGCTGCGCCCTTCGATCCGGCGGATCACCAGCAGTTGCGCGAGCACGATCATCACGGTGTTGGCCGCGAGCGCCCAGGCCACGACCCGGGGGTTCACCTCGGCCACCCGCACCGCGTACGCGGCGAAGCCCACCTCCACCTGCGCGTACCCGCAGGTGGTGAGGATCAGCCCGAAGATCACCAGCCGCCGGAACGGGCGGTCACGGAGCACCGTCAGGTAGCCGCCGGGCGATGGCTCGTCGACGCCTCGGCGTTTGCCGAGTCGGTGGCCCACGCCGGGCAGGGTGAGCAGGATCAACGCTGGCATCAGGTAGGTCACCGCGTCCAGCAGGTAGATCGTGTGGAAGGTGCCGGGCCGGGCGGTGTCGACGATCGCGCCGGAGGTCATGCCACCGATGCCGATGCCGAGGTTGAGCAGGGCGAAGTTCAACCCGAAGACGCGTTGCCGCTCATCGTCGTCGGTCAACGACGCGAGGATGGTGTTCTGCCCGGACCAGATCGCCGAGCTGCCGATGGCGATCACCGTCATCACCAGCAGGGCCGAGCCGGTCGAGTGGACCAGCGCCAACGAACCGGTGCCGATGGCCTCGATCAGCAGACAGGGCACCACCACCCGGCGGGCGCCGATCCGGTCGATCAGTGTCCCGCCCAGCGGTGAGAGGGCCAGGGTGACCACGCCGTACCAGCCGATGACGAGCCCGGCCCGGGTGTCGGTGAGCCCGCGTACGTCGGTCAGGTAGATGAACAGGAACGGCAGGGTCAGACCCCGCCCGATCGCCGACAGCAGAGTGCCGAGGAGGATCCGGCGAGCTTCCGAACGGCGGGGCAGGGCACGACGCAGCATGCCGGCATTCTGTTCGCTGGGTCTGACGCCGCGCGAACCGTTTTGGCCACGTCTAGCGGTGATCCTGGCCGCCGGGTGACCAATCCCACGTTGATCCACTCGCCTTGATCGCGGTCGGTTGGTGTCCGCCGGGTCTGCGATGCTGGCTCGATGACCGGCACCTGGCGACATCTGCCCGCTACCGCCCGCGCCATCGCGGTGACCGCAACGACGGCCGTCGCCGCTGCCCAGGCCCGCGACGGTCAGGCGTACGACGAGGCGGTCGACGGTCTCGCCGCGGACGAGCGTTCCGGTTTGGTGCTCGGCGCGGTGGTCCGGCTGCTGCTGGAGGAGAGCCATCCGGACGGGTTGACCGGCGACGACATCCGCCAGGTGTTGACCCGCTGCGTGCAGGAGTCGACGCGGTGGCGTTCCGACGTCGACCCGCACGTGGTGCTCGTCCTGCTGGCCGGCGCACTGGGGGTGTACGACCCCGACGGCGACGAGTCAACGCCGGACGCGTCGGCGCTCGCCCGACACGCCCCGCTGCTGGTGGCCGACCTGTTGGCGGCGACCAGCGTGCCGCTGGACGACTACCTGGCCGCCGCGTTCGCGGAGATCGAGCGCACCGAGCGGCAGGACTGAGATCGGCGCGCGCGGAGCGGTAGGGCTGAGGT
>NZ_JBNCKM010000004.1:74796-156778 GCF_049841535.1 Micromonospora sp. DT53
GTCGCGCGCGGAGCGGTAGGGCTGAGGTCGCGCGCGGAGCGGTAGGGCTGAGGTCGCGCGCGGAGCGGTAGGGCTGAGGTCGCGCGCGGAGCGGTAGGGCTGAGATCCCGCGCGGAGCGGTAGGACTGAGATCGGCGCACGCCGAGCGGCAGGACTAAGACGGGCGCGCACCGAACGGCAGGATAGTCCGGGCGCGCCACGTCGAACGGCGTGACGCGGACGTGCGTCAGGCCGGGTCTGGGGCCCGGTGTGCCACGACCTCCAGGTATTCCGCCGAGATGCGGACCGTGGCGTCGGTGGCACGGTTGTGGGTGCGGGCCAGCTCCACCAGATCGGCGTGCAGGGCGGGGCGTCGCTCCTCGGGCAGTGCCTCGAACGCCTTCAACGTCGGCCCGTAGTTGACCCGGAAGAAGTCGGCGAACTCCTCGGGTGTGCCGAAGCGGAAGACGAACTCCCG
Organism: Micromonospora sp. DT53; assembly: GCF_049841535.1. Lineage (NCBI taxonomy): Bacteria > Bacillati > Actinomycetota > Actinomycetes > Micromonosporales > Micromonosporaceae > Micromonospora > Micromonospora sp. DT53. Next base: position 75,254 of record NZ_JBNCKM010000004.1, read on the forward strand.
TCGTACCGCCCGCAGTTCACCCACGGTCGCGCCGAGCAGCTCGCGGACCCGGCCCTCGTCGCCCCACTCGGCCGGCGGGCGCAGCCCCACCGGTGGCGGCACATGCCGCCCCACCGTGCGGAACAGGTCGCCGATGAAGCCCTGCGGCGTCCACGCCGCCAGCGCCACCGTGCCGCCGGGCCGGCAGACCCGGACCAGCTCGGCCGCCGCCCGCTCCTGGTCGGGCGCGAACATCACGCCGACGACGGAGAGGACCGCGTCGAAGGACCCGTCGGCGTACGCCAGGCGCTCCGCGTCGCCGGTCACGAACGTGACCGGGAGTCGTTCCGCGGCGGCCCGGGCCTTGCCGCGTTCCAGCAGTTCGGGTACGTAGTCGACGCCGGTCACGACGCAGCCGCAGCGGGCGGCGGCGATGGCGGCGTTGCCGGACCCGGTCGCCACGTCGAGGACGCGGGCGCCGGCCGACAGGTCGGCGGCGGTCACCAGGAGTTCGGAGATCGGGTGGATGAGCGCGGCGACCGCGCCGTAGTCACCGCTGGCCCACGTCACCTGCTGGCGTGCCTTCACGGCGATGAGATCGGGTGCGATGGTCATCGGTGGTCCCCCTCGGACTGTGTGGTGTGCCGCTGACGTTAGGGGCGGCAGCCCTTCCGGGGATCGGTAGAAACACCTATATTCGCAGCTGAAGGCCGGCAGACCCGGCCCAACTCGGACGCGATCACTCCTGGTTCCAGGTGTAGGTCTCGGTCGTCCCCTGGTCATCCCGCTTGGCCACCCGACCGCTGGCAGTCGTCGCGCCGGACGCGTCGAGCGCCTCCACGACCAGGCCCGCGGTGGGGCGCGGCACCTGCATGGCCGTCCCGGAGCCGTTGACGGCGCTCCTCGCCACCTCCCGCCCATCGCGCAGGACGCGCACCGTGGTGGCGGCTGCCGGCGTCACCACGAGCAGGGGTTGCTGACCCTCGCTACCGCCGGGGTCATCGCCGATGGGCACGGCCAGCACGCCGGCGGGATCGGTCGGGTCGGCCGTCGCGGTGAAGGAGGTGCCGGTGCTGAGCAGGCCGTCGGACCGTGGCTGATCGGCGGCGACCGACACCTCGCCGATCCAGCCGCCGCCCACTCTGGGTGCAGCCACGACCGTCACCTGGGCGTCCCGCACGGACGGCGCTCCGGCGTCGGGCGACCCGTCGGCCGGGCCGGTAGGGAGGCCAGCGACGCGCCCGCCCCACACCACGCTCGGAAGGGCGGTCAGGCGGTACCCCCCCGACTGGGCCCACTGGTAGACCAGCTCGCGGGCACGTTGCTGCTCGACGCTGCCGCGTACCCGGGACATCGCCGTCGCGAGTTGAGCGTCGGTGAGCGGCTTGGGCGCCAGCGAACCCGGCCCGGGCGTTATCTGACGGGTCACGGCACCGCAGTCGACCCGCCACCACTCGGGTCGCTGGGTCCGCGCCGTACGGATCAGGTAGGACCCGGTCGGCTCCGGTGCCCATCGGAAGGTGTCGCCGTCGGGCAGCGGTGAGCTGAGGAAGACGCAGCCGGCCGGGGCGATCGCCACGTATGCCGCCTCCGCGTCATCCACGGCCAGGCTCTCGTAGGGTTCCAGAGCGTCGCTGACCGTCCGGACGGAGGCGGCGCTGGCCAGCTCCTGGGCGCTGGCACCTTCGTCGGCGACCATCCACACCGCGGCGCTCGGCCAGCCGGTGGCCGGATCGGGCTGGTTACGGACGAAGGCGGCGAGCGCGACCCGGTGGCCGTCCACGTCGTCGGCGAAGAGGACCTTGACGCCGCGAACCGGCGCTGTCAGGCGGGAGAATTTTCCCCGCTGTTGGGCGGCCAACAACTGTTCGGAGAGCTGACGCACGTAGCTGCTGTCCCCGGCGACGGCACCTCGCGGCGGCGACTGGAGGAGTCGGTCCGACCACGCCAGCACGGGTGCGAGGGTCTCGGTCGGGTCGGCAGGTAGCGGCTGCGTGGTCCGGCCCGGGCTGGCGATGGCGAAGGCGGTGCTTCCCACCGAGACCACGAGGGCCAGAACCAGCCCACCGAGGCGTCGCTGCCGGCTCCGTCGGTATCGCGCCCTCGCTCGGCCGTACGGGTCTGGCTGCGGGGTCAGCGTCCTGCTCAACTCGGCCAGGGCCTGGCTCAGTTCGTCGTCGACCGTCATGGCGTTACCCCCGTCATCTTCGTCGTCCCGGTCGGTGCTGGATCAGCTGACGCTGGTGTCGGAGTCGAGGTCGGGAACGGGGCCGACGGGGGCGCGTCCGGTGCCAGCGCCAGGCGCAGGCGGGCCAATCCGCGTGACGCACGACTCTTGACCGACCCGACGGAGCAGCCGAGAGTGGCCGCGACCTCCGCCTCCGGCAGATCGACGACGTACCGAAGCACGATCACGGCACGGGTACGAGGTGTCAGCGCCCGCATGGCGTCGTAGAGAGCACGCCGTTCGGTGACCGTCTCGGTCATGTCCCGGGTGGGCCGCTCGGGGAAGAACGCCGTCACCACCTCGTGCATCCGGTGCCGGCGCCAGAGGCTGATGTGCTGGTTGATCATGACCCGCCGCAGGTAGGCCATCGGGTCGTCGACCCGCCGCCACCGACGCATCACCTTCACCAGCGCGGCCTGCACCAGGTCCTCGGCATCCTGGGTCGAGCCGGTGAGGTGGTACGCCACGCGCAGGAGATCCGCGTAGCGCGTCTCGACGAACTCTCGAAAATGCTCGTCGTCAACTGCCATGAGCCCCCGCCTCGATTGGTTACCTCTCACGACTCCGTCGAGGGTCGAAAGGTTGAAGGCCGGCAGCAGATGGTGAGACTGGCCGAGGGCGTCGAGGCTCTGCCGGGTAGCCCGACGTGATGCGGTCGCCGGTGGGGGTCTGGAGCCGCGGCGGGCGGACCGTAGATATGCCGGAGGGCACATCCATGGATCGGATGTGCCCTCTTACCTCTGGTCGGGGTGGCCGGATTCGAACCGACGACCTCTTCGTCCCGAACGAAGCGCGCTACCAAGCTGCGCCACACCCCGAGGCGTGCCGACAAATAGTAGCCCACCCGCCCCGATGGTCAAACTCGGTATCCCTGCCGGGACGGTCAGCGGGGGATGAGGGTGAGGATGCTGGCCTCCGGGGGGCAGGCGAAGCGGATCGGGGCGGTCGGGTGGGTGCCGAGGCCGGCGGAGACGTGCAGCCAGGAGTCCGAGCCCGGCCACCTGTGCAGACCGCGCGCCATCGAGCGGGGCAGGCCGCAGTTGGTCACCAGCGCCCCGAAGCCCGGTACGCAGACCTGACCACCGTGGGTGTGCCCGGCCAGCATCAGCCCGAAGCCGTCCGCCGCCATCTGGTCGAGCACCCGTGGCTCGGGTGAGTGCGTCAGCGCGATGGAGAGGTCCGCCGAGGACGACACCGTGCCGGCCACGGCCGGGTAGTCGTCCCGGTCGATGTGCGGGTCGTCGACGCCGACCAGGTCGAGCTGTCGGCCACCGGCCTTCAGCGTGGTCCGGGCGTTGTTGAGGTCCGCCCAGCCGGCGCCGGTGAACACCTGACGCAGCTCCTCGTAGGGCAGCTCGACCCCCTCGGTGTACTCCCGGTCGGGCAGGAAGTAGGTGAACGGGTTCTTCAGCACCGGCCCGGTGTAGTCGTTGGAGCCGAACACGAACGCGCCCGGGTAGTCGAGCAGCGGTTGCAGGGCCCGCAGCACCCCGGGCACCGCGCCCGGGTGCGCCATGTTGTCGCCGGTCACCACCACCAGGTCGGGGTCGAGGGCGGCCAGTGACGCCACCCAGCGCTGCTTGCGCGCCTGGTCGGGCATCATGTGCAGGTCCGACAGGTGCAGCACGCGCAGCGGCTCCGCGTCGGCCGGGAGCACCGGCACGTCGTACCGCCGGAGGGTGAACATGTTGCGCTCGATGAGCGACGCGTACGCGAGGGTGGCCGCGCCGATCGTGGCGGTTCCGGCGGCGAGCCGGAATAGTGTGCGCTTTCGCATGGCGTTCAGGGTAGTTTGACCGTCCATGAGCACGCTGAAGGACCGCCTCACTGCCGACATGCGTTCCGCGCTCAAGGCGCGCGACGAGCTGACCACCTCCACGCTGCGGATGGCCCTGGCCGCCGTGGGCACCGCCGAGGTCGCCGGCAAGGCCAAGCGCGAGCTCACCGATGACGAGGTGCTCGCGGTGCTGACCAAGGAAGCCAAGAAGCGTCGGGAGGCGTCCACCGCCTTCGCCGACGCCGGCCGCGCCGAGCAGGCCGCGAAGGAGAGCGCCGAGGGTGAGGTGTTGGACCGCTACCTGCCCAAGCAGCTCTCGGATGCCGAGCTGACCGAGTTGGTGTCGGGGGCGCTAGCCGCGGGCGGCTTCACCGGCAAGGCCCAGATGGGCCCGGCGATGAAGGCGGCCCAGGCCGCGGTGGCGGGCCAGGCCGAGGGTGGCCGGGTGGCCGCCGAGGTACGCCGACAGCTCGGTCTCTGACCCGGCAGGGTCAGTGGCGCGGCACGACTGGTGTCGCAGCCGCTCGCCGATCCGGACGGACGAAACGGGCGGGCACCCGAGGAGGGTACCCGCCCGTCGTGTCCTACTGGGTTGCTCAGCCGCCGGGGCGACCACCGGGGCGACCACCGGGTCGGCCCCCGGGCTGGCCGCCCGTGTTGCCGTCGGTGTTGCCCGGCGTGCCGCCGCCGCTGCTGACCTCGATGCTGACCACACCATTCTTGATCGTGCGTCCGTCCGGGCTGGTGCCGGCCGCTTCGCCCTGCTTGCAGGAGGACGGCACCTTCGAGCTGGAGACGACCGGCTCGAAGCCGGCGCCCTTGAGCCGAGCCTTCGCGGTTTCCACCGAAACGCACTTCACGTCGGGGATGCTGCGCTGGTCACCCACCGAGATCTTCTCGCCGGGTGCCGCGAAGTCGACCTTCGGCTTGCCCTTCATCGCGTCCCGCAGCGTCTCCCACACCGGTGGGTTGATGCCGTCCCTCTCCCCGTGCTTCATCTTCACGTTGGTCTGCGGCCAGTCCGGGTCGGCCATGATGCCGGCGACCGCGTACTGCTTGGTCATCGCGACAAGCGCGGCGGTCTTCTCCGAGTCGGTGGTGCCGGACTTGCCGGCCACCGGGTAACCGACGTCGCCGCGGACGTTTTGGGCGGTCGCCCCCGCGCACCGGGAGGACGACGACTTGTCACCGACCGGGCAGCGGGCCGCGTCCACCGCGGCGCGGGCCACCTCGGTGCTGAACCGCTTCTCGCAGCGCGGGTTGGCGATGTCCAGCTTGTTGCCCTCGGGGTCGCGGATCTCCTGCACTGGGATCGGTTCGCAGTACTTGCCGTCCGCGGCCAGGGTGGCGTAGGCGTTGGCCAGGTCCAGTGGGGTGGTCTGCGAGACGCCCAGGGTGAAGGCGCCCCACTGGTGCGCCCCCTTCTCCAGGTCCAGATCTTCCTGGGACCGGAAGTTGATGCCCAGCCGCTTGGCGGCCTTGACCACGTTCTCGGCGCCGACCTGCTGTTCCAGCGGCACGAAGTAGGTGTTCACCGAGCGGCCGAACGCGCTCCACATGTTGTGGACGCCGGCCATGCTCTCGGTCGAGTTGGTGGGGCAGTAGAAATTGGTCCCCGGGCAGGCTGCCGGACCGGGTTGGATGATGTATTCCGACTTGAACTGCTTCGGCGCGTTGATCGTGTGGCTGAGCGGGATGCCCTTCTCCAGCGCCGCGACGATTGTGAACATCTTGAACGTCGACCCGGCCTGGTAGCCGGTGATGCCGTCACCACCGGTGAGCAGCGGGTTGACCGTCGCCGGGTAGTTGCCCCGGATCTTCTTCTTGCTCTTCGCGGGATCGCTGGAGATCTTGTTCTTCGGGTTCTTCGGGTCGTCGAGCTTGAACTGCCTGTTGACCGCGAGCGCACGTACCCGGCCGGTGCCCGGCTCGACCACCGCGACCATTGCCGCTTCCTTGCTGTTCACGCTCTTGGCCTTACGGACCGCCTTGTCCGCTGCGCGCTGCGCCTGGATGTCGATCGTGGTCACGACGTTGTAGCCGCCGCTCTTCAGCCGGCGCTCCCGGTCGTACCGGGTCGAGCCGAACGTCTCCTGATCCATCCACCAGCGGTAGAAGTAGTCGCAGAAGAAGCCCCACTCGTTGACGTTGGCCGCGACGCAGCCGTTGGGGGTTCGCTTGTCCTTGGGCTTCAGCGGCACCGCCTTGGCGGCGTCCGCCTCCTGCTGGGTGATGGCCTTGATGTCGACCATGTTGTCGATGACGTAGTTGCGCCGATCCAGCGCGAGCGGGTAACCAGCCTCGGTGGTCGGGTCGTTGGTCGTCGGCGCCTTGACCATGCCGGCCAGCAACGCCGCTTCCTCGATCTTCAGCTTGCTCGGCGGCTTACCGAAGTAGACCTGGCTGGCGGCGAAGATGCCGTACGCGCCGTTGCCGAACGAGGCCAGGTTGAGGTAGCGGGTGAGGATCTCGTCCTTGGAGAATTCCTTGTCGACCTGGAGGGCCAGCCGCATCTCGCGCAGCTTGCGGGCGCTGGTGTCCTCGGTCGCCGCGACGACGTCCGCCGGGTGGGTGGCCGAGTAGGCGATGGCCAGCCGGACGTACTGCATGGTCAGCGTCGACGCGCCCTGCCGGCCGGAGCCTTCGCTCTGGTTGTTGACGAACGCGCGGGCGACACCGTTGATGTCGACGCCGTTGTGCTTGTAGAAGTCGTGGTCCTCGGCCGCGATGATGGCCTTCTGCATGGGCAGCGAGATGTCGGCGAGCTTCACGTCGCGTCGGTTCTCGTCGTACATCGTCGCGAGCGGGGTCTTGCCGTCCGATGCCAGCAGGTAGCTGATCTGTGGCGCGCGGGCCACCGTCAGCTCCGTGGGCAGGGCGCCGAATGTCTCGGCGCCGGCCTTCGCGGCCAAGCCGGACATCGCTACCGCGGGGAAGGCCGCCGCAGCGACCACCACGCCAGCCAGCAGGCCACACACGGCTAGCGATGCGGCGTTGGTCAGCACATTGTGGTCACGTTTCCGCATCCAGGTCACCTCGGCATGGTACGCGAGTAGGGAACGAGGGGCGCATGGGCGTTCTTTCCCCATTTCCTGCGCGCGCTGCCCTCGTTGTGCTAAACGCACGACCCCCGGTACTTGGTTGCGTGTGACCTGGCGTGAGTCTCCTCCGATTCAGTGAGGCGGCGCAGCGTTATCGCTGACCTCGGCGGGGTAACCGGCGGTCGAAGGCCCGGGAAGCCGGGAGTGTCCGGAATGATGGATTTCGTCGACAACGTTGCGTAATCAGTCGACTACAGAGCATGATGGGGGCGGCGACAGCGCCACATGTCGTCCGCGCCGCCTTGGGGAAGGCGAGCCGGGCGATCGGGGGGAATTGCCGGCTGACGTGCATCGACGAGGTCGGTAGGTACTGCAAGGGGGGACGTGTACACATGGGCATGATCACTGACTGGCCGTCGCTGGCGGCGTGTCAGAACGGGGACCCGGACGCGTTGTTCGTACAGGGCGCCGAACAGAACGTGGCGAAGCGGATCTGCCGGAGCTGCCCAGTTCGGTACGAGTGCCTGGCCGACGCGCTGGACAACCGGATCGAGTTCGGTGTGTGGGGCGGCATGACCGAACGCGAACGGCGGGCGCTACTGCGTCGTCACCCGCAGGTGACGAGCTGGCGCAAGATGTTCGAGGCCGCGATGAAGAAGAACAGCAAGGACAAGGCCGGCAAGGACAAGATTCTCGTCAGCGCGGCCAACTGACGCCGGTCACGGCCGGCTGATCGCCGCGCCGATCGTCCGTAGCCCGTCGACGTCGTGCACGTCGGCGGGCTGCGCCGTGACCGACACCGCCGGCACGGCCGGGAACGCCTCGGTGAAGCGCCCGGCGACCTGCTGCTCGCGTACCGCCTGGCGAGCCAGCGTCGCGTGTGCCCGCAGCACGTCGGCGGTGGCCTCGTGCCCACCCAGCTCGGTCAGCCGCTCGGCGGCGACCCGGCTCTGCTCGGCGTCCAGCTTCGGAACCGCCGGGCGGTGCACCCGGTTGAGCACCAGCCCGGCCAGCGGCATCCGCTCGTCCCGCAGGCGGCCCGCGAAGTAGGCGGCCTCCCGGACCGCGTCCGGCTCCGGTGTCGCGACCAGCAGGAAGGCCGTCTCCCGCGCCTGCAGGATGCGGTACGTCTGCTCGGCGCGCTGCCGGAAACCACCGAACATCGAATCCAGTGCCGCCACGAAGCCGGACAGGTCGGTCAGCAGCTGCGCGCCGAGCACCTTCTGCACCACCTTCGAGAACATCCCGAACGAGGCCGTGACCAGGCTGAACATGCTCCGGCCGCCGCTGCGCGCCGGGGCCAGCAGCAATCGCAGCATCCGGCCGTCGAGGAAGCGGGAGAGGCGAGCCGGCGCGTCCAGGAAGTCAAGTGCCGAGCGGGACGGTGGCGTGTCCACCACGATCAGGTCCCATTCGCCCCGGGCGTGCAGCTGGCCCAGCTTCTCCATCGCCATGTATTCCTGCGTGCCGGCGAAGGTCGAGCTCATCGCCTGGTAGAACGGGTTCGCGAAGATCTCCGCGGCCTTCGTCGGGTCGGTGTGCTGCAACACGACGTCGTCGAAGGTGCGCTTCATGTCCAGCATCATGGCGTGCAACTCGCCGCCGCTGCTCTCGACGTCGATGCCCTTGACCTGGCGAGGGGTGTTGTCCAGCTCGGTCAGGCCCAGCGACTGGGCCAGCCGGCGGGCCGGGTCGATGGTGAGCACCACCGTGCGGCGACCGTGGTGCTCGGCGGCCCGCAGCGCCAGCGCCGCGGCCGTGGTCGTCTTTCCCACTCCGCCGGCACCGCAGCACACGACGATCCGCACGCCCGGGTCGGCGAGGATCTGGTCGACGTCCAGCTGCGGCGCCGCGTCTTCGGAAGGCACCAATCGAGCGTATCGGGCCGGTGGGTCCGCGCGCCCGTGCTGCGCTCAGGTGTGAGTCATTCGGCGCGGACGAGGGCCTGGGCCAGCGTCGCGAGCCCCGCCCGGTCCACCCCGTCGGGCAGCAACGGCAGCTCGATCATCGGCAGCCCCAACTCCACCAGGTCGGCGCGGAGCGAATCCTCCAGTTCGCGCCGGATGAGCTGGTCACGTGCCTCGTCGTGCAGCCCGGCCACGATGTCCCGATCGGCCGGCAGCCCAGCGGCGACCAGCCCGCGCCTCAACTCCGCGGCGGTGACCGCCGGCCCGGCGGGCAGCGGGGGTCGGACACCGTTGACGAGCACCTTCCCGACGCCGAAGCCGAGGGCGGTCAGGTCGGCGATCGCGTCGACGGTCTCCTGGATCGGCATCTCCTCCAGCAGCGTGACCACGTGCACCGCGGTTATCGGGGACCGCAGCAACGCGGCGACACCCTCGCTCTGGGTCTTGATCGGGCCCACCTTGGCCAGCCGGGCGGTCTCCGCCGTCACGTTGAGGAATCGGCCGATCCGCCCGGTCGGCGGGGCGTCCAGCACCACCGCGTCGTACGCGCGCCGCTGCCCGGTGGTGCGGGTGGTGGCCTCCTTCACCTTGCCGGTGAGGAGGACGTCCCGCAGGCCGGGCGCGATGGTGGTGGCGAAGTCGATGGCGCCGAGCTTGCGGAGCGCCCGGCCCGCCGCGCCCAGTTTGTAGAACATGTCCAGGTACTCGAGCAACGCCTCCTCGGCGTCCACCGCGAGCGCGCGCACCTCACCGCCGTCCGGTGCGTCGGCCAGGTGCCGCTCCTCGTAGGGCAGCGGGTCGATGCCGAACAACTGGGCGATGCCCTGCCGCCCCTCGACCTCGACCAGCAGGGTGCGTCGGCCGCCGGCAGCGAGCGCGAGGGCCAGCGCCGCCGCCACGCTCGTCTTACCGGTGCCGCCCTTGCCGGTCACCACGTGGAGGCGGGCGGGCCAGCCGGTACCGGCCGGGTCGATCGGGCGCTCAGCTGCACACACCCGTCGAGCCTATCCAGGCGTCGCGGTCACGCGACCTCGCAGACCCACCAACCCGTCTTCTGCACCACCGTGAAGCGCAACTCCTGGTCGGCCACCTTCTCGTCGGCGGTGGTCATGGTGAGCCGGGTGGAGACGGTGGCCCGTTCCCCGGTCTGGTTGTCCACCTTCGGGGTGGTCCACCGGAAGCGCGGGCTCTGGTAGGTGGAGGCGTACTTCTCCACCTCGGCCACCTTCGCGGCGATCTTGTCGTCGTCGCGGGAGGCGGCGCAGACGCGACTGGCCGCCTTGGTCGCGTCGCGATCCTTGTAGACCGCGGTGAGGAACTCGTCGACGGCGACCGTCGGCTCCTTGGCGCCCTCGCCGGTCTCGGCATCGCGCAGGGTCAGGAAGGCCACCACACCGCCGCCCACGCAGAGCACCATGATCACGACCAGCGCGATCGCCGCGATCAGCAGACCGCGCTTCTTCTTCGGCTCGGCACTGCCCTGGTAGGGCGGGTATGCCGGCGGGGGCGGGGGGATCGACGAGGGGTTCGGGGCGCCCGGCTGCGTCGAGGCGGCCGCCGAGGTGGCGCCGCCGAGCCCTTCCGGCTGCCCGGCGCCGCTGGCCTGCCCCGGGAAGGCCGGCGAGGTGGGGGCGGCGGGGAGCGCCGGCGGGGCGGGGGATGCGGGGAGGGCGAGCTGCCCGGGCGGCGGGGCGGGGGTTGGCTGGCTGGGGATGGCCGGCGCGCCGGGCTGACCGGAGGGATCCGGGTGGGCCGGCGGGTGGGCGGGTGTGCCGGCCTGGTCGCCGCTGGGCGGGTGGGTCATGTCTTTCCCCCAGGGGTGCGGCGCCCGCCGCCACCCCTGGCGCCGAGCGTGATCGAGCGGGCGGCCGGGCGCTGCGCGACCGTCCGACCGGAAGGGTAGCGGTCGATGACCGGATCGGTGTCTCCGCGGCCGGGCCGTACGGGCCGTCGGTCCGGCCGGCAGTATCCGGCTCCGATTTGGTGTCGGGCCCCCGACCTGCGGTGTGTCGCATATGTGACTGTTGGTGATGCCTCGTGCGCGTCCTGTTGGCGGGACTGCGGCCACAGACCTACCTTCGTCCCGGTGCGGGGGCCGGAACGGACGAATGGGTCCGGGCCGGAAGCATGATCCGAGAGGTACGACCGGAGGCAGTACATGCGCGACGTGGACAACATCCCTCGCACCCAGTTCCCGACGAACGACCGGCCCCGCCGGCCCGGGTCCCTGGTCGAGGCCGGCGGGCAGGTCACCAACCAGCCGATCAACGAACGGTCGTACCGCCGGATGCCGGAGCAGGTGGAGACGGCCCGGGTGCCGAGCCAGCCCGCCGAGCGGACCCGCGACGACGACGAGCCGGGCTTCGTCATCCACCTGCCGATCCGGGTGCCGAACCTGGCGGCGGCGACCGTGCTGGCCGGCCGGGTCGCGGTGTCCCTGGGATTCCTGCCCGAGCTGGACGCCGGCGAGACCACCGTGTCGAACGCCGACGATCAGAACAACCGGCACCGGGTGTTCTGTGACCTGCTGCTGCCCGACCGGTCCCGCTGCCCCCAGGGGTACGAGCACGAGGGGCGCTGCGGGGAGCTGCCGGCCGCGTCGGAGCAGCGTCCCGTACCTCGTCCGGCCAGCGGACCGTAGGCTGTCCCACGAACAATTCCGCACCAAGAGGGAGCCCTTCAGCGATGCAGAAGTGGGAATACTCCACGGTCCCGCTGCTGGTCCACGCGACCAAGCAGATCCTCGACAACTGGGGCGAGGACGGGTGGGAGCTCGTCGCCGTGGTCCCCGGCCCGAATCCGGACCAGCTGGTCGCCTACCTGAAGCGGCCCAAGGCGTGAGCGCGAGGAGTGCAGCGGAGCGGAGCCCCGCAGTCGCGAACAAGAAGGTGACGCGGTGAGCGCGAGGAGTGCAGCGGAGCGGAGCCCCGCAGTCGCGAACAAGAAGGTGACGCGGTGAGCAACGGTCCGCACGCGAAGCTCGCCGAGCTCGGTCTCGAACTTCCCGAGGTCGTGCCGCCGGTGGCCAGCTACGTCCCGGCCGTGCAGTCCGGGCAGCACGTGTACGTTTCCGGCCAGTTGCCGATCGCCGAGGGCAAGCTGCTCGCGACCGGCAAGGTCGGCGCCGGGATCTCCGCCGACCAGGCGAAGGATCTGGCCCAGCGGTGCGCGCTCAACGCGTTGGCCGCGGTCGACTCGCTGGTCGGCCTGGAGAACGTGGTCAAGGTGGTCAAGGTGACCGGGTTCGTGGCCTCCGCGCCCGGCTTCACCGGCCAGCCCGCCGTGATCAACGGTGCCTCCGACCTCTTCGGCACCGTCTTCGGGGAGGCCGGTCGCCACGCGCGTAGCGCGGTAGGCGTGGCCGAGTTGCCGCTGGACGCCCCGGTGGAGATCGAACTGATCGTCGAGGTCGCCTGACGCGTCCCCATCGCCCCGCGATCTTGCACTTTCTGCCCGGACGAAAGCCCTGAACGGGGATGAATCAGGGGCCGCAAGTGCAAGATCGTGGGGTGTGGCGGGCGGGGTCGTACGATCGCAGCCATGAGCGGGCACGTGACGGGGGCGGTGGCGGCGCTTGCCGACGAACTGCCCCGCTGGGTTTCACTGCTGCGTGCGCCGAATCCGGGGCCGATGACCCTCGACGGCACCAACACCTGGGTGCTGCGCGCTCCGGCAGCCGAGCACGCCATCGTGGTCGACCCGGGGCCGGCACACGAGGGGCACCTGACCCGGATCGCCGAGCACGGCCCGATCGGGCTGATCCTGATCACCCACGGCCACGCCGACCACACCGAGGGCGCCGCCCGCCTGAGCGAACTGCTCGGCGGGGTGCCTGTCCTCGCCGTCGACCCGGCGCACACCATCGGCGCCGAGCCGCTGACCGGGCCGGGCGAGCGTTTCGGTGACGTCGGTCTGCGCATCCGTCTGTTGCCGACCCCAGGGCACACCGCCGACTCGGTCTGCTTCCTGGTCGGGCACCACGACGAGCGGGTGGTGCTCACCGGCGACACCATCCTCGGCCGGGGCACCACCGTGGTCGCCCACCCCGACGGGCACCTGGGTGACTACCTGACCAGCCTGGAGCTGCTGTCCGCGTACCGGGGGATCCCGGCGTTGCCCGGACACGGCCCGGCGCTGGCCGACTGCGCCGCCGCCGCCGACTTCTACCTCGCCCACCGCCGGGCCCGGCTCGACCAGGTCCGGGCGGCGGTGGCCGCCGGTGCCCACACCCCCGCCGACGTGGTGGCGACGGTCTACGCGGACGTGGACCGCTCACTCTGGTGGGCAGCCGAATGGTCGGTCCGTGCCCAACTGGAGTATCTGGGCGTCGACACCGGGGAATCCGCGCCTGGGGTCAGTGGGTTGGAGCACATGTGACCTGCCCCGTGTGTGGAACCGTTGCCGTTCCCGGCGCGCGGTTCTGCCACAACTGCGGTGCCGCGCTGCCGGCCGCCGCCACGTTGCCGGCGGCCGAGCGTCGGGTGGTCACCGTGCTCTTCGGCGACCTCTCCGAGTTCACCTCCTGGTCGGAGGATCTCGACCCGGAACGCGTAGGCGCGGTCACCGACCGGGTGCTCGCCGCCCTCGCCGGTGCGGTGAAGACATTCGGCGGGCACGTCGACAAGCTGACAGGTGACGGCATCATGGCGGTCTTCGGCGCCCCGGTGGCGCACGAAGACGACGCCGAACGCGCCGTCCGGGCCGCCCTGTCCATGCAACGGGCCGTCCGCCGGGTGCTCGACGACGAGCGGGGCGGTGGCGCACCGCTCGGGTTGCGGGTCGGGCTGAACACCGGCGACGTCATCGCGGGCATCCAGGCCGCGATCGAATACACGGTCATCGGCGACACGGTGAACACCGCGGCCCGGCTGGCCGACGCCGCCGCGGTCGGGGCCGTCTACGCCGGTGGACGCACCGCCGCGGCCACCAGGCACGTCTCCTCCTGGCGGGCGCTGCGCCCGCTGCGGCTCAAGGGAAAGCGTGAGCCGGTCGAGGCGTACGAGCTGTTGGGTCTGCTGGACGCACCGGGCACCCGCTCGGGGCTCGGCGACGAGGCGCCGTACGTCGGCCGGGAGACGGAGATCGGTCGGGTCGCCGGTCGGCTCGCCGAGGTGATCGACCAGGGCGACCCACGGGTGCTGCTGATGACCGCCGAGGCGGGTATCGGCAAGTCCCGGTTCGCCGCGGAGGTGGAGCGCCTCGCCGCCGGGTACGACGTCGGTGCCGGCCGGTACGCGGCGCACACAGGTGCCCGGGTGCTCTCGGTGCGCTGTGCCGCGTTCGGTGAGCGGCGACGGCTCGCGCCCCTGGCCGACCTGGTGCGGGCCGCCGTCGGTCTGCCCAGCGACGCGTCCACCGCGCTGACCCGCCCGGCGGTCGAGGAGCGGCTGCGCCGGCTCGGGCAGCGGCTCGCCCGCTCCGGTGCGGAAACCGCGCCGATCGCCACCGAGCAGCTGCTCGCCCTGCTCGGCTATGCCGAACTACCGGCGCACGGTGGCACCGACAGCGGCGAGTGGGGCGGGTCGGGCGTTCCGGCCGCGGATGCCGAGGTGGTGCCGAACGCGGTCGCCGACCTGCTCAGCGGGCTCGCCTCGGAGGCGCCGCTGGTGATCGTGGTGGACGACCTGCACGATGCCACCGCCGAGACGATCGGTGCCCTCGGGTTGACCCTGTCCAAGCTCACCGGCCCGGTGTTGGTGCTGCTGCTCGGCCGTCCCGAGTTGGTGCGTACCGCCGGGGCGCTGACCCGGGTCGCGGACGCCGAGGTGCACTCGCTGCCGCCGCTGCGCGGTGCCGACGCGGCCCGGCTGCTGACGAGTTACCTCGGCGGCGGCAAGCTGCCGCAGGCCGACGCCGACCGGTTGCTCGCCACCGCGCAGGGCAATCCGTTCTACCTGGCTGAGCTGGTCACCCTGCTGATCGAGCGGGGGGCGCTCACCACCGAGTCGGTGCGCGGTGTCGGTGCCGCGTCAGCGCGCGGTGTCGGTGTGGAGCGTTCCGGCTCCGGCGAGCGGGAGCAGAGCGGGTCGGCCGGGTGGCGGTTGGTGCCGGGTTCGCTGGGCAGCCGGCTGCTCTCCCGGGACCTCGCCGCCGTGCTGGCGGCCCGGATCGACGCGCTGCCGCCGGACGCCCGATCAGTCCTGCGGGACGCGGCGGTCACCGGTGACACGGTGCCGACCGGCGCGTTGGAGGCGATGCGGGAGCAGCACGGCGGCCGCGACGGCCGACCGTCGGCCGTGGTCGCCGTGGAACTCGACCGGGCGGTCGAGGAGTTGCTGCAACGACGCATGCTGCACCGCTCGCGGGCCGGCTACGCGTTCGCGACACCGCTGATGCGGGAGGCCGCGTACGCCGGGGTGAGCAAGGCCGAGTTGGCCGAGCGGCACGCCGCGCTGGCCCGCTGGGCGGCGCCGGCGGACGAGGCCACCGCCAGCACGGTGGGCGGGTTCACCGACGAGGCCCGGGACGACTTCGTGGCGACGCACGTCGAGCGGGCCGCCAGGCTCGCCGACGCGGTGAAGCTGCGTCCGGACGCGCCGGCCCGGGCGGTGGTCCCGCTCGGCGTCGCCGCGCTCGGCCGGGCCGCCCGCCGGTCGCTGTCCGCCGGTGAGCCGGCCATGGCCGTCGAGTACGCCGAGCGCGCCACCGAACTGGCGCGTGACGGGGTGCCGGCAGCCGATCGGGTGGTGCACGCACGTGCGTTGCTCCAGGTCGGCCGCGTCGCCGACGCGTTGGCGTACGCCGAGAAGATCGCCGCGAACGCGGGGGACGAGGCCACCCGGGTCGGTGCCCTGTTGTTGGCGGGGCAGGCTCAGGAGACCCTCGGCGATCAGGGCCGGGCGGTGACCGCCTGGCAGGAGGCGTTGCAGGTGGCCACCGAGGGTCGGCTGCCCACGCAGCGCGCCACGGCGATGCGCCGGCTCGGCATGGCCGACTTCGTGGCCGGGCGGTTGAGTCAGGCGAGCAGCCGGTTGGCGGCCGCGTACCAGGTCAGCCTCGGTGCGCAGGACCGACGTGGGCAGGCGTGGTCCCTGCAGAACCTGGCCTGGGTGACCACCACCCGGGGTGACTTCGCCGGCACCGACGCGGTGCTCGGGCGGGCCGCCCGGCTCTTCGCCGAGCTGAAGGACCCGTACGGGCGGGCGTGGCTGCGCGGCACCACGGCGTTCGCCCGGCTGCTCGCCGGCCGACTGCGTGAGGCGTGTCGGATGGCGCAGGTGTTCCTGCCGTTCGGTGAGCGGGTCGGTGAGGCGTGGGCGGTGGGAACGTTGCGCGCGGTGGCGGCGTTCGCCACGGCCGAGCTGGGTGATCTGGCCGAGGCGGACCGGGAGGCCCGGCGGGCGTACCGGGAGTTCGCTGCCGTCTCCGACGACTGGGGGCGCGGGTTCGCCCTGGTGGTCCGGGCGGTCGTGGCGCGCGGGTTGGGCGAGCCGGAGCACGCGGCGGACCTGCTCACCGACGCCTTGGCGTACGCGGAGCGCACCTCGCATCCGCTGCTCACCGGGATGGCCGGGACGCTGCGCGGCTTCGTCGCGTTGGACATGGGCGACTGCGAGACGGCCGAGCGGGTGGCCCGCTCGGTGCTGACGGCCGTGGAGCCGCACAACCCGCAGGCTCCGGCGCAGGTGGCGCCCCGGGTGTTGCTGGCGACGGCCCGGCTCGCCGCCGGCGACTCGGCGACCGCGGTCGGGCTGCTCGCCCCGGTGGCCACGGCCGCCGCGAACGCACCCTCGCTGCTCTTCTCCCGCCGCCAGACGATGGCCCAGTACGCTGCGGCGCTGCTCGCTCACGGTCAGCGGGAGCAGGCGTTGGACTGGGCCCGCCGAGCGGTCACCGCACCGGCGGAGGACGTGCGCAGCCAGGTGATCGCGGCGAGTGTGCTGGCCGAGGCGTTGGCCGCCTGCGGACAGCCGGCGGAGGCTCTGTCGTGTGCGCAGGAGGCGGTCCGCCTGGCGTACGCCACCGAGCAGCGCAGCGAACGTGCCGCAGCCGACGCCCTCCACACCCGCCTAACAACCACCCAAGCCTGACCCACCCCCACCCCCTCACCCCCCACCGTTGATCATGAAGTTATTGCCCCGACACGCCGACGCGCAGGGCAATAACTTCATGATCAACGCGACCTCCGGGGGTGGGGTGGAGGGTTTTGCCGGTTCTGGGGATGTGGTGGTCGGGGGGAGCGGCTAGCGTGTCACCACCGCGTACGGGTCCACAGTGGTGACCGTCGCCGTGCCTGGGAGGCCCTTCATGAAGCTGCCGCGATCCATCGCGGGCTGGACCATCGCGGTCTTCGGCGTGTTGGCGCTGGTGATGGGCGCGGTCGGGCTGCTCTGGCCGGAGGCGCAGCTGCGCATGCTCGGGCTCGAGGTGCCGGAGACGCGGGCCGTCGGTGATCACACCGGGACGTTCCTGTTGGCGTCCTCGATGGCGGCCTTCAACATGGGCGTCTACTACCTGCTCGCCACGGTGACCGAGTGGCGGGTGTTCTACCGGTTCACCGTGGTCTTTCGACTTGTCACGTTCACCGTGTTCACCATCGCGGTGCTGGCCGACATCGCTCCCGACCGGTTCTTCGGCGTGGCGGCGTGGGAGGGGCTGGGGGCGGTGGCCACCGCCATCGGTCTGCGTCTGGATGCCCGCCGGGGCATCCCGGCCGTCGGGGTCGGATCGTCCGAGGGTGCTGGGACGACTGCGGTCGCCGAGGAGGGTACCGGTCCCGCCGGTGCCGCTCCGGCGGACGCGGTGCGCTGAGCCATCGGTCGGGTTGGGTATTTTCGAGCGGTGACCGACACCCCGACCGGCGGCCTGCCAGTGCCGATCGTGCCCGGCCTGACTGATTTGCGGGTTTTTGCCCGGGGCGGGTACGCGACCGTCTACCAGGCCACCCAGATCTCCGTGGGCCGCGAGGTCGCCGTCAAGGTGGAGAACCGGACACTGGACAGCGAGCGGGACCAGGCCCGCTTCCTGCGCGAGGCGCGGGCGGCCGGCCGGATGTCGTCACACCCGCACGTGGTGGACCTCTTCGACGTGGGGGTCACCATCGACCAGCACCCCTACCTGATCATGGAGCTCTGCGACGGCTCGTACGCCGAACGGATGCGCACCTCACCGCTGGGCCCGGTGGAGGCTCGCGACCTCGGCATCAAGATCGCCGACGCGCTGGCCCACTCGCACGCCGCCGGGGTGCTGCACCGGGACGTGAAACCCGCGAACATCCTCCACTCGCCCTTCAACTCGGCGGTGCTCGCCGACTTCGGGCTCGCCGTCCTCGCCGAGCACCGGGACGCCTCGGTCACCCTGGAGGTGCTCACCCCGGCGTACGCGCCGCCGGAGATGTTCAGCCACAGCCCGCCGTCGCCGGCCGTCGACGTGTACGCGCTCTGCGCCACCCTCTACGCCGTGATGCACGGCCGACCGCCGCGCTGGCAGTCCGAGCGCAATCCGAGCCTGGTCACCGTGCTGGAAATGTTCAACCAGCCGCTCCCCGCCCTACCCGGGGTGCCGGACGAGCTGATCGACGTGTTGCGCGTCGGCATGGCCAACGACCCGGCCGAGCGTCCCACCGCCCTGGAGCTGCACGACCTGCTTACCAACCTGCCACTCGGCTCGACGGCGGCACCCGTCAGCGGCGCTCCGGTCAGCGGTGGCGCGACGCTCTCCGGCCCCTACACGGCCAGTCAGCCGGTGCCCCGCCCGCCCATCGAGGACACTCAGCGCACCCTGCCCGCCGGCCGGCGTTGGCGGCGCTGGCTCCTCGGCGGCGCCGGGGTGCTCGCGCTGGCCGCCTCCGCGACCGCCGGGGCCTGGGTCGCCGACCGGGCGCCACCGCCCGCCCCGTACCCGTCGACGACGCAGCTCGCCGCGCCGGCGACCGGGCCGCTGCCCGGCTGCGCGACCGGCACCGGTGCGCCCACCGCCCTGCCCGAGGGCGCCCGCTGCCTGCCCGAGCTGGAGTGCTTCGGCCCGGTGCGGATTCGCGGCAGCCGCGCCGAGGCGGCTCGGCTGTCCTGCGCCGGCCGACACACCTGGGAGACGTACGCCGAGGGCATCCTGCCGGTGTCGCTGGTCGGCGCCGACTACGAAGAGGTGGCCGCCGCTGAGCCGGTGCGACAGGTGTGCAGCGCCACGACGTTCCGCTTGACCACCGGGATCGCCGAGGCGACCGGTTGGCACCTGGAAGTGCTACCGCCGGTCGACGGCAGCATCGACCGGACCTACAGGTGTCTGGCGGGGCGCGGCGTGGACGCGCTCACCGCGCCCACGCTCACCGGCCGCTGAGCCCGTTCGACCCGCGTCGGCGGTCACGCACCGCACGCAACGCGTCCCGGCTGTCCAGGGCGTCGAGGGTGTCCGCGTCGATCCCGTACGGCATCAGCTCGGGCGGCACGACGGCTGCCGACCGGTCCGCCGGCTCCGGATCGTCGACCTGACGAGCGGCGGACACCGCGACCCCGGCAACCATGGTCATCAGCACGCACAGCAGCGCGAGGATCACGCCGAGGAGATCCTGTCGGCGCCACACGACCAGCATGACCAGCGGCGCTAGGGCTCCCAGCGCCGCGAGCACAGCCACCGTGCGCGCATCGGGTCTGGACAGTCGGCTCACCCGTCCAGCATGTCGTGACGAGGCCGGCTGTCAACCGCAGAGCCGACCGCCGCGCCGATCGGCGTCGATCCGAACGACCCGCCCGACCTGGCCCACGGCATCCACACGGATTCGACAACAACGGCTACTCTCGGTGTCCCGCAGGCTCTTTCGGCAGCGAGGTCGCCCATGAACTCAGGCAGTTCGCAACCCCGACTCCGCTCGATCGCGTCGACGTTGGCGGTCGCCCTCACCCTCGTGCTCGCCGCCGCCGCCGGTTGCGACAGCCGGAAGGAACCCGAACTGCCCTCCGTGCAGGAGAAGATGCGCGAGACGCACATCTACGGTCAGTCGAAGCTCCGAATCGGTGTCGCCACCAACGAGCCGCTCATGGGCGAGCTGCGAAACGGCCAGCACGTCGGGTTCGACGTCGAGATCGCCAGGTACGTCGCGGCCTCCCTCGGCTACGAGGGGGACCAGCGACTGGAGTTCGTGTCGGTCGCCACCGAGGACCGCATCCCGTCACTCCAGGGAGGCACCGTCGACCTCGTGGTGTCCAGCTTCTCCATGACGGAGGACCGTGAGCAGTTGGTCAGCTTCGCCGGGCCGTACTTCGTCACCACCCAGGAGGTGATGGTGCCGGTCCGACTCAAGGACAAGGTCCGCACCATCGAGGATCTGCGTGACCCGACCTACAAGGTCTGCACCAGCGGCGGCTCCACCACCGAGGCCGAGTTGGAGAAGCACCAGGTCAGGACGTTCGTGGTCAAGGACGTCGGCGACTGCGTCGAGGGCATCCGGAAGGGCCGGTACGACGCGGTCAGCTCCGACGAGTCGATCCTCGCCGGTTTCCTGGCCACCTTCCCCAAGGAGTTCGAGATCGTCGACATGCCGTTCGGCACCAGCGAGTTGCTGGGCATCGGCGTGCCGATCGGTGATCCCGCGCTGCGCGACCTGGTCGCGTTCATCCTGGAGAAGAGCTACAAGCAGGGCCGTGACGGAGATGCCAGCCCTTGGCAGACCGCGTACAACCGGACCCTGGGCCCGTGGCTGAAGGCCGAGAAGCGCCAGCCGCAGCCGCTGCACGTGCCGAAGCTTGTCGACTTCGACGACAAGGCGCCGGCGAAGTGAGCACGGCGTCGACCGCCACCGGCGGCGACGGGCCGGTCCCGCCGCCCCGCACGTCCGAGCCCGGCGCCGTCGCCGACTCTTCGACGATCGACGGTACGGCCGCGGCGTCGCCGGTCGTCGACCGCACGGCGGCCGGTGACGTCGCCTGGCCGGCCGGCGTGCCGGTCGCCGAACCGGCTGAGCCGGTCGTCGCCGACGTCGAGCCCGGGCGGGTCCGCTGGGATCCGGCCGAGCGACGTGCACGGGCCAGCCAGTCGTTCTGGACGGCCGTGGTGGGCGTACCGGCGATCTTCTCGGTGCTCCGCCTCGGTGTGGAGGCCGGCGGCGAACTCCAGACCACGCTGCTGCTGGTGGCCAACGTCGGGCCGGTCAACCTGCTCGCCGGTTTCCTGACCACCGCGGCCCGACTGCTCTCCACCGGCCTGGTCGCCGTCTTCGCGCTCGGCGCGGTGCTGGCCGTCAGCGCGGATCGACTGCCGCCGGGCACCCGTCGTCGTCCGCTCTTCGCCCGCTGGGCCGACATCACCCCGGCCTGGGTGGTGCTGGCCAGCTTCCTGCTCGCCCTGATCACCTGGCCGTTGCTCTACCTTCCGCTGCTGGTGCCGGCGTTCGTGGCGGCGTTCCAGCTGCGTCCCGGGCGGCTGCACGAGCGGGTCGTGCCCCGGCTGCTGCTGATCGTCGCGTTGCTCGCCGGGTACGGCTGGTTGATGCTGCCCACCCTGCGGGCGGCGGTGCAGCAGGGCGATGAGTCGCTGGTGCTGGTGCTCATCGTGGTGCCTCCGCTGCTGGCCCTGTTCGTCGCGGGGCCGTTGCCGGGCATGGTGATCCGGCCGCTCGCGTCGGTGACCGAGGTGGCGGTGCTGGCCACCCTGGTCTGGGCCGCGGTGCCGGTGATCAGCACGCCGGTGTTGCCGCTGACCGTCACCACTGTCGGCCCGGAGAGCGGGCCCACCGAGGACGTACGCGGCCACGTGGTCACCACCGACGACGTCAACATGGTGATCCTTCAGGAGAAGGGCGGCGTCCGGTACGTCCCGGTCGGCCTGGTCCGCGCCCAGGTGCTCTGCCCGACCGAGGAGGAGCTGCCCCGCCACCAACTGCGCATTCACGACTTCCACGTCGAGGATTCGCTGCTGGAGGGCATGGGTCGTCGGGTCCGCCCGGTGCACCGCATCGACGCCGCCTGCCGTACCCCGGCCTGATCTCCGCAAGCAGAATTCACGATAGGAGCCTCGCCGTATATACAGTTGGACGGTATATGCTGCGGGTCATGGCGAAGGCTTCCATGCATGAGTCCACCTATCTGATCCTCACCGCGCTCGTCGAGGCCCCACGACACGGGTACGCGCTCCTCGACGAGGTCCGCCGAATCTCGGACGGGCGCGTCGACCTGCGCGCCGGCACCCTCTACGCAGCCCTCGACCGGCTGCGGACCGATGGTCTCGTCGACATCGAGCGCGAGGAGCAGGTGCAGTCCAGGTTGCGCCGGTACTACCGACTCACCGCGCCGGGGGCGCGTCGCCTGGCCGAGGAGTCGGCGCGTCTGCGCAGCAACGCCGACGCGGCGAGCGTGCGACTGCGCCGTGCCGGTCTCATCTTCGACGGCGGTGTGGCGTGACGTTGGACCACATCTACCGACGGCTGATGGCCTGTTATCCCCGCGCCTACCGCCGGCAGTACGAGGACGAGATGATCGGCGTCCTGCTGGACGACGCGGCCCCAGGTCAGCGCAGGCCGGCGGCGCGAGACGTGCTCGCCCTGCTCGGCGGGGCGCTCCGGGCGCATGTCCGCCAGGCTGGTGCGCGATTCTCGGGCGATGCGTGGCGGGAGGCGGCACAGGCACTCGGCCTGATAGCCGCGTTGATGTTGTTCGTGCGGGATGCGCGCGTTCCGGTGCTGCACCTCGCCATGTTCGCGGACAGCTATCCCGAGGGGTTAGGAGAACCGTTCGTCCTCTGGCCGGTCGGTTTCGTGGCGCTGCTGTGGCTCACCGTGGCGGTGTCGGCCGTGTTCGGGTGGGGCCGGGCAGCAGCCGCGATCGCCGTCTGTTGCGCGGCGTTCGAGGTGGTGCGGGTCGCCGAGGATTACGGGCAATATTCCACGGTGCGCAATCTCTGGCCCGCCGTGCTCGCCGCGATGGTTCCGCTGGTGCTCGCCGTCCGTGCTCCCCGTTCCGCGACGGCTTTCCTCGCGCGCTGGCGGCTCGGCACGCTGGCGGCGGCGACGCTGGTCAGCGTCGGTGCTCCGAGCATCGCCCAGGTGACTGGTGCTGATGACTCGACGACTCCCGTTTACGGCACGTGGATCTTCACCGTCGGCGTCGGCCGGATCGAGGCGATCCTGCTGACTGCGGGATACCTGCTCTTCGCCCTTGTCATCCTGTCGACGCCGGCGGTGTTACGGCGGCGCCTGCTCGCGCTGGTGGTGCCGGTGGGCGTCACGCTGCTGCTCACCCGGGTGGGGTTCAGCAGCACGGGGACGATCCTGAAGCGTCCCACCCACGACGGTGTGCTCGCTGCGCTCACCCCGGCGCAGTGGCTGGTGTTGGTGCTGACGCCCACGCTGTTCTTCGCGGTGGCCGTGGCGATCCTGCACCACCGGGAACGGCCGGGCCGCCGAGGAGCGTGAGGAGGTCGCACCACGCCGCCTACGGCAGGCGGACCGGTCGACCGGTCCGCCTGCGGGGGGCGTCAGTACGACTTGTCCTGGCCCAGGACGTGTTGGGCCACGAAGTTGAGGATCATCTCGCGGCTGACCGGGGCGATCCGGCCGGCCCGGACCGCGCCGAGCAGGGTCGCCACCCCGTACTCGGTGGTCATGCCGGCCCCGCCGAGCACCTGGACTGCGGTGTCCACGGCGAGCGCGGCGGCCTCCCCGGACGCGTACTTGGCCATGTTGCCGGCCACCCCGGCCTCCAGGTCGCGACCGGCGTCGTACAGGGTGGCCGCCTTCTGGATCATGAGGCGGGCCAGCTCCACCTGCACCGCCGCGTGTGCCAGCGGATGTGACACCCCCTGGTGGGAGCCGATGCTCCGACCACCCCAGACCTTGCGGGTGACGGTGTACGCACTGGCCCGCTCGATGGCGTACCGGCCGGTGCCGGCGCCCATCGCGGCCACCGTGATCCGCTCCGGGTTGAGCCCGGCGAAGAGCGCCGGCAGCCCGGCGTCCAGCGACTCGCCGAGCAGCGCGTCGGCGGGCACCCGCACGTCGTCCAGGTAGAGCAGGAACTGGTTCTCCGGGGACACGATCTCGATGTCCAGCTTGGACCGGGTCAACCCGGCCGCGTCGGTCGGCACCAGGAACAGCGCCGGCTTCAGCTTCTGCGGAGACGCATCCGCTGAACCGGCTGGGCCGTCATCGACGGCGACGCGCGCCACCACCAGCACGTGACCGGCCTCGTCGACCCCGGAGATGTAGCACTTGCGGCCGTTGAGCAGCCAGCCGTCGCCGTCGCGGCGAGCCACAGTGCCGAGCCGGTGGAAGTTGGAACCGGCCTCCGGCTCGGTGATCGCGAAGACGATCTTCTGCGAGCCGTCGGCGAGGCCCGGCAGGTGCCGCTTGCGCTGCTCCTCGGTGCCGTGTCGGCTGAGGACTGTCGCCGCGATGGCGGGGGAGACCACGAGCAGCAGCAGCGGGCAACCCGCCGCCGCCAACTCCTCGCAGACGATGGCCAGCTCGGTGATGCCGCCGCCCCCGCCGCCGTACTCGGTGGGGATGTTGACGCCCAGGTAGCCGAGCCGCCCGGCCTCCGCCCAGAGTTCGGTGGTGTGTTCACCGGCCTTCGCCTTCTCGACGAAGTAGGAGTGGCCGTAGCGGCGGCCGAGCGCCCGCACGGCGTCGCGCAGTTGGTCCTGTTCGGGAGTGAGGTCGAAGGTCATCGGCTGTCCTTTTCGTCGACAACGGCCAACACGGCGCCCGTCTGCACCTGACCGCCGGTCGGCACCGGCAGCTCGGCGACCACGCCGTCGATCGGGGCGAGCACGGGATGTTCCAGCTTCATCGCTTCCAGCGTGAGCAGCGGCTCGCCGGCCGTGACCCGCTGGCCCACCTCGACGTGCACCCGGGTCACCACGCCGGGCAGCGGCGCGAGCAGCGACCCGGCCGCCACCGCCGTGGTGGGCAGCGGGAGACGCGGCAGCTCGGCCAGGCTCGCCGCCCCGTCCGGACCGTCCACGAAGACAGCCGATCCCGCCCGGTGTACGCGGTACGCGCGCCGAACCCCGTCGACGTCGAGCACCACCCGATCCGGGGTGGCCTCCACCAGCGCCACTGCCGGCGGCTTCGCCTCCGCCGCCGGTGCGTCGCCGGGCGCCGGTGCGTCGCCGGGCGCCGGTGCGTCGCCGGGCGCCGGTGCGTCGCCGGGTGCCGCTGCGTCGCCGGGCGGCGAGGCGGACCAGTCGGCGAGCCGGCCGGTCCGGTCCAGGCGGTAACGGGTCTCGATCTCGTCGCCGTCCGGCCCGGTGAAGCGGCTGACCTGCGGTACGGCAGGCACGTTGCGCCAGCCGGAGGGGAGCCCGCCCAGCACCGGCGCGGTCGCTCGGCGCTGGGCCGCACCCGCCAGCGCGGCGGCGAGGGCGGTGAGTGGGACCTGGTCGGCGGGGAGGAGTGGGGCGAAGACCTCCGGGTGCCGTTCCAGGAAACCCGTGTCGATCTCCGCAGCCGCGAACTCCCGGCTGCGCAGGACGCGGACCAGAAGATCGCGGTTGGTGGCCACCCCGTGCAGCTCGGCCCGGCTCAGCGCGCCCGCCAGTGCCCGGGCCGCCTCGGCCCGGGTCGGCGCCCAGGCGATCAGCTTGGCGAGCATCGAGTCGTAGTGCACGCTCACCTCGGAGCCCGTCCTGACGCCGGAGTCCAGCCGCAGGCCGGCGCCCGGCAGGCCACCGAACTCCCGGTCCACCCCCGGGATCGCGAACCGGCGCAACATGCCTGTCGCGGGTCGCCAGCCCTGCGCCGGGTCCTCGGCGCACAAGCGCACCTCGATCGCGCAGCCGCGTACGCCCGGATCGTGCAGGTGCTCCGGCAGTGGCACGCCCTCGGCGACCAACAGCTGCCACCGGACCAGGTCGAGCCCGACGGGGACGGTCAGCTCGGTGACCGGGTGCTCCACCTGCAACCGGGTGTTCATCTCGAGGAAGAAGAACTCACCGGTCGGGGCCAGCAGGAACTCCACAGTGCCGGCACCGACGTAATCGACGGCACGTCCGGCGGACACCGCCGCCTCGTGCAGCGCCGCGCGCAGCTCCCCCGGAAGCACCCCGGGGGCCTCCTCGATGATCTTCTGGTGTCGGCGCTGGATCGAGCATTCGCGCACCCCGAGGGCGGCGACCATCCCGTGCGAGTCGCCGAGGATCTGCACCTCGACGTGCCGGCCACGCTCGACGTACCGCTCGACGAAGACCGTGCCGTCGCCGAACGCGGCAGCCGCCTCCCGGCTGGCGCTGGCGGCGGCCTCGGCCAGTTCGTCGGCGTCCCGCACGATCCGCATCCCGCGCCCGCCGCCACCCGCGGACGCCTTGACCAGCACCGGGAAGTCAGTGACCTCGTCGGCGTCGGTCCAGCTCGGCAGCATCGGCACGCCCGCCTCGGCGAGCAGCGCCTTCGCCGCGAGCTTGTCGCCCATCGCGGCAATCACCTTGGCCGGCGGTCCGACCCAGGTCAGGCCGGCGTCGGTCACCGCCGCCGCGAACTCCGCGTTCTCGGCGAGGAACCCGTAACCCGGGTGGACCGCGTCCGCGCCGGCCTTGCGGGTCGCGTCCAGGATCAGATCCGCCCGCAGGTACGTCTCGGCCGGCGAACTCCCCGGCAGGCGTACGCCCAGGTCGGCCTCGGTCACGAAGGGCGCGTCGGCGTCCGCGTCGGAATACACGGCGACGGTCTGCACGCCCATCGCCCGACAGGTGGCGAAGACCCGGCGGGCGATCTCACCCCGGTTCGCCACGAGTAGTCGATTGATCATGACCCTCTGAGCCTGCCTCTCGTTCGCGACTGCGGGACTCCGCTTCGCTGCGTTCCTCGCGCTCACGGTGCCTGCCTTTTGTTCGCGACTGCGGGACTCCGCTTCGCTGCGTTCCTCGCGCTCACGGTCTACATCCGAAAGACGCCGAAGCCGTCGGCGCCCTTCACCGGTCCGTTGTGGATCGCCGAGAGGCACAGCCCGAGGACGGTCCGGGTGTCCCGGGGGTCGATCACCCCGTCGTCGTAGAGCCGGCCGGAGAGGAAGAGCGCGCCGGACTGCGACTCGATCTGCTGCTCGACCATCATCCGCATCGCCGCGTCGGACTCCTCGTCGTAGTCGCGCCCCCGCGCGGCAGCCGCCTGCCGGGCCACGATCGACAACACCCCCGCGAGCTGCGCCGGGCCCATCACCGCCGACTTCGCGTTCGGCCAGGTGAACAGGAACCTCGGCTCGTACGCCCGGCCGCACATGCCATAGTTGCCGGCCCCGTACGAGGCGCCCAGGTTCACCGTCAGGTGCGGAACCGTCGAATTCGACACCGCGTTGATCATCAGGGCGCCGTGCTTGATGATGCCGCGCCGCTCGTACTCGGTGCCGACCATGTAGCCGGTGGTGTTCTGCAAGAAGACCAACGGGGTGTCCGAGGCGTTCGCGAGCTGGATGAACTGGGCCGCCTTCTGCGCCTCCGCGCTGAACAACACCCCTCGGGCGTTGGCCAACACCCCCACCGGGTACCCGTGCAGCTCACCCCAACCCGTGACCAGCGCATCCCCGTACGCCGGCTTGAACTCGTCGAACTCGCTGCCGTCGAGGACCCGGGCCAGCACCTCCCGGGGGTCGAACGGCACCTTCAGGTCGGCACTTGTGATGCCGAGCAACTCCTCCGGGTCGTACTTCGGCGGCTGCGGCACCGCCGTACGCGGCGACGGGCCCCGCTTGCGCCAGTTCAGCCGACGAACGCACTGCCGGGCCAGCCGGATGCCGTCCCGCTCGTCCGCGGCCAGATAGTCGGCGAGCCCGGACGTGCCGGCGTGCATCGCCGCGCCACCCAGCGACTCGTCGTCGGTGACCTCACCTGTCGCCATCTTCACCAGCGGCGGACCGGCCAGGTAGACCTGCGACCGGTCCCGAATCATGATCACGTGATCGGACATCCCCGGCACGTACGCGCCACCGGCCGTGGCGTTGCCGAAGACCACGCTGACCGTGGGGATGCCGGCCGCCGAGAGCCGGGTGAGGTCACGGAACACCCGACCACCAGGGATGAAGATCTCCGCCTGGGTGGGCAGGTCCGCCCCGGCCGACTCCACCAGGTTGACCATCGGCAGCCGGTTGGCCAGGGCGATCTCGCCCGCCCGCCGGGTCTTCGCGAGCGACCACGGGTTGACCGCGCCCCCGCGTACCGTCGGGTCGTTGGCGACGATCAGGCACTCCACACCCTCGACCACCCCGATACCGGTGACCACGCTGGCCCCGACCGGGAAGTCCGAGCCGTACGCGGCGACGGGTGACAACTCCAGGAAGGGGCTGTCGGCGTCCACCAGCAGCTCGATCCGCTCCCGGGGGAGCAGCTTGCCGCGTGCGTGATGCCGGGTCACGTACTTCTCGCCGCCACCCGCCCGCGCCTCGTCCAGCGCGGCGTCCAACTCGGCCAACCGCTCCAGCAACGCCGCCCGGTTCGCCACGTACGAGGGCGCGGACGGATCGACAGAACTGTCCAGGATCGTCATCGGGCCTCCTCCGTTCGCGACTGCGGGGCTCGCAGACCCGGCTCACTCCTCGCGCTCACCGTGCCTCCTCCGTTCGCGACTGCGGGGCTCGCAGACCCGGCTCACTCCTCGCGCTCACAAGCCCATGCCTTTCGCGATGATCTCGTTCATGATCTCGGTGGTGCCGCCGCCGATGCCGAGGATCCGCGCGTCGCGGTAGTGCCGCTCCACCTCGGCGTCGCGTAGGTAGCCGAAGCCGCCGTGCAGTTGCAACGCCTGGTCGACGACGTAGTCGCAGGCGGCCACCGCCACGTTCTTCGCCATCGCCACCTCGGTCACCACCGGCTCGCCGGAGATTGCTCCAGGTCGCCGCGCGGCGTCAGACGCGCCGAGCTGGAGTGGTCGAGCGACCCGGCCCGCGACCTCGTGCACGTACGACCGGGCCACCTCGGCCCGCGTGTGCATCTCGGCCAACCGGTGTCGGATCAGCTGCCGGCTGGCCAGCGGACGCCCGAAGGTCTCCCGGTCCCGGCACCAGCGCACCGCCAGCTCGACACAGCGCTGCGCGGTCGCGTACGCCTGGGTCGCCAGTGACAGCCGTTCCGCCGCGAAGTGCTGCATGATCGTCAGAAAGCCGGTGTTCTCCGCGCCGATCCGGTTGGTGACCGGCACCCGCACGTCCACGAACGACAGCTCGGCGGTGTCCGAGCAGTGCCAGCCCAGCTTCTCCAACCGGCGTCCCACCGTGAACCCCGGGCTGCCCTTGTCGATGGCCAGCAGGGTGAGTTCGCCGCTGCCCGGGAAGTCGGTGCAGACCGCCGTGGTCACGAAGTCGGCCCGGTGCCCGCTGGTGATGTACGCCTTGGACCCGTTCACCACGTAGTGGTCGCCGTCGCGGCGGGCGGTCGTGCGGATGCCGGCCACGTCCGAACCGCCGTCCGGCTCGGTGATGGCCAGCGCGCCGATCATCGTGCCGGACAGGGTGGGCCGGACGTACCGCTCGATC
Source organism: Micromonospora sp. DT53 (assembly GCF_049841535.1). Lineage (NCBI taxonomy): Bacteria > Bacillati > Actinomycetota > Actinomycetes > Micromonosporales > Micromonosporaceae > Micromonospora > Micromonospora sp. DT53. The sequence goes on from NZ_JBNCKM010000004.1 coordinate 104,575, forward strand.
AGGCTGTCGTCGGCCGGGGACGCGGTGCCGCCGAGCCGACCACCCAGCGAGCCACCGGTGCGGGCACTCGCCGCCGCGACCATGTGCGGCAACGCGATTCCGTGCGTGAACAGGGCCGCCACCAGCCCGGACGAGCCGCCGGAGCGGATCAGCTCCTCGGTCACGATGATCGAGTCGAGCAGGTCACCGCCGCTGCCACCTACCGATTCCGGGAAGCCGATGCCGAGCAGGCCGAGCTTCGCGGCGCTCGCGTGCAGCGCCCGGGGCACCTCGCCGGCCCGCTCCCAGTCGTCCAGGTGCGGCAGCACCTCCCGGGTCACGAACGCCCGAGTCAGCTCGCGCAGTTGCCGCCGCTCGGGCGTGTCCACGAGGCTCATGGCAATTCCCTGGCCGGGAGGTCGACGATGCGGGCGCGCAGCAGTTCGCCGAGCGCCTTGGCCTGCGGGTCGAACCGGGTGGAGGCGGCCACCCCCGCGCCGAGCAGGCCCTCGATCACGAAGTTGACCGCGCGCAGGTTCGGCAACTCGTAGCGCCGCACCGTCAGCGGCGTGGTCTCCGGCAGCAGCTCGGCCAGCCGGTCGACTGTCAACCAGGTCCGCAGCCACGCGTAACCGGCGTCGGTCCGCGCCCAGACACCGAGGTTGGCGTCCCCGCCCTTGTCCCCGGAGCGCGCGCCGACCACCTCGCCGAGCGCCCCGCGCCGGGTCGGGCCGTCGACCGCCGCGTCGCCGCCCGGGGCGGACTCGTCCTGGGCGGCGGGGGCGGTGCGGATCGGCGGGGCGATCGGCACCCGCTCGCCGCCCGGCAGCACCGCGACGTGCGCCACCGCGCCCTGTGCCACCGTCTCGGCGGTGAAGACGCCGTAGGGTGTCGCGTCGCCGGGCAGCGTGGTCAGCGTGCAGCCCGGGTACGAGGCCAGGGCCAGCTCCACCGCGGCGGCCGAGAACGCCCGCCCGGCCCGCGCCTTGTCGCCGTCGCGCAGGTGTACGTGCAGCAGGGCGCTGGCCGCCTCGGTGTCGGCGGCGTCCGGATGGTCGGTCCGGGCCAGTGTGAACTCCAGCCCGTCCTTACCGACCGCGTCCTCGACCTGCCCCCGGACCAGGGCAGCCTTCGCCTCGACGTTCAGCCCGCAGAGGACGAAGGTCATCGAGTTGCGGAAGCCGCCGAGGTTGTTGACGCCCACCTTGAGGGTGGGCGGTGGCGGTGTGCCCCGAACGCCTGCGACCCGGACCCGGTCCGGCCCGTCGGGGTGCAGCGTCACCGTGTCCAGTCGGGTGACCACGTCCGGCCCGAGGTACGACGGCCCGCCGATCTCGTAGAGCAGTTGCGCGGTGACCGTCTCGACGGTGACCGCGCCACCGGTGCCCGGGTGCTTGGTGACCACGGACGAGCCGTCGGAGCGGACCTCGACGATCGGGAATCCGGGCCGGTGACCGCCGTCGGGCAGCTCGGTGAAGAAGCTGAAGTTGCCGCCGGTGACCTGTGCGCCGCACTCGACGAGGTGCCCCGCGACGGTGGCCCCGGCCAGCTCGTCGAGGTCGTCGCGGCCCCACCCGTACCGGGCGATGGCCGGGCCGACCACGAGCGACGCGTCGGTGACCCGACCGGTGACCACCACGTCCGCGCCGGCGTCGAGGCAGGCGGCGATCCCGAACGCGCCGAGGTAGGCGTTCGCGCTCAACGCGTCCGGCTGCTGGATCGTGTCGCCCTCGACGTACCCGACCTTGGTCGGCAGCCCGAGCCGCCCGGCGAGCTTGTCGATGGCGGTGGCTAGGCCGGCCGGGTTCAACCCGCCGGCGTTGGTGACGATCCGCACCCCTCGGTCGAGGGCGGTGCCGAGGCAGGTCTCCAGCTGTCGCAGGAACGTCTTCGCGTAGCCCAGGTCGGGGTCGCGCATGCGGTCGCGGGCGAGGATCAGCATGGTCAACTCGGCCAGATAGTCGCCGGTCAGCACGTCCAGCTCACCGCCGTCGAGCATCTCCCGCCAGGCGGTGAACCGGTCGCCGTAGAAGCCGGAGGCGTTGCCGATGCGGATCATGCCCGTACCCCGTTTTCGCCGGCCGGCTGCCGGCCGTCACCCGGCGGCCCGGCGAAGGCCTGGGCCACGTCGAGCCACTCGTCGGCGATCGGCCCGGTGGCGACAAGCGCGAGGTCCGCGCGGTGTCGGCGCTGGGTGACCAGCTGGCAGAAGTCCCGAGCCGGGCCGGTGACCCGGTCGCCGGCGTCCGCCGGACCCCAGCTCCACGTGTCGCCGCCGGGCCCGACCAGCTCCACCCGGACCGGTGCCGTCGGGGCCTCCCGGCCGTGCGCGGCGAAGCCGTGCCCGAGGGTACGCACGCCCAGGTGCGCCACGTGCCGAAGTCGGTCGCTGTCGGGGCGGACCACGTCGAGGGCGTCGGCCACGTCCGCGCCGTGCGCCCAGGTCTCCATGATGCGGGCGGTGGCCATCGAGGCGGCCGACATCCGGGTGCCGTACCAGGGCAGCTTGTCGCCGGCCGGGACGGCGGCAAGTGCGTCGACGAGCGCCGTTCGCCCGGCCCGCCAGCGGGCGAGAAGCTCGGCCGGCGGGGCGAGGAATTCCTCGGCGCCGACGTCGACGAGTCGGGTCACGTCCGGTGCGGCGGTCACCGTCGCGTAGAACGCCTCGGGATCGGTGGCGGCCAACAGCGCGACGTGGTCGGTCCAGGCGAGGTGGGCGACCTGATGCCCGATGCTCCAGCCCGGCGCGGGGGTCGGCGTCGCCCAGTCGGCCTCGGACAGCGGCGCCACCAGGGCGTCCAACTGGGCGGACTCGTCGGCCAGGTCCGTGAGCAGGTCGCTGAGGTCGACCATGGTGCCTCCGGTCGGTGGTGGCCGGTGCGGCCGGCGGTCAGGGCGTGAGCAGGGTGGCGAGCTGGCGCTTCCAGGTGGTCAACAGGGCGGTCCGGCGGGCGGAGTCGTCGCTGAGCAGGTTGGCCACCCCGAGCCCGCGGAGCAGGTCGAGCGTGGCCTGCACCGCTTCGCGGACGCCGGGTCGACGCTCGTCGACACCGAGCAGGGCGACGGTGAGTCGGTGCATCTCGCGCCCGACCGTCGCCTCCAGCGGCACCAGGGCGTCCCGGAGCTCCCGATCGGTGCGGGCGGCGACCCAGAGCTCCAGCGCGGCCACGAACAGCGGCCCGGTGAACGCCACGGCGAGCAGGTCGACGACCCGGTCCAACCGTCGTGGGTCAGCCGGCAGCGCCTCGGCCTCGGTGCGCAACTCGTCGGCCCGCCGCTCGGCCAGATGGGCCACGGCGGCCGTCACCAGCGCTGCCTTCGTCGGGTAGTGGTGCAGTTGCGCCCCACGAGAAACACCGGCCCGCGCCGCGACGACTGTGGTCGTGGTGCCGGACCAGCCGTGCTCGATCAGGCAGTCGACTGTCGCCTCCAGCAGCCGGGCCTGGGTGGCGCGGCTGCGTTCCTGCTGCGGGACACGCGTCGATGCGGTGGGCACGGGGACAGCCTGGGGCCTACGAAACAAACAGTCAAGACTGACTTTTTCTTGGCCTGAGCCTGGGCTGGGTTGGGCTGCCCACCAACGGGTGTCTGGGCTGTCCCTGTAGAGCTGCCCCATAAATGGGCCGGCCGCAGGCATGCGCACATGCAGCACCGAGGTTGGTCCGACCAGGATCGCCTCAGGTCTTCACCAGAACCGTTTCCCAGGTCCCGACCAGGATTGCCCCACATCTGGGGCAGCTCTACAGGTAACGAGTAAGGGGCCTGCCCCTGCCCGAGCCGCGCACGCCGACCCGATGCGCGCGTTCCGGGCTCGGGCCGCTGCCCTTGCTCAGCGGCCGTCGCGGGGGCCGAAGACGGCCAGCGCGTCGGCGTCGCTGTGCTGGGAGCGCAGGTACTCGTCGGCCCAGGCGGCGGCGTCGGGGAAGGTCGACTCCGCCGCCACCCGGGCGCAGGCCGCGTCCACGTCGAAGGCGGTGCGGCGCAGCTGGACGCCCGGCCCGAGCAGCGCCCACCACGCGCCCGCGCCCCCGTACGGCATGCCGACGCTGCCCGGGTTGACGACCAGCCGTCGGTCGACCAGCCGGGTGAAGGGCATGTGGGTGTGACCGCAGACGACCGTGGAGACCTCGGCCGGCAGGCCGGCGAACACCTCCGCCCAGCGTGCCATCCGGGAGTCGACGAGCACCACCTCCTCGTCGTCGCGGGGCGTCGCGTGGCAGAACAGCGTCGGGCCGAGGCCGTCGAGCTCAAGCGTCACCGTCGCCGGCAGCGCGGCCAGACGGGCCACCTGATCGTCGCGGAGCTGCCCGGCGGCCCAGTTGGACACCTCGATCGACGCGGGACGGCCGGCGCGGGCCTCGACCAGCTCGCGGTCGGCGTTGCCGCCCACCCAGCAGACCCGGTCACCGAGGCCGGCGAGGACGTCCAGCACCTCGACCGGCTGCGGGCCCGCCGCGATGTCTCCGGTGAGCACGATCAGGTCGGCGGTGGCGACGTCCGGCTCGGCCAGGACGGCCTCCAGCGCGGGCAGCACGCCGTGGATGTCGGAGAGCACGGCAACGCGGTTCAGCATGGCCCCACCCTCGACGGTCACGCCCGAGAGAGCCAGCGATTCTGCGCCCGGCATACGAAACGTCCCCGCGACCCGTCGGTGACGGGAGGCGGGGACGCGACGTACCGCTCAGACGCGGGCGCGACGGGCGAGGCGCTCCGGGTCCAGGATGATGATGCTCTTGCCGTCCAGACGCAGCCAACCGCGCGAGGCGAAGTCGGCAAGCGCCTTGTTGACGGTCTCCCGGGAGGCGCCGACGAGCTGGGCGATCTCCTCCTGGGTGAGGTCGTGGGTCACCCGCAGAACGCCGCCGTCGCGGGTGCCGAAGCGGCCCGCCATCTGGAGCAGGTTCTTTGCGACCCGGCCCGGCACGTCCGTGAAGATCAGGTCGGCGAGCGAGTCGTTGGTCCGGCGCAGCCGCCGGGCGAGCACCCGCAGCAACTGCTCGGCGATCTCCGGGCGGTTGTTGAGCCACGGCCGCAGCGCCTGCTTGCGCAGCCGCACCAGCCGGGTGTCGGTCACCGCGGTGGCGGTCGCCGTACGCGGACCCGGGTCGAAGAGCGACAGCTCACCGACCATGTCCGACGGCCCCATCACCGCGATCAGGTTCTGCCGGCCGTCCGCTGCGCGGCGACCAACCTTGATCTTCCCGGACAGCAGGATGTAGAGGCTGTCACCGGGCTCGCCCTCATTGAAGACGATCTCGCCCTTGCGGACTTCGATCGTCTCCATCTCCTTGGCAAGCGCCTCGGCAGCTTCCGGGTCAACACCCTGGAAGATCCCGCTGCGGGCCAGTACCTCGTCCATTGCGCACCTCCGGTTGCGCGTGCCGTCCGTCGGCCGGGGCCGCCGTCCGCTGATCCCCTCGCGCGCCGCCAAGTCTAGGCGCACGTGAGCATGAATCAGAGGTCGCCCCTGGAATCTTGATCGGTGGGCGTAACCTGCCCGACGTGCTGAGCGAGCCGATTCTGACCAGCCGCGCCGAAGACGGGCGGCACGTTCCGCTGCTCGTCTGGCGCACGGGCGCGCCCCTGCGGGCGGTCAGCAGCGGCCCGCTGGGCGGTGGCATCGGGCTCCGGCGGTGGGTGCTGAACGCGACGGTACCGATGTCGTACGACCGGGAGGACCCGGCGGCGCACCTGGCCTCGCTCGCCGCTGAGCTGGCCCTCGACGGGCCCGGGGTTGGTCTGCTGACCGGCGTCGACGTGACCGAGGTGGTGGCGCGGACCGACACCGGGGTGCGGGCCTGGGTGACCGTCGGGCTCGGCACGCCGGTGCCCGCGGCCGCGCCGACGCCGGCCGCGCTCGCCCAACGCGTCGGCACGGTCAACATCGTGGTGTACGTGCCGGCCCAGCTCGCCGACTCGGCACTTGTCAACGCGGTGGCGACCGCGACCGAGGCGAAGACCCAGGCGATCACCGAGCTGGGGATGCCGGGAACCGGCACGCCCACCGACGCGGTCACCGTGCTCTGCCCCGTGACCGGGCCGGAGGCGGCGTACGGCGGCCCGCGCTCCACCTGGGGCGCCCCGCTCGCCCGAGCCGTGCACGCGGCGGTGCTCGCCGGTGGCGCTCGGCCGGTCGTGCCGTGGTCCGACCAGCTCAGGGGCGCGAAGTCCACCCGATCGGCTGTCGTCGGCGCGTTTAACGACCGGTAGGGTCGCTGGCGATGTACGCTCCCGCCCCCCTCGCGTCCCGCCCGCGTCGCCGCGTCGCCCTTGGCCTCGCCGCGCTGCTGGCCGCCCTCCTCGTGGCCGGCTGCGCCGACTCCGGCGGAGAGGCACCCGTCTGGCAGCCCGGCGCGGGAGGTGGTGGCACCGGCGCGCCGGTCTCCACGGCCGGCCCGAAGGCCACCGGGCCCGCATCCTCCGGTGCGGGTGGCGCGATCTCGCTCTCCGCCACCGGCGACATCATCATGGGCAACGCGCCCAGTCGGCTGCCCGCCGCCGGCGGTAAGGGCTTCTTCAGCTCGGTCACCGCTGCGCTCAAGGCCGACCTGGTGATGGGCAACCTGGAGGAGCCGCTGACTGTCGACACCGGCACCGGCAAGTGTGGGGCCAACTCCACCCGCTGCTTCCAGTTCCGGGCCCCGCCGGAGTACGCCGCCCACCTGCGCGACGCCGGTTTCGACGTGCTCAACCAGGCCAACAACCACGGCTACGACTACGGGCCCAAGGGCTACGAGAACACCCAGAAGGCACTGCAGAAGTACGACCTGGAGCACACCGGCGCACCGAACGAGATCACCGTGGTCGACGTCAAGGGCGTCAAGGTCGCCGTCGCCGGCTTCTCGTCGTACGTCTGGTCCAACAGCCTCGTCGACATCGCCAAGGCGAAGGATGTGGTCGCCAAGGCCGCCACCATGGCCGACCTGGTCGTGGTGCAGGTGCACATGGGCGGCGAGGGAGCCGACAAGACCCGGGTGAAGCCGGGCACCGAGATGTTCCTGGGCGAGAACCGGGGCGACCCGGTGAAGTTCTCGCACGCCATGATCGACGCTGGCGCCGACCTGATCGTCGGGCACGGCCCGCACGTGCTGCGCGGGATGGAGTTCTACCAGGGGCGCCTGATCGCGTACAGCCTGGGCAACTTCGCCGGCGGCGGCAACTCGCTGAGCAACGACGGCCGCCTCGGCTGGGGCGGGGTGCTGAAGGTGTCGCTCAAGCCGGACGGCAGCTGGGCCGGCGGCTCGTTCACCTCGACGTACATGAACTCCGCCGGCAAGCCGACGATGGACCCGGACGACCGGGGTCTGGGTCTGGTCACCGAGATGAGCCGCGCCGACTTCCCGAAGGGCGGCGCTCGCCTCGACGGGCAGGGGAAGATCTCCCCGCCGACCGCCGGCTGACCCGAGGAGGACCGTCTGGGGTGCGACGTAGGCTGACCGTCGTGACCAGTAGCCCTGCCGGTGTCAGCGAGACCGATCTCGGGCGCAAACGCCGTGCCCGCAAGATCGGCCGGGTGCTGACCGAGACGCACCCCGACGCGCATTGTGAACTGGACCACTCCAACGCTCTGGAGCTGGCCGTCGCCACCATCCTGTCCGCGCAGTGCACGGACAAGAAGGTCAACGAGGTCACCCCGAAGCTCTTCGCCCGCTACCCGAGCGCTGCCGCGTACGCCGGCGCCGACCGGGGCGAGATGGAGGAGCTGATCCGGCCCACTGGCTTCTACCGCAACAAGACCGACTCGCTGCTCAAGCTCGGTCAGGCCCTCCTCGACCGGTACGACGGCCAGGTCCCGGGCCGGCTCGTCGACCTGGTGACGCTCCCCGGCATCGGCCGCAAGACCGCCAACGTGATCCTCGGCAACGCCTTCGACGTCCCGGGCATCACCGTCGACACGCACTTCCAGCGGCTGGTCCACAGGTGGCGGCTGACCACCGAGACCGACCCGGTCAAGATCGAGCACGCGATCGGCGCGCTGTACGACAAGCGCGACTGGACCATGCTCTCGCACCGGATCATCTTCCACGGTCGACGGGTCTGCCACGCCCGCAAGCCGGCCTGTGGCGCGTGCACCCTCGCGAAGCTCTGCCCTTCGTACGGCACCGGCCCGACCGAGCCGGCGGCCGCCGCCAAGCTGCTCAAGGGCCCTCGGGCGCGCGACCTCGCGGTTGCCGCCGGGGTCGACCCGGAGTTGGTGCCGGCGCAGGCGATCGCGGCGGAGGTGCCGTGAACCGCCGACTCGCCCTCGCCGTCCTGCCGCTGCTGCTGGCGGTGACCGGTTGCACCAGCGGCGCCGCGGACGACGAGCCGGCCCCCCGCCCGGCCGCCGCCGAACGACCATCCCCGTTCCGGGACTGCGCCACGCTGAGCACGGCACCCACGGCCGCGTCCCCCGGCACCGGCACGACGACCTCCGCATCGCCGGGATCGGCGACTCCCGCGTCGCCCGGCTCCGGCACGGCGACCCCTGCGTCCACCGGCACGTCCGGCCCGACGCCCCCTGCTGGCGGGTCGGCGTTGCCGGAGCTGACGCTCTCCTGCTTCACCGGCGGCGCCCCCGTCGTGCTGCGGGAGGTGGCCGGGCCGGCGGTGATCAACGTGTGGGCTTCCTGGTGCCCGCCGTGCCGCAAGGAGCTGCCCGCCTTCCAACGCCTCAGCGAGCGGGCCGCCGGTCAGCTCCAGGTGGTCGGGGTCAACAGTCGGGACAGCCGGGGCGGTGCCCAGTCCATCGGTGAGGACTTCGGCGTCCGGTTCCCGATCCTGGTGGACCAGGGCGAGGCGCTACAGCGCGAGCTGAAGCGCAACGCCATTCCGCTGACCCTCTTCGTCGACGCCGACGGTCAGGTCCAGCACATCGACGCCACCGGGGCTCTCGACGACGCCCAGCTCGCCAAGCTGGTCCGCCAGCACCTCGGCCTGGTGGTGCCGGCGTGACCCGCCGGCCACCCGAGTGGATCGAGCCGTTGCTGACCCGGCTCGGCACCGCCCGCGCCGAGGACTTCACCCGGCTGACCACCCCGGCCGAGGGCGGCCGGGAAAGCGCGGTGCTGGTGCTGCTCGGCGAGCAGCCCGGCGCGGGTCCCGACGTGCTGGTCCTGCAACGCGCCGCCACCCTGCGCAACCACGCCGGCCAACCGGCCTTCCCCGGAGGTGCGGCGGACCCGGAGGACGCCGACGTCCGCGCCACCGCCCTGCGCGAGGCGAACGAGGAGGTGGGCCTCGACTCGGCCAGTGTGACAGTGCTGGCCGAGCTGCCGAAACTGTGGATCCCGGTCAGCGACTTCGTGGTCACGCCGGTGCTGGCCTGGTGGCACGACCCGCACCCGGTGCACCCACGGGAGCCGGCCGAGGTGGCACACGTCGCCCGCCTGCCGATCAGTGAGCTGGTCGATCCGGCCAACCGACTGCGGGTCCGCCACCCGAGCGGCTGGATCGGTCCGGCGTTCTCGGCGCGCGGGATGCTCGTCTGGGGGTTCACCGCCGGGGTGCTCGCCGCCCTGCTCGAGATGGGCGGCTGGGCCCGTCCGTGGTCGCGCGGCCGGGTGGTGGAGCTTCCACCGACCGGGGCGACACCGGCCCCGTCCGCAGGCACCGACGACGCCGACGAGAACGCCCTACGCTGACCGCGCGGTCACCATCCGCAAGCGGTGGTCATCCGGCGGGCACACTGCCCGTACGCTTGACCCGTGTCCGTCGTGGATCTCGTCCTGCTGCTGCTCATGCTCGTGTTCGCGATCAGCGGATACCGCCAGGGTTTCGTCATCGGCGTCACGTCGTTGTCCGGCTTCTTCCTGGGCCTGCTGCTGGGTCTCCAGCTCGGGCCGCTGTTCGCCCGACAGTTCGTGGACGCCGGCACGCGCGTGCTGATCTCGCTCGTGGCCATCTTCGGGTTGGCGGTGGTCGGGCAGGCACTCGCCGGTTGGCTCGGCTCGCACCTGCGCAAGACGATCACCAGCGACGTGGGTAAACGGATCGACGACGTCGGTGGGGCGTTCGTCTCGCTGTTCGCGGTGCTCCTGCTCGCCTGGCTGGTCGCCGTGCCGCTCGGCTCGTCCTCCGTGCCCTGGCTCGCCGCCTCGGTCCGCAACAGCGCGTTGATCACGGTGGTCAACCGGGTCCTCCCGGAGCAGGCCAACCGGTTGTCCACGGCGTTGGAGGACACCGTCGACACCGACGGGTTCCCGGACGTCTTCGGTGACCTCGCGCCCACCCGGGCCCGGCAGGTCGACCCGCCGGACCCGGCACTGGCCGGCTCGCAGGTGGTGGTCAGCGGTCGGCAGTCGGTCGTCAAGGTGCTCGGCTCCGCGCCCAGCTGTTCACGCCGGATCGAGGGTTCCGGTTTCGTGTACGCGGACGACCGGGTGATGACCAACGCGCACGTCGTGGCCGGCACCCGCTCGGTCGCCGTGGAGTTGGGCGGCGAGCGGTACGACGGCAAGGTGGTGGTCTACGACCCCAACCGGGACCTGGCGGTGCTGCTCGTGCCCGGGCTGCCCGGGCCGTCCCTGCGGTTCGCCGCCGGCAACGCGGGCAGCGGTTCCGACGCCATCGTGCTCGGCTTCCCCCTCGACGGCCCCTACAACGCGCAGTCGGCGCGGGTCCGGGACGTCGACCGGATCAAGGGCCCGGACATCTACTCCTCCAGCGACGTGACCCGGGAGATCTACACGATTCGGGCGCTGGTCCGCAGCGGCAACTCGGGCGGTCCGCTGCTGTCCGCCAACGGCCTGGTGCTCGGCGTGATCTTCGCGGCGGCATCGGACGACCCGAACACCGGCTTCGCGGTGACGGCGGCCGAGGCTCGCCCGGTGGCGTTGGCCGGTGCCGAACGCAACCGGCAGGTCGCCACCGGCGAGTGCACCTGAGCGTCGCCGCCGGGCCGGCTCAGCCCTGAGCTGGCAGGGCGCGACGGCCGACGGTCGGTAGTTTCGCCCGTCCCCACCGCAGCCCCCGGTCGAGCACCGCACGGGCCATGATCGCGACGCACGTGCCGCCGTTGAGGAAGGACGCCACCACGTCGCTCGGGTGGTGCATACCCCGGTACATCCGGGTCAGCGCCACGCCCAGCGGCACCATCAGCAGCAGCGTCCACCAGGCGACCTTCGCGCCGGTGCTCCGTGCCCGCAGCGCCAGCAGCACGGCGATGCCGACGTAGAGCGCCACCGCCGCCGACGTGTGCCCGGACGGAAAGCTCGACGTGGGTGGCGAGACGTCCATGTGCTCCACCGCCGGCCGCTGTCGGTCGATCGCCAGCGTGGTCAGCAGAAACACAAGTGCCTGGGCGGTCACCGCCGCGCACAGGAACAGCGGCTCGCGCCAGCGCTTCAGCCACAGCCGGAGCGCCAACGCCACAAGCACGGTGACCACGACGATCATCTGAGTGCTGGCCAGCGTGCTGAACACCAGCGAGACGTTGTTCCAGTCGCCGGTGCGGTCGGCGGCCAGCTCCCGGTTCACCGTGTCCTCCACGGTGAACGGCCAGGTCCGGGCGAACACCCGGGTGACCAGCACCCCGATCAGCACCATGAGCCCGAGCAGGAGGGACACCGGCAGCAGGACCCGCCGGACGATCTGAACCACGGTCTCGGACATGGGTCGCCCAGTACCCGGCCGACCTCGTCGTCACTCCTCAGGCCGCTCCGGGGCGCCGCTCGACCTCGGGAGCGACGCCGTCGCGGGTCGGCCGGACCGGCCGGAGACCGGCGTGTGCCCGCCAACTGGTGAACGCGGCGGTGGTGGCCGCGACCACCGCCACACCGAGCAGCCATCCGCCCACCACGTCACTTGTGAAGTGCACGCCGAGGGTCACCCTGCTCAGCCCGGTCACGACGGTGAGCAGTACCGCCGCGACCCAGAGCGCGGCCCGCGCAGCCCCCCGTCCGGCGTACGGAACGAGTGCCAGCAGCAGCACCCCGGCGGCCAGGGTGGCGTTCAGCGCGTGCCCGGAGGGGAACGAGTAGCCGGCGGCCCGGGCCACCGGGTCCAGCAACTCCGGCCGGTCCCGGCCGACCAGCAGCTTGAGCAGCGGACCGATCAACCCGCCGACGACCATGGTGGTGGCCGCCCAGAGGGCCAGACGGCGGGCGCCCCGACGCAGCAACCAGACCACCAGAAGCAGTACGACGGCGCGCAGCGGCATCGGCGCGAACACCTCGGTCCAGACCCGCATCAGCACGGCCCAGCCCGGGTGATCCTGCGCGTAGCCGTGCAGCGCGTCGGTGACCGACGTGTCCAGCCGGTGCAGCGGCGCCCAGGCGCCGAGCACCAGCAGTGTGAGCAGCGCGAAAGGCACCAGCACCAGGAACGCCGCCGTCGCGGCCAGCGTGAGCCGCAGCCCCAGCGCGTGGTCCCTGTCGAATCGGCGGTGCCGCCAGGATGGCTGGTCGGTGCGGGCGAGGACGGGCGGCCGGTGCGTACTCATGGGTCCGTTCTACCCGGCCCGGCGACCGCTCAGGCCTGCCGGGCGGGCGCGATCAACGGGGCCGCTGCCGGAGCCGACGGACCACCAGCGCCGCACCGCCGACCAGAGCGACGAGCAGCACGACAGTGGTCCACAGTTGCTCCGGCGCGGACGTGTCCTGACCGCCCGCCGCCCGAGCCGTCCACCGGCTCTGCTGACCGGATGCGGCGAGACCGAGTGGGTCGGCGCCGGCACCGGCCACCGGAGCTTCGTCGACCGAGCCGGGCGCCGGACCGAAACCGGTCACGCCCGGCGACGTCTGGTCGTCCAGCGGGTTGACGGTCACCGGCGGCACCTGAGCGGTCAACGCGGCCACCGGGTCGACCACCCCGTACCCGAAGCGGTCGTCCCGCCCGGTCGGGCCCACGTCCCGGGCGGTGGCCAGCAACCTGTTGACCACCTCACCGGCGGGCATCTGCGGATAGCGGGACCGGACCAGCGCCGCGGTCGCCGCCACCAGAGGCGCGGCGAAGCTGGTGCCCTGCACCCGCCAGTACCCGCTGGGGGGCTTGGCGCCGACCAGCCCGCTGGCGGGAGCGGTGAGCACCGTCGCCCGACCGGTGATCGAGCCGGACCACAGGTTGTCGCTGCTGCGTTCGAGGCCGGCGACCGCGATCACGCCCGGCTCCCGAGCCGGGTACCAGACCTTGGTGCTGGTGGAGGTGGCCAGGTTGCCGGTGCAGGCGACCACGACGACGTCCCGGACGAACGCGTAGTCCAGGGCGGCGGCCAGGGCCGGGCTGTCGCCGCTGCCGCCCAGCGACAGGTTGATCACGCGGGCGCCGTTGTCGACGGCCCAGCGGACCCCCTGGGCGACGATCAGCGCGTCGTCGTAACGGTTCTCCTCGTCCAGCACGCGGACCGGCAGGATCCGGGCGTCCGGTGCCAGGCCGACCACACCCCGCTTGTCGTCGCTGCGCCCGGCGATCAGGCCGGCGACAGTGGTGCCGTGGCCCACCGGATCCGGACCGGGAGCGCCACCGGGACCGACCAGGTCCTTGCCGGGCAGCACCTGGCCGACCAGGTCCGGGTGGGTGCCGTCCACCCCGGAGTCGACCACCGCCACGGTCACGCCCCGGCCGGTCGAGCTGCGCCACGCCGTCTCGGCCTGCAACTCGTCGAGCTGCCACTGCTCGTCGCGGACCTGGTCGGTGCGGGCGACGGTGTCACCGGGAGCGAACGCCGCCATCGGCGCGCCGGCGAGCTGTCCGCCGTTCGTGGGCGTGGCGACGGGCAGACCCGCCGCGGTCGGGGCCACGACGGCGAGCGCCGCGGCCACGCCGAGCAGCGCCCGGCCGGTCGCTCGTCGGGCCGCTGACGGACCGCTGTACCGCACCCCAGTCACATCCCCAGCCATTCATCCCGACGGAACCATGACGATCGGAGATTACCGGTTTCCCCACCCGTCACGGGAAGAACCGGCGAGTCAGGTCATTGTGGCGGCAGTTGCGCCAGCTGGACCAGGCGTACGCCCTCCCGCCGGGTGACCAGCCGACCACGCCCCGGCGGCAGCGGTCCGGGTCGCACCGGCCCGACGAGTGCGCCCTCCTCGGGGCTGCCCGCCATCACCAGGCCGGAGGTGGACAGCTCCCGTAGGCGCTGCACGATCGGCTCGTACTGCGCGCGGCCCGCACCACCGGACCGGCGGGCCAGCACCAGGTGCAGCCCGATGTCCCGGGCGTGCGGCAGATGCTCCTCCAGCGCGCGCAACGGGTTCGCCGGCCCCGCCGCCACCAGGTCGTAGTCGTCCACCAACACGAACAGCTCCGGCCCGGACCACCAGGACCGGTCGCGCAACTGTTGCGGGGTGACCTCCGGCCCGGGGGCCCGTCGCTCCAGGTAGCCGGCGGCCGACTCGACCAGGTCGGCGGTGTGCGCAGCGGCGGTGCCGTACCCGATCAGGTGTGGCGTCTCGATGGCGCCGAGGAGGCTGCGCCGATAGTCGACGAGGATCACCCGGGCCTGCTCGGGAGTGAACCGGGTGATGATCGACGTGGCCAGCGCGCGCAGGAAGGACGACTTGCCGCACTCCGAGTCCCCGAAGACCACGAAATGCGGCTCGCTGGCGAAGTCGAGCAGCACCGGGCGCAGGTCCGCCTCCGCGATCCCGATCGGCAGCCGCAGCCCGGTCGTCGAGGCGAGGTCCAGATCGGCGTACGGCAGCACCGGCGGGAGCAGCCGCACCCGGGGGGCCGGAGGACCCGCCCACCCGTCGGCGGCCCTCTTGACCAGATCGGCGGTGTCCCCGCTGGCGGCACCGAGCTGAGGCAACGCGGTGAGGAAGTGCAGGCCCTCCGCGGTCACCCCGCGGCCGGAACGCTCCGGCACGTTCGCGGCCGCGCGTCGGGCCACCAACGAGTCGGCCGGGTCACCGAGGCGCAGCTCCAGCCGGGAACCGAACAGGTCCCGGATCGCCGGGCGGAAATCCAGCCAGCGCAGCGCGGTGGCGACCACGTGCAACCCGTACGACAGACCCCGGGTGGCCAGGTCGGTGACGAGCGGCTCCAGGTCGTCGTACTCGCCCCGGATGGTGCTCCACCCGTCGATCACCAGGAACACGTCGCCGTACGGGTCGGCGCCCGGCTGACCCGCCGTCCCCGCTGCCGCTCGACGCTGCCGGTACGCGGCCATCGACTCCACGCCCAACTCGGCGAAGCGGCGTTCCCGGTCGACCAGCAGGGTGGTCATCTCGCCCACGGTGCGTCGGACGGCGGTCGGGTCGGCGCGGCCGGTCACCCCGCCCACGTGCGGAAGGTCACGCAGCGCGGCCAGCCCGCCGCCACCGAAGTCGAGGCAGTAGACCTGCACCTCGGCCGGGGTGTGGGTGAGCGCCAGCGCGCAGACCAGCGTGCGCAGGGCGGTGGACTTGCCGCTCTGCGGCGCACCGACCACCGCGACGTGCCCGGCAGCGCCGTCCAGCGCCAGCCAGAGCAGGTCCCGGCGCTGCTCCAACGGTTTGTCCACGACCGCCATCGGCACTCCGAGCGCGCCGTGCAGCTCCGGGTTGCCCACGGTGAGCCCGCGCCTCGGGTGCACCTCGACCGGGCCGAGCAACTCGTCCAGTGCCGGCGGCTGGCCGAGCGGCGGAAGCCAGACCTGGTGCGCCGGCGGGCCCTGCCCGACGAGCCGGTCCACCAGCAGGTCGAGCAGCGTCCCACTGCCCTGCTCCTCCGTCACGACGGGCACGACCGGGGTTGCCGGCTCGGGCACCGGTACGACGTGGGTGGTGAAGGTGAGCAACCGCCCGCCACCCTCGGCGGCGACGCCGCCCGGCGCGGCCCGGCGGCGGACGGCGCCGGAGACGTACGCGGCCTTGAAACGGGCCAGCGGGTCGGTGCCGGCGCGCAGGTAGCCGTGACCCGGCGAGCGGGGCAGCTCGTGCGCGTCCGCCACGCCGAGCACCGTCCGGGACTCCAGCGCCGAGAAGGTGCGCAACCCGATCCGGTACGAGAGGTGGGTGTCCAACCCGCGCAGCCGGCCCTCCTCCAGCCGCTGACTGGCGAGCAGCAGGTGCACGCCGAGCGACCGGCCCAGCCGACCGATCTGCACGAACAGGTCGATGAAGTCGGGCTTGGCGGAGAGCAGTTCCGAGAACTCGTCGCAGATCAGCAGTAACGACGGCAGCGGGGCCAGCGGGCTGCCGGCCGCCCGAGCCCGCTCGTAGTCGCGCACGCTTGCGAAGTTGCCGGCCCGTCGCAGCAACTCCTGGCGGCGGACCAGCTCCCCGTTGATCGCGTCCACCATGCGATCCACCAGGGGCAACGCGTCGGCCAGGTTGGTGATCACGGCCGCGGTGTGCGGCAGCCGGTCGAACGAGGTGAAGGTGGCGCCACCCTTGAAGTCGACGAGCACGAAGTTGAGCTGCTCGGAGCTGTGCGTGGCGGCGAGCCCCAGCACCAGCGTGCGGAGCAGCTCGGACTTGCCGGAGCCGGTCGCCCCGATGAGCAGGCCGTGTGGGCCCATGCCGTCCTGGGCGGACTCCTTGAGGTCCAACTCGATGGCGCCGCCGTCCGCGCCGACCCCGATCGGCACCCGCAACCGGTCCCGTGCCGAGCGCGGCAGCCAGCCCTGTTCCACAGTGAAGCTCTCCGGGTCACCGAGACCGAGCAGCTCGGGAAGGCCCAGGTCGGCCTGGAGCGGGGCATCCGGCCCCCGGGCCGCGCCGGCGAGCCGCAGCGGCGCCAACCGGCGGGCGACCGCCTCGGCGTCGGCCAGGTCCAACTGGTCGGCGGTGCCCACCTCGGCGTGCCCGTCGGACGACCACGAGTGCAGCCGTCGGCCGTGCAACTCCAACAGCAGCGCGTACCGGTCCAGCAGTCGGGGCGGCGGGGTGTCCAGGTCCAGCACGGTGACCGCGTCGATGCCGCCGTCGCCGGTCAGGTCACTGGCCCCGGTGAGGTCACCGCCGTCGAGGACCACCACCACGTGTGGGCCGTCGGTGGCCGGGCCGGCCGGGCTGAACCGGGACCGGGTGGCGAGCACGTCGGCCAGCAGCGACTCCAACTCGGCGGCGGAGCTGGTGACCAGCCGTACCGGGCCGAGCGCGTCGGTCCGACCGGGATGGTGCGCGTGCGGGAGCCATTTCACCCACTCCCAGCAGGCGCGACGCTCCGGCCCGGCGCAGACCGCGACGAGCAGCTCGTCGGGGGCGTGGAAGACCGCCAGCTGGGTCAGCACGGCCCGGACCAGCGCCTGCGCCGCCGGGTCGCCGGTGGGTGGTCCGCCGGTGGTCGGGGTGGTTGCCCGGCTGCGGCCGGCGGGCCGGACATGCACCCGGGCGAAGCTGCGCAGCGACAGCGCCACCGGCAGGTCCGGCACCACGGAGTACGCGTCCAGGAAGCGGCGTAGCGCGCCGGCGGTCATTGGCTCAAGCTCCTCCAGCGGCCGGGTGACAGGTGCAACGAGTGGGGTGGCCAGGGTCTGCGGCCCGACGGCGACCCGCACCACAGCGAAATCCGGGTCGGCGGGCCGCCGTTCCCAGACCCGGTGGCTGTCCACCGTCGACCAGAGCCGACCCGGATCCGGGTGCCGGTAGAAGAGCCCGGCCCGTTGCTGGCCGGCCGTCCGCCGGACCCGCCGCCGCAGCGTGGCCAGGTGCCGCAGGTACTCCCTGCGGGCGGCCATCATCTCGGACTTTTTCGGGGTGCCGGAGGCGCTGCCCCAGGACGTCACGAGCATCGCCAACGAGGAGAGCCCGAACATCCCGCCCACCACGTACGAGTAGGCCCCGCCGCCCCGACCGAACATCATCGCCATCGCCACCGTGCCGCCGAGCATGGGCAGCAGCATGAGCATCTGCTGCCACCGTCCGCCGGTCACGACGGGAATCTCCGGCGGTGCCTCGACCGGCAGCTCACCGGCGGGGATCTCCGGTGCTGCTCGGCGCGGCGGACGCTTGATGACGACAGTGGACACTCGGCCTCCTGACAGCGCTGGGTAACCCGAGCCTGGCTCATGGTAGGTAAAGTCCTGTCGTCCGCGCAGCCTCCGATCCCCCTCGATATGGAGACCAGTCGATGACTACCGGGCTGGCACGCGTCACCATCAGCGCGCCGCAACGACGGGTGGACGTCGCCCTGCCGGAGCAGGTGCCCCTTGCCGAGCTGCTGCCCGACGTGCTCCGGCACGCCGGCGTCGGGCTGGCCGACGACGGCGAGCAGCACGGCGGTTGGGTGCTCCGCCGCACCGACGGGGCGTTGCTGGTGACGGCACAGGCGCTGCTGCCGCAGGGGGTCCGTGACGGTGAGGTGCTGCACCTCGTGCCGGCCCGCGCCCACTGGCCCGAGTTGGAGTACGACGACGTCATCGAGGCGATCGCCGACGGTGCTCGCCGTCGCGGCGGCGCCTGGTCGCCCACCGCCACCCGGGCAGCCGGTCTGGCCGGCGCCGCCGTACCGCTCGCGGTCGGACTACTCGCGCTGCTCGCCGGTGGTCCGACGCACCGGGCCGGTTGGCTGGCGGCCGTCGCGGTGGCGCTGGTGCTCACCGTGGCCGGCACGGTGGCCTCCCGCGCCAACGGCGACGGCGCCGCCGGGGCGACGCTCGGCGGCTACGCGCTGCCCTACGCGTTCACGGCCGGCGCCCTGGCGGTCGGCTCCGGCGACCCGGTCGGGCCGTTCGGGCCGGTCCGCTGGGTGGGCGCTCCCGAACTGCTGGCCGGCTCGGTCGCGCTGCTGCTGGTGGCCTTGATCGGTCTGCTCGGGGTGGCCAGCCGGCTGCGGGTCTTCGTGGCCGGTGTCACGGTCGGCCTGGTCGGCGCGGCGGCCGCGCTCGGTGGGCTGCTGATGACCACGGCGGGTACGGCAGCGGTGCTGCTCAGCGCACTGATCTTCGCCGTCGGCGTGATCCCCCTGCTGGCCATCCGGCTGGGCAAGCTGCCCCTGCCGCCGATCAACCTGCCGGCCTCGACCCCCGCGGAGGAGCCGGAGCGGGTCCGGGATCTGCCGGACCGGGGCCGGGTGCACGCCGCGGTGATCCGCACCGAGGAGATGCTCACCGGGATGCTGATCGGCCACGCCCTGCTGGCGGTGGCCACCGCTGTCGTACTCGTGGTTGCCGGTGGCACGGCCGGCCGGGTGCTGGTGGCGATCACGTCGGCCGTGCTGCTGCTGCGGTCGCGGCTGTTCGTGGCGCTGCGACACCGGGTGCCGACGGTGCTCGCCGGGCTGGCCGGCTTCGCGGTGCTGGGCGCGGTGCTTGTCGGTCGGGCCGACGAGACCGGGCGGTTGGTGCTGGTCCTCGGCGGGGCGGCGGTGGCCCTGGTGGCGGTCGCCAGCGGCACCGGGTACGCCCGCCGGCCGGTCTCGCCGTACCTCGGCAGGATCGCGGACCTCACCGACACGGCCCTGGTGGTCGCCGTGGTGCCGGTCGCCTGCGCGGTGCTCGACCTGTACGACCGGGCCCGAGGGCTGCTCGGTTGAGCGACCCTCGGGCCCGGTGCGTCAGTGGTCGTCAGTGCATGGATTCGCCGCGCGCCTCGGCGTCACGGGCCCGCTGGTAGGAGGCGTGGATCTCGGCCTCGGCCTCGGTGCGGCCGACCCAGGTCGCGCCCTCCACCGACTTGCCGGGCTCCAGGTCCTTGTACACCTCGAAGAAGTGCTGGATCTCCAGGCGGTCGAACTCGCCCAGGTGGTGGATGTCGCGCAGGTGCTCCTGGCGGGGGTCCTCGTAGGGTACGCAGAGGACCTTGTCGTCCCCGCCCTTCTCGTCCGTCATCCGGAACATGCCGATGGTGCGGCAGCGGATCAGGCAACCCGGGAAGGTCGGCTCGGGGACCAGCACGAGGGCGTCCAGCGGGTCGCCGTCCTCGCCCAGCGTGCCCTCGATGAACCCGTAGTCGGCCGGGTACTGGGTAGAGGTGAAGAGGGTGCGGTCCAACCGGATCCGGCCGGTCTTGTGGTCCACCTCGTACTTGTTCCGGTGACCCTTGGGGATCTCAACCGTCACGTCGAAATCCATCTGCACGCTCCCTCGTCTGCCCACGCTGGCTAACGGAACCACTGGCGGCCCTCCGGACAGGTGAATGCCCACCCGCCGACTCCGGCCGCCGCATAGTCTTCGGACCGAAGTAGTGTCACCCAAGCCGATTTTCGCTGGGGGAGGAGGGGGTCGTGGGGAGGGAAGATTCACACTACCGCCCGGACGGGGGCTCCGCGCACGGTACCGGACGATCCGGCTCCGGCAGTGCCAAGGGGCGGGTCCCGGTGCCGGAGGCGCACCTCCCACGGGCTCCCGAACCCCAGACCCAGACCCCGACCCCGGAGACGACGCCCGAGCGACCCCCGCCGCTGCCCTGGCGCCCGCCGGCCGGTTCGGCGTCGCCCACTCCGAACACCGGCCACTTCCCGGTGGTCGACGGCGAGCGACAGGTGAGCGGTCCGCCGCGCGGCAGTGCCACGGTCCCGGTCAGCCCTGCGCCGGTCAGCCCGTCGTCCGATCCCGGGCCGGTCGCCCCCGGCCCCGGCGGGGTCCCCCCGTTGGGCCCGCCGATCTCCGCGTTGCCGGCACCCGCCGCCGCACCCGCGCCCGTTCCCGCCGCCGCGCCGCGCCGCCGGAGGCGGCTGCCGGTGGTGCTGGCCGCCGTGCTCCTGCTGGTGCTCGCCAGCGTCGGAGTCGTGATCACCCGTCCCGGCCCGGTCGCCGGGTGGCTGGGCGACGACGCCGGGTCCGGGCCGAATGCGGCCGGCGTGACCCAAGATCCCGCCCCGTCGGACGTGCTGGCCGGCCCGGATTCGAACGCCCCGGTGCCCAGCCCGGACGGGGTTCGTGCCGTGCTCGATCCACTGGTCGGCGTCGCCGCCCTGGGCGACCGGGTGAACGTCTCGGTCGCCGACGTGATCACCGGCCAGACGCTGTTCGCCAA
The DNA here is from genome assembly GCF_049841535.1 of Micromonospora sp. DT53. Taxonomy (NCBI): domain Bacteria; kingdom Bacillati; phylum Actinomycetota; class Actinomycetes; order Micromonosporales; family Micromonosporaceae; genus Micromonospora; species Micromonospora sp. DT53. Next base: position 125,376 of record NZ_JBNCKM010000004.1, read on the forward strand.
GGGGGCCGACGACGGCACCGTCCCCGCCTCGGTGACCAAGCTGGCGACCGCCGTGACCGTGCTGGCGGCCCGGGGGCCCGGCTACCGGATTCCGACTCGTGCGGTGGCCGGCGCGAAGGCCGGCGAGGTAGTGATCATCGGTGGCGGTGACCCGACCCTCGCGATCGACAAGAAGGGCTACTACCCGGGTGCGGCGCGCCTGGACGATCTGGCCGCCCAGGTGCGTACCGCGCTCGGCGGTACATCCCCGACCAGCGTCACGGTCGACGGCTCGCTCTACTCCGGCCCGGTCTACGGCCCCGGCTGGGACGACGACATCCCCACCGGCGGGTCGGGCGGCGCGGTGACCGCGTTGATGACCGACGGCGCGCGTACGGACCCGGGCGTCGAACACGGGTCCGCCCCGCGGTTCGCCGAGCCGGACCTGGCCGCCGGAAAGGCGTTCGCCCGGTTGCTGGGTGTGCCGACCGACGCCGTGAAGCGTGGCACCGCCCCGGCGCCGGCGGCGGTCGGTGCCGACCCGGCACCTGGCACCGAACTGGGCGTGGTGCAGTCCCCGCCGCTGATCCGGCTCGTCGACGTCATGATCAGCGAGAGCGACAACCTGGTGGCCGAGGCGCTCGCCCGGCAGGTGGCGTTGGCCCGCAACCAGCCCGCCTCGTTCGACGGGGGCGCCACCGCCATGGACGCCGAAGTGGCGGAGCTGGGCCTGCCCGCCGACGAGATCAGCGTCTCCGACGGCAGCGGCCTGTCCCGTCGTAACCGGATCAGCCCGTCGCTGCTGACCGATCTGATCCGGTTGGCGGCCAGTCCGGACCACCCGGAGTTGGCCGGCGTCTTCGGTGGTCTGCCGGTCGGCGGTTGGTCCGGGACGCTGAACGAGCGCTACCGCAACACCGCAGGCACCGCCGCGGGGGCGGGCACCGTCCGGGCCAAGACCGGCACCCTGACCCAGGTGCACTCCATCGCGGGCCTGGTCACCACCGCCGACGGCCGGCTGTTGACCTTCGCGGTGCTCACCGACAAGGTGCCGGGTGACCGGGATACCGCCCAACCGGCGCTGGACCGGATCGCCGCCGCGCTGGCCGGCTGCGGCTGCGGCTGACCGTCGCCGGTCCGGGGCACCGCAGTCGCCATCGGTGTCGATCGAGGGCGCGAGCCCGGGCCGGGGTGTCGCGACGCGGGTACGGTGGGTCCATGGCGCAGTTCGTGGACTGGGATCTGGCCGCCGCCACGGCGGGGGCGTTGAGCAAGTCTGGCCCCCGCGTGTCGTACGCCGAAGCCACCGACGTCGTCGGCGACCTGCGCCGGCTGACCGACGAGGCGGCCGGGCACGTGGCCGACTACACGGGGTTGCGGGCGCAGGTGTCGCATCCGCCGGTCCGGGTTGTCGATCGCCGCGACTGGGCCGCGACAAACATCGCCGGGCTCCGCGAGGTGATCACTCCGCTGGTGAGTCGGCTCTCCGGCGACAAGCAACCGGGCGCGTTGACCGAGGCGATCGGGTCCCGGCTGACCGGGGTGCAGGCCGGCACGGTGCTGGCCTACCTCTCCGGCCGGGTGCTCGGCCAGTACGAGGTCTTCTCGGCCGAGCCGGGCCAGCTGCTGCTCGTCGCACCGAACATCGTCGAGGTGGAGCGCAAGCTCGGCGCGGACCCTCGGGATTTCCGGCTCTGGGTGTGTCTGCACGAGGTCACCCACCGCACCCAGTTCACGGCCGTGCCGTGGATGCGGGCCTACTTCCTCAGCGAGGTGCAGGCGTTCGTGGACGCCTCGTCCAGCGGGAGCGAGCACCTGGTCGAGCGGTTGCGGCGCGGGGTGGCCACGTTGTCCGAGGCGGTCCGTGACCCGGACAGCCGCACCAGCGTGCTGGACATCGTGCAGACCCCGGCACAGCGGGCCGTACTGGACCGGCTCACCGCGTTGATGACCCTGTTGGAGGGGCACGCCGAGTTCGTGATGGACGGCGTCGGCCCGCAGGTGATCCCGAGCGTGGAGCGGATCCGGGCGTCGTTCAACCGACGCCGGGAGACGGGCAACCCGCTGGAGAAGGCGATCCGCCGGCTGCTCGGGGTGGACGTCAAGATGCGTCAGTACGCCGAGGGGCGCAAGTTCGTGCACGGCGTGGTGGAACGCGTCGGCATGGACGGTTTCAACTCGATCTTCAACTCGCCGCTGACCCTGCCTCGACTGTCCGAGTTGGGCGACCCGGACGCCTGGGTCGCCCGGGTGCACGGCCCGGCCGGCACCATCCCGGCCGCTGGCTGATCACCGGCCGGTGGCCGCGCTCGCTCCACCGGTGGCCGCGATCCGGGTGGCGGTACGCCGCGCCCTGACCGGTCTGCCGTCCGGCGGTCCGGTGCTGGTGGCCTGCTCCGGTGGTGCCGACTCGCTCGCGCTCGCGGCGGCCACCGTGTTCGTGGCGCCCCGGCTGGGCCGCACCACGGTGCTCGTCAGCGTCGACCACGGCTTGCAGGACGGCTCCGCGGAGCGCGCGGAGGCGGTGGCCAGCTGGGGTCGGGGGGTCGGGTTCGCCTCGGCGACGGTGGTCCGGGTGGAGGTGGCTGGGCGTCCCGGCGGGCCGGAGGCAGCCGCCCGCGAGGCCCGTTACCAGGCGTTGGTCGAGGTGGCCCGGCAGCAGGACGCGGTCGCGGTGCTCACCGGGCACACCCGTGACGACCAGGCGGAGACGGTGCTGCTCGCGCTCGCCCGGGGCGCCGGCCCACGAGGGCTGGCCGGGATGCCCGCCCGGCGCGATCTGGGCGGGGTGCCGCTGCTGCGCCCGCTGCTGGAGGTCGGCCGGGAGCAGACGCGTGCCGCCTGCGCGGTGCTCGGACTGAGCCCGTGGCAGGACCCGCACAACACCGACCCGTCGTACGCCCGGTCGAGGGTGCGGGCCGACCTGTTGCCGGCGCTGGTGCGGGCACTCGGATCCGGCGTGGTCGACAACCTCGCGCGGACCGCGCGGCTGGTGGCCGCCGACAACGCCGCGCTCGACGAGTTGGCCGGGACGGCGCTGGCGGCGGCCCGGTGTCCCGACGGGGGGCTCTCCGTGCCGCTGCTGCTCGGCCTTCTCCCGGCGGTCCGCAGCCGGGTGCTGCACTCCTGGGCCCGCGAGCTGGGCGCCCTGCCGGGTGCGCTGTCCCACCGGCACGTCGCCGCCTTGGACGCGTTGGTCACGGGCTGGCACGGCCAGGGTCCGACCGACCTGCCGGGTGGACGTCGGGTGTTCCGCCGCGCCGACCGGCTGACACCGGTGGACCCGCCTGACTGATTGAGCTCCTTTGCTCTGCTTCAACCGGCGCAACAGATCGGTTGACTGATTGGTGCGCGGAGTGAAGCAGAGCAAAGGTCCCGGTTCAGGTGGTGTGCGCCCGGTCGCGGAAGGTGGTCCGGTAGCTGTGGGGGGTGGCGCCCACCCGGCGGCTGAAGTGGTGGCGCAGCGCGGCCGCGTCGCCGAAGCCGGACTGGTCGGCGACCGCCTCCACGCTCAACGGGGTTTCCTCCAGCAGCCGCCGGGCGAGCAGCACCCGCTGGTTGGTGAGCCAGTCGTGCGGTGTGGTGCCGGTCTCGGCGCGGAACCGGCGGGCGAACGTGCGGGGCGCCATGCCGGCGCGGACGGCCAACTCCTCCACGGTGATCGTCCGGTCCAGGTGACCCATCAGCCATTCCAGCACCGGTTCGAGGGTGGGTGCCTCGGGCGCCTTCGGGATGGGCGCCTCGACGTACTGGGACTGACCGCCGTCGCGGTGCGGCGGGACCACCATCCGCCGGGCCAGCCGGGTCGCGGTGGCCGAGCCGTGCTCCTGGCGGATCAGGTGCAGGCACGCGTCGATGCCGGCCGCCGTGCCGGCGCTGGTGAGCAACCGCCCGTCCTGGACGTATAGCGAGTTGCAACGCACCCGGGCGCGCGGGTGCCGATGTTGTAGTTCGTCCACGTACCGCCAGTGGGTCGTGCACTCGCGGTCGTCCAGCAGCCCGGCCTCGCCGAGCAGGAAGGCGCCGGAGCAGACGCTGAACAGGTGGGCTCCGCGGGCGTCGGCCCGACGTAGCGCGTCGAGCACCGGGCCGGGGACGGTGGTGCCCTGGCGGTGCGCGGGGATGGCCACCAGGTCGGCCTCGTCGAGCGGGCCGAGGTCCGCGTGTGGGGTGAGGTGGAAGCCGGAGGAGGTACGCACCGGAGCGCCGTCCGGGCTGCACACCTGGAAGCGGTAGGCGGGAAAACCGTCGGCGGTCCGGTCGGTGCCGAACACCTCGGCGAGGACGCCCAGCTCGAAGGGAGCGACCTGGTCGAGGGCGAGGACGGCAACTGACCGCAGCATGTGACGAGGGTAACCCGACAGGTGGCAGTAAATCGATGATCAATGGCATTCCTGCCACTGTCCGGTCGCTGCGGCAGGCCGCAGACTGGTCTCAGTCCGGTGCGCACCGGCGGCGAAACCGACAGCAATCATGCGAAAGTGAGCGCCGCCATGGAGTTCCTCGTCTTCCTCCTGTTCCTCGTCCTGCTCGTCGCCGCCTCGGCGGCCGGGCTCACCGTCGACAGCCACGATTCGGCCGACTGGAAGCCCACCGACGACGGCCGCCGCTGGCGGTCACGCACCAACTGATGTGATTAGCCATGTTTGCGCGGAAAATCCTCGGCTTGATCGCGCCAAAAGGTGCGGCCCCGCCGACGGAGGCCATCCGACGTACGGCAGGCTAGGAGTCATGGCTGACGGCTCCTGGTACGACGCCGACATCGACCACGTGATCATTTCTGAGGCGCAGATCCGCGAGAAGACGGCGGAGTTGGCCAAGCAGGTCTCCGCCGACTACGCCCACGTGGGCGACGGGCTGCTGCTGGTGTGCGTGCTCAAGGGCGCGGTGATGTTCATGGCGGACTTCGCCCGGGCGCTGGGCCGTAACGGCCCGCCGGCGGAGCTCGACTTCATGGCCATCTCGTCCTACGGCCAGGGCACCACCTCCTCCGGGGTCGTCCGCATCCTCAAGGACCTGGACCGGGACATCGCCGGTCGGCACGTGATCGTCGTCGAGGACATCGTCGACTCCGGGCTCACGCTCTCCTGGCTGCTGCGCTACCTCGAGTCGCGCTCGGCGGCGAGCGTCGAGGTGGTCGCCCTGTTCCGCAAGCCGGACGCCGTGAAGGTGCCGGTCCCGGTGAAGTACGTCGGCTTCGACATCCCGACCGAGTTCGTGGTCGGGTACGGCCTCGACTTCGCTGAGCGCTATCGGGAGCTGCCCTACGTCGGGGTGCTCAAGCCCGAGGTCTACGCCCGCTCCTGACGACGGGCCCGACCCGTCGGGGCGGCCCGCCGGCCGACATGAGTCCGACTCGCATCGGCACCCATCAAGCCGACGTTCAGCGCGCTCTCAGCTGATGCGGTTACCGTGTACCACGGTGGCCCGGAGGTTACTCCGCGCTCGACCCCCTCGATCGCGTGACCGGGCGCTCGGGTGGCAGAGCCGGACTCCCCGCCACGCCGGCTTCCACCCGGACTCGCCGTACGTTGGCTGCGGGGCTGGTGGGCCTGCCCACGGTGCGTGTCGTCGATCTCGAAGGCGCGCCGAGTGCGAGGGCTCGCAGGCTCGCTTCTGGCGTACGCGGTCTTTTGATGGTGCACGACTGCGGGGCTCGCAAGCTCACTCCTCGCGTACACGGTGTACCGTCGAATGACCGCGGCGCGGCAGTTTTCGCGCCTCGGGGTCGAGGCCGGCCCGCACGGCGGCTCCGGCCGCCGCTCAGCGCGGCGACACCATCAGACGGTCAGGACGTCGATCAGGAGGATGCGGGCGCTCCGCGCTCGACAACAGTATGGAACGTACGCGTTTCTTCCGCCGACCGGTGGTCTGGATCATCCTGGTCATCCTCGGCGCCGTTGTGCTCAGTCAGCTGTTCACCGCTGGTCCCAGCTACCACCGCGTGGACACTTCCGTTGCGCTCGATCAGCTGCACACCGCCAAGATCAACAAGGTGGTCTTCCAGGACAAGGAGCAGACGCTCCAACTGGACCTGGCCCAGAAGACCAAGTTCGGTAAGACCGAGACCAACAAGATCGAGGCCCAGTTCCCGTACCAGGCTGGCGACCAGATCTGGAACGAGGTGCTGGACGCCAAGGCGAACAACCGGGTCACCGGCCCGGCCGACGCCAAGGTCTCCTCGGACAGCATCTGGGTGAGCCTGCTGGTCAACCTGCTGCCGATCGCGCTGCTCGTGCTCCTGCTGCTGTTCTTCATGTCGCAGATGCAGGGCGGCGGCTCCCGGGTGCTCAACTTCGGCAAGTCCAAGGCCAAGATGATCACCAAGGACACTCCGAAGACGACCTTCGCGGACGTCGCGGGTGCCGAGGAGGCCGTCGAAGAGCTGTACGAGATCAAGGACTTCCTGCAGAACCCGGCCAAGTACCAGGCCCTGGGCGCCAAGATCCCGAAGGGCGTGCTGCTGTTCGGCCCGCCCGGCACCGGCAAGACGCTGCTGGCCCGCGCGGTCGCCGGCGAGGCCGGGGTGCCCTTCTACTCCATCTCCGGCTCCGACTTCGTGGAGATGTTCGTCGGCGTCGGCGCCAGCCGGGTCCGTGACCTGTTCGAGCAGGCCAAGACGAACGCCCCGGCGATCGTCTTCGTCGACGAGATCGACGCCGTCGGCCGGCACCGTGGCGCCGGCATGGGCGGCGGCCACGACGAGCGGGAGCAGACGCTCAACCAGCTGCTCGTCGAGATGGACGGCTTCGACACCAAGGGTGGGGTCATCCTCATCGCGGCCACCAACCGGCCGGACATCCTCGACCCGGCGCTGCTGCGCCCGGGCCGGTTCGACCGGCAGATCCCGGTGGACGCCCCCGACATGGAGGGCCGCAAGGCCATCCTGCGGGTGCACGCCAAGGGCAAGCCGTTCACGCCCGACGTCGACCTCGACGCGGTGGCCCGTCGCACGCCGGGCTTCAGCGGCGCCGACCTGGCCAACGTGATCAACGAGTCGGCCCTGCTCACCGCTCGTAAGGAGCAGCGGGCGATCTCCAACGACTCGCTCGAAGAGTCGATCGACCGGGTGGTCGCCGGTCCGCAGCGGCGGACCCGCGTCATGAGCGACAACGAAAAGAAGATCACCGCGTACCACGAGGGTGGCCACGCGTTGGTCGCCTGGGCGCTGCCGCACGCTGCGCCGGTGCACAAGGTGACGATCCTGTCCCGTGGTCGCTCGCTGGGCCACACCCTGGTGCTCCCGACCGAAGACAAGTACACCCAGACCCGCGCCGAAATGATCGACACCCTGGCGTACGCGCTGGGCGGTCGCGCCGCCGAGGAACTGGTCTTCCACGAGCCGACCACCGGCGCCGGCAACGACATCGAGAAGGCCACCCAACTGGCCCGCGCGATGATCACCCAGTACGGCATGAGCTCCAAGCTCGGTGCGATCAAGTACGGCACCAGCGGGGACGAGCCGTTCCTCGGCCGCAACATGGGCCACGAACGGGACTACTCGGACTCGGTGGCCGCCGAGATCGACGGCGAGATGCGGGCACTTGTCGAGCTGGCGCACGACGAGGCCTGGGAGATCCTGGTGGAATACCGGGACGTCCTGGACAACATCGTGCTCGAGCTGATGGAGAAGGAAACCCTCTCCACGGCCGACATGGCGCGGATCTGCTCCCGGGTGGTCAAGCGCCCGCCGCTGGCACCGTACAACGGCTTCGGCAAGCGTCAGCCGTCCACCGAGCCGCCCGTGCTCACCCCTGCGGAGAAGGACAAGCTCAAGGCGCAGGCCCAGGCCGACGGCGCGCAGGCGTCGGTCGGCGGGGTGGCGCCGTCCAACAACTCGGACGGCACGCACTGAGCAACGACCCGACGGCCAGCTCCCCCCACCGGGAGCTGGCCGTCTCCGCGACCGAACCCGACGGCGACGACGAGCTGGACTACGTGGCCGCGCGGCTGATCAGCGGCAGGCTGACCGGCCGCCCCGTCGAAGACGCCGTCGACCTCGGCCGGATCGAGAAGGCCGTCCGCGAGATCCTCATCGCGGTCGGCGAGGACCCGGACCGCGACGGGCTCCAGCAGACCCCGGCCCGGGTCGCCCGCGCGTACGCCGAACTCTTCGCCGGCCTCCGGGTCGACCCGGCCCAGGTGCTCAGCACCACCTTCGAGGCCAACCACGAAGAGCTGGTCATCGTTCGGGACATCGACGTGATGAGCCTCTGCGAGCACCACCTGCTGCCCTTCCGGGGCAGCGCACACATCGGCTACATCCCGGGCCCCGACGGGCGGATCACGGGCCTGTCCAAGCTGGCCCGACTCGTCGAGGTCTTCGCCCGTCGGCCCCAGGTGCAGGAGCGGCTCACCTCGCAGGTCGCCGACCTGCTGATGAGCAAACTCGCACCACGTGGCGTCGTCGTCGTGCTCGAATGCGAGCACATGTGCATGGCGATGCGCGGCATCCAGAAATCCGGCGCCATGACCATCACGTCGGCCGTACGAGGAATCCTGCAGACGGACTCCAAGTCGCGGGCCGAGGCGATGGCGCTGATCATCCCCCGCTGACACCGCGACGCACCACGGCCGGCCGACACCCTTCCGGGACGGCCGGCCGTTTGCGTACCCGGGCCGCCGGGGCGGTTCCGCCCGCGTTGTTCCGGCCCTAGGCGGTGTCGGCCCTGGGCGGTTCGGCCCAGGCGGTTCCGGCTTGGGCGGGTCAGCCAGCGAGCAGGGCCAGCAGCAGGCCCGCCGTGGCCAACACCGCCGGCACCAGGCACACCAACGCGCCGAAACGCACCGTGCGGTCCAGCCGCTCGGTGGGGCTGACCCGGAACAACCGCCCGATGGCGATCCAGCCGGCGACGAACGCGACCGCCGGCATCGGAAGCCCGCAGATCAACGCCGCCACAGTTGCCGCTCCCACCCCCGTCGCCGCCAGAACCGCGACCTGGATCAGTGGCACCAGCAGCGCGAACGGGCCGTACACCAGGAGATTGCGCGCTCGCGCCGGCCAGGAACCCGGCCGGATCCCGCGGCGCGCCGCCAGCGCCGCGTCCGCAGCCTCGGCCCAACCTCGCGCGGCCCGCAACGCAGCCAGCACGGCCGCCGGGCCACCCACCATCGAACGGGCCGCCTCGGTAAGCTCCGGCGGCGACGGCACCAGCGAGATCGGCGGTACGCCCAACTCACGCAGCCGATCCTGCTGACTCGCCAGCCCGGTACGGACCACCGTCAACTCCTCCCGGGCGGCCTCCGCCGACCGGGCCTGCTCACCTGCGGCGGCAGCCGCGCTACGGCGTACCCCGTCCAGCTGGCGGGCAGCCGCAAGGTACCCCGCCCAGGCCGCGCCGGGCTCGAGCGCCGGTGGCGGCGTGGCGTCCCCGGTCGCCGCCCCGGCCCGCTGCCGCCCCGGCCCGGTCATCGTCGCGTTCGGAACCACCTCGACACCCTCCACCCGCGCCACCCGATCAGCCGGCCACGTCGGCGAACGGCACCAGGACAACGCCCCGCTCATCCGGACCGTCCCAGAGCACCGCCCGGTCGGGGCGCACCTGCCACTCGACCGGGCGACCGAAGACCGCAGTGAGCTGCGCGACCGGCACGTCCAGCACGGCAACCGCGGCCAGCTTGTCGACCTCGCCCGCCGGCTCGAACAACGCGGCGAACGGCGGCACCGCACGCCACCACCCCAGCAGATGCCTCCCCGCCGGAGGCCCGTCCCGTAGGAGCGACCGCAGCCGTTCCACCGGCAGGTCCCGAGGACCCGGCCGGTCCAACCCGAAGACCACCAGGTACGTCGGCAGGTCGTCGGCCGCGTCCGCGAGCAGCGTCGGCAGATCCACCAACTCGGCCGAATGCCGGGCCGCCAACTCCGCCGTCAACGCCTCCGCGAGCGCCCGGGAGCCCGGGTCCGGTGCCGCCACCAGGAAGCGGGCGCTGCCCGGTGCGTGGTGAGCCGACGTGCTCCGCGCCGCCGTCGCCAACAACCCGCCCGCCGCGGTGCCCGAGCCCAGGACGGCGAGGTTGCGCCCGGCCGCCGGACCCAACGGCACGGCCACCGTCGAGCGCGCCACGTCCACCGCGCGCCCCAGCAGAGCCGCCGGCCCGTGCGCCTGCCCCGCCAGGGCCGCCCGGTGACGCGGGTCGTTGCCCAGCAGTGGCCGCGCGTAACCCGCGAAGACCACCGGCGGCACCGACCCGGCCGGACGCGCCGCCCACAACTCGTGCCGCAACTTCTCCACGACCTCCGGATGATCCTGCGGATCCGGGTGACGAATCAACCGCTCGTGACCCCGAATCGCACCCCGAGGGCCGCCGAGCCCGCCCGCCGTGTTCACCACCGCGCTGCCCACCGGCAGACCCGCCGCCGAGTCGTTCGTCGGCTCCAGCACCGGACCGCCGCCCGGCAGCGCCACCCGCACCGGAAACTGCCCGAGCACCGAATCCCGATGACCAGCATCCGCGCGCGTACTCAACCCCAACTCGCCCGCGCCCGCCAAGACCAGGTGCACGCCGTACGCCCGACCGGCCCGGGCCAGCCCGTCCAACTGGGCGGCGACCTCGCCGGCCAGCCGGTCCCGTTCGGCGAAGAGCAGCGGCACATTGTCCACCACACACACGATCCTCGGCAGCGGCTGATGCTGACGCAGCTCCGCGAAGCGTTGCCCCCCGGCCCGGGCGCCCGCCTCCGTGCGGCGCTGGACCTCGGCCGTCAACTCCTCCAGCAGATCCCGCACGTACTCCCGGTCGGCGGCCATCGCCGCCGCGCGCACCTGCGGAACCCACGACCGGTCCCGCTCGGTCTGCAAGAACTCCACGAAGGACTCGCCGTCGCCCAGATCCGCCAGGTAGAACGCCAGGTCATCTGGGCCGTACCGGGCGGCCAAGCCGAGCAGCGCGGTGGTCAGGAACGCCGCACGGCCCGCCGTGGACCGCCCACTCACCAGCCAGTGCGGGGTCAACTCGGTGAAACCCAGCGGCACCGCCCGGCCCCCGGCATCGCCGACGGTCGTGGTCAACCCATCGGCCGAGTCGGACTCCCACAGCCGCTCACCCGTCGGCGGCAACAGCCCACCCAACGCCAACCGGGAACCCGCCTCCACCTGCTCGGCGAGACGCCGACAGACCGCATCGACCAACTCGGCCGGCGGATCCGACTCGACGAAGACCGGCGAGTTCAAACCGCCCGGCGGATCGGCCCCCGGCCCGGCGAACGACGCCCCCGGCGGGTCGCCGAGCAGCGCGTACGCATTACGCAGCGCCAGCGAAGTGGTGTGCGGCAGCGGCGCCCGGGCCGAGTACGGGCCGAGGGGAGGCCAACCCGCCACCACCAGGTGCAGCCCGGCGGCCGGCCCCTGCTCGGCCAACGTCTCGATCCGCGCCAGATCGGTCGGGCCGGTCGACTCCGGCAACGCGGCCACCACCAGCAGCAACGTCCGATCGTGCCGGCGTCGCCCACTCGCCCCCGGCGTGACCCACTGCTCGGCCTCGGTCAGCACCGCGCGCAGACCCGCCACATCCACCGCCGGCGGCGGCAGCAGGCCAGCATCCGCGAGCGCCCCGAACGGCGTCAACACAGCCCCGGTGGCATCCACCGCGCGAATCAACAGGGCACCCGCCGGCGCCGCACCCAACAACCGCAGGAGTACGGCCCGGAGCAAACCTGCCACCCGTGGTTCCCGCGCGTCAGCGTCCATGCTGAGGTGACCGGTGCCGACAAGTGGCACCAACGCGGGGAAACGAGCGTCGTCCAACGGCGCCGCAGTACCGACCCGAACGAACGGCGGCGGACCATCACCCGCCGGCGAGTCCACGGTGAGCGAATCCAGTGCCGCGCCCGCCCAACCCGGAGCCAGCACGCCCGCAGCCGTCCGTAGCCGATCGGCAACCTCGTACTGACGACGCTGATCGGCAGGAGCCGGCCGCGTCTCGTCCAGGATCCCGGCCGCTGCGGTCGCGACCGCCGTCGCCCGACGATGTAGGGCTGCGGCGCGGTTCGTGCGAGCTTTCGGACCGGCCACCGCGTCCACCCCCTCTACCCGAGGTTGGCAACCCCTCCCCAAGCAGAGACGGTATCCCAGCCGAGGGCGCACCTCCGGGAGGTGCCTCGGCGCTGCGCCGGTGATGTCGTGGATCTCAGCGGTGGGGAGGGGTCCGTCACGATCCGCTGCATCTGAGGCATTGGCTCCGGAGCGTCCAGCCGATAACTTCAGGAGGTGGAATCAGTGCAGCCCCCCGCCGGTTCCCAGGTCTCCCGCGTACCGGCCCAGCGGACACCGTCCGAGCAACTGCCGCCCGCCCCGGCACCGCCGGCACCGCAGCCGCCACGCGGCCGAATGCGGACGGTGCTCACGGTCGTCGCTGGCGTGCTCGCCCTGCTCTGCCTCGGCGGGGTCGCAACCGCCTACGTGTGGTACGACCGCGCCTCAACACCCGACCGCAGCACGCCGGACGTTGTCGTGGACAACTACCTGCGCGCATTCCTTGTGGATCGCAATGACACAAGAGCAAGCCTCTTCACCTGCGAGAGCGGGTCCGACCTGCAGGCCGTTCGAGACCTGAGAGTTGAATTTGAGCAGCGCGAGTCGAAGTTCAACGTCAGCGTGCGAGTCAGTTGGGGCCAACTGACTCGCACGCCCTCGAGTGAGGGAGAATCGGTTGGCACCACGCTGACCATTTCCGGTTCTTCCGAGGGCGTTGTCCGAAGCAGCCGCCGAGAGAACTGGACGTTCACTGTCGTCGAGGATGGCGATGGTTGGCGAGTATGCGGCGGCCTCGAGCTGGGTTGACTCTCATTCAATCCACAGCAAATGGACCGGAACTTCCAGGGTGGTGGGTGACTGGCCGCGCCAGGCCCAGCGATACCACTCCACCTCGGGGGTGACCCGCACGCAGATGTCCCCTTCGGCGCCCGAGTAGGTCTCGGTGACCGCTCGAAGGTCACGGTGCTCCTGGCCGCCCTCGACGTGCACCACCCGCCGACCGGTGACCGCGTCCGCTTCGAAAACCGGTGTGGGGGTCCGGTGTGCAGGGCCGTCCAACGAGACCAAACGGATGGCCGTATCGCGGGCGCTGTCCACCCCCGGTCGGCTGCCGACGGTCTCCACCCAGACCCGCTCCACCGGCACCAGTGGCGCGAACACCTCGACCTGGTCGGCTTCGGCCCGGTACCACTCGTGCTCGGGTATCACAGGTACGTAGGTCCGGGCGCTCTGCACCACCCGGTCGTCCGCGCGCAGGTCGCCACGCCAACCCAACCCCGGCAGTCCGACCAGCACCCGTCGCCCGCGTAGCTCGACCCGCTCGGTCGCGGCGACGATGGCCAGCGGTCTGGGCGGCTGTGGTGCCCAGTCGGGCTGATCGGCGAACGGGTCGGGCAATGGTCCGGTCATACCCGTGCTGGCCTCACTCAGCGGCGCGCAGCGGGGCGCCCCGCTCGCGCATGAACGGGACCGGGTTCACCGCGCCCGACGCATTGCGGTCGTTGCGCAGGTGCACCTCGAAATGCAGGTGCGGACCGGAGGAGTTACCGCTGCTGCCGACCTTGCCGATCACCTGACCGGCCGTCACCACCTGATCCTTCTTGACGAAGGGCTGAACCACCATGTGGCAGTACCGGGTTATGTAGCCACCGGCGTGCAGCAGATCGACGAACCAGCCGCAGCCTTTTTTGCCAGGGAAACCGTCCACATTGCAGTCTCGTCGGCCGCGATAGTCCGGATCGCAGGTGGAGACCAGCACCCGGCCGGTCGCTGCCGCGCGGATCTCGGTGCCCTTGGCCGCGCCGATGTCGACTCCGTTGTGCCTGGGCCGGCTGGCGGTGCGAAAACCGGAGCCGACACCGCCGGAAATCGGTGCTGTCCAGCCGGAGGCGGCGATGTGACCGCGCTCGGCCGCGTTGCACACCGCCTTGCCGTTGATCTCGACGGTGCGGGCCGCGCCGCCAGCCAGCGCGTCCACGATCCGGCTGGCTATTTCCTCGTGTTTGGCGTACGCGTCCGGGTATGCGCTGACCTGCACCCGCTGCGCGACCGCGGTCAGTGGTCGGCGTTGCCAGTCGTCGACCTTGACGAGCTTCTCGTAGAACTTGCGGGCCGCGTAGGCGGGGGTCAGCCGCTCGGCGACCGTTCCCCACCCCGGCCGCTGCTGGAACAGGCCGAGTGAGTCGTGGTCCGCTCCAACGCCCTCGTGTGGCAGGGCCAGGGAGGCGGGCACGCCGCTGTTCGCCAGATTGCGCAGGGCGGACTCCTGCATCGCGGTGCCGAGGGCGATCACCCAACCTCGCGAGGGCACGCCCATGTCCTGGCCGACTTTTATGATGATCGCGGCATTGCGGACCTGGGTGTCACCGTACTCGCTGAAACGCGGCAGCTTGCCCGTGATGTTCACCGCTCGGACCGGCCCGCACTCCGTGCCTGCCAGGGTGGCCCCGTTCTCGGCGTCGTCGCCACCGAGCCCGCTGAGGAAGAACGCCGCGGTGCCGCCGGTGCAGCAGAGCAGAAGCAGCATCCCGGTGAGCACCGCCGCGATCACACCGAGCCGGAGGGGCCCGCGGCGGGTTCCGGCGCTACCAACGTCGTTCACGGCCGCTCCCAGTCCAGAACGTCGACCAGCCAACCATCGTCGGAGGTGACCAGCTCCAGCCGGAGCCGGCCGGTGTCAAGGGGAAGCAACAGCTCGACGAACGTCTCGGTTCGCTCTCGCATGGTTGGAGGACCGGCAACCTTCTCGGCGGGCACGCTCTCGGGCTCGACGCCGGTCAACTTCTCCTGAAGTGTTGGCGTGGAGAGCGGCCGTAGGCCGGCCTGCCACTCTTCGGTGGTCATCCCGGGACGGCCCAGCCAGGCCTTGGCGAAGCGGTCGGCGGTCTGCTCGGGCGTGCGAGCGCCGGGCGACGTCACGGGTGACGGCGGAGCCGCACTGTTGAGCAGACCGTCGTCGCCGGCCGACGGGTCCACCGTGATGATCGGCCCATCGGGACGGCTGCTCAAACCATCGGCCGAATCGACCGGGCTGGAGATCAGTCGGGTCGCCCCGAGCACGCCGACGACCACCACCCCGATCACCAACGCAACGCCCAGCCGGGACCGCAGCGCCCGGGTGAAGAGGAACTCCAGCGCTCGCCGCATGACCGTCACCTCGCCTCTGAGCGCACCCGAGGTCCGGTGCGATCCGGTGCACGCTCGCTGGAGCCTGGGCGGTAGACCACGAACGACGGGTTCTCAGCCGGTACATCCGGCTCGGTCCAGGTCGCTGGCTGTCGGCGTCGGGGCTGCGGAGCGACCGGGCGGTTCCGACCCCTGCCCTCTTCCGCCGGTGCCTCGTCGGGCCGCTCTCGACCGTCCGGGCGCGCCGCGTCTGCGCGTCGGCCCTCGGCCGCAGCGGTCGGCACCGGGGCCGGGTCCTCTCGCCGCGCCTCCGGCCGTAGCCGGGTCTGCGCCGCGTCGGGTGACCGTCGGCGTCCGCCCACCGGCTCGGCGGTGCCGCCCGGCTCTGCCACGTCCAGCCGCGCCGCGGTCCGCATGTCGCGGAAGAACCGACGGTGCCAGGACCCGGCCGAACTGACCGCTTCGCTGCTGTCCTTGCCCCCGAGTTGGGTGATCCGCCGGTACGGCCGCAGCAGCAGCCATCCGACCACCCCGCAGAGCCACACCAGCACCACCTGAAGCCAGCCCGGCAGAGCAGGGGTGCTCATGATCAAGTCAACGGCGAACAGGTAGATGGCGGCCCCGGTGCCGAAGATGGCGATGTTGAATACCGCAGCCACCACGGCGTTCGCCAACCGTCGGAGGCCAGCGCTGGCTGGCCGGAGTAGACCAACGGTGCCCAGGATGGGTGCCGCGATCACCGCCCACCGGAAGATCAGGAAGCCCAGCAGTACCAGCACTGACGCGGTCAGGTCGAACATCGCGAAGAGCACGGCCGCGAGCACGGCGATGAACCCAGAGCCGATTCGGTCCATGTCGCGGGTGCCCGTCAGGAACTCGTACGCCTCCGGGTCCTCGGCCTTGATCTGCTCTGCGACCGTCATCCACTGCTGCTGCTTGGCCTGGATCGTCGCTGGCCGGGTGGCCGGGTTGGCGCGCAGCTTTTCGGCCTCCTCCCAGGAGAACGCCTTAGCGTCGTACAGGGCAGGGCCATACTTGCGGGCGGTCTCGCTATCCGCCGAGCCGAGCACTCCGCGCAGCCAGTTGCGGTAGAGCATCGCCTCGGTGGCAGTATCGCTGGCCCGAACAGCGGGAGGTCGGTTGTCCTTGCATGCCTTGGGGTCCGGATCGTCGCACTGATCTGGCGGAGTGTCCCTGGAGGCCGGGCCTATGGCATCGTGCACGACGCCGAGCGAGGTGATCAGGGTGCCGTCGGCGATGTTCGCCGACTTGACCGGCCAGGCCGCCAGCGCGGTGACCGCCACCATCACTAGCAACGCCCACCCGGCCGTCGTCATCGCATTGCTCATGTCCGACTGGCGGGAGCGCCAGAGCAAATAGAGGCCCACCACACAGAGCGTGACGATTCCGAAGACGCTGAATACCTTCTGGTAGACGGCTTTGGTGGCCTTCTCCACCAGCGGGTCGGCCCAATCCCACATCGCGCGAGGATCCCAGGCCCGCTCGCGCAGGGCGTTCGAGGCGCCCACGACGGCTGTGGCGATCATGAGCTCACCGTTGGCGACTGTGGTGGTGAATTTGTAGTCGGGATGGAGAATGGTGGAGGCACAACCACCCTCTACGTCATACGTGTTGAAGCTGTAGCCGCCGTAGCCGTAGTCGCTGTAGATGCCCTTTGGCCCGGGCAGCTTGGACGAGTCCGGGCGGGAGGCGAACCAGCCGGCGAGGCCAGAATCCGGCGCGGACGGCACGGGCGGCTTCCGGCAGTCGATCTCGGCCTGGCTGACCTGCTTCAGCTTCGCCACGCAGGCGCGGAAGTCGGCTTGCCATTCGGCCGTCGTGCAGAGGTCGGCGCGGGCCTGGGCGGCGGGCGGTGCGGCGGCTGCGGCCTCCGCTCCGATCAGTGGCCAGGTGAGGGTGGTCCCGGCCAGTACGCCGAGGGCGAGCAGGAACGACACAGTCCTTGCCCAGGCCCTAGCCATGTCATGCCTCCAGATCCGGCAGGGGGATGCTCGGCAGGACTCCGGCCGCCGCGGCGATCGCGGCGGGCGTCGTGTCGAGGTGGTCCAGCAGACCTTCGACGTACGAGACGTCGACTCGGACCTTCTGCACCCGGCCGTCGACGTCGCGCATCACGAACTCCCGGAAGCCGAGCCGGCTGGACGAACTGGTGTCGGCGGCGGAGAGGGAGGCGAGGGTGGCTTCGTACCCGTCGTTGACCGGCACCCGCAGCAGCCGCAGAGCTTCGGAGGCGATCTCGGCGTCTTCGGCGATGCGGCCGACGAAGACTGTGGAGACGAGGTTCTGCACGTCGAGGCCGAGGATGTCGCGGGGGTTCTGGGAGGCGACCAGCGCGGCGAGGTTCCACTTGCGGGAGTCGCGGGCGAGCCGGACCAGGAAGGAGCGCCCGGACCGCCAGCCCTCCATGAAGTGCGCCTCGTCGAGGCCGACGAGCTTTCGGGACGACATCGAGCCGCCGTAGCAGCGCCGGACGGCGAGCCGGTGCGCGGTGTGCAGCATCGGCAGGGCCAGGGCCTCTTCGGCTGACCAGTACTCCCGTTCGATCTTGAGGTCGGGCAACCGTAGCCCGGCCATGGTGATCACGGTGAGTGCCGCGTCGGCACCGAGCAGCCCTTCCGGCGGTCGACCGAAGAAGAGCATGGCCAGTGGCATTTCGGCGGTGTCCAGCAGGAGGTTGGCCAGTTCCTTGCCGGCGTCGTCGTCGAGCCGCCCGAGGCAGCTCACCACGTCGTCCAGGGTGGAGGTCTCCTCCGCGGGGACCTGGCGGACGGCGTGCCGGAAGAGGGTGGCGGTCGACGCCTCCCTGGCGACCTGCGGCGGGACGAGCATCATGCAGATGTCCTGGACCAGCATCCGCCGCTCGGCTCGGGCGTTGGAGACGGCGATCTCGAACTCCCGGTCACCGGCGGCGCCGGTGCCGAACTCGGTGCGCAGCGGCGTCGGGATGAGCGAGTAGGGCGCCAGGGTGCCGTGCTCCGAGCCGGTCAGGTTCAACACCCGGGAGTACGGTCGCAGCTCGGGCATCGCGCAGAGGCGGGCCAGCGGGCCGGACGGGTCGAGCAGGGTCACCTGGACACCTCGGCGGGCGGCCAGGTAGCCCAGGGCGCCGAGCAGTGTGGACTTGCCCCCGCCGGGTTCGGCGACGAAGACCGCGAGCCCGGAGCGTTCCCGGACCTCCATGGGGAAGTGCAGGTCGAGGAAGACCGGGCGGCGGCAGGTGCCGGCGGTACGGCCGATGAGGTCGCCGCGCCGGTCGCCCACGTTCGATGCGGCCTGGGGGAGCGCGGCGGCGAGCAGCGGCACCGGCATGCGTCGGACGTAGCCGGTGTTGGCGATCGGCTCGCCGGGGATGAACTCGCGGGCCAGCCAGTCCTGGTTCTTCGGGTGTTGCAGCGAGATGCGCAGCTCCCGGGAGTAGAGCTGGATGAGCCGGCGGGCCCGCTCCAGGCATTCCTCCCTGGTCCGGCCGCCGACGGCGATCCGGTGCCAGCCGTGCGCACGGGCCGAGTCGACCGGCAGGCCGGTGGTCATCTCGTCGCCGATCACGAGGGCGCGCTTGGCCAGTCGTTCCAGCTCCGGGGGCGCGTCGATGCCGTGTTCGGCGTAGTCGAGCTGTTGCGAGCGGATCATCCGCAGCCGGTGTTCGAGATTGCGGAAGGAGTCGCCGGAGCCGAGGATGTCGACGCGGGTGGAGATTTCCATCGGCCAGGGCAGCCGCTCGTGGAAGTGCAGCCAGGGCTCGTGTCGTTCGGGGATCTCCAGCGGCTCCATCCGGCCGACGGCGAGCACGGCCACGTGCCGCTCCTCGCCGGTCATCCGGTTGACCAGCTTGACCGTCGAGCCGTACGGGGTGCGGTAGCGCTCCACCTGCTCGGTCATGGCGAGCAGGTCGCCGCGCTCCCAGCGCCCGTCGGTGACGGGGGAGAGGGTGCTCGGCGGCGACATGCACAGCGCCACCGAGCGGTAGAGCAGCCACTCCAGCTCCTGGGCGGTGACCCGCCGGCCGCGCATGCCGAACGCCCCGAGCACCTCGTCGAACTGCTCCACGGTGCGGCCCAGCTTGCGGCGCTCCCCATCGGCGGTGCCCCGGCCGAAGGTGCGCAGCAGCCGCTCGGTGAGCGAGTCGCCGAGGGACCGGCGGGCGAAGGTGACACCCAGGTAGGTCTGCCCCTCGGCGTGGTTGACCGCCATCAGGTGCCGTTGGGCGGCGACCAGGTGATCGGCCCAGCCGGTGGTGCCGGGTACGTCGGGAAGCGGTGCCGAGGTGTGCGTGTCGATCGTGCGGGCCCACTCGTCGGCGGGGAACGGCCGGGTGGTGCGGCGCAGGTGCAGTCGGAAACCGGCCAGGCCGGCGTACTGCTCGGAGATCGCCGACAGCAGCGCCTCGCGTTCGGCGTCCGGGCGGAACGCCCAGCGGACCTCGGGCAGCCAGTACCAGGCCGTGACGGTGTTCGGCGTGAAGGTCAGGTGGCCGGCGATCTCGGTGATGGCCAACTCGACCGACGGATCCCGATCGCCAAACTTGATCTTGGGGGCCCGGACCCGGGTCGGCTTGATCGGTCGGTCCGGTCGGCTCGCCGTGCGCGGTCGCGGTGCGACAACCTCTTTCCCGGTGGACGCGGTGCCGGCGCTGCTGGGCCGAGCCGGGTCGGTGGTCCGCCGCGCCGTGCGCTCCAGTGCTGGCCGATCGGTGGCTGCGATGCTGGCCGGCTGCCCGGCCGGTGCCGTGGGCTGGGCAGCCTGAGTCGTCGGGGTGGCGGTGGGCCGGCTGCTCGGCAGGGCGGCGGCGGTCCGGCCGGCGGGGCCGGCGAACGCCGTCGGCGAGCCACTGCCGGCGGGGCCGGTGGTCGTCGCCGACGAGCCACGACCGGTGGACGGGTCGGGCTCGTCCGGTGGACGCAGCATCGGCCGTCGATCGCCGGCCTGATGCGGCACCCGGGACTCGCCGGCCGGGTGGCCGCCGCCGTGCCGTGGCTCGACGGGCCGGCCACCGTTGCCGGGCTGGTCGGCGGGTGTCCACGGTGGCTCCAGCTCGGGAACCGCGCGGGCTGGAGCCGGGCCGGGGGTGGGTGGCGGCTGGTGCGGGATCGCCGGCTGTTCCCGGGTGCTCGGGCCGGCCGTGACGGCTCGTGCGGTGCCGGGTCGCCCCCCACCACCGAAGAGGTCCAGGAAGGGGGAGTCGATGTCGGCGTTCTCGCCGGCCGACACGGCGGTGGGCTCGGCCGGTGGCGT
This sequence comes from Micromonospora sp. DT53, assembly GCF_049841535.1. Lineage (NCBI taxonomy): Bacteria > Bacillati > Actinomycetota > Actinomycetes > Micromonosporales > Micromonosporaceae > Micromonospora > Micromonospora sp. DT53. The sequence goes on from NZ_JBNCKM010000004.1 coordinate 145,706, forward strand.
CCGGCGGGGAACCGGCCGGGGCGCCTGGAACACGCCGACGGCACCGTGGCCGGGTGACGTCACCAGCGCGGGGTCGAGGGCAACCTCGTCCTCGTCTTCGGCGTAGTCGAATGAGTGCGCACGGTGACCGACCGGTGCGCCGGGGCGGCCGGCCGGAGAGCCCGGCGTGGAGGAGCGGCTCATGCGATCGCCTCGGCGACTGTCGGCAGACCCCTGCCCGCGTCCTGCGAAGGACCGTTCGACGTACGTCCGGTCATGCCAGCTCCTCCCTGATCCTGATCCGGCTGCCGACCAGGCGCGGGTCGCGCTGCTCGACCGCCGGCTCCCGGGTGCGTCGCCAGTCGGTCAGCGCGGTGCGGATGACCACCCGCGCCGGCCGATCGGGGTCGACGTGCCGAAAGATGAACGACGTGGTCACGATGGCGAGCGCGATCTCCCAGGCTGGGAAGAGCTCGACCGTCAACGTGAACAGCCAGTGGATGAACATGTAGAGGGGGACCAGCAACATGAAGAGCCCGTACTGGGCGTAGGGCAGGTGGACCGGAAGGGTGTAACCGGGCGGCCCGAGGTAGACCAGGCGGGCCCGGTAGATGTCGTCGTCGGTGCGCAGCCGCATCTGGTGAACGCGCCTATTCGAAGATCAGGTCGATCAGGTAATCGCCGACGAAGAAGAGTGTTGCCGCGCCGGCGATGAAGGCCAGCCCGACGATGGCGATCGCGGAGCTGGTCAGCACCTTGGAGATCTCGCCCCGGCTGGCACGGCCGATGAAGATGACGCCCAGGACGGCGAGCAGGATCGGCGCGATCTTGCTGGCGAAGAAGGTGACGACACTGTTGGTGTCGATCCCCTTCGGTGCCGGCTCCGCGAGTGGAGCCGACGCCAGGGTGGAGAGCGCGTGGGCGACGCCGGACGACGCCGTCTCCATGAGCTCGAAGGCGATCACTGGAACCTCCCCATAGCGCGGCCGGCGGTGCCGCGGCGGTGCAATAGGCAAGCCTGGCGGGAAAAGTGCTCCACAGGGCATGGCGTTCTTGACCCTGTGTTCGTTACTCACCACGGAGGGTGGCGAGGTTTGGGCGGTTTTTCCCCGCTTCGGCCCTCCCTCCAAGCTTCGCCATCTCGATGCTGGCCAATTCCAAAGCGTACGGGCCGCCCCGGATTGCGACAAGCCGCGAAGGGGCTGCCCGATACTGCCCGGATGACCGATCGTACACCTGTTCTAATCGGCACGTCAGGGGCAGTGGTGCGGGGCCGACCCGGGTCGCTGGGCGCCGCTGTCGCGACCGGTACCGTCTAGTCGTGACCGATCTGGTGCGGGCCTCGGGCCCGGTGGTGATGGGCGTCCTCAACGTCACACCGGACTCCTTCTCCGACGGCGGACGGTACGCCGACCTGGACGCCGCCGTCGGACACGGCGTCCGTCTGCGCGACGCCGGTGCGCACCTGGTCGACATCGGCGGGGAGTCGACTCGTCCGGGCGCCGAGCGGATCGACGCCGCGACCGAGGTCGAGCGGGTTTTGCCTGTCATCCGCGAGCTGACCGCCGCCGGCGTGAGGGTCAGCGTCGACACCAGCCGCGCGCGGGTCGCGGAGGCCGCTCTGGCCGCCGGCGCGGCAGTGGTCAACGACGTCTCCGGTGGCCTGGCCGACCCGGACATGGCCCGCGTGGTCCGCGACGCGCACTGCCCGTGGGTGCTGATGCACTGGCGGGGGCACTCCCGAGCGATGCGCGAGCTGGCCACCTACACGGACGTGGTGGCCGACGTCCGGGCCGAGTTGGCCCAACGGATCGACGCGGCGTTGGCCGCCGGGGTGCCCGCCGACCGCCTCATCGTCGACCCCGGGCTCGGCTTCGCCAAGACGGCCGCGCACAACTGGGAGCTCAGCGCCCGCCTGCCGGAGCTGCTGGATCTCGGCTGCCCGCTGCTCTTCGGGGCCAGCCGCAAGTCGTACCTCGGTAGGTTGCTCGCCGCCTCGGACGGCACGCCGCGACCGACCGCCCAGCGGGAGGCGGCCACCGTGGCCACCAGCGTGCTTGCGGTCGCCGCGGGCGCCTGGGGCGTGCGCGTGCACGACGTGCAGGCCACCGTCGACGCGCTCGCCGTCTGGGCCGCGACCGGCAGCCCCCGCCTGGCCGTGCCCTCGCACGGGAAGCAGCCAGCACAACACGACCACGAGCATGGGGTACGGCGATGACGACGGACCGGATCCACCTGACCGGCCTGCGGGCGCGCGGCCGACACGGGGTGTACGACTTCGAACGCGTACAGGGGCAGGACTTCGTGGTCGACGCCGTCCTGGAGCTGGACCTCGGCCCGGCCGCCGCCACCGACGACGTCAGCGCCACCGTGCACTACGGCGAGTTGGCCGAACGCCTGGTCGCGGTGGTGACCGGCGAGCCGGTCAACCTGATCGAGACCCTCGCGGACCGGCTCCTCGCGGTCTGCCTCGCCGACGAACGGGTCGACGCCGCGACGATCACCGTGCACAAGCCGGAGGCTCCGGTGCCGCACACCTTCACCGATGTAGCCGTCACCATGACCCGGGCGCGTGCCAGGTGAGCCGGGCGATCCTCTCGCTCGGCAGCAACCTGGGTGACCGCCTGGAACACCTGCGTACGGCCGTCGCCACCCTCGGCGACGCGGTGCTCGTGCTCTCCGGGGTGTACGAGACTCCACCGTGGGGCGACACCGAGCAGCCCGCGTACCTCAACGCGGTGGTGCTCGCGCAGGACGACAGCGCGACCCCGCGCGACTGGCTGGAGCGGGCCCGCGACGCGGAGCGCGCGGCCGGCCGGGTCCGTGACCCGCAGCGGCGGTTCGGGCCGCGCACCCTCGACGTGGACGTGATCGCGGTCTGGGGCGACGACGACGAGCCGGTGCTCAGCGACGATGAGGAGCTGACCCTGCCGCATCCCCGGGCGCACCTGCGCGCCTTCGTGCTGCGTCCGTGGATCGACATCCAGCCGTACGGTCGGCTGCCCGGTCACGGCTGGCTGACCGACCTACTGACCACCGGTCCCGCGGCGGACGAGGCGTTGGAACTGCGTCCCCGGCCGGAGTTGGCGTTAGAGTCGACGGCATGACCGAGCGGAACCGGCCGGCATGACGCAGGCCAAGCCCCCACCCCGCGGGTCGGGCCCGGACGGGTCCCGGATGGGCCCCACCCGCATCTCGACCCTGGTCGTGGCCGGCCTGGCTGCGGCGGCGGTGGCCTGGCTGCTGATCAGCTCCCTCTACTACAGCGGCATTCCCCGGCTGCCCTGGCTACCGGTGGTGACGCTGGCCGGGCTCGCCGTGCTGGAGGCGTACGCCGCGATCAACACCCGGGGCCGGATCGAGCGCAAGCCGGGCCGGGAGCCGGTCAACCCGCTGGTGGTTGCCCGTTTCGTGGTGCTGGCCAAGGCGTCGGCACTCGCCGCGGCGATCTTCGCGGGCTTCTACGCGGGGCTCACCGGCTGGCTGTTCGTGGAGACCACCCGCGCCGCCCTGGACGATCGACCGGCCGCTGGCGGGGGCCTGCTCGCCTCGCTGGCCCTGGTCGGCGCCGCGCTCTGGTTGGAGCGCGCCTGCCGCGTGCCGGAACGCCCGGACGACGAGCGCGAGCAGGACCCATGGGAGAGCCACCCCGGCCAGCGCTGAGCAGGGGGTTACGCCCGGCTGCGGGCGCGGGTACGGTGCCTGCGATCGGAGAGCAAGGGCCGCCCAGGGTCCGTCCGCGCGCCGGACCGGGGACGGCCGGCCACTGGGGAGGCGGCGTCATGGGGTACGAAGAAGCGGGCCGGGACCGGTCGGCCGAACCCTCGTCGGGGGTGCCTGCCGCCGTACTGGACAACGTCTTCGACGACCCCACCCACGGTGAGTCCGGCCGGGACCGGATCGGTGTGCACCTGGGGTGGGAGCTGCTGCTGCTGGCCGGGCTGGCAGTCGTGAGCTGGCTGCTCTGGCAGGAGGATCCGACCGCCGTGCGCGACGACAACCTGCGCACGCTGCTGATCGACGCGGTCGGGCTGGGGCTGCTCGCCATGGGGGCGGGGCTGAGCCTGCGTACGGCCGCACCGAACCTGGCCGTCGGCCCGGTCGCGGTGGCGGCGGCCCTGCACTACGCCGAGCAGGGTGACCGGGGCCTGCCGGCCTCGATCGGCCCGGCCGTGGCGGTGGCCGCGGTGGGCGGGCTCGCGTTGGCGCTGGCCGTGGTGGTGCTGCACGTGCCGGGCTGGGCGGCCAGCCTGGCCGGCGCCGCCGCCGTGGTGGTGTACATCGAACGCCGTTCGGCGCCGGTGCTGGTGCAGGGCGACTACGACCCCACCAGCAGCGCCGGGTATCTCTTCGCCGGCTTCGCGGCGGTGGCTGTCCTCGCTGGGCTGTTCGGCGCGATCCGGGCGATCCGCCGGCTCGTCGGCCGGTACCGACCGCTGGCCGACCCGGCCGGCCGGCAGGGCGCGGTAGCCGCCGTGGTGACCGCCGTCGCGCTTGTCGTCTCCACGGTGCTTGCCGCTCTCGCCGGCGTGCTCCTCGCCGCCAACGATCCCGGGCCGGTGGCACCCACCTCGGGGTTGGACGGGACGGTGCTGGCGCTCGGCGTGGCGCTGCTCGCCGGCACCAGCGCGTACGGCCGCCGGGGCGGTGTGTTCGGCACGCTGCTGGCGGTCGGCCTGGTCACCGTCTTCCAGGTGTACGCGGTGGAGCGCGGCTGGACGTTGAGCAACTGGGTGGTCGGCGGGGCCGCGCTCGGCGTCGGGCTGCTGGCCACCCGGCTGGTCGAGACCCTCGGGCGGCCTCGACCGGGCAGCCCGGAGAGGCCGGAGCCGGTCAGCGACGGCACGATCAGCTCGGGTTGGACCATGCAGCGGCCGCAGTCCGTCGAAAGCTGGCCCCCCACAGTGCCGACCCAGGCCGCGCCCCAACCGGTCGACCCGTGGCGGGATCCGCGCTGGGAGGACAGCCCGCGGCGGTGGGACACCGACGAGCGGTGACCCCCGCCGCGTCCGACGAGCCGGAGCTGATCTCGACCGTTAGGCTCGGCGACATGACCGACACACCTGCCGCCACCCCGGGCGGAACCTCGTTCGAGGAGCTTGACGCGCTGTCCACCGAGGAGCTGCGGGAGCGGGCGTTCGCCCGGGCCCGGGAGCGTCGGGACGTGGGCTTCTACTGGTCGGTGCTGCGCCGCCTGCCGAACGCGGACGAGGCCACGGTGCTGGACGGCGCCCCGAACTCGATCGGTCCGACGATCGACGAGGCCAACGCGCTGTGGCGGGAGCTGACCGGGCACGGCTACGAGGAGTCGGCGCCGCTGCTGCGGGCCGCCTTCATCGACTACCTGATGAAGCACTGAGCCGCTCGGGGCAGCCCAGGCCGGCCCGAGCCACCGGTTCGGGGCCTGGGCGGATCGCGTCACTCATCCACCGTTCCGGCCCGGTGAGCCGCTACGGCACGGCCGCCGGCACCGGGGCGCTCGCCGTGTTGCTGCTGGTCGGCATCTGCGGCAGTCCGGCGTACACCGGCTGGGCCGTCACCCTGACCGACCCGGAGTCGGGCGGCGCCTTCTACGCGCGACTGCTCGCGTGGCCGGCCTGGCGGCTCGACGCGGACGGGCAGGCCGGCGGTTTGTTCGCCGCCGACGTACGGGCCGTGCTGCTGGTGGTCCTGGCGGTGGCCCTGCTCTACCTGTTGCCCGCCGCCCAGGTCGCCCGGGTGCCCGGCCCGGTCAGCCAGTTCTTCTCCGGCTGGGCCGCGTACGTGCTGGCCGGTGGGCTGGCCGCCGTGCTGGCGGCGCTGCTCGGCCCGGCGCCGTCACTGTTGGGGGCCCTGCAGGACGCCAGCGCCGGTGCCGGTTACGGCTTCCTCACCGGGTGGATCATCGGCATCGCCAGCCTCGGCGGTCGCGCCTGACCCGGCCGGGGCGGGGTCAGGCGCGGCGGTCGTGCCCGACCCGGCCGGGGTGGGTCAGCTGGTCGGGCGGTTGAGGTCGAGGAGACGCTGGCGGCTGAGCGCGCCCACCGGCCGGCCGGCGTCGGTCACGAGGAGCCGGTCCCGGCCGGAGGTGAGCAGGACCGCCAACGCGTCGTACGCGGAGCCGTCCACCGCGACGGTGGGCAGGTCCGCTGCGCCGTCCTCGGGCACCGGCTCCAGCGCCTCCCGGTCGAGCGGGGTGACGGCCAGCCGGCGGATGCCCCGGTCGGCGCCGACGAACTCGCGTACGAACGGAGTGGCGGGTGCGCCGAGCAGCGCGGCCGGCGTGTCGTACTGCTCCAGGTGCCCGCCCTCGGAGAGCACCGCGATCCGGTCACCGAGTCGGACCGCCTCGTCGAGGTCGTGGGTGACCAGCACGATCGTCTTGCGCACCTCGGCCTGTAGGCGCAGGAACTCCTCCTGGAGGTGGGCCCGGACGATCGGGTCGACGGCCGAGAACGGCTCGTCCATCAACAGCACCACGGGGTCGGCGGCGAGCGCGCGGGCCACCCCGACCCGCTGCCGCTGGCCACCCGACAGCTCGTGCGGGTAGCGCCCACCGAACTCACTCGGGTCCAGCCCGACCAGGTCGAGCAGCTCGTCGACCCGGGCTCGGGTCTGGCCCTTGGGCCAGCGGAGCAGGCCCGGCACGGTGGCCACGTTGGCCCGTACCGTCTGGTGTGGAAAGAGGCCGACGTTCTGGATCACGTACCCGATTCGACGCCGTAGTCGTACCGGGTCGACGTCGGTGACGTCCTCGTCGCCGAGCGTGATGCGGCCGGCGGTCGGTTCGATCAGGCGATTGATCATCCGCAGCACTGTCGACTTGCCGCAGCCGGACGGGCCGATCAGCACCACCAGCTCGCCGGCCCGGACATCCAGGCTGAGGTCGCGGACCGCTTCGGTGCCGTTCGGGTAGCGCTTCTGGATGCCCTGCAGGGTGATCGACGCCGCGCGAGGTGATTGGGCCACGCTGGCAGCCTCCGGGGTAACGTCCACGTATGTCCTTCCGCCTGAGCTACCGGGCCGACCCGGGTAACCCCTGGTTCTCCTGGCAGTACGTGCGGGACAACTCTGACACGATCCTCGCCGCGGTGCGCGAACACGCCTCCCTCACCGGGCGAGCCGTGTTGATCGCGGTGCTGATCGCCGTGCCGTTGTCCGTGCTGGCGTACTGGGTCCGTCCGCTCGCCGGGCCGATCCTCGCCGTCAGCGGGGTGGTCTACACCATCCCGTCGTTGGCCCTCTTCGCGTTCATCGCCCCCTACCTGGGCACCGGGGCGACCACGGTGCTGGTCGGGCTGGTCCTCTACGCGCTGCTGCTGATCGTGCGCAACGCGGTGGCCGGTCTCAACCAGGTGCCCCCGGAGGTTCGGGAGGCCGCCGAGGGCATGGGCTACGGCCGGTGGAGGCGTCTGTTCCGGATCGACCTGCCGCTGGCGCTGCCGGGCATCGTGACCGGCGTACGGCTGGCGACCGTCTCGACGGTGGCGTTGGTCACGGTCGGAGTGCTGGTCGGGCACGGCGGGCTCGGGCAGTTGATTTTCGCGGGCTTCCAGAACAACCTCTACAAGGCTGAGATCATGACCGCCGCGCTGCTCTGCGTGGCGCTCGCGATCGTGCTCGACCTGTTGCTCATCCTGGTCGCCCGACTGGTGACCCCCTGGTCCACCCGGAGGGCACGGTGACCGTCGCGGCGAACCCGATCGGGCAGGCGATCACCTGGATCAACGACCCACTCAACTGGACCAACCCCGGCGGCATGCTGGACCGGCTCGGTGAGCACCTGACGATCTCGGCCCTGGCGGTGGCGCTCGGCTGCCTGGTGGCCTGGCCGCTCGGGCTCTGGCTGGGGCACCTCGGCCGTGGTGGCGGCCTCGTGGTGCTGATCTCCAACGCCACCCTGGCCATCCCCACCCTGGCGCTGCTGACCATCCTGCCGGTGGCCTTCGCGAGCGGCTTCGGGCGGACGCCGGTCGTGGTGGCACTTGCCGTCTTCGCCGTGCCGCCGCTGCTGGCCAACGCGTACACCGGGGTGCGGCAGGTGGACCCGGAGGCCCGCGACGCGGCCCGGGGGATGGGTCTGTCCGGCGCGCAGCTGCTGCGCCGGGTGGAGCTGCCGCTCGCGGTGCCCTATCTGGCGGCCGGTTTCCGCACCGCGGCGGTCCAGGTGATCGCGACCGCGGCGCTGGCGTCGTTCGTCAACGGCGGCGGCCTGGGCCAGATCATCCGGACCGGCTTCGGTATCGGTATCGCGGCCGGCGGTGGGCAGATCGTCGCCGGCGGTGTGCTGGTGGCCGGGCTCGCGCTGCTGGCCGAGGTGGTCCTCGGCGGTGTCGAACGACTGGTGACCCCCAAACCGCTGCGGCGCGGGCGGCAGCGCCTGGGGCGGCCCCGGGCCGCGGACGCCACCGGGAGCGCCTGACCCGTCCGGGTGAGCCCGTGTCGAGCCGGCGACCCGCCCCCGTCCAATCGGTGACGATGGGGTGACGAAGTCCATCCCAAGTTGTCGGTCGGTTCCGGAGCATGTTGGGTGGACATTCGCGGGCGACCGACAGTCAGGATCGCCCGTCGGACACGCGGCCGGCCCGGGACGGGCCGCGCCGGGACACGGAAGGCGGGCACATGCGCGCAGGTACACGTCTGGCGATCGGGGCAATCGGCGTCGTCGCCGGGGCAGCGCTCCTCACCGGATGCGGTGACGCCGGCTCGTCCGGCACCGACGCACCCCAGACGAGCGCCTCTGGCGCCGGGTGCGCCCCGGTCGCCGGCCAGCAGCTCATCGCTCTGCAGGACGACAAGAAGCTCCAGAACTCCGACAACGTCATTCCCGCGGTCAACACCAAGGCGGCCAACCCGCAGCTGATCGCCGCACTGGACAAGGTCTCCGCCGCGCTCGACACCCCGAAGCTGATCCAGCTCAACAAGGCCGTCAACGAGGACCGCAAGACCGCCAAGGTGGCGGCCGAGGAGTTCGCCAACGCGAACAACCTCACCGCGGGCATCGCCAAGGGCCCGGGCGGAGACATCACGGTGGGCGCCGGCAACTTCGCCGAGAGCCAGATCCTGGGCGAGCTGTACCGGGTCGTGCTCACCGCGGCCGGCTACCAGGTCAAGGTGCAGCAGATCGGCAACCGCGAGCTCTACGCGCCGGCTCTGGAGAAGGGCGAGATCCAGGTCGTCCCGGAGTACGCGGCGACCATGGCCGAGTTCCTCAACACCAAGGCCAACGGCCAGAACGCGCAGCCGGTCTCCGCACCGGACATCAACACGACGGTGACCGCGCTCAAGGCCGAGGGCGACAAGGTCGGCCTCACCTTCGGCACCCCGGCCGCCGCGCAGGACCAGAACGCCTTCGCGGTGACCCAGGCATTCGCCGACAAGTACGGCGTGCGGACCCTCTCCGAGTTGGCCGCGAAGTGCTCCGGCAGCGCCACCGTGCTGGGTGGCCCGCCGGAGTGCGAGCAGCGTCCGTTCTGCAAGCCGGGGTTGGAGAAGACGTACGGACTGTCCGTCGGCAAGTTCTCCTCGCTGGACCAGGGCGGACCGCTGACCAAGAGCGGGCTGCGTGACGGTTCGATCAGCGTGGGCCTGATCTTCTCCTCGGATGGCGCCTTCGCCACCAGCTGAGCCCTCCCCGGACGTGCTGAGGACGCCCCCGCCCCCGACCGGGCGGGGGCGTCCGCGCGTCCCGGGGACCCCGTTCCCTCCGCTGGATGTCGTGGGTAGGCTGCACATCCATGCCAGCCCCGGCCACCTCTGACGCCCGGCGTCAACCACCGCTGCTGACCATGCTCTTCTGGGCGGGCGTCGCTCTCGCGCCGGTGGCGGCGCTGATCCTGCTGGTGGCCGATGGCAACGGTCCGCTGCGCTTCGCCGCGGTGCTCGCCATTCTCGCGGTCGTGCTGATCGGTCTCTCCATCGCGCTGCGGCCCGAGAGCGAAGGCGACTCGGCGCGGACCGACGAGCTGCTGGACGAGATCGAGGAGCTGCGTCGAGAGCTGCGCAGCGAGATCGTGGCCGCCGCCCAGCGCGGCAACCAGGCGCTTGACCAGGCGCAACGGGCCCAGGAGGGGATCGCTGCGGTGCGCCGCCGCCTCGACGCCAGCGGTGCCGCCCTCGCCGGTGCCGCCCCCGCCGCCGAGCCCGCAGGACCCTCGCGGGCGCGGGTGGCCGCCGTCGAGCCGTCGGCGGACGGCGCGCCGATGGCCCGCGGCCGAGTCCCGGGCGACGCGTCGGCCAGCCGCGCTCGGGTGTCCGGGCCCGACGACGCGCCCCCATTGGGGCGCCCCGAGCGCGACGCGCCCCAATGGGGGCGCCCAGAGCACGACGCGCCCCGACGGGGGCGCCCCGAGCACACCGGCGACGATGAGCCGGCGTACGCACGGGAGGCCCCCGAGCCGCCGGCCACCGCCGGGGTGTACGGCGGGGAACGGCCGGCCGCCACCGCGTACGGCTCAGCCCGCCCCCGGGAGCACGACCGCCCCGAATCGGCGCATCGGCCGGGTGGCGTGGTCCGACACACCGAGACCGTGCACGTCACCACCCGGCACACGGTGGTGGACGGCGGCGCGGCCGAGCCGGCTGGGCGCTACGGCGGCGGGTACGCCGGTCAGTGGACTCCGCCCGCCCAGGAGTGGACCCGGGGCGGTGACGCGGATGAGCGTCCCCGCCCGGCAAGCCGAGCGAGGAGCGAGCCGGAGGAGCGCCCCAGAGCCGGGTACGGCGATGAGCCGGGCTGGGCGGGTCGCCGCGACGAACCGGAGTGGACCGAGCGGCGCGACGCGTACGGCCAGCCCGAGGAGCCCGCGCCGACGGCCCGGTCGCACCGCACACCGGAGAGGCCGGCGGCGAACTCCTGGGACGACCCGGACCCTCGGGGTTGGTCGGAGCAGCGTGACCGGCCGGGCGCCGCGGCGCCGCAGCCCGGTCCGCCGCTGCGGGTGGACGACACCGGCGAGTACTGGTCGCAGTTGCGCGCCGGTGACCGGTGGGCCGCCGTCCGCGACGACGAGAACGGCCACGAGTTGCGGGTCGGCGAACGCCGGGCCGAGGTGCACGCCGACGCCACCGGCACCGAGTACCGGGTGGCCGACCGCTGGGCCGCCGTCCGTCACG
>NZ_JBNCKM010000004.1:156877-308396 GCF_049841535.1 Micromonospora sp. DT53
GAGGAGCCGCGTCGTCACGAGGAGCCGCGTCGTCACGAGGAGCCGCGTCGTCACGAGGAGCCGCGTCGTCACGAGGAGCCGCGTCGTCACGAGGACGCCGGCCGTTATGAGGAACCACGTCGCCGCGACGATGGCCGGCGGGCCGAGCCGGGAAGACCCGCGCTGCCGGTGGGGGGTGTGCCGGTGCCGGACGAGTGGCGTCCGCCGCGCCAACGCGGCGACCAGGCGGAACCCGCTCCGGAGCGGACCGGCCGGCGGCGGGTCGACGAGCGCTACGGCTACCCGCCCCAGGACGACGTACCGCGTGCCGGCGGGACGCCACCCACCGACCGCTGGCGGTGACCGGTCAGGCGGCTCGGGTCACTTGTCGATGTCGCCGACCACGAAGAACATCGAGCCGAGGATCGCGATCAGATCCGGGACCAGGCAGCCGGGGAGCAGGGTGGCCAGCGCCTGCACGTTCGCGTACGAGGCGGTGCGCAGCTTCAACCGCCACGGCGTCTTCTCACCCCGGGACACCAGGTAGTAGCCGTTGATGCCGAGCGGGTTCTCCGTCCAGGCGTACGTGTGCCCCTCCGGCGCCTTGAGCACCTTCGGTAGCCGGGTGTTGATCGGCCCGGTCAGCTGGTCCACCCGGTCGAGGCACTGCTCGGCAAGGTCCAGCGACGCGTACACCTGGTCGAGCAGCACCTCGAAACGGGCGTGGCAGTCCCCGGCGGTCTTGGTGACCACCGGCACGTCCAGCTCGTCGTACGCCAGGTAGGGGTCGTCGCGGCGCAGGTCCAGGTCGAGCCCGGAGGCCCGGGCCACCGGCCCGGACGCGCCGAACGCGGCGGCGTCCGCTGCGGACAGCACGCCCACGCCGACGGTACGGGCCAGGAAGATCTCGTTACGCCGGATCAGGTGGTCCAGGTCGGGCAGTCGGCGGCGGACCTCACCGATGGCCGCGCGGGCTCGCCCGGTCCACCCGTACGGCACCTCCTCCTTGAGGCCACCCACCCGGTTGAACATGTAGTGGATCCGGCCGCCGGAGACCTCCTCCATCACCGCCTGGATGGTCTCCCGTTCCCGGAACGCGTAGAAGATCGGCGTGATGGCCCCGATCTCCAACGGGTACGAGCCGAGGAACATCAGGTGGTTGAGCACCCGGTTCAGCTCCGCGAGGGCCATCCGCAGCCAGGTGGCCCGCTCCGGCACCTCCATGCCCATCAGGCGTTCCACCGCGAGCACCACACCCAGCTCGTTGGAGAACGCCGAGAGCCAGTCGTGCCGGTTGGCCAGCACGATGATCTGCCGGTAGTCACGCACCTCGAAGAGCTTCTCGGCGCCCCGGTGCATGTAACCGACGATCGGTTCGCAGGCGACCACCCGCTCGCCGTCGAGCACCAGCTTCAACCGCAGCACGCCATGGGTGGAGGGGTGCTGCGGGCCGATGTTCAGCACCATGTCGGTGCCGAGCTGCTGATCACCGGTGCCGGCTACCAGGCCGGCCCCGGTGCCGACGGTCAGTTCACGGAGGTCCCCGGCGTCGGTGGTCATGCCAGTCATCGTGCCACGGCCGGCCCGAGCGGGATGCCGACCGGCTGGCGCAACCACAGGTGCCCGCCGAGCCCGGCCGGGTCGGTCAGCTCGGCCACCGCCGACGCGGCGGCCAGTGCCCGCACGTAGCCGACCGGGTCGGTGCCGGCCAGGCTGAGCGGCGGTCGCCCGCCGTCGGCCCCGAGCGCCCGCAGCGCCTCCCGCTGCAAGACAAGGGAGTACGCGCACCGGGCGACCGCCGCGCCGGCGGAGGCGACCGAGTCCATGGCGACGTGCGCGGTCACGTCACTCGACCCGTCCGGCACCGGAGGCACCTGCCGCCCAGCCTGGTACCCGGTCAATGTCCCGCCCCCGGGCCGGTCGTCGCGCAGGTGCCCGTAGTCGATCGCGACCGCCATGCCCCGCTCGATCTTCCGCACCGCTGCCGCCCACGCTTCGTCCCGCGCCCGTCCGATCTCTGCGCGGTGGTTGTTGTGGGGGGTTTCGCTTGTCGCGCCTGACCAGGTCGCCCCCGGGTTCGGGTCACCGTCCGTACTGGGCTGGCTCGTGGGGCTGGGCCACCACTTCGTGAGCCAATCATGATCATCAGGGCTGACCGGCTCACCGATTGATTCGGCACCGCTGTTGGGGTCGACCAGCACATATCGCCAGCCGTCTTCGGTGTGTACCGCCACGTCCAGTGGGACGTTGTCCAGCCACTCGGTGGCCAGTAGCACTCCGGTGATCCCGGTGGGGATCTCGGCTGTCCAGTTGATCTCTTCGGGCAGGTTTTCGGGGCGGTGGGCGTACTCGACTGCTGTGAAGCGGATTCGGTCCGCGAGTGGCGGACGGGCGGTGACCGCCGACGGCTCGTCGGGCGACCGACGCACGGAGGCTGTGGGAGTCAGGGTTTCCGGGGAGCCCGCCCGCGGAGGGATCAAGCCTGACCGCCCGGAGCGGGTGGGCTCCCCGGAAATCCCCACCGCAACCCCGACGCCGCCCCCAGACGCGACGAGCCCCAGCAGGCTTTGCAGGAGTTCCCCACGCCCGGCCCCGACGTCCACCACGTCGAGCCGGTCGGGGTGGCCGAGGGCGGCGTCCACCTCCGTGACGAGGCGCAGCAGGGCGGTGGCGAAGGCCGGCGACGCGTGCACGCTGGTGCGGAAGTGGTCGGCCGGCCCCGCACCGCTCACGAAGAAACCGTCCGGCCCGTAGAGGGCCCGGCTCATGGCGTCCCGCCACAGGATCGACATCAGCTGACTCCGACTTCGGGGTGCGTCACCGTGCCGACCCTACGGTCCGGGCGGTCCTTCGTGGTTCACGCCCGGAAGTAGTGCCCTTCGTCCAGGTCGGCGATCAGGCCGGGGTGGGAAGGGGCCCAACCCAGCAGGTCCCGCGTGATCGCGGACGACGTCGGGTTGTCCATCTGCGCGAACGCGCCGAGGAAGCCGAAGTAGTCGTCTGCCTCGTCGGGGCCGATGCTTCGGACCGGGATGTCGAGGTTGCGGCCGATGGCAGCGGCGATGTGTTGGAAGGAAACTCCTTCGTCGGCGGCTCCGTGCAGGCGCGCACCGGCCGGGGCCTTTTCGAGGGCCAGCCGGTAGAGCTCGGCCGCGTCGAGGGTGTGCACGGCCGGCCACCTGTTGCTGCCCTCGCCGACGTACGCGGCGTACCCCTTCTGCCGGGCGGCAGCGATGATGGCGGGGATGAAGCCGTAGCGGTCGAGCGAGCTGTGCACCGTGGGCGCGAGCCGGACGATGGAGGAGCGCACGCCGCGAGAGGCAAAGCCGGCCACGAGGTTCTCCGCGTCGATCCGGTAGCCGCTCGGGAAGGTGTCGTGTTCGGTGCCGGGGCGGCCGACGATGCCGCCCATCGCGAGCATGCCTGTGCCGCTCGTGCCGACCAGGGGTTTGCCGGAGCCGTCCAGGCCGTCGGCGATTGCCCTGAGGGCGTCCAGGTCGGCCTTGGCTGCGCCGGCCAGGTCGCCGTCGAGCATGAGGTCGTGGCGGAACGCCAGGTGGATGATCCCGTCGGACTTGGCTGCTTCCGCAGAGAGCATGTCGAGGTCCGACAGATCGCCGCGGCGTGCCTCGGCGCCAAGCTTCTCGATCGCGGCGGCGGACGTGTCGGAACGGGCCAGGCCGACGACCTCGTGGCCGGCGGAGAGCAGTGCCGGCACGACTGCGGAGCCGAGATGGCCGGAGGCACCTGTGACGAATACGCGCATGGCAGTCCTTCGTGGGTAGGGGCATGTCACCTTGCGACATGACCGTACCTCGTGATGTCGCCACGTGACATGGCTCAGGGGAAAATAATGTCGCAGCGTGACATCGGATACCATCGCGGCATGGCTCGCTGGCAACCAGACGCGCGCGGCCGCTTGGAGGCGGCCGCTTTCGAGTTGTTCCGTGAGCGCGGCTTCGAGCAGACCACGGTCGCGGACATCGCCGCCCGTGCCGGCCTCGACAAACGCACCTTCTACCGGCTCTTCGGCGACAAGCGCGAGGCTCTCTTCAGCGGCAGCGAGCGCGTGGAGGAGGCCCTGGTCAAGGTGGTGGCCGAGACGGACGCCTCCCCCTTCGAGGCGGTCATCGCGGCCTTCCGTCAGATGGCCGTGGAAATCTTCGCCGACCGCCGCGAGCAGGTCCGGATGCGCCAGTCGATCATTGAGAGCAGCCCGGAGCTGCAGGAGCGTGAGCTGCGCAAATCACGCGCACTGTCGGCCGCCGTCACCGCCGCCCTCCGTGCCAAGGGCCTCGACGAGACCACGGCCACGCTGGCCACCGAGTCGGGTGGCACGGTCTTCCGCGTGGCGTACGCCCGCTGGGTCGCGACCGACAGCGAGGCCTCCCTCGCCGACCTGATCGCCGAGGTGGCCACCGAGCTGAGCGCCATCACGTCGTCCCACGGAAGGCGTTGACAGGGGCCTCTCCTTCGGTGGTGAAGGTTTTCACACATGCTTGTCCGGGTTCGGTGGGCCGGGCGCATACTTGCGATCGACCGGTACCCCTTCTCGAGGACTGGATCGTCGTCATGAGCGCACCGTTGCGCCCGCGTCCGGCCGCCCCACAGGGGCCTGCCGTTTCGTGGGATCGCGCCGTTCCCGGCGCCCGCGCCACCTCCCGTCTGCTCACCGTCGGTGTCGTTGGCGCCGGTCGGGTCGGCACCGTGCTCGGCGCCGCGCTCGCCGCCGCCGGGCACCGGGTGGTCGCCGTTTCCGGCAGTTCCGGAGCCAGCCGCGCCCGCCTCGCCCTGTTGTTGCCCGAGGTTCCCCGTCGTCCGGTCGCCGCCGTGGCCGACGCCGCCGACGACCTGCTGCTGATCGCGGTACCGGACGACAGGCTGGCCGGTGTGGTGGCCGACCTCGCGGAGCGGGGCGCGTTGCGCCCGGGTCAGATCGTCGCGCACACCTCGGGAGCGCACGGCCTGGCCGTGCTGGGGCCGGCCGTCGCGGCCGGTGCCCGGCCACTCGCCCTGCACCCGGCGATGACCTTCACCGGTACGCCTGACGACCTCGCCCGGCTGGACGGAATCTCGTACGGGGTGACGGCCCCGGCGGAGTTGCGCCCACCGGCTGCGCGACTGGTCGCCGACCTTGGTGGCGTGCCCGAGTGGGTGGCCGAGGCGGATCGCCCGCTCTACCATGCCGCGCTGGCGCACGGCGCCAACCACCTGGTGACCCTGGTCAACGAGGCGACCGACCGGTTGCGGGACGCCGGGGTGTCCCGGCCGGAGAAGGTGCTCGCCCCGCTGCTGCGGGCCGCCCTGGAGAACGCCCTGCGGCTCGGCGACGACGCGTTGACCGGCCCGGTCTCCCGCGGTGACGCGGGCACCGTGCAGCGGCACCTGGCCCGGTTGGCGGCCACCGCACCGGAGTCCGTCCCCGCGTACCTGGCGCTGGCCCGTCGTACCGCCGACCGGGCGATCGCCGCCGGCCGGCTGCGACCGGTGGACGCACAGTCGCTGCTCGGCGTGTTGGCCGACAGCGGTCGGGAGGTGGCCGCGTGAGCGTGAGGAGTGAGCCGATTCTGCGAGCCCCGCAGTCGCGAACCGAGGTGTCGCCATGACCCAGGTGGTGCACACGCGGGCCGAGTTGGCTGAGGCCCGGGCGGGGCTGAAGGGCACGGTCGGGGTGGTGATGACCATGGGCGCGCTGCACTCCGGGCACGAGACGTTGCTGCGCGCGGCCCGGGAACAGGCCGACCACGTGCTCGTGACGATCTTCGTGAACCCGTTGCAGTTCGGGCCGAACGAGGACTTCGACCGCTACCCGCGCACCCTCGACACCGACCTGGAGGTGTGCCGGCGGGCGGGCGCCGATCTGGTCTTCGCCCCGTCGGTGGCGGACATGTACCCGGACGGGCAGCCCCGCGTACGCCTCGATCCGGGCCCGCTCGGCGCCGAGCTGGAGGGGGCGAGCCGCCCCGGCTTCTTCCACGGCGTGCTCACCGTGGTGCTGAAGCTGCTCCAGCTCACCCAACCGGACCTGGCGTTCTTCGGCGAGAAGGACTACCAGCAGCTCACCCTGGTCCGGCGGATGGCCCGCGACCTGGACGTGCCGGTCGAGGTGGTCGGCGTGCCGACCGTCCGGGAGTCGGACGGGCTGGCGCTGTCCAGCCGTAACCGTTACCTGAGCGAGCCGGAGCGGGCCGCCGCGCTGAGTCTGTCCGCGGCGCTGCGGGCCGGTGCGCGGGCCGCCGACGACGGTCTGGACGCGGGGGCGGTGCTGACCGCCGCGCACGCCGCGTTCGGCGCCGGTGCGCCCGGTGCCCGCCTCGACTACCTGGTGCTCACCGATCCCGAGTTGGAACCGGGGCCGGTGTCCGGGCCGGGCCGGCTGGTGATCGCCGCGTGGGTGGGCGCCACCCGGTTGATCGACAACGCGGCGATCCACCTCGCCCCGCGCGCCTGACCTGGCCGTACGCCACCCTCCACCATTCCCGCGAAAGGCCACCCCGATGTTGCGGACCATGCTCAAGTCGAAGATCCACCGAGCCACGGTGACCCAGGCCGACCTGCACTACGTCGGTTCGGTGACTGTGGACGAGGACCTGCTCGACGCCGCCGACCTGCTCCCCGGCGAGCAGGTGGCGATCGTGGACATCACCAATGGCGCCCGGCTGGAGACGTACGTGATCCCGGGCGAGCGGGGCAGCGGCGTGATCGGCATCAACGGTGCCGCCGCGCACCTGGTGCACCCCGGTGACCTGGTCATCCTCATCTCGTACGGCCAGATGGACGACGCCGAGGCGCGGTCCTACCGGCCACGGGTCGTGCACGTCGACGCCGACAACCGGGTGATCGAGTTGGGCGCGGATCCGGCTGCGGCGGCGCCCGGCACGGCTGGAAACCCGGTGCCCAGTCCGTTGGCCGTGTCCGGAGTCTGATCCCGCGTACCGCGATTCCGGTCTGTCACCGGAAGGTCATTTCCGGTTACCCTGTGCGCGCTGGCGGAAGCTGGCCGGTGGCTGGGGGAGGCCGCTATGCGCAGTGCGATGACGACGCTGTTCGCCGCTGTTGCCACGGCAGTGCTGCTGGTGGGCTGTGCCGGGTCCGGCGGTCTGGACGGTGATCTGACCGACGACTGGGCGGCGTTGCCGACGCCGTCGGCGTTCACCCCGGCCGCCGGTGTGTGTCACGCCGCCGACTTCACCGATCTGGTCAGCCTGGCCGGCTATGAGCCGGTGGACTGCGCCGGCCCGCACCGACTGGAGACCGTCCATGTAGGTGCGTTCCCGGTCGAGCGGGCGACAGCTCCGGCGGGCGGTTCGGTCGAGTTGCGGGGGGCGTTCGCCGAGTGCGACACCCGGGCGACCGGCTACGTGGGTGACGACTGGCGGTCCGGCCGGCTGCGGCTGTCGGTGGCGCTGCCCAACGGGCCGGGCTGGGCGGCGGGTTCCCGATGGTTCCGCTGCGACCTCACCGAGCTGACCACTGTCGAGGCGGCGGCCACCGTGGTGGTCCGTTCGGGCAGTCTGCGGGACGCGTTGAAGGGGCCCACCGGGCTGCGCCTCGGTTGCCAGCAGACCCGCGGTGGCGCCGGCCGGGGTGTGCAGACGCTGCTTCCGGTGGAGTGCGGCAAACAGCACGACGCCGAGTTCGTCGGGGTGTGGCGCGCGCCGGACGTGGCGTACCCCACCCGGGACGCGGACTGGGCGCCGCTCTACGCGGGCTGTCGCAGCGCCCTCGCCCGGTACACGGGTGTGCCGGACGACGCCAGGCTGCGCTTCCGCAGCGGTGTGGTGGTCCGGCCGCCGGGGGCGGGGCGGTGGAAGGTCGGTGATCGGGGCGTCCGCTGCTATCTGTGGCTCAGCGAGCGTACGGTGACCGCCTCGCTGAGGGGCGCGGGCCCGGCTGGTCTCCCGGTCCGGACGAAGTGACCACGGCCGGACGGTTCGCCTCGGCGCGGCGCGCGCCGGACGGGGTCGCCCAAAACACTCGTCCCGCCCCCGCCGCCCGGGGCGAGGATGGTTCGGGTTGACTGGGGGGATGGACCTACCGACCGTCGACCTGCCTGCCCTGCCCGCGCTGCTGGCCGCGCCCGCGCCCGGCTGGGTGGAGACCACTGACGTGATCGTGGTGGGTTCCGGTGTGGCCGGGTTGACCGCGGCGCTGCACCTGCGTGAGGCGGGTCTGCACGTCACGGTGGTCACCAAGGTCAACATCGACGACGGCTCGACCCGGTGGGCGCAGGGCGGCATCGCCGCCGTGCTCGACCCGGCCGACACCCCGGCGGCGCATGCCCGGGACACCGAGGTCGCCGGGGTCGGGCTGTGCGACCCGGCGGCGGTCCGGGTGCTTGTCGAGGAGGGCCCGGCCCGGCTCCGTGAGCTGATCCGGATCGGCGCCGAGTTCGATCGTCACCTGGACGGCTCGCTGATGCTGACCCGCGAGGGCGGGCACCGGGCGGACCGGATCGTGCACGCTGGCGGGGACGCCACCGGCGCGGAGGTGCAGCGGGCCCTGCACGCCGCCGTGCAGCGCGACCCGTGGATCCGGCTGGTCGAGCACGCTCTCGTACTGGATCTGCTGCGCGCGCCCGGTGACGGCCCGGATGGCCTCGGCCCGGCCTGCGGGATCACCCTGCACGTGTTGGGCGAGGGCAGCGAGGACGGCGTCGGCGCGCTGCTGGCCCGTGCCGTGGTGCTCGCCACCGGCGGCATGGGGCAGATCTTCTCGGCCACCACCAACCCGGCGGTCTCCACCGGGGACGGGGTGGCGCTGGCGCTGCGGGCCGGCGCGGCGGTGACCGACGTGGAGTTCGTCCAGTTCCACCCGACCGCCCTGCTCACCCCGTCCGGCGCGGGAGTGCCCGGGGCGGGGCACGCGCAGCAGCCGCTGGTCTCGGAGGCTTTGCGCGGCGAGGGCGCGTACCTGGTGGACGCGGACGGCAAGAGGTTCATGGTGGGCCAGCACGAGTTGGCCGAGCTGGCACCCCGGGACGTGGTGGCCAAGGGCATCCACCGGGTGCTGCTGACCACCGGCGCGGACCACGTCTTCCTCGACGCACGGCACCTGGGCGGCGACTTCCTGGCCGGTCGGTTCCCCACCATCGTGGCGTCCTGCCTGGCGATCGGCGTGGACCCGGCGACCGATCTGATTCCGGTGGCGCCGGCCGCCCACTACGCCTCCGGCGGGGTCCGGACCGATCTGCGCGGCCGCACCTCCATCCCCGGCCTGTACGCCTGCGGTGAGGTGGCCTGCACGGGCGTGCACGGCGCGAACCGGCTGGCCAGCAACTCGTTGCTGGAGGGTCTGGTCTTCTCCCGGCGGATCGCCGAGGACATCGCGGCCGGCCTGCCCGAGCAGGCCCAGCCGGCGGACACCGGCGCCTGGCGTGGGGGTACCGGTTGGGTGCTGCCGGCGGAGGTGACGCCGACCCTGCAACGGGCGATGACCCGGGGGGCCGGGGTGCTCCGATCCGCGGCAACGCTGGCCGAGGCGGCCGGGACGTTGACCGAGCTGGGCGGTTCCCGGGGCCGGCCGCGGACCGCCGACTGGGAGGCGACGAACCTGCTCACCGTGGCGTCGACGCTTGTCGCGGCCGCGTACGCCCGTGGTGAGACCCGGGGCTGCCACTGGCGGGAGGACTTCCCGACGGTCGACGAGCGGTGGCTGGGCCATCTGGTCGGGGCGGTTGGGGCGCAGGGCCGGGTGACGCAACAGTGGGAGATGGCCCAGTGAGCGCGAGGAGTGAGCCGATCTTGCGAGCCCCGGAGTCGGGAACGAAGGAGGCGACGATGGCGGAGTCGACGGAGATGGCGTTGCGGGCGGCCGGGTTGGATCCGGCGCACGTACGGCAGGTCATCGAGGGCGCGCTCGTCGAGGATCTGGGCCCGGAATTCCTGGACGTCACGAGCGTGGCCACCATCCCGGCGGAGCAGACCGACACCGCCGACCTGGTGGCCCGCGCGGACGGGGTGTTGGCCGGCATGGCGGTGGCCGCCGCCGTGTTCGAGCTGGTGGGCGAGGTGACGGGCTTCGGTCGTACCGTCGAGGTGTCGGTGCTGGCCCGCGACGGCGAGCGGGTGGCCCGCGGTGAGGTGTTGGCGACGGTGACCGGCCCGACCCGGCTGCTGCTGACGGCCGAGCGGACGGCGCTCAACCTGCTCTGCCGGATGTCCGGTGTGGCCACCCACACCCGCGCCTGGGCGGACGCGCTGGCCGGCACGAAGGCGATGGTGCTGGACACCCGCAAGACGACGCCGGGCCTGCGGGCGCTGGAGAAGTACGCGGTGCGGGCCGGCGGGGGCACCAACAAGCGGATGGGCCTCTACGACGTGGCCATGATCAAGGACAACCACAAGTTGGCGGCCGGGGGGATCACGGCGGCCTACCGGAGGGTCCGGGAGACGTTCCCGGACGTGCCTGTTCAGGTCGAGGTGACCACTGTCGACGAGGCGGTGGAGGCGGTGGAGGCCGGGGCGGACTTCCTGCTCTGCGACAACATGACGCCGGAGGTGCTGGCCGAGGCGGTGGCCGCGGTGGGTGACCGGGCGGAGTTGGAGGCGACCGGTGGGCTGACCCTGGAGGTCGCCGGCCGGTACGCGGCCACCGGCGTGGACTTCCTCTCGGTGGGCGCGTTGACGCACTCGTCGCCGATCCTGGACATCGCGCTGGACCTGCGCACCGACTAGTTGTCTAGGCTGCGTGCGTGCTGCTCTGCATCGACATCGGAAACACAAACACCGTGCTGGCGACCTTCGACGGCGACAAGCTGGTGCACTCCTGGCGGATCAAGACCGACGCCCGCTCGACGGCCGACGAGCTGGGCCTGATGTTCCGGGGTCTACTCGCCGGGGACAACGTCGAGATCACCGGTGTGGCCGCCTGCTCCACGGTGCCGGCCGCTCTGCGGTCGCTGCGCACCATGCTGAGCCGTTACTACGCCGACCTGCCGAGCGTCGTGGTCGAGCCGGGAGTGCGGACCGGGGTGCAGTTGGCGATCGACAACCCGAAGGAGGTCGGCGCCGACCGGGTGGTGAACACCCTGGCCGCGTACACCCTCTACGGCGGCCCGTCGATCGTTGTGGACTTCGGCACCACCACCAACTTCGACGTGATCAGCGAGCGCGGCGAGTTCCTGGGCGGGGCGTTCGCCCCGGGCATCGAGATCTCCTTCGACGCGCTGGCCGCCCGGGCCGCGCAGCTGCGCAAGGTCGAGGCCACCAAGCCCCGCTCGGTGATCGGCAAGAACACCGTGGAGTGCCTCCAGGCCGGCCTGTACTTCGGCTTCGCCGGGCAGGTGGACCGGATCGTCGAGCGGATGACCGAGGAGTTGGGCGAGGTGCGGGCGGTGATCGCCACCGGCGGCCTCGCCTCGCTGGTGATCAACGAGTGTCGCAGCATCACCCACCACGAGCCGATGATCACGCTGATCGGCCTGCGGATGGTCTACGACCGCAACCTGTGACGCCTCGGTGCGGGTCGGCCTCAGTGCCGTCGCCGGGCGCGCAGCACCAGCGTCCGGTACGGCAGCTCGATGCTGTCCCGGCCGACCAGGGCCGGGTGGGTGTTCAGCAGGTCGGTCAGTTCCCGCTCGACCCGCCGCTGATCGTCGCTGGAGGCGGTCAGCCAGTACGAGCGGGTGCGGACCATGCCGAGCAGCTCGTCCGGCGTGAGCGTGGTGCGGTGCCTGAACTCCCGCTGCTCGATGGCGTCGAACGCGGGGCCGAAGCCGGGGTACTCGCCGACGACCACCTTGCTCGACTTGTCCCCGAGGTGGGCGATACGGCTCAGTTCGGCCACCCAGTCGACGCTGTCGTCCCGGATGTTCCAGACCGGGGCGAAGGTGCCACCGGGGCGGAGCACCCGGGCGATCTCGGCGTGCGCGGGCTCCCGGTCGAACCAGTGGTACGCCGTGCCCGCCAGCACCGCGTCCGCCGTCGAGTCGGGCAGGGGCACGGCCTCGGCGCTGCCCGCCAGCGCCGTCGTGCCCGGGGTGCTGACGGCGAGCTGCGCCCGCATCCCCGGATCGGGCTCCACCGGTACGACCTCGTGGCCCAGGGCCAGCACGGCGCGGCTCAGGATGCCGGTGCCCGCCGCGAGATCGACCACCCGGGCCTCGCTCAGCCCGTCGAGCGCCCAACGAACGGCGACCTCGGGATAACGTGGTCGAAAACGGTCGTAATCACTCGCGGCGGCACCGAACGACAGGGCATGAGTGTGATCGACCATGACGGGCAGGTTATCCGGTAACAGCCTCCGGGCCGCTTGAGTACGCTCGGGCCTGACCCCCTGTATCTCCGTGACGAGGAAGCGTGCCGTGAGCGAGCAGAACCCCGTGCCAGTGGACCCCGCCGACGACCTTCCCGAGCAGATGAAGGTCCGCCGGGAGAAGCGGGACCGGATGCTCGCCGAGGGCGTCGAGCCCTACCCGGTCGGCTTCCCCCGCACCGCCACCCTGGCGCAGGTCCGGGCGGGCTACGCCGACCTGCCGACCGACACCGCGACAGGCGACCAGGTCGCGGTCACCGGCCGGGTGATCTTCGTACGCAACACGGGCAAGCTCTGCTTCGCGACCCTGCGCGACGGCGACGGCACCGAGTTGCAGGCGATGCTCTCCCTGGACCGGGTCGGGCCGGAGCGGCTGGAGGCGTGGAAGCGTCTCGTCGACCTCGGCGACCACGTCGGCGTCACCGGTGAGGTGATCACCAGCCGTCGGGGAGAGTTGTCGGTGTTGGCCCAGCAGTGGGAGATGACCGCCAAGGCGCTGCGACCGTTGCCGGTGGCCCACAAGCCCCTCTCCGAGGAGGCGCGCGTCCGGCAGCGTTACGTCGACCTGATTGTCCGGCCGCAGGCGCGGGAGATGGTTCGTACCCGGGCCGCCGCGGTACGCAGTCTGCGCGATTCACTGCACGGGCAGGGCTTCATCGAGGTGGAAACGCCGATGTTGCAACTGCTGCATGGAGGCGCGACAGCCCGACCGTTCGTGACCCACAGCAATGCGTTGAACACCGATCTGTATCTGCGAATCGCTCCGGAACTGTTTCTCAAGCGCGCGGTCGTCGGCGGCGTCGACCGCGTCTTCGAGATCAACCGCAACTTCCGTAATGAGGGTGTCGACTCTTCGCACTCGCCGGAGTTCGCGATGCTGGAGACGTACCAGGCGTACGGCGACTACGACACGATCGGCGAGCTGACCCGTAATCTCGTGCAACAGGCGGCGATCGCGGTCAGCGGTTCGATGGTGGTGACCCACGCCGACGGACGGGAGTTCGACCTGGGTGGTGAGTGGCGGTCGGTGACACTCTTCGGTGTGCTTTCCGAAGCGCTCGGTGAGGAGGTCACGGTCCGCACCGAACGCTCCCGCCTGGTGGAGTACGCGGACAAGGTGGGATTGGACGTGGACCCGAAGTGGGGCCCGGGCAAGCTGGCCGAGGAGTTGTTCGAGGAACTGGTCGTTCCCGGCCTGGAGGCGCCCACCTTCGTACGGGACTACCCGGAGGAGACGAGCCCGCTCACCCGGGGCCACCGCACTGAGCCGGGGCTGGCCGAGAAGTGGGACCTCTACGTGCTCGGTTTCGAGCTGGGCACCGGGTACTCCGAGCTGGTCGACCCGATCGTGCAGCGGGAACGGCTGGTCGCCCAGGCGCAGTTGGCCGCCCGTGGCGACGACGAGGCGATGCGTCTCGACGAGGACTTCCTCCGGGCGATGGAGTATGGAATGCCGCCGGCCGGCGGTATGGGAATGGGAATCGACAGGCTGTTGATGGCCCTGACCGGGCTCGGAATTCGGGAAACGATCCTCTTCCCGTTGGTCCGCCCGGAGTAGTCCCGCCCAGGTGCACGCCGAGTCGTAACCGGGTCCTATTGACGCGGCGAGCGGCGCGCGGGTTATTGTGCTCCTGTTAGCAGGAGCACCCTGCTCGAAAGGAATGTGGGACGTGGCCAAGCAGATCATTCACAAGCTGGTCGATGACCTGGACGGCGGGGACGCGGACGAGACCGTCAAGTTCGCCCTCGACGGCGTTCAGTACGAGATCGACCTGTCGAGCGCCAACGCCGCGAAATTGCGCGATGCATTTGCCTCGTACGTCGGTGCCGGCACGAAGGTCGGCCGGGGTGGCGTGGTGATCGGCGGGCGGGCTGCCCGCGGTCGGGGTGGCGCGACTGCCGATCGGGAACAGAACAAGGCGATCCGGGAGTGGGCCAAGAAGGCCGGCAAGGACATCTCGGACCGGGGTCGAATCCCCCAGGAGATCGTGGACGAGTTCCACGCGAAGCGCTGATCCGTCAGCTGTTTGGTGGCCAGCTGCCACCGCGGGCGACACCGACGCCGGGCCGGAGGACTCCTCCGGGCCGGCGTCGCCGTATCCGCTGAGGGTCGGCGTGGCCCGGTTCGGGTCGGCGGCGCCGTGCCCGTTCGCGGGGGCGTCGTTGGGTCCGTTGCGGGCCGGGAAGCATTCCGGGCCGACCGACGTTGTCCACAACCAGTGGAACAACTATCCACAGCCTGTGGACAACCTCCCCCAGGGCCGCGCGCGGCGCTCGTCGCGACGGCCGATCCGGCCCCCCGGGGCCTCCCGGAGCGCTTCCGGACCCCGGATCGGGCTTCCGTCGAGCCAGTCGGATTTCGCTCTGCGCGTAGCGACAGGGCTACCGGAACAGCTCCTGAGCGCGGACGGTTGTTCAAAACGACGTGCAACCGACCCAGAGCAGAGACACACGACCTCAGCTGAGTCGGTCAGCGACGATAGAGTAAGGAGGCACGGACGCCCGTCCTGGACGTTCGTGCACCGGCCCCGCCAAGATCTTGACCATCAAGGCGCACGGCACGTGAGGAGCACGAGGGCATGTTCGAGCGGTTCACCGACCGAGCGCGACGGGTTGTCGTCCTGGCCCAAGAAGAGGCCCGGATGCTCAACCACAACTACATCGGTACGGAACACATCCTGCTGGGCCTGATCCACGAAGGTGAAGGCGTCGCGGCAAAGGCCCTGGAGAGCCTCGGCATCTCCCTGGAGGGCGTCCGTCAGCAGGTCGAGGAGATCATCGGCCAGGGCCAGCAGGCGCCGAGCGGGCACATCCCGTTCACGCCGCGGGCCAAGAAGGTGCTGGAGCTGTCGCTGCGCGAGGCGCTGCAGCTCGGCCACAACTACATCGGCACGGAGCACATCCTGCTCGGGCTGATCCGTGAGGGCGAGGGCGTCGCCGCCCAGGTGCTGGTCAAGCTCGGCGCCGACCTCAACCGGGTCCGCCAGCAGGTGATCCAGCTGCTCTCCGGCTACCAGGGCAAGGAGCCTGCCGCGGCGGGCGCCGCGCCGGGTGAGGCCGCGCCGTCGACCAGCCTGGTGCTGGACCAGTTCGGCCGCAACCTGACTCAGGCCGCCCGCGAGGGCAAGCTCGACCCGGTCATCGGGCGCGAGAAGGAAATCGAGCGGGTCATGCAGGTGCTCTCCCGCCGTACCAAGAACAACCCGGTCCTGATCGGTGAGCCCGGCGTCGGCAAGACCGCCGTGGTCGAGGGCCTGTCCCAGAAGATCATCAAGGGCGAGGTGCCCGAGACCCTCAAGGACAAGCAGCTCTACACGCTCGACCTGGGCGCGCTCGTCGCCGGTTCCCGCTACCGCGGTGACTTCGAGGAGCGCCTCAAGAAGGTGCTCAAGGAGATCCGCACCCGCGGCGACATCATCCTGTTCATCGACGAGATCCACACCCTGGTGGGTGCGGGTGCCGCCGAGGGCGCGATCGACGCCGCGAGCATCCTCAAGCCGATGCTGGCCCGTGGTGAGCTGCAGACCATCGGTGCCACCACGCTCGACGAGTACCGCAAGCACCTGGAGAAGGACGCCGCTCTCGAGCGCCGCTTCCAGCCGATCCAGGTGGGTGAGCCGTCGCTGGCCCACACCATCGAGATCCTCAAGGGCCTGCGCGACCGCTACGAGGCTCACCACCGCGTCTCGATCACGGACGCAGCCCTGGTGGCTGCCGCAACTCTGGCCGATAGGTACATCTCCGACCGCTTCCTGCCGGACAAGGCGATCGACCTGATCGACGAGGCCGGTGCCCGGATGCGGATCCGTCGGATGACCGCGCCGCCAGACCTGCGTGACTTCGACGAGCGCATCGCCCAGGTGCGTCGCGACAAGGAGTCCGCGATCGACGCTCAGGACTTCGAGCGTGCCGCCCAGCTGCGCGACAAGGAGAAGCAGCTCCTCGGCCAGAAGGCTCAGCGGGAGAAGGAGTGGAAGGCCGGTGACCTGGACGTCGTCAGCGAGGTTGACGACGAGCAGATCGCCGAGGTGCTCGGCAACTGGACCGGCATCCCGGTCTACAAGCTGACCGAGGAGGAGACCTCGCGCCTGCTGCGCATGGAGGACGAGCTGCACAAGCGCGTCATCGGCCAGGAGGACGCGGTCAAGGCGGTCTCGAAGGCGATCCGGCGTACCCGGGCCGGCCTGAAGGACCCGAAGCGCCCGTCGGGCTCGTTCATCTTCGCCGGCCCGTCCGGTGTGGGTAAGACCGAGCTGTCCAAGGCGCTCGCCGAGTTCCTCTTCGGCAGCGAGGACTCCCTCATCCAGCTGGACATGTCCGAGTTCCACGACCGTTACACGGTCTCCCGGCTCGTGGGTGCCCCTCCCGGCTACGTCGGCTACGACGAGGGTGGGCAGCTGACCGAGAAGGTGCGGCGTCGGCCGTTCTCGGTGGTCCTCTTCGACGAGATCGAGAAGGCCCACCCGGACGTGTTCAACACGCTCCTGCAGATCCTCGAAGACGGTCGGCTCACCGACGGTCAGGGTCGAATCGTGGACTTCAAGAACACGGTCATCATCCTGACCACCAACCTGGGCACCCGTGACGTCGCCAAGGCGGTGTCGCTGGGCTTCCAGCAGTCGGAGGACTCCGAGTCCAACTACGACCGGATGAAGCAGAAGGTCAACGACGAGCTCAAGCAGCACTTCCGGCCTGAGTTCCTCAACCGGATCGACGACACCATCGTCTTCCACCAGCTGCGCCAGACCGAGATCCTCTCGATCGTGGACATCATGATCCAGCGGATCGAGGGCCAGCTGCGCAACAAGGACATGGGTCTGGAGCTGACCGACAACGCCAAGAAGTACCTGGCCGCGAAGGGCTTCGACCCGGTGCTCGGTGCCCGTCCGCTTCGTCGCACGATCCAGCGCGACATCGAGGACAACCTCTCCGAGCGAATCCTGTTCAACGAGCTGACCCCGGGTCAGATCGTTGTGGTCGACTGCGAGGGCGACCCGGACGACATCGACAAGTCCAAGCTCGTCTTCCGGGGCTCGGACAAGCCGGTCGAAGTTCCGGACGCCGTCCCGGCCGACCTCGGGGGCACCGCCGCTGGCACCGCCGCCGCAGGCGTGGACGAGTAACACAACCAGCAAGGGGCGGGGTCCCGGTGGCGCAAGCCGTCGGGGCCCCGCCTTCTTGCACCCCCACAGCTCACAGCCGCCGCCACACCCGGCAAGATCCGCCCAACATCGGGGAAAGTGCTGCCTCGCGGCGTCCGGAGGCAGCACTTTCCCCGATGTTGTCTGGCGTAGGAGCGAGTTCGGCGCTGGCCTTGCTCCCGGTGGGGGCCTCCGTCGGCAACATCGCGCAGCATCCTGGATGTAGTGGCATCCGGTGCGCCCGACACCACTACATCCAGGATCGAGCACGATCTTGGGGTGACGTGCACCCGTGCGCGCACGGGTGCACGGCGCGTACGGGTGCACGGCGGGCGCGTACGGGTGCGCGGCGCGTACGGCGGTGTGGGGCGGCGGGTCAGGTGGTGAGGTCGGCGGTGGGGAGGGACGGGCCGTCACCGACCAGGCGGAAGGCGTCGGCGCCGGCGGGTTCGACAAGCCCGTCCTGCACGAGGCCGGCGAGGGCGCGGGCGCGTTGCACGTCGTCGGTCCAGACCTGGTCCAGTCGCTGGTGCGGGACCGGCCCGGTGCTGTCCCGGAGCACTCCGAGCAGCAGGCCGCGTACCTGTCGGTCGGTGCCCGCGTACCGCTGGGGCCGGCGGGTGGGCCCGGCGGGTGCCTCCTGGCCGGACGCCCGCCACGCGCAGACCGACTCGACGGGGCAGGCCGTGCAGCGCGGTGACCGAGCTGTGCAGATCACCGCGCCCAGTTCCATGAACGCCGCGCTGGCCAGCGCCGCCGCGGCCGGTTCAGTCGGAAGTAGCTCTTCGGTGGCGACCAGGTCGGCTGGTCGGGTGACGGGCCCGGCGTCCGGTTCGCCGGCCACCGCCCGGCACACGACCCGGCGTACGTTGGTGTCGACCACCGGGTGCCGCTGCCCGTACGCGAAGGCGGCCACCGCCCGCGCCGTGTAGGTGCCGACGCCGGGCAGTGCCAGCAGTTGCTCCAGCCGGTCAGGCACCTGGCCGCCGTGCCGTTCGACGATCGCGACCGCGCATTCGCGTAGCCGGACGGCCCGACGGGGGTAGCCGAGGCGTCCCCACATCCGGATCGCCTCGGCGGGGGTGTCCGCCGCCAACGCGGCCGGCTCCGGCCAGCGGGCCAGCCATGCCTGCCAGGCCGGCACCACCCGGACCACTGGTGTCTGCTGGAGCATGACCTCACTGACCAGGATGGCCCACGGGGTGACCCCGGGCTCGCGCCACGGCAGGTCACGAGCGTGCTGCTGGAACCACCGGCTGACCAGGGTGGCGAAGTCGGGTTGAGTCATGGCGTCGTCGATGATGTCACGCCCGGCGTTCCCGTTGGGTGGGCGGCTCGGGCGGGGTGCCACGTCGTCGTTCGGCGGACGGGGGAGAATGCGCGGATGAACGAGCTCGCGATCACCGTCATCGGTCGGGACCGGCCGGGCATCGTGGCCGACGTCGCGGAGGTGCTGGCCGGACTGGGCGCGAACCTCACCGACAGCACGATGACGCGGCTGCGGGGGCACTTCGCGATGACCCTCATCTGCACCGGTCCGGCCGCCGCCGAGGTCGAGGCCGCACTGGCGCCGCTGGCCGCCGGGGGCCAGCTGCTGGCGACGGTACGCGCGGTCACCCCGGACGGCGATGTGCCTCCGGTGGGTGAGCCGTACGTGATGGCGGTGCACGGTTCGGACCGGATGGGGATCGTCGCGGCGATGACGCGGGTGCTTGTGGATGCCGGTGGGAATGTCACCGACCTGAGTACCCGGTTGACCGGTGCGCTCTACGTGGTCTTGGCGGAGGTCGAGTTGCCGGCCGGTGTGGCGGACACTGTGATCGACCGGCTGCACCGGACGGCTGCCGAGCTGGGCGTGGAGGTCACCCTCCGGCCGGCGGACCTGGACCTGTTGTGACCGGCGAGGAGCGTGGCCCGGCCGGTGAGGAGCGTGGCCCGGCCGGCGAGGAGCGTGGCCCGGACGTCGGTCTGGGGGACTGGACACCGGAGTCGCTGGACGTGTCGGGCGAGGTGCGGGCGGTGGTGTCCGCCCCGCATCCGGTGCTGAGTCGGGCCGCTGCCGATGTCGATCCCACGGCGAAGGAGACGGTCCAACTCGCGGCCGACCTGATCGCCACGATGAGGGTCTCGCCGGGCTGCGTCGGGCTGGCCGCGCCGCAGATCGGGGTGGGCGCTCGGGTCTTCGCCGTTGACGTGACCGGGCATCCGAAGGCGGTGACGGTGCACGGCACCTTCGTGCTGTGCAATGCGCGCGTGGTCGAGGCGACGCGGTGGAAGCCGGGCCGGGAGGGCTGCATGTCGGTGCCGGACCTGACCGGCGACGTGAAGCGGGCCAGCCGGTTAGTGGTGGAGGGTGACCTGCCAGGCAGCGGCGCGCCGGTCCGGCTGGTGAGCGACGGCTTCGAGGCCCGGGCGTTGCAGCACGAGATCGACCACTGCGCGGGGCTACTCTTCCTGGACCGGGTGGCCGGCGCGCACGCGGTCTATCAGCGCAAGGTCTACCTGTGATCGGCTGCCCGGCCGGCGTGCCGTCCGTCCTCAGTGGAGGTTGTGGCGAGTGCCCCGGAGTGGCTCCGGCGCGTCGCGCCGCACTGCCGGGTACGGCGCGGCTACGGTGGAGGGCATCATGCGTCTGACGGTCGGCCCCCTGCCACCCGCCGTGTACTGGCGGCGTCGCGTCGTCGTACTCGGAGCGGGGTTTCTGTTCCTGATTGTCCTGCTCTACTCCTGCACCGGTTCGGATCGTTCCGGCGGTCAGGAGCCGAAGGCGGGAAGTTCGCCGTCGGCCACGTCCTCCGGGACGTCCGGGCCCGGCGGGCCGGTGCTGACACCGGAGACCGGGGGCCCGTCATCGTCCGCTGATGCGGGTGCGGGTGCGTCGACTCCGAGCCCGGCGATCACCAGCAACACACCGCCGCTGGGTGCGGCGGCCGGTTCGGAGGACGACGGCACCTGCACCAACGAGGAGATCAGCGTGGTCTCGTCGGCGGCTCCGACCTCGGTCCAGCGAGGCACGGTGGCGCAGCTGCAACTGAAGATCAAGAACACGTCCGATCGGACGTGCAGCCGCAACGTCGGCGCCGACCTTCAGGAGATCTTCATCAAGTCCGGTGCCGAGAAGGTCTGGTCGTCGGACACCTGCGGCAAGGTCACGGGCTCGGACGTGCAGACCTTCACGCCGAACTTCGAGCGCTCCTACGAAGTGCCGTGGAACGGGCGCGACACCAGCCGCTGCGACGGTGCGTTGGCCGGCGGGCCGTTCCCGCCGGTCGGGTCGTACCAGGTGTTCGCTCGGGTCGGCACAAAGCTCAGCGACCCGGTGAAGCTGACCGTCACCGGCTGAGCCGGGTCAGACGTAGCGTTCCAGGATGGATGCCTCGGCGAGCCGGGACAGCCCCTCACGGACGCCGCGGGCCCGGGCGTCGCCGACCCCTTCGACGGCCTGCAGGTCCTCCACGGTCGCGCCGAGCAGGCGCTGGAGGCTGCCGAAGTGCAGCACCAGGCGGTCGACCACCGCCACCGGTAGCCGGGGCACCTTGGCCAGCAGTCGGAAGCCGCGCGGACTGACCGCGGCGTCGAGGGCGTCGGACGCCGCCGGGTAGCCGATCGCCTTGGCCACCGACACCAGGTCGATCAGCTCGGTGGCACCGAGCAGGTCCAGTTCGACGAGAGCCTCGTCGAGGGTGCGCGACTTGCGACCGACGGGGAGGTAGTCCCGGATGACAAGGGTCCGGTCGGCGTCCACCCCGGCCATCAGCTCGTCGAGTTGCAGGGCGAGCAGTCGGCCGTCGGTGCCCAGCTCCACCACGTAACCGGCGATCTCGTCGGCGATCCGGCGAACCATCTCCAGTCGCTGCACCACGGCCACCGCGTCCCGCACGGTGACCAGATCCTCGATCTCCAGGGCGGAGAGCGTGCCGGAGACCTCGTCCAGCCGGAGCTTGTAGCGCTCCAGGGTGGCCAGCGCCTGGTTGGCCCGGGAGAGGATTGCCGCGGAGTCGTCGAGCACGTGCCGTTGGCCGTTGACGTAGAGGCTGATGATCCGCATGGACTGGCTGACCGAGATGACCGGGTAGCCGGTCTGGCGGGCCACCCGCTCGGCGGTGCGGTGCCGGGTGCCGGACTCTTCGGTCGGGATGGACGGGTCGGGCATCAGGTGCACGGCCGCCCGGACGATCCTGGTGCCGTCGCTGGAGAGCACCACAGCGCCGTCCATCTTGCACAGCTCGCGCACCCGGGTCGCGGAGAACTCCACATCCAGCGGGAAACCGCCGGTGCACAATCCCTCGACCACCTTGTCGTAGCCGAGCACGATGAGCGCACCCGTGCGACCCCGCAGGATGCGCTCCAGACCGTCGCGCAGGGCGGTGCCCGGGGCCATCAGGGCGAGATTCGCCCGCAGCGGATCTCCGGCACTCCCGGTGGCTCCCGCAGTCACGCTCACGCTGATCGGGCGGGCGGGCGAGCCCACGGCGCCGGTGCGGGCCTGGGGCGGCGCGCCGGCTGGCTTGGTGGTATCGCGGTCGATCGGCACGGGCACAGTCTACGGACTGCCGTGCGGTGGGTGCTGTCGTGGTTACTGTGATGTGTCACGATGCCGACCTCTTCCCGGTTTCCCGCTTGCGGCGCGCTGTCCGGTTTCGCCGCCCTCGTCGGCACGGTGGGTCATTCGGCGGACGCACGGGCCGCGTGGTGCAGCGCCGCACGGACGTCGGTGACCTCGGTCACCCGCATCTGCTCGGGGCCGGCGCCGGTGCTGGCCGGGCCGCAGCCGGGCGGCACCAGGGCCATTTTGAACCCGAGTCGGGCCGCCTCGGCCAGCCGGCGCGGCACCGCCCCGACCCGACGCACCTCGCCGGTCAGCCCCACCTCACCGATCGCCACCAGGTGCGGCGCGATCGCCAGGTTGAGCCCGCCGGAGGCGACCGCCAGGGCGACCGCCAGGTCGGCGGCCGGCTCCACCACCCGGATCCCGCCCACGGTGGCGGCGAAGACCTCCCGGTCGTGCAGGGTCAGCCGCTCGGTGCGCCGTTGCAGCACCGCGAGCACCATCGCCAGGCGCGCCGAGTCGAGGCCGGAGACGGTGCGTCGGGGAGACCCCGCCACGGTTGCGCCGATCAGAGCCTGCACCTCGGTGACCAGGGCCCGCCGCCCCTCCATGGCCACTGTCACGCAGGTGCCCGGGACCGGCTCCGCGTAGCGGGTCAGGAACAGCCCGGACGGGTCGGCCAGGCTGCTGATGCCGCCCTCGTGCATCTCGAAGCAGCCGACCTCGTCGGCCGCGCCGAACCTGTTCTTCACGCCGCGCACCAGGCGCAGCGACGAGTGCTTGTCGCCCTCGAAGTGCAGCACCACGTCGACCAGGTGCTCCAGCACCCGAGGCCCGGCCACCTGGCCGTCCTTGGTGACGTGCCCGACCAGCACGGTCGCGATGCCCCGCTCCTTGGCGACCGAGACCAGCGCCGCGGTGACCGCGCGGACCTGGGTCACCCCACCGGGCACCCCCTCGGTGCCGGTGGTCGAGATGGTCTGCACCGAGTCGAGCACCAACAGACCCGGCTTGACCGCGTCGAGGTGACCGAGCACCGAGGCCAGGTCGCTCTCCGCGGCGAGGTAGAGCTGCTCGTGCAAGGTGCCCATCCGTTCGGCGCGCAGGCGCACCTGGCTGACCGACTCTTCGCCACTGACCACCAGCGAGGGGCTGCCGGCACCGACAGCCCAATGCTGCGCCACATCGAGCAGGAGGGTCGACTTGCCGACACCGGGCTCGCCGGCGAGCAGCACCACGGCACCGGGGACCAGGCCGCCGCCGAGCACCCGGTCGAGCTCGCTCACCCCGGTGGGCACGGCGCGGGCCGGAGCGGCGCTGATGGTGGCGATCGGTCGGGCCGGCTCGGACGGCATCCGGGAACTGACCACCCGACCGGACACGGTCGGACCGGTGACGGTGTGCTCGACCACCGCTCCCCACTCGCCGCACTCTGGGCAACGGCCCACCCACTTGGGCGGCTGGTGCCCGCAGGCGTCGCACTGGTAGGCCGGACGCGGCTCGCGGGCGGCGGACCGACCACGGGCGGCACCGGCCGTGCCGCCACGCGGAGGGGTCGATCGGGAGGTGGTCACATCAGGACGCTAGCCCTCGCGTACGACGAAAACACCCCGGCGTGGTGGTCACCACGCCGGGGCGTCCGTCGATGTGCGGATCGGGTCACTCGTGGGTCGTGCCGCCCTCGTTGCCCTCGTAGCCGCCCTCGCGCTCGATGATCGGCGACGGAGGGGCCGCCGGGGTGAGCGGCACCGCGACGGGGGCCTGCCCGGTGACCGTGTTGCCGTTGCCGAAGTCGAAGGTCACGACGACGTTCTGGCCGGAGCGCAGCGCCTCGGTCAGGCCGATCAGCCGGAGCTGCGTGGTGGCCTCGGAGTTGAACTGGACGTAGCTCAACGGTGCCAGCTCGATCCGCGCCGGCTGGCCCGGGGCGGAGGGGCTGGCCGAACCGGACGCCCGCGCCGACTCCGGGGCGGACGGGGTGGCCGAGGACGAGCCGGTCTCGGAGGGCGTCACCGACGGGGTCGGTGATCCGGACGTCGAGTTCGACGGGCTGCCCGAACCGGACGGCGACGGGCTCTCGGAGGCGGACTCCGAGGCGGACGGCGACGGGCTCGCCGAGCCGCCGCTGATCACCACCTCGCGGGCGCTCTCCGTGGTGACGGTGACCGTCACCGTCTCCTTGGAGTCGTTGTAGATCACCGCGCCGAGCCCGGCGTCCTGGCCGGCCTTGTAACCCTCGGTGCCCGGGAAGTCCACGAGCAGGCCCCGCACCGAGAAAGAACCGTTGTTGGTCGTGAGGTTGACGCCCTGGACCGACGGCTCCTTCAACGCGGTCTCGGCGATCTGACCGGTGCCGCATCCGGAAGCCAGCAGGCTCGCCGCCGCAATCCCGGACAGCAACAGGGCCGCCCGCCGGGATCCCCTGATCGAGCGCGTCACGTCGGTCCTCCTCGTCACAATCCCCACCCGGGCCGTACGCCGGGCACGGTGGCCATACCCGCGCAGACCGCGCTCCAGGGTAGTTGGGGCTGATCGAGGTCCGCACGCGGACCCGGCAATGCCACCTGCCCGGGTGGCGGTCACACCACCCGACCGCTCGCCACCAGCAGAACCACGTCGATGAGCGCCACCAGCATCACCGCCCGGAAGGCCGCCACCGGCCGCCGGCCGGCCCGGATCGCCGAGCGCCCGGCGTACCAGCTCAGCGGCGGCACCACGGCGGCCGTGCCGACGGCCGCCCAGCCGATCGCCGACGGCGGCCCGGGTGGCCCGAGGACCAGGGCCGCGGTCGCCGCGAGGAGGAGACCCGCCGCGGCCACCCGGCTGCCGGCGGCGCCCAGCCGGTGGGGCAGGCCGCGCACGCCGGTGCGGGCGTCGTCGGCCAGGTCGGGCAGCACGTTGGCGAAGTGCGCGCCGGCGCCGAGGCAGGCCGCCGCCGCCACCAGCCAGACCGGCGGGGCCGGCTGACCGGGCAGTGCCAGCACCACGAAGGCGGGCAGCGCGCCGAACGACACGGCGTAGGGGAGCACCGAGAACACGGTGGCCTTGAGCGGCCAGTCGTAGAGCAGGGCGGAGACCAGGGCGAGCGTCAGCCAGAACGCCGCCGCCGGGTTCGTGGTCAGTGCCAGCAGGGGGCAGGCCGCCGCGGCCGCCGCGGCGGCCCAGGCGGTGGCGCGTCGACCGACCGCGCCACTGGCGACCGGTTTGTCGGTACGCCCCACAGTGGCGTCCCGCTCGGCGTCGAGCGCGTCGTTGGTCCAGCCGACGGCGAGCTGACTGGCCAGCACGGCGAGCACCACCGAGACGATTCCGGCCGGCCGGTGGCCCACTCCCCACGCCAGCAGACCGGCCACCGTGGTCACCGCCGCGGCCGGTTCCGGATGGCTTGCTCTGACCAGCCCTAACACCCTCGACGACATAAGGGAAGTCTGGTCGTTACCGAGCAGTCGTGCCACGCTCGGTTCCATGCGAGACGTGGCTGCGGCCGGGGCGGCCACCGGTCCGAGGGTGCTGCCGCGAAACGATCCGCGTCAGTACGACGATCTGGCCGGTGAGTGGTGGCGGCCGGACGGGGCGTTCGCGATGCTGCACTGGCTGGCGGAGGCCCGTGCGGCGCTGGTGCCGCCGGCCACCCGGCCGGACGCGTTGCTCGTCGACCTGGGCTGCGGCGCCGGCCTGCTCGCGCCGCACCTCGCCGGCAAGGGCTACCGCCACGTCGGGGTGGACCTGACACGCTCGGCACTCGTCCAGGCGGCCGAGCACGGGGTGCGCGTGGTCCAGGGCGACGCCACCGCGGTCCCGCTGCCCGACGGTTGCGCCGACGTGGTCTCCGCGGGCGAGTTGCTGGAGCACGTGCCGGCCTGGCCGCGCGCGGTGGCCGAGGCGTGTCGGTTGCTGCGCCCGGGCGGCGTGCTGGTGCTGGACACTCTGAACGACACGGCGCTGGCCCGGCTCGTCGCGGTCCGGATCGCCGAGCGGCTGCCGACGGTGCCGCGCGGCATCCACGATCCACGGTTGTTCGTGGACTCGCGGGCCCTGGTGGCCGAGTGCGCCCGGCACGGTGTCGACCTGCGGCTGCGGGGCATCCGTCCACAGGTCGGCGGCATGATCGCCTGGCTGCTGCGCCGTTCCCGGGCGAGCCGAACGGCAGGTGTGGTGCCCGCCGGCCGCGCGCCACGCATCGTGCCGACCGGATCCACGGCCGTGCTCTACCAGGGCCGGGGGGTCCGCAAAGGATAGTCGGGCCGTGGCGGGGTATGGGAACGCCGAGGAGGGGGCGAGATGACTGTGCACGCGCTTGAGGCAGCACGCCGGTTGGCGCCACGATTCGCCGCGCGGGCGGCGAAGCACGACCGGGACGGTTCCTTCCCCGTGGACGACTTCGCCGACCTGCGAGAGGCCGGCCTGTTCGGGCTGATGGTGCCCCGGGCGCTCGGCGGCCTGGGAGCCACCTTCGCCGAGTACACCGCGGTGGCCACCGAGCTTGCCCGGGGTAACGGCGCGACCGCCCTGGTGTTCAACATGCACGCCTCGGTGACCGGCGCGCTGGGCGCGGTCACCGAGGAGTTGGCCGAGGCGCTGGGCGTGTCGGACGAGGCGCTGGCCGCCCGCGACCGGCTGCTCAGCGCGGCGGCGCTGGGCGCCTGGTATTCGGTCGCGATGAGCGAGCGTGGCTCGGGCGCGCGGTTGTCCCAGCTGACCACGGCGTACGAGCCGACCGACGGGGGTTGGCACCTCAAGGGCAGCAAGACCTTCTGCTCCGGCGCCGGGCACGCGGACGGCTACCTGGTGGCGGCACGTAGCGCGGTCGACCAGTCGGTGGTCTCACAGTTCCTGGTGGCCGCCGGCGACGGGGTGACCGTGGAGCCGACCTGGGACTCGCTCGGCATGCGCGCCACCTCCTCCCACGACCTGCACCTGGACGTCAGCGTGCCCGCCGACCGGCTGCTCGGTGGGGTGGAGGGGCTGGCACTGGTGGTCGCCCAGCTGATGCCGCACTGGCTGGTGGCCAGCTACGCGGCCGTCTACGTGGGGGTCGCCCGCGCGGCGATCGACGCGGCGGCCGAGCACCTCAACGCCCGTAACCTGGCCGGTCTGCCCGCGGTGCGGGCTCGACTGGGGCGGGCGGACGCGGCGACGGCCGCCGCGCAGCTGGTGGTTGCGGAGGCAGCCCGCCGGGTGGACGAGGCTCCCGGTGACGAGGAGACCAACCGCTGGGTGTGGCGGGCGAAGCTGCTCGCCGGCACCACGGCCGCCGAGGTGGCGGCGTCGGTGCTGGAGGCGGCGGGCACCTCGGCGACCCGCCGTGGTCATCCGTTGGAGCGGCTCTACCGCGACGCCCGCTGCGGTTCACTGCACCCGGCCACGTCGGATGTCTGCGCCGACTGGCTGGGCATCGCCGCGTTGGGCGGCGACCCGGATCGTGACGGATCGGCACCACGTTGGTGAGCCCGCCGCACCGGGCTCGCACGGAAGAAGGACCGGCCGAGGTGGCTGGTGGGACGGCCAGGGGGAGGACAGCATCTGACGAGAGGTGGGGATCGTGTCCGTACCAGTGATCGCGGGGCTCGGGACAGCGCAGCCGCCGTCCGCTTCGCAGGACGAGTTGTGGGAGGGCTTCTTCTCCCGGCACTTCACCGGCACCACCCGGGCGTTGGCCGAGCGGATCTTCGCCAACTCGGGGGTGACGCGACGGCAGGCCGCGGTCAACCCGCTGCTGGAGGACGTCTCGGACTGGCCGACCGAGCGTCGGATGCGCCGCTACCAGGTGGAGGCGCTGCCGCTGGGCAAGGAGGCGGTGGGTCGCGCCTTGACCGCCGCCGGGCTGAGCGCCGGCGACATCGGGCTGTTCATCGTCTGCTCCTGCACCGGGTACGCCACCCCGGGGCTGGACATCCTGCTCGCCCGGGACCTGGGCATGGCCGCGGACACCCAGCGGATGTTCATCGGCCACATGGGCTGTTACGCGGCGTTGCCGGGGCTCGGCGCGGCGAGTGACTTCGTGACCGCCCGGGGGCGTCCGGCGCTACTGCTCTGCGCGGAGTTGACAAGCCTGCACATCCAGCCGTCCAGCGCCCGGGTGGACACCCAGCAGATCGTCTCCCACGCGCTCTTCTCGGACGCCGCGGTCGCCGCCGTGGTCATGCCGGGCGGCCCGGGGTACGCGGTGCGCGAGGTCACCGCCGTCACCGACACCTCGACCGCCGACCACATGACCTGGGACGTCACCGACGCGGGGTTCCGGATGGGGCTGTCGCCGAAGGTTCCGCAGGTGTTGTCGAGGCACGTCCGCAAGCTGGTCGACGACCTGTTGGCCCGGCACGGCATCGCCAACTCCGAGGTGGACGGTTGGGCGGTGCACCCGGGTGGGCCGAGGATCCTCAACGTGGTCGAGCGGGAGCTGGCGCTGCCCCCGGAGGGGCTGGCGGCGTCCCGCGCGACGCTCGACGAGCACGGCAACTGCTCGTCCCCGACGGTGCTGCTGATCCTGGACCGGTTGGCCCGTGCGACACCGGCGGCTCGACGCATAGTCATGCTGGCCTTCGGCCCCGGGCTCACCCTCTACGCCGCCCTGCTCGATCGACAGGACTGAACCTCCGGCCGGTAGGCTCGACGGATGGATGCGACCTCGGACGACCGGCTGCGCTCGGTGGTGCTGTTCGGCGCTGCCGCGGCGGTCCTGGCCGTCGGTGGCTGGTGGTGGCAGTCCGCCGCGCCCGCGTCGACGGCCGGGACGGCTGTCCCTTCGGCGGCGGTGCCATCGGTCGGGCCGAGTGTCAGCACCCCGGTGGAACGTCTCCTCGCACAGGATCTCGCGGCCGCGGAGCCCGATGAGCGGGTGACGGTGCGGATCGATCCCAACACCGGCGAGGTTCTCCGGGTGCGCACCGGGCCGCAGGTGGTGATCGACCCGGAAACGGGCTCGATCACCGACATCGAGGGCGATCCCGGGGCGCTCTTCGCCGCGGATGACCTGCCTGTGTTCCAGGAGACGATCTGGCGGGAGCAGCGGGACCTGGCCCCTGGCCAGGAAGTGACCCGACGGGCCGGCAACGACGGCGCCCGCTACCTACTCCAGTTCCGGTGTACCCGCCCCGGCACGCTTGTGGTGACGAGCACCGAAGCCAAGATCAACGGCCCGGCGCGCATCGACTGCGACGGCACGATCGCCCATGCCGAGGTGCTGCCCGGTAGCGGGCCGTTCCGGGTGTCGCTGTCGGCCGTCGACCGGCCCATCGACATTCAGGCACAGCTCGTCGCGCTGCCCCCTCGCTAGCAGGGCCACTCAGGCGGCGAGAGCGGTCAGGTCGTTCCGGT
The DNA here is from genome assembly GCF_049841535.1 of Micromonospora sp. DT53. Classification (NCBI taxonomy): domain Bacteria; kingdom Bacillati; phylum Actinomycetota; class Actinomycetes; order Micromonosporales; family Micromonosporaceae; genus Micromonospora; species Micromonospora sp. DT53. The sequence continues at coordinate 186,119 of NZ_JBNCKM010000004.1, forward strand.
ACGACTCGGGGGTGCCCAGGTCGGGCAGGACCCGGGTCACGATGCCGGCCCGGTCGACCAGCAGGGCGGTCGCGGCGCCGGGGCGGGCCGGCTGGCCCAGGAACGACCGCAGGCCTCCGGCGGGGTCGGCCAGGGCGCGAGCCTGCCGCTCGATGGTGGGCCGGGCTGCTGGCGTCCGCCCGCCGGTGACGGTGACCACGGAGACGCCGGCGGGTGCGGCTGCCAGGGCGTCAGCGACCCGGTCCGGGCAGGGGCAGCCGTCCAACAGAATGATCATGGCGGGTAGCAGGCCGCGCAGGGGCACGGGTGCGTCGTCCGCGTCGACCAGGTCCAGTGCGGGCAGCGCCCGACCGGTGAGGGTCGCGGGGGGCGAGTAGGGGGCCGGGGTCGGCCGGTCGGCGTCGCGGTTGGTGCGGGGCCAGGTGACCGCCAGCAGGCCGGCCAGCGTGGTGAGGACGGCCACCAGCAGGACCAGCAGTGGCAGGCCCAGGGCCCGGTAGCCGCTCGGGAGGCCGCTGGCCCGGCGCAGCTCACGGCGGATCTGAGCGGCCTCGGCGGCCAGCGCGGAGGCGTCGTCGGGAATCACCACGCGGCCCCATTCGGGCGGCAGGCCGGGCAGACCGTCGGCTGGCCCGTGACCCTCTGCGTCCGGCTTGCCCATCGGACCCCCTGGAAGCGTCTCGAGAGCGGAGTGCGGCTCGTCTCTCCAGGGTCGCGCACCAGGGGCTCCTCCCGCTACATCTGGGCGCGGTCCTGCTGGCCGGGCTACCATGGGAGGAGCGCATAGCCCTTGATCTCGACGTTCTGTTCACCCGTACCGGGCAGTCATTTCTGCGTTACGGAGCGTGTTCGAACCATCGGTTTGACCGCCTGTCAAGCTGAAGCAAGACCTCTCACAGGGCCCCTGAGCTGCGCCAACGGTCAGGACATCGGTGAGACATCGGTGCCTGAGCGTGTTACCCTAGACACAGCGAAAGGGGTTTCGAACCTATGGTTTTCAGTGTCGGCGAGACCGTTGTTTACCCCCACCACGGGGCCGCACTCATCGAGGCAATCGAGACTCGGGTCATCAAGGGCGAGCCTAAGCAATACCTCGTCCTGAGGGTCGCGCAGGGTGACCTGACGGTCCGGGTGCCGGCCGAGAACGCCGAGATCGTGGGCGTACGCGAGGTGGTTGGCGAAGAGGGCCTCGGTAAGGTCTTCGACGTTCTGCGGGCTCCGCACACCGAGGAGCCGACCAACTGGTCGCGGCGTTACAAGGCCAATCTGGAAAAGCTGGCTTCCGGCAACCCGCTGAAGGTCGCCGAGGTCGTGCGTGACCTGTGGCGCCGGGAGCGGGAGCGGGGCCTCTCTGCGGGCGAGAAGCGGATGCTCGCCAAGGCCCGCGACATTCTCGTCGGCGAGGTCGCGCTGGCCGAGAAGAGCACCAAGGACGAGGCGGAGACGCTGCTCGACAAGGTCCTCACCGAGGCCTAGTCCGCACAGCATCGTCGTACCCACTTCGTAGTGAAGAAACCACCGAGGACCGCGACGTGACCGCGCAGCTCAATCCGCGCGGTGACGTCGCGGTCCTCGTGCCTGCGGCAGGTGCCGGCGTGCGGCTCGGCCCCGGCCGACCGAAGGCGCTGCGCCTGCTCGCCGGTGAGCCGCTGTTGGTGCACGCCGTGCGTCGACTGGCCGCAGCGCCCTCCGTGCACACCATCGTGGTGGCCGCGCCGGCCGCCGAGGTGCAGGCCGTCCGCGACCTGTTGGCCCCGGTCGCACCGGTGATCGTGGTGCCCGGCGGCGCGGAGCGACAGGCATCGGTAGCGGCCGCGCTGGTCGCCGTGCCCACCGGCCCGACAATCATCCTGGTGCACGATGCCGCCCGGGCGCTCGCCCCGCCTGAGTTGATCGAATCCGTAGCGGCGGCGGTCCGTGGCGGGCGTGACGCGGTGATCCCGGTCCTGCCGGTCGTCGACACGATCAAGGAAGTCGGCGCCGACGAGGTGGTGCTCGGCACCGTCGACCGTTCCGCCCTGCGCGCGGTGCAGACCCCGCAGGGCTTCCGGCGCTCCGTGCTCAGCGCCGCACACGCCGCCGCCGGTGACGCCCTCACCGACGACGCCGGGCTGGTCGAGAAGCAGGGCGTCGCGGTGAGCTGCGTGCCCGGCTCGGAGTACGCCCTGAAAATCACCCGTCCGTTCGACCTGGCGCTGGCGGAGCATCTGCTTGCCGCGTCCGCCTGACGCGTCAGCCGACCCCTCAGACGTCCGCCGTCGTGGCCGCGCGTCTGAGTCTGTCCCGCACGATGTAACGCTGACCCTGCGTGAAGGCGCTTCCTCTGCCCCGTGCCAGGTGTGGAACCGGCCGTCGGAGCGTGAGGTGACCCTCTGCTCCGGGCGCGGTCAGTCCGAAGACCTGGTATCGCCCATCAGTCCACCCAAGTTTTCGGCTGGCCTCGATGATGTCCGCGACTCGTGCGTCCCGTGCTTGGCCGGTAGCGCGTAGTCGGTTGACCTCCCCGACGGTCCAATCGACGTTGTCTAGTCGGAAGAGAATCTTGGGCACCTCGGCGTGGATCTGCTGCTGTGAATAGAAGGCCAGGTATTCCACTGGCTGGAAGGAGCGACCGGCCTGGCAAACATAGGCGCTGACCGACTCGTAGAGGCTCCAGGCGTCCCGTGCCGGTACTACGACCGTGTCATGTCGAGGCGAGGGTCGGTCCGCATGAACCCGAGTTACCCGCTCGTTGTCCGCGAGCCAATTCGCGGCGTCTGGGTCGGCCCAACCCAGTACGTCGATCATCTGAGACAGGCGAAACGGCACGTCCGCGGCGAGAAGAGAGTCGTGATGAGCCAGCCGATTGCGGAAGACGCGCAGTCTTTCTAAGGCGGTGACGACGTCGTGCCGTTTTCCGGAGGAATGCGGGAAGGCCTTGTGGATGGCTTCCCGCCAGAGCTGCTCATGCTTGGGCCCCAACAGGTTGACCCAGAATCCGAAGCTCAAGCCGGCGATGACCTGGTCGCGCTTCTCCTTGCTGCTGTTCTCGTTGCGCAGCCGGGTGCGGACTTGGAGAACGCTACGGTCGATGCTGTCCTGGACGGTCTTGTTGCTGCTGATCGGCAGCAGAAACCAGGGGATTCCCCGATCGGCTTCGCGGAGGTGTCGCTGCATCGCCACGTCGATGGCATTTCGAACGACGACCTCGACGTAGTGAAACGCCTCAAAGGAGGCGGCAGACAACGCGGCGTTCCACTCGTAGAGTTCGCATGCCTTGCTGTGATCACCGCCAGCGGCGGCGAGGTAGGAGTCGAAGCGGCCAGGGGAGATCCATCGGGGCATGGTTTGCAGGTAGGGGTGCTGCACCATCGGCACAGAATAGACCGCGAACATGACGGCATCTGGCACGAACAGGAGGTGTCTTACAGTCTTTTCGGGGAAAAGATAGAGCCCCAGGCGCATGCAAAAGGCAGAGGCGGACCTGGGGCGTTCGGTGCGATCTTACCGAACCTGTCCTTGGACCACAAGGCCGTCCAACTCGGAGTGGACGAAACCCCATAGGCGATACGCGTACCCTCTGATCATGATCGTTCCCCGGGTGGCCATCGGCACCGACGTGCACGCGTTCGAGCCTGGCCGGCCCTGCTGGGTGGCCGGGTTGCTGTGGCCCGACCAGGACGGCCTCGCCGGGCACTCGGACGCCGATGTGGCCGCGCACGCCGCCTGCAACGCGCTGCTCTCCGCCGCCGGTCTCGGTGATCTGGGTTCCGCCTTCGGGGTGGGCCAGCCGGAGTGGGCCGGCGCGTCCGGGGTGGCGTTGCTGACCGAGACGGCCCGCCGGGTGCGGGCCGCCGGCCTGGAGATCGGCAACGTGTCCGTGCAGGTCATCGGCAACCGCCCCAAGATCGGCCGGCGTCGTGCGGAGGCGCAGGAGGTCCTCTCGGCCGCGGTCGGCGCCCCGGTCACCGTCTCGGCGGCGACCACCGACGGGCTCGGCTTCGCCGGCCGTGAGGAAGGGTTGGCCGGGGTCGCGGTGGCCCTGGTGTACGACGCGCCGGCCGCCTAAGCTCGCCGCGATGTCCAGCGATCCCACCCCCGACCAGTCCGCCGCCGACGGCTACGTCCAGCGGGCCCAACTCCTCGCCGAGCTCGGCCGCTACGACGAGGCGGCCGGGGAACTGGCGTACGGGTTGGCCCTCCAGCCGGGCGACGTCGACGCGCTCATCACGCTGGCCCGGGTGCACCTTGCCGCCGACCGCCCGGCCGAGGCGCTCACCGCCGCCGACACGGCAGTGGCCGCCGCACCGGAGGCCCTGCCACCCCTGGTCGCGAGGGGAATGGCCCTGGCCGACCTGGAGCGCTACAGCGAGTCGGCGGCCACCGCCGACCGGATCCTCACCCTCGGCCCGACCGACGCGTACGCCCAGCGGAGCGCGGCGGCGATCCTGGCCGGCGCCCGCAACGGTCAGCCGGCGCTGAACGCGGCCTGGCGTGGTGTCGAGTTGGCCCCGCAGGAGCCGCAGGCGCACCTGGTGCTCAGCCTGGTCGCCGCCCGCCTGGACCTGTTCGACCTGGCCGAGCGGGCCTACCGGGAGGCGCTGCGGCTCGACCCACGGATCGCCGAGGCCGGCCACGACGTGGGTGTCATGCGGCTGGAGCAGCGCCGCTGGTCGGAGGCGTTGGAGCACGTCGCGGAGGCGGTGACGGTCAGCCCGAGCCGGATCGACTCGCCGCGGACCCTCGCGTACGGGCTGCACCGCCTGGTGCTCTACGGCGCGGGCTGGTCGCTGGTGGCGGCGGTGCTCGTCGCGTTCGCGGCGTCGGCGAGCGACGGGTTCTCCCGCATCCTCGCCGTGCTCGCCGCGCTCACCGGCGGGATCGTCGTCTGGCAGCTCGCCGCCCGGCTGCCGGGACTGACCCGGACCGTCCTGCCCGTCCTGCTGCACGCGGACCGCGCGATGGCCCTGGCGATCTACGCCGTGGCCGCCGCGCCGCTGCTGCTGCTGGTATACGCCGTGGTCGGCTCCCCGTGGCCCCTGGTGCTGGCCATCGCCGTCACGGCGGTGGCGGAGTTCGCGGTCTTCACCAGAACCGCCATCCGCTAGCGCGCCCAGGTCCAGGCGTATCCCTCGTCTTCGCAGGCGCTGGCGGCGTCGCAGAGATCCAGTGGGCGGAAGGTGTCGACCATGACGGCCAGTTCGTCGAAGTAGTCCGCGCCGATGGAACGCTCGGCGGCGCCCGGCTGGGGGCCGTGGGTGAAGCCGGACGGGTGCAGGGAGATCGACCCCTGCTCGATGCCGGAGCCGCGTCGCGCCTCGTAGTTGCCCCCGGTGTAGAAGAGCATCTCGTCGGAGTCGACGTTGTGGTGGTTGTACGGCACCGGGATCGACTGCGGGTGGTAGTCGACCTTGCGGGGCACGAACGAGCAGATGACGAAGTTGGGCCCCTGGAAGGTCTGGTGCACAGGTGGGGGCTGGTGGATGCGGCCGGTGATCGGCTCGAAGTCGTGGATGGAGAACGTCCACGGGTAGAGGTGCCCGTCCCAGCCGACCACATCGAACGGATGGTGCGCATATGTGTGACGAGTCCAAGCAGTGCCGCTGCCACCGGGGCCGGCGGCCCGGGACCTGTGCCGGACCAGCACCTCGACCTCCTCGCCGTCGACGAGCAGCGGGGCGTCGGGGCCGCGGACGTCCCGTTCGCAGTACGGCGAGTGCTCCAGGAACTGGCCGCGTACGGAGAGGTAGCGCTTGGGTGGGCCGATGTGCCCGGACGCCTCGACGGCGAGCATCCGGACGGGCTGGTCGCCGGTGGGCACCAGCCGGTGGATGGTCGAGGTGGGGATCACGACGTAGTCGCCGGCGACGGCGTCCAGCGCTCCGAACGGGGACTCGACCCGCAGGGTGCCCGACTCGACGTAGAGGCAGTGGTCGCCGGTGGCGTCGCGGAACAGCGGTGAGGGCCGGTCGGCGAGGACGTACCCGATTCGTACGTCGTCGTTGGCGAGCAGGTACTGCCGGCCGAGGATCGGGTCGGAGCCGCCGGTGTCCAGTTTGTGGGTGCGCAGGTGGCGGGGCTTGAGCGGCAGGTTCGGCGCCCGGGTGAACGCGGGCGGGGTGAACTCGTCGGCGGCCAGGATCGCGGTGGGCGCGTACCGGTGGTAGAGCAGTGACGAGTCGGAGGAGAAGCCCTCCTGGCCCATCAGCTCCTCGGCGTAGAGGCTGCCGTCGGGCTGCCGGAACTGGGTGTGGCGCTTGCGCGGCACCTCGCCGACGCTGCGGTAATACGGCATCTCGCCTCCCGATACGACCCGTTCACCGGCCGAAGGCGTCCGATAATCGGACGCTGTTGTCCGTTCCTCGTAGCGTCCCGTACATTCTTGTTCCGTGTCAACGCAGGTGCCCGCACTCCTGAACGGCCTGGTGGACGACGCCGCCGTCTTCCCTCCGGGCAGCGCCGCGCTGCACGACGCCCTGGCCGCCCACCGCCAGCACCGCGTCGCCTGGTACGCCGACCTGGTCGGCCCGCTGCTGATCCCCGCCTCGGACGTGGCGGCCGGTGAGCTGGGTGGTCTCGTCGACCCGGGCGAGGGGCTGGTGGTCGGCGTCATCGGCGACACCGGGATCGGGAACCTGCCGTTCGCGCTGTCGTTGCTCGCCCCCGACGGCCTCACCGCCCGTCAGGTCGAGGTGGCGGTCGCCAAGCGCGGCGAGGACCCGCTGCCCGGCATCGCCGCGCTGCTGCGGCTGACCGACGCGCTACCGGGCGTGGAAACCGTCTACGCCGAGCTGCCGCTGACCTTTGGGCTGATGGGCGCGCTGGACGCGCTCGTCGCCGCGCGGGCCGACGGGGTGCCGATCGCGGCCAAGTTCCGCACCGGCGGCCTGGCCGCCGAACTCTTCCCCACCCCGACCGAGCTGGCCACGGTGATCTGCGCCTGCCGGGACCGGGGCCTGCCGTTCAAGCTCACCGCCGGGCTGCACCAGGCGATCCGACACCTGGACCCGGAGACCGGGTTCACCCACCACGGCTACGCCAACGTGCTGGCCGCGACAGTGGCCGCCGCCGACGGTGACGGGGTGCGCTCGGTCGCCGAGCTGCTGACAGTTGTCGACCCGCGCCCCCTGGTGGAGCGCACCACGGCACGGCTGGACGGGCCCCGGCCCCTGTGGGTGGGCTTCGGCTCGTGCAGCATCCTGGAACCACTTACCGATCTGATCCGGCTTGGGCTGGTGAACGGGGGCTACGACGCATGACCTGGGTGACCGGCGCCGACGGTTCGTCGTACGGGGTGACGAACCTGCCGTACGGGGTGTTCCGGCAGAACGGGGGTCCGTCGCGGATCGGCGTACGGATCGGGTCCTGGGTCTTCGACCTCGCGGCGGCCGAGGCCGCCGAGCTGGTGCTGGCCGCCGGCACGCTGTGCCGGCCCGTGCTCAACGACTTCATGGCCCTGGGCCGTCCGCAGTGGACGGCGGTGCGGCAGCGGATCACCGAGCTGCTGACCGACCCGGCGCACCGGGCCGCTGTGGAACCGCTGCTGGTGCCCCTCGACGACGTGGAGCTGCTGCTCCCCGTCGAGGTGGCCGACTACGTCGACTTCTACTCATCCGTTCACCACGCGTCGAACGTCGGGCAGATCTTCCGCCCCGGCCAGCCGCCGCTGCTGCCCAACTGGAAACACCTGCCGATCGGCTACCACGGGCGGGCCGGCACCGTGGTCGTCTCCGGCACGCCGGTGACCCGGCCGACCGGGCAGCGGGCCACCGCCGAGGGCCCGGTCACCGGCCCATCGGTACGCCTCGACATCGAAGCCGAGGTGGGCTTCGTGGTGGGCGTACCCAGCGCGTTGGGCGATCGGGTTTCCGTTGACGACTTCGCCGAACACGTCTTCGGTGTGGTGCTGGTCAACGACTGGTCGGCCCGGGACATCCAGGCCTGGGAGTACCAACCGCTCGGCCCGTTCCTCGGCAAGTCGTTCGCCACCTCGGTCTCGGCCTGGGTGACGCCGCTGGACGCCCTCGCCGACGCCTTCGTGCCAGCCCCCGACCAGGACCCGCCGGTGGTGGACTACCTGCGGGACGTGCCGCACCTGGGCCTGGACCTGCGTATGGCGGTCGAGTGGAACGGAGAGCAGGTCAGCGAGCCTCCGTTCGCCACCATGTACTGGACCCCCGCGCAGCAGTTGGCACACCTCACAGTCAACGGGGCTTCGCTGCGCACCGGTGACCTGTACGCCTCCGGGACCGTCTCCGGCCCGGACCGAGGACAGGTCGGGTCCTTCCTGGAACTGACCTGGGGCGGGGCCGAGCCGGTGGAGGTGGGCGGCGAGAGTCGTACCTTCCTCGACGACGGTGACACGGTGATCATCACCGCCACCGCGCCCGGCCCGGGCGGCACCACCATCGCCCTCGGTGAGGTTTCCGGCACGGTTCGTCCGGCCCGCTGAGCGGGCACCCACCATCCGTCTCGTGCACGGGACCTGTGATCGCACCGGCTGTGCGATCGCCGGCTCTGGTTGATCCGTTGATCGTCCGGATTCCGTTGCCACACCGCGCAATCCGAGCCGGGCTCTGCCCGGCCGCAAGCGGTGGGGCAATCCCGACGCACACGGAGGTAACGACGATGCACGATCTTGCGGGCGCGGTCTGGCGTACCAGCAGCCGCTCAAACGACCAGGGGCTCTGCGTGGAGGTGGCGGACAACCTGGTCGATGTCCATGGTCTGGTCGGGGTCCGCGACTCCAAGGACCAGGCCGGTCCCACGCTCGCGGTCAGCCCGCCGGGGTGGACGGCGTTCATCGGCGCGATTCGGGCCGGTCGCTTCGAGCGCTGACCGGCGCTTCGGCGCCTGTCGACGACGACAGGTGCCGGAGGGGTCGCCCAATCGGACAGTGTGGCCTCCGGGTGGTGGAAATTCCGTCCCGGGGGCCACGGCCGGCCCTCACTCCGCGTACCGTCGGGGACACGGGAGGGTGGCATGTCGACGGTGGCGATTACCGGGATCATCGAGGCGCACGCTGTCGACGTCTGGCGTCTGCTGACCGACCTGCCCGGCCGCGCGGCCCGGCTGACCGCGGCCGGCCCGATCGAGGTGCTCACTCCGGGTTCGTTCGGGCCGGGCACCTCCTGGCGTGAGGAGCGCGTCCAGCCGGGCGGCGGCACGCTGACCGAGGAGTTCCTGGTGGTCGAGGCGGTCGCGCCGCAGCGACTGGTGCTCTGTTCCTCAGGTGCCGGCGCCGACTACCGCATCACCTGGAGCCTGCGGCCGGTCCGCCGCCGCCGTCGGGGTTGCACGGCGATCACCGTCACCCAGGAGGCGGTGCCTACCGCTCCGTACGGTCGGGTGGTGGCGCTGCTGCTCGGTGGGCTGGCCGCGCGGGCGGTCGAGGCGGCGCTCTGGCGTGATCTCGCCGACCTCGCGGTCGCGGCCGGTGCCGCCGGCTCCGTCGAAGCCGCCTGAGCGCCAGACGGTCAGCCGTCGCCGTGACCTGAACGGGGTCCGTCCCGCTGCCCTGGGTAGGGTGCCGGGCGGAGGTGCGGCATGAGGTTCCCGAGAGGCCGACGACAGCTCGCGATCGCGGTCGCGGCGCTGCTCGCGACGGCAGCCGTCGCGGTGGTCGTCCACCGGGTCCTCGCACCGGCAGAGGTGAGCACCGTGGCGCGGGCCGACTACCCGGCCCCGGCCCGACCTGCGCCCGGAGTGATCGGTCGGTTGCCGGTCGCCCCGTTGATCGTCGACGGGAGACTGCGGGTGTACGCCGCACACCGCCAGGTCTACGCGGACCGGCCGGTCGACGGGCGGTACCGGACCAGCCCGTACTGGTCGTACCGGCGGTGGCCGGCGGAGCTGACCGGTGTGGTGGCCAGCGGCAGCACGGTGGTCAGCCGGTGGTCCGACGGGCAACTTGTCGCACTCGACGCCCGAACCGGCGGGGTGCTCTGGCGAGCCGACGGCCCGAAGCCGGTCGCAAGCACGGCTCCGGTGCGCCGTACCTGGGCGGCGACCGTCTGGGACGCTCCCGGCCTCCAGCTCAGCGACCTTCCTGACGGGCGGGTCGTGCTGGTGGTGACCGGGGATGACCAGGCGCGTGGGGTCGAGCTGAGCGGCGGTCGGGAGCTGTGGCGGGTCGAACTGCCCGGCAGGTGCCGCAGCGACGTCGGCACCAGCGCCACCGGGCTGCTGATCGGTCTGGACACCTGCGCCGGGGCTGCCACTGTCGAGTTCCGCGACGCGGCGACGGGCGAGGTACGGGAGCGTTGGCGACCGCCGGGCGGCCCGGACGGGCTTGTGGTGACGCCGCTCGGCTGTCGTACCGGCGGATCGGACTGTCTGGGGTTGCGGACCGCCGGGCCGGGTGACGAAGGCGGTCGGGGTTGGTTGCTCGCTGCCGGTTCGCCGGTCGCCGCCCCCGCGTTGGACCCGGCCGGCGCCGCGCTGGTCGGTGAGCAGTCCGTTGCCGTGCTCGACGGAGTCGTGGTGGGTCGATCGGCGCGTACGGGCACCGAGCTGTGGCGGTCGGCGAGCCTGGGCGCGGCCCGGGTGCTGGCCGGGCAGCCCGGCCGGGTGCACCTGCTGACCGAGGGGAACGATCTGGTGACGTTGGATCCGGTGACCGGGAGGCAGCTGTCGCGCTTCGTGCTCAATGTCGGCTCGGACGGAACCGGCTGGGCGCCCGGGGCGGTGACGGCCGAGGACGGGTTCGTCGCGATCGAGCGGCTCCGAAGGCCGGTCGACCCCACCGGCGACGACAGGCGCTACTACTACACGGGCGAAGCGGTGATCCTGGCCGCCACCTGATCGGGTCAGGTTGCCAGGCGAGGGGATCAAACCCCCGCCCTGGATGACCGAAAACGGTACTTTTCTCGGGATTGAGGTTCTCCGGAGAGAGGGGTCGTCATGGCAAAGGCCGTCGGCAGGTCGGGGCTCGTCGGGGGACTGCTCGCGGCGGCGGCCGGGCTGCTGCTCGTGGTGTCGCCCGTGCTCCTCCCGGACGGCGCGGCGCTGAACCCGGTGTCCGCGGCCCAGGCCGCACCGTCGGCGGGGACCGACGTGATCTTCGAGGTGCTGCCCTCGCCAACCGCCTCTCCGACCCCGTCGCCGACGGCGCAGCCCACCCCGCACCCCACGGAACCGACCCCCGACCCCACGCAGCCCACCCCGCACCCCACCAGGAGCCACCTGCCGGTCACCGGCGACGACGGTGGAACCGTGGGGTGGTTGGCCGGGCTGGGTGCGGGCCTGCTGCTGATCGGCGGGCTGCTGGTGGCCCGGCGGTCCCGGCGGAGCTGACGACGCGCGGAGGGTTCGCGAGGCTGCCGTTAGTTGCCACGAGATCCGACAATAAGGACAACTAGAACTTATAGTCGTAAGATGCCCATGCTAGCCGTCCTTCTGTCCTCAGTGCTCGGCGTCAGTGTCGGTCTCACGCCGAGTCCGGGCCCGGCGATGCCAGTCGCGTCACCGTCGCCCGCCGCCTCTCCCTCGTTGACGCCGAGCAGCACGCCCTCGCTGAGCGCCCGGCCGAGCGCGCCCTCGCCAGGTGGCAGCACCCCGCCCTCGTCTCCGTCGCCGGATCTCGGTCGGGCGTCCGGCGCGGCTCCGACACCGCTCACGAGCGGCTCACCGGGCCGGGTGGAGGAGCTGCCGGCTCCGCTGGCGGCGGGGTTGGACATCACCGCGCCCCCGGCCGTCAACCTGGGCGCGGGTTTCCCCGGCGGTCTGCTGACGGGTGCCCTGGGAACCGTCGAGGTGGCCGACTTCCGGGGGAACCAATCGACAACGTGGGTGGCCACCGTCACCTCGACCGCGTTCGTGACCGGAGCGGGCGGGGTCAACCGGACGGTGGCCAACTCGCTCGTGTCGTACTGGTCCGGGCCGGTCGTCAAGGCCACCGGCGGGGGAACACTCGTTCCCGGCCAACTCACCGCCGCCCAGGCGGTCCCGCTCAACGTGAGTCGGGTCGCCTTCACCAAGACCGCCGGCAACGGCAACAACACGGTCAGTTGGCGCCCCACTCTGCGAATCAGCCTGCCGGCAGGCCTCGTCAACGGCACCTACACGGCCACCGTGTTGCACTCTGTCGCCTAGCGGGTGCTTTGTCCGGAAAGCGGCTTGACACACCCTATGACCGATTAGCGTTTCACTCATGCGGAAGACACTTCTTACCCTGACCGCGTCGGCAGCCACAGTGCTCGCCCTCGCCGCGCCGGCTGCGGCCGCGCCCACCGACGACACCATCGTGACGTTCACCATCGGCACCGCGAACCTGGACATCACCGCTCCGCCGGCGATCAACCTGGGCGCGGGTTTCGTCGGCGGCACCCTGACCGGCCAGATCGGCCCGGTGATCGTCAACGACGCGCGGGCGGCCCTGACCGCCACCTGGACGGCCACCGTCACCAGCACCGCCTTCACGACAGGTGCTGGAGGAGCGGAGGAGACAATCATTCCCGGCCTGATCGACTACTGGTCCGGCCCGGCGACCGCCACCACCGGCACCGGCACCTTCGTACCCGGCCAGCTCACCGCCGCCCAGGCGGTGGCGTTGAGCATTCCCCGCGTGGCCTTCAGCAAGACGAGCGGCAGCGGCAACAACACGGCGACGTGGAACCCGACGATCAACGTCCAGATCCCGCCTGCCGCCGTCTCCGGCACCTACACCGCGGTGGTCACCCATTCGGTGGCATGAGCGGGCTCGCGCCCTCGCCCTGGCCGTGACCGTCCTGGTCACGGTCGGGGCGACCGCGCTGGCCACACCGTACGCGTCGGCCGCGCCGGCCGGCGTCCACGCACCCGACCTGCCCGGAGCCGACCAGGAGGCCCCGGACGGGGAGCGCAGCTCCTCGCCCGACCCGGCCGCCAGCCCCGGCCCTTCCGGGCCACCCACCTCGGTCGGGATCCGCCTCCTCGACGCCCCGGTCGAGCGTCGCGCCGACAGTCGGGCGCGCAAGTACATCGTCGACCACGTGCATCCCGGCACGACGATCAAGCGACGGATCATCGTGCAGAACACGTCCGAGGTCCGTCGTGCGATCGCCGTCTACGCAGCCGCCGCCGACGTCGCGCAGGAAGGTTTCGTGCTCGCGCCGGACCGGACCGAGAACGAGCTGAGCAGTTGGATCCACGTCGACAAGGGAGCACTGCGGCTCGACGCCGACGAGGAGGCCGAACTGCTGGTGACCATCGTCGTGCCGGCGAAGGCCGAACAGCGGGAGCGGTACGCCGTCATCTGGGCCGAGGCCGCCGGCGACAGCGGGCAGACCGTCCGCAACGTCGGTCGGGTCGGCATCCGGGTCTACCTGTCCGTGGGCCCCGGCGGCGAACCGGTCTCCGGTTTCACGATCGGCCCGCTGGCCGGATCGCGGACCCCGGACGGCACCCCCGTCGTCACGGCGGAGGTACGCAACACCGGCAAGCGGGCGCTTGACCTCGCGGGCGAGCTGCGGCTGCGCGACGGCCCCGGCGGGCTGTCGGTCGGCCCGGTTCGATCCGAGGCGCAGACCCTCGCCCTGGGCGGCACCACAACGGTCCGGGTCGTCCTGGACCGTCGCCTCCCGGACGGCCCGTGGACCGGGAAGCTCGACCTGGCCAGCGGCTGGACCAAGGGCGACGCCAGCGGCACGATCACCTTCGGCCCTGTCGCCGCCCCGGTCAGCGACACCGGCGACCGGTCCGGCCAGCTCCGCGTGGGAGGTCTGGTCGGCTCGGGACTGGTGCTGATCCTGCTCGTGCTGTACGTGTACCGGAGGCGAATACGGCACCCGGCAACGGCCGCCTGACGTCACCTGGGCCGCCTCTGTTCCGAGGCGGCCCAGGTGCACGTGGCCGAGGTGAGGTTCAGCAGGCTCGTGCGGCCTGGATTGGAGACGCGAGATGCGCGCTGGTCGTTCCGCCGTATGCCTGGCCATCGGCATGGTCGTCCCCGTGCTGATGGTCGGCGGCTGCACCGGTGACACGGCGAGACGATCGGCCGCGCCGTCCGAACCCCCCTCACCCACCGGGCCGAGCCGGCCTTCCCCCACGCCGGAGGTGCCGACGGGATGGTTTCCGGCCGGCCGGGTGCTGCTGGCCGGCCCGTTGGCCGAGCAGAAGGAAGCAAGCATCGCCGATGTGGTTCCCAGCGGGGCCAGCTTCACCGTGTACTTCGTCTGCACCGGGGGAGGCCGGATCGCGCTGAACGTGAAGAGCGCCGCTCCGCTGCGATATCCCTGCGACGGGGTGTCCAACCTGTCGCAGGTCTTCGTCGACAAGGGCGTCTCGACCGACCTTGCCGTCGGGGTCGAGGGTGAGGCGCGGTGGCGACTGGCGGTGGTCGACGGAGCGCCCTAGCGTCGCTCAGGCCAGGGCGGCCTCGGCCGCCGCCAGGAACGCGTCGTTCTCGGCCGGGGTGCCGATGGTGACCCGGACCCCGTCCCCGGCGAACGGCCGCACGATCACCCCGCGCGCCTCGCACGCCTTGCCGAACGCCACGGCCCGCTCGCCCAACGGCAGCCAGACGAAATTGGCCTGGCTCGTCGGCACCTCGGGCACGAACTTGCGCAGCGCCTCGGTGACCCGGTCCCGCTCGGCGACGACCAGGGCGCAGCGGCGCTCCATCTCCGTCACCTGGGTCAGCGCCGCGAGGGCCCCGGCCTGGGCCGCCGTGCTGCTGGAGAACGGGGTCGCCACCTTGCGGATGGCGGCGGCCACCACCGGCTGGGCAACCAGCCAACCCATTCGCAGGCCGGCGAGCCCCCACGCCTTCGACAGGGTGCGCAGCACCGCCACGTTCGGCCGGTCCAGGTAGTCGAGACCGTCCGGCACCTCCGGGTCGGTGACGAACTCCCGGTACGCCTCGTCGATCACCACCAGCACGTCGTCCGGCACCGCGTCGAGGAACCGGTCCAGCTCGGCCCGGCGTACCGCCGTCCCGGTGGGGTTGTTCGGGTTGCAGACGAAGATCACCCGGGTCCGGTCGGTCACCGCCGCGGCCATCGCCGCCAGGTCGTGCCCGTGCCCGGCGTCGTTGGGCACCCGCACGCTTGTCGCGCCGCTGGTCGCCACGATGATCGGGTACGCCTCGAAGGACCGCCACGAGTAGAGCACCTCGTCGCCGGGCAGGCAGGTGGCCCGCACCAGGTGCTCGGCGAGTGCCACCGAACCGCAGCCGGTGGCGATCCGGTCGGCATCCACCCCGTATTGCTGGGCCAGCGCGTCGCGCAGCGCGACCACGCCCATGTCGGGGTAGCGGTGCGAGGTGGTGATCGCCTCGGTGACCGCCTCCACCACGCCGGGCAGTGGCCCGTACGGCACCTCGTTGCTGGCCAGCTTGATGGCCTCCGGCAGGCCCAACTCCCGGGCCAGGTCGGCGGGGCTGCGCCCCGGCACGTAGCTGGGCAGCGCGTCCAGGTCGGCGCGGGTCAGCCGCAGCGCCGGCTGGTGGCGTCCGGAGTCGGTCATGGGGTGTCTCCCGAGGGCTGGTCGCGGTCGTTCGAGGGGGCGGATTCGGTGCGGAGGGGGACTTCGACGACCACCGTCTGCGCGCGCTTGTCGTGCAGCGCTTGGCGCAGGGGGTGATCGAAGAGAGGGGAGAGCGAATCGACAAGTTGCAGCACCAGGCCGAGCCCGACGCAGTACCAGAGCAGAGTCGGCAGGCCCAGCGTGCTCCACCGGCTCAGCGCCCGGCGGAAGCCCAGTGGCTGATCGGCGGCGAGCGGCACCGCTCGGATCCGCATCACCCGCTTGCCGATGGTCTGCCCGCCGGAGGCCATGGTCGGCACCTCGTACGCCAGCCAGAGCGCGGTGGCGATCAGCAGGATCGCCACCAGCAGGGAACCTGCCTGCTCACCGGGCATCGGCAGGCCGTCGGCGGAGGTGTCGCTGCGCGCGGCGCGCCGGAAGACCTCCTGCCAGTACGGCGCCCACTCCTGCGCCCAGCGCCAGACGAACCAGCCGTTGACGACCACGTTCAGGGCGAGGACGAGGCCGAAGTCGATCAGCCGGGCGACCAACCTACGGCCGTAGCCGGCCAGCCGGAGGCCGTGCGGTCGCGGCTCCGGCGGTCGTCCGGGCCAGCCTTGGTGACCGGCGGCAGGCGCCCAGCCGGGAGGGCCGGCCGGTGGCGCCCAGCCGGGCGGGGCGCCCTGCGGGCCCCAGCCGGGCGGGCCGGCCTGTGGTCCCCAGCCCGGGCCGTGTCCCGGTGGCGGACCGTACCCCGGAGGTGGGCCCTGCTGCGGTGACCAGCCCGGCGCGTGGGGCGTCGAGGCGGGGATCGCCGACGTCGCGGGCGCAGCCGGAGTGACCGGCGCGGGCGGTGGCTCGGGCGGCGGCGGGCCATCCGGCGGGATCGCGTCGACGGAAATGGGCGCACCGAGCCAGCCCTCGCCGTCCCAGTAGCGCCGGGTCTCGGTGTCGGCGGGGTCGACATACCAACCAGGCTGAACGCTCACGCCGTCGCTCCGCTTCGCTTCGCCACGGCGCGAGGCGCCACGCTACTGAGCCTGCTGGTTCGGTAACTGCGCTCGCTCACTGGGACACCTTAACGACGACCGTCTGGGCGAACTTGTCGTGGAGGCACTGCTGCCACGGCTTGTCCCAGAGCTGCCAGAAACCGTCCGCGTAACTCAGACCCGGAACGAGCGAGGACGCCAGGTACTGCACCAGCCACCGCCGGCCGGCCATCCGCCGGTCGAGCGTGCGCGCCGGGTCGAGGGGCACCACGCGGAGCTTCATCATCTTCTTGCCGAGCGTCTGACCGCCGCGCTTGAGGTACTCCACGTGGTAGAGCCAGTAGAGCCCGAGCAGCACGACCAGCAGCCCGGCCTCGGCCAGCAGCATCGGCAGGAAGAAGGTGGTGAAGAAGGTGACCGGGTCGGGTTCCGCGAGGGTCCCGTTCGGGTTGGTCCGGATCATCTCGCTGAACATCCGCCACCACAGGACCAGGAAGACCGGCATGAACAGCACCAGCGAGACGGCGGTTGCCAGTGCCGTGTCGATGAGCCAGGCCAGCAGCCGGTCGGTGAAGCTGGCGAGTGGCTGGCCACCCGGGCTCACCGTCGGCGGCGGGGCCATCGGCTGAGGCGGGCCGGGATACCACGGCGACGCCGCGTACCCGGGTGGGCCGTACTGCGGCGGCACGGCGTACCCGGGTGGGCCGTACTGCGGCGGCACGGCGTACCCGGGTGGGGCGTACTGCGGCGGCGCGGCGTACCCGTGGGGATGTGGGCCGGGCGGCGGCGCGAAGCCGCCGGCGGCGGGCGGAGGCCCACCGACCGGCGGCGTCGGGTACGACGGAGGTTGCGTCACGCTCGACAGTGTTACAGGTTGCCGCGGGCTTCCTGCTCCCG
Organism: Micromonospora sp. DT53; assembly: GCF_049841535.1. NCBI lineage: Bacteria > Bacillati > Actinomycetota > Actinomycetes > Micromonosporales > Micromonosporaceae > Micromonospora > Micromonospora sp. DT53. Next base: position 203,428 of record NZ_JBNCKM010000004.1, read on the forward strand.
CTCGATCGCCTGGAAGAGCGCCTTGAAGTTGCCCTTGCCGAAGCCCAGCGAGCCGTGCCGCTCGATCAGCTCGAAGAAGACCGTGGGACGGTCCTGCACCGGCTTGGTGAAGATCTGGAGCAGGTAGCCGTCCTCGTCCCGGTCGACGAGGATCTTGCGGGCCTTCAGCTCCTCGATCGGCACCCGCACCTTGCCGATCCGCTCGCGCAGCTCCGGGTCGTCGTAGTACGAGTCGGGGGTGTCCAGGAACTCCAGACCGGCCGCGCGCATCGCGTCGACGCTGGCCAGGATGTCGTTGGTGGCGACGGCGATGTGCTGCGCGCCCGGGCCCTGGTAGAACTCCAGGTACTCGTCGATCTGGGACTTCTTGCGGGCGATCGCCGGCTCGTTGAGCGGGAACTTCACCTTGCGGGTGCCGTTCGCCACGACCTTGCTCATCAGCGCCGAGTAGTCGGTGGCGATGTCGTCGCCGACGAACTCCGCCATGTTGGAGAAGCCCATGACCCGCTTGTAGAACTCGACCCACTCGTCCATCCGGCCCAGCTCCACGTTGCCGACCACGTGGTCGACGGCCTGGAAGAAGCGCTTCGGCTGGATGCCGGCGTCAATCATCGGCTGCCGGTCCACGATCGGGCCCCGGGCCACGAAGCCGGGCAGGAACGGCCCGGTGTAGCGGGACCTGTCGACGAGGGTGTGCCGGGTGTCGCCGTACGCGGCGATGGCGGCCATCCGGACGGTGCCGTGCTCGTCGGTCACCTCGTGCGGCTCGACGATGCTGGCGGCGCCCTGCGCGATGGCGTGCGCGTACGCGGCGTCCACGTCGGGAACCTCAAGCGCGATGTCGCTGATGCCGTCGCTGTGCCGGGCCACGTGCTCGGCGCCGTCGGCGTCCGGGCGCACCGCGCCGGTCAGCACGAACCGGGCCGAGCCGCTGGTCAGCACGTACTGGGCGTGGTCCCGGTAGCCCTGCTCGGGGCCGCGGTACGCCACGCAGGTCATGCCGAAGGCGGTGGAGTAGTAGTGGGCGGCCTGCTTGGCGTTGCCGACCAGGAAGTGCACGTGGTCGAGGCCCCGGACCGGGAACGGGTCGTGGCTGATGTCGTGGTCGACAGCACCGACGAGCCGGTCGACGTCGACGTCCTCGGTCGACTTGGGTCGGTCGATCGCCTGGGTCATGGTGGGCTCCCTCGCGTACCGGCCGGCCTTGTGGGCCGCCGTGGTCGGTTCTTGTGGCGAGGATCGCTGCCTGAGCATCGGGTGGGCAACTGTTGCCGGAAATGCTGGTCAGGTTGCGCATTCGGTATGGTCATCACTCATGAATGGTGAGCAGAATGTACAGCTCGACACGCTCGACGTGCGCTTGATCGAACTGCTCGCCGAGGAGCCGCGGATCGGGGTGCTGGAGTGCTCCCGGCGGCTCGGGGTGGCGCGGGGCACCGTGCAGGCGAGGCTGGACAAGCTGGTCGAGCGGCGGGTCATCGAGGGCTTCGGCCCCGAGATCGCGCCGGCCGCGATCGGTTTCGGGGTGACCAGCTTCGTCACCCTGGAGATCAGCCAGCGGCACGGCCACGACCCGGTCACCGCTCACCTCGCCGCCATTCCCGAGGTGCTGGAGGCGCACACCATCACCGGCTCCAGCGACCTGCTCTGCCGGATCGTGGCCCGCTCCAACACCGACCTGCAACGGGTCATCGACCAGATCGTCTCGTCCGCCGGTATCACCCGGGCCTCGACGATCATCGCGCTGGCCGAGCAGATTCCCTACCGCACGCTTCCGTTGGTGCGCAGCGCTGTTCGGGCCGAGGGAAGGGCGCTGTAACACCTCCAAGCCCAGAAAGCGCGGCGACACGGCGGCGCGGGCGTACAGAAGATCCGTGATCGTGGCTACGGTGTGCGGGTGGCGAAGGGGAGCGTGCGCGGTGGGCTGCTGCTCGGCCTCGCCGTGGTCGTCGCGCTCGCCGCGACCGGCGTGTGGAACCCGTTCCCCGGCCTCTGGGACTGGGTGGACCGCAGCGAACCCATCTCCGAGCCCGACGTGGTCTGGCAGCAACGGGTCGGCGGCACTCCGCGCAGCGTGACCATCGCCGGCGACGCCGTCGTGGTCGAGCAGCGCACCCGGGTCGAGGCTCGCAGCCTGGCCACCGGCACCCAGCTCTGGGAGCGCAAGGCGGACTGGGCGGCCGTCGCCGGCGGCGACCGCGACCCGGTCGTGGCCGTGGGCAAGCTGCTGGTCAAGGGGTACGAGCTGCTCGACCCGACGACCGGGGTGACCCGGCGACGTGACGACGACGCGGTGGCCGTCTGGACGTACCGCAACCTGCTCCTCGACGCCCGGTGCACGGACGCCACCGACTGCACGCTGAGCGCCTGGGACCCGCGCGGCACCACGCCGCTCTGGACGGCCTTCCTGCCCGGGGTGCACAGCGGCCTGCTCGCCGACAACCCGGGTCTGCGCGGCACCCGCCGGCTCACCGCCACCCGGATCGACGACGGCGTGGCCGGGGCGGAGGCCGCGCCGCCGCTGCTCGGCTTCCCGGTCGACGGTCGGGTCCACGTGGTCGACACCGCCACCGGCCGGGTGCTGCAGAACGTCGAGCCCAGCCGGGACGAGCGGCTGTCCGTGGTGGGCGGCCGGCTGCTCCGGGTCGCCGCCCGCTCCCAGGACGGCACCTGTTACTTCGCCATCTCCGCCCGGGACTCGGCGACCGGGCAGGAGGCCTGGCAGCGGGCCGGCGTCAACCTGCGCACCGCCGACTCCGCCGGCTGTGTGCAACGCGAGGACCCGCAGGGTGCGCGGAACGTGCTGATCGGCGTCGCTCCGGACGGCCGCGAGGCGGTCATCGACGGGTACGACGGACGGCTGCTCTGGGTCGGCGAGTCGGGCACCAGGTTGATCGCGGTGGACGACCGTCTGGCGGTGTTCCGGGCCGCCGACAAGCGCTCGGTGGTCGCCCGTGAGCTGGGCACCGACAAGGTGCTCTGGACGCGACCGGCCAGCGGCAAGGCCGGGGCCGCGCTCACCCCGTACGCGGCGGTGGTGGCCGACGAGAAGCCGTCCCGGCTGGCGGCACTGGACCCGCGCACCGGCAAGGAGTTGGCCGCCCTGCGCACCTCGGCGAACGCCCTCGCCGTCGGATCACAGGGCATGATCATCGGTGAGGGGCGGGAGATCGGGTACGTCCGCTTCGGCGCGTCCGGAAACTCGCCCCCCCGACCGCCCAGCGACGGTGGGAATCCCCGGCCGGGCGGCACCACCCCCGGCGGGCCGAACAACGACGACTGCGGGCCGAAGGGTGAACTCTGCCCCGAGCCGGGCGGCGGCAAGGACGGCTGAGCGGGCGGTTCGCCCGATGATCGCCGACGGCGGCCGGGCCCGGCACGCCTGACGGATGAGAGCGGCGTCCCAGGACCCGCCCGGCGGGTGGGAGTGATCGACCGGTCTGCCCTAGGCTTGCCGCTCATGAGCAGTGCCGCCGCATTCTCGTACTCCCCTCTGCTGCCGACCGGCCCGGACCAGACGGACTATCGCCTGGTCACCGACGAGGGCGTGGACGTCGTACACGGCCCGGGAGGCCGCCGGTTCCTCACCGTGGAGCCGGCCGCGCTCACCGCGCTGACCGCCGAGGCGATGCACGACATCGCGCACTTTTTGCGCCCCGCGCACCTGGCGCAGCTCCGGTCGATCATCGACGACCCGGCCGCCTCGCCGAACGACAGGTTCGTCGCGCTGGACCTGCTGCGCAACGCCAACATCGCCGCGGGCGGTGTCCTGCCCATGTGCCAGGACACCGGCACCGCCATCGTGATGGGTAAACGCGGTCGGCACGTGCTGACCGACGGCGCCGACGCGGAGGCCATCTCCAGGGGCGTCTACCAGGCGTACACCAAGCTCAACCTGCGCTACTCCCAGCTCGCCCCGCTGACCATGTGGGACGAGCGGAACACCGGCAGCAACCTGCCCGCCCAGGTGGACCTGTACGCCGAGGACCCGGACGGGCACCCCGACGCGTACAAGTTCCTGTTCATGGCCAAGGGCGGTGGCTCGGCCAACAAGTCGTACCTCTACCAGGAGACGAAGGCGCTGCTCAACCCGACGCGGATGATGCAGTTCCTGGAGGAGAAGCTGCGGCTGATCGGCACCGCCGCCTGCCCGCCGTACCACCTGGCCGTCGTCATCGGCGGCACCTCCGCCGAGTACGCGCTGAAGACCGCGAAGTACGCAAGCGCCAAGTACCTTGACGCGTTGCCGACCTCGGGTTCGATGAGCGCGCACGGCTTCCGCGACCTGGAGCTGGAGGCGGAGGTGCTGGAGCTGACCCGCAACTTCGGCATCGGCGCGCAGTTCGGTGGGCGGTACTTCTGCCACGACGTACGGGTGGTCCGGTTGCCCCGGCACGGCGCGTCCTGCCCGGTGGCGATCGCCGTCTCCTGTTCGGCGGACCGCCAGGCCGTCGCCAAGATCACCCCGTCGGGTGTGTGGCTGGAGCGCCTCGAAACCGACCCGGCGCGGTTCCTGCCCGACGTCACCGACGATGCGCTCGACGCCGAGCTGGTCGTCCGAGTCGACCTGAACCGGCCGATGGACGAGATCCGTGCGGAGCTGTCCAAGTACCCGGTGAAGACGCGCCTCTCGCTCTCCGGGCCGCTCGTGGTCGCCCGGGACATCGCCCACGCCAAGATCGCAGAGCGGTTGGACGCCGGTGAGCCGATGCCGCAGTACCTGCGCGACCACGCGGTCTACTACGCCGGCCCGGCGAAGACCCCCGAGGGGTACGCGTCCGGCTCGTTCGGCCCGACCACGGCCGGCCGGATGGACGCCTACGTGGAGAAGTTCCAGGCCGCCGGCGGTTCGCAGGTGATGCTGGCCAAGGGCAACCGGTCCGGTCAGGTGACCCGCTCCTGCCAGCAGCACGGCGGCTTCTACCTCGGCTCGATCGGCGGCCCCGCGGCCCGCCTCGCCCAGGACTGCATCAAGCACGTCGAGGTGCTCGAATACGCGGAGCTGGGCATGGAGGCGGTCTGGAAGATCGAGGTCGAGGACTTCCCCGCCTTCATCGTGGTCGACGACAAGGGCAACGACTTCTTCGCCGAGGTCACCAAGCCGGTGCTCACCGTCGGTCGCCGCTGACCCGACAGGTATGGGAACGGGCGCCGGGCGAACTCGCCCGGCGCCCGTTCTGTCGTCGATGCACCGACATCGGTACGCCAGCCCCGCTGGGGGGTGGGACGGGCGTACCGCCCCCGTCGGATGCCGTCACCGACAACACACAGCGAGTGTGCTGCGCACCGCTGTCGATCCGCTATCGGATCGCTATCGCCTGACGAAGGCGGTCTGTTACCACCGGGCTACCCTGCTGGAAGTTGCACAATTGACTCGGGAGAGCAGATGCGGTTCGGGATCCTGGGGCCCCTGCGGGTGGGCGGTGGCGAGTCCACTGTCACCGCGGGACGTGACCGGATCGTGCTCGCCATGCTGTTGTTGCGGGCCGGCCGGCTCGTGCCGGTCGAGGAACTGGTCGACGCGGTGTGGGAGGAACGCCCGCCGGCCACCGCCCGCGCACAGTTGCAGACCTGCGTGTCGCGCTTGCGTCGCCGGTTGACCGAACTCGGGCTGGCACCGGAACTCATCGTCACCGACCCGGCGGGGTACGGCGTGCGTACCGCACCGAACGACCTGGACGCCGAGGTCTTCGCCCGGGGCGTGGAGGCGGCCCGCGCCGCCGGCACGGCCGGTCGCCTGGTCGACGCCCGTGCCGAATTCCGCGCCGCCCTGGCGCTGTGGCGAGGGCCGGCACTCGCTGGCATCCCGAGCGTCAGCGTCCGTCGTCGTGCGCAGGCGCTCGACGAGCAACGCCTCACCGCGCTGGAGGAGTGCGTCGACGTCGAGCTGCGGCTCGGCCAGGCCGCCGAGCTGATCGAGGAACTGGCAGAGAGCGTCGACAGGCATCCGTTGCGGGAGCGCTTGCGCGGCCAACTGATGCTGGCCCTGTCGTCGGTCGGGCGGCAGGCGGACGCCCTCGCCGTCTATCGGGAGGGCCGGCGGACGTACGCCGACGAGTTGGGCATCGAACCGGGCGTCGAGTTGCAGGAGCTGCACCAGCGGGTACTCGCCGGTGACCTCGCCCTGGCCGGTCGACCGGCCCAACCCGTCGGCCCGGTCCGTTCACTGCCCCGGGCGATCGGGGACTTCGTCGGTCGGCAGGAGACGGTGGCCCGCCTGGTCAAGGAGATCGAGGAGGACGGCACCCGGATCCAGGTGGTCGACGGCATGGCCGGCAGCGGCAAGACCACGCTCGCCGTTCACGTTGCGACCGCGCTCGCCGACCGCTATCCCGACGCCCAGCTCTTCATCGACCTGCACGGGCACAGCGAACGCCGACCGTTGACGCCGGCAACCGCGGTGGCGGCCCTGCTGCGCCAGCTCGGCGTGCCGGCGGAGCGGGTGCCGGAGAACCTGGACGACAGGTTGGCGCTGTGGCGGATCGAGTTGGCCGGTCGGCGGGCGTTGGTGGTGCTGGACAACGTCGGCACCGCCGACCAGGTGGCCCCGCTGCTGCCCAACGGCCCGCACTGCCTGGTCCTCATCACCAGTCGTCGTCGGCTGGTCGGGCTCGACGAGGGCCGGCCGTCGTCGCTGCCCGTCCTGGACGCCGACGAGGCGATCGAACTGCTCGGCCGGGTTGCTGGCGTGGAGCGGATCGCCGCCGAACCGGAGGCGGCGGCCGAGGTGGCGCGTCGCTGCGGTCACCTGCCGCTCGCCATCCGGTTGGCCGGCGCACGGCTGGCGCACCGGCCTCGCTGGCGGGTCGCCGACCTCGCCGAGCGGCTGGTCGCCGGGGCGGGTCCGCTGGCCGAGCTGACCGCCGGGCAGCGCTCGGTGGGGCAGGCGTTCGCCCTGTCGTACGAGCAGGTTTCACCGACGGCGCAGCGCCTGTTTCCTCTGCTCAGCCTGTATCCGGGGGGACGCCTGGACAGTCGGGTGGCCGCCGCCCTCGCCGAGCTGCCCCTGACCGACACCCAGGACTTGCTGGACGAGTTGGTCGACGCGCACCTGGTGGACGAGGTGCAGCCGGGCTGGTACCGCTTACACGACCTGCTCCGTGAGTACGCCCGGCTGCTGCTCGCCGGGCCGGAGCGGCAGATCGAGCGCCGGGCCGCCCTGGAGCGCCTGCTGGACCACCATCTGTCCATCACGTTGGCGATCGCCCGGAAGATCGAGGCGGCGGGCAGTCGCCGCAACATTCCCGCGGACACGCCCCGCCGTCCGGATCTGATGGCTGTGCCGGTGGCCGAGGGGCGGGGGTGGTTCGAGGAGAACCATGCCGGGCTCACCGCCCTCGTCCGGGTGGCCGATGAGGAGAGCTTCCCGGTTCAGTGCTGGAAGCTGGCCCGGGCCTGCTGGCGGCTCAACTTCGACGGCGGGCACCTCGACGAGCTGATCGAGACCCATACGATCGGGCTTCGAGTGGCCGAGCGGCTGGGCGACGAGGCGGCCATCGCCGTGATGCTGAACTACCTCTCGTCGGCGTACTTCCGGCTGGCCCGCTTCCCGGAGGCGATCCGGTCGATGGAGGTGGCGCTCAGGTTGCGTCGCCAGCTCGGGCTGCGCGGAGACGTGCTCAGCACGCTGTGGAACCTCGGAATCTCGTATGCCGCGAACGGTGACTTCCGGCAGGGCAAGGCGAAGTTCGACGAGGCGCTCAGCATGATCCGCAGCCTGGACGACGCGCATGAACTCACCAATCTGTTGCACAACCTGTGCTACGCGTTGATCCGGTGGGGGCGGTACGACGAGGCGCTGCGCCACGCCCGGTTACACCTTCTGCTGGCTCGCCAGGCGAAGGACCTCCGGCAGACCCACAAGGCGTTGGGGCAACTCGGGATAATCCGGCACCGGATGGGCCACCCGGGTCCTTCCCGCCGCATGCTGCGGGTGGCGCTGTCCCTCGAACGTCAGCTGGGCGACCGTTTCGGCGAGGGAGAGGTGCTCAACGAGATCGGCGTGATGGAACGCGTCGCCGGAGATCCGGAACGCGCCGCCGCCCTGCACCGGGACGCGCTGGTAGCGATGATGGAGGTCGGCGACCGAATGGGGGAGTGCGCCTCACGCAACCTGCTGGCCCGGGCGATCCTGGAGCAGGGGGACGTGGCAAGCGCACTCGACCTGCACCGCCGGGTGCTCGCCGACGCCAGCCGGCTCGGCGCCCGCTACGAACGGGCTCGGGCGTTGGAAGGCGTCGCCCGCTGCGTACGGGCCACGGATCCGACGGCGGCCCGCGCGCACCTGGAGCAGGCGCTGACGCTGTTCCGGCAGATCGAGTCGCCGGACCGGCACGAGGTGGAACGGCTGCTCACCGAGTTGGGCTGACGGATCATCTGCGAGTCGGCCACGGGCGCGGCAGGATGGTACGCGTGACGACTCCAGAGGCGACCGGTTACCGCATCGAACGCGACTCGATGGGCGAGGTGGAAGTGCCCGCCGACGCGCTGTGGCGGGCGCAGACCCAGCGTGCCGTGCAGAATTTCCCGATTTCCGGCCGGGGCCTCGAACCAGCCCAGATCAAGGCCCTCGCCCAGATCAAGGGCGCCGCCGCCGAGGTCAACGGCGAGCTGGGCGTGATCGACGCCAACGTGGCCGCCGCCATCGCCGCCGCCGCCGCGCACGTGGCCGACGGCGGTTACGACGACCAGTTCCCTGTGGACGTGTTCCAGACCGGCTCGGGCACGTCGTCGAACATGAACACCAACGAGGTCATCGCCACCCTGGCGAGCCGTGAGCTGGGCTCACCGGTGCACCCGAACGACCACGTCAACGCCTCCCAGTCGAGCAACGACGTCTTCCCGTCCTCCATCCACCTGGCGGCCACCCAGTTCATCGTGGAGGACCTGCTGCCGTCGCTGGCGCATCTGGCCGCCGCGCTGGAGGCGAAGGCCGCGGAGTTCGAGACGGTGGTCAAGGCCGGGCGTACCCACCTGATGGACGCCACGCCGGTCACCCTCGGCCAGGAGTTCGGCGGGTATGCCGCCCAGGTCCGCTACGGCGTCGAACGGCTGGAGGGCGCGCTGCCCCGACTGGCCGAACTGCCGTTGGGCGGCACCGCCGTCGGCACCGGGATCAACACCCCGCTCGGTTTCGCCGCCGCCGTGATCGACAAGCTGCGCGAGTCGACCGGGTTGCCGCTGAGCGAGGCGCGTAACCACTTCGAGGCGCAGGGCGCGCGGGACGCGCTGGTGGAGACCTCGGGGCAGTTGCGGACCGTGGCCGTCGGCCTCTACAAGATCGCCAACGACATCCGCTGGATGGGTTCCGGCCCCCGTGCCGGTCTGCGTGAGCTGCGCATCCCCGACCTCCAGCCGGGCTCGTCGATCATGCCGGGCAAGGTCAACCCGGTGGTCGCCGAGGCGATGCGGCAGGTCTGCGCCCAGGTGATCGGCAACGACGCGACTGTCGGGTTCGCCGGCTCACAGGGCGACTTCGAGCTGAACGTGATGCTTCCCGTGATGGGTCGCAACCTGTTGGAGTCGATCCGGCTGCTCTCCGCGGTGAGCCGGCTCTTCGCCGACCGCCTGGTGGCCGGCCTGGTCGCGGACGCCGAGGTCTGCCTGGCGTACGCCGAGGGCTCACCGTCGATCGTCACCCCACTCAACCGCTACCTGGGGTACGACGAGGCCGCGTCGATCGCCAAGGAGGCGCTGGCCAAGCAGACCTCGATCCGCGAGGTGGTGATCTCCCGGGGTCACGTCGACTCCGGCAAGCTCACCGAAACCCAGCTCGACGAGACGTTGGACCTGCTCCGGATGACCCACCCCTGATCCGGGCCACCTGCCCGGCCCTGGCCTGATCGGCCCTGCCCTGCCCTGCCCTGCCCTGGCCTGCCCTGGCCTGCCCTGGCCTGCCCTGCCCGGCCCTGGCCTGCCCTGCCCGGCCCTGGCCTGCCCTGCCCGGCCCTGGCCTGCCCTGGACTGTCGCTCAGGGCAGGTGCCGTGGTCGCGCCCAGCCGAGGAAGCGGGTGAAGAGCGCCCCGGGGTCGGGGCCGTCGTGCGGGTTGAGTCGGTACAGGTCGGCAGCCGCCTCGTGCAGGACCGCGCACAGGTAGATGCTCAGCGCGACCCGGTCGTGCGCGTACTCCTGGCGCAGGGTGAGTCGGGCGACCGGGCACGGCCAGGGCGCGGCGCAGACCCGGCAGATCCAGAGCGGGCGCAGTGGCAGGTGCGGTCGACACGGCGTCGTCGCGCGGTTGTCCGGGCTGGTCCGGGACATGCTGGGGGCCTTCCTTGCCGGGCTGCGCCGGGTTGCGCGGGGTTGCGCTGGGTTGCGCTGGAGCTGCGCCGGGCTGCGGCGCGTTGCGCGGGGCTGCGCTGGGTTGCGCTGGGTTGCGCTGGGGCTGCGCCGGGCTGCGGCGGGTTGCGCGGGGCTGCGCTGGGTTGCGCTGGAGCTGCGCCGGGTTGCGCTGGGTTGCGCTGGGTTGCGCTGGGTTGCGCTGGGGCTGCGCGGGGCTGCGCGGGGCTGCGCCGGGTTGGGCTGCGCTGGGTGGCGCCGACCGACCGCGCAAGATCGCGCTCGATCCTGGATGTAGTGGCTTCCGCACGCGAGGACCCCACTCTTTCCACGATCGAGCACGATCTTGCGTGGTCGTTCGGGGTGGCCCGCGTGATCGAGGTCGTAGTGGCCGGCGTGGTCGGGGCTCGGTCCGGGTGGTGGTCGGGGACCGGGGTGTCGTGGGCGGATCCCTTGGAGCTGAATCGTTTGTGACATCGCGGCCGCTTGTCCTGGTCGGTGTGCTCCGGCCTCGGCGCGCTCGGTCGTGGCTGGCTGGGTTTGTGACGTCGCGTCCGCTTGTCTTGGTGCGCTCGCTCCGGCCGTGGCGCGTTTCGGTCGTGGCTGTCTGGGAGGTGGGACCGCCCGGCCGGGGGAGCGGGCGGTCCCGGGCGGTGCCGGCAGATCCCGGGGGACGGGGAGCGGCGTCGCGCTTCACAGTCTGGTGATCAGGCGACTACGGTCGGAAGGGTTTGGCCGCGTCGTCATAGCCGCCCTGTGTCGGGTGGCGGGACCGCTGGCGGCCGGCTGGAGTTGATCGTCGGCGGGTTGGAGGCGGTACGGCATGGCCGATGGGCAGATGACGGCGGCGGCGTTCCTGATCGCGGAGCTGCGCCGGGCGCGGGTCCGACGCGGCTGGAGCCAGGAGGAGTTGGCCAAGGCGGTCAACTACTCGGCGTCGATGGTCAGCGCCGTCGAGTTGGGCCAGCAGCCGCCCACCGTCAAGTACCTGGAACTCGTCGACCGCGCCTTGGACACCGGCGGCCTCTTCGGTCGCATGTCCACCGAACTGGTCAGCCTGGACCGGGCGCAGCCCTGGCTGCGCGGATGGCAGGCGATCCTTCAACAGGCGCGCACGCTCCGGTGGTACGAGCCCCGGTACGTGCCCGGGCTCTTCCAGACGGAGGAATACGCCCGTGCCGTCTTCGAGGCCGGTGGCCTGCTCGCTCCCGAGGAGGTTGAGCGGCGGCTGACCGACCGGATAAACCGCCAAGAGGTGCTGCACAGCGATCGTGCGCCGCAGATCGTGGCGGTGCTGGACGAGGCGGTGCTGCGGCGACGAGTGGGCGGGCGGAAGGTGATGCGCGACCAGACGCTGCACCTGGCCAGCATCGCCACCGGGCACCCGCGGGTCCGGCTGCACATCGTGCCGCGATCCGCCGAGGAGTACCCGGGGCTTGGCGGGCAGTTCGCGCTCGCCGCCCTGCCCGACGGCACCGAGTTGGCCTACCTGGACTGTCAGGTCCGTGGTCAGGAGCTGGACCAGCCGCAGGATCTATTGCGGTTGCAGCGGGTCTGGGAGGCTACCTTGGGCGAGGCCCTGCCCCCGCAGGCGTCCATCGAGTTCATGAGCGAGGTGGCCGAGTGGTGGAGTTGACCGGCGCTCGATGGCGTAAGAGCAGCCGCAGCAACCAGGACGCCAACTGCGTCGAGGTGGCGACGAATCTCGGGGACGTGGTTGGGGTGCGCGACAGCAAGGACTTGGACGGGCCCGTGCTCGTTGTCGACGCGTACTCCTGGCGGCTCTTCGTGGCCGCGCCCCCGCGCTGACGCGATCGCCTCGCCCGCGACGGCGGTCGGGGGGTCTCCACGCAACTTCACCGAAGTTGCTGCCTCGGCGCGGCGTGAGGCAGCAGTTTCCCCGAGGTTGCGCGGATCTTGCGCTGCGGGTAAACGGCTCGACGGGTTTGCGGGTGGGCGGGATGATTTCCGTCATGGGTGGCGATGATGTGGTTCCGCCGGCTACCGAGCGGCTGCGGTTGCGGCGGTTGACCATGGCCGACGTGGACGCGCTTGTCGAGCTGGACAGCGACCCCGAGGTGATGCGTTTCCTCACCGGTGGCGTCGCTACCCCCCTGGCTACCGTGCGTGACGAGCAGTTGCCGAGGCTGCTGGCCCAGTACGACAGGTGTCCCGGGCTGGGTCGGTGGGCGGCGCACGATCGGGAGTCCGGCGAGTTCCTGGGTTGGTTCGCGCTGGATCCGTCGGAGGACGGCGCCGAGGCCGAGTTGGGCTACCGGCTGCGCCGCTCGGCGTGGGGGCGAGGGCTGGCCACCGAGGGGTCGCGGGCGCTGGTGCGGTACGCCTTCGACGCCGTCGGGGTGCGTCGGGTCTGGGCCGAGACGATGACGATCAACGAACCTTCCCGACGGGTGATGGTGAAGGCCGGGTTGCACTACGTGCGGACCTTCTACCTGCAGTGGGACGACCCGATTCCGGGGACCGAGCAGGGCGAGGTGGAGTACGAGGTGCGGGCCGAGGAGTGGGCGACAATCGGTCAGGAGCGGCCGGCGGCCCGACGGGCCCGGTAGGCGGTCACCGCCGCGCGGTTGCCGCAGCCGGCCTCGCAGAACCGCCGGGACCGGTTGCGGGACAGGTCGACGACCACGTTGTCGCAGTCCGGGTATTCGCAGATGCGTAGCCGGCTCAGCTCGCCGGTGCGGACCAGGTCGGCCATCGCCATGGCGGCCTCCACCGCGATCCGGGTGGCCAGCGGCGCGTCACGGGGCACGGCGTGCAGGTGGTACGGCTCGTCGTCGTGCTCGATGAGCTGGGGCAGCGCCCTGTGTTCCAGCAGCAGACCGTTGACCAGGGCGACGATCTCGGGCGGCTCGGCGTACCAGATGCGGCGTAGTTGGGGCCGCAGCTCCCGGACGGCGCGTAGCTCGGCGTCGGTGTGCTCGTGCCGGCCGCTGTAGGAGTGGCGGACGTAGAACGCGTCGAGCGCCGCGATGTCGGGCAGCAACTCACCGTCCCGACCTGCGGTGTTCACCAGCGCCGCGGCGGCGATCAGCGAACACTCGGTGTCATGAGCGAATAGCAACTTGACTCCTGTCATGGCTTCCGCCTAGCGTCATCAGCACGAGGATAGTTTGCTCATGACACGGTGCCCATCCCGAGGAGCGCGACATGCACTCACGACCTGCTGCCGGCGCCGGGTTGGCGCTGCTCTCCGCAGTCACCTTCGCCACCTCCGGCACCTTCGCGCGATCGCTCATCGAGGCCGGCTGGTCAGCCGAATCCGCGGTGATCGCACGCGTCGGCGTGGCTGCCCTGGTGCTGGCGATCCCCGCACTGCTGTCGCTGCGCGGCAAATGGAACGTGCTGCGGAGCAACGCGACGGCCATCGGGCTGTTCGGGCTCCTCGGGGTGGCGCTGGCCCAGGTGTGCTACTTCAACGCCGTTCGCTACCTGCCGGTCGGTGTCGCGCTGCTGCTGGAATACCTGGGCATCATCCTCGTCGTGGTCTGGATGTGGCTGCGGCACGGGCAACCGCCCCGCCGGCTCACCATCGCCGGATCGGTAGCCGCCCTGGCAGGGCTGGCGTTCGTGCTCGACCTCGCCGGCACCGCCGACTTCCACCCGGTGGGCGTGCTCTGGGGACTGGGCGCGGCGTTCGGCCTGGCCGGCTACTTCGTGCTCGCCGGCCGGGTCGACCCCCGGCTGCCCTCGGTCGCCATGGCCAGCGGTGGGATGGCCGTCGGCGCTGCCGTGCTGCTCCTCATCGGGCTGACCGGTCTGCTGCCGCTGCACGCCACCTTCGGCGAGGTCACCTTCGCCGGGCAGCCCACCAGCTGGCTGGTGCCCATCGCCGGGCTGTCGCTGGTGGCCGCCGTCATCGCGTACTTCACAGGTATCGCCGCCACCCGGATCCTCGGCCCCCGACTGTCGTCGTTCGTCGGGCTGACGGAGGTGCTCTTCGCGGTGCTGATCGCCTGGCTTCTCCTCAACGAGTTGCCCACCGGTTGGCAGTTGTTCGGCGGTGTGCTGATCGTCGGCGGCGTCGCCCTGGTACGCCTCGACGAGTTGCGAGGGTCGCCCGCGACGCCCGCGCCGGTCACACCCGAGCCCGAACTGGCGCTCGACGGGCGGTGAGGGTCGGCGGTCGTACTCCTGATGGTCGGCGCTTGTCGGCGGGGGGTGAGTTCTGCGGGCGGTGAAAGAGTGGGCGTCGTGCTGACCACTGTGGTGTTCGATGCTGACGAGACGCTGCTGGACCTGCGTCCGGCGGTCACGGGCGGGCTGATGGCCGTCCTCGACGAGATGCGGCGACGCACATCGGCGGCGGCCGGGGTGACGCTCGCCGACCTGGAGTCGGACTGGCGCGCGGTCTTCGGCGAACTGAGCGCCGCCCCGGTGACGGGGATCCGGCGCGCCGCACTGGCACGGTCGCTGGCCCGCGCCGCGCTGCTCGACCACCTGGACGAGATCGCCGCCCTCTTCTTCGCCCAGCGCTTCGCTCTCACCCGACCGTTTCCCGACGTACCGCCAGCGCTGGCCACGCTGCGCCGCCAGTACACGCTGGGCTTCGCCACCAACGGCAACAGCCGCGCCGAACGGTGTGGGCTCGATGGCGAGTTCGCCTTCGAGCTTTACGCGCACGAGAATGGCCTGCCCAAGAAGCCGGCCCCGGAGTTCTACGCCGCTGTCGTCGCAGCGGCCGGGGTGCCAGCCGGGCAGATCGTGTACGTCGGCGACTCGTGGGAGCACGACGTGGTGGCGCCTCGGCGGGCCGGCCTGCGAACGGTGTGGCTGAACCGGCTCGGCCTGCCGCGTCCGACCGGCTGCACGCCCGACGCCGAGGTCTCCAGCATGGCCGACCTGCCGGCCGCACTGGCGAGATTCACGGCCATAACGGGCGCTCAACTGGCGTAATCCGAAACGATGTTGTGTGATGGCTGCCACGTCCCTCAACGAGAGGATCCGATGTGGTGAGCAAGCGCTTCACCGCCCGCACGGTCGCGACCG
Organism: Micromonospora sp. DT53; assembly: GCF_049841535.1. NCBI lineage: Bacteria > Bacillati > Actinomycetota > Actinomycetes > Micromonosporales > Micromonosporaceae > Micromonospora > Micromonospora sp. DT53. The sequence continues at coordinate 218,714 of NZ_JBNCKM010000004.1, forward strand.
CGGCAGTGCTGGCACTTACGGCTACGGGGTTGGGTGTACCGGCCAACGCCGCGCCGAGCGACTCCCGCACCTTCACCGTCGTCGCCGAGGATGGCGTCGCCGCCGACACGGCCGTCGCCGCGATCCGGGCTGCTGGCGGCACTGTGGTGTCCCGGTCCGACGAGGTCGGGATGTTCCAGGTCAGCAGCGACCGGGCCGACTTCGCGACCAGGGCGACCGCCGCGCCGACGCTTATCGGCGCCGCCGAGCAGAAGGCCATCGGCCGCAAGCCGAAGCTGGACCGGGTCGAGCAGGAGCACCTGACGGCCGGTGCCCGTGCCGGTGCTGCCGGTGCTGCCAAGAAGGGCGCCAAGCTCGATCCGCTCGATGACAAGCTGTGGGGTCTGGAGATGATCCAGGCCGACAAGGCCCGCAAGGTCGAGCCGGGTGACCGTCGGGTGACCGTCGGCGTACTGGACACCGGCGTCGACGCCAGCAACCCGGACATCGCGCCGAACTTCAACTGGTCGCTGTCGCGCAACTTCGCGCCCGACCTGACCGACGTGGACGGCCCCTGCGAGGTGTCGAGCTGCCTCGACCCGGTCGGCACCGACGACGGCGGGCACGGCACCCACGTGGCCGGCACCATCGGCGCCGCGGCCAACGGCTTCGGCCTCTCCGGCGTCGCCCCGAACGTCTCGCTGGTCGAGCTCAAGGGCGGCCAGGACTCCGGCTACTTCTTCCTCGACCCGGTGGTCAACGCGCTGGTCTACGCCGGCCGGTCCGGCATCGACGTGGTCAACATGTCGTTCTACGTCGACCCGTGGCTCTACAACTGCACCGCCAACCCGGCCGACTCGCCCGAGGCCCAAGCCGAGCAGCGGGCCATCATCAAGGCGATGAAGCGGGCGCTGATCTTCGCGCACAACAAGGGCGTGACCCTCGTCGGCGCGCTCGGCAACAACAACGAGGACCTGGGTGCACCGCGCACCGACGTCACGAGCCCCGACTACGGTGCCGACCCGTACCCCCGACCGATCGACAACGAGAGCTGCTGGGACCTGCCCACCGAGGGCCCGCACGTGATCGGCGTTTCGTCGGTCGGCCCGTCCGGCAAGAAGTCGGACTTCTCCAACTACGGCACCGAGCAGATCTCGGTCGCCGCGCCGGGTGGTTGGTTCCGGGACGGCTTCGGCACCGACACCTTCCGTACCGACGCCAACATGATCCTCTCCTCGTACCCGAAACACGTGCTTCAGGAGGAGGAGTCGGTCGACGCCGACGGCAACATCGTCGCCGGCTTCGAGAACTCGGTCTTCAAGCAGTGCAAGGCCAACGGTGAGTGCGGCTACTACACGTACCTCCAGGGCACCTCGATGGCGTCCCCGCACGCCGCCGGTGTCGCCGCGCTGATCGTCAGCCGGTACGGCAAGGCGCAGGGTCGCACTGGCTTCGGGATGTCGCCGGACCAGGTCGAGCAGCACCTCTACCGCACGGCCGCCGAGCACGCCTGCCCGGAGCCGCGCCTTCAGCAGTACCGCAACGAGGGCCGGGACGAGACCTACGACGCGTACTGCGCCGGTGGGGTCAACTTCAACGGCTTCTACGGCTACGGGATCGTCGACGCCTACGCGGCGGTGAAGACCCCGCTCAAGCCGAACGCCCGCCCGTAACGCACTTCGCACTGCGGTGGCGGCCCAACCGCCACCGTCCCCGGGGCCCGGTCGACACGTCGTCGACCGGGCCCTGGGTCGTCTGGGCCTGTTGTCACCGCCCGAAGCCCGACGCCGACGCCCGACGCGCGGCCATGATCGACTCGGTTTCCTGGAAGGCGCGGTGTTGGGGCCTCTGAAGGATGGCGCGGTTTCCAGGAACCCGAGTTGATCCTGGTCATCTGGGCGATCCCTGTCGCCAGCCACGGCTGGTCAGCGCGTCGCGTACCTCTCGAAGCACCGCCGGAAACTCGCCGTGCAGCCGTCGGCTGGTCACATGCAGGACCAGCCAACCCGCGGCGACCAGCTGATTCAGCCGACGGCGATCGCGGTGCAGCTGCTCCGGGTCGGAGTGCCACTTCCGGTCGTATTCGACCGCTACCCGGTACTGCGGCCAGGCCAGATCGGGGTGCAGAACAACGCCGGTGGGCAGGCGTACCGGATGTTGAACGGCTGGGCGCGGCAGCCCACCCAGCACCAACCGCACGCGTAGATGTGACTCCGGCGGAGACTCGGTTCCGCCGTCGGCCAGGTCGAACACCCAGCGTGCTCGTCGTCCACCGGGCCGGTCAGCATTGCGGGCAGCCATGGCGGTCAGGGTGTCGCGTTCGGCCAGCCCTTGCCCGAGCAGCGAGTCGACTATGGCGACCGCCCGGACCGGGTCGAGCCAGACCGCCGTCTCCCAGGCGGCCCGCCCGGGATCTGACCGGGGGATCGGGAGATCCCGCTCGCTGGCCCTGAGCGGGCTGGCCGCCGCCCACCCAACGACCCGGCCGGCCGCCACAATGCCCCCCGCTCCGACGGGCACGGTGGCCGGGCGGGACAGGTGCCGTGCTGGGCGTGGCGACAATCCGCCGGCAGGTGGGCGGCCTACTCCGGTAGGTCGCGCTGCATCACGTGGACGTTCTGCGCTCGGCGGTCGTTCTGCGTCCGGCGGTCGGCCTGCACCTGGGAGTCGGCCTGCGTTTGGCGGTCGACTCATGGCTGATTGGTGGCCTGCGTCTGGTGGCCGGCCTGCGTCTGATGGTCGTCTCGTGCCTGCCGGTCGTCGTGTGGTTGGCGCGGCCAGCTCAGCGGTCTCGCTCGCCATCAACGGGGTGATGGCGTTGACGTGCACGCGGAGGCCGCGCTGTGAACCGATCCGCAGCGGTCGGGGCACGAGGACGTGCACATCGTCGGTGAAGCTCGCGGCATGTTGGACGCCGTGCAGGTAGGCGGCCGAGGGGCCGCCGACCACCACTCCGGGTGGGAGCCGGAGGAGGGCGGCGCGACACGCGAGGGCGTGGTCCCGGTCCAGCCGCGAATCGGCGTAGATGTCGTGGCGCAACCGCACCCAGGCGGAGTTGCGCAGCTGATGTTCGGTGAGCAGGCCGTCCCGGACAGCGTCGGAGCCGCGGAAGACCTGCCAGGCCAGGGCATCGGGGCGATGCGGACGTGGGGGCATGTCGAGCAGCGTGCCGACCGCCGACCGGCCACCGAAACCCCTGTGGACAACCCGGCCCGCGCGTGCCGCCGGACCTGTGGACAACCACGAATCCGCCTGCCGATCGTGCTATGGCACCGGCCGGATTGGCCGACCAATCAGGCATTCGGGCCGCCGATGTGCGGTGATCCACTCGCGTTCCTGGAAGTCGGGCGGTCACCGGCTCTGGGACACCGCGACTTCCGTGAACCCGAGTTGATCAAGCCACGGAAGCGGGCGGTGGGCGGCGGCGAGGGGGCCCGGGGGTGAGGTGGGGCGGCGTACGGTCAGCTGAGGGCGGTGGTGATGGCTCGGGCGGTGGCCAGCACCTGGGGGCCGATGGTGTCGACGTCCAGGGGGGCGAGCGCGACCACGCCGACGCTGGCCTCCAGGCCGGGTACGCCGAGCACCGGCGCGGCCACCCCGTACGCCCCGGCCTGCAACTCTCCGCTGCTACTCACCGGCTCTGCCACCCCGGCTCGGCCGGCCAGGATCGCCCGGCCCGCCGCTCCCCGGTCCAGTGGATGCCGTGCCCCGGCCCGGTACGCGACGTGGAACGACGTCCAGCTCGGCTCGACCACGGCCAGGGCAACGCCCTCTCCACCTTCGACGACGGTCAGATGTGCTGTCGCGCCGGCCTGCTCGGCGAGGCGGCGTAGCGCGGGCAGCGCGCCCTCGGCGAGCAGCGGCTGGGCCCGTCGGGCCAGGTGCAGCAACCCGGCTCCGAGGCGCAACCGACCGCCCCCGTCGCGGCGCAGCATGCCGTGCCCGGTCAGCGCACTGACCAGTCGGTAGACGGCGGCCCGGCCGATGCCGAGCCGACTCGCGGCCTCGGTGACGGTCAGACCGCCAGGGGCGTCGGCGACCAGGTGCAGCAGCCGCAAACCCCGGTCCAGCGTCTGCGACGTCTCCCCGGCCCGCCCCGCGCCGGCGTCGGCCCGCCCCGCGCCGGCGTCGGCCCGCCCCGCGCCGGCGTCGGCGTCGGCCCGCCCGGAGACCGCCTCGGCCCGCCCCGCGCCAAGGTCAGACGATTCGGAGGCCGGGCCGGAGACCGCCTCGGCCCGCCCCGCGCCAGCGTCGGGCGGCCCGGAGGGCGGCCCGGAGGGCGGGTGGGCCGGGGCGGTGGGGTTGGCTGGCGTGTCACCGGAGCCACCGGAGCGTGCGGTCGCATCCACGCCTGGCAGCGTACGACCCGGCACCGGCGGACCCGGACAGGCACGGACAGCTACCCTTGTACGGTGACGCTACGCCTGTATGACACCGCCACCCGATCGGTGCGGGACTTCGTCCCGCGGGAAGCCGGCAAGGTGGGGGTCTACCTGTGTGGTCTCACCCTCCAGGCCCCGCCGCACATCGGTCATCTTCGCTCCGGCGTCAACTATGACATCCTGCGCCGTTGGCTGTTGACCGCAGGCTTCGAGGTCACCTTCATTCGCAATCTGACCGACATCGACGACAAGATCCTGGTCAAGGCGGGCGAGCAGGGTCTTCCGTTCTGGTCGATCGCGTACGCCAACGAGTTGCTGCTCGCCGAGTCGTACCGGTCGTTGAACGTGCTGGCGCCCACCTACGAGCCGCGCGCCACGGGGCACATCCCCGAGATGCACGAGCTGATCACGAAGCTGATCGCCGATGGGCACGCGTACCCGGCGAGTGACGGCTCGGGTGACGTCTACTTCGACGTGGCGTCGTGGCCGGCGTACGGGTCGCTGTCGGGTCAGTCGCCGGACGCCATGCAGTCCGCCGGGGACGCCCCGGATCGGGGCAAGCGGGATCCGCGCGACTTCGCGCTGTGGAAGGGCGCCAAACCGGACGAGCCGGCGGACGCCTACTGGCCCTCGCCGTGGGGGCTGGGCCGTCCGGGTTGGCACATCGAGTGCTCGGCGATGTGCTGGCGCTATCTCGGCCCGGAGTTCGACATTCACGGCGGTGGCCTGGATCTGACGTTCCCGCACCACGAGAACGAGATCGCCCAGTCCAAGGCGGCCGGGTTGCCGTTCGCCCGCTACTGGGTGCACCACGGTTTGTTGAGCATCGGCGGGGCCAAGATGGGCAAGTCCGCCGGCAACGCGCTGGACTTGGCGTACGTGGACTCGCTCGGGGTGCGGCCGGTGGAGTTGCGCTACTACTACGCTGCCGCGCACTACCGTTCGCTGATCGACTACTCGGAGGATTCGCTGCGCGACGCGGCCACCGCGTACCGGCGGATCGAGGGTTTCGTGCAGCGGGCCGCCGAGCGGGTCGGTGCCGGGCAGCTCGGTGAGCTGCCCGCTGGCTTCGTCGCGGCGATGGACGACGACCTCAACACGTCCGCCGCGCTGGCCGTCCTGCAACAGCACATTCGGGACGGCAACACCGCCCTGAGCGTCGGCGACGATGTGACCGTCCGCACCACGCTGGCCGTGGTGCGGGCAATGCTGGATATTCTCGGGATCGACCCCCTCGACCCGGCCTGGACCGGTGGCGGCCAATCGGACGATCTTCGTGCCGTGGTCGACTCCCTGATCGCGCTGGCCCTGGAGCAGCGTGCGCAGGCGCGGGGCCGCAAGGACTGGGCTGCCGCGGACGCGGTGCGTGACCAGCTCAAGCTGGCCGGCGTGGTGGTCGAGGACACCCCCCAGGGCCCCCGTTGGACTATTGGAGAGCAGGACTGATGGCCGGCAACTCGCAGCGCCGTGGCCGGCGACTGACGTCGAAGGCAGGCGCCCCCAAGGGCACCGGCGGCAAGAACAAGGACTCGTTGGCCGGGCGGGGCCGCACCCTGCCCGCGGATGAGCGTCCGTGGCACAAGGGTTACTCGGGCACCGAGAAGCTGCCCCAGCGCACCGCCTGGAAGCAGGACAAGGAGCGCCGCGCGGCGGCCGAGGAGGGGCGCGCCCCCAAGATCGGCCAGCCTGGCAGCAAGGACACCACCTGGGGCCGGGGTGGCGGTCGGGGCGTACCTGTCGGTCGGGGTGCCGCCACCGGCGGACGGGGCGGCAAGCCCACCGGGCGGTCCGGTCCGCGGGTCACGCCGGGGCGCAAGTCCAACCCGTCCAAGGACACCCCGGAGCTGCTGGTCGGGCGTAACCCGGTGCTGGAGGCGTTGCGCGCCAACGTGCCGGCGACGGCGCTCTACACCGCCCAGGGCATCGACATGGACGATCGGATCAACGAGATCATCCGGACCGCCGCCGACCGGGGCATCGCCAATCTGGAGATCAGCCGCGCCGAGTTGGACCGGATGACCGGCGGGGTGCTGCACCAGGGCGTCGGCTTGCAGGTGCCGCCCTTCGCGTACCAGCCGTTCGAGGACATGGTCGCCGCTGCCCTGGAGCAGCAGGCCCCGCTGCTGGTCGCGCTGGACGGTGTCACCGACCCACGCAACCTGGGCGCCGTCATCCGGTCGGCTGCCGCGTTCGGCGCGCAGGGTGTCTTCGTACCCGAGCGTCGTGCCGCCGGGATCACCGCGACCGCCTGGCGGACCAGTGCCGGCGCGGCCGCGCGGGTGCCCGTGGCGCAGGTGACCAACCTGACCCGGTCGCTGAAGGCGTGCCGGGACGCCGGCTTCATGGTCGTCGGCCTGGATGCCGACGGCGACACCGACCTCTACAACCTGGAGGCTGCGGTCGGTCCGCTGGTGGTGGTGGTCGGTTCCGAGGGGCGTGGTCTTTCCCGCCTGGTCGGGGAGACCTGCGACCTGACCGTCAGCATTCCGATGATCTCCGAGGTCGAGTCGCTCAACGCCAGCGTGGCAGCGGCTGTGGCCCTGGCCGAGGTCGCCCGCCGACGCTCCGTCGAGCTGTAGCGCACGTCGACGAAGGCCCTCTCCCGCCGAGCGCGGGAGGGGGCCTTCGTGGTCAGATCTGCCGGGTCCACCCGACGAAGAGCAGCGCCCCGGCAACCGCCATCAGCAACACGGTCGGGTACAACCAGACCGGGCCGCGCTCGCCGTCCAGGCGTCTGGTCAGCCGCTGATGCACGGCGGCGATGCCGATCAGGGCGGCCAGGCCGGCGGCGGCCATCGGTAGGCCGATGAGGAAGTGCGCCAGCCACGCGCCGGCCCGGGTCGGCCCACCCCAGGCGCCGACGTACGGCCCGGAGTCCACCAGGCCGTACAGCACGCCGCGCAGCACCACCAGCAGCTCGACGCCGAGCGGCAGCAGGGCCACGGCACCCACGAGCACGCTGAGCAGCGCGTGGCCGAGCACCGCGACCGTGCCGGGCCGTCGGCCGGGCACGGCCGTCGGTGGCATCCCGAGCAGTCCGGTGCGCAGGGCACGCCAGCGTGCGACGGCGGCGCCGGCTCCGCCCAGCGGGGCGGTGACCAGCGCGAGTACGGCGACCGGCACCAGCGTCGCGCAGTAGGCGAGGCTGCGGCCGGCCAGGCGAACCATCCGGTACGACCGGGAACGCGCGGTCGGGTGGTCGGCGGCGGACTGGGCGAGATCGGTGGGCACGGCGCCTCCTCGGGTTCGGGTCGCCGTGACCGTATGAGAGCGGCCCGCCGTGCCAAATCACCCCACAGAGCCACCTCCGCGCTGGCTCCACGGGGTGAAGAGCCCATTCCGGTACGACGAAAGGGGCAGCCCGCCGAAGCGGACCGCCCCTGTCGGTACGGCGTTACGTCAGATCCGGCCACCGGTGGAGGCGTGGAAGACGTGGCTGCGACCGGCGACCGGCTTGACGAACACGGTGTCACCCATGTTCGGCATGTTGCGCCGGTCGGTGCGGACGACGAAGCGCTCCGAGTTGCCACCCAGCGCGGCGTGACCGTAGACGTTGGCGTCCGAGCCGAGGTCCTCGACCAGCTCGACCACGACCGGCATGCCGCCCTCGGTCGGGCTGACCAGCTCGCAGTCCTCCGGGCGGAAGCCCACGGTGACCTTGCCGTCGCCACCCTCGGCGCGGGCCGCCTCGACCTGCTCCCGGGTCAGCGGGATCTGCAGCTCGGCGAACTCGGCGCCCCGCTCGTTCAGCGGAACGGTCTTGATGTTCATGGCGGGAGAACCCATGAAGCCGGCGACGAACACGTTGGCCGGGGTGTCGTAGAGCGCCCGCGGGGTGTCCACCTGCTGAAGGACACCGTCGAGCAGCACCGCGACCCGGTGACCCATGGTCATGGCCTCGACCTGGTCGTGCGTGACGTAGACCGTGGTGACGCCCAGCTTGGCCTGCAGGGACGCGATCTGGGTACGGGTCTGCACACGGAGCTTGGCGTCGAGGTTCGACAGCGGCTCGTCCATGAGGAAGACCTGCGGCTCGCGGACGATCGCCCGGCCCATCGCGACACGCTGACGCTGACCGCCGGAGAGCGCCTTCGGCTTGCGGCCGAGGTACTCCTCCAGCTGGAGCAGCGCGGCTGCCTCCTTGACCCGCCTGTCGATCTCCGACTTGGAGGTCTTGCGCAGCTTGAGGGCGAACGCCATGTTCTCGTACACCGTCATGTGCGGGTAGAGGGCGTAGTTCTGGAAGACCATCGCGATGTCGCGGGCCTTCGGAGGCAGGTGGGTGACGTCACGCTGGTCGATGTAGATCGAACCGGCGTCCACGTCCTCCAGGCCGGCGAGCATCCGCAGGCTTGTGGACTTGCCGCAACCGGAGGGACCGACCAGGACGAGGAACTCGCCGTCGCCGATCTCGAGGTTGAGCTCGTTGACGGCGGGACGCTCTTGGCCCGGGTAGACCCGGGACGCCTTGGAATAGGTGACCGTAGCCATGGTGAAGCGCTTCCTTTCACCGGCAGGAACGTGCCGGACGATCCGAGTGAAGGAGCAAACCGGCACGAGCCCGTGCCGGTCAGCGGACGGCGGCCCGGTCGCGGGGGCGCCCGGTTGTCGTCCGTGTCAGTGAACCGTAAACGCGTTTACCCGTGCTGCCAAGGCGGGGGGGTCGCCGGACCCACCAGGTGGGCTGCACATTCCGGTCACTCGGGCACGGTCAGACATCAATCGACGCAGCGACAAACGAGCGTGCGTCGGGTTGCTGACGATTCCCGTGCTCGGGAGGCCTCGCGATCGGGATATCCGGACGCCAGTCGCTATGCTGACCTCGACGCACGCGCCCCTGTAGCTCAGCTGGCCAGAGCACTCGCCTTGTAAGCGAGATGTCGCCGGTTCGATCCCGGCCGGGGGCTCCAATTACATCAGACCTTTCCGAGTGGCGCTGCCACGAGTCGAGCAGTTGACAACAACGGCACTCACGAGAGCATCACGTCCGGTGGGCAGCAGGTCTCAGCCCACGGTCCGCCCAGCGGGGCGCCGGGTGTCGACCAAGTTCGCTATCGTGCCTCCGTCCGCGACCAGGCGGCGCTCCACGGGGGAACCACAATGAAACAGCGCACCACAGTGCTCGTGCTGGGTTTGACAGGTTGTCTGCTCGTCGCTGCCGGATGCACTCCTGAGGCGGAGCCCACACGCGCCGAGAAACCGGTCCAGGCCACCACCGCGGCGCCGTCTCCGACGCCCGACGCTCGCGCCGAGTTGGTCGCGGGTCTCCAGCGGTCGCAGGGGGTCGCCCACCGGTACACGGTGCGCGGCGGCTTGCCCGAAGGGCAGAAGGTCACCGGCACGGGCGCCTTTGACCCGAAGAAGCGCCGTTTCCAGACCACCATCTCGGTCACCGGTGGGAAGAACCCGTCGGCGGGAAGCCGGATCGTGATCGGCACCGACAGTTACCTACGGCCGTCGGACGAGAAGGACTGGGTGCACGTCGATCTGAAGCGGGTGAAGCCCGACGACATCTTCCTGCGCTTCGACTGGGCCGACCCGACCGGGCTGAAGGCGTTCACCTCGTCGATCGTCTCGGTGGACCGCACCGACCCGCACACCTACACCGGCCGGTTCGATCCCAACGGCAAGGACGCCACTTCGTTCCTTCCCGTGGGTGCACCGAGCATCGTCTCGCTCGGCGCACGCCCGTCGCCGTTCACGATCACCACCGACGACAAGGGCTGGGTCACCTCGATCAAGGTGGAGCTGAGCCCAAGCGACGGCCCGAAACTGACGATGACCACCACCATGAAAGATCACGGGAAGGCCCTGAAGATCACCGCGCCGAAGGGTGCTGGTGAGGCCGCCGACTTCTACTACCGAAAGTGACAGCTCGGCCGCACCGGAAACCTGTCACATCCGGCGCACCGGGTTGAGCGGCGCGCTACCGACCGGACGACGGAGTGCCCGGCGGTAGCCTGGGCTCCGGCGACGAGCGAAGTGGGGCCGGGGGTCAATGAGTCGCGCGGTGGAGGAGTCGAACCGGGCGATGTTGCGCGCCCGGGACGCGATGGACCGGGCGTACGCCGAGCCTCTGGACATTCCCGCGTTGGCCCGGATCGCGCACGTCTCGGAGGCGCACTTCATCCGTACCTTCCGGGCCACCTTCGGTGAGACCCCGCACCGCTACCTGCAACGCCGCCGGGTGGAGCGGGCGATGGCGTTGCTGGTGGAGACCGACCGGGACGTGACGGACATCTGCTACGCCGTCGGCTTCGGCAGCCTGGGCACGTTCAGCCGTACGTTCCGGCAGATCGTCGGCGATTCGCCCTCGGATTTCCGGCGTCGTCGTGTCGCGCCGGCCAACGTGCCGTCGTGTTTCACCAAAGCCTGGACCCGACCCAGCAGTTTTGGATAAGCCGCAGGTCACGGTCAACCTCTAGCGTCATGGGCATGACGATGAACGCGATCAGCCGCTCCCAGATCTACGTCCTCGACCAGGACGCCGCGCTTGACTTCTACGTCAACACGCTCGGCATGGAGGTCAACACCGACCAGGACCTCGGCTTCATGCGGTGGCTGACGGTCAACCTGCCCGGCGACCCGGAGCGCGAGATCCTGTTGGAGAAGCCGGGTCCGCCCGCGCTGGACCCGGCCACCGCCGAGCAGGTCCGGGAGCTGCTCACCAAGGGTGCCCTCGGTGGGTACCTCTTCATGACCACCGACGACGCCCGCAAGACGCACGAGGATCTGGTGGCGAAGGGCGTCGAGATCACCGACGAGCCGACCGAGCGCCCGTACGGAATCGACTTCGGCATCCGGGACCCGTTCGGCAACCGGATCCGCATCGGCCAGATGTTCCCCAAGGCATAGGGGAGCGGGGCCGCAGGGCCGGGAGGTGCGGGTCGAACCCGTACCTCCCGGTGTGTTGTGCTGGGCCGCATGGTGACCCGGTTGCTGTACCTGACCCGACACGCCGAGCAGGACCTGCCCGAGCTGGGTGGACCCGATGCGGCCGAACCGGATACCGGCCTGTCGGAGCGCGGCCGGCAGCAGGCCACCCTGCTGGGCGAACGCCTGCGAGCCCGTCGGTTCGCCGCCGTCCATCACGGGCCGCTGCGCCGGGCCGCGCAGACCGCCGAGCTGATCGCCAAGTCGCTGCCCGAGGTTCCGGTGTACGAGACGGAACTGGCCGGCGACCACCTCCCGCACGACACGGACCCGGCTGGACTGCCGCCCGCGTACGCCGAATTCCTGACGCAGTTCTCGGCGGCCGAGCGGGTCGACGGGCCGCGAGTGACGGCGGACGCGGTGCGCCGGTTCGCCGGCCCGGTCGGCGAGGGGCCGGCCGGCGGTGAGCCGGTTCGCGAGCTGGTCGTGACGCACAGCTTCCTGATCGCCTGGCTGGTGCGGCATGCCCTCGACGCGCCGGAGTGGCGGTGGCTGGGCTTGAACTCCCACAACGCGGGCCTGACCGTCATCCGGTACAGCGCGGCGGGCCCGCCGAGTCTGGTCGCCGTCAACGACGTGGCCCACCTTCCGCCGGAGCTGCGGGGCACCGGCCTGCCCCCGGACTACCTGACGTAGGTGTTGGTGGCTCGCAGCAGCAGCTTGACCACCGCCTGGGTGGCCGGCGGCGGAGGCCCTTCGGCCGGGCAGTCGGCGTACCCGGTCTCGGTGCTGCCGACGGTGAGGCGGTAGTGCATGACGTCCGCGCAGGTGGTCGCGGTCGTCGGCTGCCGCGCCTCATTGGGAAGCCGGGGGTCGGCGGCCAGCCCCGCCAGGAGGCCCTGATCGGCAGGGGTGAGCCGGCCGCTGCGTCGACTGCCGGCCCGGTCCGTCACGGTCCACCGGCCGTCCGGCTCGACGACGATGGAGTCACCGCGCCCGGCGAAGCCGCCGGAACCTCGCAACGTCACTCGGGGGGCCACACCGCTGGCCTCGGCGCTGACGGTCGGGGCGGCGCTGACGGTGGGGGCGGTGGTCGGCTGCGCGGTGCCGGTGGCGGGGGCAGTCGGACCGGTAGCGGTAGTGGCCGAGGGCTGGGTCGCGGTGGTGATAGGGGCTCGGTCGGCGCTTGTGCAACCGGTCAGGAGCGCGGCCAGGAGCGCGACCGTGACGGCGGTCGTCGATGCGGGTCTCATCTCCGTCCGACGCGCGACCCCAACCGCTGGTTCCCCCATCGGACCGGAGGCGGTCCACGCCGTTCTGGCAATCTTGGACACTTTCCGTTAGCGCGTAACGGAAAGTGTCCAAGATTGCTTCAGCAGTGCGCCTGCGCCGGTCCGTACCGATCGTCTTGGCTAGGGTCACCGCACCGACGCGACGTCGGTGATCAGATTGGCGGCGTCGCCCACGGGTGGCGCGGGAAGGAGCGGACGTGTCGGACGCGGAGTTGACGGTCGAGGTGGCCGGGCCGGTCGCCACCGTGGTGATGCGCAACCCGGCTCGGCGTAACGCGATGACCGCGGCCATGTGGCGTCAGCTCCCCGAACTGCTCGACCGGCTGGAGCCCGACCCCGCCGTACGGGCGTTGGTGCTCACCGGCGCGGGTGACACCTTCTGCGCGGGTGCCGACCTCGGTGACCTGGCCGAGCTGTTGGACGCCGGTGACGCCAGCATCGCGGTGGCCGCCGAGGAACGGCTGGCCCGGTTCGCCAAGCCGACAGTCGCGGCCATCCGGGGCGCCTGCGTCGGAGGTGGGGCTCAGCTCGCGGTCGCCTGCGACCTGCGGATCGCAGCGGACGGCGCCCGGTTCGGCGTACCGCCGGCCCGGCTCGGGCTGGTCTATCCGGCGCCGACGACGCGCCGGCTGGCCCGGTTGGTCGGCCCGTCCGCAGCCAAGCATCTGCTGTTCACCGCCGAGCTGATCGACACCGAGCGCGCTCTGCGGATCGGCCTGGTCGACGAGGTGTTGCCGGCCGACCGGCTCGCCGTACGGGTGGACGAACTGACCGCGACGATCGCCCAGCGGTCGTCGCTGAGCATCGCCGCCGCGAAGGAGATCATCGACGAGCGGGCCGCACCCGCGCGGATCGCCTGGTGGCACCGGAAGGTGACGACGACCGGCGAGGCCCGGGAGGGGGTCGCGGCGATGACCGAGCGGCGTACGCCCCGCTTCGCCTGGCGGCCACCGACCGGCGACTGAGCGCACAGCCGACCCCTGGGCGCATAGCGCTTATCGCGTTTGTCGTACGGCCGTCGATGGGTAGATCCCGATCCACTCGGTGATCGGGGGACCACTATGGACGCGGCAGCGACGAATCCGGACCGGGCCGGTCGGCAACCACGGCGACTACGGCTGATCCTGCTCCTCATGCTGCTGGCCGCCGTGGTCGGCGCGCTCGCGGTCGGTGCGGCGATGGGTGGTCGGAACACCGGCATCTTCGACGGTGACCCGCCGCGCTGGGCCAGTAACGTCGGACGCGTTCTGGTGATTCTCGGAGTCATCGTCGAGGTGGCCGCTGTCGTCTGGGCCGTACGCACCAGGCGCTACCGGGCGGCCCGACAGTCCCCGTTGTTGGACTTGGGCTGGTCGCACCGGCGGCGGCTGGCGAGGCAGGTTCGACGCGGCACACCCGAGGCCGACGAAGACCCGGCCCTCCTCGTGGAGACCGCCCGACAGTTCGTCGACCAGCGCTGGTTCGTGGTGCTGGTCGCCGGGTTGGCGATGACGAGCGTCGGTCAGGCATTCCTGGGGATCGCGCCGTTCTTCGCGATGACCGGCGGGTTGCTGCTGGTGATCTGGGCGGTGCTGATCGTGTCGGTCCTCCGGAACGCTCGCCGGGGCGAGGCGTTCCTGCGGGACCACCCGGATCTGAGCGGGCGATAGCCGCAAGTCGCTCCCACTCATCGCGATATTTCGATCCCGGGTACCCGGTTCCCAGGCCGGTACGGCAGGCTGTCCGTCGTGCAGCGTGATCAGTTGCTTGCGGGCCGCTACCGGCTCCTGGAGCGCCTCGGCATTGGCGGCATGTCGGCGGTGCACCGGGCGTACGACGAGGTGCTCGAACGGGACGTGGCGGTGAAGGTGCTGGTCGCCTCGGACACCAACGCCCGACAGCGGATCCGGGGCGAGGCCAAGGCTGCGGCCCGGCTGTCGCATCCACACGTCACGGGCGTCTACGACTACGGCGAGTCGGCATTGGACGGTGCCCAGGTCCCGTTCGTGGTGATGGAGTTGCTCGGCGGTCACACCCTCGAACACCGGCTGGTGGCCGGGCCGTTGCCACCACGCGCCGGTCTGCGGGTGTGCGCCGAGGTGGCCTCGGCGCTCGCCGCCGCGCATGAGCACGGGCTGGTCCACCGCGACATCAAGCCGAGCAACGTGATGCTCACGCCGACCGGCGCGAAGGTGCTCGACTTCGGCATCGCGGCAGCCGTCGGCGCGCCGGAGATCGATTTCGAGGGGCGGCTGCTGGGTACACCGGCGTACCTGGCGCCGGAGCGGTTGCAGGCCGGCGAGGTTCTGCCCGCCAGTGACGTGTACGCCCTCGGCCTGCTGTTGCACCGGGTGCTCACCGGCCGGCTGCCGTGGCCCGCCGAGGCGCAGACCGCGATGCTGCGCGCGCACACGCATGTCGAGCCGGATTCGTTGCCCTCGCTCGATGGCGTACCGCCCGGGGTGCACCGGCTCTACCGCTGGTGCCTGGCCGGCGACCCCGCCGACCGGCCGACGGCCGCCGACGCGGCCCGCATCCTGCTCGCCGCCGCCAGCGGAGCCGCGCCCGAGGCCGCTGCCGTTGCCGCCGAATCGGCGGACGCCGGGCCGGCAGCGGACGCCGGGCCGGCAGCGGACGCCGGGCCGGCAG
Source organism: Micromonospora sp. DT53 (assembly GCF_049841535.1). Lineage (NCBI taxonomy): Bacteria > Bacillati > Actinomycetota > Actinomycetes > Micromonosporales > Micromonosporaceae > Micromonospora > Micromonospora sp. DT53. The sequence continues at coordinate 233,868 of NZ_JBNCKM010000004.1, forward strand.
CGGACGCCGGGCCGGCAGCGGACGCCGGGCCGGCAGCGGCCGCCGGGCCGGCAGCGGCCGCCGGGCCGACTGGCGGTTCGGCGGCGCCGACGAGGCGCAGGCCGTGGCGTCGGGGGCGGGCCATCCTGACGGTCGGCGGCGCGGTGATCGCCGCGGTGGCGCTTGCCGGGTCGCTCGGCGATTTCAGCAATCGTCAACCGGGGCAGAGTGCCGCGCCGACGGGCAGCAGCCCGGGTACCACCACGGTGGGGATGCCCCGCGCCGAGGAGCCGATCGAGCTGGCCGAGAGCGGTCCGGCTGCCGTACCGCCGGCCAGGAACACGGCCTCCGCTACCCGGACCGGCCCCCCGACCGGTCCGGGCGGGACAGCCTCGCCGGGCCCGACCACCACCACTGGAGGCCCGACCCCGACCAGGGTCACGCCCACTCCCACCCCTGCCCCCGGCGTACCCGTGGACGCGCGTGGCGGGACGATCACCGCTCGCTGTGTGGGACAGTCGGTCGAGGTGCTCACGGTGACGCTCGCGCCCGGTTTCCGGGTCGAGGCGTACGACCCGGGGCCGGCGAAGCAGATCGTGGTCGAGCTGACCTCCGCGGAGTACCGCAGCGAGATCCGGGTGCAGTGCCCCGACGGCCGGCTGAAGTCGAAGGTCAAGGAACGCGCCGCCTGATCGGGGGCCGGCGGGTGCCGCGCCCGGGACGTGCCCGGGACGCGGCCCCCCGTTCCCGCCGGCCGGTCCGTCACCGCCCGGCCAGTGCCCCCCAGCCCGGGTTGACCGGCTCCCGGCGCAGCGGCATGCCGGCCTCCGCCGGCGTCCGGTCCCCCTTGCGCTGGTTGCAGGCGTAGCAGGCGGCTGTGGTGTTCCGCCAGGTGTTCCGGCCGCCGCGCGAGCGGGGCAGGATGTGGTCGATGGTGGAGGCCTGGCCACCGCAGTACGCGCAGCATCTGTCGTCGCGGCGCAGCACACCGGCGCGCGACCAGGCCGGCCCGGAGTTGAACCTCCACCGGGTGACCACGAACCGAACCAGCCGCACCACCCGGGGCATCGGGAAGACCCCGATCACCCGGTCCGGCTCGGCCTCGTGGATTTCGGCCACCCGACGGCAGAGCATCCGCACGGCGTGTTGAACGGTGACCCGGTGCAGCGGGCCGAGGTCGGCGTTGATGACGAGGACGGCGTCCACCGGGACTCCTTTCCAGATGCTGACGGACAGCGAAAAGCCGCCCGGTCCGGCTGTCGGACGGGGCGGCTCGGCGCGTACGGGTGCGCGTCAGTCGGGCCGGCCCGCCCGGGGACCTTTCGCTCGGTAACCGTCACCGGGCAGCGTCGACGGCACGGTGGTGACGTGCGACATCGGCATGAAGTGCTCCCGCGGTGGTGGTTGACCTTGCGTGCTCACGGTAGGTCGACGCGGGAGACACGGGCAACGTATTTCGATCGGCCGGCCTCCTCGGGACGCCGCTGCCGGCGGGTGCGGGGAGGTGCCTTCGCCGCGGCCCGGGCGGTGGTCAGCGGCCGGTTCAGCCGCAGCGCCATCCGTGCGGTGAGTTCGCTGTCCAGCAGGGGCCGGTTGACTTCGGCGGCGACCGCCAGCGCGGGCCCGGAGACCGACCGCCAGATCGCGGCCAGCCCGGCGCCGAGGCCCACCAGGGCGACGGTGGCCCGGGTGGTCGGTGAGCCGGCGGCCGCGGCGGCGCTCACCCCGACGACCGCGAAGAGCACCAACAGCAGGGGTACGAGCACCGGCCAGAAGATGCCGCGTGCCGCCTGCGCCACCAGTCGCCGGTCCCGGATGATCAGGTTCCTGGCGACCACCGCGTAGTCCTCCTCGTCGAGCAGGTCGCGGGGGTGCAGGCCGCCGGTGAGCACGTCGCGCCAGAGGTCGCCCTGACCGCGCAGCGCCTGGCTCAGGGCGGTGGGCGTCGGCTCGGTCGGGTCGCCGTGGCCGGCGCGGTCGACCGCGCTCGCCCAGGCGGCCAGCGACCGGCGCACCACGGCGGCCGAGTACGGCGGCAGCACGCTGGCCAGCTCGTCCAGCCATCGGCTGATCTGGACCTGCCGGCCGCCGAACTGCCGTAGCAACTGCGCGACGTCACCGGCTCGGACGGTGTCGGCCACCGACCGACCCAGTCGGTAGGCCAGCCCGACCCGGTGGTTGGCGGCCATCGCCCAGCGCAGCACCTCCACGTTGAGGTCGTCGAGGGCGAGCAGCAGCGGCACCGGGTCGGCGGGGTCGGGTCGGCCCGGGTCGGGGAGCAGGGTTCGGGCGGCCGACGTGTCGGGTACCGGCCCGGTGTGTCGGGTGAGGTCGGCGATCTGGGCCAGGGCGACGTCGACCCCGTCGAGGTACATCCGCATCCGCCGGTGGGCGGACATCTCGGTGAGGTTGGAGAGCTTGGCCGGCGGTACGGCCGGGCGGGCTTCCACGAAGGCGGCGGGCTCCGCGTGCTGTCCGTGGTGGTAGGCGTCGGCCATCCACCAACCCAGCCGGAGTGCGGTGACGATGCAGGCGCGCTCGTCGCGGATCAGCGGGTACGCGTCGTCGCGGCCGATCTCGTCGATCGGCGAGCGGTGCCCGGCGCCGGCGCGGTGCAGTGGTGACATCTTCCGCTGCCCTCCCGCCCGGCCGATCGACGGTTGATCATTCGAGCGTACGGCAGCGCACTGTGGCTTATGTCGTTTTTTGCTGATTTGGCCTGCCGGCCAGCAGCCCGCGCGGTCGGATCGAGCGCACCGGCTCGGCCGCGCCACCCTCGGCGCGCAGGATGTGGTTCGCGGCGATGATCCCGGTCGCGGCGGAGCGTTCCATCAACGCGCTCGGGAAGTCCGTGGCGATGCCGTCTCCGGCCAGGTAGAGGCCGTTCGCATCGGTGCGTACCCCCGGTCGCCAGGCGTGGCTGCCCGGCGTGAACGCCGGTGCCTGCGCCTCCACCCGGGCCCGCAGCTCGCGGACCCGCAGGTCGCCGGCCTCCGGCCAGAGCGCGATCAGCTCGCGACGCATCCGCTCGGCCAGTTCGTCGGCCGGCACGCCGGGCTCGCAGGCGTACGCGTGCAACTCGATGACCGACCCGCCGGTCTGCTGCGCCCAGCGGCGCGGCTCGTTCTCCAGCCGGTGATAGAGCGTCACCGAGTCCAGAGTGGGCTGGCGGGACACGCCACTGAACACCGCCCGCTCGGCGGCCACGTCCCCGAAACACCAGTACCGCGCCACCGCGTACGGCGGGCCTGGGGTGCCGAAGGCCGGCATCCGTGCCGCCAGGTCGGGTGCCTGCCCGGCCAGGTCCGGTGAGGCCGCGACCAGCGCGGCGAGCGCCGGCGGGTCGACGGCGAGCACGACGTGACCCGCCGGATGGCTGCCGCCGTCGGTGGTCGTCACCCGCCAGCCCTCGGCGTCGCGGTGCACCCCGGTGGCGGCGCAGTCGGTGAGGACCCGACCGCCGTGCTTCTGCACGTGCCGGGTCAGCGGCTCCCAGATCGCCGTGGCGTAGTCCTCGTCGGGGCAGTCGAAGGCCAGCCCTTCCGGGTTGCCGAGCAGGTAGAAGTGGAACTGGGCGACCATCTCGGCGGCCGACATCTCCGCCTCGTGGTTGAAGAACGAGTGCGAGAAGACCTCGAACAGCATCGCCCGCGCCCGGTCCGGCAGTCGCAGCGATGCCAGCAGCTCGTCGGCGGTGGTGTCGTCCAGGTCGGCGTAGGTGCGCACCGGGTCGTAGCTGAGCAGCGGCAGCGCGGCGTCCCGATCCATGTGTCGCAGGTCGGCCAGGCGCAGGCTGGGGCTGCGCAACAGCAACGCCAGCAGGTTCGCCGGCGGCGCGGGCGGCAACTTGCCGAACTCCTCGGTCGGCCACCGCTCGCTGAGAATCGGGTAACCCGGAATGGGCTTGAGGAAGCCCAGGTCACTGTCGACCCGGCGGAGGATCGACCGCCAGTTGTAGTACTGCCGGAAGAACGCGTGGAAGCCGTGCTCGTTTCGCTGGCTGCCGTCGGCGAGCGCCTCCGGCCAGGCGCCCAGTCGACCGCCAACTGTCGGCGCCGCCTCCAGCACCGTGACCGCCACACCCCGCTCGGCCAGCACCACCGCCGCAGACATGCCGGCGATGCCGCCACCCACCACCAGCGCCGTGGTCGGTCGCGGCACGCGGTCGGCGCCACCGCCGCCCGGGTCCACCTGGTGCTGCCGTACGCCGAGCAGCCGACCTACCAGTTGCGACAGCGCCATGGGCCCAGTCTGCCGCACCTTCGCTCAGTCGGCCGGCAAGCAACGGCGGGGCCGGTCGGAGGCGGGCCAGACGTACTCCAGATCCTCCGGCACGTCGTCGCCGAACAGCGGGCGGTAGTGCGCCGGGTCCTTGCGCAGCAGCGACGAGCGGTGACTCAGGTGCAGGTCGTCGCGGCCCAGCCACGGTGGCAGCTCGCCGGCTCGGGCCAGCTCGTCCTGGGTCCGTACGACGCCGCCCCCGCAGGCGGCGGCGAGGTCGACTGTCATCGTGGCGGCGCAGGTGTCGGCCCGCCCCGGTTCGGTCCAGACCGCGCACATGTCCAGCCCGTAGCGGACGAGCGCCTCCTCGTACCCGGCCCACATCTTCACGGCCGGGTGGTTGCGCCAGCCGTACCCGGGTCGGGTGAGCCCACGCAGCACCTGGATGGCCTCCACCCGCTGCTTGCCCAGCCGCTTCTGGTCCAGCGTGCGGGCGCTGGCCAAGAAGCCCGGGTACGGGAGGAACGTCTGCATGTCGCTGCTCTACCCGTCGCCGGGGCGGGCATACCTGGTCCCGGGATGATCCGGACGGGGTCGCCCACCAGGGCCGTGCTGATTACGATCCGGGCATGGCGGAGCCGTGGCGGGACCGGGCGCGACGGGCGGTCGAGTGGAACTGGCGGCTGCGGTCCGTCGGTGATCCGCGCCCGCACTACGTGATCTGCGGGAAGGACGCGCTGGCCTACTACGTGGCCCGGGCGGTGCTCGAATCCGAGCTGCCGGCGGGCGGGGCCCGGGTGACAGTCGTGGTGCCGGAGCGTTACCGCAGCAACGGGCCGGACGTGGCCGGGCTGCGCGGGGTGCGGGTGGTCCGCTCGGACCGGCTGGACGTGGCCACCTTCGAGGCCGCCGGCCTGGCCGGCGCGACCGGGCTGGCCCTGTTGCACCAGGACGACGTGGGCAACCTGCACGCCGCGCTCTGCGCCCAGGCTGTCGACCAGCGGGTCCGCCAGGTGCTGCGGATGTTCAACGGCACCCTCGCCGACGGCGTACGAAAGCTGATCAAGGCCCCGGTCGAGGTGCTCTCCGACGCGGAGATGGCCGCGCCGGCCTTCGTGGCCGCCGCGCTCAACGAGGTCGACCCGAGTTCCTTCCAACATCGGGACAAGACACTGCGGGTGGCGCGTCGGGCCGACGTGCGACCGCAGGACGTGGTCTGCGCGTTGGCGCACCTCAGCGAGGCGCAGGGGGTGGAGCTGCTGCCGGCCGAGCAGGCCGGCGCCGACCTGGTGCTCGCCGAGGCGACCGGTCAGCCACCGGGCACCGAGGTCGCCGCACGCCGGCTGGTCCACGCGCGTCGGCGGCGTCGTCCGGTCGCGGTGGTGATGGGTGCGGTACGCGGCTTCGCCACCCGCAAGATCGGTATTGCGGTGATGGTGGTGCTCGCGCTGATCGCGGTGCTGGGGGCGCTGATCTCCCGTGCCGAGGACGTCTCTCCGCTGGAGGCCCTCTATCTGACGCTGGTCACCACGCTCAGCGGCGCGGACCCGGACACCACCAAGGCGGCGGACGCCCAGATCATGCAGGTGGTGCTCAACCTGGCCGGGTTGGCGCTGATCCCACTGATCACCGCCGTCGTGGTGGACGGCATCGTCAACGCCCGGCTGGCCCTGCACACCGGCCGCCTGCAACCCGCGCGGGCGGGGCACGTGGTGGTGATCGGCCTGGGCAACGTCGGCACGCGGGTGATGGCGCAACTGCGCGAGTACGACGTCGAGGTGGTGGCAATCGACAAGGCCCCGGAGCCGCGTGGCGCAACCCTGGCCCGCCAACTGGAGGTGCCGCTGATCGTCGGTGACGCCGCTCTGCCCGAGACGCTGATCGCCGCCTCGGTGGCCGACTGCCAGGCGCTTGTGGTGGCGTCCACCGACGACGTGGCCAACCTGGAGGCGGCGCTCGCTGCCCGCGACCTCCGTGCCGACCTGCGCGTGGTGCTTCGGCTCTTCGACGGTGACTTCGCCGAACGGGTGGAGGAGACCTTCGCGCTCGGGGTGTCCCGGTCGGTCTCCTACCTGGCCGCCCCGGCCTTCATCGGGGCGCTCACCGAACGCGCCGTGATCACCACCATCCCGGTCGACAGGCACGCGCTGCCGGTCGCCGAGGTGCCGGTCGCCCCCGGCTCCGAGTTGGACGGCCGACCGCTGAACGTGGTCAACCGGGACGGGCAGGTCCGGCTGATCGCCCGTACCCCGGCGGGCGGTGCCAAGACGATCTGGTGGAAGGACCTCGACCCCCGGCAGGTGATCTTCGCTGGTGACCGGCTGACGGTGGTCGCCCGGCGGCGCGGGTTGGACTGGCTGACCCGGCAGTGCGCCCCGCCGGCCCAGCCGGGGCCGGTCTCTCGGCCGGCCGGGCCGGTCCAGGGCGGGGTGCACGCTCCAGCGGCAGCGCCTCCTCCGGTGCCGGTACAGACGGACTCGGGGGCCGACGCGGCACATCCCGTTCCCCCCGTCGGGGACGCGCCCACGACGACCAACGGTGGCCCAGCGGACGAGTTCGAGCTGACCCACCGGCATGACGGGACCGGCGAGGGGAGCTGACGCCACCCGGCGCGGTCAGAACCGCCAGGCGCTGAGCGACAATCCATGGCATGCGTTTCCGCATCCTGGGGCCGACCCAGGTGGTGCTGGCCGACGGGCGAGAGGTCCCCGTGGGCGGTCTGCGGCTGCGCGCCCTGCTGGCGCTCCTCCTGCTCGACGCGGGCCGGGTGGTCTCCGCCGAGCGGTTGATCGACGGCCTGTACGGGGAGCATCCGCCCCGGGGTGGGGCCAACGCCCTCCAGTCCCAGGTGTCGCGCCTGCGCCAGGCTCTGAGCGCGGAGCCCGACCCGGTCGAGTTCCACCCGGCCGGTTACCGCCTGGCGGTGGATCCCGGCGACGTCGACGCGTACCGGTTCGAACGGCTCGCCGAGGCGGGACGCCGCGCGCTCGTCGACGGAGACTGGCCCCGGGCGGCGGCCGTGTTGCGTGAGGCGCTGGGGCTGTGGCGTGGTCCCGCGCTGGCCGACGCCATCGGCGCGGCCGGTGCGCCCGCGCAGGCGGCCCGACTGGACGAGCTGCGACTGGCCGCCACCGAGGATCGAATCGAGGCGGACCTGGCGCTGGGCGCACCCGGCGCGCTGATCGCGGAGTTGCGGGAGTTGGTCGTCGCGCATCCGTTGCGGGAGCGTTTGCGGGGCCAGCTCATGCGCGCCCTGGCCGCCCTGGATCGGTCGGCGGAGGCGCTGGCCGAGTTCGAGGACGCCCGGCGCACGCTGGCCGAGCAGCTGGGCGTCGACCCGTCGGCGGAGCTGGCCGCGGTCCACCTGGCGGTGCTGCGTGGCGAGGAACGCCTGTCGGCCGAACCGGCGCTGCCGAGTCAGCTCACCACGTTCGTCGGGCGGGAGGAGGAGCTCAAGCGCGTCGGCGAGTTGCTCGGCGAGCGCCGGCTCGTCACCCTCACCGGTCCCGGGGGAGCAGGCAAGACGCGCCTGGCGATCGAGGCTGCGGGCCGAGTCGACGGGGAGGTCCGTCTGGTCGAGCTGGCGGGGCTGGCCGACGGTTCGGACGTACCGCAGGCGGTGCTGAGCGCGCTCGGCCTGCGCGACGCGGGCCTGCGCGCCCCGGCCGAGCCGGGCCGGCAGACCACCGATCGGCTGGTCGAGGCGCTCGCCGAGCGGCGACTGCTGCTCGTGCTCGACAACTGCGAGCACGTGCTCGTCGACGCGGCCCGGCTGGCCGCCCGGTTGTTGAGCGCGTGCCCGGCGTTGCGCGTCCTGGCCACCAGTCGGGAGCCGCTCGGGTTGGCCGGTGAGGCGCTGTGCCCGCTGTCCGGGCTCACCCTGCCACCGCTCGGCGCGTCCGTGCTGGACGCCGACGACTACGCGGCGGTCGGTCTCTTCGCCCAGCGGGCCGTCGACGTCGCGCCCGACTTCACCGTCACGCCTGCCAACGTCGAGATGGTGCTGCGGATCTGCCGCAGCCTGGACGGTCTGCCGTTGGCGATCGAGTTGGCGGCCGCGCGGCTGCGGGCGCTGTCCGTCGCCGAGGTGGCCGCCCGTCTCGACGATCGGTTCCGGTTGCTGTCGACGGGCAGCCGGGCCGTGTCGCCGCGGCACCGCACCCTCCGGGCGGTGGTCGAGTGGAGTTGGGATCTGCTCGACGACGCCGAACGGACAGTGGCCCGCCGGCTGACCGTCTTCGCCGGTGGAGCCACGCTGGAGGCGGCCGGGGAGGTCTGCGGTCTGCCCACCTCCGAGTTCGTCGACGCGTTCACCGGTCTGGTCGACAAGTCCTTCGTGGAGATGACCGGCGGCCGGTACCGGATGCTCGAAACGGTGCGGGCCTTCTGCGCCGAGCGTCTCGCCGAGGCCGGTGAGGCCGACCGGCTCCGTCGTGCGCACACCGCGTACTTCCTGGAGTTCGCCTGGACCGCGAGTGACCACCTCCGGTGCGCGGAGCAACTGCACTGGCTGCGCAGGCTCGACGCCGAGCGGGACAACCTGCACGCGGCGTTGCGCCGGGCCACGGCCGCCGGTGACGCGTCCGACGCGGCCGGGATGGTCGCGGCCCTGTCGTTCTACTGGTGGCTGCGCGGCATGCGCGGGGAGGGGGCGCGGCTGGCCACCGACGTCCTCGAACTGCTCGGCACCGAGGCACCGCCGGGGCTGAACGAGGAGTTCGCCCTCTGCGTCTACAACGCCTCGCTCGCCGGCTCCGGCCCCCTGCCGACCCTCGGAACGCAGCGGTCCGTGATCCGCAGCCTCGACCGCCCGCCCCGACAGCCGTTCCTGCTGTACCTGTCGGGCATCTCCACCGGCCCGCCGTCCGGTGGAGTCGAGGACGTGGACGAGCTGATGGGGGAGTTGCGACAGCTCGTCGGCCCGGACGGGTGGATCAACGCGCTCGGCGGCATGGGGAGAGGCTCGGCATTGATGTGGAGTGGCGAGGGCGACCGGGCCATTGTCGCGCTGACCACTGCGCTGGACGGCTTCCGGAGCACCGGAGACCGGTGGGGATCGATGATTACGCTCGGCGCGCTTGGTGAACTCGCGGCCTGGCGCGGCGATCCGGAGGCGGCCGGCGCCCACATCGATCAGGCCATGGGGTTGGCCGAGGACCTCGGGTCGGCCGTCGACCAGGCCGACATGGTGCGAACCCGGGGTGAGATAAGGCTGCACACCGGTGACCTCGCCGCGGCGCGGGATGACTTCGGGCGTGCGCTGCTCCTCGCGCAGCGCAGCGGCGCTCCCGAGTTCGCCTCCAGCGCCCGGCTCGGCCTCTCCAAGCTGGCCCGACTGCGCGGAGACCTGGCCGAGGCGAGGCGACTCTGCGAAGAGGCCTTGGCCGGCGGGCTCACCGGCTGGTTCATCGGCGAGGCCACCCGCGCGGAGATCATCCTCGTGCTCCAGCAGATCACCGAGGCGGAACAGGCTGGTGCGCGGCCGTCAGCGGACGGTGCGTGACCCGTCAGCGCCCCACCGCACCGTGGGGGCATGACGACATTCGAGGTGGTCGCCGAGGGTCTGGGCAAGCGGTACGGCCCGACCCGCGCGCTCGACACGTTCGACCTGACCGTGCCGCCCGGCACGGTCCACGGACTGCTGGGACCGAACGGCGCGGGCAAGACGACGGCCGTGCGGATCCTCACCACGCTGCTGCGCTTCGACACGGGAAGGGCGACCGTGGCCGGGTACGACGTGCTGCGTCGGCCGGACGAGGTGCGCGCCCGGATCGGGCTGACCGGGCAGTACGCCGCGGTCGACGAGATCCTCAGCGGCCGGCAGAACCTGGAGCTGTTCGGGCGGCTGTTCCGGCTCGGCCGACGGGAGGCCCGTCGACGCGCTGGCGAACTGCTGGAACGGTTCGGGCTCGACGAGGCGGCGGGCCGGTCCGCCGGTGAGTACTCGGGTGGGATGCGCCGCCGACTGGACCTCGCCGCCAGCCTGATCCGTACGCCGCGCGTGCTCTTCCTGGACGAGCCGACGACCGGCCTGGACCCGCGCAGTCGCAACCAGGTGTGGGACCTGGTCCGCGGTCTCGTGGCGGACGGGACGACGGTGCTGCTCACCACGCAGTACCTGGAGGAGGCCGATCAGCTCGCCGACCGGATCTCGGTGATCGACGCCGGTCGGGTGGTGGCGGAGGGCTCGCCCAACCAGCTGAAGTCGATGACCGGTGGTGACCGGGTCGAGGTGGTGGTCCGCGACGTGGCCGAGCTGGGCCACGCGGCAGGCCTCGTCGCTTCGATCTGCGGCGCGGAGCCCGAACTCGATCCGGAGATCCGACGGCTCAGCGTGCCGGTGGTCGATCGCGTCGCCGGCCTGGTCGACGTGGTTCGCGCGCTGGACGACGCCGGGATCGCTGTCGAGGACGTCGGCCTGCGGCGCGCGACGTTGGACGAGGCATTCCTGCACCTGACCGGGCACCGGCCGGACGAGGCCCGCGAGCCTGTCGGGGCCGGACGAACTGTGGAGATGGCATGACCACTGTGATCGCCGACGGCTGGACGATGACCAGGCGGAACATGACCCACGTGGTCCGCGCGCCGGAGGAGCTGATCCTCTACTTCTCGCTGCCGATCATGTTCGTGCTGGTCTTCGGGTACGTGTTCGGCAGCGGCATGCAGGTGGCGGGTGGCGGCAACTACCGCGAGTTCCTGCTGCCCGGGGTGTTCGTGATGACGATGCTGTACGGGCTGGGGGCCACCGCGACCGGCGTGGCGCTGGACCTCAGCCGGGGTGTGCTCGACCGGTTCCGGTCGATGCCGATGGCACGGTCCGCCCTGATGACCGGTCGCAGCGCCGCCGATCTGCTGCGCGCCCTGCTGGAGATGTCCACCCTGTTGATCTGCGGGCTGCTCGTCGGGTGGCAGTGGCGACAGGGTGTCGGCAAGGCGATGCTCGCCGTCGGTCTCCTCCTGTTGCTGCGAATCGCGATCACCTGGGTCGGGATCTACCTGGCGTTGCTGGTCCGCAACCCGGACACGGTCGGTGTGATCGTCTTTCCGGCGGCGTTCCCGTTGAGCGCGATCTCCAACGTCTTCGTGTCGCCCGAGCTGATGCCACCGGTCATCGGGGCGATCTCGGAGTGGAACCCGTTGTCGGCCACAGTGGCGGCGATCCGCGAGCTGTTCGGCAACCCTGGCCTGGGTGGCGATTCCTGGCCGGCGGAGCACGCGATGCTGTTGGCGGTGCTGTGGCCGGTGCTGCTGATCGCGACGTTCGCCCCGCTGGCCGTGCGCCGCTACCGGCGGTTGAGTCGCTGACTGCGGCCGCCTGCCGGGGTCAGTGGCGGGCCCGCAGGGCGTAGGAGGCGGCACCGACGGCGAGCACGCCGAAGCCGGCGAGAACGCTGCCCAGCGGCAGGTTGACCGCCAGCACCAGACAACCGAAGAGCCCGAGGCCGGCGAGCACCCGGACCGGCAACCGCCGGTCCGGGTCCCGGCCCAGGGTGAGCGCCGCCGCGTTGGTGATCGCGTAGTAGACGAGCACCGTGCAGCTGGAGAAGCCGATCGCGGCGCGCACGTCGCCGAGCAGCACCACCACGATCACCACGGCGGCGACCGCCAGCTCGGCCCGGTGCGGCACCTGGCGCACCGGGTGCACGGCGGCCAACGCTCCGGGCAGGTCGTGGCGGCGGGCCATGGCGAGGGTGGTCCGACCGACCCCGGCGACCAGGGACAGCAGCACCCCGACGACGGCGACGGTGGCGCCGGCGCGGACCACCCACGCCAGGCTGGGCAGCCCGGCGGTGGTCACCACGTCGACCAGGGGCGCGGCGGAATCGGCCAGCCGGTCGCCGCCGAGCACGCCGAGCGTGACCACGGCCAGCACCAGGTAGATCACGAGCACCACCCCGAGCGCCAACGGCACCGCCCGCGGAATGGTCCGCTGCGGGTCGCGAACCTCCTCACCGAGCGTGGCGATCCGGGCGTACCCGGCGAAGGCGAAGAAGAGCAACCCGGCGGCGGCGAGCACACCCCGCGCCGAACCGCCGGCCTCACCGAGCCGGTCCAGGCGCACCGGCCCACCGACCACACCGACGACGGTGACCACTGCCAGCACCGCGAGCACCAGCGCCACCAACGCCCTGGTCACGGCGGCGGTCTTGGCGATGCCGCGCAGGTTCACCGCGGTCACCGCGAGCACCGCGCCGGCGGCGACCAGCCGAGCCTGACCCGGCCACAGGTACGCCCCGACGGTCAACGCCATCGCCGCACAACTCGCCGTCTTGCCGACCACGAAGCCCCAGCCGGCCACGAACCCGGCGAACGGCCCGAGACGCTCCCGGCCGTAGACGTAGGTGCCGCCGGACTCCGGATAACGGGCCGCCAGCCGGGCCGAGCTGGTCGCGTTGCAGAAGGCCACGAAGCCGGCCAGCACCAGCGCGGGCAGCAGACCGGCGCCGCCGGCCGCCGCCACTGCCGGGCCGAAGACCACGAAGACGCCCGCGCCGAGCATCGAGCCCAACCCGATGACAACCGCATCGGGTACGCCCAGCCGCCGCGCCAGTTGATCCACAGGCCAAATCTAGGGGTACGAGGTGAACGGCCGGTCCCATTGGCGTAGCCGGCCGGGAAGCGGCAGATCGTCCCAGGGCACCCGGTGCAGCAGCCGGTCCAGGAACAGCCCCAGCAGCAACGCCGCCACGCCGTCGGTGAGCCAGTGGAAGTTCAGGTATGTGGTGGTGACCAGGAGGATCGCCGGTGGGGCAAAACGGATCAGCCGGTGCACGACGGGGTGCATCCGCCCGGCCATGAGCGCCGTCAGCAGCACGGCGATCACCCCGTACCAGACGATCGCGTTGGCGACGTGCCCCGACGGGTAGGAGAGGTCGTACTCGGTGGGCGGCAGGTCGTTGAAGATCCGGACCGACTCGCTCGGTGGCAGATGCGAGCTGGGTGCGGCCCGGTCGGTCAGGACCTTGAGGGGGCCGACCGTCAGGTACAGGAGCACGAACGCCCCCGCCAGCAGCAGCAGCGGCCGAACCGTGCGGGCACGCCACGCGACCGCCAGGCCGAGCGCCCCGGCGATCGGCATCAGCAGCCAGCCACCCTGCCCGAGGAAGTTGAAAGCCCGCGCCGTCCAGTAGATCGGCGCCGGGTGATGGGCGTACGCCCACTCGCGAACGGCGAGATCCAGACCGAGCAGCGCCCCGCGGGCAAGGGCCAGGGTCAACGCGCCGAACCCGACGAGCAGGAGCGCGTCGAACCACCAGCCGGCCGGGCGGACGGGCCGTAGCCGCAGCTCACGTCGTACCGCTGTGGGTTTGAGCACGCGACCACGCTACCGGCACGGCGCGAGGCCGGGGTGTCCGGCGCTGTGGGCCGAACCACGATCAGGGGCGGATGCGGGGGCGACCAGTCATGCTTGTGCCCGTGCGGATCACGTCTGCCCTCGTGGACCCGGCGCTGCTCGACCTGCCCTGGTCGACACCGCTGGAGGAGTGGCCTGCCCAACACCTGGTCGCGCTGCCGCAGGGCATCTCCCGGCACATCGTCCGGTTCGTCCGGTTGGGCGAGTTCGTGTACGCGTTCAAGGAGACCCGCGAGCGGATCGCCGAGCGGGAGTACGACCTGCTCCGGGCCCTGGAGCGGATCGACTTTCCCTCGGTCGAGGCGGTGGCGGTCGTCGCCGACCGGCAGACTGCGGACGGGGAACCCCTCGAATCGGTGCTGATCACGCGGCACCTGCAGTTCTCGCTGCCGTACCGGGCGCTCTTCTCGCACACCCTTCGGCCGGAGACGATGAGCCGGCTGCTCGACGCGCTCGCCGCCCTGATCGTGCGGATGCACCTGACCGGCTTCTTCTGGGGCGACTGCTCACTGTCGAACACGCTGTTCCGGCGGGACGCGGGCGCCTTCGCCGCCTACCTGGTGGACGCGGAGACGGGTGCCCTGCACAACTCGCTCTCCAACGGTCAGCGCGGCGAGGACCTGGAGATCGCCCGGGTGAACATCTTCGGTGAGGCGCTGGACCTGCAGGCAGCCGGCCTGCTGCACGAGTCCATCGACCCGGAGGTGGTCTGCGAGGAGGTCGTGCAGCGCTACGAGCGGCTCTGGCACGAGATCACCTATGAGCAGGCGGTCGAGCGGGAGGCCCGGCACGACATCGAGGGCCGGATCCGCCGCCTCAACGAGCTGGGCTTCGACGTCGCCGAGGTGGCCATGTCGTCAATCGACGACGGGCGTTTCCTGGTCCGGCCGAAGGTCGTCGACGCCGGCTACCACACCCGGCGACTGCTGCGGCTGACCGGCTTGGACGCCGAGGAGAACCAGGCACGCAAGCTGCTCAACGACCTGGACGCCTACCGCGCGGAGAGCGACCTGATCGACGAGCAGCAGGCCGCCCACCGCTGGCTCACCGAGGTCTTCGAGCCGGTGGTCCGGGCCGTCCCCGCCCACCTGCGCCGCAAGCTGGAGCCGCAGGAGCTGTTCGCCCAGATCATCGAGCACAAGTGGTTGCTGTCCGAGCAGGCCGGCCGGGACGTCGGGATGCGCCACGCGGTCCAGTCGTACCTGTCCGACGTGCTGGTGCACCGCCCCGACGAGCAGGCCGTCCTCGGCGTCGAGGTTCCCAGCCTCGGCTGAGATGCGGCCGGGTCGTCGTGCTCACCGGCTGCCCGACGGCCCGGCGTGGCGTGACGTGGCGTCTGGGCGCTGCCTCTGGAGCTGATGTCGTAGACGATTCAGCTCCGGACGGTCTCTGGTAGTCCTGTAGAGCTGCCCCAAATGTGGGGCGGGCTGCGGTGCCGCTGCCGACAACGAGCATCCGCATGTACGTCTGCCCGCGAAGTGCCCGCTGCCCGCCCGCTGCCCGCCCGCTGCCCGCTCGTTGCCGCCCGCTGCCCGCCGTGCACCCCACACGTGGGGCAGCTCGACAGGCTGCGCAACAGTCTCGACCGGCCCGACCGGCGCAACAGTCTCGACCGGCCCGACAGTCTCGACCGGCCCGACCGGCGCGACAGTCCCGACCGGCCCGACCGGCGCAACAGTCCCGACCGGCGCGACCGGCGCGACCGGCCTCGGTGTCACTCCACCCAGGAGCCTCCGCGCAGCACCCGCACCACGTTGAGGTCGTCGTCGAGCACCACCAGGTCGGCGCGCAGGCCCACCTGAAGCGCCCCGACCCGGTCGCCCAGGCCGATGGCCCGCGCCGGGGTGGTGGCCACCATCCGCGCGGCGTCGGCGATCGGGATTCCGGCGTTCACGGCGTGCCGCAGCGCAGCGTCCATGGTCAGGGTGCTGCCGGCGATCGCGCCGTCGCGGGCGAGGCGGGCTACCCCGTCGGCGACGGTGACGGCCTGGCCGCCCAACTCGTACTCGCCGTCGGGCATTCCGGCGGCGGCCATCGCGTCGGTGATCAACGCGGCGCGGTCCGGACCGGCGGTCGCCGTGACGAAGGTCAGCATGCCGTCGTGCAGGTGCACCCCGTCGGCGACCAGCTCGCAGATCACGGTGGGCGCGTCGAGCAGAGCCACCACCGGCCCCGGCTCGCGGTGATGCACCGGCCGCATCCCGTTGAACAGGTGGGTGCCGACGCTGGCGCCGGCGGCGACCGCGGCGCGGGTCTGCTCGTACGTGGCGTCGGTGTGGCCCACCGCCGCCACCACCCGCTGCGCGGTGAGCAGCTTGATCGCCTCTAGCGCGCCGTCGCGTTCCGGGGCGAGGGTGACCATCCGGATCGCGCCCCGGCCCAGCTCGATCAGCTCGGTCAGCTCGTCCGTCGACGGGTCGCGCAGGAACTCCGGGTTCTGCGCGCCGCAGCGGGCGGCCGACAGGTACGGCCCCTCGAAGTGGATCCCCGCCAACACCCCCTCGTCGACAAGCGGGGCGAACGCCTCGGTGGCCGTACGCATCAGCGGAAAGGGCGCGCTGACCAGGCTGGCTAGCAGCGTGGTGGTGCCGTGCGCGAGGTGGAAACCGGCCGCCGCGCGGGCCTCGTCGGCGTCCCCGGTGGTGAAGGTGTGGCCGCCGCCGCCATGGGTGTGCATGTCGACGAAGCCGGGCAGGATCCAGTGCCCGTCGCGCACCGACGGATACTCGGCCACCGCTGTGATCCGACCCCCGTCCCACTCGACGCAGCCCTGGCGGACGACTCCGGTCGGGGTCACCACTCGGCCGTTCACCCGTACGGTCATCGCTTCTCCTGATGGTCACGGACACCCACGGCGTCCAGGGCGAGCAGGGCGGCACCGAGGCAACCGGCCTCGTCGCCGAGGGCTGCCGCGACCAGCCGCGGCTCCCGGTGGAAGGTCATTCGTTCGTGCAGCGCCGCCCGCAGCGGCGTCAACAGCAGATCCCCGGCCTGGGCCAGGCCACCGCCGAGCACGATCGTCGCCACGTCGAACAACGCCTGCCCGCTGGCCAGGCCATCGGCGAGCGCCTCGACCGCCTCCTGCCAGACCTGGCCGGCGAGCGGTTCGCCGGCCGCGGCCCGTTCGGCCACCTCGGCCGCCGTCACCGGCGCGTCGGCGGTCTCGCCGTCGAGTTCGGCGTAGCGGCGGCCGATCGCGGCGGCCGACGCGACCGCCTCCAGGCAGCCGGGGCGGCCACAGCCGCAGCGCGGGCCGCCCGGCCGGACCAGGATGTGACCGATCTCCCCGGCGGCGCCGTGGGCTCCCACGGCGGCCGTGCCGTCGACGACGTGCGCGGCGGCGATGCCGGTGCCGATGGCCACGAACAGCACATGCCCGGTGCCGCGTCCGGCACCGAGCCGGGCCTCGGCGAGACCACCGACACGCACGTCGTGGCCGAGCGCCGTCGGCAGGCCGAGCCGCGTCACCGTCAGGTCCCGCAGGGGTACGTTCCGGAAGCCCACGTTCGCCGACCAGACCGCGACGCCGCGTGCCTCGTCCACCACACCCGGCACGGCGATGCCGACCGCGATCGGGGTGAGCCCGTCGGCGCGGGCCTTGTCGGCCAGCCCGCCGGCCACGTCCAGGATGGTGCCGACCACGGCGGCCGGGCCGCGAGCGGCGTCGGTGGGGTGCCGCTCGGTGCGGACCACCACGCCGTCCGGTCGGACCAGGGCGCACTTCATGCCGGTGCCGCCGACGTCCAGCGCAACGACCACGCGGTCGCTCACGCCAACACCACGGACCGGGTCAGGTGTCGGGGCGCGTCCGGGTCGAGGCCCCGGCTGGTGGCCAGCGCGACCGCGAAGCGTTGGGCCAGGATCAGGTCGGCCATCGGGTCGACCGGGGTCCGGCCGGCGGACCAGCTGCCCAAAACCGTGCGCCAACCGTGCGTGCGGCTGTGCACGAAGGCCGCGCCGGTGGCGGCCACATCCTCGGGTAGCCCGTCGGGCAGCTCACCGAACGCCCAGACCAGCCGGCCCGGCGCGGCGACCGAGATGGGGCCGTGCCGGTAGTCCATCGCCGGGTACGCCTCGGCCCAGAAGGTGGCCGCCTCGCGGCACTTCAGGGCCGCTTCCTGAGCCAGCCCGATCGTCCACCCCCGACCGAGGAAGGTGACCTGCCCGATGGTGGCCGGGTCGATCGGCAGCGGGGATCGCACCGCCACCTCGGCGTCGGCGGCGAGCGCGGTCACCGGGTCGCCTAGCTGCGCCCGGAGCAGGGCCAACGCGGTGGTCGCGAAGCGGGTCTGCACCACCGACCGCTCGTCGGCGAAGGGCATGGCCACGGTGGCGGTGGCCAGCTCGACCGCCGGGGACGCCGGGTCACCCACGATGACTGTGGTGGGTGTCCGTCCGCGTAGCGCGGCGAGCAGTTCCAGCACCTCGGTGGTGGTGCCGGAACGGGTGATCGCGATCAGCCGGTCGTAGTGGCGGCCGGCGGGGAACTCGGACGCCTGGAACGCGTCGGTCTCACCCTGGCCGGCCTGCTCGCGGCGGGCCGCGTACGCCATCGCCATGAACCACGACGTGCCGCAACCGACGACGGCGACCCGCTCGCCGGGGCGCGGCAGGTCACCGTGGACGACCTCGGCCAGCCTGGCCGCCTCCCGCCAGCAGTCGGGTTGGCTCGCGATCTCCGCGTCCACGTGCGCCATGGGAAACTCCTCGCAGGGCCGATCGGTGCGCAATACGGCTCGTTAGACCCGCATTTCGCGCGTTATTCTGCGCGAACGCGGGTGACCATGGCAACCGACCAGCCGATCGCGCAGGTAGGTCTTTTGCACCAGCCTAGTTTTGCGCACTAGTGTGCACGCAATCAATCACCGTCCGTGCAGTTGCTGGGAGGGCCCCCGCAGTGGACCGGTACGCCAGATGGAACGCCCTGCTCGAAATGCTGACCGACAACGGCCGGGTCAGCGTCGAGGCGGCAGCCGAGCGACTGGACGTCTCCCAGGCCACCATCCGGCGTGACTTCGACCAGCTCGCCCAGCAGCAGATGATCACGAGGACCCGGGGTGGCGCGGTCGCCAACGGCGTGTCGTACGACCTGCCGCTGCGCTACAAGACGGCCAAGCACTCGGCCGAGAAGCAGCGGATCGGGGCGGCCGCCGCGGCGCTCGTCACGCCGGGCACCGTGGTCGGCCTGAACGGCGGCACCACCAGCACCGAGGTGGCGAGGGCGCTCGCCGTACGACCGGATCTGAACACCAGCGCCGAGGGCGCCCAGCTCACCGTGGTGACCAATGCGCTGAACATCGCCAACGAGCTGCTGGTCCGATCCCGGATGAAGGTCGTGGTGGCCGGCGGAGTGGTGCGCCCGAAGTCGTTCGAGCTGGTCGGCCCGCTGGGCGGGGCACTGCTGCGCGAGGTGACCCTGGACGTCGCCCTGCTCGGTGTGGACGCGATCGACCCGCAGCTCGGCGCCGCCGCCCACCACGAGGGGGAGGCGGCGATGAACAACCTGATGGTGGCCCGCGCCAAGCGCGTGGTGATCATTGCAGACTCGTCCAAGCTGGGGGGTCACGCCTTCGCCCGGATCTGCCCGGTCGAGCGGGTGGAGACGTTGGTGACCGACTCCGGTGCCGCGCCGGAGGTGGTGGACGCGTTCCGCGCGGCCGGCGTACAGGTCATCTGCGCCTGAACGGTCACGTTCCGTCGATGAACTAGCCCGTTCGGCGCGTCGATGCATACCGCGTATTGCGCGCTCCTGCATACCGCGTATGGTGTCGGCTGTCACGCCCACCCATCGGGGGAGGTGCAGCTTGCCAGCTGTCCTGGAGATCGAAGGTCTACGTAAGACGTACAAGAGTCGTCGACGCGGCACCCGCAACGCGCTCGACGGCTTCGACATGCGGGTCGACGCGGGGCAGGTGCATGGCTTCCTGGGTCCCAACGGGTCCGGCAAGACCACCACGCTGCGTACCCTGCTCGGCCTGATCCGACCCGACGGCGGCCGGATGGCCCTGCTCGGGCACGAGGTTCCCGACGCGCTGCCCACGGTCGCCGGCCAGGTCGGCGCGATCGTGGAGAGCCCGCAGTTCTTCCCGCACTTCACGGCACGGGACACGCTGTCCCTGCTCGCCGGGGCGGGCGAGGTGCCACAGACCCGGGTCGACGAGGTGTTGGAACTCGTCGGGCTACGCGACCGGGCCGGCGAGCGGGTCAAGACGTACTCGTTGGGCATGAAGCAGCGGCTCGCCGTCGCCTCGGCCCTGCTGAAGAACCCGAAGCTGCTCATCCTCGACGAGCCGGCCAACGGCCTCGACCCGGGCGGCATCCGAGAGATGCGCACGCTGATGCGCACCCTCGCCGAGTCCGGTATGACAGTGGTGCTGTCCAGTCACATCCTCGGTGAGATCCAGCTGATCTGTGACTCGGTCACCATCATCTCGCTGGGCCGGCGGGTCGCGTTCGGCCCGGTCGACGAGGTGCTCGCGCAGCACTCGTCCGGTGCGGTCCGGATCCGGCTGGAAGCGGTAAGCGACCTGCCGGTGGCCACCGAGGCGCTCACCCAGGCGGGGATCCGGGTCACCGGTCACCCGGACCACCTGATGCTGGCCGGCGTCGACAAGCCGGCGTCGGTGACCCGGCTGCTCGCCGAGAAGAACCTCTACGTCAGTGAGCTGGCGCCGATCGCCGTCGATCTGGAGAGCGTCTTCCTCGAACTGACCGCCACCGCTCCGGTACCCGGTCAGCACCGGCAGGTCGACGAGTCCATGAAGGTCGGCGGGACGGGTCAGCCCGGTCCCGCCGGGGGAGGGTGGGGCGCGTGAGCCTCTTTCGTACCGAGCTGCGCCGGCTCAGCAAGCGGCGCTTCACCCGCTACATGACACTGCTCGGCCTGCTGGTGCTGGCCGCGGTGGTGGTCGGGGTGTTCTTCACCAACCAGAAGATCGACGCCGGCCAGCTCGCCCAGGCCGAGCGTCAGGCCGACCAGCAGTACCAGGAGCAGGTGCGCTGGAGCGAGCAGGAGCGCGCCGCGTGTGAGCAGGCCAAGACGGCCGGCACGGCGACCGACGGCCGCTACCCGCCCGACTGCGCGATGATCACGGCGCCGTCCCGGGACCAGATCGAGGCGAGTTGGTTCCTGCCCTCGACGTTCGACTTCAAGGAGACGTTCGACGAGACCCTGATTCCGTTCGCGGCGATCCTCGCCCTTGTCGGGTTCGTCGTCGGCGCGTCCTTCGTCGGCGCCGAGTGGAGCACCGGCGGCATGATGAACCTGCTGCTCTGGCGGCCGAAGCGGCTCACCGTGCTGCTCACCAAGCTGGCCGCGCTGCTCACCGGCATCCTGGCGGTGACGCTTCCGGCCGCGGTGCTGTGGTTTGCCGGGTTCTGGGCGGTCGCCAACTTCCGGGGCAGCACCGAGAAGATGACCTCGGGGGTCTGGCAGTCGTTCATGCTGACCGGCGTACGCGGTGTGGTGCTGGTGTTGGTGCTCACCACCATCGGCTTCGCCCTCGCCTCGCTGGGTCGGCACACCGCGATGGCCCTCGGTGGCGTGGTGGCGTTGATGGTGGTCGGCCAGTTCGGCCTGGGCATCCTGCTGTCCATGGCGAGCGTGCGGTTCGCCGAGGCGTGGCTGCTGCCCACGTACGCGCTGGCCTGGATGACGAAGAAGGTCACGTTGCAGGACTGGAACGCCTGCAACGCGACCTACTACGGGGAGTGCAAGCCGGCCACGATGGACATCACCTGGCAGCAGTCCTCCGTCCTGCTCTCGGTCGGGGTGGTGGTGATCCTCGGAGCGTCGCTCTGGGCGATGCGTCGCCGCGACATCACCTGACCTGACCGAAGTGACGCGGCGCGGCCGGCCCGGCCGTCGGGGTTCCCGGCGGTGCGGACCGGCCGCGCCGCTTGCTGCGTCCCTGGTCGCCGCTGGCTAGGCTGAGCGACATGTCCGCCGACACCACCCCGGCCGCCCCCGAGCCGTCCATCGACGCTCGTCCGGGTGAGGTAGCGGGTGCCGCCGGGCCGACCGTCCCGAGTCCCCGACCGGCGCCGCCCATCGAGACCGCCGACGCGCCGCCCGCCGACGAGTCGGCACAGCCCGCCGATGCGGCGGCGGGGCTGACCGAGCGGGAGCGCGCCATCCTCGCCTTCGAGCAGCAGTGGTGGCGGCACGCCGGCGCCAAGGAGCAGGCCGTCCGGGACACCTTCGGGATCTCGTCGACGCGCTACTACCAGCTGCTCAACGGTCTGTTGGACAATCCGGCCGCACTCGCCGCCGACCCCGTGCTGATCAGCAGACTCCGCCGGTTGCGCTCGTCGCGCGCCCGCAACCGCCGCCGCTGAGCGCTACCGGCCGGGGCAGGAATGTAGCCGAACCCAAGGGGTACGCGGGGAGCCCGAGGCGACGGAGGGGGCGGGCTATGAGGGGCAGCATTCCGACGGGGGAACGCCTGTGATGCGGGTACGCTCCGCGTCCGCGCCAGCCCCGGGCCGGCCGGTCAACGAGGATCTGGTCTTCCGGTTCGGCCCGTTGGTCGGTGTCCTGGACGGCGCGACGGTGCCGGACGGGTTCGACACCGGCTGCGTGCACGGGCCCGAGTGGTACGTCCGGCACCTGGCCGCCCGGATCGGGGTCGCCGAGGCGGTACGCCCGGCCGCCCGGCTGACCAGCAACCTGGCCGCGGCCATCCTCGCGGTGCGCGCCGACCACGGCGGGCAGTGCGACCTCGACCATCCGGGCACCCCGTCCAGCACGGTCTGTCTGCTGCGGGACTGCGGCGACCAGGTGGACTACCTGGTGCTCTGCGACAGCCCACTGGTCCTCGACGTCGGCGGGCAGGTCAGCGTGGTCACCGACAACCGGCTGGACGCGGCGATGGCCGAGCTGCGGGAGACGGTGGCCATCGTGCCGGGCGGCGCGGCGGACCCGGTCACCCGGTTCCGGCACGCCGTGAGCGTCCAGCGGGAGCGGATGAACCGCACCCACGGCTACTGGGTGGCGGCCTCCGACCCGGACGCGGCCTTCCACGCGGTGACCGGGACCGCGCCCCGGCATGGTCCGGGGGCGCTGCGGCGGGCGGCGCTGCTCAGTGACGGCGCGTCCAGCGCGGTGGAGCAGTTCGCGCTGACCGACTGGGCTGGTCTGCTGGACCTGCTGAGCGCCGACGGCCCGGGTGTGTTGATCGACCGGGTGCGGGACGCCGAGCGCGACCACCCCGACCGGCTGCGCCGGCACAAGTCCACCGACGACGCGTCGGTGGTGTTCTGCGAGTTCGGGTCGGCGTTTTGAGCGTTCGACACCCGGTCGGGTGACAACAGAGCGTGATGTGGAACACCCAGGCCCTCCGACCGGCCGGTACCGCTGTCCGGACCGCCAGTGGATGGCCAATGGGGTGGACTTCGGCCGATGAGGGCGGCAGACTGCGGCACGTGGCGGGTGCGGTCCGGCTGGAGCCGGTGGACGAGCGGAACCTGGAGTCGTTGCTCTCCGTAGCGGCTGCGGAGGCGGAGCCCGGTGATGTGATGCCCCCGGTGGAGGCGCCTGCCGGCTGGTCGCTCGCCCGTCGCGAGGCGTTCCGGGAATTCCACCGGGCCAGCTTCGGCGGGCTGGACGGCCCGACCCGGGCACAGATGTACGCCATCGTCGTCGGTGGTGAGGTGCTGGGCATGATCCGGATGACGCGCTGTGACGAGCCGCGCACGGTCGAGACCGGGATGTGGCTCGGCCGCTCGGCACGGGGGCAGGGGATCGGCGCGGCCGCCCTGCGGGAGTTGCTGAACGCCGCAGCCCGGGCGGGTATGCGGGCGGTGGTGGCCGAGACGACACCGGACAACATCGGCGCGGTCGCCGTCCTGCGGAAGTGCGGCGCGAAACTGCGCGAGGACGACGGCAAGGTGCGCGCCGAGATCTGCCTCGATTCGACGCCACCCGCCTTCTGAGGTGCCCGTCGGGCCGGCGGCGACCGCGGGGGCCGCCGCCGGCCGCCTGGGTCAGGCCGGTAGCCGGACGATGTCGTAGTCGGTGGTCGGCGTCGACTCCACGTCGAACCTGCCGTTCACCACGTACAACGCCGAGCCGAGCAGGTCGCCGGTGGCCGGTGACCGCAGCTGCGGGCCGGTGATCTCGCGCTGCACCACCCCGGCGGTGTATCCGGCGTTCATCCGGACCACAGCTACGACGTTTGTCAGGTTCCGGATCACGTAGAGGGTGCGTCCGCGCAGCACCAGCCCGTCGGCCCGCTCCACCGAGTAGCCGCCCAGGTCGACGAGGCGGCTGCCGCCGGTACGCGGGTCGACGCGCACCAGCCGACCGGACAGCATCTGCGCGACCAGCAGATCGCCGTCCGGCAGCGCCACGATCCCGTTGTGGTAGACGTCCGGAGTGGCGGCCGGACCACTGAGCTGCAGCACCCGGAAGGCGGTGGGGGCGGGAAGGCGTCCACCCGGCCCCAGCGGCACCACGTACAGCACCTGGCGAGCGGAGTCGGTGAAGTAGACCGCCCGCTGGGTGATCACCAGGTCGTTGACGTAGCTGCCCGGCACGTCGGTGAACTGGTAGTGGGCCAGCTTGGCGCCGGTGCCCGCGTCGTACACGCTCGCGCCGCCGCCGGAGAAGTCGGCGGTCCAGAGCCGGCCCTGCGGGTCGAGCTTGAGGCCCGCCTTGTCGGTGCCGGGAGTGCCCGGGATCAGCACCGAGCCGCGGCCGGTGCGTAAGTCGCCCCGCCACACAGCACCGTCCAAAATGGACCCCACATACACGGTCGTGCCCCGGCCGATCGTCAACCCTTCCGGGGTGAACCCGTCCGGCAGCGCGATCCGGGCGGGAAAAGGCTTCACCGGATGGGCCGTCGCCGGTGCGCCGACCGAGACCAGGGTCGCCGCCGCCACGAGGGGAACGAGGAGGAGAGAAAGCCGCTTGCGCAAGGAACACCACCTGACGTCGCAGTGGATGACTCCACTGAGGAATGTGACGTACTAGGAACGCCCCGGGCGCGACAAAAGGTTGTGCTGCTCTGATCATTCCCGGTCGGCGGCGTACGCGGCCAACCACCTGACCTGGTCCGGGTCCAGCGACGGGCGTACCCGGGCCCGAGCGGTCGACACGTGCTCGGCGGTGACCGTGGCGGCGGCGAGCGACTCCCGCATCGCCGCCAGCGCCGCCTCGCGGACCAGCGCCGCACAGTCCGCGGCGGAGAAGCCGGTCAGCTCGTCGCCGAGGGCGGACAGGTCGACGTCCGGCGCCAACGGCACCTGCCGGGACGCGGCTCGCAGAATCTCCGCGCGGGCTGGCCCGTCCGGCGGTGGCACGTACACCAACCGCTCCAACCGGCCCGGCCGCAGCAGCGCCGGGTCGACCAGGTCCGGACGGTTCGTCGCGCCGACCACCACCACGTTGCGCAGCGTCTCGACCCCGTCCAGTTCGGTGAGCAGGGCGGCGACCACCCGGTCCGTGGTGCCACCATCGGTGGCCTGGCCGCGTACCGGCGCCAGCGCGTCCACCTCGTCCAGGAAGATCAGGGTGGGGGCCGCCTCCCGGGCCCGACGGAACAGCTCGCGGACCGCGCGTTCGCTCTCACCGACCCACTTGGAGAGCAGCTCGGCGCCCTTGACCGACAGCACGTTGGCCCGCCCCGACCCGGCCAGCGCGGTGACCAGGTAGGTCTTGCCGCAACCCGGCGGCCCGTAGAGCAGCACACCGCGCGGCGGCTGCACGCCGAGCCGGGCGAAGGTGTCCGGGTAGGTCAGCGGCCACAGCACCGACTCGGTGAGCGTCTGCTTGACCTCGTCCAGGCCACCCACGTCGTCCAGGGTCACCGAGGCCAGGTCCAGGGTGGACGACGCCATGGTGGTGGGCCGGACCACCTCCCGGGCGGCGGTGAAGTCGGCCATCGACACCGTCGGCGTCTCGGCGGACTTCTGTCGCAGCGCGGCGCGTACCCCGGCCTCCCGGACCAGTGCGGCCAGGTCCGCCGCGACGAACCCGGGAGTACGCGCGGCCACGTCGTCCAACCGGACGTCGTCGGCCAACGGCACCTGCCGGGTCAGTACGGTGAGTTGCTCTCGGCGCAACGCCTGATCCGGGAGCGCGACGCTGATCCGCAGCGACAGCAGGTCGGGCGCGCGCAGTGCCGGGTCGACCGCCTCCGGCCGAGCGGTGGTGCAGACCACAGCCACGCCGGCGCGGATGCTCTCCGCGAGCACCTGACGGAACACCGTCGCCACCGGGCCGGGATCGTCCGCGGGTGCGAGCGCCTCGACGTCGGTGACCAGCAGCACCGCCGGCCCGGCCGCCCGGGCCGCCGTCGCCGCGACGCGCAACCGCTCGGCGGCGGCCGGACTGGCCAGCGCGGCAACCTCCGGCGCCCAGAGTGGGTGAACGCGGGCACCGACCCGGGCAGCCACGGCCCGCACCAGCGCGGACTTCCCGGAACCCGCCGGGCCGACGAGCAACACCCCCAACGAGATGGTGGTGCCGAGCCGGCCCAACACCTCCCGGTGGTGGAAGCCGAGGTCCAGCAGCTCGGTCAGCTCCTCGGCCTGGGCCCGCAGCCCAGGCAGCTCGTCCACGTCGGGCGCGTCCTCCGCCGCAACCGGGTCGGCGCTCGTACCCGGACGGCTCGGCCCGGTGCCGGCCGGGGCGGGCCCGCCGTGGGTGGTCGCGCCGTGCTCCCAACCGATCACCGTGCCCATGGTGACCAGCGCGCCGGCCGCCGGCTCGACCGTGACCACGGTGAGCAGGGTGCTGGTCCAGGCGAAACCGACAGTGTTGGCGAGGCTGCGTCGCGCCGCCTCGACCAGGCTGCGGACCGAGGCGTCCGGCAGCACGTCCTGCGGCAGCAGCGACACGTCGTCACCGGCGGTGAGCACCTTGCCCAGCAGGGCGAGCCGGAGCATCTCCGGGCTGACCGCCGCGACGACCCCCACCGGCCCGGCCAGGACGACCCGGCTCGCCGGCACCAACGGCACCGGACTCACCCGCACCTGACCGCCGTCACGCAGACCCAGGTTGCCCAACGTCAGGTCGTCGGCGTACAGCAGGGCGCTGCTCGCGTCCGGCCCGGCCGCCGCCGCGATCCCGGCCGTCTCCCGGCGGCCGGTAAGGCGGACCGGGTCGCCGGGGCGTAGCCCCAACGCGGTCAGCGCCTCCGGGTGCAGGCGCACGATGCCCCGTCGGGCGTCCAGCGCCGCCGGCCGCAGGCTCGCCGTCAGGGTCAGGTCGGGTTGCGCCACTGCCCGACCGTAGCCGCCGGTAGCCAGCCCCGCCGGTCAGCGCCGCGGATCCAGTTCGTCCAGGAGCGTCGGGTCGCGTCGGATCAGCTCGGCCAACCGGGCCGCCGGGTCCAGAGTCAACCCGTCCGGGCCGGGCGCCCAGGCGGGCACCGTCCGGCCGGAGAGCGGCCAGGCCGGCGGGGGTTCCACCGGGGCTGGCGGGGGCACCGGCCCGACCGCGACGGCGGGCCCGTCCCAGGAGACCCGCATCGGGTACGTCCGCCCGGCGTGCTCCACCTGCACGGTCACCGCCAGCCCGGGGTAGGCGCCGACGACCTGGCGGACCGCCTCGGCCACCTCCTCGACCGGCCCCCATCCGGCCACGTCGCCCGGGGCCTCCACCCCCGCGTGCCGCGGGTCGTGCCGTCCCGACCGGGCGGTGCGGGTGTCACTGCCGGGGCCGGGCGGGCTCGACGGTGCGGTGGTGTCGTCACGGTCGGTGGCCCGACGGCGCGACGCCTCCTCACGTCGGGCCAGCCGGGCCAGCGTCTCGTCCAGGTCGCCCCTCACCAGATCACCTCTTCCCGCCACGGCCGGAGCTGGTCGGCTCAGGCACTCCTGTCCCGGGTAGCGCGGTCCAGCGCGCGGTCCAGGACGACCAGTAGGGCGTCCCGCACCGAGAGCCGGTCGCGGGCATCGAACTGCACCAGGGGTACATGATCGCCGATGGCCAGCGCCCAGCGGATCTCGCCGAGCTCCAGGGCCAGTCGCCCGTCGAAGGCGTTGACCCCGACGACGAACGGCAGCCCGGCCCGCTCGAAGAAGTCGATGGCCGGGAAACAGTCGTCCAGCCGTGCGCTGTCCGCCACCACCAGCGCGCCGAGCGCTCCCCGGGCCAGGTCGTCCCACATGAAGCCGAACCGGGTCTGCCCCGGCGTGCCGAACAGGTAGAGCTTCAGGCTGCGATCGATCGTCACGCAGCCGAAATCCATCGCCACCGTGGTGGTGGTCTTGGTGGACCGGGCACCCGGGTCGTCCACGCCGATCCCGGCGGTGGTCATCTCGGCCTCGGTGGTCAGGGGCGCGATCTCGGAGATCGCACCCACTGTGGTGGTCTTGCCCACCCCGAATCCACCGGCGACCAGGATCTTGACCGGGATCGGCGGTGCGGCCGGCTTGCCGGCCGGAGGCGGCACCGACCCCGGCCCGGACGAGGGCCGGTACGGCGGCGGCGCGGCCTGCGGTGGACCGGCTCGTCCCGCGACCGGCCCGGTGCCCGGGGACATGCCGTAACGGGCGGCGGCGCTGTTGGTGGCGACCCCGCCGAGCGGGGCGGCCGGCCATTCAGGAGATCGCACGGAGTCCATCAATCACTCGCAGGATGAGATCGGGGTCGACAGCGTCGTCGGTGTCGGTGACGTGCACGTCCAGGTGCCCGGCGGCGCGTAGGTCGCCGACCAGGACCCGCGTCACGCCGAAATGCAGTCGGGCGCGGGCCGAGATCTCGGCCACCGAGATCGGCTCGGCGCAGAGCGCGATGATCGTCTGGAGTTCCGGTGCCAGCAGACCGTCTGATGGACCGGCCCACCAACCGCTGTCCGTGCGGGCGGTCACCTGGGTCTCCAACCCGATCGCCGGGTCGGCGCCCGCCACCCGCCCCGACGTGAGCACGAACGGACGGGGACCGGCCGGCTGGTCCCCGTCCGGCTCCGAAAGTGCCGGCGTGCCCGGTGTGGCCGGTGTCGCCGCCGCGCCGTCCCCGGTCGGGGATGGCGTGCGCAGGTACGGGCGGATCCGAACCCTCGGTTCCGGATCCGGATCCTCGCCGGCGCCGTCGGGGGTCACTGCTGAACGGCGTTCTTCAACTCGACGATCAGTCGCGGGGTCAGGGCGCCACCGGCCCGCCCGGCGAAGAGCGTCATCTCGTACGCGACGGTGCCCAGGTTCGCCGACCGGTCGGCGACCACCCCGAGCACGGAACCGCTGCTGATCGCGCTGATCAACAGGTAACCGTCGGCCATGTCGACGATCACCCGGTTCAAGCCGCCGAGCGCGTACCAACTGGCGGCCCCACCGGCGAGGCTGGTCATCCCGGACACGACAGCGGCCAACCGCTCCGCGTTGGACCGATCCTTGATCGCCGACATGGCCATCAGCAGACCGTCCGAGGAGACCGCGATCGCCTCCAGGACCCCCGCGGTGCTGGAGGTGAAGGAGTCCAGCAACCAGTTGAACGTACGGGCCTCCGGGCTGAGGTCCCCATTGGCGCTGGGCTGACTCTGGTCGACATTGTCGTGCAGGAAGGGGCTGGTCACCGTGATGATCCTTCTTCGTTCCGGTGGTCGGGGCTGACTTCGCGGAGAGCGCGGGCGACGCCCGCCTCGAACTCGTTGATGAGGTCGCGGACCTCGGCCGGGTCACCGAGATGCGTACTGAGCGGTTGGCAGGCCGGGGTGGTGGTGAGGTTCGCCCCCGGTACCCGTCGGTTCAACCGGGGCCGTCCCGGCGCGGCGTCGGCCGAGCCGCCACCACGTGGCACCGTGGGGCCGGCGCCTCCCGGCGTGCTGGGCAGGTCGACTGTCGCACCGGGGTCCACCACGGCCGTCCCGGCGCCGGCCGACGGGTCGCTGCCCGTCCGCACCGGCGCACCACCGAGGCCCGGTGTCACGTGCAGCTCGGCGCGGCGTACACCGGCCTGGAATGCCTCGACCAGTGCGCGGGCGGCGGCGGGGTCCGCGCCGGTGGCGTCCACCGGCCGGGTCGTAGCTGCGGTGGCGTGCAGAGTGGCCCCGGGAACCCGCTGCCGCACCCGTGGCCCGGCCGGTTTGCCCGCCGGTTCCGGGCTCTGCGGTTCCGGGCTCTGCGGCTCGGGAACGGCCGGCTCCGGCTGGCCCTGACCGAACGCGTTCCAGGACGGGCCGGCGTCCAGGCTGCGGGTGGCCCGGCTGAGCAGGTCCGAGTCGAAGCGGGCCGGCACGGCGGCGACGGCCGTCGCGCGGGTCCGCGCGTCGTGCTCGGGGTCGCGAGTCGCCGCCGTCGTACGCCGGCCCCGGTCCGGCACCGCGGCGCGGGCCACGGCGGCCCCGGCGCGGTCGGCGCGGCGCAGCACCAGCGACGCCGACGGGATCTCCAATTGTGCGGTCACTCCACCGCCGCCGGTGGTGGCCAGGGCAACCTGCCAGCCGTGCCGACGGGCCAACCGGCCCACCACGAACAGACCGAGCACCTCGGTCGGGGCCAGGTCGAGTCGTTCCCGGCGGGTCAACCGGGCGTTCTCCTCGGCCAGTCGCTGCTCGCTCATGCCGATGCCGTGGTCCACCACGGTGAGCCGCGCACCGAGGCCGGACGTCTCGGCGGCCACCAGCACCCGGGTGTGCGGCGGTGAGAAGACCGTGGCGTTCTCCATCAGCTCGGCCAGCGCCAGGACGAGGTCACCGACCACCGCCGGCGCGGCCGAGACACCCGCCGGCACCTGCACCTCCACCCGGGTGTAGTCCTCGATCTCACCGAGCGCCAACCGGACCACGTCGGCCAACGGCACCGGCGCGGTGTGCGCGTCGGCCCCGGCCGAGCCGGAGAGCACCACGAGGCTGCCGGCGTTACGCCGCAACCGGCTGGAGATGTGGTCGAGCCGGTACAGGTGCTCCAGGCGGCCGGGGTCGGCCTCCTGCTGCTCCAACCGGTCGATCAGCGCGATCTGCCGACCCACCAGGTTCTGGGTACGCCGCCCGACGTGACCGAACATCTGCGCCACGTTGCGCCGGCCGGCGACCTGCCGCTCGACCAGCCGCGCCGCGGTGTTCTGCACCCGGTCGAACGCCCGCGCCAGGTCGCCGATCTCGTCCTTGGCACGGATGTCCACCGGCTCCAGCCGGACCGCCTGAGGTGTCTCCGCCTCGTCGTCGGTGACCCGGACCAGCTCCGCCTCGGCGACCCTGGCGACCCGGTCGGCCGAACGGGTCAGTCGGGTCAGCGGTCGGGCCACCGTACGCGCCACCGCCACGCTGAGCAGCACCACAAGCGTCAGGATCACCGCCGCCACGGCACCGACCAGGTACGCGGCGGTCAGCGCGCGCCGCTGCTCCGCCGTCACCTCGGCGAGCACGTCGGCGACCAGCTTCTTCTCGACGAACTGACCGAGCCGGATCATCGTGCGGACGGCCGGGAAGAGCGCCTCCATCGGCACGTCGCGGACCGCGGCGGCCGGATCCCGGGCGCTTCTGACCAGGAAGTCGGGGCTGGTCCTCGCGGCCACGGCGGCGTCGTTGAGCTGGGCCACCGTGAGCTGCTCGGGCGTGATCAGAGTGCGGAAGCGCGTGTTGTCGACCTGGAGCGCGGCGATGCACGCCACGTAACCGGCGGTGGTGTCGGGGGTGCCGACCGCCTTCACCAACAGGCTCAGGGTGGCGCAGGCGCCCAGGCCCTCGTCGGCGCGGAGCAGACCGTCGAGGGCGAGCACCTGCCGACCCGGCAAGGTGTCGGTGTCCACCCCGAACATCAACCGCAGCGACGCGATGATCCCCATGTTGACCGGACCGAACGCATCCATCACCTGGCCCGGGTTCGCCGTCCGGCCCAGGACGGCCGTCCGCAGTTCGACGAGGCTGAACACCCCGTCGAGGGCGCTGTCGACCCGGTCGGTCAACGCGTCGCTGCGCGCCGCCCGGAGGTCGGCCACCCGGTCGTCCACGTCGGCGGACTTGCGGACCAGCTCACTCCGTTCGACCCGGCCGAGCAGGAAGCCGACGGAGAGGATGCGTTCCTGCTGAAGGTCCTGGACCAGGCTGCCAACCCGGCTGGCGAACCGGACCCGTTCGGCGGTGTCGCCGGCCCGCTGTGCCGCGGCGACCCGGTCGAGCATCACCGGTACGGCCAGGCCGACCATGCTGAGCAGTGGGATCACCACGAGCAACGCGAGCTTGCCGCGGATGCGGAGCCTACCGAGCAGCATCGAAGGCCCCCCACTGTGCGGTCTCCGGCT
Source organism: Micromonospora sp. DT53 (assembly GCF_049841535.1). Taxonomy (NCBI): domain Bacteria; kingdom Bacillati; phylum Actinomycetota; class Actinomycetes; order Micromonosporales; family Micromonosporaceae; genus Micromonospora; species Micromonospora sp. DT53. The sequence continues at coordinate 265,607 of NZ_JBNCKM010000004.1, forward strand.
CACGAACCGTCCCGGCCGGTTGCAGGGTCCGCGGCTCGCCGGCCGGCGGTTGCCAGGAGTCGAGGGGCAGCGGGGTATCGGGGCTCTCTGTGTGGGTCGCGGCCTGCGCGGCCCGGCGCCGGGCCCGGCGCCCGGCGGCGATCAGCAGTGCGGCCAGCCAGCCCAGCAGCAGCGCGGCGACGACTCCGGCCCCGACGGTCAGCCAGCGGTCCCGGTCGAGGCCATCCATGCGCTCGACCAGCAGTGCGTCCAGCTCGGCGAGGACGACCGGTTGCAGCTGGCGGGCCGCGCGGTGCGCGTTGAGCGCGGCGGCGCCCAACTGGGTGGGGTCCACCTTGCCGGTGTCCGGGCGCGGCGCGGAGTACGCGGCAAGTGCCTCCACCGACCGTTGGTAGGTGTCCAGCGGGGTCAGCACGTTGGCGCCGAGGTCGGTGCTCTCCGAGCCGTCCACGGCCGAGCGCAGATTGTCCACGACGTCGGCTGCGGGTGCCAGGGCGGTGACCCGCAGGCCGGTCAGCTCCAGCAGTCCGCGAGGTTGCTCGGCGGCCGGCCGGCGGGCGACCAGCGAGCCGAGGTCGCCGAGCCGGCCGGCGGCCACCACTGCCTCGGGGAGTTCCTGGCCGACGCTGTCCTGCAGGAAGAACGAGTCGGCTTCCGGGTCGCGGACCAGCCCGGAACTCTCCCGGACCTTCCGGTGCAGGGCCAGTAGCAGGTCGGAGACCTCGCCGTACGCCGTGTAGGCGGAGTCAGGATCCGCGGCGCTCCGGCCGCGCAACGCCTCCAACTTGGCCCGCACGCCGGCCCAGCGTTCCTGGGTGAGCAGCTCACCGCCGATGCGGGCGTCCACCTCGGCGGCCACCTCGACCGCTTGGTTGAGCGCTTCGCGGGGGACCGGGCGAGCGTTGACCGCAGCGGATTGGGCCTCCACGAGGGCGTCGGTGACCGGGGCCAGCGCCTTGAGGTATTGCACGCCGAGCCGTTCCCGGGCGGCGAGGTCCCGGTCGTCGGTGATCTGTCGCCAGTTCGTCGTGACGAGCAGGCCCAACGGCGCCAACAGTGCTCCGATGAGCAGCAGGGGCAGCAGTCGGCCCAGCGTGGACGGCCGTCGACGGGCCCGCGGCGCGGGGACTGTCATGTGTTTCTCCTCCGGCGTGGGGCGCGGATCGGCGCGGCGTCGGACTCGCCGACAAGTCCCGTGCACCGGACCGGAAAACTAATCGAACCCTCCACTGGTCAGACCTCACTCGGCGAGTCAGGTTCGCGTCACTTCGAGCCATGTCACCATTTGTCCTCGTTACCGGCACGCTCTGTGTCGTCTGTGGGTGTGACATGGAGGGATCGAGGTGGATATCCGCGGAAGATCGGAATTCACGGGATCCGAACTCAACTCGCTGTGCCGCGTCGGACGTTGCGCGCTCGCACCCCACTGCGCACCGATCGGGGCAACCGGACGGACGTACGGCCGATCTCAGCCAACGCTCAGGCTGCGGGCCGTACCGTGTGCCGCATGACATCGCCGTCGCCGGCCGCGTGGTTCCGGCGTGCCCTCCCCACCCGCCGTCGGGCGACCGCCGCCGCGGTGGTCGTCGTACTGTTGGCCGCCGCCGTGACCTGGGCGGTGTGGCCGCAGGGGCCGGGCGTACGCACCGAGAACGCGATGCTCACCGTCCGCTCCGGACCATCCGGTGACCAGCCGGTGGACCTGGACACCACCCTCTACCTGCCGGACGACGCATCGGCCGGTCGGAAGGTCCCGGCGGTGCTGCTCGCGCACGGGTTCGGCGGCACGAAGGAGTCGGTGCGCTCCGACGCGGAGGAGTTCGCCGGGCGCGGCTACGCGGTGCTCACCTGGACCGCCCGGGGTTTCGGCCGCAGCGGCGGTGAGATCCACCTGGACAACCCGGACTACGAGGTACGCGACGCGGAGCGCCTGCTGGACTGGCTGGCCACTCGACCGGAGGTGCGCACCGACGCCGCCGGTGACCCGAAGGTCGGTGTGGTCGGCGGCTCGTACGGCGGCGGGTTGGCGTTGCTGCTCGCCGCCCAGGACCGTCGGGTCGACGCGATCGTGCCCATGATCACTTGGAACGACCTGTCCCGCGCGTTCCTGCCGGAGAGCACCGGCGGCGCGCCGACCGAGGGTGTGTTCAAGAAGGGTTGGGCCGGCCTCTTCTTCGGTGGGGGCGGCAATGTCGGCTCCGGCCCGGCCGGGCTCTCCGGTGCGACCGCGGCCCAGCCGCAGGGCGCACCGGCGTCGGCCAACCCGCCCAGCCCCGAGCCGGGCGCCGGTCCGGGCACCGGCCCCGGTGGCGCCCCGACCGGTGCGGCCGACCCGTCCTGCGGACGGTTCGCCGCCGACGTGTGCGCCGCGTACCTCCGGATCGCCACCACCGGCCGCGCCGATCAGGCCGCCGTGGACCTGCTGCGCCGCTCCAGCCCGGCGGGTGTGCTGGACCGGATCAAGGCGCCCACCCTGCTGGTGCAGGGCGAGGCCGACACGCTCTTCCCGCTCGGCGAGGCGGATGCGAACGCGCGCGGCATCGCCGCCACCGGCACCCCGGTACGCGTCGCCTGGTTCACCGGCGGGCACGACGGCGGCAGTGGCCCCCGCTCGGACGAAGACCGGGTGAAGTTCCTGACCGTCCAGTGGCTCGACCACTACGTCAAGGGCGAGGGCGACGCGCCCGGTGACGACTTCACCTGGTCGCGGATCGCCGGCTTCGACGCGCTCGACCGGGGTCTCGTCGCCACCGGCTTCCGCCGGGCCGACTACCCGGGCCTGACCGGCAACGCCCGCCGGGAGGTGACGGTCACCGGTCCGGTGCAGCCCATCGCGAACCCGCCGAACGGCAACCCGGCCGCCATCTCCTCGATCCCGTTCGCGGGCGGGCTCGCCTCGCTGCTGGACGGGGTGGCCGGCGACGTGCCCGGCCAGCACGCCCAGTTCGAGTCGACCCCGCTGACCGAGGCGGTCGACGTGGCCGGTGCGCCCACCGTCACCCTGCGGGCCGCGTCACCGACAGGCGAGGCGGTGCTCTTCGTCAAGCTCTACGACGTCGACCCGGACGGCGCGGCCACCCTGCCGAACGGCTTGGTCGCCCCGATCCGGCTCACCGGCCTGCCGCAGCAGGTGCAGGACGCCCGCCCGGTCACCGTGACGCTGCCCGGGATCGTCCGCCGGGTCGAGGCCGGGCACCGGCTGCGGCTGGTGGTGGCCACCTCCGACCAGGCGTACACCACGCCCGCCGCGCCGACCGTCTACACGGTGGCGGCGGACGGCGCGGTCAGCCTGCCCACGGTCAGCGGTGAGCCGATCCCCACCGCGGCGACGATCTGGCGCTGGGTGCTTGCCGGCCTGCTCGCCGCCATCGTGATCGGGCTCGTCGTGGTCGTCGCCCTGGTTCGCCGCCGGCACCGCCGACAGGACCGGTCGGTGCATCCGGAGTACGCGGACACACCGCTGGCCGTGCGCGCGCTGCGCAAGGAGTACGCGGACGGCTTCGTCGCCGTGTCGAACGTGGACTTCGAGGTGCACCCGGGTCAGGTGGTGGGTCTGCTCGGGCCGAACGGCGCCGGCAAGACCACCACCCTGCGGGTGCTGATGGGGCTGACCCAGCCGACCGCCGGGGAGATCTACGTCTTCGGTCGTCGGCTGGTGCCCGGCTCGCCTGTGCTGTCCCGGATCGGGGCGCTCGTGGAGGGGCCGGGTTTCCTGCCGCACCTGTCCGGTCTGGACAACCTGAAGGCGTACTGGCGGGCCACCGGACGGCCCTGGGAGGACGCCCAGTTCGACGCGGCGCTGGAGATCGCCGGGCTGGGTGACTCCGTGCACCGGAGGATCAAGAACTACAGCCACGGCATGCGCCAGCGTCTCGCCATCGCACAGGCCATGCTCGGCCTCCCCGAACTGCTGGTGTTGGACGAGCCGACCGACGGGCTCGACCCGCCGCAGATCGCCGAGATGCGCCGGGTGCTCCAGCGGTACGCCACCGACGGTCGGGCGGTGCTGGTCTCCAGTCACCTGCTGGCCGAGGTGGAGCAGACGTGCACGCACGCGGTGGTGGTGAACAAGGGCCGGATCGTGGCGTCCGGGCCGGTGGAGGAGATCGTGGGCGAGTCGCCAAGCGTGCTCTTCGACGTCAGCGACCCGGTGGCGGCGCGGGCGGTGCTGGACCGGCTGCACGGGGTTCGCGTGTTGCCGGAGAGCGACGGCCAACTGGTGGTCGACACCAACGGCACGGCCCGCAGCGAGGTGGTGGCGGAGCTGGTGCGCGCCGGCATCGGGGTGGACCGGGTGGTGCCTCGGCGGCGCCTGGAGGACGCGTTCCTCGCCCTGGTGGGCGAGAACTCTCGGGGAAGCGGTGACCGGTGATGGCTGTTACTGACGCGGGGGAGGCCCGCGGCTACCGGCCGTCGGCCACCATGCCGTTCGCGGCGGAGTTCCGGCGGCAGGCGTCCCGACGGCGGACCCAGTTGGCGCTCGGCTTCATGGTGCTGCTGCCGCTGATCATCCTGATCGCGTTCCAGTTCAACTCCGGCGGCGACGACGACAACGGCAACAACGAGTTCGCCAGCCTGGTCGACCTGGCCACCTCCGGTGGGCTCAACTTCACCCTGTTCTCGATCTTCGTGTCGGCGTCGTTCCTGTTGGTGGTGGTCGTCGCGCTGTTCTGCGGCGACACGGTGGCCAGCGAGGCGAGCTGGGGCAGCCTGCGGTATCTGCTGGCGATCCCGGTGCCCCGGGCGCGGTTGCTGACGGTGAAGCTGGTGGTCGCGCTCGCGTACTCGGGGCTGGCCCTGCTGCTATTGGCGGGCACCGCGTTACTGGCCGGCACCCTGCGCTACGGCTGGTCACCGCTGCGCAGCACGGTCGCCGCCGAGCTGGAGCCGGGTGAGGGGCTGCTCCGGCTGCTGGCCGTGCTCGGCTACCTGGCCGTCGTACTCCTGGTGGTGGCCGGCCTGGCGTTCCTGCTGTCGGTGACGACGGACGCCGCGCTCGGCGCGGTCGGTGGCGCGGTTCTGCTCTGGATCCTGTCCAGCATCCTCGACCAGATCACCGCCCTGGGCGCGCTGCGGGACTTCCTGCCCACCCACTTCAGCACCGCCTGGCTGGGTCTGCTGTCCACTCCGGTGCAGACCGACGACGTGGTGCGGGGCTGCATCTCGGCGATCAGCTACGCGACGCTGTTCTGGGGTCTGGCGTTCTGGCGCTTCACCCGCAAGGACATCACGTCGTAGCGGGTTGGCTCACAGCACGCTGTCGGGTGGGCTCACCGACGACGGCACCGCGCTCGGTGTCGGCGGCGGGGCCGGCCGGGTCGGCACCGGCGTGGACGGGTCGGCCTTCTTCCAGGCGCTGACGCCGATCCGGCCGGTGTTGCCAAGGTCGATCGGCCCGTCCGGGTCGACCTCTTCGGCCGGCTGCCCGGCAGCGGGCGCCACCGTCAGGAACTCACCGTTGGTGGCCACCACTGTCGAGTCGGTGACCAGGTTGCGCCAGAGCACCACAGCGGTGGCCCGCTCCCCGGTGGCGAGGGTGACCGGTCGGGGTGGTTGGTCGAAGCCCGAGGTGATCTCCTTCGCGCCGTTGACCACCCGCAGCAGGACCGGCTCGCGCGCCTCGTCGAACACGTGCAGCACCGGATACCCGTTGAGCTGGTAGGGGTGGTCAGCACAGTTGACCAACTCCAGGCCGAGGGCGCGCAGGCCCATGGCGGCGTCTCCGCCGGTCGACCGGATCCGAACGCCGCTGGCCGGGCACTCGACGCTCCCCGACGGACTTGCGGCGGTGGTGGGCGCGGTACGTGGTCGCGGGCCGTCCTGGCCGCGATGGTCGCCAGGCAGACACGCGCCGAGAGTGAGCGCCGCCGTGAACGCGGTGACAGTCGCGGACGCCGTGCTGCCCCGTCGCCGCGCCGCCGTCCCCCGAGAGATCATCCGTCGATCCTCGCCCACAAGGAAACCACCCGTCGCCCCACCCCCACCCCGGCCTCGCCCGCGCCGATCTTGCAGTTTCGGTCGCCGGGACGCACGGCAGGCCCACCCCGTCGATCATGGAGTTGTGGTGCCTGTTTTGGTGCCGAGCGGGCGCTTTGTCACCCACCACAACTCCTTGATCGACGGGGTTGTGTGGGGGTCAGGTTGGCGGGTGTTGGGTTAGGACCGCGTCTAGGAGGCCGGGGTAGAGCTTGTCCAGCTCGTCTCGGCGGAGCCGGACCAGGCGGCTGGTGCCGGCGGCCCTGGTCCGGGTCAGGCCCGCCTCGCGCAGCACCTTCAGGTGGTGGCTCCGGGTCGCCTTGGAGACGCCGAAGTCGAAGCTGCCGCAGGCGGACTCGCCGCCCTCGGCGAGCGCCCGGACGATCTGTAGCCGCACGTCGTCGGCGAGTGCGGCCAACACGTTGGTGACCGGTACGGCGGTCAGGTCGGGCTCGTGCGGCTCCATGTGACCAGTGTAACCCTTGTTCGACAATCATCGAACAACACCCTATGGTCGGTGTCGTTGGTTCGATGATACTCGAACATTGGAGTTACCAATGCGATCCCGCGCCACCGCATACCCACTGATCGCCGTGCTCGGCTGGGGCGTGATGTTCCCGATCCTGGCCAGCGCGCTCAACCGGGTCGACCCGCTCAACCTGACCACCGCGCGCTACCTGCTGGCCGCCGCCGTCCTGGTCGCCATCCTGTTGCTGCGCGAGGGGGCCGGCGCGCTGCGGCACGGCGGCCGGGCGATGGAGGTGGTGGTGCTCGGGGTGGTCGGCTTCGCGGGCTTCAACCTGCTCACCAACCTGGCGCTCGAACACGCCGCCCCGCAGCAGATCTCACTCTTCGTGGCCACCACTCCGGTGATCACCCAGCTCGTCCGCTGGGCGCGCGACGGCGTACGCCCGAAGCCGCTCCTGCTGGCCCTCTCCCTGGTGGCGCTCCTCGGCGTCGGCCTGGTGATCACGCGCGGGAGTCTGGCCGGACTCGGCCAGTTCGGCCTCGGCGGGCTGATGATGATCGGCGCGGTACTCGGCTGGGGCATCTACACCCACGGCGCCAGCCGGTTCGGTGAATGGTCGCCGCTGCGCTTCACCACCCTGACCGCGCTCGCCGGCACGGCCGCCATGCTCGTCCTGAGCATCGGCGCCGACGCCGTCGGCTGGCAGCACGCGCCGGCCGCCGCCGACCTCGTGGCGGTCACCCCGCAGCTGGCGTACGCCGTGCTGGTGGGCGCCGTGATCGCGGTCCTGGCCTGGAACACAGGCGTGCAACGACTCGGCGCCGCCAACGCCGCGCTGTTCATGAACCTGGTCCCGGTGACCACCTTCGCGGTGCAGATCGCCCGCGGCTACCGCCCGGAGCCGGTGGAACTGGTCGGGGCCGCCATCACGATCGCCGCCCTGATCGCCGCGAACCTCGCAGCCCGTCCCCGGACCACGTCGCTGCCCCAGGCGAGCGCGGTCACGGACCCGATCGCGGTGACCGACCCCATGGCCGTGAGTGCTCGCTGACCCACTCCCTGGGATCAGCGGTAGCAGCGGTCGACAGCGTTGTCCTAGACTCGACGGCACAACTGAATACCTCATCCAGAGGGGCTGAGGGATACGGCCCGACGACGCCCCGGCAACCACCCCGCGCGCTCACCGCTGAGCGACCCGCGGGGCAGGTGCCAATTCCGTCCCCGCCGCACCGTGCGATGCGGGGAAAGATGAGAGGACTCTCGACATGACGTCGACGCTCGTCACCTCCGGCATTGACACCTCTGCCAGCCCCGCCCGCGCCCTGGTCTGCCGTGCCTGTTCGGCCCGCTACCCGCTCGCCGCCCAGCACGCCTGTTACGAGTGTTTCGGCCCGCTGGAAGTCGACTACGACACCGCAGCGCTGGCCACCGTGACCCGCGAGCAGATCGAGGCCGGCCCGAACAACATCTGGCGGTACGCCGCCCTGCTCCCCGCCGGTCAGGACCCGGCCAGCCGGGTCACCCTCGACCCGGGGCTGACCCCGCTGGTGGCGGCCCCGCACCTCGCCACCGAGCTGGGCATCACCGCGCCGCTCTGGGTCAAGGACGACAGCGCCAACCCCACCCACTCGTTCAAGGACCGGGTCGTCTCGGTGGCGCTCACCGCCGCCAAGGCGCTCGGCTTCACCCGGTTCGCCTGCGCGTCGACAGGCAACCTGGCCAACTCGGTGGCCGCCCACGCCGCCCGCGCGGGCGTGCCCTCGGTGGTCTTCATCCCCAGCGACCTGGAGCAGGGCAAGGTCATCACCACCGCCGTCTACGGCGGCGAGCTGGTCGCCATCGACGGCTCGTACGACGACGTCAACCGGCTCTGCGGCGAGCTGGTGGAGACCGACGAATTCGAGGACACCGCGTTCGTCAACGTGAACGTCCGGCCGTACTACGCGGAGGGCTCCAAGACCCTCGGCTACGAGGTCGCCGAGCAGCTCGGCTGGCGGATCCCGGCGCAGGTGGTCATTCCGATGGCCAGCGGCGAGCTGCTCACCAAGATTGACAAGGCGTTCTCCGAGCTGGTCGAGATCGGCCTGGTCGAGGCGCCGGCCGGCGGCTGGAAGGTCTTCGGTGCGCAGTCGGCCGGCTGCAACCCGATCGCCACCGCCCTGCACGCCGAGACCGACACGATCATCCCGGTCAAGCCGACAGGCATCGCCAAGTCGCTAAACATCGGCGACCCGGCGGCCGGCCTCTACGCCCTGGAGGCGGTCCGCCGCACCGGCGGTTGGATGGAGTACGCCGACGACGACGAGATCCGTGCGGGCATCCGCGATCTGGCGCGTACCACAGGTGTCTTCGCTGAAACCGCAGGTGGGGTGACGGTGGCCGTGCTGCGCAAGCTTGTCGAGTCCGGTCGGCTCGACCCGACGGCCGAGACCGTCGTGTTCAACACCGGAGAGGGTCTGAAGACCATCGACGCGGTGGCCGGCGAGGTCGGGCCGACCCATCACATCAAGCCCTCGCTGCGCGCCGCCCGCGACGCCGGTCTCCTCGGCTGACCCGGGGCCGAGTGGATCAGTCGGTAACTGGGTTTTCGCTGTGAGTGTGGAAAACCCGCCGCTACGGACTTGACGGCAGGAACCGGACGGCGCAAGATGCTCCGTGCGGGAGGGCATTTCGCCGAAGACTTTTGAAGTTCTTGCGACCCAACGCCGGAGGCGTTGTGCGAGTGTCCCTCCCGACCACGTCCGATCGGGCCAGCGATTAATTCGCTGGCCCGATCGCTTTTCCCGGGTGCAGGCTCAGCGGCATGAGCATCACGATCGCGTCGTTCGACGGCGCCGACCACACTTCGGTCGACGAGGCGTACCGGATCGGGGCGGCGGTCAACGACGCCGATCTGCCGGATCTGCCGCCCTTCTGCCGGCGGCGGTTCGACGCGCTGTTCCACACGCCGATGCCCGGCACCCGGTCGCTCTGGGCGCTGGCCCGACTGGACGGCGTGCCGGCCGGCTACCTTCAGCTGGGCCTACCGCAGCTCGACAACACCGACAACGCCAGCGCCGAGCTGAAGGTGCATCCCGAGCTGCGGCGCCGGGGCATCGGCCGGGCACTGCACGAGTACGGAGTGCGCCTGCTGCGCGAGCACGGCCGCAAGCGGGTCGTGGCACTCACCGTCTCCGCGCTGCCCGACGGGCCGGCCCGAAGCGTGGCGGGTGACGCGTTCGCCGCCTCGACCGGTGCGCAGGCCGCGTTGGTCGAGGTGCGTCGCCGGCTCGACGTCGACAAGATCGACCGGGTCGCCCTCCGGGCGGCACTCGCCGAGGCCCGGCCCCGAGCCGAGGGCTACCTGTCGGTCTGCTGGCGGGGTGCCACCCCGCAGGAGTATCTGACGGACATCGCCTACCTGGACGGCCGACTGATGATGGACGCGCCCCTGGGCGACGTGCAGTGGGAGCCGGAGCAGGTGGACGCCGAGCGCATCCGTGGAACCGAGCGGGCCTTGGAGGCCAAGGGCCGGCGGCGATACCACCTCGGGATGCGACACGAGGCATCCGGCCGGCTGGTCGCCTGGACGCTGCTGGAGGTGGGCGCCTCCGCCGACTGGCACGCGTTCCAGCAGATCACCATCGTCGACCCGGCCCACCGTGGGCACCGGCTCGGCCTCATCGCCAAGGCGGAGAACCTGCACCACCTGCTGACCCACGAGCCGGCGGTACGGAGCATCGACACCATCAACGCCGCCAGCAACAGCTACATGGTGGCGATCAACGAGCAGCTCGGCTTCCGCTCGGTGGACTCCTGGACCGACTGGCAGCTCACCCTCTGACAGGTATCGGCGCTACTGCTCACGGTGGGTCCTCAGGCATGATTGCGGGCATGACGGAGACCCCGCATCCCCTGTACGACAGGCACGCCGACACCCTCAACCGTGCGCTGACCGCGATCACGGAGCGGGGCTACTGGTCCGCCTACCCCGAATCCCCCAGCCCTCGGGTCTACGGCGAGACCGCCGCCGCCGACGGTAAGGCCGCCTTCGAGGCGTACCTCGGTGGTGACTTTCCGCTCGACCAACCCGGCGCGGGCGCGCGGGTCGCCACCGAGACGAGCCCGTTCGGGGTGGAGTTGGCGGTGCGGTACCCGCACGCCGGCCCCGGCGAGCTTGTCGACGCCGCCTCCGCCGCGCTGCCGGCGTGGCGCGACGCCGGCCCGCAGGCCCGGGTGGGCGTCTGCCTGGAGATCCTCGACCGGCTGCACAAGCACATCTTCGAGCTGGCCAACGCGGTGCAGTTCACCAGCGGGCAGGCGTTCGTGATGGCCTTCCAGGCCGGCGGCGCACACGCGTTGGACCGGGCGTTGGAAGCGCTGGCGTACGCGTACGCCGAGATGACCCGGCACCCGGGCACGGCGGGCTGGGAGAAGGCCGCCGGCAAGGGCGACCCGCTGCGGATGACCAAGACGTTCCACGTGGTGCCGCGTGGGGTGGCGCTGGTGATCGGCTGCAACACCTTCCCGACCTGGAACTCGTACCCCGGGCTGTTCGCCTCGCTGGTCACCGGCAACCCGGTGATCGTCAAGCCGCACCCGCGCGCGGTGCTGCCGCTGGCCATCACCGTGAAGTACGCCCGGGAGGTGCTCGCCGAGGCCGGGTTCGACAGGAACCTGATCATGCTGGCGGCCGAGGCGCCCGGTGAGAAACTCGCCAGCGACCTGGCCCTGCACCGCTCCATCCGGATCGTCGACTTCACCGGCTCCACCGAGTACGGCGACTGGTTGGAGACGCACGCCCGGCAGGCGTCGGTCTACACCGAGAAGGCCGGCCTCAACACCGTCGTCATCGACTCCACCGACGACTTCGCCGGCATGTGCCGCAACCTCGGGTTCACGCTGACCCTCTACAGCGGTCAGATGTGCACCACCTCGCAGAACATCCTCATCCCCGCCGGGGGCATCGAGACCGACCAGGGGCACAAGAGCTTCGACGAGGTGGCCGGCGGGATCGCCGCCGCCGTCGGCAAGCTCACCGCCGACCCGGCCCGAGGCGTCGAGCTGACCGGCGCCATCGTCAACGACGGGGTGCTGGAGCGGCTGGCCGAGGTGACGAAGGTCGGCGAGCCGGTGCTGGAGTCGCGGACCGTGGCCCACCCGTCGTACGCCGACGCGGTGGTGCGTACCCCGACGATCGTGAAGCTGACCGCGGACGACGCGGAGACGTACGGCCGGGAGTGGTTCGGGCCGATCTCGTTCGCCATCGCGACCGACTCCACCGCACACAGCCTCGAGCTGCTGCGCCGGACGGTCGGCGAGAAGGGCGCGCTGACCGCCGGGGTCTACTCGACCGACGAGGCGGTGCTGGACGCGACCGAGGCGGTCGCGGTCGAGGTCGGGGTGCACCTGTCCTGCAACCTCACAGGTGGTGTCTTCGTCAACCAGTCGGCGGCGTTCTCCGACTTCCACGGCAGTGGGGCCAACGCGGCGGCCAACTCGGCGTTGACCGATGGGGCTTACGTGGCCAACCGGTTCCGGATCGTTCAGTCGCGGCGGCACGTGTAGTGGTTGCGGTGGGGGTTTCCGGGGCAGCCCGACCCGCTCCGGGCGGTCAGGCTTGATCCCTGCGCGGGTCGGGCTGCCCCGGAAACCCTTTGTGGGCACGGCGGTGGCGTCGCTGCCGGCTTTTTTAGGGCATCTCAGTGGCTCTGCCTTGGGATGAGTTCTCTGTCAGGCTGGTCGGCGCATCTGTAGTTCGTTCAGGGCTGGGATGGTGGGGTGGGGGACCCGTACGCCGGTGTCCTTGAAGCCGAGCCGCTGGTAGGCCCGGTAGGCGCGGTCGTTGCCGACCACCACCTCCAGCAGCAGTTCCGGTCGGCCACACGCCCGGGACCAGTCGGCCACCCCGTCGATCAGGTCGCCGAGAAGGCCGCTGCCCCGCCAGGTCGGCGTGACGTACACGGCGTAGATGACGGTCAGCCCGGGCTCGTCCGGGGTGACCGTGCCACCGGCGTGCCCGACCAGTCGGCCGCCCGGGTCCGCGACGAACTGCGCGTTGTTCGGGCCGGCCGAGGTGTACGCGACCCGGGCGGCGAACTCGTTGTGTGGTCGGGCCGCCGCGTCCGCCAGGGTCTCCAGGAAGGCCAACGGCGCGTCGGCCAGCATCTCCAGGCGCAGCGCCCGCATCCGGGCGGCGTCCGCTGGCCGGACCCGGCGGATCTCGGCGAGCCGCCGGGCCGGCGAGCCCAGTTCGGTGGTCATGTCCGCATGCCTACCACAGGGAATTGACGCCGTTGGTCACCCCCGAAGTGTGTCCGATTTGTGGCCGTGCGCGGCCGTCACTGCTCGTGTAGCGTGCGATTTCGGTCACCTACTTCAATGGCGGTCATCGATCGCTGAGTCGGTGATCCGCAGGTGTGCGGCCGTGCCGTGCGCCGGGTCAGGCAACGCCGCGCAGAGTGAGGGAAGTGCACCGTGGCACAGGGCTCCGTGAAGTGGTTCAACGCCGAGAAGGGCTACGGCTTCATCGCCGTCGACGGCGGTCAGGACGTGTTCGTCCACTTCTCCGCGATCGAGATGGACGGTTACAAGGCGCTGGACGACGGTCAGCGAGTCGAGTTCGAGATCACCCAGGGCCAGAAGGGTCCGCAGGCAGAGCACGTACGCGTCATCGGCTGAGCTTCCCGGCCGATCGGCCCCGTGAGTCGGGGCTGCGGCAGGGGCGCGCAGCCGGGAAGATCGTGAACCGTTCCAGCCAATGCCGAGGAGCGTTCATGACCGACCAGCCACCCCCGCCCACTCCGTCCTCCGGGTCGGGGGAGCCGGATCCCTCCGTCCCGTCCTCGCCCGCCGGCAACCCCGGCCACGCCGGTCCGCCGCCCGGCTGGGGGTCGGGCATGCCCCCGGCTGGCCCGCCCTCCGGTCCCGCCGGCCCGCCGTCCGGCTGGGATCCCGCGCAGGGGGCCTGGGGCGCGGCCCCGCCGCCGCAGGGCTGGGCGTTCCCGCCCACCGGGGGTTACCCGCCCGGGTCGGGTCCCTACGGCGGACAGCCGTGGTATCCGGGGCCGCCGGTCGGCTGGTACCCGCCGGGTTACGGGTTCGATCCGAACGACGCCCTGGTCACGCCGCCCGGCGCCGGCGTCGGCGGTTGGTTCAACAGGTGTGGGGGAGCGTTGCGCCGGGGCTGGCGGCAGTTGGTGCCGATCATGCTGCTCACCCAGGTGCTGCCGGCCGCGGTGCTCTCGGTGATCTCCCTCGGGCTGGACCCGTCGGCCAAGTGGGCCCCGCAGGCCGAATCGAGTGCGAGCCCGGTGCTGCCGGACAACTTCGTCGCCGATTTGCTGAGCCTTCTGGTCATCCTGATTGGTGGCAGCCTGCTGGTCGGGTTGGTGCAGGCCGTCGGGTGGGCCGCCGGCACCCGGGTGATCACCCAACAGGCGGCCGGTCAGCCGGTCGGCCTGGAGTCGGCGTTGCGCTACGGCCTGCGTCGGGCGCTCGGGCTGTGGGGCTGGACGCTGCTGGTCAGCCTGCTGATCGGCGTGGGCTTCTGCTTCTGCGTGCTGCCGGGCATCTACCTGACCTTCGCGCTGGCCATGGCCGGCCCGGTCTACCTCTTCGAACGCCACAACCCGATTGGTCGAGCGTTCCGGATGTTCCACGACCGGCTCGGTCTGCTGCTCGGACGGGTGGCCCTGGTGTTCCTGGCGGTCTTCGTCGGCACCCTGATCCCCGGTGTTCTGGAGGGGGTGGGCACCTCCGCCCTCGGAACGGACCCGTTCGCCTCGGCGGGTACTGCCGCCGGTGCGGTGGTGGTGATCGGGATCACCGCCGTGCTGGCCCTGCCGGCGCACCTCGCCCAGATGGTCGGTCTGCTGGTGACGTACGCGGAGCAGCGTGCCCATGAGGCGCCGGTGAACACCGCTGGACTGGCCGCGGAACTCGGCTGAGCGGGGGCATCGTGCTTGCACTCGGCAGGGGAGAGTGCTAAACAAGTCATTGGCACTCGCATACCGTGAGTGCCAATGGTCGGGACGGTGGGGCCAGGTTGCACCGGCGTGGAGACGCCGGGGCGGCACATGGCCGGTCGTCGCGGGCTATCCGGCCCGGCCGAAGGACGTCGTCGTCGCCAGGTGGCGACGTCCCAAGGTGCGTACACCAGGCGGCCCATCCGGGGCACACATCTCGGGTGGCCCGTGAGTGTCCAGGAGGACAACGCCGTATGGCCAAGATGATCGCTTTCGACGAAGAGGCTCGCCGCGGCCTCGAGCGGGGCATGAACCAGCTCGCCGACGCCGTAAAGGTGACCCTCGGCCCGAAGGGCCGCAACGTCGTGCTCGAGAAGAAGTGGGGTGCCCCCACCATCACCAACGATGGTGTGAGCATCGCCAAGGAGATCGAGCTCGAGGACCCGTACGAGAAGATCGGCGCTGAGCTGGTCAAGGAGGTCGCCAAGAAGACCGACGACGTCGCCGGTGACGGCACGACGACGGCGACCGTCCTGGCCCAGGCCCTGGTTCGCGAGGGCCTGCGCAACGTGGCCGCCGGCGCCAACCCGATGGCCCTGAAGCGGGGCATCGAGGCCGCGGTCGCGAGCGTCTCGGAGGAGCTGTCCAAGCTCGCCAAGGACGTCGAGACCAAGGAGCAGATCGCCTCCACCGCCTCCATCTCCGCTGGCGACAGCACCGTCGGCGAGATCATCGCCGAGGCGATGGACAAGGTCGGCAAGGAAGGCGTCATCACCGTCGAGGAGAGCAACACCTTCGGGCTGGAGCTTGAGCTCACCGAGGGTATGCGCTTCGACAAGGGCTACATCTCGGCCTACTTCATGACCGACCCGGAGCGTATGGAGGCCGTCTTCGACGACCCGTACATCCTGATCGCCAACAGCAAGATCTCGTCGGTGAAGGACCTGCTCCCGATCCTGGAGAAGGTCATGCAGTCGGGCAAGCCGCTGCTGATCATCGCCGAGGACCTGGAGGGCGAGGCCCTCGCCACCCTGGTGGTCAACAAGGTCCGTGGCACCTTCAAGTCGGTCGCCGTCAAGGCGCCGGGCTTCGGTGACCGCCGCAAGGCCATGCTGACCGACATCGCGATCCTCGCCGGTGGCCAGGTCATCAGCGAGGAGGTCGGCCTCAAGCTCGACGCCGCCAGCCTCGACATGCTGGGCCGCGCCCGCAAGGTCGTGGTGACCAAGGACGAGACCACCATCGTCGACGGTGCCGGTGACGCCGAGCAGATCCAGGGCCGGGTCAACCAGATCCGGGCCGAGATCGACAAGAGCGACTCCGACTACGACCGCGAGAAGCTGCAGGAGCGGCTGGCCAAGCTGGCCGGCGGCGTTGCGGTGATCAAGGTCGGCGCGGCCACCGAGGTCGAGCTCAAGGAGCGCAAGCACCGCATCGAGGACGCCGTTCGCAACGCGAAGGCCGCCGTCGAGGAGGGCATCGTCCCGGGTGGTGGCGTCGCGCTCGTGCAGGCCGGCAAGACCGCCTTCGACAAGCTCGACCTGGTCGGCGACGAGGCGACCGGTGCGAACATCGTCAAGGTCGCGCTGGACGCCCCGCTGCGGCAGATCGCCGTCAACGCCGGCCTTGAGGGCGGCGTCGTGGTGGAGAAGGTCCGTAACCTCGAAGCGGGTCACGGTCTGAACGCCGCCAACGGCGAGTACGTCGACCTGCTGGCCGCGGGCATCATCGACCCGGCCAAGGTGACGCGCTCCGCGCTGCAGAACGCCGCTTCCATCGCGGCGCTCTTCCTCACCACCGAGGCTGTTGTCGCGGACAAGCCGGAGAAGACCCCGGCTGCCCCGGCTGGCCCGGGTGGCGGGGACATGGACTTCTGAGTCCAGTTCCGACACACCGCACGGGGCGGGCCGCTGACGCGGTCCGCCCCGTTCGTCGTCAGGTCGGTAGTGGGCGCTGGTTGCGCCGTTTCTGTGCCCGGCTGTACGGCGGAAGCAGTTGGATCGGCGCGTCCACCATCTCCTGCGGCTCCTCGACCACCGCCGGCTCACCGTCGGTGGTCATCTCGGCGAGCTGTTCGGCGTCGCCGTAGTCGAGTCGGTCGAACGGCAGTTGGCCGGGGAGTTCGCCCACCGGTTTCCAGGTGATCGGCTGGCCGTCCTCGGTCTGGTTGTCATCCGTGGTCATGGCTGCCTCCTCTACCGAAACGGTAGGGGGCGTCGATGGCCGATGCGGGCGAATGGATCCATGTCCTGTTTGCCCCAGTTATGCCATCGGTAGGGTTCGCCGGTACAGGAAGAAGACCCGCTCGATCCAGGCACCCGCGCTGCCCGAATAGAACGGCACCGGCCCCACCCAGCCAATCTGTGCCCGGTCCAGCCCCGCCGCCCGCTGGTCGCGCAGGCAGCGCCGCAACAGCACCCCGCCGATGCCCGACCCCTCCGCGGCCGGCGCGGTGCCCATCGGCCCGAACCAACTCGGCCGGGACGACCCGTACGCGGCGAAGCCGAGCACCTCGCCGTCCCGCTCGGCCAGGTGGCAGCCGGCGTCGGCGCGCCCCACCGACCCGGTCAACTCGCCGTCCCACGTGCCACCGAAGGTGGACCGGGCGAAGGCCACCAGCGCCGGCAGGTCCGCCGGCTCCGCCCGGCGTACGGTGACGCCCTGGCCGGCCAGCCGCCGCTCCGCCACCTCGGTGGACCGCAGTGCCGGCGACCCGTCGTAGGACAGGTCCGCGGTCATGTTCCAGGCGGTCCGGTCCTGCTGGTAGCCGAGCGCGAGGGCGGCGCAGACCGCCGGCGTGTAGCGGACGTCGATGCCCGGCCACGCGTAGTACGGCGGATTCCCGGCCAGCAGCACCTCGGTCGCCCCCCGCTCGGCGAGCACCCGCTCGGCCCGCTGGAGCAGCGCCCGGCCGACGCCCCGACGCCGTTGATCCGGGAGGACCGCGACCAGGTCCACGTGCCCGATCCCCGGCTCGATCGACGACACCGAGCAGATCAGCACCCCGACCAGATCCGCGCCCCGGTACGCGCCCAGCCCGACCACGGGCCGCTCGGCGGTGGCCCGGGGCCAGAGCACATCCACGACGGAAGCCGCCTCGGCGGCGTCCTCGGGCAGGTCGAGAGCCTGCTGGCAGAGCTGTACGACGCTGGGGACCAGGTCGACGGCCAGCTCGGTGACGGTGATCTCGGCGTCCATGGTCGCCGACCCTAGATCACCGGGTGCGGGACCGCACCCCCGGCTCAGCGCTTCAGGAAGGAAACCTTCCAACTGCTGGGCGGCCCTCCTACTGCTGGGCTGCGCGAACGGCGGCGTAGGCGTCGACCTGGCCGGCGCCCGTCACGTTCGACGGAGCACCGCACGCGTCGGAGGGGCTGTCGGAGCGATAGGTGGGCGTCGCCGCCGTGGCGGTGTCCCGGAGGATCTGCCGGGTCCGGTTCACGTCGCCGACCAGCGCCGGGTTCGCCGACCACATCAGCGCGACCACTCCGGCGACCTGCGGGGTCGCCATCGACGTGCCCTCCAACGCGGCGTACGTGCCGCCCGGCATGGCCGACACCACGCCCACCCCCGGTGCCAGCACGTCCGGCTTGTTCGAACCGCCCGGCACCGGCCCGCGCGAGGAGAACTCGGCGACCCGCCGCTGGCGGTCCACCGCGCCCACGGTCAGCACGTCCGCGTACGGGGCGGGCGGATCGTCGATCGACGCGCACCACGGGCCGGTGTTGCCGGCCGCGGCGACCACGAAGATCCCGGCTGCGTCCAGTGCGGCGGTGGCCGGCCGCAGGACGCGCCTGTCGCAACCCTCGATGGGCGGGCAGCCCCACGAGTTGGTCAGCACCTGCGGGGCGCGCTCCGGGCGGCCGTCGGTGAACGGGTCGCCGCCGGCCGGGAAGGGCGCCAGCATGAACTGGAGACAGTCCAGGTAGTGCCCGGGGCTGCCGAGGTTGCGGTCCAGGTTGACGCAGCCCACCCACTGCGCGTCCGGTGCCACCCCGATGCCGTCCCGCCCGACCGCGCTGCCCACCGTGTGGGTGCCGTGCCCGCCCTGGTCGGTGGGGCTCCGGGTGCCGTCCCACGGGTCGTACCAGGAGTCGTCCCCACCGCGGAACCCGGCTCGTAGTGCCGGATGGGTGCCGTCCACCCCCGAATCGGAACTGCCGATCACGATGCCGGTGCCGGTGACCCGGAGTTGGGACCACACCCGGTCGGCGCCGATCTGACGGATGTTCCACTCCGGGCCGGTGGGCTTGGCCACGCTGCCGCGGTTCTGCCCGGCCGGGGCCGGCAGCGGGCGTAGTCGCTGGCTGACCAGCACCCGGGCCACCTCCGGTCGGCGGGCGAGCCATGCCCGCACCGCCGGGCCGCCGTCCACCTCGACGGCGTTGACCAGGTAGTACGACACCGGGTCGAGGCGCAGCCGGTTCAACCCTCGGAGCAGGTCGCCCTGGCTCTGCTCGGCGGTCGTCACGAGTCGCCGGTAGACCTCCGCCGCGCGGGCGTCCCGCCCGGCCCGACCCGACGCGCCGGCCGGAAGATCATTCAGGTCGGCCTGCGCGCGTAGGACCACGAACAGCCGCTCGCCGTACAGGCCCGGCTGGCCGGGGCCGAGGTCGACCACGCCGAAAGCCACAAGCAGCACCACGGCCGCGACCGCGGCGATCCGCCTGTTCGGGGTGCGTGCCGTCGGCCGGGCGAGCAGCACCGCGTACCCGATGGCCACCAGGACCGCGACGGCGAGCCCGGCGCCGGCGGCGGCCGCCACCCAGAACGGGACGTCGCGGGTGCCGACCAACAGCAGGGTGATCTCTTCCGGGTCGGTGAAGGCCAGCGGGCCGAGCGCGGCCAGGCCCACGAGCCAGCCGGTCGCCGTTCGGCCGGCACGCGTGGCCTCGGCCGGGTCGGCGGCGGCCGGGTCGGCGGCGGCCGGGTCGGCGGTGGCCGGGTCGGCGGCGGGCGGCCAGGTCGCGGCCCACAGCGCGGCCAGCGCGAAGCCCACCGGCGGCAGGGTCAGCAGGGCGGGCAACTGCGCTCCGGACTGGCCGGCCCCGGCCCCGAGCAGCAGCAGCGTCACCCCGGCGACCAGGCCGCCGACCAGCACCAGTCGGGCCGGCCGGGGCGGTCGCCCGACCGCGAACGGGGACCAGAAGGGCGCACCCAGCAGAGTCGCGGCCAGCATCCCGAACGCGGCGGCCGCCAGCAGCGCGAGTGTGGTCTCCAGGAGGCCGCCGAGCGCGCCGAGCCAGGCCCACGGCAGCAGCACCGCCAACCCGGCGGCGATCGCGAGCAGCGGCACCGGCCCGAGCCGGCGCGGGCGTCGCCGGGGTTCGACAGGCGTCGGGCTCCCGGTGGCTTCGGGCCGTGTGGCGTGGCCGGCGTCGGTGGCCTCGGGCGGTGTGGCGTGGCCGGCGTCGGTGGCCTCGGGCCGCGTGGCCTCGCCGTCGCCGATGGGTGCCGGGCCGTCGACCGGGCCAACCCGTCGGGGGTACGCCCACCGGCGCGCCGACCAGCGCACGGCGAGCGCGCCGAGCAACGCCGTGCCGGCCAGCGCGGCGAGGTACGCCTCGTGGTGCACCGGTGGCACGACCCGCAGCAGTGTGAGCACGCCAAGGGCGAGTGCCCCGATCAGCCAGGCCCGCCCGGTGGCCCGGACCGCAGCAGACCGGGGGAGCAGCGCCAGCAGCAGGGCGGGTGTGCCCACCAACACGAAGGTGGTCAGGCCGAGCACCGGCCAGAGCCAGCCGATCCGGTCCCGCCCGAAGCCCAGCAGCAACTGATCGGTGAGCCAACCACCGGTCTGGGCGCTCACGGTGACCGCGACGGTCCAGCAGCCAATCAGCACGGCCGCGACCACCGGCCACGGGGAGGTGCGGGCGCTGGGTCCGGGATGCCCGGGTTGACCTTGCATCCGAGAACCTTACGACTGTCTTGAACGGTTTTGGCGCGACCGTCGCGTTGTCGGTCCACTGGCAAAGTGGCACTGCAGTCCGACGCGAGGAAGGTGTTGCAGTTTAGGGTCCCTCTAATCTGCAAGTGGCAAGGGTAAAGTGGCCGGATGTTGCCTTTCAATCCGGGAGCGGACCTGATCGAAGCCCGAGACCGACTCCGCGTCCTGGTTGATGGCGTACTTGCCAAGCTCGCGGAAGGCATCTTTCCGACAGCGGTGGAACGCGAGCGGATCGATTGCAAGGAGGAGGCTGGCCGGCGAGGACCCGGCGGCACCCTGCTGGTGGGCGATCCGCACAACAAGGAAGCGGCGCGGCATTTGGCCAACGAGGTGACCTGCATGGCCAACACCCCGGGGGGCGGTGCGCTATTGGTCGGCGTCGAAGATCGGACTGGCCAGTTGCTCGGGGCGGGCCTCGACGTGGACTGGCTCAGGCATCGGGTGTACGAGCTTGTCGGGATCGCGCCTGCCGTGGAGGAGAGACGGGTCGATGGCATTCGACTGCTCGTCCTCTACGTTGCCGAGGCGCGGGAGCCAGCCGAGAACCTGGATGGCCAGATCAGGTGGCGAACAGGGGGGCACTGCGTAGGCGTAGATCGAGCGGAGTGGTGGCTTCACCGTCAACTGAGTGCCGGCCACGATCCGATGGCCCAGGTCACCGAACGGACTGAGCGGGACATCTCGCCCGGTGCGGTCGCAGTCGCTCGACGCTATCTCGCGCAGAACAGCAAAGCGGATGTCGGCGCCGTGCTCGACGGCAGTGTGCGGGAGTTGCTGACCTCGCTGGGCGTGCTTCGGCCCGACGGGCGGCTCACCGCTGCTGGAGCGTTGACCTTCTGTCCGGCTGACCGGACCCACATCACTTTGTCAGTACTCGATGTGGAGGGCGGGGACCTCATCACAGCGCCCCGGGATCTTGCTGGCCTGAGCCTGCTCGAGCAGGTTGCGGCGATCGACGATCGCTTAGAGACCCTGAACAAGTCCGTTCGCGTGACGCAGGCAACCGGCTTCGCGCAACCCCACGTGCGTCAGCTACCGCCGCAGGCCCTTCGGGAAGCCGTACTCAATGGGGTGGTGCACCGGGATTGGATGCAGCCAGATCCGGTGTCCGTGACCTGGGTCGAGGAAGACTCCGCCGTGCAGGTGGTCAGCCCCGGTGGGTTCGTCGGCGGGATCACCTCCGACACCGTGCTGACCCAGCGGTACGCAAGGTATCCGGCGCTTGCCGATCTGTTTCGGGCGTTGCAACTGGTCGAGAAGCAAGGCTTGGGTGTGGACCGGATGTATCGAGACATGGTGGCCCTGGGGCACCGGCCGCCGGTGCTGGTGGAGGAGGGCGGCCCTCGGGTGCGGACCCGACTGGTGGGTGGTACTCCGGTGCTCCCGGTCATGAACCTGATGGGTGCGATCCGCCCAGAGGTGCGTCAGCGAGACGTGAAAGTGGCTCTGATTGTGCACGCGCTCCTGCACGAGCCCTTCGTGACCGCGCCCATGCTCACTCATCTCTTGCAGCGTGGCGAGTCGGAGGTACTTGAGGCGCTTGAGGTCGCCGCGGAATGCTCGGTCGGTCAGGGTGCCTTGATCATCCAGTACAAAGACGTCTGGACTTTGACGTGGGAAGCGATTTCAATCGTCAACAAGAGCTCCGGACACGAGGTTCCTAGGCGCCGTGGCGTGCTTCGCTATGTCAAACCGGACGCTGCCGCAGCACAGCATGTGGCCCGTCAGTGGCTCAGGACACACGAACGCTATTCGTCTGGTGATCACTCGACGTTGACCGGACTAACCTACGCCGGCGCTCGGGGGCAGTTGGAGCGGCTTGAACAAGCCGGCCTGCTTCGACGGGGCGAGGGTAGTGGTCGTAGCGCTCACTTCGTGGCCGGCCCTCAGATGACGTCAGCTCCAGTTGAGGGTTTTCCAACATGAGTGGCGGGCAGTAGGCAGTGCCGGGCGGGCGGCGAATGCCGACACGGTGGCACGGCGGTTACGGTGGACGGGTGCGCGACCCCAATATCTCCCGATCCGTCGCCGGTCAGCTCTCACCGGTCCGCCGTGCGAACGACCTGCGTCGACTGCGTGCCGAGCGCTTCGACGTGCTGGTCATCGGTGGTGGGGTGACCGGAGCCGGTGCCGCCCTGGACGCGGCGTCCCGGGGCCTCAAGGTGGCGCTGGTCGAGGCGCGTGACCTTGCCGCCGGCACCTCCAGCCGGTCCAGCAAACTCATCCACGGCGGCCTGCGTTACCTGGAGCAGTTGGAGTTCCACCTGGTCCACGAGGCGCTCACCGAGCGCGGTCTGCTGGCCACCCGGCTCGCGCCGCACCTGGTGCGCCCGGTGCCGATCATGGTGCCGCTGCCGGCCGGGCGTGGCCTGCGGGACCTGCCGGCCCGGTTCTTCCGCCGTTCCTACTACGGGGCCGGGGTGGCCGCGTACGACGCCTTCGCCGGGGTCTTCGGCGGTGGACGGGGCATGCCCCTGCACCGTCACCTGACCCGGGAGGGTGCCCGGCGGATCTTCCCGAGTCTGCGGGCCGACGCGCTGGCCGGGGCGATCCGCTACTACGACGGGCAGGTCGACGATGCCCGGCTGGTGGTCACCCTGGCCCGCACCGCGGCCAGCCTCGGTGCCACGGTGGTGAGCAGTGCCCGCGCCGTCGGGCTGATCCGGCAGGCGCGCGAGGTGACAGGTGTTCGCGTCCGGGACCTGGAGGCGCCGTCGGGCTCGCCGGACGCGGAGTTCGAGGTGCAGGCCCGTACCGTCATCGCCGCCACCGGCGTGTGGAGCGACGACATGTCCCGGATGCTCAACGACGTGGGCCTGCGGCCCGGCGTTCGGGTGCGCGCCTCCAAGGGGGTGCACCTGGTGGTGCCCCGCTCGGCGATCACCGGTGAGACCGGGCTCATCCTGCGTACGGCGAGTTCGGTGCTCTTCGTCATCCCGTGGGGCGGGCACTGGATCATCGGCACCACGGACACCGACTGGCGGCTGGACCGTTCCCACCCGGCCGCCTCGGCCCGCGACATCGACTATCTGCTCCAGCAGGTCAACACCGTGTTGGACCGGCCGCTGACCACCGCCGACATCGAGGGGGTGTACGCCGGGTTGCGGCCGCTGCTGGCCGGCGAGGCCGACTCGACCTCGAAGCTCTCCCGTGAGCACGCGGTCTTCGAGCCGATGCTCGGGCTGCTGCTGGTCGCCGGCGGCAAGTACACGACGTACCGGGTGATGGCGTCCGACGTGGTCGACCGGGCCGCTCGCCGGCTCGGTGGCGCCCGCCCGTCGCGCACCGCCGACCTGCCGCTGCTCGGCGCCGACGGGTACCCGGCGATGTGGCGGGACCGGGCCGACCTGGCTCGCCGGCACGGCGTGCCGGTGGGTGTGGTGGAGCACCTGCTGGAGCGGTACGGCACCCTCACCCTGGACCTGCTGGCGCTTGTCGACGCCGACCCACTGCTGGGGTCCCCGCTGGCGGGCGCCCCGGAGTATCTGGCGGCTGAGGTGGCGTACGCGGCGCGGGCCGAGGGTGCGTTGCACCTGGAGGACGTGCTGACCCGGCGGACTCGGATCTCGTTCGAGACCAGCCATCGGGGGTTGGAGTCGGCGGAGCACACCGCCGAGCTGATGGGCGCGGTGCTCGGTTGGGACGCGGCCACCCGGGCACGCGAGGTCGAGCACTACCGCGCCCGGGTGGAGGCGGAGCGGCAGTCCCAGTTGATGCCGGACGACGCCGCGGCGGACGCGGCCCGGCTCGGCGCTCCGGATGTCCGGGGTTACGCGGCCGACCGGGGCGATGACGATCAGGCGGCGCTACGCCCGTCCGCTCGATGACGAATTGCGACGTTACCGATGGGTAACCATCGATACCGGCCCGGATGGTGGTTTCGAACGCTACCTACGGTGGGGTAGGTTTCCGCGCGTGCTAGCCCGCGCGCACCCTCGTCTCCTCGTACCCCTGCTCGCCGTCGTGCTCGTCAGCGCCCTGACCGGGTGCTCGCTCTTCGAGCAGGGCAAGCCGAGCACGCCGGTGGCGCAACCGACCGCCGGCGCGGCGGGTGGCGGAACCCAGCCGGAGATCCCCACCACGGTCGCCGCTGGTCAGGTCAGCCTGCTCCAGCGGCTCGGCGAAGACGGGCCGATGCGCACCCTGAGCGTCGAGCGGAACGGCGCGTGGCAGTGCGTCGACTGCGCCGGCGACGGCGTGACCTCCCGGGGCACCCTCGCACCGGAGCTGATCGAACGGCTCCAGGTCCTGCTCGCCAACCCGGCGCTGGCCGACGAGACCGATCAGGCCCGGCGGTACCGGACGACCTGCATCGACGCGCTGACGTCCAGCCTCATCACCTCGGCCGGGCTGATCACCTCGCAGGACTGCCCGGGTGAGGAACTCACGCCGGTCGCCGGGGAGATCCTGCTACTGCTCACCCAGGCGACCCCGGCCGAGGTCAAGGGCTGACCGCGGCCGAGGTCGAGTGTTGACCGCGGCCGCTCAGAGCACCTTGCCCGGGTTGAGCAGGCCGGCCGGGTCGAGCGCCGACTTGATCGCCTGATGCACCCGGACGCCTACCGGCCCGATCTCCCGGGCCAGCCAGTCCCGCTTGAGCAGCCCCACCCCGTGCTCGCCGGTGCACGTGCCGCCCAGGTCCAGGCCGAGCCGCATGATCTCGTCGAACGCCCGCCGGCCCCGCTCCACACTCGCCGGGTCGGCCCGGTCGACCACGATGTTCGGGTGCATGTTGCCGTCCCCGGCGTGCCCCACCACGCCGATCGGCACCTCGCACTCGGCCGCGATCCGGGCGACCCCGTCCAGGAGCGCGGCGAGTGCGCCGCGCGGCACCGCCACATCGTCGATCACCAGCCCGCCGTTGCCGCCCGGGTAGGCGTCCGCCGCGAACTTCTCCATGGCCGGGTGGGCCAGCCGGCGAGCCTGTAGCAGCGCCGCCGCCTCCACCGCGTCGGTGGCCGCGTAGACCTCGTCGGCGCCGACGGCCTCGCACACCTCGGCCAGCGCGGCCAGGTCGTCCGCCGCCCGGGTGCCGGTGTCGGCGGCGGCCAGCAACAGGGCCTGCGCGTCGGTCCGCAAGCCCATCGGCTGGTACGCCTCGATCGCCCGCAGGTGGGTCTGGTCCAGCAACTCCAGCAGGCTGGGGGTGAGCCCGCGAGCCGCGATCTCGGCCACCGCCGCGCCGGCCGTGGCGACGGAGGGGAAGACCGCCACCAGGGTCAGCGAGTCGGCCGGGGCGGGCCGCAGCGCCACGGTCACCTCGGTGATCACGCCGAGGGTTCCCTCCGAACCGACGAACAGCCGGGTCAGGTCGTAGCCGGCCACCCCCTTGGCCGTACGCCGCCCGGTGCGCAGCACCTCCCCGGAGGCGAGCACCACCTCCAGGCCGAGCACGTACTCGGTGGTCACGCCGTACTTCACACAGCACATGCCGCCGGCGTTTGTGGCCACGTTGCCGCCGATGGTGGACGACTCCCAGGAGCCGGGGTCCGGCGGGTACCAGAGGCCCTGTTCGGCCACCGCCCCGGCCAGCGCCGCGTTGACCACCCCCGGTTGGACCACCGCGATCCGGCTCACCGGGTCGATCTCCCGGATCTCGTTCATCGCGACGGTGCTGAGCACCACCGCACCGTCCACCGCGTTCGCCGCGCCGGCCAGCCCGGTCCGCGCGCCCTGCGGCACCACAGGTACGCCGTGCCGTGCGGCGGCCCGCACCACGGCGACCACCTGCTCGGTGCTGCGCGGGCGGGTCACCACCAGCGGGGTGCCTGCCGCACACAGGTCCGCCTCGTCCCGCTCGTGCATGCGCAACAGGTCCGGGTCGGTGAGCACGGCATCGGCACCGAGCGCGGCGCGGAGGTCGTCCAGGAGCGTGGTGGGGGCCATGCAGCCGAGGCTAGGTCGGCGCCCGGCGATCATCAACATGATCGACTGGGCGGGATAACTTGGGCACCATGCTCTACCTGGACCGGCCGGCCTGGCCGTGGCGCGGTCGGCTCTGGTCGCACCTGATCAGTGACGTCTCGTACGCCGAGCTGCACGCCTTCGCCGAGGCGCTCGGCGCGCCCCGGCGCGGCTTCGACCGGGACCACTACGACATCCCGGCCGACCGGTTCGCGGCGGCGGTGTGGCTCGGCGCCCAGGTGGTGCCGAGCCGGGAGCTGGTCCGGTTGCTCCGCGCCGCCGACCTGCGTCGGCCGAAGCACCTGGTCAGCCCGCGTTCTCCGGCTCCTCGGTGAGCGTGGCCAGCTCGCGGCGTACGTTGTCCCGGGCGGGCTCTTCCCATCGGCTCGCCAGCGGTGGCGACCGGAACAGCGCGGGCAGCGCCAGCAGACCGGTCAACACGGCGGCCCGCCCGGCCCGGAACGCCGGCTCGGGCACGTGGGCGTACTCCCGGCGGATCGCCGCCGCGTACCGCTCGTAGCGGGCCGGCGGCGCGGCCAGCACGGCCAGGTCCGCGTC
This sequence comes from Micromonospora sp. DT53, assembly GCF_049841535.1. Taxonomy (NCBI): domain Bacteria; kingdom Bacillati; phylum Actinomycetota; class Actinomycetes; order Micromonosporales; family Micromonosporaceae; genus Micromonospora; species Micromonospora sp. DT53. Next base: position 292,407 of record NZ_JBNCKM010000004.1, read on the forward strand.
GCAGAGCAGCGCGCCGTCCCGGTCGCCCGGCGTCACCGTGTGCCCGGCGGTGAGCAGCACCAGCCGGCGCACCTCGACCACCGTGGGCGCCGGCACCCCGAGCCCGGTGAGCACGCTCTCGGCCAGTGCGGCGCTGTCGCGTTCGTTGGCGTCGCCGGCGGCCCGGGGGTCGTAGACCGCGTCGTGGAACCAGGCCGCCAGCCGGACCGCGTCGGCCCGAACGGCCAGGTCGGCGTGCTGATCCACCACGTCGAGCACCGCCGTCAGGTGGGCCAGCGTGTGATAGCGCCGGTGCGGTTCCCGCCACCGGACGATCACCTTCTCCCCGGCGCGGGTCGTGTCCGGGTCGGGTCTCGCGCCGGCACCCCGGGCCGCCGCCCGCCACCGGTCCAGCAGTTCAACCACCGCCCGAGTCTGCCGCATCGGGCCGCGACGCGCGGGGAGGGAGGATTCAGCGGGCCCACCACGGGTAGTCGCGCCCATGGCCGTGGCCCGGGACAAGCGACCTCCGGTGGTGCGACGTACCGCGCTGCGCGAGGGTCTGGTGGACATCGACGGGGCGCGGATCGCCGAGGCCACCGAACAGCTGCGCCATCGTGGCCGGGCCACCCTGCACGACCGGCTGCACCGGGTACGGATGGCCGGCGGACTCGCGGTACAGGCCGGGCTGGCCGCCGGACTCGCGTACCTGATCTCGCACAAGGTGCTCGGCAACCCGCAACCGGTCTTCGCGCCGATCTCCGCGGTCGGCACCCTGGCCGCGTCGGTCGGCCAGCGGTTCCGCCGGACCGTCGAGTTGATCGTCGGGGTGGGGGTCGGGGTGGCCGTCGGCGATCTCCTGATCTACCTGCTCGGCACCGGCGCGTGGCAGCTCGGCCTGGTGGTCACGGTGGCGATCCTGCTCACCATCTTCGCGGGGGCGAGCGTGGCCATCGTCATCCAGGCGGCGGCCACGGCGGTGCTGATCGTCACGCTGAGCCCGTCGACCCAAAACCTGGAGATCCCCCGCTTCGTCGACGCGTTCCTCGGTGGTGGGGTCGCGCTGCTGGTGACGGCTGTGCTGCTGCCGCTGAACCCGCTCCGGGTGATCAACCGCGCAGCCCGACCCGCCCTGGACCTGCTCGCCGCCCAACTCGACGCCACCGCCGACGGGCTGCGCGCCCGCGACCGCGCCACCATCCAGGGCGCACTGGAAAGGCTGCGCAACAACAAGGAGGAGCTGGCCACGCTGGGCGAGGCGATCGAGGGGGCGAAGGAGACCGCCACCCTCTCCCCGGCCCGCTGGCACCGCCGCGACGAGTTGACCCACTACGCGGAGGCGGCCGACCCCATCGACCGGGCGATGCGCAACAGCGGCACGCTCATCCGCCGGTCCGTCACGCTTGTCGAGGACGAGGAACCGGTGCCCGATCCGATGCCGGACGCGATCGCCCACCTCGCCGAGTCGGTCCGGCTGCTCAAGCACGAGTTCGCCGCCAGCGAGGAACCGGAGAAGGCCCGGGAACGGTCGCTGCGGGCGGTCAGCGAGGCCGGCCGGGCGTACGGCGCCGGGGTGGGCTTCTCCGGCAGTGTGGTGGTCGCCCAGATCCGCACCACGGCGAGCGACCTGCTGGTGGCCTCCGGGATCGAGCAGGAGGAGGCGAACCGATGGATCCGCGACGCCTTCGGGGAGCAGGAGCGCCCGGTCGGTGAGCCCGCCGAGCCCGGCGACACGCCGAAGCCGCCAACCGCCCCGCCGGTCGGCTGAGCGCGGGCCACCGCCGGCCGGGCCTCAGCCCAGCTCGGCCAGCGCGGCGAGCAACCGGTCCACCTGGGCGGCCGTGCTGCCCAACCCGATGCTGGCGCGCAGCGCGGTGGGCGGCAGGTCCCGCCGGCCGGTACGCCCCGCCGCCTCACTGAGCAGACGCCGGGCCAGCGGGTGGGCACAGAACAACCCGTCCCGTACGCCGATGTGGTGCTCGGCGGCCAGCCGTGCGGCCACCTCGGTGGAGTCCCGTCCGGCGACCACGAACGAGACGATGCCGACCCGGGGCGCGTCCGGGCCGAAGGTGCGCAGCTCGACGACGTGCGGCAGGGCGGCGAGGCCGGTCCGCAGTCGGGCCAGCAGGGCCTGCTCGTGGGCGGCCAGCGCAACCTGGTCCGCGTCGTCGAGCGCCGCGCACACCGCCGCCAGCGCCACCGCGCCGAGCAGGTTCGGGGTGCCGCCCTCGTGTCGCCCCGGGCCGGTCGTCCAGGTCACGTCGTGGGTGGCCGGCCCGACGTGGCTGGTGGCCCCACCACCGGCCAGGTACGGCGGGGCGGCGTCCAACCAGTCCGCCCGGCCGATCAGCACGCCCGCGCCGAACGGTGCGTACAGCTTGTGGCCGGACACGGCCAGGTAGTCGACGTCGAGCGCGTGCCTGTCGACAGGCGCGTGCGGGGCGAGTTGCGCGGCGTCCAGCACGATCCGGGCACCGTGCCGGTGGGCCACCCGCGCCAGTTCGGCGACAGGCCACCGCTCACCTGTCACGTTGCTCGCACCGGTCACCGCGACCAACACCGGCAGCGCCGGGCTGCTGCCCCGGCGCAGCTCGGTCAGGGCTGCGGCGAGGTCGCGTACCGCCCCGTCGGGGTCGGTGGGCACCGGCAACCGCACCGACCCGCGCGGCCAGGGCAGCAGGTTGGCATGGTGCTCGCCGGCGAACGTGACGACAGTCGTGCCGGCCGGCACGGCACGCGCCAGCAGGTTGAGCGCGTCCGTCGTGTTGCGGGTGAAGACCACGTGATCGTCGGCGCGAGCGCCGAAGAAGTCGCCGATCGTCTGCCGGGCCTGCTCGTACGCGAGGGTGCAGCGTCGCGACAGCGCTCCCGCTCCGCGATGCACGCTGGCGTACCAGGGCAGCAGCTCGGCCACGGCGTCGGCGGCGGCCCGCGCGCACGGCGCAGTGGCCGCGTAGTCCAGGTTGATCTCGCCGGGCACGCCGAGGACGTCGAGCGGCGCGGTCGGCGCGGTCGGCGCGGTGGGCAGGGTGGGCAGCGAGGGGACGAGAGTGACGGACACGCCGGAACCTCCGGGGTCAGGGACCCCGGGTGCGGCATCGGGACGGGGTCCGCGCTTGCCCAGCACACCGATCGGGCTGGGCCCGGTCATCACCCGGGGCACCCCACCGCGAACTCGACGAGGGTTGCCGGCCAGCAAGCCGGGGCTTGACGCTGGCGCTCGTGACCTGCCGGCAGCATAGCGGCTACCGATGCGACCGAACCAGCCGGCGGCGGATGGCTACGCTGACCGCATGGCCGACACCCCGCCCGGTACACCGCTGCCGCCGTCGCCCGCCGCCCCGCCCGCGCCCGCCGCACCTCCCGTGGGCGAGACGCCCCGGATGCCGCTGCGCCGACTCGGCTGGCGGCGGTTCCTGGCGCTGGCCGGGGTGGTGCTGCTCATCGCGGCGTGCGCGGTGTTCATGGTCTTCACGCTGGGCCAGTCGCTCGGTGTGCAGGCCCTGCTGATCGGCGTGGTCGCCGCCATCCTGCCGGTGCCGGTGCTGGTCGCCTGCTTCCTCTGGCTGGACCGGTACGAACCGGAGCCGCTGAAGTACCTGATCTTCTGCTTCGCCTGGGGGGCGTTCGTCTCCACCGCCGCCTCGCTCACGGTGAACGACTTCGCGGCCAACCGTTTCGCCGACTGGGGCCTACCGTCCGCGCTCACCGGGGTGCTGGTGGCGCCGTTCATCGAAGAGCTGACCAAGGCGCTGGGCCCGATCCTGCTGCTGGTGTTCCGCCGCCGCGAGTGGTCCGGGATCACCGACGGCCTGGTCTACTGCGGGCTCGCCGCGGTCGGTTTCGCGATGGTGGAGAACATCCTCTACCTGGGCGGGTTGGGGTACGCGTCCGGCGCCGACCGCTACGGCCCGGCCACCGGCATCCAGCAGGTCATCGCGATCTTCATTCTGCGGATCCTGCTGTTCGGGTTCGCCCATCCCCTTTTCACCTCGATGACCGGTGTGGGGCTGGGTATCGCCTCCCGGACGGCCGACCGGCGCATCCGGGTGCTCGCCCCGATCGCCGGCCTGCTGCTGGCGATGATGCTGCACGGCACGTGGAACCTGCTGCCCACGCTGACCCAGGCCACCGGCGAGGCCATGATCATGCTGTACGGCTTCCTGGGCCTCATGGTGCCGGTCTTCTTCGGCACCGTGGGGCTGGCGCTGTGGCTGCGCGCGTGGGAGGGGCGGCTCACCGAGCGGGCTCTGCCCGACTACGTACGCGCCGGCTGGCTCAGCCCGCCCGAGGTGGCCGCCCTGAGCAGTCTCGGCAGGCGGCACGCCGCCCGCAGTTGGGCGCGGCGGGTGGCCGGTGACGCCGGGGTGCGGGCGATGCGGGGTTACCAGTCCGCCGCCACCCGGCTGGCCCTGCTGCGCGACGGGACACTGCGCGGCCTGGACCGTAAGCCCGCCGACCAGGAGCGGACCGCCCGCGAGGAGCGGGAGTTGCTGGACGCGATAAGCGCGTACCGGTCGTTCTTCGTCGGTCGGGACCCGCAGGCCCCGACGGGGGTCTGGGACGGCAGCCGCTATCTCCTGCGCTTCCCGGACGGCACGCAGCGCCCGGTGGACGCACCGGACGAGCCGGTGGTGCCGATCCCGGTGGTGTTGGCCCCGGCTCCGGTCGGGTATGCCCCGCCCGGCTGGGCCGGCCCGCGATCGGCGCCTCCCTGGCCGCCGACGCACCCCTGACAGTGGCTCAGGCCAGCAGCGACGTGAGGAAGTCGCCGAGGCCCTGGAACATCGCGATCAGCGCGGCCCCGATCCCCCGGAACAACTGCGCGGCGCCGTCCGGCCGGAAGGCCATGAAGTAGATCAGGAACGCGACACTGCCCCAGGTCAACAGCTTCTTCACGAATACCGGCATCGTCCCTCCCCAGGGCCACGGTCGCCGGATGGCTTCCCGTCGTGCGGCCGGGCAAACGGTGCGCGGCGGGGCCTGGTGGCCGGGGGAGGCGCGTCAGAGGTAGAGGCCTGTCGAGTCGTTCTCGATCCGTACGGCGGCCACGGCGTGCACGTCCCGCTCTCGCAGCAGCACGTAACCGCGGCCGTGCAACTCGACCTCGGAGCGTTCGTCCGGGTCGAAGAGCACCCGGTCGCCGGAGACGATGGCGCGGACGTTCGGCCCCACCCCGACCGCGGTGGCCCAGGCGAGGCGCTTGCCGACCGCTGCCGTCGCCGGAATGACGATGCCTGCGGTGGAGCGGCGTTCGCCCTCGCTGCCCTCCATCCGCACCAGCACGCGGTCGTGCAGCAGGCGGATCGGCAGGCCGGCGTCGAGATCGTTGTCGGCGGTCACGCCGCAGACGCTACCGTGTGGCCGACGGTGGCCCACCGGTGGTTACGCCGGAGGTGGTCGGGGCATTGTGTGGCTGAACTGCCCTACGGTGTCGGGAACGGACGTATGCTGTCCGACCTGTCGCCGTTGGCGGGCCGGCTTTTCTGCCAGGAGGTGCGCTTGAGCCGCTTCGAGCGGGTACGCGGGCGGCTTCGCCGCGCCTACCAGTCACGACAGGCGTCGAAGCCCGTCGACGAGGGCGCGTCGACCGACACGTTGAACGACGTGTCGGAGGCGGCCCGGGTGGCGTCGCCGGCCGTGCCGGGGCCGACCGCGCCGCCGAGCGCCACGGTCTACGGCGCGGAACCTGCGGTGGACCTGCACAGCTCCACCACCAGTCGGGATGACGCCGACGTCCCGCACGGGCTGCGGATTGCCGCCGCGTGGTGTTGGCGACTGATCGTGATCGGCGTGGTGGCCTGGGCGCTGCTGCGGATCGTCGGCACTATCAAGATCGTGATCATTCCGTTGGCCATCGCGCTGCTGCTCTCCGCGCTGCTGGCCCCGGCGGTGGGCTGGCTGTTGCGGGTCCGGTTCCCCCGGTCGCTGGCGACGGCTGTGGTGCTGGTGGGCGGCCTGGCCGCGGTGATCGGCACGCTGACGCTCGTGGTCAACGAGTTCATTCGCGGTGTGCCGGAGCTGAGCGAGAAGTCGTCGGAGGGTGTCCGGCAGATCCAGAACTGGCTGAAGACGGGCCCGCTGCACCTCTCCGACACCCAGCTCGACAGGTACATCGACGAGGCGCAGGCCTGGATCAACGACAACACCTCGAAGTTCACAAGCGGGGCGCTGAGCACCGCCGCGACGCTGGCCGAGGTGCTGACCGGCACGCTGCTGGTTCTCTTCGCGACGTTCTTCTTCCTGCGTGACGGCAACCGGATCTGGCGCTTCCTGGTCCGGCTGCTGCCGGTGGCCGCCCGCTGGAAGGTCGACGACGCCGGCCGTGCCTCCTGGCAGACCCTGGGCGCCTATGTCCGGGCGACAGTGCTTGTCGCCTTCATCGACGCGGTAGGCATCGGCATCTTCCTGGTCATCTTCGACATCCCGTTCGCCTTCCCGTTGGCCGCGCTTGTCTTCCTCGGCGCGTTCATCCCGATCGTCGGTGCGGCGCTCTCCGGCGGCGTGGCGGTGCTTGTGGCCCTCGTCGACAGCGGGCCGTTCACCGCGTTGATAATCCTTGGCGCGGTGATCGTCGTGCAGCAGGTGGAGGGCCACATCCTCCAACCGCTGATCATGGGCCGGGCGGTCGCCCTCCACCCGCTCGCGGTGATCATCGGCATCGCCGCCGGTGTCGTACTCGCCGGCATCACCGGTGCGCTGGTCTCCGTGCCGCTCATCGCGGTGCTGAACACCGCGGTCCGCCGGCTCGCCGCCCGAAGGGTCCCGGACACCCCGCCCGACGCCGTGGTCGTCGCCGCCCAGGCCCCCTAGAGGGCTCAGGCCTTGGCCAGGCGTTCCAGGGCGCCCCGGGCCACCTCGGGGCGGGTCGTGTACCAGAACGGTGGCAGCGAACGGCGCAGGAACGGCCCGTAGCCTCGGGCCGTCTCCAGCCGGGAGTCGAGCACCGCGACCACGCCCCGGTCGCCGGTCGCCCGGATCAGCCGGCCCACGCCCTGCGCCAGCCGGACCGCCGCGATCGGCACGCTGACGGCCGAGAAGCCGGAACCGCCGCCCGCGTCCACGGCCGCCGCGCGGGCAGCCGCCAGCGGTTCGTCCGGGCGGGGGAAGGGCAGCCGGTCGATGACGACGAGCTGGCAGGCGTCACCCGGCACATCCACCCCCTGCCAGAGCGACATCACCCCGAACAGGCAGCTGGCGCGCTCCTCGCGGAAGCGACGCACCAGCAGCGGCAGCGCCTCCTCACCCTGGAGCAACACCGGCAGGTCGGTCCGCGCGCGCAACAGCTCCGCCGCCTGCTGCGCGGCCCGCCGGGAGGAGAAAAGCCCGAGAGTACGACCACCGAGTGCCCCGACCAGCCCGAGCAGCTCCTCTCCGGCAGCCTCGGGCAGCCCGGAGACGCTGGGGCGGGGGAGGTGCGCGGCGACGTACAGGATGCCCTGCCGGGCGTAGTCGAACGGCGAACCGACGTCGAGTGACCGCCACCCGGGGCCCTCGGTGGCCGGTACGACGGCGTTCGTTGTGACGTCGCCGGCCAGACGGCGGCCCGGCGTCTCGGCGGCCGGACGGCCCGGGCCGGTGTGGGCGGCCAGCGCGGCCGCCGCGGGAGTCGGCGGGGCGGGCGGTGGCGCGTCCAGCCCGAGGGCGCGGGCGACCGTGTCGAACCGGCCGCCCAGCGCCAGGGTCGCCGAGGTGGCGACGACTGTGCGTTCGTCGTACAGGTGGGTGGCGAGGGTGCCGGCCACCGACAGGGGCGCGACCACCAGCGCGCGGCGGGTGCCGCTGTCGTTCTTCTCCACCCAGGCCACGTCGTGGTCGGCCTCCTCCAGCAGCCGCTGCGCGGTGGTGGAGAGCTCGTCCAGGGCGGCCTTGGCCTGCTGCTTGCGGACCGGGTCGGGGTCGTCGGACTTGACGTCGCCGATCGCGTCCAGGGCGGAGCGGGTCGCCGCGTCGAGCAGCGTGCACGCCTCCCGCAGCGGCGTCGGCAACCCTGCGGTTATCCGCCCGGCCGGCGCCTCGGCGAGGCCGACCGCGAGGGCGTCGCCGGCGGCGGTGAGCGCCTCGGCGGTCTCCGGCCGCAGCAGCGTACGGGCCCGCCGGGTGGTCCGGTCGATCAGCTCCGGCACCAGCTCGGCTTGGGCCGCGGAGGAGACCCGATCGGCCAGCTCGTGCGCCTCGTCGACGATGAGCAGCTTGTGCGGTGGCACGATGTGCCGGTCGGCGAGCATGTCGACAGCGAGCAGGCTGTGGTTGGTCACCACGATGTCGGCCTCGCGGGCGCGGGCCCGCGACGCCTCGGCGAAGCACTCCTGCCCGAACGGGCAACGGGTCGCGCCGACGCACTCGCGGGCCGGCATGGACACCAGCCGCCAGGCCTGGTCCTCGACGCCCGGGTCCAGCTCGTCCCGGTCGCCGGTGGCGGTCTTCTCGGCCCAGTCGCGCAGCCGCTCGACCTGCTTGCCCAGCCGGCCCGCCTCACCGAGCCACTTCGTCCCACCGCCGGGACGCGCCGCGGGGGCGTCGAAGAGGGTGTCCTCCGGCTCCTCCTCGGTGGAGTTGTCCAGTCGGGCGAGGCAGAGGTAGTGGTGGCGGCCCTTGAGCACGGCGAAGGTGGGCCGCCGGCCGAGCACCGGCTCGACCGCGTCGGCGAGCCGGGGCAGGTCGTGGTCGACCAGCTGGGACTGCAACGCCAGGGTGGCGGTGGAGACCACGACCGGGCCGTCCACAGTGAGCGCCGGCGCCAGGTACGCCAGCGACTTGCCGGTGCCGGTGCCGGCCTGCACGAGCAGATGCTCGCCGGCGGCCACGCAGTCCTCGATCGCCGTGGTCATCTGCAGCTGGCCGGGGCGTTCCGCGCCGCCGGGCACCGCGCCGACCGCCGCCGCCAGCAGCTCCGTGCCGCTGGGCCGGGCACCCCGTCGCCGCCCCTTGGCACGGGCCGACGGGGTGGCGGAACCGGTGGCGGTGCGGGGCGGAGTCACCGTGCGACGGTACCCGGCGCCGCCGACACCGGCCGCGCCCATCCGCCGCGTGGCGTGATGCCGACCGGGCCGGGCGGGGCGACCGACCCCGTCCGGTTACGGCTGCGCTACGACGCGTTGGGCCGTATCGGTTAGGGTGCGAATCATGCCGAGCGACATGGTCCGCGTGATCTACCGCAAGTACGACGGCAGCGCCCACCGCGACTACCCGGCCCGCCGGCTCACCGAGGACGATCTCGGCATCTGGCTCGGCGTGCCCGAGGGCACCCAGTCGGTCTACCACGGCCGGCCCTCGGTGGAGAAGATCCCGTTCGTGCTGCTGGTGCCACATCGTGCCTGGTGGACGGCCATGTTCAACCCTCCGCCCCGCACCAGCGAGGTTTACTGCGACATCGCCACCCCGGCCCGCTGGGAGTCCGACGACACCGTCCACCTGATCGACCTGGACCTGGACGTCGTCCGGCGTCGGGCCACCGGCCTGGTGGAGTTGCTCGACGAGGACGAGTTCGCCGAGCACCGGGCCCGGTTCGGCTACCCGGACGACGTGGTGGCCGAGGCCGAGGCCGCGGCACAGCGGCTGTTCGGGGCCCTGGGCGACGGCACCGAACCGTTCGCCGCCGCGTACCGCAAGTGGTTGGCCCTGGTGGTCTGACGCCGCCCGCCCGCCCGCCTGGCTCGGGGGGTCGGCTTACCAGCGTGGTGGCCAGCCGTCGTCGGCGTTCAGCGGTGGCAGGTCGGTCAGCTTGTCCGGATTGAGCTGGTTGTAGATGGCGGTGATCCGGCCCTGGTCCACCGCGAACGCGGTGACCAGGCGGATCGGCCGCCCGTCGCTGTGTGCCGTCTCCAACTGGAGGCCGAGCGCGCCGTCGACGAGCACCAGTCGAGCCAGCACCCGGTCGGCGTACCGGCCGGTGCGGCCGAACAGGCCGAGCGTGAGGCGACCCACGGCGTCCGCGCCGAGCACCGGCCGACGGGCTGCGGGGAAGTGCCCGCCCGAGTCGCCGACGAACACCACGTCCGGCGCGAGCACCTGGAGCAGCTGGTCCAGGTCGCCGGACTCGGTGGCGGCGACGAACGCCTTGAGAACCCGGCGCTGCTCGGCCGGGTCGGCGGTGTGCCGGGGTACGTCCGGTGACGTGACCGCCCGTCGGGCCCGGGAGGCGAGCTGCCGGGCGGCCACCTCGGTGGTGCCGAGCACCCCCGCGACCCGGGCGAACGGCAGCGCGAACACGTCGTGCAGGACGAGGGCGACCCGTTGCTCCGGCGCGAGCCGCTCCAGCACCACCAGCAGCGCCGTGCCGACCTGCTCGGTGCGGACCGCCCGTTCCGCCGGGTCGGGCGCGTAGCCGTCGGCCGGCGGCCGGCCGCCCAACGGGCTCACCACCGGCTCCGGCAACCACTGCCCGGGGTACGCCTCCCGGCGGACCCGGGCCGAGCGGAGCACGTCCAGGCAGATCCGGGCGCAGGTCGTGGTCAGCCACGCGGACAGGTCGCGGATCTCGGCGCGGGCCGCCGGGTCGGCCAGCGCACCGGCATAGCGCAGCCAGGTCTCCTGCACCGCGTCCTCCGCCTCGCTGCGGCTGCCCAGCATCCGGTGCGCCACCGCGAGCAGTCGGCCCCGCTGTGCCTCGAACTCCGTCGCCAACTCCCGCACGACCCACCACCCTTCCGGTCGGCGTCCCGGCCTACATCCTCCCGCTGAGCGGGCACGCCGGCAGCCCCGGAACCGCCCGGCGGCCGATGCTCTCGGCGGCCGGAGGTCGGTCCGTTGAGTGGGGGCCCGCCCGCACGGTCCGTGACCGGCGCGCGGGCGGGTGCAGAGCAAAGTGGGCGTGCCTCTGGTCCGGCCCGTCCGTCTCCACCTCCGGCTGCCTGTCGCGGCGACCCGGAGGCGGCTCTCGGCGGGCGTAACGGCGGTGGGTGGGCGATGATCCGTAGATGAGCGCACCGCAGCAAGGGCAGATCGTGGCACCGGACGGCGGCTCCGTGCGGGACCTGCTGCGGGTCACCGCGCCGGTGGATCTCGGCGCGATCGACCCGCGGTCCATGCCCGGCCTGCCGGGGCCGGCGGGCCGCGGCGAGCACCGCAAGACCTGGGCGCGGGAGCAGGTGGAGCTGGTCGGCGAGGAGCTGGGCCGGCAGCAGGAGATGCTCTTCGCGATGGCCAAGACCGGGTCGGGGCGGCCGGCGCGCCGGGTGCTGCTGGTGCTCCAGGCCATGGACTGCGGCGGCAAGGACGGCACGATCAAGCGGGTGGCCGGCGCGATGAACCCGCTGGGCCTGCACATCCGCTCGTTCGGGCCGCCGACCCGCCAGGAGTTGCGGCACGACTTCCTCTGGCGGATCCGCCGGGAGCTGCCGCCGCCGGGGTACGTGGGGATGTTCAACCGTTCGCACTACGAGGACGTGCTGATCGCCCGGGTCGGCTCGCTGGTGCCGGAGGCGACCTGGCGAGCCCGCTACGACGAGATCAACTCGTTCGAGCGGGAGCTGACCGACGGCGGCGTGACCCTGATCAAGGTGATGCTGCACATCTCGTACGCCGAGCAGGGCAAGCGCCTGCTGGAGCGGCTCACCGACCCGCGCAAGCACTGGAAGTACAACCCCTCCGACATCGACTCGCGGGGCCACTGGGACGACTACCAGGCCGCGTACGCCGAGGCCCTGAGCCGGTGCGGCACGGACGCCGCGCCCTGGTTCGTGGTGCCGGCGGACCGTAAGTGGTATCGGGACTGGGCGGTGGCCCACCTGCTACGTGAGACGTTCGACACGCTCGATCTGGGGTATCCCGCTGCCGATTTCGACGTGGTTCGGGAGCGGAAGCGCCTACGGGCTGGGGGCGTGGGTGCGGGTGGGGCGGCCGAGATGAACGGCAGGTGAACGAGTGGTGAATGGTGCCTGGCCAGGGGTGGGCCGGCGAATTCCCCGTTCTGCCGTTTCCTAGCATTCACCGAGCGGGACGCTCTCGGGCGCCGCCACCCTTCCACCGACGCGACGAGGTCTGTGCTGTGAAGTTTTCCTTCCGCCCCACCGAGGGCGCCTTCTACGAGCTCTTCACCAGGGCCGCGCAGAACCTGGTCCGGGGCACCGCGCTGCTCAACGAGCTGGCCCTGCCCGGCGTGGACGTGCAGTCCGTCAGCGAGCGGCTGACCGAGGTCGAGCACGACAGCGACCAGATCACCCACGACCTGTACAAGAAGATCAACTCGACCTTCATCACCCCGTTCGACCGGGAGGACATCTACCGGCTCGGCTCGCTGCTGGACGACGTGATGGACCACCTGGAAGCCGTCGGCGACCTGCTCTACCTGTACGGGCTGACCGAGCTTCCGGCGCTGCCCCGCGAGCTGCACGAGATGGTCAACGTGCTCGACCAGCAGGCCAAGCTGACCGCCGACGCGATGCCTCGACTGAAGTCGATGAAGGATCTCGAGGACTACTGGATCGAGTGCAACCGGCTGGAGAACGAGGGCGACCGGATCAACCGGCAGCTGCTCGTCCGCCTGTTCTCCGGTGAGTACGACGCCTTGACGGTGCTGAAGATGAAGGAGGTCGCCGACGAGCTGGAGGCCGCCTGCGACGCCTTCGAGCACGTGGCCAACACCGTCGAGACCATCGCCGTCAAGGAGTCCTGAGCCGGTGTCCCCTGAACTCATCGCCGTGCTGGCGGTGATCGCGGTGGCCCTGGCGTTCGACTACACCAACGGCTTCCACGACGCCGCCAACGCGATCGCCACAAGCGTCTCCACCCGGGCGCTGACACCTCGGATCGCGCTCGGGCTCGCCGCGGTCGGCAACTTCGTCGGCGCCCACTTCGGTGCCGGTGTGGCCAAGACCGTCGGCGACGGTCTGGTCACCCTCCCCACCGGGGTGAACAGCCTCGGGGTGGTCTTCGCCGGGGTGCTCGGGGCGATCGCCTGGAACCTGATCACCTGGTACTTCGGTCTGCCCTCGTCGTCCTCGCACGCGCTCTTCGGCGGCCTGGTCGGCGCGACCCTGCTGTCCACCGGCGGCATCGTGCAGTGGGGCAACATCGGCGAGAAGGTGCTGCTGCCGATGGTGCTGTCGCCGATCGTCGGCCTCACCCTCGGCTACCTGCTGATGTTGGCAATCCTGTGGCTGTTCCGGAAGGGGCAGCCGGGCAAGCTCAACCGGGGCTTCCGCTGGGCGCAGACCGCCTCGGCGGCCGCCATGTCGGTCGGTCACGGCATGCAGGACGCTGCCAAGACCATGGGCATCGTGGTGTTGGCGCTCTACACAGGTGGTTTCCAGGAGAGCAAGACGCACATCCCGGGGTGGGTGTTCTGGACGTCGGCGACGATGCTGGCCCTCGGCACGTACGCCGGCGGTTGGCGGATCATCCGTACCCTCGGTCGCAAGATCATCGACCTGGGGCCGCCGGAGGGCTTCGCCGCCGAGACCGTCGCCAGCGCGGTGCTCTACTTCAACGCCCTGGTGCTGAAGGCGCCGATCTCCACCACCCACACCATCACCTCGGCGATCATGGGTGTGGGCGCGACCAAACGACTCTCCGCGGTTCGCTGGAACGTGGCCGGCAACATCGTGCTCGCCTGGATCATCACGTTCCCGGCCGCCGCGCTGATCGCGTGTGTCACGTACCTGCTGGTCCGGCCGCTCTTCGGCTGAGTTTTCGGAAGGGGCCCCTGGCCACGGTCCCGCCGTGGCCGGGGGCCCTTCCCCTACTCAGACGTAGCGCACGCCGATCTGCTCGCGGACCGTGTCCAGCAGGGCCATCACCTCGAGCGTCGTGGTGTGCGGCACCATCGGGCTCTCGGTCAGCCCGGCGGCCAGGCAGCGCTGCACCTCGATCGCCTCGTACTGGTAGCCGTTGCCGGCCCCGTCGGCGACGATCGTCTCCGGCTCCGCGCCGGCGCGGTGCACTGTCACCGAACCCGGCCGGAAGAACGGCTCCGGCAGGTCGATCCGCCCCGTGGTGCCGGTGATCGAGGCGGTCTGCCCGCTCAACCCGACCATGCCGCAGCTCAGCGTCGCCAGGGCTCCGGAGTCGTAACCGAACAGCATGCCGGTGTTCTCGTCCGTACCCTCCGGGCCGAGTTGCGCCCAGGACCGGATGTGCTGCGGCACCCCGAGCAGCAGGTGAGCCAGACTGATCGGGTAGATCCCCAGGTCGAGCAGGGCGCCCCCGCCCAGCGCCGCGTTGCGCATCCGATGCTCGGGCGGGAACGGCCCGGCCACCCCGAAGTCGGCCCGGACACCGGTCACCGTGCCGATCGCCCCGTCCGCGATCAGCTCGACCACCCGCAGGATCATCGGGTTCAGCCGCATCCACATGGCCTCCATCAGGAAGACCCCGGCGGCACGGGCGGTCTCCACCAGCTCGGTGCTGGTGGCCAGGTCGAGGGTGAACGGCTTCTCCAACAGCACCGCTCGGCCGGCGGTGAGGCAGGTCATCGCCGCCTCGTAGTGCGCGGAGTGCGGGGTCGCCACGTAGATCGCGTCCACCTCCGGGTCCGCAGCCAACTCCACCCAGGAGCCGTAGGCGCGCTTCGCGCCGTACGTGTCGGCGAAGCGCCTGGCGCTCTCCGCGGCGCGGGAACCGACCGCGACCAACTCGGCGTCCGGCACCAGCCGGAGGTCTTCGGCGAAACGGCTGGCGATGTGGCCGGTGGCCAGGATGCCCCAACGAGTCATGCCGGAACGCTAGCCGAGCCAGCCGAACCGCCCCCCGCCCGGCCGTCGACCAGTTCATCCGGCGGGACTTCGGTGTGCTCCTGGCCGCCCCACAGCGTGCCGCACCCCGCACCCGCACCCCGCCGGGCCGGCCACCCCTCACCCACGCCCTTTGCTCTGCTTCAACCGACGCGACAGTGACCGGACCTCTCTGTCGCGTGGATTGAAGCAGAGCAAAGGGGGCGTGTGGGGGTCGGTGCCGGCGAGCCAACACCGGCTGGCCGGGGAACTAGGCTCGCGGCATGACGATCGACAGCGACGGCTTCGACGCCCCGGCCGCCCTGGTCGAGCACGCCCGCCGGTTCCAGGCCGAGGGTGGCATCCCGGCGACGCCGCGGGTCGCGGCCACCGTGTTGCTGCTGCGCCCGACCGACGCCGACTTCGAGGTGTACGTCATCCGCCGGGTCGCCGCGATGACCTTCGGCGGGATGTACGCATTCCCCGGAGGTGGGGTGGACCGCTCCGACTCGGAGGCCCACCTGGACTGGGCCGGCCCGACACCTGGCGAGTGGGCGGACCGGCTCGGCGTGGCCCCGCAGGCCGCGCAGGCGGTGGTCTGCGCGGCCGCGCGTGAGGTCTTCGAGGAGGCTGGCGTACTGCTCGCCGGCCCGAACCGGGAGACCGTGGTGGGCGACGTCAGCGGCGACGACTGGGAGGCGGCCCGGCAGGACCTGGAGGGACGCCGGCTGGGCTTCGCCGCGCTGCTCGCCGACCGGCAGCTCACCCTTCGGTCGGACCTGCTGCTGCCGTGGAGCCGGTGGATCACTCCCGAGTTCGAGCCGCGCCGCTTCGACACGTACTTCTTCATCGCCCTGCTGCCGGAGGGACAGCGGACCCGCGACGTCTCCGGCGAGGCCGACCACACCCTGTGGATCCGACCGGCGGACGCGCTGGCCCGCGCGAAGGCCGGCGAGCTGACCATGCTGCCACCGACCCTTGTCACGCTGGCCGAGGTAGCCGCAGCCGGTGACCTGGCCGGCGTGGCGCAGGCGGCGGCCGACCGGGACGCCGCCACCCCGATCACCCCGCACCTGGACGTGCCCCCGAACGGCAAACCCCGCTTCGTCCTGGGCTGACCGCTGCCCGCCCTGCCCGCCCTGCCGCGCTGCCCGCGCCTTGGGGTGCTCGCGTCCGGGCGCGTGCCGTCAAGATCCGCGCAACTTCAGGGATGCTGCTGCCTCGGACTCGCGGGAGACAGCAGTATCGGGGTAGTTGCGCGGATCTTGGGCGCGCCGGGTCGCGCCGGGTCGCGCCGGGTCGCGCCGGGTCGCGCCGGGTCGCGCCGGGTCGCGCCGGGTCGCGCCGGGTCGCGCCGCGT
>NZ_JBNCKM010000004.1:308493-308563 GCF_049841535.1 Micromonospora sp. DT53
GGCCGGGCCGCGCCGGGCCGGGCCGCGCCGGGCCGGGCCGCGCCGGGCCGGGCCGCGCCGGGCCGGGCCG
>NZ_JBNCKM010000004.1:308663-497642 GCF_049841535.1 Micromonospora sp. DT53
CGCGCCGGGCCGGGCCGCGCCGGGCCGGGCCGCGCCGGGCCGGGCCGCGCCGGGCCGGGCCGCGCCGGGCCGGGCCGGGAAACGTGTCGGGGTACGCGTGAGGGGCGCCGGTCAGGTCGACCGACGCCCCTCCCGGACCGGGAGTCAGCGGCTCAGCCGAAGCGGCCGGTGATGTAGTCCTCGGTCTTCTTCACGCTCGGGTTGCTGAAGATCTTCTGGGTGTTGTCGTACTCGATCAGCCGGCCCGGGTCACCGGTCTTCTCGATCGAGAAGAAGGCGGTACGGTCCGACACCCGCGCTGCCTGCTGCATGTTGTGCGTCACGATGATGATCGTGAACTTGTCCTTGAGCTGGAACATCAGGTCCTCGATCGCCAGCGTGGAGATCGGGTCCAGGGCGGAGCACGGCTCGTCCATCAGGACGACCTGCGGCTCGACCGCGATGGTCCGGGCGATGCAGAGCCGCTGCTGCTGACCGCCGGAGAGGCCCGCACCGGGCTTGCCCAGCCGGTCCTTGACCTCGCCCCACAGGTTCGCGGCGCGCAGGGCCTTCTCGGCCGCGTCCTCCAGGATCGACTTCTTGCGGACCCCGTTGAGCTTCAGCCCGGCCACCACGTTCTCGAAGATGCTCATGGTGGGGAACGGGTTCGGCCGCTGGAAGACCATGCCGATGGTGCGCCGGACCGCGGTGACGTCCACGTCCCGGTCGTAGATGTCCTGGTCGTCGATGGTGAGGCTGCCCTCGACCCGGGCCCCCGGAAGCACCTCGTGCATCCGGTTGATCGACCGCAGGAACGTCGACTTGCCGCAGCCGGACGGCCCGATGAGAGCGGTGACCGTCTTCGGCTCGACCGTCAGGTTGATGTTCTCGATCGCTTTGAAGCCGCCGTAGTACGCGGTGACGTTCGAGGCGGAGACGCGCTTGGCCATGGTGGTACCTCCGGGGTTCATCGGCTGAGCCTGTTGCGACGGGCCAGCAGCTTCGCCGCGATCGTCAGGATGAGCACGAGGGCGACCAGGGTCAGTGCCGCGGTCCACGCCCGTGCCGGGGCGTACTTCGACGCGTCACCGGCCTGCTGGTAGACGAACAGGGAGAGCGACGACTGGTTGTTCTCGAAGGGGTTGGTGTTGATCGCGGCGCCGCCGCCGGCGACCAGCAGCACCGGCGCGGTCTCGCCGGCCGCGCGGGCGACGGCGAGCATGACGCCGGTGACGATGCCGGGCAGCGCCGTCGGCAGCACCACCCGCAGGATCGTCTTCCACTTGGGTACGCCGAGCGCGTACGCGCCCTCGCGCAGTGGCGCCGGTACGAGGCGGAGCATCTCCTCGGTGGACCGGACGATGGTGGGCAGCATGAGCACGCTCAGCGCGAGCGCGGCGGCGAAGCCGGAGAAGCTGGGCCGGCCGTCGTTGAACCACGGCGACACGATCAGCACCCAGAACGCCAGCACGAAGAGGCCGGAGACGATCGACGGGATGCCGGTCATCACGTCCACGAAGAACCGGATCGCGAAGGCGAACTTGCCCCGGCCGTACTCGACGATGTAGATCGCGCAGAGAACGCCGAGCGGGACGGTGATCAGGGTGGCGATGCCGACCTGCTCCAGCGTGCCGACGATCGCGTGGTACGCGCCGCCGTTGGCGTCCCGGGCCCCGATGTTGTTCATCGAGGTCTGGAAGAAGTTGGCGTCCAGCCGGTCGGCGCCCTTGCTGACAAGCGTCCAGACCACCGACACGAGCGGCAGCACCGCCAGCACGAAGGCGGAGTGGATCAGTGCGCTCCAGGTGCGGTTGCGGGCCGATCGGCGTCCCTCGACCGCGTTGCCGGCGGCGAAGAGCCCGACCAGGTAGAGGATCGCGCCGAGGGCGATCACGAGGACCGGGCCGCCGATGCCGGTGCCGTAGACGATCGCGGCGGAGAGCGCCAGGGCCGCGACGGCGATGGCCGGGGCGGCGTACCAGGGCAGCCGTTTGGTCCGCAGCGAGTCGGGCTGGGCCGGCGGCCGGGTGCGGTGGGAGGTGACGGTTGTGGTCATGCGGCCGACTCCGTGAACTCCCGGCGGCGGTAGATGATCGCCCGCGCCGTGATGTTGACGATCAGCGTGATGGTGAACAGCACCAGACCGGAGGCGATGAGCGCGCCCCGGCCGGTCTCGTTCGCCTCGCCGAACGCGTTGGCGATGTTGGCGGCGATGGTGTTGCCGCCGCTCTCGATCAGGTTGAACGAGATGCCGAAGGTGATGCCGAGGGTCAGCGCCAGGGCGATGGTCTCGCCGAGCGCCCGGCCGAGGCCGAGCATCATCGCGGCGATGATGCCGGGCCGGCCGTAGGGGAGCACCGCGGTGCGGAGCATCTCCCAGCGGGTGGCGCCCAGGGCGAGGGCGGCCTCCTCGTTGGCGGTCGGTGTCTGGAGGAACACCTCGCGGGAGAGCGAGGTGATGATCGGCAACACCATGATCGCGAGCACCAGGGCGCCCAGCATGACGGACGCCCCGAAGGGGCCGTCGCCGCCGAAGAGCGGGATCCAGCCGAAGTGGTGGTTCAGCCAGACCGAGAAGTCCCGGACCGGGCTGCTGAAGACGTCCCGTCCCCAGAGGCCGAAGACCACGCTCGGCACGGCGGCCAGCAGGTCGACCAGGAAGCCGAGCGCGGTGCCCAACCGGCGCGGCGCGTAGTGCGACAGGTAGAGCGCGATGCCGAGCGCCACCGGCACCGCGATGAGCAGTGCGAGCGCCGAGCTGAGCACGGTGCCGAAGGCGAGCGCACCGATGCCGAACTTCGGCTCTGTTTCGTTGGGGGACCAGCCCTCGTAGGACCAGAAGTTTTCGGTGTTGGCGCGTAGGGCCGGCACCGCCTTGGCGACCAGGAAGATCGCGATGGCGGCGATGATGACCAGAACGGCGGTGCCGGCGGCCAGGGTGAGACCGCGGAAGGCCCGCTCGGCGCCGAACTTGCGGCTGCGCGGCAGCGCGCCGCCGCCGCCCAGCCCGGTGCCGCCCGGGGAACGGGTGCTGACTGGTGCCTCGGCCACACGCGCCGAGGCACCGGCGGGCCACTCGTGACTCTGGGTCACGCGCGTCCCGCCGGTGCCGGCGTCGGCCGAGCGGTGAGGGGTTTCACCCATCTGCTCGCTCGATTCGGTTGCGGAGGTGTGGAATCGGGTCAGGAGAGGTTCTTGACCGCGGCCTCGACCTTGGTGCGGACCGTCTCCGGCAGCGGGGCGTAGCCCAGCTCGGTGAGAGAGGCCTGGCCCTCGGCGCTGGCGGCGTGGCCCAGCAGGCCCTTGACCAGCTTCAGCTTGTCGGCCGCGAGGCCCTTGCTGCAGACGATCTCGTACGTCGCCAGGACGATCGGGTAGGCCCCGGCCTCCTTGGTGTTGTAGTCGATCTTCAGCTTGAGGTCGTCGCCCTGACCCTCGACGGCAGCGCCGGCGATGGTCTTGCCGGCCGCCTCGGCGGTCAGCGCGGCGAACTCACCGTTGCCGTTGCCGATCTTCGACATCTTCAGACCGGCGTTCTCGGCGAACGACCACTCCATGTAGCCGATGGTGCCGTCCGCGCCCTTGACCCGGCTGGCCACGCCGTCCGAGCCCTTGGCGCCGGTGCCGCCCGGGGCCTTCCACGCCTTGGCGTTGCCCAGGGTCCAGTCGCTCTCGGCGGTCTTCGAGAGGTACTTGGTGAAGTTGTCGGTGGTGCCCGACTCGTCCGAACGGTGGACGGTCTGGATCGTGGTCGCCGGGAGCTTGGCGTCCGGGTTGTCGGCCTTGATCGTGGCGTCGTCCCACTTGGTGACCGTGCCGGCGAAGATCTTCGCCAGGGTGGCCGGCTTGAGCTGGAGGTTGTCCACGCCGCTGACGTTGTAGGCGACGGCCACCGGGCCGATCACCATCGGCAGGTGGATGGCCTTGCCGCCGACGCACTTGGCGTCCGCCTGGGGCTGCTCCTCCGGCTTGAGCGCGGAGTCGGAACCGGCGAAGTCGGCGGTCCCGGCGATGAACGCCTGGATGCCGGCGCCCGAGCCGGAAGCCTCGTAGTTGATCGTGGTGCCCTGGCACTTCTGCTGGTACGCCTTGATCCACTCGGCCATGGCGTTCTTCTGCGCCGACGAGCCCTGGGCGTTCAGCGTGCCGGTAGCGCAGTCGACCGCGGCGGCCGAGCCCGAAGCGTTCGCGCCGGAGGCGGGCTCGTTGTTGTCCGAGCCGCATGCACTGAGGCCGAGCGTCGCGGCAAGAGCGAGGCAGGCAATAGTGCCGTACCGCTGGAGCTTCACCTGAGGGGTTTCCCTTCGCGTCTGACTTGGCGCCCCGATCCCGGGGCCCGAGGACCGGCACTGACCGGCTGACACGAAAGTTAGAAGTGCCAGGTAGCCGGTTCGCCGGTCGCAAGTGAACGCAAGGTGAACACGTGCGGCCGCTCAGGTGACCGCTTGCCGAGGGCGAGTTGTCCGTTAAGTGAACCCGGGTACACCTGTCGGAAGTATGGGCATATTTCCGGTTCGCCGTTATGTTGCCGACGCCCGGCCGTTACCCACCGGTGACCCGGTCGGGGCGACGCCGCCGGTCAGCCCAGGTGGTAGTTGATGTGCGCGGACCAGCGGGCGAAGCCCAGCCGTTCGTAGAGCGCCACGGCCCCGGTGTTCGAGTCGTCCACGTAGAGCATCACCCGGTCCAGGCCGCGCTTGTCCCGCAGGTGTGTCAGCCCGGCGGTGGTGAGGGCCCGGCCGAGCCCGCCGCCGTGCGCGGTCGGCTCCACACCCAGGACGTACACCTCGCCGATCCGGGCGGACCCCGGCCGCTCGTGCACCTTGGTCCAGTGGAAACCGAGTAGCCGGCCGGTCGCGGTCTCCTCGGCGAGCAGGAAACCCGCCGGGTCGAACCACGGCTCGGCGAGGCGGACCCGCAGGTCGTCCGACGTCCACCGGCCCTGCTCAGGGTGCTCGGCGAAGGCCCGTGCGTTGAGGGTCAGCCAGGCCGCGTCGTCCGCCCCGGGTCGGAACGCGCGCAGCACCACCCCGTCGGGCAGGCGCGGCTCACCCAGCGGGGCGGCCAACGGCCGGCGCAACTGCCAGAGCACCCGGGCGCGGGTGAAGCCGAGGTCGACGGCGAGCGCGGCGGCCGAGGGATGGTCGCCGTGCGCCCACGCCCGCAGCGGCCCGGTGGCCGAGGCGAGTACGCCCCGGGCGAGGGCCCGCCCGGTGCCCCGTCGCCGGTACGCGGGGTGCACCACCAACTCGACCCCGATCCCGCCGACCGGGTCGGTGGTGTCCAGGTGCGCGTACCCGGTGAGGGTGCCGTCGTCGGCGCGGGCGATCAGATGCACGGCGGGGGCGTCGGCGTCGCGGAGTCGGAGCAGGACGTGCTCGTCGAGAGGGTCCGCTCCGTCGGTGTCACCCGCGGCGCTGGCGAGAGCCAGTACGTCGGCGATCTCCGCCGATGCCAGCCGGTCGCTCCGGGTCACCTGGTCGCTGGTCGGCTCCGCGCTACTCATTCCGCCACCGTATCCGCTGCCTGTCGTGACGCCCGGACCGTCGCCCCAAAGCAGCGACTCACGTCGGATCGGTGGGGAGCGCCTCCAACTCGAAGCGGGCGGTCAGGTCGGGCAGGATCCGGCGTAGCGCGTCGACCGTGCCCTGCCGGTCCCCACCGGCGTCGTGCAGCAGCACCACCGAGCCCGGTTGGGCCTGGCTCACCACCGTCGCGGTGATCTTGCTGGCGCCGGGCAGGTCCCAGTCCGACGGATCCACCGACCAGTGCAGCGGGGTCATGCCGAGCTGCCGCGCCACCGACACCACCGGGTACGTCCAGGCCCCGCCCGGCTGGCGGTACCAGACGATCGGGGCGTTCGGGACCGCCGCCCGGATCGCCGCGTTGGTGCGCAGGAGGTCGGAGCGGATCGCGTCGGCCGACCGGGCGCCCAGGCCGACGTCGTGGTGCCAGGAGTGGTTGCAGAGGGTGTGCCCCTCGTTCACGATCGACTGGACCAGGTCGGGGTGGTTCTGCGCGTTCTCGCCGACCACGCAGAACGTGGCGTGCACGTCGTACTCACGCAGCAGGGCGAGGACCTGCGGGGTATAGCGCGGGTCCGGCCCGTCGTCGAAGGTCAGCGCGAGCCGCGGGGTGCCGGTCGTGGCGTGCGCGCCGAACAGGTTGTCGCCTCCGGCGTCTCGTCCGGACCCGTCCTGGCCGGTCTCGACCGGGCCGGCGCTGGCGCTGGCGCTCGGGGTTGCGCCCGGCTTGCCAGCGCTGGGTTGATCGGCGTAGTACGGCCCGTCGGCGCTTGTGGTGGCACCTGTGGAATGCCGAGGCGTCTGGTCCGGAACGAGGCTGCGGCCCAGCACGTACGCCGAGCCGAGCAGCCCCGCCACCACAAGCGTCACGATCCCCACGGCCCGCGCGGTGGAGCTGCCCCGCGTCACGACTTCCGCCTGGCTCGCCGGTCACGCCGGCCCGTCGCCCCCGTGTTCAGTGCGCGCACCATCGCCCCTTTCTCCGGCAAACCCGGCAGTCAGAATAGGACTGCCAAGCCGCACAAAAAGGGCATATGGGAAATCGGCCAGGAAGGTCCGCCGATCAGACCGGCAGGGGCGCGTGCTCCGCCTCGGGAAGTGACCGCGACGGCGGAACGACGAACTTGTAGCCGACCTGGCGGACGGTGCCGATCATCGACTCGTACTCCGAGCCGAGCTTGGCGCGCAGTCGCCGGACGTGCACGTCCACCGTGCGGGTGCCGCCGAAGTAGTCGTAGCCCCAGACCTCGCGCAGGAGCTGGTCCCGGGTGAACACCCGGCCCGGGTGCTGGGCCAGGAACTTCAGCAGCTCGAACTCCTTGTAGGTGAGGTCGAGCGGGCGGCCCTTGAGCTTGGCCGCGTAGGTGTCCGGGTCGATGTTCAGCTCGCCGGCCCGGATCGAGCCGCCAGCGCCGGCGGTCGCGTTGCTGAGCCGACCGACCGCCAGCCGCAGCCGTGCCTCGACCTCGGCCGGGCCGGCCGAGGCGAGGATGACGTCATCGACACCCCAGTCGGCGTTGAGCGCGATCAGACCGGCCTCGGTCACCACCGCGACCAGTGGCACGCCGAGCCCGGTGGCGTGCAACATGCGGCAGGTCGCCCGGGCCTCGCTCAACTCCGATCGGGCGTCCACCATCACCGCGTCCGGACTCGGGCCCGCGACCAGCGTGCGAACATCGCGTGGCGCGGTGCGAACCGAGTGCGGCAGCAGGTCGAGTGCCGGCAGCACAGCCGACGGTTCCCCTGCGCGTGCGGTCACCAGCAGCAGGATCTCCACGATCACCTCCGTCCCGGCGGCACGAGGCCGCACGCGACCAGTCGCACTCATCGAGGAGTGCGCTGAGAAATTGCGTGGTCCCGGCGTCGCTGACGGGCGGGTAACGCGTTGAGCGTAACCGATCGCCTCGGCCGCGCCGTCAGGCCATTTCCCGTTTGTCTATCTTGCCCCTGATCGTGGCGCGGATTTTAACGTCGCTGAAACCCATGACCACCGCGTCGGGCGGTCGGTCTGGCACGATCGGGTCGTGTTTCCCTCCACCTCGCCCGAGGCCGGCCGCGAATCGTGGCCCGCCGGGCCCCAACCGGGCCCGGCCGCCGCACCGACGCGCGCCCAACCGCCCGCGCCGCGTACCGGCCCGGCCACCACCGATGGCGATCACCGCGAACGGGGTGGGCCTCGTCGTGCCCGTCGCGCCGGCGAGCCGGCCCGCCGATCCGAAGACGAGATCGACGAGCCGGAAGAGGAGGTCATACCCCCGGTCGAGGTGCACCGCCAGTTGGCGCTGACCATCGCCGGCTTCGCCGCGCTGCTCGGTGTCGGCCTGGTGCTCGGCGCGCAGACCTCAGGCCCCGGTCACCGGCTCCCGTTCGCCTTCATCATCTTCGGCGTCCAACTGCTGTTCGTGCTCGCCTGGACGATGGCCATGCGTCCGCCCGCGTTGCTGGTGGTCGCCGGGATCAGCGCCGCGGTCGCGGCGCTGGCCGACATCGCCGCGGTGCAGACCGACGTCGCCGGCCTGGCGCCGCTGGGCTACCTGGCCGCCGGCGGGTTCCTCGCCGCGGTGCTCGGCCAGTTGGTTCGTCGGGTCGACCGGGTTCGGGTCACCGACTCCCTCGGCGCCACGCTGCTCATCGTGGTCGGGGTGGTGGCCTTCGGCACCCTCATCGTGCTCAGTCGGATCCCGGCCGGCACCCAGGCGATCACCGTCTGTCTCACCGCGAGCGGTGTCGCGCTCACCGTCGCCCGGCTCACCGACGCCGTGCTGCCCTGGCCCCGGCTGGCCCCGCAGGTGCCCCGAGGCGCCGCCGGCGTGGTGGCCGGCGCGATGGTCGGCACGTTGACCAGCGCCCTCCTCGGCAGCTACCTGGTGGCTCCCTTCACGCCGACCCGGGCCGCCGTGATCGGCCTGGTCGCGGCGGTCACCGCCGTCCTCGCCGACCTCGCCGTGGGGTACGCCGAGGCGGGCCGGTTGATGGCCGGTGAACCCCCCACGATGTGGGTGGCCCGGCACATGCAGGGTCCACTCGGCGGCTTCGCCCTGGCGGCGCCCGCCGCGTACGCCATGTGCATGCTCTTCCTCTGAGTCACGGTTGAGCGCTGAGCCGGTCGGGTACCTACGGGTGCGCCGCCCTGCGGCGTCGGTACGAACGACCCGTCGCGGCGCGACGGGCGGAGACAGGAGGCGGCGTGGCGCAGGACTATCCGGTGGACGAGGCGCGACCCCGACGGCGTGGCCGCAAGCTGCTCATCGGGCTGTTCGTTCTGCTCCTGCTGCTGGCGGGGTTGCTGGTGGTCGCCGACCGGGTGGCGGTCGGGGTCGCCGAGCGGATGATCGCCGACCGCGTGCGTCAGGAGGTCGCCAGGCAGGGAGCGCAGTCCGCCGCGCCCAAGGTGGAGGTGGGCGGCACTCCGTTCCTCACCCAGGTGCTGGATGGCCGTTACCAGCGGATCACCATCAACCTGCGGGACGTGCAGGCCTCGGTCGAGGGCGACGCCGTCCGACTGCCGGTGCTCGACGTGACCGCCCGCAACGTTCGGGCCTCACTGGACACCCTGCGCACCGGCCAGGGTGACGTCGTGGCGGACACCGTCAACGGCGCCGGCACGATCAGCTACGAGAGTCTGGCCGCGCTGCTGAACCGCCCGGGGCTCGCCCTCGGCGAGCAGAACGGCAAGCTCACCGTCACGGCCCCGGCCGACATCCTCGGTCAGAAGCTCACCATCAGCGGCACCGCCGACGTCACAGTCGCCGACAACGGCGCGGTCGCCCTGCGTTTCAACGACCTGGACGCCGCCGGTCTGCCGAACCTGCCGCTGGCCCGTGCCTTCCTGAGCAACTACGCCAAGAGCATCTCCATCGACGTGCCCCTCCCGGAGTTGCCGTTCCAACTCGCGGTCCGCGAGGTCCGTCCACTGCCGGAAGGGCTGGCGGTCACCGCCGACGCGAAGAACGTGCCGATCAACTCCGCTGGCTGAGGCCGGAGGCGCGGTGGGACGCCGACATCCTCGGCGTCCCCGGCGATTCCCGGATGGTGGTCGGCTGAGTGGCAGCACGGTCACTGGCTGGTAGGCTCCCTGGCCATGGGGACCCACCTCACCAAACGGCGCGCGGTCGACCTGTGCCGCGTGGCCACCTGCCTGTGTCGCCCCGTCATCTGACGGCGGGGCTGTCTCCGGCCGCCTGACGGCGGCCACCGGCACAGGGTTCTCACACCCTCCGGTTATCCCACCGAACGCCCGGCAGCGGCGCCGTCGCACGAACCCGTGATCCCGTCCTTCCGCTGGGTCCCGCGCGTGTGGCGACAGATGCATCCATCGATTCGCGCGCGTTGGCTCACCATCCATCCTCACCAGGGAGTGATTCGATGAGTCGCGACACCGCACTCGTTTCGGCCGAGTGGGCCGAGAAGAACCTCGACGCCCCGGGCGTCGTCTTCGTCGAGGTCGACGAGGACACCTCGGTCTACGACACCGGCCACCTCGCCGGCGCCATCAAGATTGACTGGAAGGCCGACCTCCAGGACCCGGTCCGTCGGGACTTCGTCAACAAGACGCAGTTCGAGGCGCTGCTCTCCGAGCGGGGCATCAGCAACGACGACACCGTCATCCTGTACGGCGGCAACAACAACTGGTTCGCCGCCTACGCCTACTGGTACTTCAAGCTCTACGGCCACCGCGATGTGAAGCTGCTCGACGGCGGTCGTAAGAAGTGGGAACTGGACGCCCGTCCGCTCGTCGCCGACGCGGTGTCCCGCCCGGCGACCCAATACGTCGCGCAGGAGCCGGACACCTCCATCCGGGCGTTCCGCGACGAGGTCGTCGCCGCGATCGGCACCAAGAACCTGGTCGACGTGCGCAGCCCCGACGAGTTCGCCGGTCGCCTGCTCGCCCCCGCCCACCTGCCGCAGGAGCAGGCGCAGCGGGCCGGCCACATCCCCACCGCGATCAGCGTGCCGTGGTCCAAGGCGGCCAACGAGGACGGCACCTTCCGATCCGACGACGACCTGCGCAAGATCTACGGCGACGCGGGGCTCGACGACGGCAAGGAGACCATCGCCTACTGCCGGATCGGTGAGCGTTCGTCGCACACCTGGTTCGTGCTCCAGGAGCTGCTGGGTCACCGCAACGTCAAGAACTACGACGGCTCCTGGACCGAGTACGGCTCGCTGATCGGTGTGCCGGTCGCGCTCGGTGACGAACCCGGGGAGGCCTGATCATGACTCTCCCCACCGCCGCGAGTTGCGCCGCACCGGACCAGGCCGCGCCGCTGCCGGCCAGCCTGGACTTGGAGAAGGAAACCGTCATCACCGGCATCGTCCGCTCCGCCGAGGCCGAGCCGGTGCCGGGCGCGTACGTCCGTCTGCTCGACTCGACGGGTGAGTTCACCGCCGAGGTGGTCACGTCGGCTGCCGGGCAGTTCCGGTTCTTCGCCGCGCCGGGTTCCTGGACGCTGCGGGCGTTGTCCCGGCACGGCAACGGCGACACTGCGGTCACTGCCGGCCGTGGTGTCAACGAGGTCGCCGTCACCGTCGCCTGACCCACCGCTCTGATCGACCGGGGCCGGTCACCCTTCCCGGGGTGACCGGCCCCGGTCGTGTCGTCTCCCTGCGGCGTCGGCACGCCGGGTGCCGAAATCCATCGGCATACGTCACTATCTACTGGTGGAATTCAGGGATGAAAGTGGCGTGTCCGACGAAGGGGTCCCCATGGTCCTCTGCGTAGGCACGGACACGCCGATGCGGGAGCGGGTGCGAAGCCAACTCGACGGGCTCGCCCCGGTGCTGAGCTGCGCCGACCTGACCGAGTTGCGCGAGTTGCTGTCGTCGCCGACGGGCCTGGCGCCGGTCAATCCCACAGTGCTTCCGCTCCCCGAGGCGCAGGGTCTGGTCGAGTGGGGTGAGCTGGTCGTCGACCGGGCCGGCCACCGGGTCACCTGGGGCGGTGACCCGCTCCCGCTGACCCCGACCGAATGGGAGTTGCTCGCCCTGCTCATCGGCCCGCCGCTTGTGGTGTGGAGCTACGAACAGCTCTGCGCCTCCGTGCCGGGTGGCGTCGACACCGCGGCGCTGCAGTCCGCCATCAGACGGCTTCGCCGCAGGTTGCGGGGCTTGCCGGGCGGGCCGCAGGTGCACACCGTGCGGGGGGTCGGCTATCGACTCGACCCGCCGACCGGCTGAACGGTCACTGACCCACAGTCGCTCCGCCGCACTGCCGACCGCCTCCGCCCCGGCGGCGGGAGCGTGACACCATGGCCGGGTGAGCGGTGCTGTCCAGACGGGTTGGGCCTCTTCGGCCGGCCCCGCCGCGCCGGCACCGGCCGGGCCGCGGCGGCGTTGGCTGCTGGCCGTGACCGTGGCCTGGGCCGTGTTGCTGGGCGGGCTCACCTGGGTGTCGGTGCGAGACGACCCGCCGACCGTTCGCGAACAGCGCTCCCTCGATCAGGCCGGCCCGGTGGTCGATCGGGCGGTCGGCGAGTTGGCTCGCGCGGCTGGTGCCGCCGGTCTGCTGGAGTTGGGCCCGGCCCGGATCGCGTCCGGTTGTCGGGTCACCCCGTTCGCCGACGGGGCGAGGCTGCGGCGCGACGTCGGTGTGCTCGCGGCCACCGGTGACGGGCAGGCCGTGCTGGCCGGCATCGCCGAGCGGCTGCCGGCGAGCTGGCGGGCCGGGGTCGGGCCCGGGGTGGACGGCCCCGAACTGCGCGCCGACGCCGGAGAGTTCGTGGCCGTCGAGGGGCGACCGACCATCGACGGCCGGGTGCGACTGGTCGTGGACACCGGTTGCCGGCCGGTCGGCGCCGGCTACACGCCGGCACCGGCCACCACTGTCGGCCCGGAGGCCGCCGCGCTGACCGCCGCGCTGCGGGCACTCGACCGGCCGGGTGATACCGCTCCGGAGCTGGTCACCGCTCCCTGCCCGGGCGGCGGGTTCGCCCGCACCGCCCGGTCCGCCGACGGTCCCGGCCCGGCGGCCTCGACGGGCGCGCTCGCCACGCTGGCCGGCAACACCCCACTGCTGGACCAACCCCCGGTGTACGCGTACCGCAGCGGTGCCGTCACGGTGCTGGCCGAGATCGGCGAGGACGCCACCCGGCTGGCCGCCACCGTCGGCTGCCCGGGCTGAGCCGGGCCGCCCGCTCGGGTCACCTGTCGCTCGGCTGATCCTCCGGGCCACGGCTGCGGCCCAACGCGTCGACCATGCCCCACCGGCCGGGGATGTCCAGCAGCTCGACCCGGCCCATCCCCGGTGGCACGGCCGGGTCGATGATCAGGTGCTCGCCCTGCGGCTCCAACCCCAGCATCACCCGCAGCAGCAGCAGCGGGGTGCCTGTCGACCACGCCTGTGGGCTGCATGCGGTCGGGTACTCCACCGGGTAGTCGGTGAGGTCCCGGGCGTAGCCGGCGAACGCCTCCGGCAGCCGTCCCTCGAAGTACCGGGACGCCGCCAGCATCGTGTCGCAGAGCAACCCGGCCTCCTCCCGGAAGCCGTACCGCCACAACCCCCAGGCGATGATCGAGTTGTCGAACGGCCAGACCGTGCCCACGTGGTAGCCGATCGGGTTGTACCTGCCCTCGTCGGTGGCGAGCGTCCGCACCCCCCAGCCGGAGAACAGCCGCGGCCCGAGCAGGTGCTCGACCACCTTGCCGGCGCGCGACTCGTCCACGATGCCGCTCCACAACAGGTGCCCGATGTTCGAGGTCAGCGCGTCCACCTGCCGCCCGTCGGCGTCCAACGCGAGCGCGTAGTACTCGCGGTCGGCGATCCAGAAGTCGCGGTCGAACCGCCGTTTGAGGTCGGCGGCCTGTCGCTCCAGCTCGTCGGCGAACTCCGGGTCGTTCCAGAACTTCCGGGCCATTCGGGCGGCCCGGACCTTCGCGTCGTACGCGTAGCCCTGCAACTCACAGGTGGCCCGGGGGAAGCCGGGCAACTGGCCGTCGGCGTACGAGATGGCGTCCCAGGAGTCCTTCCAGCACTGGTTCTGCAGACCGCTCTCCGGGTTGCGGGTCTGGTACCAGAGGTAGCCGGTGCCAAGCAGGTCACCGTAGGTGTCGATCCACTGCAACGCCGCGCGGACCTGCGGCTCCAACCGGCGGACGAGTGCGGCGTCACCGGTCCACCGCTCGTACTCGTCGATCAGGATGATGAACAGGGGCGTCGAGTCGGCCGACCCGTAGTACGGCGAGTGTGGCTGCTCCTCGAAGCCGGCGGTCTCGCCGTACCGCAGCTCGTGCAGGATCTTGCCGGGTTCCTCGTCCCGGAAGTCGTCCACCCGGTGCCCCTGCAACCCGGCCAGCATCAGGAGGGTCGGCGGGACCAGCTCCGGCAGGAACGGCAGCACCTGCAACGAGGTGATGATGCTGTCCCGGCCGAACAGGGTCATGAACCAGGGCAGCCCCGCGGCGATCAACCGCACGCCCAGCGCGATCGACTCGTAGCGCAGCGCGGCCAGGTCGTTGAGGCTGCGCCGGTACGCCCCGGCCAGCGGCTCGCAGTCGCAGCCGAGCTTCGGCGCCCGGTCGATCAGCTCCTGCTGCTCGGCCCGGATGGCGTCCGCGCTGCGGCTGCCGCCGTACGGGAGGGTGGCCCGGATGTCCTCGCCACGGGCGCCGTAGACGACGCTGGACACGTGCAGCCGAGTGGTCCACCTGCCGTTGCGGGCTATCCGGACCCGGAAGGTCATCCCGGTGTCGTCGACCTGTGCCGGCGCGCTGGTGCTGACCACCGTCTCCCGGTGGAACGCCTCCCGCCGGTAGCTCAGCCGCAGCTCGTTCTCGGTGGCCGTGACCGTGGTCTGGCCCCGCTTCTGCCGAGAATTCTTGATCTCGAACAGGTCGGCGAAGTCGGCCCCGATCTCGATCCGGAGGGTGCACTCGACCTCGGTGCCGAGGTGGTTCAGCACGGTCAGCTCCTCCTCGAAGCTACCCACGATGGCCCGGCTGCGGATCACCGACGCCTTGGCGTCCAGATAGTGCGTGGGTTCCCCGGGGGCAAGGAAGAACTTGGTGCGGTACGACTCGGCGTCGTCGACGGAGAGGGCGTGCAGCCGTTGGCCGTCCAGGGTGAGCACCCACGTGGACAGGAAGCGGGTGTCGAAGGAGAACAGCCCGGTGGGGAAGTCGTAGGACGGCTCGATGTCCCCACGCCGGTCGCTGACCAGGAAGGTGTTGCCGTCCAGAATGCTGACGAGGTCCTTCACCCGAGTCGCCCGGCTGCTCGACGGGCCGTTTCACGGGGGTCGCGCGTGCCGGGCGGGTCCGGAAAGAACCGGCGGAAGGCGAGGAAGAGCACCACGTTTCCGCTGAACGTGCTCTCGTTGCGCAGCACCGCCGCGACCCCTTGGGCCTCGCCGGCGATCAGCCGGTCGAAGAGGGCGGCGCTGCTGTACCAGATGGCGTCGGCTGGGCCACGCCCACGGCTGACCTGGACGAACCCGGGCCGCATCCGGACCAGCCAGTGTTCGGTCCGGTGGTCGTCGCCGAGGTCGATCTGGAGGGTGCCGTCGGCCAGGCCGCCCAGGACGTCGGGGGCGCGCGACGGCAGTGCTTCGAAGAACCTCTCCGCCGCCTCGGTCACATCCGAATCGTAGGCAGCTGTCCGAGATGTCGGGTCGGTATCGGCACTCCGCTCGTATCGACCCACCGCCGCCGTGCGGTCAGTAGACGAGCGCCTGCGCGCCCTCGGCCAACGCCTCCTCGACGAAGACCGCGGCACCGGCGATCCGAACCCCGGGGAGTACGTCGTCCGGGCCGATCTCCCGTCGGGCCGCGCACTGCGTGCAAGCGGTCACCCGGCCGCTGGTCAGGATGACGTGCAACAACTCGGCCAGCGGGGCGGAGTGCGGCAGATCGAACTGCTGGGCGCGACCGGGCAACGCGAACCAGGTCGACTCACCGGTCAGCCAGAGCGAGACGTCCACCCCGGCCGCCACCGCCGTCGCGGCGACGGTGAATGCCTGTGCGCACCGCTCCGGGGCGTCCGCCCCAGCGGTGGCCTTGACGACGAGATTGCGGGCCATGTGGCCCAGCATAGGATGGCCGGGATGGTTACCGAGATCGGGTTTGTCAGCCTGCTGGTCGCTGGCCTGGGCGGGCTCGCCGGTGGCCTGGTCTACCTAGCCGTACGCATTTCGAGAGGACGCTGGTGAGCGCGAGGAGTGAGCCGGGTCTGCGAGCCCCGCAGTCGCGAACGAAGGTGATCCTGTGAGCGCGAGGAGTGAGCCGGGTCTGCGAGCCCCGCAGTCGCGAACGAAGGTGATCCTGTGAGCGAGAACCCGCTGCAGCCACCGTGGCTGAACGCGCCGCCGGTCGAGGAGTACCCGTTCGAGGAGAGTCACGACCTGCGGGTCGGGCCGAAGCTGCACCCCGCGCTGGATGGCCTGCTGCCGTACGTCGGTCTGTGGCGAGGTCGGGGCAAGGGCGGCTTCCCCACCATCGACGATTTCGACTACGCGCAGGAGATCCGGATCAGCCACGACGGCCGACCGTTCCTGCACTACGAGTCGCGTGCCTGGATCCTCGACGAGCAGAGCAAGCCGGTCCGTCCGGCCGGTCGCGAGGTCGGTTGGTGGCGGCCGGTGCTTGTGGATGGGCGGGCGACCGACGAGCTGGAGGCGCTGCTGACCACCCCGACCGGGGTGATGGAGCTGCACCTGGGCAAGCGCACCGGCACGCAGCTCGAGTTCGCCACCGACGCGGTGATCCGGACTCCCACCGCGAAGGAGGTCACCGGCGGGCACCGGCTCTTCGGCATCGTCGAGGGTGCGCTGCTCTACGCCCAGGAGATGGCCGCCATGGGGCACGCGCTCAGCCCACACCTCTCGGCCCGACTCGTCCGGGTCGGCGGCTGACCTCCACTGGGGTCGGCGCCCGTCTAGACGGGGAAACCCAGTAGGGCCTGTAGGGCGGGGGTGCGCGGGCAGCGAGCCCGACGTGCCCCGTCCAGGGTGTGGACCTCGGCGGCTCCACGCAGGGACGAGGTGAGCCACACGCCGTCCGCCGCGTGCAGTTCGGCGGTGGTGATCATCCGCTCGGCGGCGCTCAGGCCGAGCTCGGTCGCGTGGGCGAGCAGCCACTCGGCGGTGGTGCCGCCGAGGATGCCTGTGGTGGCGGCGGGCACCGTGCAGAGCGTGTCGTCGGTGAGCCACACCACATTTGCGGTGGGGCCCTCCAGTGCGTACCCGTCGGAGGAGATCCAGAGCACGTCGTCCACGCCGACCCGGCGGGCCCAGCGGCGGGCGGCGCTGTTGACCGCGTACGACGTGGACTTGATGCCGGCCGGCAGCCAGCTCAGCCCGTTCCGGGCGGCGGCGGGCAGCCCCAGCGGCAGGGTGGCCACGGTGATCCCGTCCCGCCGGGAGGCCCGGGTGGGCGCCGGCACCTCGGTCAGCGTGGCGTAGACCGTGGGCGGGCCGCCGGCCTCCGGGCCTCGGGTGCAGACCAGCCGAAGTGCGCCTTCCACGGGCGCTGGCCAGCCTGTCCGCACGTCGTCCAGCAGGTCGATCAGTGCGGCGGTGGGGGGCAGGGCCAGCTCGACGGCGCTGGCCGCCGTGGCCAGGCGGGTCAGGTGTTCGTCGCGCAGCCACGGCTGGCCGTCCCGCAGGTGCATGGTCTCGAAGAGGCCGTCGCCGTGCAGCACCCCGAGGTCGTCGGCGCGCAGCACCGGGTCGCCGGGCGGCACCGGGCCGCGCCCCAGAACGGCGATCCGCGCGGTCGGGTCGGCCGCGTTCTTCCCGACCGACGACCGCACCATGACCGTCGAGCCTAGTGGTGATCGATCGCGGGACGGGGAACAGCCCGGTGGCCGAACTATGATCGGAGCGTGTCCGAATCCTCCCTCGCGGAAATGCTGCGGGCCCGTGGGCTGCGGTTGACGGCCCAGCGGCAGCTCGTCCTCCAGGCGGTGCTCGATCTGGGCCACGCCACACCGGAGCAGGTGCACACCGCGGTCCGGGAGGTAGCCGCCGGCGTCAACATCACCACCATCTACCGCACGCTTGAGCTGCTGGAACGGCTCGGTCTGGTCACCCACACGCACCTGTCGCACGGCTCACCGACCTATCACGCCGCCGGTGAACACCAACACGTCCACCTGGTCTGCCGGGAGTGTGGCGCGATCGACGAGATCGATCCGGAGCTGCTCCGCCCCCTCGCCGACCAGTTGGCCGCGCAGCGCGGGTTCCGGGTGGACATCGGGCACGTGTCACTCTTCGGCGTCTGCGTACGCTGCGAGAACGGGGACGAGAAATGATCGACATCGCGGGTGCGGTGGCCGTCGAGGGCATCGACGAGGCCAGCCGTGACCAGCCGGATCCGGCGCACGTCGCGGCCGGCGTACGGGGGGTGGCCGCGCACTACGGCGACCCGCTGCGCGAGCAGCGCACCCTCGACACCGCTGTCGGTCTGGTCGACCGGTCGCATCGCGGGATCATCGCGGTGGCCGGGGAGGAACGGGCCAGCTGGCTGCACACGGTCACCTCGCAGCATCTGAGCGCGCTCGCCGCGGGCGAGGGCACCGAGTTGCTGGTGCTGTCGCCGCACGGCCACATCGAGCAGCACGCCATGGTCGCCGAGGACGGCGAGACCGCCTGGCTGGACACCGAGCCCGGTGCGACCCAGGGCCTGTTGACCTACCTGGAGAAGATGCGGTTCTTCAGCAAGGTCGAACCACGCGACGCCACGGCCGAGCGCGCGCTGTTGTCGCTTGTCGGGCCGGCGGCCATGGAGGCGCTCGGCACGCTCGGCGTGACCGGGCTCGCCGCACCGGACGTGGTCGCGGTGCCGGGTCCGAAGTTCCCGCACGGTGCCGTGCCACTCCGGGCGAGCGCGCGGTACGACGTACGACCGCTGCCGATCGGCGGCTGGGCCCGACGTGGTCCGCTCGGGGTCGACCTGCTGGTGCCCCGGTCGGCGATGGACCAGGTGGTGGCGGAGCTGCGCGGCGCCGGCGTGCCGGTCGCGGGGCTGTGGGCGTACGAGGCGATCCGGGTGGCCGCCCGGCAGCCCCGGGTCGGGGTGGACACCGACCACCGGACCATTCCGGCCGAGGTCGACCTGATCGCCCCGGCGGTGCACCTGGACAAGGGTTGCTACCGGGGGCAGGAGACGGTGGCGCGGGTGCACAACATGGGCCGGCCGCCGCGTCGCCTCGTACTGCTGCATCTGGACGGGGTGACCACCGACCAGCCGCCGGTGGCCGGTACGCCGGTGACCCTCGACGGCCGGGCGGTCGGCTTCGTCGGCACCGCCGTGCTGCACCACGAGCTGGGTCAGGTGGCTCTCGCGGTGCTGAAGCGGAACGTCCCGGACGACGCCGCGTTGCGGATCGGCGAGACCGCGGCGGCGATCGACCCGTCCTGAGCATGCCGTCTAGGATCGCCGGCATGACGACAGGGACGTTGATCACGGTGGCCCCGACCGGCGCTGAGTCGGCCAAGGCCGAGGTGCCGGCGCTGCCGGTGACACTCGACGAGTTGCTGCTCACCGCCAAGGAGTGCGAGGCGCTCGGTGCCGCCGTGATCCACGTCCACATCCGCGACGACGAGGCCCGACCGTCGCTCGACCCGGTGCGTCTGGCCGACACGGTGGCGGCGCTGCGGGACAGCACCGACCTGATCGTGCAGCTCTCCTCCGGCGGCGCGGTGACCGACCCGGAGGCCGCCCGGCTCGCCGTGCTCGACGCCCGCCCGGACATG
This sequence comes from Micromonospora sp. DT53, assembly GCF_049841535.1. Classification (NCBI taxonomy): domain Bacteria; kingdom Bacillati; phylum Actinomycetota; class Actinomycetes; order Micromonosporales; family Micromonosporaceae; genus Micromonospora; species Micromonospora sp. DT53. The sequence goes on from NZ_JBNCKM010000004.1 coordinate 327,856, forward strand.
GCCTCCTGCACCATGGGCACTGTCAACTTCGGCGACGACGTGTTCCTCAACCGCTGGGAGTTCATCGTCGACCTGCACACCCGCATGCAGGAACGCGGGATCGTGCCGGAGTACGAGATCTTCGACCTCGGCCACCTCACCGCGTTGCAGCGGTTGCTCGGCAAGTACGGGCTGCCGGCCGGCGGGCACGTGCACGTCGACTTCGTGATGGGCGTGCCGGGCGGCATGCCGGGCACCACCGAAACGTTTGTCGCGGCCCACCGGATGCTGCGGGACCTGCCCGAGGGCACCACCTTCTCGGCCACCGGCGTCGGCCGGAGCACCATCCCGGTGCTGCTGGCCTCGCTGTCGACCGGCGGGCACCTGCGGGTCGGCATGGAGGACACCGTGACGTACGCGAAGGGCCGGCCGGTGGAGTCCAACATGCAGTTGGTCGCCCGCGCGGTGGGTTTCGCCCAGCTCGCTCAGCGTCCGCCGTTGACCACGACCGAGGCCCGCTCGCTGCTCGGGCTGTAAGGCCGGGTCTGTCCCGCGCTCCTGTCACCCGGGCGATGGACCTCCTGGTCACCCCGCCGCCGGGCACCCCCGGACCGTCGGTACCGTCCAGCGCGTGACGAAGACGTACGAGGGCGGCGCGCCGCTCGCCGAGGTGGTCCGGTCCGGGTTCGTGGAGGGTGCGCACCGCGGTTCGGTGGTGGTGCTGGACGCCGCCGGTGTGGCGGTGGCGTCCGCCGGGGACGTGACCTCGCCGATCTTCCCCCGCTCGGCCAGCAAGCCGATGCAGGCGATCGGGATGCTCCGGGCCGGCCTGGCCCTGACCGACCCGGCCGACGTGGCGCTGGTCTCGGCGAGTCACGCGGGCGAGGAGTTCCACCTGGCCCGGGTCGGCGCCCTGCTGGAGCGTGCCGGGCTGGACGCGTCGGCGCTGCACTGCCCGCCCGACCTGCCGGTCGGCGCCGCGGCCCGGGAGGCGGTGCTCCGCGCCGGTGGCGGCCCGAGCAGGGTGCAGATGAACTGCTCCGGCAAGCACAGCGGGATGCTGCTGACCTGCGAGGCCGCCAGTTGGTCGCGTGAGGGCTACTGGCGGCCGGAGCACCCGCTGCAGCAGCGGTTGCGGGCTGCCATCGAGGAGTTCACAGGCGAGCAGGCGGCGGCGGTGGGGGTGGACGGCTGCGGTGCCCCGGTGCTCGCGGTGTCGCTGACCGGCCTGGCCGGGGCGTACCTCCGGCTGGTCGACGCCGAGCCCGGCTCGGTGCCGCGCACGGTGGCCGACGCGATGCGGGCCCACCCGGAGATCGTGGGTGGCACCCAGGCCGACGACACCCGGCTGATGCGGGGTGTCCCGGGCCTGCTGGCCAAGGTCGGTGCCGAGGGCGTGATCGCCGTGGCGCTGCCGGGCGTCGGCGCCGTCGCCCTGAAGATCGACGACGGCGCCGACCGGGCCCGGATGCCGGTGCTGGTCTCCGCGCTGCGCCGGCTCGGCGTGGATGCGCCGGTGCTCACCGAGTTCGCGGAGGTGCCGCTCTTCGGTGGTGGTGTGCCGGTCGGGGCGGTCCGCCCGCTCTGGTGACCGTGCTCTAGCTCAGGAAGTCGAGCAGGGCGGCGTTGACCGGCTCCGGACGCTCCAGCGGCAGCAGGTGCGCGGCGTCCGGCACGTCGGGCAGTCGGACCGCGTTGGGGACCTCGGCGGCGATCCGGTCGGCGAGCCGACTGATGTCCGGCACGTCGGCGGCACCGGCGGTGACCAGCACGGGGATCGTCAGCTCGCCGAGGCGGCCGATCGCCGGTGGCGTCAGCTCTCCCACCTCGACCGCGCCGAGCGCCAGTTCGGCCGCGAGGGCGCGCTGATCCATCTCCTGCGCGAACGCGACCAACTCGGGGTCGACGTCGGCCGGCTGGCGGCCCGGGCCGACCACCCAGAACCGCACCTCACCGGCCGCGCCGGCGACGAAGTCGTCGGGGTCGACCTCGCCGACCAGGTCGTCCCAGAGGTCGTTCGCCTCGTCGGACCACTCGTTGCCGGAGACCGCCGTGTCGAACAGCGCGAGCGCGCTCACCCGGCCGGGGTGGGCCAGCGCGGTGTCGATGGCGACCGCCCCGCCGAAGGAGCAGCCGACCAGGGCGGCCCGGGGCAGGTCGAGCGCGTCCAGCAGCCCGGCCACGTCGTCGTGGTGTGCGAACGGCGCCGGGGGCAGCTCGGAGTCGCCGTAGCCACGCAGGTCCGGGACGATCACCCGGTGCCGGGCCGCGAGCGCGGACACCTGCCCCCGCCACATCCGCCGGTCGGCGATTCCGGCGTGCAGCAGGACGACGGGCGAACCGGTGCCGGCCTCGTCGTACGCGATGCTTGCTCCATTGACTGTGATCTTGTGCACGGACGGACCGTACGGATCGGCCGAGCCACGCGCAAACGGGATGCTGAGACCTTGCTAACTATGGTTAGCGTTTTGCTTGCAAGAGCTAGCGCGGCCGGTTAGCGTCCCTGTCATGGCCACACCCAAGGACCTTCCCGACGTCGGCGGGTTCATCCGCGATCTGCGGCGCAACGCCAAGATCTCGCTACGGCAGCTCGCCGAGCAGGCCGGGGTCAGCAACCCGTACCTCAGCCAGATCGAGCGCGGCCTGCGCAAACCCAGCGCCGAGGTGCTCCAGCAACTGGCGAGCGCGCTGCGGGTCTCCACGCCGGCGATGTACCTGCGCGCCGGGCTGCTCGACGACAAGGAAGGCCACGGGGTGCTCGCCGCCATCGCCGTGGACGCCGACCTGACGATGGCGCAGAAGCAGTCGCTCAGTCAGATCTACGAGACGTTCCGCCGGGAGAACACCCGGCTGGCCGAGACCCAGGCCGAAGCCGAGGTGGCTCGGGTCGACCAGCCCGCCGGCTCGGCCGCCAGGCCGCCCGAGAGTCAGCCCGCCAGCCAGGCCGCGGACCTGGCCAACGTGGCCGCCACCGGCCCCACCACCGCAGGCGGCACCCCGACCGAGGCAGTGCTCGAATCGGTCGCCGTCACCGAGGCGGGCACCGCCCCCGCCCCGGGCAGCACCAGCATCCCCCAGAAGAAGAAGGCCGCCGAGGCGGCCGAAGAGGAGACGTCATGAGCGAGCCGAAGACCAACCGCATCCCCGCCCCGATCTACGCCGCAGCCGGTGCCGGTGAGCTGGCCATCGAGCAGCTGCGGAAGCTGCCGGCCGTGGTCGGCGTCCTCAGCACCCGGGTCGTCGCCGACCTGGGTGGCCGGGCCGTGCTGACCGGCTTCGAGCTGAAGCAGAAGGCCACCGAGACGCTGCGCACCGCAAACGAGACCGCCGACCTGGCGAAGCTGCGCGAGGTGGCCGACATCGACAAGCTGCGCGCCGCCGCGACCCGCAACGCCGCCAACTTGGTCGCGGGCGCCCAGGTCGCCCAGGAGCGCGCGTTCGCCGCGTACGGCGCGCTCGTCGCCCGGGGCGAGCGGGTCGTCGGCGCCGGCGTGCTGGAGGCCGCCGAGACGGTAAACGCCGACATCGAGGCCACCGAGGCCGTGACGCCGGCCACCGCCACCGCCACCACCACGACCGCCCCGGCCGTGGCCCCCGCCGACGTGCCGACCCCGGCCGACGTGGCCGAGATCGCCGAGGCCAAGCCGGCCGCGGTCAAGAAGGTCGCCCGCGCGCCGAAGGCTGCCAAGCAGGCCGAGACCCCGTCGGCGAAGCTTCCCCGGGCCACCAAGCGGACCCGCCCGGCCGCCGAGTAGCTCGTCGTGTCCACGACCTCGGCGGCGTCCTTGTCGGACGTAGCCGGGGTCGTGGACATAAACTTGCCGACATGGCCAACGCCGCGCCGATCTTCGCCTATGCCGTCCGTGACGTGATTGAGCTGATCCTGCTCGTCTTCGCGCTGATCGTTCAGGGTGTCGCCCTGGTGCACGCCGTCACGCAGCGCTCCGACGCCTTCCCCGCCATCGGGACGCTGCCCAAGGGCGGCTGGATCGCCATCCTGGCGGTCTGCCTCGTGCTCACCCTGCTCGGCTTCGGTCCGATCAGTCTCTTCGGACTGATCGGCATTGCCGCCGCACTCATCTATCTACTCGACGTCCGGGTCGGTCTGCGCGACCTGACCGACGGCAAAGGGTTCTGGTGAGAGGTTTTCGCTGGCCGCCCCCACCCGACAGCGGGCCCCGCACCTGGGGGCCTGGGCCGGGTGGTCCGCGTACCGGCCGGCCGGCGCTGCCGGAGCCGGAGACCGAGCTGGTCGACACCCCGCACGGCGTACGGCTGGAGCGGCTGGTCACCGGCACCGGTGATCCGGTCACCGTGTTCGCGCACGGGCTGGGCCACGGCATCGCCACCACCCGCCCGTTCGGCAGTGGGGTGAACGGGCGCAAGGTGTTCTTCCAGTTCCGCGGGCACGGCCGTTCCGAGGCCCCGGACGGGCCATGGGACTACCTTGACCTGGCCCGCGACCTGCGGGCGATCGCCGACCTCGGCGGCGCCAGCCGGGCGTTCGGCGCGAGCCTCGGCGCGGGTGCCCTCTGCCGACTCCTCGTGGAGAGCCCGGAGCGTTTCGACAAGCTGGTCTTCTTCCTGCCGGCGGTCCTCGACGAGCCACGCGGGCCGCTGGCCCGGGAACGCGTCACCGACCTGCTGGAGGCGGTGGAGAGCGGGGACGCCTCGGCGGTCGCCGACGTCGTCACGCTGGAGTTGCCCCCGGCGGTGCGCAACACCCCGGCCGGCTGGGCCTACCTGCGACAACGGCTCGACCAACTGCTCCGCGACGGTCTGGCCGACGGTCTGGCCACGCTCACCGACCAGACACCGCTGCGCCAGATCGGTGACCTGACGGCGGTCACCGCGCCGGCGCTGGTGATCGGTTGCGCGGGCGACGACCTGCACCCGGTCGAGGTCGCCGAGCGGCTCGCCGTCGCGCTGCCCCAGGCCAGCCTGCACGTGTACGACCGGCCCGGCATGCTCTGGTCGGAACGCGCCGATCTGCGGGACCGCATCTCCGGTTTCCTGAACGAGTAACGCGTGGATCAGATCGCGTAGCAATTCGGACGTCGGTTGTCAGGTATTCCTGACAACGTCGCAGGCATGACACAACCGCTCACAGGAAAGATCGCGCTCGTCGCCGGCGCCACCCGTGGTGCCGGGCGGCAGATCGCCGTCCAGCTCGGCGCGGCAGGTGCCACGGTCTACGCCACCGGTCGCAGCAGCCGGGCCAGCCGCTCCGAGATGGACCGACCGGAAACCATCGAGGAGACCGCCGAGCTGGTCAGCGCGGCCGGCGGCACCGGCATCGCCGTTCAGGTCGACCACCTGCTGCCCGAGCAGGTCCGCGACCTGGTCGCCCGGATCGACGCCGAGCAGGGCCAACTCGACGTGCTGGTGAACGACATCTGGGGCGGCGACCCGCTGGTCACCTGGAACAAGCCGGTCTGGGAGCAGCCGCTCGACGCCGGCTTCCGTACCCTGCGACTGGCCGTCGACACGCACATCATCACCAGCCACTTCGCCCTGCCGTTGCTGATCCGCAAGCCCGGCGGACTGGTGGTGGAGATGGGCGACGGCACCAAGGCGTACAACGACGAGAACTACCGACTGTCGGTCTTCTACGACCTGGCCAAGGTGTCGGTGAACCGGCTCGCCTTCAGCCAGGCGCACGAGTTGAAGCCGCACGGCTGCACGGCCGTGGCGCTCACCCCCGGCTGGATCCGTTCCGAGGCGATGCTGGAGCACTTCGGCGTGACCGAGGAGAACTGGCGCGACGGGGCCGCCACCGACCCGAACTTCCTCATCTCGGAAACCCCGGCCTTCGTCGGCCGGGCGGTGACGGCGCTCGCCGCCGACGAGGAGAAGGCCCGCTGGAGCGGCAGGTCCGTCGACGCCGGCACGCTGTCCAAGGTGTACGGGTTCACCGACCTGGACGGCAGCCAACCCGAGGGCTTCCGGTACATCACCGAGGTGGTCGACGCGGGCAAACCGGCGGACGTCACCGGCTACCGGTAGAGCGCACCGAGCCGGTCGGCGCTCTCCGCGAACAACTGCCGCAGCTCGGGTGGGCCGAGGACCTCCACCTCGGGGCCGAGCCCCAGCAGTTGGTGGTACGCCACCTGGACCGACTCGACGGGCAGCCGTGCCACCACCCAGCCCTGCCCGTCGGGTGGGCTGGCGGCGGCGACCATCTCGTCGTACACGAAGGGGGCATCGACCTGGTGCCGGAGCTGGCGCAGGCCGGCGGGGCTCAGCCGGACGGCGACCTCGGCCCGCAGCATGGTCCGCAGGAACGACCCGGCCTGCTCGCGCCAGTGCCCGGCCAGGTCGAAGCCCTCGTCGCGGTCGAACTGCTCGTCGCCCACCTCGACCCCGGTGACCCGGTCCACCCGGTAGGTGCGCACGTCGTCGCCGACCCGGCCGACCAGATACCATACCCCGCTCTTGAGCACCAGGCCGTACGGCTGGACCCGGCGGGCCACCTCCCGGTCGCCGCGTCGGTAGCGCAGCTCCACCACCCGGTCCGCCCAGACCGCCCGCGCCAGCTCGGGCAACCAGGGCGGTGGCGCGGTCTCCCGGAACCAGCCCGGCACGTCCAGGTGGAACCGCTGCCCGGCACGGGCCGGCGCGTCGCGCAGGGCGGGCGGCAACGCGGCGAGCACCTTCAGCTCGGCGGACGCGACCGCGTCGGCGAGCCCCATCTCGCCGGCCGGCCCGGGCAGCCCGGTGAGGAAGAGCGCCTCCGCCTCGTCCCGGGTCAACCCGGTCAGTCGGGTGCGGTACCCGCCGAGCAGGCGATAACCACCGGCCCGCCCCCGGTCGGCGTAGACCGGCACACCCGCCGCGGAGAGCGCCAGGACGTCCCGGTAGACGGTCCGCTCGGAAACCTCCAACTCCTGCGCCAGCTCGCTCGCGGTCATCGACCCGCGCGACTGCAACAGCAACAGCAACGAGATCAGTCGGGACGCGCGCATCCGCCCATCCTGCCCGGTGCCGCTCACCGCCCGCCGGGCGTCAGCAACCCCCGGTCGTACGCGGTGGCCACCGCGGCGGCCCGGTCGTTGACCCCGAGCTTGGCGTACAGGTGCAGCAGGTGCGTCTTGACGGTGGCCTCGCTGATGAACAGGCGGGTCGCCGCCTCCCGGTTGGAGGCACCCCTGGCGACCAGGGTGAGCACCTCAAGCTCCCGTTGACTGAGGGGCTCCTCCGCGGGCGCGCGCAGCCGGCCCATCAGCCGACCGGCGACGCTCGGCGCGAGCACCGACTCACCCCGTGCGGCGGCCCGGACCGCCCGAACCAGATCTTCCCGAGGGGTGTCCTTGAGCAGGTAACCGGTAGCACCTGCCTCGATCGCCGGCAGCACGTCCGCGTCCGTGTCGTAGGTGGTGAGCACCAGCACCCGGGCGGCGCTGCCGGCGCGAGCCAGCCTGCCGATGGCGGTCACCCCGTCCATTCCGGGCATCCGTAGGTCCATCAGCACCACGTCCGGCCGCAGCGTCGCGACCAGGACCAACGCCTCCGAGCCGTCCGCGGCCTCGCCCACCACCTCGAAATCGGGGTCGCCGGTGAACATGCCCCGCAGGCCGTCGCGCACCACCGGATGGTCGTCGACGATCAGCAGTCGTACCGGGGCGGTCAACCGGCACCTCCGGGTAGTGCGGGGACGGACGCCGAGATGGCGGTGCCGCTACCCGGCTCGGATTCGACTGCCAACTCGCCACCGACCCTCGTCACCCGCTGCCGCATGGCGGTCAGCCCGTACCCGCCGCCCGGCTCACGGGGCAGCGGCTGGTCGGTGAGGTCGAAACCCGTCCCGTCGTCGCGGACGTCGAGCGTGACCACGTCCGCCATGTACGACAGGGTCAGCCCGACCCGCGACGCGGCGGCGTGCCGGGCCACATTGGACAGCGCCTCCTGGGCGGCCCGCAACAGGGTCACCTCGACCTCCGGGTGCAGCGGGCGGGGGGTGCCGGTGGTGGCCACGTCGGCCCGTACCCCGTTCAGGGCCGACCAGCGCCCGCCCAGCTCGACCAGGGCGTCGGGTAGCCGGGCCGTCTCCAACGGTTCGGGGCGGACCGCCTGCACCGAGCGGCGGGCCTCGGTGAGGCTCTCCCGGGCCAGGGCGAGCGCGTTGTCGACGTGCCGGCGCCAGTCGGCGGACCGGTCGCGGGTCTGCTCGGCCGCCTCCAGTTGGGTGATGATGCCTGTCAACCCCTGCGCCAGCGTGTCGTGGATCTCGCGCGCCATCCGTTGCCGTTCGTCCAGCACGCCGGCCTCCCGGGCCTGGGTGAGCAGTTGGGCGTGCAGCCCGGCGTTCTCACTGACCGTCTCGGTGAGTTGGCGGTTGGTCTCGCCGAGTTCCGCCACCAACCGTTTGCGTTTGGCGTCCTCCTGTTCGGCGACCATCGCGAACCAGCTCAACGAGCCGGCCACCACCAGGTTGAAGAGCACCAGCACGAGCCAGAGCAGCAGGTGCGACGTCACCACCGACAGACCGCCGCCCTGCGACGTGGCGACCAGGGTGGCCGTGGCGACCACACCGGCGATCCGCCAGCGAGTGCGGAGCACCGGAAAGGCGTGGGTGTAACCGACCCAGGCGAAAAAGCCGTACCACGGATTAGCGGCCACCAGCACGGCCGCGAACGCGAGCAGCCCGGCGTAGTAGACCGCCATCAGCCCGCGCCGGCTCTGCCAGCCGGGGTGCACTGTGATGAACCAGGCGACCCAGCACCCGGCCGCCAGGGCGATGGCGAGGGTGGGCGCGGTGGCGAGGGCCCGGGGTGCCGGTGCGACGAGGGCCAACACTGTGCCCAGGGCCAGCCCGCCATAGGGAAACACGCGATAGAGGCCCGCTTCGCGCTCCCGCCAACTGGCCAGACGGTCGTGCCCACCGTTGCAGGTCATCGCATCTCCGCTCACTCCCAGCGGAACAGTTTCGCCGCGCCCGCGCCGGCCGCCACGGCGATCACCGCCATTATCCCCAGGTGCAGCGGCTGCGGCGGGGTGCCGGTCCAGGCGTCGAGAAGCGCCTGCACCCCGGGTGGCGTGTAGTCGCCGATCCGCGCCACGACGTCCGGGAGCAGGAACCGGGGGAGGTAGACCCCGCCGAAGAACATGGTGACCAGGAACAGCGGCACGGCCAGGGCCTGGGCCGCCTTCGTCGTCCGGGCCACGGCGGCGACAAGCAGGCCGAGCGCCAGCAGCGCCGCCGTGCCGAGGACGAACGCCAGCGCGAAGCCGAGCGGGTGCCGGGGGAGTGGCACCCCGAACGCCAGCCGCGCGACGAGGATGAGCAGCAGCGCGCCGGCCAGGATCCCGGCCAGGGCCAGCACCAGTTGGGCGGCGAGCAGAGCCGCCGGGTGCGCCGGGGTGGTCGCCAACCGGCGCAGCACGCCGCGTTCCCGGTAGGTGGCCAGCACGGAGGGCAGGATGTTCACCCCGACCACGACGAGAGTCATCACCAGCAACGACGGTGCGAAGTAGCTGACGAAGGTCTGCCCGTCGAAGGTCGGGTCCGGCTTGCGGAGCGCGGGGACCAGCCCGAGCACCGTAAGGATTAGAGTGGGCAGCCCGACGGTGGTGAGCAGCGTCGGCAGGTCCCGCAGGTAGAGCCGCGCCTCGATTCGCAGGATGTTGCGGAAGGCGTGCATGCTGGCTCCCTCTCAGTTGGCGGGTCGGTGCCCGGTCAGCTCGACGAAGGCGTCGTCGAGTGTGGACTGCTCCAGCCGCAGGTCCGCGGCGACGATCTGGTGACGGGCGAGCACCGAGGTGACGGCGTGCAGCAACTCACCGGTGCCGGTCACCACCACCTGACTGCCGGTTCGCTGTACGGCGGACACCTCGGGCAGGTCGGTGAGGAGTCGGTCGTCGACCGGAGCCGAGGGCCGGAACCGGATCCGCTGCTCCGGAGCCACCGTCGACACCAGGCCCGCCGGGCTGTCCAGCGCGACGACCCGGCCCCGGTCGATCACCGCGACCCGGTCGCAGAGCCGCTCGGCCTCTTCCATGAAGTGGGTGACCAGCACGATCGTCACCCCGCTGTCGCGGACCTGTTCGATGAGGCCCCAGGTGTCCCGGCGGGCCTGCGGGTCCAGCCCCGTGGTCAGCTCGTCGAGGATGGCAATCTCCGGGTTGCCCACCAGGGCAAGCGCGATGGAGAGCCGCTGCTTCTGACCGCCGGAGAGCTTCTTGTACGCGGTGTTCCGCTTGTCGCCGAGGCCCAGCTTGTCGATCAGCTCGGCCGGGTCGGCCGGGTTGCGGTAGAACGAGGCGTACAGCTCCAGCGCCTCGGCCACCCGGAGCCGGTCCGGCAGTTGACTCTCCTGGAGTTGCACCCCGACCCGCTGGCGTAGCTGGGCCGCGTCCCGGCGGGGGTCGAGCCCGAGGACCGACACCCCGCCCCCGTCGGGGACACGCAGCCCGGCCACACACTCCACGGTGGTGGTCTTGCCGGCGCCGTTCGGACCGAGGACGCCAAAGATCTCCCCGGCCTCCACGGCGAGCGACACGTCGTCCACCGCCACCAGGTCGCCGTACCGCTTCTTCAGGTGGGTCACCTCGATGACCGACATCGTGCCGCCCTCCGCCGCCGCTGACTTCGTACCCCTCAAGGGTTGTCGGGGTGACCCGGCGGCGAATCGACCGGTCGGCGACGAACCGCGGCGTCCCCGGTGGACCGCTGCCGTCCGTCAACCGGTTGATGCATACGCGACGGCTCGCTGCTAGCGCTCCGCCCGGCGGATCCGATCACGGCTGGTTAGGCTGCTCGATCGTGGATGCCAGCAGAATCGCCAGCCCGGTGACCGGGGTCGTCGGACGTTTCCTCGCCGGGGCGGGGCTGCTCCTGCGCGGGTTGGGCCTCTACGTCCGCAGCCCGGGGTTGATGCTGCTCGGCATCGTGCCGGCGCTGATCTCCGGCGCACTCTTCCTGGCCGCGCTGGCCACCCTCGTGTACTTCGTGGACGACCTCGCCGCGCTTGTCACCCCGTTCGCCGACGACTGGTCGAGCACCGGCCGCAGCCTGGTCCGGGTGATCGCCGGGTTGGCCTTCCTGGGGCTTGGCGGCCTGCTGGGCGTGCTGACCTTCACCGCGGTCACCCTGGTCATCGGCGACCCGTTCTACGAGAAGATCTCCGAGCAGGTCGAGCAGCGGTACGGCGGCACGCCGGGCGCGGTGGACGTGCCCTTCTGGTCGTCGCTGCGCCGCAGCCTCGCCGACTCGGTACGCCTGGTGGCGCTCACGGCGCTGGTCGGCATCCCGCTCTTCCTCGCCGGCTTCATTCCGGTGATCGGCCAGACGGTCGTCCCGGTCATCGGGGCGGCCGTGGGCGGCTGGTTCCTCGCCGTGGAGTTGGTGGGTGCACCGTTCTACCGACGGGGGATGCGGCTCCCGCAACGCCGGACGATCCTGAAGGCCGACCGACCCACCGCGCTCGGCTTCGGCGTGGCCGTCTTCCTGTGCTTCCTGATCCCGCTCGGCGCCGTGCTGATCATGCCGGCGGCGGTCGCCGGCGCCACGCTGCTGGCCCGCCGCTCAATGGGCCAGCCGATCGAGGAGAGCTGACCAGCCCACAACCCCGCACTGCCTCGTCGATCATGGAGTTGTGGTGGGGGACAAAGCCCCCGTATGGCCTGGAATCAGGCACCATGACTCCATGATCGACCGGGCGGGGGCGACGGGGGCCGGTCAGGTACGCCGGTGACTGCTGATCAGGTCAGTTCGGCCAGGCAGGACCACTCGGCTGCCACCGGGCGGTAGCCCAGCCGGGTGTTGATCGCGAGCATCGGGCCGTTCGCCTCGTCGTTCGAGGTGTACGCGACGCGCACGCCGTTCGCGGCGGCCCGGTGCAGCGCCGCCGTCTTGGCGAGCCGGGCCAGCCCTCGGCCGCGGTACGCCGGGAGGCTGCCGGTGAAGTCCGACCACATCCGGTCCCCGTCCCGCTTCACCAGGCTGAACGCGGCCACCTCCCCGTCGACCTCGACAGCGGTGCTGGCCTCCTTGTCCAGGCCCAGGTTGTCCCAGACGTCGTACTGCCAGGCCTCGTAGCTGATCGAGTCGACAGGTACGTCGCCCGGCTCGTCCAGCGCCGCGGCCACGTCCGCCGCGTAGAGGCGGTGCGGCTCCAGTTCCGCGATCTGGCGCAGTCGTACGCCCGGGGGCGGCTCCGGCAGCGCGGGTGCCGGATTCAGGTCGAGTGCCGAGAAGCGCAGCTCGCGACTGGGCTCGTAGCCGTGCCGACGGGCGAACGGCAGCGCCTCCGGCTGGGCGAAGGCGCGGAGCCGGTGGACTCCCAGCGGGGCCAGGTGACCTGTCGCGGTCGTCAGCAGCGCGGTGCCGATGCCCCGCCGCCGGTGTTCGGGGTGCACGTGCAGCAGGGAGATGTCACCGAAGCCGGCTGCGGAGGTCGAGTCGTTGCGTTGCGCCGTCACCCATCCCACGACCTGGGCGTCGACCTCGGCCACGAAGGCGACCCAGTCCCTGCCCGGTACCGGCTCGGCGATCATCTTCCGGGTCGACTCGACCCCACGCACCTGGTACGGATAGACGACCGCCCGCAGCGCCACCACGCCCGGGGCGTCGTCGGGCTGCGCCACTCGGATCCGCATGTCAGGCCCCCATCCGTACGGCGGCGATGGCCTCAACCTCGACGAGTTGGTCGGTGTAGCCGAGCACGGCCACCCCGAGCAGGGTGCTGGGCGGGTCGTGGTCGCCGAAGAAGTCCCGTACCACCTCCCAGACGGTCACCAGGTCAGCCTGTTGCGACGACGCCACGTAGACCGTGGTCTTGACGACGTCGGTCAACCGCGCGCCGGCCGCGTCGAGAGCGGTCGCCAGGTTCGTCATCACCTGCCGGGCCTGCGCAATGTGATCGCCCGGCGCAACCGTGCGCCCCTCGGCGTCCAGCGGGCACGCCCCTGCGGTGAACACCAACCGGGCAGGTGACTCGACGGTGGCCGCGTACGCGTACTCGGCTGCGTCGGAGAGGGCGGGGACGTGCAGCAGCGCGACATGATCCGGCATGTCGGCGAGGCTAACCAGGATCGCGCGCCCGAGCGACGCATTAACCACGCGCCGCCGCGGTCTGCGACCGGCCACCAGGCAGCAACTTCAGGGAAATAGTGGCCTCCGAGCGCCGCGAGGCCACAACTTCCCTGAAGTTGCGCGGATCTTGCGCGGCGGGGGCGGCGCGCGGGGCGGCGCGCGGGGCGGCGCGCGGCGGGGGGCGGGGCGGCGCGGGGCGCGGGGCGGCGCGGGGCGCGGGGCGGCGCGGGGCGCGGGGCGGCGCGCGGCGCGGGGCGGCGGCGCGGGGCGGCGCGCGGCGCGGGGCGGCGCGCGGCGCGGGGCGGCGGCGGGGCGGGGGGTTAGGCGGAGGCGCGGCGGATCAGCTCGGTGGGGAGCATGATCGCCTGCTCGATGGTTTCGCCGGCGGCCAGCCGGAGCAGTTGGCGGGTCATCCGACGGCCGAGTTCCACGATCGGCTGCCGGACCGTGGTCAGCGGCGGCTCGGTGTAGGCGGCGGTCTCGATGTCGTCGAAGCCGACCACCGCCACGTCCTCGGGCACCCGCCGGCCGGCCTCGCGCAGTGTCCGCAGGGCGGCGTGCGCCATCAGGTCGGAGGCGGCGAAGACGCCGTCGAGGTCGGGATGCTCGGTGAGCAGGCGGCGCATCGCTGCCGACCCGGATTCTCGGGTGAAGTCACCGATGGCGATCAGCTCGGGCAGGCCCGCGTCGGCGACCGCGCTGCGGTAACCGCTGAGCCGTTCGATTCCGGCGACCATGTCCTGTGGACCGGCGATGGTCGCGATCCGTCGGCGACCGCTGTCGATCATGTGCCGGACGGCCGCGGTCACCCCGCCCACGTGGTCGACGTCGACGTACGGGACGGGCCCGTCGCCGAGCGGCCGGCCGCTGACCACCACCGGGATGCCGAGTCGGGCCAGTGTGCCGGGCAGCGGATCGGCACCGTGCAGGGACGCGAAGAGCACGCCGTCGACGTGCCGGCCGGTGGTGTACCGCTCGACCCGTTGGTGCCCGGCCGGTGAGCCGGCGAGCATCAGCACCAGTTGCTTGTCGGCCGCCTCCAGCTCCTGGCTGACGCCCCGGATGATGCCGGGGAAGACCTGGTCGTCGGAGAAGACCCGGGTGGCCGCCTCCGGCATGACCAGGGCGATCGAGTCGGTGCGCTGGGTGACCAGGCTGCGGGCGGCGAGGTTGGGGACGTACCCCAACTCGGCGACCGCCCGGGTGACGGCCTCGCGGATCGGTTCGGCGACGGTGGTGGAGCCGTTGACCACCCGGGACACGGTGGCGCGGGAAACACCGGCCCGCGCTGCCACCGCTTCGAGCGTCGGCCGCTGCGCCGTCGTCATCGCGCCTTCCCCCCGCTCGTCACAGCCCGTTCCGGGAGATCACCTCCTGGTACCACCGGGCGCTGGCCTTCGGTGTGCGCCGCTGGGTCAGGTAGTCGACGTGCACGATCCCGAACCGCTTGCGGTAACCCTCCGCCCACTCGAAGTTGTCCAGGAATGACCATACGAGATAACCGCGCAGGTCCACGCCCCGGGAGATCGCTTCGTGCGCCGCACGGAGGTGCCCGTCGAGGTAGGCGATGCGATCGGCGTCGATCACAGGTGTCGGACCGTCGGGCGAGTCGGGGCCGGGTTTGTCGGGGAACGCGGCACCGTTCTCGGTGATCAGCAGCGGCACCCCGGGGTAGTCGACGGCGATCCGCTCCAGCAGGCGGGTGAGCCCGGCCGGTTCGATCATCCAGCCCATGTCGGTGAGCGGCCCGGCCGGCGGCAGGAAGTGCACGGCGCCCTCGGTGCCCGGGTACGCGCCGTTGCCGGCGCCGTCGGGCCGGCCGGCCACGTAACTCGGCGCGTAGTAGTTGATGCCGAGCAGGTCGATCGGGGCGGCGATGAGCTTCTCGTCGCCGTCGCGGATGAACGTCGGCTCGACGATCCGGGCCACGTGCTCGCGGACGTCGTCCGGGTAGCCGCCGGCCAGCAGCGGATCGAGGAAGATCCGGTTGTGCAGGCCGTCGACCAGGCGGACCGCGGCGGCGTCGGCCGCGCTCTGCGGGTCGGCCGGGCGTACGTCGGCCGGGTTGACGGTGACACCCACGCTGCGCGCGCCGGCCGCCCGCAACGCCCGCGCAGCCAGGCCGTGCCCCAACAGCAGATGGTGTACGGCGGTGAAGGCCGCAGCCCCATCCTGCTCGCCCGGGGCGTGCAGGCCGTTGGCGTAACCGAGGTAGGCCGAGCACCACGGCTCGTTGAGCGTGGTCCACACGTCGATCCGGTCGCCGAGGCGCGCGTACACCGCGGTGGCGTAGGTGGCGAAGTGTTCGGCGGTGTCCCGGTTGGTCCAGCCACCCCGGTCACCGAGGGCCTGCGGCAGGTCCCAGTGGTAGAGGGTGACGATCGGGTCGATTCCCCTGTCGAGCAGCGCGTCCGTGAGCCGGTCGTAGAAGTCCAGCCCACGGGGGTTGGCGGGGCCGGTGCCGTCGGGCTGGATACGCGGCCAGGCGACCGAGAACCGGTACGCCCGCAGGCCCAGCTCGGCCATCAGCGCCACGTCGTCGGCGTACCGGTGGTAGTGGTCGCAGGCGACGTCGCCGGTGTGGCCCTGGTACACCTTGCCCGGCGTACGGCTGAAGGTGTCCCAGATGGACGGACCGCGACCGTCGTCGCGGGCCGCACCCTCGATCTGGTACGCGGCGGTGGCCGTCCCCCAGAGGAAGTGCTCGGGAAACCGGATCTCATTGCTGGGCTGGTTGATTGGCTCGTTCGGCTCGTTCACGCCTTGACCGCACCTTCCACGATTCCGCCGATGATCTGCCGGTCGAACAACACGAAGACCGGTAGCAGGGGCAGCGCTCTCACGTCAGGGTGGTGGGTCGCCAACGGCGTGTCAAGAGAGCGCTCTCTCACCGTGCCGGCCCCGTCCCCCGCCGACATCTCGTCTCCCGACGCGCACGAGGGCGCCACCCCCGGATGGGGGTGACGCCCTCGTTGGTGGTGGTTGGGTCAGCCGGTGCGCAGACCGTCCAACAGGGCGCGATCGCCGACGACGTCCAACGTCTCGAAGCTCACCCGCCCCCACAGCGCCAACAGCAGGTCGCTCGCAGTGCCACTGACCTGGGCGCGGGCGTGGTGATCGTCGTGGTCGAAGATGGTCGCGGTGTCGAGCAGCGCCACCCCCTCGCCGCGTAGCCGCAGATACCACTCCTGGGCCGCATCGGTCGCGCAGAGCTGCACCACCCCGTGCCAGTCACCCGGCACCTGCCGCCGGCCCGCGGGCAGCCAGGTGTCCAGAACCTCGCTCACCCCGTCGGCCGCGAGCTTCGCCTCCACCGGGTCGCCTGCCCCGATGGCGAGCTGGGCGTCCCAGCGGTGCACAGCCGTCTCGTGCGCCATCCGACGCGGCCAGAAACCGGCCCTCTTCGGCTGCGGGGCCCAGTTCCACGCCGGGGCCTCCGGGTCGAGCCCGTCGAACAGGGTCATCACCCGGTCGTACCCCTGCTGCCACAGCTGGCGCGGGTTCACGCCCGGGTCGGCCTCGACCTTCTCCCGGCGAGGCGGTTGGCTGGTCTGGCCGGAACCGGCGAACGACGAAACCCAGTGGTAGATGCCGGCCATGTGCAGTGTGAGGTCGTTGACCGTCCAGCCCGGACAGGACAGCACCGGTGTCTCCGGCGGCGCCTCGGCCACCGCCGCCGCGAAAGCCGGACCCTCCGTCCGGAGCGCCCCGATCCAGAAATCCTTGCTGCCCTGCAGTCTGCTCATCGCCATCCTCCCGGGGGTGCCGGGCGACCAATGGGTGCCACGGCTACTTGTCAGCCTAAGGTGAAGGGCGTGCCAGACGCCTCCGCCCAGCCGACAACCGACGCCGATCGTGCCATGCCCGGTCCACTCGCCGGCCACACCACCCTACGAATGGGTGGGCCGGCCGAGCGGATCGTGGCCGCCGGCAGTGCCGACGAGATCGTCCGGGCGGTGCGGACCGCAGCGGAGCCGATCCTGATCCTGGCCGGGGGCAGCAATGTGGTGATCGGCGACGCCGGCTTCCCCGGCACCGTCGTCCTGGTGCGCTCCCGTGGAGTGCGGGTCATCGCCGAGGACGCCGCCTCGGTCACCGTACGGGTCGACGCCGGCGAGCCGTGGGACGACCTGGTCGCCGCCACGGTCGCCAACGGCTGGTCCGGGCTGGAGTGCCTGTCCGGCATCCCCGGCTCGACAGGTGCCACGCCGATCCAGAACGTCGGCGCGTACGGCCAGGAGGTCGCCGAGACGATCACCGGCGTCGAGGTGTACGACCGGGTCGCGGGCGCCCGCCAGGTCATCCCCGCCGCCGACTGCGGCTTCGCCTACCGGGGCAGCATCTTCAAGTACGTGGACCGCTGGGTGGTGCTCTCGGTCGACTTCCGGCTCGCCAGGTCCCCGCTCTCCGGGCCGGTGCGCTACGCGGAGCTGGCCAGGGCCCTCGGTGTCGAGGTGGGTGACCAGGTGCCGCTGGCGGACGCCCGAGCGGCGGTGCTGCGGTTGCGCGCCGGCAAGGGGATGGTGCTCGACGCCAACGACCCGGACACTCGTTCGGTCGGCTCCTTCTTCACCAACCCGGTGCTCGACCCGGCGACGTACGAACAACTCCTGGAACGCTCCGCGGAGCTGGGCGACCCGCCCGCCTGGCCCGGGGCGGACGGCCTGGTCAAGGTCAGCGCCGCCTGGCTGATCGACAAGGCCGGCTTCGCCAAGGGTCATCCCGGCGAGGGTGGGGTGGCCATCTCCAGCAAGCACACCCTGGCTCTGACCAACCGCAGCGGCACCGCCCACACCGATGACCTGTTGACCCTGGCCCGCACCATCCGCGACCAGGTCCACGCCCGCTTCGGCGTAACCCTGCACCCCGAGCCAGTCCTCATCAACTGCACCCTCTAAAGCCCTCGCCCCCCGCCCCCGCCCCACCATGTCGATCATGGAGTTGTGGTGGGGGAGGTTTGCCGCCTTCGGGGCTAAAACGCCCACCACAACTCCATGATCGACGGGGCTGGGTGGGGTGGGGCTGGGTGGGGTGGGGTGGGGCTGGGGGGTGGGGGTGGGGTTAGGGGAGGGGCCAGGGGAGGGTTAGTTCGCCGTGGCGCCAGCGGGTGGGGTTGTTGAGGATGGGCCAGCCGGTTTCGCGGAGGCGGGTCACCGCGCGCAGCCAGCGTTGGCGGGGACCGAAGGTGGCGTACGGGGCGGCGGCCTGCCAGGCGTCGTCCAGGGCCCTGATCAGCGCGTGCACCGGCTCACCGGGGACGTTGCGGTGGATCAGCGCCTTGGGCAGTCGCTCGGCCAGCTCAGCGGGGCTGCCCAGGGTGGTGAGCTTCGCGGCCAGGGTCAGTGTCCGGGGGCCGTCGGCGTCGATCAGCAGCCAACTGGCGAGCCGCCCCAACTCGTCACACGTGCCCTCGACGAGCACTCCACCGGGGGCGAGCGCGGCGGTCATCGTCTGCCAGGCCTCGGCCACCTCACTCTCGTCGTACTGTCGCAGCACGTTGAACGCGCGGACCAGCACCGGCCGGAGCCCGGCCAACTCGAACCCACCTCGGGCGAACGTCAGCCCGGGTGGGTCGGCGGCCGACGCCGCGGCCGCCACCCGGGCCGCGTCGATCTCCAACCCGACCAGCCGTACGTCCCGACGTACCCCGGCCGCCAGCCGAGCACGCAACTCCACAGCTGTCACCGGGGTGGCGCCGTAGCCGAGGTCGACCACCAGCGGGTCGTCCGTCGCCAACAACCGGTCGGCGCAGGTGGCGACGATCCAGTTGTCCACCCGCCGGAGCCGGTTCGGGTTGGTCGTGCCGCGCGTGACCACGCCGAACGGCCGGCGTCGCGCCGCAGGGGTCATGTCAACCTCAGGGCCGATCTCCGTTCGCGACTGCGGGGCTCGCAAATCCGGCTCACTTCGCGCTTCACTGGGAAACTCGGTGCACCTTGTGCTGGGCGGCCTGCGCCCGTGGCCGGACCACCAGCCGGTCGACGTTGACGTGCTCGGGGCGGGTGGCGCACCAGGCGATGCAGTCGGCGACGTCCTCGGCGACCAGTGGCCCCGGCACCCCGGCGTAGACGGCGGCCGCCCGCTCCGCGTCGCCCTCGAAGCGGACCAACCCGAACTCGTCGGTCTTCACCATGCCCGGGTCGATCTCGATGACCCGCAGCGGTCGACCGCACAGCTCCAGGCGGAGCGTGCCGGCGATGGCGGTCTGCGCGTGCTTCGCGGCGGTGTAGCCGCCCCCGCCCTCGTACACGCTCAGGCCGGCGGTGGAGGACACCACCACGATGGTGCCGGAACCGGAGGCCTCCAGCGCCGGCAGCAGCGCCTGGGTGACCCGCAGGGTGCCGAGCACGTTCACGTCGTACATCCACTGCCAGTCGGCGACCGAACCGGACTCCACCGGGTCCAGCCCCCGCGCGCCGCCGGCGTTGTTGACCAGGAGGGTGACCGGCCCGGGCGCCTGGGCGGCGGCCTCGGCCAGCCCGGCCACCGACTCGTCCGAGGTGATGTCGCAGGTCACCGCGGTGGCCTGCCCGCCGGCAGCGGTGATCTCGGCGACCAGCTCGGTGAGCCGATCGGCGCGGCGGGCGGCGGCGAGCACGTGGAAACCCTCGGCGGCGAGCCGGCGGGCCGTGGCCGCGCCGATCCCGCTGGACGCTCCGGTGACGATGGCGACTGAGGTCATCCCGACATTGTCACCCCGGCCGTACCAGCCGCCCCGACCGGGCGTACGGCAGCTCGGTTGATGAGGTCCGTCACCCCGAGGGGCCGCGCTGGGGAATTTCCGAAGCCCGATGGGGAAGATGACATCCGGCGTACAGGTTGACCGAGAAGCGCCGGTCGTGCGAGACGGCATCAACCGTGACGAAGGAGCGGATGTGGCGGAAATGCACACCGGTGTCGGGCGTCAGCGAGGTGCCCAACCGTGGCCCCGGCCACGCCGCATCGCCACCCTGTCGGTGCACACCTCACCCCTGCACCAGCCCGGCACGGGTGATGCCGGCGGAATGAACGTCTACATCCTCGAAGTCGCCAGGCGTCTCGCCGAGGCCAACGTGGAGGTGGAGATCTTCACCAGGGCCACGTCCGGTGACCTCCCCCCGGTGGTCGAGATGGCGCCCGGCGTGCAGGTCCGACACATCACCTCCGGCCCCCTGGAGGGTCTCACCAAGGAGGAGCTGCCCGGCCAGCTCTGCGCCTTCACGGCGGGCGTGCTGCGTGCGGAGGCGTCCCGTCCGCCCGGCCACTACGACCTGATCCACTCCCACTACTGGCTTTCCGGCCAGGTCGGCTGGTTGGCCAAGGAGCGCTGGGGTGTGCCGCTGGTGCATACCGCGCACACCCTTGCGAAGGTCAAGAACGCCCAGCTCGCCGCCGGTGACCGTCCGGAGCCCAAGGCTCGGGTCATCGGCGAGGAGCAGGTCGTCGCCGAGGCGGACCGGCTGGTCGCCAACACCCGGTTCGAGGCCAGTGACCTGCTCGACCGGTACGACGCCGACCCGACCCGGGTGTCCGTCGTGCAGCCGGGCGTCGACCTGGCCCGATTCCGACCCGCGCCGGGCGACCGGCCCGCGGCCGCCCGCCAGGCCCGTCGCCGGCTGGGGCTTCCAGTCGACGGGTACGTGGTTGCCTTCGTCGGTCGAATCCAGCCGCTCAAGGCCCCCGACGTGCTGATCCGCGCGATCGCCGCGTTGCGGGAGCGCGATCCGGCACTGGCCGACCAGGTGACCGTGGTGATCTGCGGTGGGCCCAGCGGCAGTGGACTGGACCGGCCGACCGCCCTGATCGAGTTGGCCGGCAAGCTCGGGGTCACCGACGGGGTGCGGTTCCTGCCGCCGCTCACCGGGGACGACCTTCCGGCCCTGTACCGGGCGGCGGATCTGGTCGCGGTGCCGTCGCACAACGAATCGTTCGGGCTGGTCGCCCTGGAGGCGCAGGCCTGCGGTACGCCGGTGCTGGCCGCCGCCGTCGGCGGGCTGGTCACCGCCGTCCGGGATCAGGTCAGCGGCGTACTGATCGACGGTCACGACCCGGTCGACTGGGCCCGTGCGCTGGGCAACCTGCTGCCGAACCGGGCCCTCCGGTCGGTGCTCGCCCGGGGTGCCGAGCAGCACGCACGGCACTTCTCCTGGGACCGTACGGTCGCCGGTCTGCTCGGGGTCTACGGCGAGGCGATCGCCGCGCACCGTGCCCGGCTCGCGGCGGACCTGGCGTGCGATCCGGCGCTCTCCTGCTCCTGGTGACCCCGGGCGTCGGTCGCCACCCGGTGCGCGGGCCGGGTCGGTCGTAGAGTGGGTCCGGTGAGCCCCAAGAGCGATCTTGCGACCCTGATCGAGTCGGTCTGCGTCGAGCGGGACCTGGCCTGGGAGTCGACCGGCCCCGGCTCGTACGCGGTGACGCTGCCGGGCACCCACAAGCTCAAGACGATCTGCAACCTGATCGTCGGCGAGCACGCGCTGCGGGTCGAGGCGTTCGTGATGCGCCAACCGGACGAGCGCCGCGAGGAGCTGTGGGCCTGGTTGTTGCAGCGCAACGCCCGGATGTACGGCGTCTCGTTCTCCACCGACGCGGTCGGCGACGTGTACCTGACCGGTCGGGTCAACCCGGCCGGCGTGGACGCCGACGAGTTGGATCGACTGCTCGGCGCCGTGCTCACGTACGCCGACGAGTCGTTCGACACGATGCTGGAGATCGGGTTCGGCAGTTCGATCCGGCGTGAGTACGAGTGGCGGGTCAAGCGGGGCGAGTCGACCGCCAACCTGGCGGCCTTCGCCCACCTCTTCGAGCCCTCCGGCACCGGCCCCGAACCAGCCTGACGCAGCCACTCGATCCTGGATCCAGCATGACCTTGGCGAGTCGACTGTGGTTCGGAGTGCTCCTGACGGGTATGCCGCACCGCGCGGTGCGGCAAGGGACCCCCGCGCGCCGATGACGGAGTGCCAAGGAGCGGAGCGTCCCATGGCTCAGCGGAACAGCTCAGGTCGCGGCGCGACTGCGACCAGGACCAAGCGACAGGCCGGCAACCAGACACCGGGTACGCCCGGAGTCTCCGAGTCGGATATCTCCCGGATGCGGGTGGACGACATCCGCGGGCAGTTGCGCAAACGCGGGGTCTCCGGGATCTCCGCAATGCGCAAGCCGGACCTGGTGAAACAGTTGGTGCGCTCGATGCGGGCCGGCGCGGGTCGGAGCAGCACCGGCCCGTCGGGCCGGGCCACCGGCAGTCGGGCGTCGGCGGGTCGTGCGGCCGCCACCAAGAAGTCGGCAGCCAGGCCGGCAGCGAGCCGCGCGAAGGCCGCGCCGGCGAACAAGAGCGCGCCCGCGAAGCGGGCCGCCGTGACGAAGGCGACCGCCACGCGGAAGTCGACGGCGGCGGCGAAGAGGGCACCGGCGAAGAAGGCGACCGCCGCGAAGAAGACGACGGCGGCGGCGAGGCCAACGGCCGCCCGCAAGACCACGGCAGCGAGCAGAACGACCGCCGCCCGTAAGACCGCGGCCGCCCGTAAGACCACGGCGGCCCGTAAGACCACGGCCGCCCGCAAGACCGCGGCGGCGCGGAAGACCACGGCGGCCCGCAAGACGGCGACGGCGCGTACGGCGCCGGCGAAGAAGGCGCCGGCGAAGAAGGCGCCGGCCCGTCCGGCGGCGAAGCGCACGGCACCGACCAAGAGCGCGGCGGCGAAGCGCGCGACGGCGACCAAGAGCGCGGCGGCCAAGCGCACGGCACCGACCAAGAGGGCGGCGGCCAAGCGCACGGCGCCGGCGAAGAGGGCGGCGGCCAAGCGCACGCTGACGCCGTCGACTGGTGGCGGGACGACGGCCGGCGGGATCCGGACCGGACGGGGCACCGGCCGGTCGGTCCGCAGTTCGCAGGTGATCTCGTCGCCCATGGACCGGCCGGAGCGGCCGGGGCGGAGTCTGATCACGACGAACCACGAGGTGATCCAGCGCTGGGCCCGGGAGCGGGGGGCGAGGCCGGCGACCATCGCCGGCACCGAGCGGGATGGCCGGGCGGGTGTGTTGACCTTCAACATTCCCGGATACCGGGAAAGCAGCCGGATCCGAGAGATCACCTGGGATGAGTGGTTCTACACCTTTGACCTGCGACGACTGAATCTGATTTATCAGGAACAGCTGCGGGACGGCCGGCAGAGCAGCTTCTTCCGGACCGAGTCACCCGATCGGGAAGACGGTTGAGGTGTTTGCGGGAATGGCCGACGGGTACCCGGCTGTTGCCAACGGACGAGGCCGGAGCAGCGGATACTCGCCAGTTGTGACCGGCGAGACAGCCGTTCCGGGTTGAATCCAGAATCCGGGCGAACTAGCTTTATTGCACCGCGCCACGTTTGGAAACGTTCGGGGGAGCGGCGGATCGATCAGATCTGCGCACCAGACGAGGCGCGAGGGGACGGGTGGATTAACCGTTGGGGGACGGTGCCCACCTGTTAGGACCGGCGGCGTGAGCGGGCGATGCTTACGGGGGTGAGTGTTGCCCGCCGCCGCCGGCCCCACCGGCGGGCGCCCACCACGACCTCAGGGACGTGGTGGGCGCTTTGCGTGGGTCACCCGGTCGCTACGCGGTCTGCGGCGGTTTTCGGCTCCGGGTCGGCGACTCGACGCAGCGCGGCGATGTGCCGCTCCCGGGGTGGTCCGGCGAGCAGGTGCCCGAGTGCGGCCAGGAGACCCAGCCCACCCACGATCAGCCAGTGCCGGTCGCCGAGGTGCTGGAGGCTCACCCCGCCGAGGGTGGGCGCGACGAACGCCGCGGCCGGGAACGTCAGGTAGAAGACCGACTGGTAGCGCGCCCGTAGCTGCGGTGGTGCCAGGTCCGCGTTGATCTGCGCGTTCGGCGGAGCGGCGAGCATCGAGCCGACCGTCCAGACCACTGCGGCACCGAGGTAGATGGCCAGCTCGTCGGCGAGGGCGAGCGCCCCGAAGCCGAGCGCGAGCAGCGCGGTGGAGGCGGCCAGCACGACGTCCTTGCGGTGCCGGTCGATCAGCCTGGGCACGAACAGTTGCCCCACCACGATCAGCGCGCCGCCGAGCGCGACCACAAGCCCGTACGCCGATGGGCCCAGGCCGTCCGCGCGCATGGCCAGCGGCATGATCGTCGACGTCTGCATGGTGAGTACGGCCAGCACGAAGGTGAGCCCGACGAAGACCAGGAAGGTGCGGTCGGTGAGGGCGGTGTGCAGTCCGGGCCGGCGGGCGCGGGCGGACCTCGGCGGGCGGGTGGCCGGCGGGAGGTCGGCCGTCGACCGGGCCAGCCGCAGGGTTTCGGGCACCTTCCAGCCGATCACCACGGCGGCGGTCAGGGTGGCGCCCGCGTCGACCAGGAACAGCGCCGTGAAGCTGGCCTCGGCCAGGACCCCGGCGAGTAGCGAGGCGACCGCCATGCCGAGGTTGAACGCCCAGAACTGAAGGTTGAACGCGCGTGAGCGACGCTCGGCGGGCACCACGTCGACGATCGCCGCCACGAACGCCGGGCTGGGCATCGAGTGGACCACGCCGATCAGCGCGGAGAGCACCGCGATCAGCAGCAGGGGCTTGGTGAAGGCGAGCGCGACCATCAGGCCGACAGTGGCCAGGTGCGCGGCGAGCAGGGTGGCCCGGCGGCCCCACCGGTCGGCGAGCACCCCGCCGAGCAGTACGCCGGCCGCCCCGCCGGCCCCGTACGCGCCGACGACGGTCCCGGCGAGGGCTTCGCTCGCGCCGCGTACGTCGGTGAGGTACAGCGACAGGAACAGCATGGCGAAGGCGCCGGCCCGGTTGATCAGCAGGCCGGCCCACAGGTACCAGAAGGTGGCGGGGAGCCCGCCTGCGGTGTCGTGCCACCAGCGCCGCAGGGCGTGCACCCGACCTCCCGACAGTTCAGGTTGTTAACTGTTTCCACCGCACAGTAGAAACTCCGGGACCGTCGCGCCAGTCGTCACGCCTCGACGGGCTGTGCCGCCCGGGGGGCGGTGGTCGGTGCCAGTGCCTCGCCGGAGCGGCGCAGCGCGGCCGCACGCCGCTCCCGGGCCGGCCCCGACACCAGGTGGGCCACCGCGGTCAGCAGGCCGAGCGCGGCGCAGCCGTACCAGAGCGTGTCGTTGCCGGCGTGCTCGCGCACCAGGCCGCCGAGGATCGGCGCGCTGGCCCCGGCGATCTGCCACGAGAGGGAGAACACGCCCTGGTAGCGACCGCGCAACTCGGCCGGGGACAGCTCGGCGATCAGTGTCGAGTTGGACGGCGAGTTCAGCATCTCGCCGACCGTCCAGATCAGCACGGTCAGCCCGTAGAACCAGGCGGTGCCGGCGAACGCGGTCAGCCCGAACCCCACGCCCATCACCACGGATGCCAGCGCGAGCACGTGCGAGCGGCTCCGTCCCCGGATCAGTCGGGGTACGAAGAGTTGACCGACCACGATGAGGATGCCGTTGAGCGCGATCACCGAGCCGTAGGTGGCCGGGCTCAGACCGTCGTCGCCCATCGCGATCGGCAGCATCGAGATGTGCTGGAGGAACACCAGCGCGGCGAACAGGTTGAGGGCCACGAAGCCGAGGTAGACCCGGTCGGTGAGGATCGTGCGCAGGGCGCCGCGCGGGCTCGCCTCCGTCGCGGCGGTGACGGCGGGGCCGGCCTGTCGGGTCTCCGGCACCTTCCTGAAGATGATCAGCGCGGTGATCAGCATGGTGCCCGCGTCGACCACGAACAGCAGCAGGTAGTCGGCCTGGGCGGCGAGGCCGGCGAGGACGGCGGCGCAGGCGAAGCCCAGGTTGATCGCCCAGTAGTTGAGTGAGAAGGCGCGCAGCCGGTCCTTCGCCGGCACCACGTCGATCATCATGGCTCCGAAGGCGGGCCGGGCCGCCTCGGCGAAGACGCCGAGCAGCAGCGCGCCCAGCGCCACCGCCCAGAGGTCCCGGGCCAGCCCGAGGCCGAGCATCATGGCCGCCGCGCCCACGTGGGCGGTGAGCAGCGTCGGCCGGCGACCCCACCGGTCGGCGAGAGCGCCGCCGGCGGTCGTGCCGAACGCCCCACCGACACCCCAGAGGCCGATCACCAGGCCGGCCTGCGAGGCCGAGAAACCACGTTCCTGGGTCAGGTAGATGGCGAGGAAGACGAGAACGAACGAGCCGAGCCGGTTGATCAGCGTGCCGGACCACAGGTACCAGAAGGTGGTCGGCAATCCGCCGGTGGTGTCCCGGAACCAACTCCGCATCGTCCGCATATGGCGCCCCGCTTGCAAGTAATGACCGATGTGTCTGACGTGCCTTACAACCCTAGTGGCGGGCGGATCCGCTGGTCATCAGGTTTTTCACGTGGTGGTCGTCACGACGGCTGCCCGCGTGTCCGCCGGGCGGTTGAGGCAGGATGATCCGCATGACTGCGAGCGAAGGGCCCACCGTCGGGACGCTGGTCCTGCTGCGACACGGTGAGAGCGACTGGAATGCCAAGAACCTCTTCACCGGCTGGGTGGACGTCGACCTGACCGAGAAGGGCGAGGGCGAGGCGCGGCGCGGCGGGGAGCTGCTGCGCGAGCACAGCCTGCTGCCCGACGTCGTGCACACCAGCGTGATGCGCCGTGCCATCCGCACCGCCGAGCTGGCGCTCAACGCCGCCGACCGGCACTGGATCGCCGTGCGCCGGTCGTGGCGGCTCAACGAGCGCCACTACGGCGCCCTGCAGGGCAAGAACAAGAAGCAGACCCTCGACGAGTACGGCGAGGAGCAGTTCATGCTCTGGCGCCGGTCGTACGACACGCCACCGCCGCCGATCGACGACAACGACGAGTGGTCGCAGGTCGGTGACCCGCGCTACGCGCTGCTGCCGACCGAGCTGATGCCGCGCACCGAGTGCCTCAAGGACGTCGTCGACCGGATGCTGCCCTACTGGTACGACTCGATCGTGCCGGACATCCTGGCCGGCCGGACGGTGCTGGTGGCCGCGCACGGCAACTCGCTGCGCGCCCTCGTCAAGCACCTCGACCAGATCTCCGACGAGGCGATCGCCAAGCTGAACATCCCGACGGGCATCCCGCTGCGCTACGACCTCGACCCGCACCTGCGCCCGCTCACCCTGGGCGGCACCTACCTCGACCCGACCGCTGCGAAGGCAGCCGCCGCGGCGGTGGCCAACCAGGGCCGCTGAGCCACCAGCAAAGGGGCCCCTCGTCATCGCGGACAGCGATGCGAGGGGCCCCTTCCCTGCCGGTCAGTTGCTGCTGGGTGAGCTCTCCCCGGTGATCAGGTAGATCACGTGCTCGCCGGCGTTGACCGCGTGGTCGGCGAAGCGCTCGTAGAAGCGGCCCAGCAGGGTGGCGTCGATCGCCGTCTCCACCCCGTACGGCCAGTCGTCGCCGAGCAGCACCGCGAACAGGTTCTTGTGCAGCTCGTCCATGGCGTCGTCGTCGCGGTCCAGTTCGCCGGCAAGGTCGGCGTCGGGCTTCGCCAGCACCGAACCGATCTTCACGGCCATCCGGTCGGCGATCTCGGACATCTCGGTGAAGACGGTCCGCAGCTCGGCCGGGACGGCGGGGGAGGGGTGCCGGCGCAGCGCGGTCTTCGCCACGTGCTCGGCGAGGTCGCCCATCCGCTCCAGGTCAGCGGCCACGTGCAGCGCGGTGATCATCGCCCGGAGGTCGGAGGCGACCGGCGCCTGTCGGGCGAGCAGGTCACAGACCCGCTCCTCGACGTGCCGGTAGAGGTCGTCGATCTCGGCGTCCCGCTCGATGACCGTCTCGGCGGCCTGCCGGTCGGCGGTGAGCAGGGCCCGGGTGGCCTGGCGCATGGCGGCGCGGACGCCCTCCGCCATGTCCACCAGCAGTTGGCTGACGATCTGGAGGTCGGCCCGGAACTCGTCGCGCATCATCACGTCCTGTGGTCGGTCGCCGCCGACGGGTGCCGGCGCAGGGGTTGAGCAGGTGCGACGCCAACGGTAGGGCGCGCGGGCGGATGCCGGATGAACCACGGTGAACGACGCCAGACGTGGGGGTGAACACTTCCGTAAGTGAGGGTAGTTCGTCCCGTTCTGTGTGGTAGCCAGGTTAACAATGACCCTACGATCGCCGGGTGGAGTGGGCGATGGCGGTCGTGGTGGCCGTGGCGTTGGTGGCCGGGATGGCCGCCGGTCTGCTGCTGCCCCGGTTCCTGCCGAGGCGGGACGGTCGCTCCACGTCGACAGGGAGCGTCAGCTTCCGCTGGAGCAGGGGGAGGCCCGCGATAGCCGACGAGCAGCAGGCCGGGCTCGGCCGCCGGACGATCGACTCGCTCCGGGCCGGTGTCGTGGTTCTGGACAACGACGACGTCCCCGTGCTGATCAACCCGGCCGCCCGCGCGATGGGGCTCCTGCGTACCGGCAGCACCCCCGGCTCGATCGCCGCGCACCCGCTGATCCGTACCCTTGCCGGCCAGGTGCGACGCACCGGCGTGCGGCGCGAGATCGAGCTGGACCTGCCCCGGGGTCGCGACAGCGCGGGGGAGAACCCGCTCGGCGTGCACCTGCGGGCGATGGGTCTCGGCAACGGCGTCATCGCGGTCGAGGCGGTCGACGTGACCGAGTCGCACCGGCTGACCCGGGTACGACGCGACTTCGTGGCCAACGTGAGCCACGAGCTCAAGACCCCGATCGGGGCCCTGCAACTGCTCGCCGAGGCGTTGCTGGACGCGACCGAGCCGGCCGACGCCGCGGCCCCCGACCTCTCCGAGGATTTGGTGGCGGCCCGCCGGTTCGCCGAACGGATCCAGCACGAGTCGACCCGGTTGGGCCGGTTGGTGCAGGAGTTGCTGGAGCTGACCCGGTTGCAGGGGGCGGAGCCGCAGCCACCACCGGAGCCGGTCGCGCTGGACTGGGTGATCGCCGAGGTGGTCGACCGGACCCGCACCACAGCCTCCGCCCGGGGTGTCGCGGTGGCCGTGGACGGGCAGCGTGGTCTCACCGCGTACGGCAGCGACTCCCAACTCGCCACGGCGGTGGCGAACCTGGTGGAGAACGCCATCAACTACTCCGGCGAGGACACCACGGTGCGGGTGACCCTCCGGGGCGACGACGAGCACGTCGAGGTCGCCGTCGCCGACCAGGGCATCGGTATCGCCCCCACCGACGTGGACCGGATCTTCGAGCGGTTCTACCGGGCCGACCAGGCCCGCTCGCGTGCCACCGGCGGCACCGGGCTCGGCCTGGCGATCGTGAAACACATTGCGAGCAACCATGGCGGACGGGTCGAGGTGTCGAGCACTCTTGGTGGTGGATCGACGTTCACCCTCCGGCTGCCCGCCAGTCCACCGGACGACCTCCTGGCGACACTGCCGCCGGTTGGGATCGACTCCGGTCCGACTGGGCTACGGCAGGTCTGACAGCAAATGGAAAGGAAATCCCCGTTGAGCCGCGTTCTCGTGGTCGAGGACGAGGAGTCGTTCTCCGACGCCTTGTCGTACATGCTCCGTAAGGAGGGCTTTGAGGTTTCGGTCGCCGCGACCGGCACCGACGCCCTCACCGAGTTCGACCGGACCGGCGCCGACATCGTGCTGCTCGACCTGATGTTGCCGGAGATGTCGGGAACCGAGGTCTGCCGGCAGTTGCGGCAGCGCTCCGCCGTGCCGATCATCATGGTCACCGCCCGGGACAGCGAGATCGACAAGGTGGTCGGGCTGGAGATCGGCGCCGACGACTACGTCACGAAGCCGTACTCGCCGCGGGAACTGGTCGCCCGGATCCGGGCGGTGCTGCGCCGGCAGAGCCCGGAGGTGGCTGAGGCGGGCGCGCCGACGCTGGCCGCCGGCCCGGTGCGGATGGACATCGAGCGGCACGTGGTGACCGTCGACGGCGGGGCCGTGCAGCTGCCGCTGAAGGAATTCGAACTGCTGGAGCTGCTGCTGCGCAACGCGGGCCGGGTGCTCACCCGCGGCCAGCTCATCGACCGGGTCTGGGGTGCCGACTATGTCGGTGACACCAAGACGCTGGACGTGCACGTCAAGCGGCTGCGTTCCAAGATCGAGCCGGAGCCGTCCGCGCCGCGCTTCATCGTGACGGTCCGGGGTCTGGGCTACAAGTTCGAGCCGTGATCGGCGTACCCGGAGGGGGTCTGCGCTCGACGCAGGCCCCCTCCGGCCTGTCCGGACGGCGGCTGGGGTGTGTCCTCCTCCGCCTGTAGAGCTGCCCCGGGTGTGGGGCGGCGCAAGCGCGTGGCGCTCGTCAGGGCTGAAGAGGCGCGCCGCTCGGCGCCCCATTGTTGGGGCAGCTCTACAGGTAGTGGGGATGGGCCGGCATGCCGGCAGCCGACGCACGAAATCCATTGTGGCGAGCCTGCGGGCGATGCCGGCCACGTCAGCGAGCGTGGGATAACGGACGACTGTCATCACTCCGCCAGGCGAGCGAGCGGCGTGGCGTGGCGTTCGATGATCTCGTCCGCGAGATCGCCGAGCTCCTTGGCGTTGCGCCGGGTCAGGTAGTCGTCGATCGCGGTGACGACGACGGCGTGCACCGGCCGCGCTACCAAGATCCGTCAGAGTTCGTCGGCGGGGTGCGGGGCGACCAGGCCCTGCTTCACCCGGGCGGCGCACAGCTCGGCCAGCCGCTCGTACGCGGCAGCGCCGATCAGGGCGGTCAACTCCGGCCCGTACGACAGGTACATCGGCTCGGTGCCGACGTGCGCGTCCGTCGAGGAGGTGCACCACCAGTCCAGGTCGTGCCCGCCGGCGCCCCAGCCCCGCCTGTCGAACTCGGACAGGGTGGAGACCAGCACCTTGCTGTCGTCCGGCCGTTTCACCCAGTCCTGATCTCGGCGGATCGGCAGCTGCCAGCAAACGTCCGGCTTGTATTCCAACGGGTGCACCCCGTCGCGCAGCGCCTGCGCGTGCAGGGCGCAACCGCCCCCGCCAGCGAAGTCGGCGTCGTTGAGGAACACGCACGGACCGTCGGCGCCCTGGGTGGCGGTGCGGCGGGCCGGGCTCTTGCCGTCGATGGTGTCCTCGTCGGTCCAGTTCTTGAACCCGCGCCGGAAATGCTGCCAGGTCGACGGGGCGAGCCGCCGGACGGCGTTGCGAACCCGCTTCTCGTCGTCCGAGTCGGTGAAGAACGCCCCGTGCGAGCAGCAACCGTCGGCGGCGCGGCCGGCGATGATCCCGTGGCAGCCCTTGCCGAAGATGCAGGTCCAGCGGGAGAGCAGCCAGGTCAGGTCGGCCCGGATCAGGTGCGTCTCGTCGGCCGGGTCGCTGAACTCGATCCACTCCCGAGGGAAGTCCAGAGGCACCTCGCGGCTGCGCGGGTCACCCGGGTCGTCCACCAGCACACGGAGCTCCATCGTCACCCGGCCCAGCGTACGCGCGGTGACGTCCGCAGGCCGGTGAGCCGCGCAAACGTGTTGCCCTATGGTCTTCACCATGCGACTGGGTGTCCTCGACGTCGGATCCAACACGGTCCACCTCCTCGTGGTGGACGCGCACCACGGCGCGCACCCGTGGCCCGCGCATTCCGAGAAGGTGGTGCTCCGGCTGGCCGAGCAGATCGGCCCCGACGGCGCGCTGACCGAGGCGGGTGCGGACGGCCTGGTCAAGGCAGTGGGCATGGCCAAGGCGGCGGCCGCCGGGCTGGAGGCCGACGACCTGATCGCGTTCGCCACGTCCGCGGTACGTGACGCCACCAACGCGGCCGAGGTGCTGGCCCGGGTCTGGGACGAGACCGGCGTACGCCTGGCGGTGCTCTCCGGGGCGGACGAGGCGCGGATGACGTTCCTGGCCGTACGGCGGTGGTTCGGCTGGTCGGCGGGGCGGCTGTTGGTGCTGGACATCGGTGGTGGCTCGTTGGAGATCGCCGCCGGCATCGACGAGGACCCGGACGTCGCGGTCTCCCTGCCGCTCGGGGCCGGTCGGCTGACCCGCGAGCGGCTGCGGGTCGATCCGGGCAGTGCGGCACCGCCGTCGGCGGAGGCCGTCGACAAGCTTCGGGAGTACGTGGACGGCCGGTTGGACAAGGTCGTCGACCAGATGACGGAGGTGGGCTGGGGTCGGGCGGTGGCCACCTCCAAGACGTTCCGCACCCTGGCTCGACTGGCCGGGGCGGCCCCGTCCGGTTCCGGGCTGTGGGTGCGACGCAGCCTGACCCGGGCCGGCCTGCGGCAGGTCATCGGCTTCATCCGGCACATCCCGCCGGCGCAGTTGATGGAACTGGAGGGGGTCAGCACGGGTCGGGCCCACCAGTTGCTGGCCGGTGCCGTGGTCGCCGAGGCGGTGATGCGCCGCCTGGATCTGGACTCGCTGGACATCTGCCCGTGGGCGCTGCGGGAGGGCGTCATCCTCCGCCGGCTGGATCAACTCGAACCGATCTGACCCGGCCGCCGTTTTCGGTCGGTTTGCCGGCGCTCGTCACGATGCCTACTGCGCTGTCGGGCTACGCTGGCGGATGTGACTTCCCGCGTTCCCGTGCTCCTGTCCAGCTCGTCGGTCTTTCCCGAGCCGACCGCGGCGGCGTTCCAACTGGCCGCGGCGCTCGGCTACGACGGCGTCGAGGTGATGGTCTGGACCGACGTGGTCAGCCAGGACGCCGGCGCGCTCCGCGGCCTCTCCACGCACTACGGCGTCCCGGTGCTCTCGGTGCACGCGCCCTGCCTGCTGGTCACCCAGCGGGTGTGGAGCCCGGACCCGTGGCAGCGCCTGCGCAAGGCCGCGGAGCTGGCCGAGACGCTTGGCGCGCCGACAGTCGTGGTGCACCCACCGTTCACCTGGCAGCGGGACTACGCGCGCAACTTCACCGAGGGTCTGGCCACGGTCGCGGACCGGTTCAGCGGGCTGCGCTTCGCGGTGGAGAACATGTACCCGGTGCGGATGGCGGGTCGGCAGTTCGTCCCGTACGTGCCCGGCTGGGATCCGACCGACGCCGGCTACCCGTCGTACACCCTGGATCTGTCGCACTGCGCGGCTTCGCACAGCGACCCCCTGGAGATGGCCGACCGGATGGGCGCCGGGTTGGCGCACGTGCACCTCGGTGACGGCACCGGCGAGGGCCGCGACGAGCACCTGGTGCCCGGGCGGGGCACCCAGCCCTGCGGGGAGCTGCTCTCCTCGCTGGCCGGCAGGGGTTTCACCGGGGCGGTGGCGGTGGAGGTCGCCACCCGGGGCGCGAAGAGCCGCGCCGTGCGCGAGGCGGACCTGCGCACCGCCCTGGAGTTCGCCCGCCAGCACCTGACCGCGTCGTCACCTGTCGACGCCTGACCCGTCCGCCTACGACGGGCGGTCGGCGGTGTCAGCTGACCGGCGAGAGGGAGTCGACGGCGGAGGTCGGCTGCGGGGCGACCGGCACCTGCTCGCCGACCGCCGCCCGCTTGCGGGCCCGGTGCGCCGCGACGTGCGAGCGGGTGGCGCAGCGCTCCGAGCAGAACCGCCGGCAGCAGTTGGACGACGTGTCCAGGTAGACGTTGCCGCACCGCTCGTCGGCGCAGACCCCGAACCGGGCGCTGCCATACTCGCAGAGCCAGACCGACAGCCCCCAGACCGCGCCGGCCAGGTATTCGGCACTGACCGAGGCGCCCCGACTGGTCACGTGCATGTGCCAGTCGCTGGAGTCGTGCCCGGAGATGCGCGGCTGCACCGGGAACGCCTCAAGCAGCGCGTTCAGCTCGGTGACCGCCTGGCCATCCCGCCCCGAGGTGCCGTACTCGAAGACGTCGCGCAGCCGTTTCTGCGCCCGGCGGAAAATCGCGACGTCCCGGTCCGCGACCTCGTCGCGCATCCAGGCGTTCTCGTCGGGGAAGAGGGCCCGCAGGTCGTCGAGGTCGTCCAGGCGGGCGTTGACCAGGTCAACGCCGGTCCGGGCGTACGCGTCGAAGTTCACGCCCCAACGGTAGACGACTCAGAGGGTGCGCGGCGCGTCGATGTAGTGCGGAAGGAACCGCGCGTAGCCGTCGGTGATCAGACTCGCGCTCTCCCGCACACCGACGCCCGCCGACTCGCCGTCGACGATCCAGCTGCCCAGCACCATCCGGTTGCCGGCGAACTGTGGCAACGCCCGGAACTCCTGGTAGCACCAGCCCTCGTCACCGTAGATCCCCGGGTTGGTGATCTCCTCCTCGGCGGTGACGATGCGTACCGATCCGCCCTCGCGGCCGAGCAGTGGCTTGGCGACGTACTCCGGCATCCCGCGCGGCGAGTCCAGGTACGCCGGGAGCAGGTACTCGTGGCCGGGGTACAGCTCCCAGAGGACCGCGAGCAGCGCCTTGTTGGAGAGCAGCAGCTTCCAGGCCGGCTCGATCCAGGTGGTCGGGGTGCCCGGGGCCAGGGCCGCCGGCCCGTACGGCTCGGCCAGCATCCACTCCCACGGGTAGAGCTTGAAGCAGGTGGTCACCGGGCGGTCGTCGGCGTCGACGAAGCGTCGGCCGTCCCAGCCGATCTCCTGGATGGGCTGGAGTTCGACGGTCAGGCCGGCCTGCCGGGCGGTCTCGGCGAGGTAGCCGGCGGTCATGTGGTCCTCGCCGGACTCCTCCTCGTTCGACCAGAGCACGTGCACCAGGGGGTCGTGCAGCCCGGCGCCGATCTTGGCCCAGGCGCCGACCAGCCGCTCGTGCAGGCTGTTCCACTGGTCCAGCTCCGGCCGGGTCTGCTCCAGCCAGTACCACTGGATGATGCTCGCCTCGACCAGCGCGGTGGGGGTGTCCGCGTTGTACTCCAACATCTTCGGGGGCCAGGTGCCGTCGTACGCGAGGTCGAAGCGCCCGTACAGGGTCGGTGGCGCCTCGCGTAGCGACCGGGCCACCGCCTCGGCCGCCCACTCCGGGATGCCGAAGTCGGCGTACCGGCGCGTTGCCACCACGTGCTCGGCGGCGGCCACCGACATCCGGTGCAACTCCTCGGTGGCCTCCTCCAGCCGCAGCACCTCGTCCAGGTCGAAGACGTACGCGGCGGTCTCGTCCCAGTACGACATGATCCCGCCGTCGGGCAGCTCGGTGTCGACGTAGACAAGCCCCTGCGAGCGGATGGTGGCGTCCCAGTCGGGGCGCGGCGTGACCGTCTCGCGGCGCACGTCAGCCGCCGCAGGCGGCGAGGTGGGTGCCGAACCCGCCGCGTTCGGGCAGGGCCGCGGTGGTCGGCTCCGGGGCGGTGCGACCGGCGGCCGGGTCGGTGACCCGCATCGCCAGCGCCACGGTTTCGCCGCCGCCGACCGGCCCGAGGGCGCAGTCGTCGTCATCGTCGTCGTCCGAGGTCATGTTGCAGCCGGAGAGGGCGAGCGCCAGAGCGGTGAGCGCGCCGAGTTGCACGGAGGCCGACCGGAGCCGGCGGCGGGGGCGTTGGTCCACGGCATCGTTGTAGCCGATCGACGCCACCGCCGCCGCCCCGCCCCCGGGTCGAACTGCCCCCGCCGCCCCTCGGCGGGGGCCCTGGCAGGGGCGTTACGCTCGGCTCATGCTCCGTTCCGTCATCCTCGCCGCCTCCCGGTCATCCCAGGTCGAGCGGCTCGTAGCGACCGCCCCGTACACCCGGGACGTCGTCCGCCGGTTCGTCGCCGGCGCCGCCACCGACGACGCGTTGCGCGCGACCCGCGAACTCGTCGACGACGGCCTCGCGGTCACCCTCGACCACCTCGGTGAGGACACTGTCCGCCCCGAGCAGGCCACCGCCACCCGGGACGAATACCTGAAACTGCTGAAGATGCTCGCCGCCGCGGGGCTCACCCCGGCCGCCGAGGTGAGCGTGAAGCTTTCCGCCCTCGGCCAGATGTTCGACGAGCAGTTGGCGTACGACAACGCGCGGGCGATCTGCGCGGCGGCCGACGCGGCGGGCACCACTGTCACCCTGGACATGGAGGACCACACCACCACGGACTCGACGCTGGAGGTGCTGAGCCGGCTGCGCAAGGACTTCCCGTCGACCGGCGCGGTGCTCCAGGCGTACCTGCGTCGGACCGAGTCGGACTGCCGGGAGCTCTCCTCGGCCGGGTCGCGGGTGCGGCTGTGCAAGGGCGCCTACAAGGAGCCGGAGTCGGTGGCGTACCAGTCGGCCCGTGAGGTGGACAAGTCGTACGTCCGCTGCATGAACATCCTGATGTCCGGCGACGGGTACCCGATGTTGGCCACCCACGACCCTCGGATGATCGCCATCGGTGAGGACCGGGCGCGGTGGTTCGACCGGGGGCCGGAGCGCTTCGAGTTCCAGATGCTCTACGGCATCCGTCCCGAGGAGCAGGCCCGGCTGGCCGGCGAGGGTTACACCGTGCGCACCTACGTCCCGTACGGCGACGAGTGGTACGGCTACCTGATGCGCCGGCTCGCCGAGCGCCCGGCCAACCTGGTCTTCTTCGGCCGCGCCCTGATCTCCAAGAAGTAGTTCTTCCGGTTCGGCCGACGGGCCGGCGGCGACCCCTCGGGTCACCGCCGGCCCGTTTCACGTATTCGGCTTGCCAATTCTAGCTAAGTACCTTAGCTTTAAGGCTATGAGAACTAGCCAGGTGCGGCGGGACGGCGGACACATCGCGTACGAGACGCAGGGCGATGGGCCGTTGGTGGTCCTCGTGCACGGCATGGGCGAGAACAGGGCGAGCTTCCGGCACCTCGTGCCCCTGCTGGTGGCCGCCGGTCATCGGGTCGCCTCGGTCGACGTCCGGGGGCACGGCGAGTCCAGCACCGGCTGGCCCACGTACGCCCCGGCGGAGGTCGGCGCGGACCTGCTGGCGGTGGTCCGCGACCTCGACGCCGGTCCGGCCGTGCTGGTCGGCAGCTCGTCCGCCGCGGCCGCGGCGGTCTTCGCCGCCACCGACGCGCCCGAGCTGGTCACCGGCATCGTGCAGATCGGCGCGTTCGTCGGTCAGCCGAAGCTCAAGCCGCTGCTGCGGATGGCGATGTGGTCCGTGCTGCACAGCCCCAGACTCTT
Source organism: Micromonospora sp. DT53 (assembly GCF_049841535.1). NCBI lineage: Bacteria > Bacillati > Actinomycetota > Actinomycetes > Micromonosporales > Micromonosporaceae > Micromonospora > Micromonospora sp. DT53. Next base: position 364,699 of record NZ_JBNCKM010000004.1, read on the forward strand.
CGGGATGTTCCACAACAGCCTGTTCCCGGCGCACCGACCCGCCGACGACGCGGCCTACCGCCGCGCCATGGTGGCCAACCTGCGTGAGCCCGGCCGGATGGCCGCGACGCGCGGTGTGATCGCACCGGCCGAGCCGCACTGGACCGCCCGCGCCCCGCAGGTGCGGCAACCGGTGCTGGTGCTGATGGGATCAAAGGACCCGGACTTCCCCGACCCGGGAGCCGAGGCGCGGGCCGCCCGGCGACTCTTCGGCACCGCCGAGGCCCGCATGATCGAGGAGTCCGGCCACTACCCGCACGCCGACCAGCCGCAGCGCACCGCCGAGGAACTGCTCGGCTTCCTGGCGGTCTGCGCCGGTGCCTAGGGTCGGTCTCAACCAGCAGACCGTCGTACGGGAGGCGGCCCGGCTGGCCGACGAGGTCGGCTTCCAGCAGTTGACCCTCGCCGCGCTCGCCAGCCGGCTCGGCGTCGCGTTGCCCAGCCTCTACAAACACGTGCGGGGGGCCGACGCACTGGTCCAGAAGCTTGCCGCCCTGGCCACCGCCGAGCTGGCCACCGAGATGACCACCGCCGCCGTCGGCCGCTCCGGTGGCGACGCGCTCCGAGCGATGGCAGCCGCCTACCGCGACTACGCCCACCGGCATCCGGGCCGCTACCCGACGACCCAGCGGGTCCCCGACCCGGCCGACCCGGAGCACGTCGAGGCGGGCGAACGCGCCGTCGGCGCCATCTTCGCGGTGTTGCGCGGGTACGGGCTCACCGGTGACGACGCGGTGGACGCTACCCGCGCTCTGCGCAGCGCCCTGCACGGCTTCGTGACCCTGGAGGCCGCGGGCGGTTTCGGCCTGCCCCGCGACGTCGACCGCTCGTACCACCAGTTGGTCGCGAGCATGGACATCTCGTTCCGCTCCTGGCCGGCTGCCGGCGGGTGAGCGGGCGGCCGGACCGATCGGCCCGGGGCGGCCTCGCCGCATCCAGGTAGTGGTCGTACCCTTCGGCGGGTGACTGACGAGGTGCAGCAGCCAGCACCACGGCGGCTCTGGCCGCTGTGGACGGTTCTCGTGGTGGTCGTCCTGCTGCTGGGCTGCGGCCTGCCGGCAGCGCTCGTCGTCGGAGTGATCCGGGAGACAGGCGCGCGCCCCACCGTCAGCCGGGTTGGCGCCTCGGCGGCCGACGATCCGGCCACCGCCGTGGCCCGCGGGTTGTCCGACCGGATCACCGCCCAGCTCCACAGGCAGTCCGCGGCACTGCTCGGCGGCGACCGCGCCGGGTTCCTCGCCGTCGCCGATCCCGCCGCCCACAACGACCTGCGTCGACGCTTCGCCGCACTACGCGAGCTCAAGGTGACCGGCTGGCGAGCCGAGCCGAGCGGCCTGCCCGTGCCGATCATCGGCAAGCCCGGCGAGTGGCGGCTGCTGGTGCGCTTCCAGTACTGCTTCGTCACACCGAACTGCCGGCCCAGCCCGGTGCTGATCGGCACCCGGTGGCGGGAGAACGGTGACCAGCCCCGGATGGTCGCCATGGAGGAATCCAAGTCGGTGGAGACCGGCACCCGACCGTGGGAGATCAGCGACCTGGCGGTCGCCATCGGCGCGCGGACCATCGTCGCCACCACCCCGGCACTGCGCGGCAAACTGCCCGGCCTGCTCGCGCAGGCCGAGGCTGCGGCGAAGGTCGCCGACGGGTACGCGGTGACCGGATCACCGCCGGACCGATACCGGATCTTCTACGCCGGGCGCACCGAGTGGCAGCGCTGGTACGGCGGGGAGCGCCCAGAATGGACCGGCGGTTACGCGGTGACCGTGGGCGGCGGCCACCACGAGGTGGTGCTCAACGCCGAGGGGCTCTCCAACAGCGGCACCGACGACCTGCTCCGACACGAGCTGACCCACGCGGCGTCGTTGCCGGAGCGCGGCTACCCGGGCAAGATCACCTGGTGGTTGGTGGAGGGCCTGGCCGAGTTCGCCGGTGCCGGCGGCCAGGCGGTCGACAGGTACGAGGGCATCGCCGACGTCCGCAAGCTGATCCGGGGCGGCTGGGACGGCAAGTTGGAGGGCATCAACCCCGCCGACGATGCCTCCGCCGAACGGGTCGCCGCCAGCTACGGCATCGGCTACCTGGCCGTTCGGCACCTCGTCGACAGGTACGGGCCGCTGCGGCTGCTGACGTTCTTCAAGACCGTTGTGCACGACGGCAGGACCATCGACGCGGCCTCCGAGAAGGCGTTCGGCGAGCAGTGGTCGACGCTGCACGACGAGTGCGTCGCGTACGTCCGCGCCACCGCGGCCTGACGCAGCTCGGGGGCGGTGCGCCGGTGCGTACCATCGATGGGTGCGCCGTCCTCAGTCACCACGGCCCGCGAGCACCACGCGGCCCCGCCTGCTCGTCGCCCTGACCGCCGTCGTCGTCCTCACCGTCCTCACCGCCACCACCGCCGCCTCCTGCGGCGACGAAGAGCCCGATCTCGCGCTGGCGTCGGCCGCCCGCAACCCGGTCACCGAGGTGATCGACGCCCCGGCCACGGTGACCGCGCGCGCCGCCGCCACCCTGACCGCTCCCGCCGACGGCACCCTGTCCAGCCTGCGCGTCCAACCAGGACAGCGGGTCAAGCGCGGTCAGGTGCTGGCCGTGGTCGACTCACCGAACGCGCAACAGCGCCTCCGGCAGGCGAAGGAGGCGCTGACCGCCGCGAAGCGGGCCGGCCGAGGCGTCGGGGCGGGCAGCCTGACCAGCAGTCGACGCGGCACCGACAAGGCCGCCGACGAGGCGTTCGACGCGGCCCGCAAGGCCGCCGAGAAGATCGCCGACCCGCAGTTGCGGGACGCGCTGCTGACCCAGGTGACGTCCGCGCAACACCAGTACGCGGCCGCCGCGCGCAGCGCCGACCAGGCGGTTCGTGCGGTGCAGCGGGGGATCAACGGGTTGAGTTCCGCCGTCGGCGCGCTCTCCGCGGCGCAGCGGCTACAGGCCCAGCAGGCGTACGACCTGGCGAAGGCGACGGTCGACGCGCTGACCCTGCGTGCTCCGATCGCCGGGGTGGTGCAGCCCGGCGGCACCCGGGCCGCTGGTGGCGCGAACGGGGGCCTGGCCGGGCTGTTGGAGCAGGCCGGTGGGGCCGGCCTCGACCCGTCCGTGCTGGCCCCCAGCCAGGGCGGACCACCGGCCGGCGTGGACGACGCGGTCGCGGTCGGCGCTCAGGTCACCGCCGGCACGCCGGTGTTGACCGTGGTGGACACCGGGCAGTTGGGTCTGCTCGCCGAGGTGGACGAGACCGACGTGCTGTTGGTCAAGGCCGGTGTGCCGGCCACTGTCGAGTTGGACGCCGTGACCGGCGCCGGCTACGACGCCGTCGTCCGGTCGGTCGACGTGCTCCCCACCAGCTCCGCGCAGGGCGGGGTCACCTATCGGGTACGCCTCGCGCTGGGTGCCGGGAAGCTGGCCGAGGACGAGCCGGCCCCGACGCCCCGCCCCGGCATGAACGCGATCGTGCACCTACGGGTACGCGAGGCCGTCGACGCGGTGACCGTCCCCGCCTCGGCGGTGTTCTCCGCCGACGGCCGGGACACCGTCTGGGTGGTCCGTGACGGTAAGGCGGGCCGGGCGTCGGTGACGGTGGGCGTCCAGGGGTCCGACCTGGTGCAGATCCTCAACGGCGTGCAGCCCGGCGACCAGATCGTGGTGCGCGGCGCCGACCAGGTCCGCGACGGCCAGGAAGTCCAGTGAGCGAATCCGCCGTCGCAGATCCGCCGGCAGGGGAGCGGGTTCCGGCCATCGAGGCGGTGGACGTGTCCCGGACGTACCAGCTCGACGGGGTGTCGGTGGAGGCGCTGCGCGGGGTGTCGCTGACCGTGCAGCCGGGGGACTACGTGGCCCTGGTCGGCCCGTCCGGCTCGGGAAAGTCGACACTCATGCACCTCCTCGGTGGCCTGGACCGGCCCACCGGTGGTCGGCTGGTGATCGGCGGGCGGGACGTCAACGCCCTCGCCCCGCCGGAGATGGCGACCCTGCGCAACGAGACGATCGGCTTCGTCTTCCAGGCGTTCCACCTGCTGCCGCGTACGTCGGCGGTGGAGAACGTGGCGTTGCCCCTGGTCTATCGGGGGGTGTCGGCCCGGCAGCGGCGGGAGCGGGCGGCGGCGATGCTCGGCCGGGTCGGCCTCGGGCACCGGCTCGACCACCGGCCCAACCAGATGTCCGGCGGTGAGCAGCAGCGGGTGGCGATCGCCCGCGCGCTGGTCACCGAGCCGACGGTGCTGCTGGCCGACGAACCAACCGGCAACCTGGACAGCGTCACCGGCGCCGCCGTGCTGGAGCTGTTGGAGCAGTTGAACGCGGAGTCCGGGGTCGCGCTGGTGATGGTCACCCACGACCAGGAGGTGGCGGCCCGCGCCCACCGCCGGATCACCATGCGCGACGGGGTGGTCGTGGCGGACAGCGCCGCGAGCGCAGACCCGGCGAGCGCGGACGACGCCGACCCGCGCTCCGCCCATGATCGACCGCTGTCCGTTGATCACGGTCGACCTGCGACACTGGTCCCCGCTCCCAGCGCGGAGCCCCGGTCCGCGTCCGGAAGCGGTCCGGGGCACCCGTCCGGTGGCTCCGGTGGCGCCGCCGGAGCCACCGGGCGCCTTCCGCACGAGGTCGAGCGACCCGGAGGTACGGCGTGAGGATCGCCGAGGCGTGGCGGGTGGCGCTGGACGCCCTACGGGCCAACCGGCTGCGCAGCGCGCTGACCATGCTCGGGGTGATCATCGGGGTGGCGTCGGTGGTCCTGCTGGTGGCCATCGGCACCGGCACCAAGCAGAAGGTCGAGCAACAGGTCGAGGGCCTCGGCTCGAACCTGCTGCTTATCGTCCCCGGCCGGATCGAGGTGGGCAACGCGCCTGTCGTCTCGCCGCTGACCCTCAAGGACGTGGACGCCGTCACCCGGGTGGTCGGCGACCCCGACCGGGTGGCGGTCACCGTCGCCTCCGGGGCGACCGCACGGGCCGGCGCCCGCTCCGACTTCACCACTGTGCAGGGCGTCCTGGAGACGACCCCGGTGGTGTTCACCCGGTCGCTGGCGCGGGGACGCTATCTCACAGGCGCCGACGTGGACACCAGCCGACGGGTGGCGGTGCTCGGCGACTCGGTCGCCCGTGCGCTCTTTCCCGACCGGGACCCGCTCGGCCAGCAGGTGGCGCTGGCCGGGGTGCGGTTCCGGGTGATCGGTGTGTTCGCGCCCCTCGGGCAGAGCCTCGGCGTCGACCGGGACGACGAGGTGCACGTGCCGGTGACCGCCGCGCAGCGTCTCTGGGGCACCCAGCGGGTCGACGGCATCGCGGTGAAGGCACCGGACCGGGAGCGGATCGACGAGTTGGGCGAACGGATCGTCGCCGAGCTGAACCGCCGTCACCCGGACACCGAGTTCAGCGCCGTCACCCAGCAGCAGATCCTCGGCGTGCTCGGCGACATCCTCGGTGTCCTCACCGGCGTGCTGGCCGCCATCGCCGGCATCTCGCTGCTCGTCGGTGGCGTCGGCGTCTCCAACATCATGCTGGTCAGCGTGCGGGAACGGACCCGGGAGATCGGGCTGCGCAAGGCCGTCGGCGCGCGTCCCCGCGACATCGGCGTGCAGTTCCTGCTGGAAGCGGTACTCCTCACCACGATCGGCGGGCTCACCGGAATGGCGCTGGGCGTGGGAACCGCACTGCTTGTCGACGCGCTGTCGCCCATTCCGGCCGCGATCACCTGGTGGTCGCTGGCGCTCGCCTTCGGCGTGTCGGCGGTGGTGGGCATCGTCTTCGGGGTGGTTCCCGCCCAGCGCGCCGGCCGTCTCGACCCGGTGGTCGCGTTGCGCACCGAATGAGCACCGCCGGACAACCGGACGACGGACGCGGACGGGCGGATACCGGGAGCACGGATCGGGTGAACCGACCACCGAAACATGATCAGTTGCAGGAAGGGATCGCGCCGGTCACAACCGTCCCGCTACCGTACTGATAACACGCGCGTCGCCGGCTCGGCCCGGAGCATCCGTCGGGTTGGCACGCGCCGGGCATGGGATGGGTCGGTGAGCCATGGCCGGGTCACAGTCCGACGGACGGCTGTCGGAGGTCAAGTTCCTGACCGTCGCGGAAGTGGCGACGGTCATGCGGGTGTCAAAGATGACTGTCTATCGCCTGGTGCACAGCGGTGAACTCACCGCCGTCCGGGTCGGCCGGTCATTCCGGGTGCCCGAGCATGCGGTGCACGAATATCTCCGGGGCGCCTTTCAGGAGACCGCCTGAGCCACCACACCGCCCTCCGATTGCCGGCTGACCGGCATCGGTGGGCGTAGGGAGTGGGCTTGCGCGCGCCGCAGTCGCGAGCCGAAGGCAGCCGCGACGGGGGCGCGTTGGTCCGGCTGACGCCCTCCGGCTACCCTGGAGCCCGACCGAGACCCCACCGGTGCGCCCCGCCGCCCAGACTGGTCCGGTCCGTTGTCCGCAAGCGGTCGCCGTCGCCACCTGCGTGGTGTCATCCGGTCCGCCCCGCACGTTGTATCGAAAGGCTGTCGTATGGGCTCGGTGGTCAAGAAGCGCCGTAAGCGCATGGCTAAGAAGAAGCACCGCAAGCTGCTGCGCAAGACCCGCGTCCAGCGTCGCCGTCTCGGCAAGTGATCGCCGCCGGGCTCTCTGCCCGGCGTTCGGCGTCACTTGCCAAACTGTCGACCTCCGGAGGCTCAGGTGATCAGGCCGTGGTCGTCCCGGCTCGGTCCATCCTGCCGGGGTAGGTGCGTCAGATGACCCCCGGTGGCACCTCAGGTGCCCCGGGGGTCGTCGTCGTCACCGGAGTAGGCCGTTACCTGGGTGCCCACGTGGCGGCCCGACTGGCCGCCGACCCGCGCATCGAACGGGTCATCGGGGTCGACGCACCGGACTCCGGCACCGAGTTCACCGACCTACTGGACCGGGTCGAACGGATCCGCGTCGACAACGGTTCGCTCGGCGGCCTCCTCGCCGACCTGGACGTCGACGCGGTGGTGCACCTCGCGCTCGTCACCTCACCCGACCCGCAGCACGGTGGCCGGTCCGCGATGAAGGACCAGAACGTCATCGGCAGCATGCAGATGCTCGCCGCCTGCCAGCGGGCCCCCCGGCTGCGCAAGCTCGTGGTCCGCTCGTCGACCGCCGCGTACGGGGTGTCGTTCCGGGATCCGGCGGTCTTCACCGAGGAGACCGAGCCCCGCGAGGTGCCGCGCGGCGGTTTCGGCCGCGACATCCTCGACCTTGAGGGGTACGTCCGTGGCTTCCGCCGCCGCCGGTCCGACGTGACCGCCACGGTGCTGCGCTTCGCCCCGTTCATCGGCTCGACCGCCGACACCACGCTGACCCGCTACTTCTCGCAGCCGTTCGTGCCGACCGTGTTCGGCCGCGACCCGCGTCTGCAGTTCCTGCACTTCGACGACGCGTTGGAGGTGCTGCACCGGTCGATCGTGGAGGACCATCCCGGCACGTACAACGTCGCCGGCCCCGGGGTGCTGTCGCTGTCCCAGGCGATCCGGCGCGCGGGTCGGGTGGCCGTGCCGGTGCTGGAGCCGGGTCTGTCCGGGGCCGCCGCGCTGGCCCGCACCATGGGCTTCGGCCGTTACGGCCTGGACCAGGTCGATCTATTCGTGCACGGCCGGGTGGTCGACACCAGCCGGCTCGAGCAGGAGTACGGCTTCACGCCCCGGTCGACCGCCGCGGCGTTCGAGGACTTCATCCGCGCCCATCACGGTGGGGTGGTGGTCACCCGGGATCAGTTGGCCACCGCCGAGCAACTCGTCCTGGACGGCATCCGGCAGGTCCGCTCAGCGGTACGGGAGCGGAAGTCATGAGCGGGCCGGAGGAGCGGCGCGACCCGCAGTCGGTCGGGCGTTTCGACGTACCCCAGCAGGTGCCCGCGCCGGACGCGGAGCCGGCGCGGCGCAACGGACATCGACCGGCCGCGCAGGCCGCCCCGACGCCGACGCCGACCCCGACGCCGCCCCCCGCCCCGACGTCGGCCGACGAGGTCGACGCCGGGATGCCCGGTGGCACCGAGCCGGCGGTCGCGGACCGGCCCGGGGACCACTGGGACCGCAAGGTCGCGAACGGGTTGGCGTTTCTGCGCCGACGGCTCTCCGGTGACTACGAGGTCGACGAGTTCGGCTTCGACTCCGAGTTGACCGACGCGGTCTTCCACCCGCTGCTGCGGTTGCTCTACCGGGACTGGTTCCGCACCGAGGTCAGTGGGGTGGAGCACGTGCCCCTGGACGGCCCCGCCCTGGTGGTCGGCAACCACTCCGGGACAGTGGCACTGGACGCCCTGATCCTCTCGGCGGCGCTGCACGACAAACACCCGGCCCACCGCTACCTGCGGCTGCTCGGCGCCGACCTGGTCTTCCGGATGCCTGTGGTCTCCGAGTTGGCCCGCAAGACCGGCGGCACGGTGGCCTGCAACCCGGACGCCGAGCGGCTGCTCGGCGGCGGCGATCTGGTCGGTGTCTTCCCGGAGGGCTTCAAGGGCGTCGGCAAGCTCTACGCCGACCGCTACAAGCTGCAACGCTTCGGGCGGGGCGGGTTCGTCTCGGCGGCGCTGCGCACTGGCACCCCGATCGTGCCGGTCGCCATCGTCGGCGGCGAGGAGATCTACCCGATGCTCGCCGACATCAAGCCGCTGGCGCGGCTGCTGAAGTTGCCCTACTTCCCGGTCACGCCGACGTTCCCGCTGCTCGGCCCGCTGGGCATGGTGCCGCTGCCCAGCAAGTGGCTGATCGAGTTCTGCCCGCCGATCCCCACCGCCCACCTGACCGACTCGGCGGACGACCCGCTGGTGGTCTTCAACCTCGCCGACCAGGTGCGGGAAACCATCCAGCAGACCCTGCACACGCTGCTGGAACGACGGCCCGACCCGTTCGGCCCCTAGGGCGTCCAGTCGGCGCGGCGGCTGGGACGCCTCAGCCGGTGCGGCGGCGGCGCTGCAGGGCCAGGCCGGCGGTGACCGCGCCGGCGACGAGCCCGGCCGCCGCGGTCGACGGTACGGCGATCTTGACCGCTCGGCGGCCGGTGCGGAAGTCCCGCACCTCCCAGCCGTGCTGGCGGGCCTGCCGCAGCAGGGCGCCGTCCGGGTTGACGGCCACCGCCCGGCCCACCGCGCGGAGCAGCGGCAGGTCGTTCGCCGAGTCGCTGTAGGCCGCGCAGCGGGCCAGGTCGAGCCCTTCCACCGCGGCGAGTTGGGTGACCGCCTCGGCCTTGGCCGGTCCGTGCATCAGGTCCCCCACCAACCGCCCGGTGTACGCCCCGTCCACCACCTCGGCGACGGTGCCGATGGCACCGGTCAGGCCGAGCCGGGCAGCGATCACCCGGCCGATCTCGACGGGGGCGGCGCTGACCAGCCAGACCCGCTGACCGGCGTCCAGGTGACGCTGAGCGAGCTGGTGGGTGCCGACCCAGATCCGGGGGGCCATCATCTCGTCGAAGATCTCCTCGGCGAGGTGTTCGACCTCGTTGACCCGCCAGCCCTGGACGAAGGCCAGCGCCGCCTCCTTGGCGAGAGACATGTCACCGGCGTGCTCCCGGGCCAGCAGCCGGAAGCGGAGCTGCTGCCAGGCGAATCGGGCCAGGTCGGCGGTGGTCACGTAGTTCCGGGAGGCGAGCCCACGGGCGAACCAGTAGATCGACGCGCCCTGCATCATTGTGTTGTCCACGTCGAAGAACGCCGCGGCGGTCGGGTCGGGTGCGCTGACCGGGGCCAGGTCGGTTTCCGCCCAGCCCGCGGTGTGCCCCTCGGTGTCGGTGCTCACCGTCACCTTACGGCTACGCGCCACACGATTCCCTTCCTCACCGGTACGACGGATGCTCCCTTGCGAGGGTATCCGCCGCAGACGGTCGACCGGCCGGGCACACAGCGAACTGTGGCGCGGCCGGTCGGACGTGCGGTATGGGGGCGCGGGTCAGCGAGCCCCGGGGCAGGCGCTCGGGGCCGGGCCGAGGGCGTCGCTGGCGGTCGGTGCCGGCAGCCCGCAGGCGATCGCCGCCCGTAGGCCGTCCGAGCGTTCCCGGATGTCGTCCAGCAGCAACAGCGACCGCTGGGTCCGGTCCCGGTCGACGCGGGTGCTCCCGTCGAGCAGACCGCGTACGACCCGGCGCTGGCTCGACACGAAGGCGTTGAGAGTGTCCAGGCTGCCCGGCTCGGCTCGCTGCACCGCGGCCGAGGTCAGCAGGCGAACTCCCTGCCGGGTGTCGGCGTCCATGTCGTCGAGGACCGCGCTGTAGCCGATCCGGTCACCGCGCAGCTTGGCGGCTTCGCCGAGTCGGGTCCGGGCGAAGTCCAGGAAGAGCTGGCCTCGGCTGATGTCCGAGCTGGCCAGGGCGAGCTGTGCCCGTTCGGTGGAGCGCTTCATGCCGTACAGTGCGTCACCGGGCACCGCGTTCTCGCTGGCGGCGGAGATCCCGGAGACGGCGATGGCCCCGGCGGCGATGCCGACCAGGATCGCGCCCCGAGCTCGGGCCCGCCGGGCGGTTGCCGCCGGCAGTAGCCGCCCGCGGGTGGTCGTGGCGGCTGGCTCGCTGACCGCCGCTGGTGTGGTGCCCAGCCCTTCCCGCTCGGCGGTCGCGAGCAGCATCGCTCGCAGGCCGGTGCGGAAGTCCTGGTCCACCTCGACAGCCGGGGGGTCGACGCTGAGCCGCTGACCCACTGCGACGAGCGGTGCGAGTTGACCGTCCACGCGAGATCGCACGTGGTGTCGCCGAGCGCCGTTGGCCTCGTCGAGAAGCTGCGCGAAGCGCTCCGCGCGCCGGCGGGAGAAGAGGGTGCTGTCCACCGCAGGCACCTCCTCTCGCTGGTCACGGCCGGTCGGCCGCCGTCGTTGCCAGCGACCGGGCGGCAGTGTGACACCACGGAGGTGAGGTGCCGCCGGCGTGCCGGTCGGACCTCGGTGACCCGGGCCTGCCGGGACATCCACCGGTCGCACCCGGAGAAACGCGGCGGACCGGGCACGGGTTACGGGCCCGGCGGAGCCGAAATTACAGAAAGTGATGGTCATCACCGGGCGGGACCGACTCTGAGCTGCGCGGACGTTGATCGACGCCCGTCGGTCCCGCCGTAACAAACTACGGCTGGAAGCCGTCCGGCAGGAGCCGGGCCAGGGCGCGGACAGCGCGGTACTGGAGGGCCTTGATGGCTCCCTCGTTCTTGCCCATCGCGCGGGCCGTCTCGGCGACCGAGAAGCCCTGGAGGAAGCGGAGCACGATGCACTCCTGCTGCTCGGGGTTGAGCTGCTTCACTGCGGTGAGGAGCGCGACGTTTGTGATGTGCTCCACCACCGCCGCCTCCGGGCTGCCCTCCGGGCCCCGGTCCTCCCGGTCGGCGTCGAGCACGTCGCCGGTGGTGACCTCCAGCCGGTACCGGCCCGACTTGAAGTGGTCCGCGACGAGGTTGCGGGCGATGGTCACCAACCAGGCACCGAGGTCGCGGCCCTGCCAGGTGAAGCTGCCGATCCGCTTGAGCGCGCGCAGGAAGGTGTCCGAGGTGAGATCCTCGGCCAGCTGTCGGTTGCCGACCCGGAAGTAGACGAACCGGAAGACGGTGTCCACGTACCTGTCGTAGATCAGACCGAACGCCGCGGACTCGCCGGCCTGGGCCCGCTCGATCAGCTTCCAGACCTCGGTTGCCGGGTCGGACGGGTCCGGGCGGCTCGGGAAACCGGTAGGCGTGGTGGCGGTGGTGGCCGGCACCGCCGGGATCACCGCTGTCTCACCCGCCGCCGGGTCGGTGGTGACCGCCGGTGTGTCGCTTACCCGACGACCCTGCACGGGCATGGTGGGTCGGGCAGGTACGGCGACCCGGCCGCCGGCCGGTTTGGCGTTTCCGCCGGGCACCGCGGGCCGCGGCGGTGGCTCGTTATGGTGTGGCCGGCTGCGGGTCCGCTGCGCCGCGCCGTCACCCCGCGCGACGCCGCCGTGCTGCTCGTCCATCGGGGCACGGGCCGCTGGTCGCTCGTTGACATGGGAGCGGGCCGGTTGACCGGTCAGGCCGACCGGGCGTTCCGCGTAACCGAAGGTGGTCACCGTGTTGCCCCCGTCCCGTCGGTCGCGCGGCGGGCCGGTCTGGGTCTCGTCGGGGCGGACCGACCGGGTGACCGGTCGGGTCGGACGGTCGCGGGAGTTGCCGACGGGCGGCAATTCCCCTGGAGGTGCTGGTCCAATGCGCTCACAGGCACGGGGGCCTCCTCGGGCTGAGGGGTGTCGACTCACGGCAAATGGGGTGACCCGACCCGTGTGATGATAGGGCCAACGTCACCCGCGCGTGGCAAGTCCGTTACACAAGGCGGAAGTATTTCCCGCTCCGTCGCACCGACGCCGGACCGGTTGTCCGTCGTGTGCGATTGACTTTCCGTCGGCCCGGTGTTCCAGGGTGGATGCCCAGGTCGGAGGCGTGCGACCCGTTCGGCTGACCCGGCCCGCCGGCCGGTCGGACGAGGGCGGCCGAACTGCCCGCGGCCGGGGTCGCACGTCCCATCGACAGGACCCGATCAGATCGCCGGTGGCACACCGGACAGTCCCGTGCATGGGACTGTCGATCTGCCGCCCCCGGGGCGTGGTCCCGGCCGTCGGGCGTGGCCCGTCGCCGTCCGCTGTGCCAGAATCGATCACCGTGCAGGACGACTCGGAAAACCCCGCGCCGAACCTCGCCGACCGGCTCCGCCGGGTGGCTCTCGACCGCTCCGACCGGCCCGCGCTGCACTGGCGTGAGCACACCCTCAGCTGGTCCGAACTGGACGCCGCGGTGGACGCCGCCGCCCGCGGCCTGTCCGCCGCCGCGCCACCCACCGACCCCACCGGTACGCCGCCACGCGTCGCCATCGCACTGCCCAACACGCCGGACTTCGTGATCGCCTGGCTCGGCGCCCTCCGCGCCGGGCTGGTCGCCGTGCCGGTCAACCCCGGCTTCACCGCCCCGGAGCTGCGGCACGTGCTGGCCGACTCCGGCGCGTCGCTGCTCATCGCCACCGACCGCGTTCGGGACCTGGTCGCCGGCGTGGCCGCCGAGCTGCCCGCGCTCGCCTCCGTGCACGGCGCGCCACCGACCGCCGAGGCGCCCGGACCGGCGCCACGCCCTCGACGAGGCGGCGCCGACCTGGCTGTACTGCTCTACACCTCCGGCACCGAGGGGCGGCCCAAGGGCGCGATGCTCTCGCACCAGGCGCTGCTCGCGAACCACGAACAGGTCGCGGAGATCGATCCGCCGGTGGTCGGACCCGCGGACACTGTTCTCCTCGCGTTGCCGCTGTTCCACGCGTACGGGCTCAACTCCGGGCTCGGCGCGGTCGTGCACCACGGCGCGACAGGCGTGCTGCTCGACGAGCCGGACCCGACGGCAGGGCTGGACGAGGTCGCGCGGCACCGGGTCAGCGTGCTGGTCGGCGTACCGTCGATGTTTCTGACCTGGGGCGGGACGGCCACGGCCCGCGCGGCGACCGCGTCGGTGCGGGTCGCGGTCTGCGGCGCGGCGCCGCTCGAACCCGCGGTCGCGGCGCGCTTCACGGAGGTCACCGGGCATCAGGTGCACATCGGGTACGGCCTCACCGAGACCGCGCCGGTGCTCACCTCCACCCTGGTCGGCGGCGTCGCCAAGCCGGGCTCGATCGGCCGGCCGCTGCCCGGGGTGCGGCTACGCCTGGTCGGCGCGGACGGGGTGGACCTGTGGCGCGACGGGCAGGCCGTCCCCGACGACGACCCGGATGAGCTGGACATCTCCGACGTGACGCCGGGCACCGACCCGGGGCAGATCGTCGTGTCCGGCCCCAACCTCTTCACCGGCTACTGGCCCGACGGCCGGGGCGGCCCGGACACCGACGGTTGGTGGGGCACCGGTGACATCGCGTACGCCGACGACGACGGCGACCTCTTCCTGGTCGACCGGCTCGGCGAGTTGATCCTGGTCAACGGGTTCAACGTCTATCCGCACGAGGTCGAGCTGGTGCTTGCCGGGCACCCCGGCGTGGTCGAGTCGGCGGTACTGGGTGTGCCGCACCCGCGGACCGGCGAGACTGTGCGGGCGTACGTGGTGCCGGCGCAGGGTCAGCCGGTGACCAGCGAGGAGCTGCTCGCCCACTGCGCGCGGAACCTGGCCCGGTTCAAGTGCCCGACCGCTGTCGAGTTCGTCGACGCCCTGCCGCACTCGGCGATCGGCAAGGTACGCAAGACCCAGCTCCGGTCGGCGACGCCGACCGACCGCACGGAGGTAACCGATGGCCACTGACGCCCGACTCGCCCTGATCACCCGACCCGGCTGCCACCTGTGCGACGACGCCAAGGCGGCGCTCGACCGGGTGGTCGCGGTCACCGGCGACAAGTGGGTCGAGTGGGACGTCACAGGCGACGAAGGGCTGGAACGGGAGTACGGCGACCGGCTGCCGGTGGTGATGCTCGACGGCAAGGAGCACGGGTACTGGCGGGTCGAGGAGGACCGGCTGCTGCGGGACCTGACCACGCCGCAGCTCTGAGAAGTGCCTATGGTGCTCCGATGACCTCTGCGCCCCCGCACCTCGTCTGGGACTGGAACGGCACCCTGCTCAACGACCTCAGCCTGGTGGTGTCCGCCACCAATGTCGTGTTCGCGAGCCTGGGCGGGCCGACGGTCACCCCGGACGAGCACCGGGTGCGGTTCCGCCGGCCGATCGCCGAGTACTACGCCGAGGTGCTCGGGCAGGCCGTCGACGACGACGAGTTCGGCCGACTGGACAAGATCTTCCACGACGCGTACCGCACCGGGTTGACCACCTGTGAGCTGGCCGCCGACGCGCGCGCCGCGATGGCGGCCTGGCCGGGCAGCCAGAGTCTGCTGTCCATGTGGTTCCACGAGGAGTTGGTCCCGACCGTGCACACGTACGGCTTGACCAGCCACTTCACCCGCGTCGACGGGCTGCGGGCCACGGTCGGCGGCGGCCGCAAGGCGGAGTCGCTCCAGCTGCACCTGGCCGAGTTGGGCGTGGACGGCGCCTCGGTGGTGCTGATCGGCGACTCCATCGACGACGCGGACGCGGCGCTCGCGGTGGGCGGCCGTGCCGTGCTCTACACCGGCGGGTTCACCGACCCGGCCCGCCTGCGCGCCTCCGGTCACCCGGTGGCCGACACCCTCACCGACGCGGTGGCCCTGGCCCGGGAGGTCAGTTCCGCAGATAGGTGAGGACGGCCAGCACCCGCCTGTGCTGTTCGGTGTCCGGCGGAAGGGTGAGCTTGGTGAAGATGTTGCGCACGTGCTTCTCCACCGCGCCGTCGCTGACCACCAGGGCGCGCGCGATGGCGGTGTTCGAGCGCCCCTCGGCCATCAGGGCGAGCACCTCGCGCTCGCGGGGGGTCAGCTCACGCAGCGGGTCGTCCCGGCGACGTCGGGCGAAGAGCTGACCGACCACCTCCGGGTCGAGCACCGTGCCGCCGCCCGCCACCCGCCGCAGCGCGTCCAGGAACTCGTCGATCGCGGCCACCCGGTCCTTGAGCAGGTAGCCGATCCCGCCGCCGGCGCCGCCGGTGGTGGCGAGCAGATCATCGGCGTACGACACCTCGACATACTGGGAGAGCACCAGGATCGGGGTACGCGGCACCAGCCGGCGTGCCTCCACCGCGGCCCGCAGCCCTTCGTCGGTGTGCGACGGCGGCATCCGGACGTCGACGATCGACACGTCGGGCCGGTGCTCGACCACCGCCTCGACCAGGGCGTCACCGTCCCCGACGGCGGCCACCACCTGGTGCCCGCTCTCGGTCAGTAGCCGGACCAGCCCCTCCCGGAGCAGGACGGCGTCGTCGGCGATCACGATGCGCATGGCTGTGTTGTCTACCACGTCCGGCCCGTCAGGCGGGCTCGGCGCGGTGCGGGACCGCTCACGGCGTCTCCTTAGTTCGCGACTGCGGGGCTCGCAGACCCGGCTCACTCCTCGCGCTCACAGGGGAAGCTCGGCGCGGATCTCGGTGGGGCCGCCGGTCGGGCTGTCCACCGCCAGTTCGCCACCGGCGGCCCGGACCCGGTCGGCGATGCCGGCCAGCCCGTGCCCCTTCGCCAGGTGCGCGCCGCCCTGCCCGTCGTCGCCCACCCGCACCTGCAGGTGGGTGTCCTGCCGCGCCACGGCCACGGTGGCCTCGGTCGCCCGGCTGTGCTTGGCGACGTTGGTGAGCGCCTCGGACACCACGAAGTACGCGGTGTTCTCCACCGCCGGGTCGAGTCGCCCGGCCGGGGTGCCGAGCTGCGGGTCAACCTGGAGCTCGATCGGGATCAGCCCGCGGCCGGCGATCGCGGCCAGGGCGCTGGGCAGGCCCCGGTCGACCAGGATCGGCGGGGCGATGCCCCGGGACAGCGCCCGCAGCTCGGCCAGCGTGTCCCGGGTCTGGGTGACCGCCTCGTCGATGGTGCGGCCGGCCGCCTCCGGGTCCGAGGCGAGCTGCATCCGGGCCCGGCTGAGGTCCATCGCCAGCCGAACCAGGCGCTGCTGGGGGCCGTCGTGGATGTCACGTTCCAACCGGCGCAGCGCGGAGGCCTCGGCGGACACGGCGGCCCGCTTCTGCTCCTCCAGCACGGTGATCCGGTCACGCATCTCGGCCACCCCGGTCAGCATCGCCTTGGCGAAGCTGGCCTGGAGCAGCGCGCAGCCCCGCACCACGATCGGCAGGGTGATCAGGAAGAACACCCCGAGCGCGGTGTACAGGCCGATCCTTGCGGTGGTCGAGTCGCCCAGGCCGAGCAACTGCGCCAGGTCCTGGTCACCCTCGCCGTCGGCCCGGGGCAGGGCCCAGTCGTAGGCCCAGTAGAACGAGCCGGCGATCGCCGCGGCCCACCAGGACACCGTCACCACGAAGGTGCCAGCCGCCGCGATCAGCCGCAGGATGCCGTGCGCCAGGTCGAGCCAGGACTGCGCGTCCCGCATCGGCACGAAGATCCGCCGCCAGGCGTTGGCGCCCGCCTCGGGCAGCCGGTAGTGCGGCCGGATCCGGGGTTGGTGGAGCACCGCGGGCAGCCGCAGCCGCTCGATGTCGGCCAGCCCACGGGCGGCGTACAGGGTGCCGCTGAGGATCGGCAGGCCGATCACCGTGACCACCAGGCCGATGCCGACCGCGAGGCCGACGATGAGGACGACGAAGCTGGCCAGCGCCAGGGGCAGGCCGAGCAGCACGTACCCGGAGTCGACGAAGAGTTGGCGGGGGATGCTCGGTGCCAGCGTCGGTCGGTCGCTGGTGGCGGCAACGGCGGTCATGCTCAAAGGCTAGGCACCTGGGCTCGGCGTCCCCATCCCGAAACCCCGCCTCTCCTCCGTAGTGCTGCCCCTACCCCGGCAGGAGGGCCCTGACCAGCCCGGCGCGGGATTGGTCAGAGAAGTCGGGATTGAGCAATAATCGCCCGGGGCCGTGGGTGGACCTGGGCATTCAATCGATCTTGTGAATGGAGGGGCTGGTGAGGTCGCGCCACGCAGCGGCAAGATCGCGATTTGTGCACGTCTTCACAAGCGCCTACGCTGTGACTCCGACGCGCCCTGCTAGCACAGCCGGCAACCTCGGTCGCCAGCGGGAGTCCAAAAACGGCCGACCAGCGGAGTTGGCCGAGGATCGCACCGCACGGAGTCTCATGAGTCAGCACCGTCACCCAGGCGCGCCCGGCCGCGCCGGTGCCGTACCAGCGCTCCCGGATCTGCCCGAGGCGACCGTCGCTCGGCTCCCGGAGTACCTGCGCGCGCTGCACAACCTCGCCGACACCGGGCACGAGACCGTCTCCAGCGAGGGCCTCTCCGCCGCCGCCGGGGTCAACTCCGCCAAGCTCCGCAAGGACCTCTCGCACCTCGGCTCGTACGGCACCCGGGGCGTCGGCTACGACGTCGCGCTGCTGATCGAGCAGATCGAGTATGTGCTCGGGCTCACCCAACGCCGGGCGGTCGCCCTGGTCGGCGTGGGTAATCTCGGTCACGCCCTGGCCGGCTACGACGGCTTCGCCAGCCGGGGCTTCCGGATCGCCGCACTGCTCGACGCCGATCCCTCCCGGGTCGGCGAGGAGATCAACGGCCTGATCGTCCGGCATGTCGACGACCTGCCGACGGTCGCCGCGGAGGAATCCCTCGCGATCGGCGTGATCGCGACCCCGGCCGCCGCCGCCCAGCAGGTCGCCGACCAACTGGTCTCCGTCGGCGTGACGAGCATCCTCAACTTCGCGCCGTGCGTACTCTCGGTTCCGGAGGGGGTCGACGTGCGCAAGGTCGACCTCGCCATCGAGCTGCAAATTCTGTCCTTCCACGAGCACCGCAAGGCGTCGCTGACCGCGCTGCCCGCCACCGGCGGGTCCGCTCTCACCGCCCTGCCGGGCGGGTTCGCGGCCACCGACACCCAGGAGGCGATCGGCACGTGAAACTGCTCGTCGTCGGCGCGTCCTACCGGACCGCCCCGGTCGCCACGCTGGAGCAGCTGGCCGTGCCCCCCGCCGACCTCACCCGCACACTGGACCGCCTGGTCGCCCAGCCGTACGTGGCCGAGGCGGTGATCGTCTCCACCTGCAACCGGGTGGAGGTGTACGCCGCCGTGTCCGGTTTCCACGGTGGGCTCGGCGACGTCTGCGCCGTGCTGGCCGAGCAGGCCGGCAGCTCGCCGACCGCGCTCGCCAGCCACCTGTACGTGCACTACGACAACGCTGCCGTCGACCACGTCTTCCGGGTCGCCACGGGTCTGGACTCGATGGTGGTGGGCGAGGCGCAGATCCTCGGCCAGCTGCGCGACGCGTACCACTGGGCCACCGGCGCCGACTCGGCCGGCCGGCTGCTGCACGAGCTCATGCAGCAGGCGCTGCGGGTCGGTAAGCGGGCCCACGCCGAGACCGGCATCGACCGGGCCGGCCAGAGTGTCGTCACCGCCGCGCTGGAGCTGGCCGCCGGGCACCTCGACGGGGACCTCGTCGGCCACCCGGCCCTGGTGGTCGGCGCGGGCGCGATGGGTTCGCTCGGGGTGGCCACGCTGTCCCGGCTGGGCGCCGGGCCGCTCACCGTCAGCAACCGGGGCGCCGACCGGGCCGTCCGGCTCGCCGAGTCGTACGGGGCGAGTGCCGCGCCGATGACCGAGCTGGCCGACACCCTCTCCACAGTGGACATCGTAGTGGCCGCCACCGCGTCCACCGAACCGGTCCTCACCCGGGCGGTGGTCACCGCGGCGCTGGCCCGACGCGACCCGGCCCAGGGCCCGCTGGTCCTGCTCGACCTGGCCGTTCCGCGCGACGTCGAGGAGGGCGTCGCCGAGCTGCCCGGCGTCGAGGTGATCGACATCGACCGGATGGCGACGCTGCTCGCCGACGGTCCGGCGGCCGCCGACGCCGCAGCCGTCGAACGCATCGTGCTCGGCGAGGTGGAGGGCTTCCTCACCTGGCTGCGCGGCGCCGACGTGGCACCCACCGTGGCCGCGCTGCGGGGCCGGGCCGACGACGTGGTCACCGCCGAGCTGCGCCGACTGGCCCAGCGTCGCCCCGACCTCGGCGACGACCTGCGGGCCGAGGTGGCCCGCACGGTGCACCGGGTCGTGCAGCGGCTGCTGCACCAGCCCACCGTCAAGGTCCGTCAGTTGGCCGCGGAGCCTGGCGGCGACCAGTACGCGGCGCTGCTGCGCGAGCTGTTCGACCTCGAGGTGCCGCAGACCTCACCTGTCGACACCGTCCCGGACGTGCTGACCCCCGACCTCGGCCTGGCGCTCCCCGGCACCGACCCGGTGTCCGGAGCCGACGCCACCGAACCGACCCCACCCACCGGAGGTGCGCGATGACCGCCACCCTGCGCCTCGGCACCCGGGCCAGCGCCCTGGCGATGGCCCAGTCCGGCCAGGTCGCCGAGGCGGTGACCGCCGCCACCGGCCGCCCCGTCGAGCTGGTCGAGGTGATCACCGCGGGCGACCGCTCCAGCGCGCCGGTGCACCGGCTGGGCGTCGGGGTGTTCGTCTCCGCGCTGCGCGACGCGCTGACCGCCGGGACGATCGACTTCGCGGTGCACTCGTACAAGGATCTGCCCACGGCTGCCGCCGGCGGGCTGCACATCGCGGCGGTGCCGGCCCGGCAGGACCCGCGCGACGCGTTGGTGGCCCGCGACGGCCGGACGCTCGCCGAGCTGCCGCCCGGGGCCACCGTGGGCACCGGCGCGCTGCGCCGGATCGCCCAGTTGCACGCCCTCGGGCTGCAACTGGAGGTCACCCCGATCCGCGGCAACGTCGACACCCGCCTGGCGCGGGTGCTCGGCCCCGAGGCCGACCTGGACGCCGTCGTCCTGGCCCGGGCCGGTCTGGCCCGACTCGGCCGGCTCGACGTGATCACCGAATCGCTGGACCCGATGCTGATGCTGCCCGCGCCCGCCCAGGGCGCGCTGGCCGTGGAGTGCCGGGTCGACGACCAGGACCTGGTCGAGCTGCTCGCGGTGCTCGACCACGCACCGTCGCGTGCCGCGGTCACCGCGGAACGCGCGTTTCTGGCAACCCTGGAGGCCGGGTGCAGCGCACCCGTCGCCGCCTACGCCGAACTCGCCGAAGGCGAGACCGGCGATGAGATCTACCTGCGCGGGGCGGTGATCAGCCCGGACGGCACTCGTGACCTCCGGCTGTCCCGCACCGGAACGCCCGCCGACGCGGCGGAGATCGGTAAGGCACTCGCCGCCGAACTCCTCGAGCTCGGCGCCGACTCGATCCTCGGCCACGAAGGACACACCGGCCCGGGGACCCAGCAATTTGGGAGCACAGAATGACCCGCACCCGTAAGCCCGTCGGCCGTATCGCGTTCGTCGGGGCTGGCCCCGGTGACCCGGGCCTGCTGACCCGTCGGGCCCACGACGCACTGGTCGACGCCGACCAGGTGATCTACGACCGGGGAGTCCCGGAGTCGTTGCTCACCGTCGTCCGCGCCGAGGCCAGGGACGATGCCGAGTTCACCCCTGCCGAGGGCGCGCCGGGGGACGTGGCGAAGGTGCTGATCTCCGCGGCCCGCTCCGGGCTGAACGCGGTGCACCTGGTCGCCGGCGACCCGTTCGGCCACGACTCGGTGGTCAAGGAGGTGCAGGCCGTGGCCCGCACCGCCGCCCACTTCGAGGTGGTGCCCGGCGTCGGCCAGGCCGAGGGTGTGGCCACCTACGCCGGGGTCCCGCTGCCGGGTGTGCGTACGGCCGCCGACGTCGAGGACGTCAGCGCACTTGACTTCGAGGCGCTGGCCACGGCCGTCGGCCGGGGCTCGCTCGCGCTCGCCGTGGACGCCGGTGACCTCGCCGCCGTCCGGGACGGGCTGCTCGCCGCCGGGGTCGACGGCACCACAGGCGTCGGGGTGACCGGCGACGGCACCGGCGAGACCCAGTACACGACCACGTCGACCGTGGACAGCTTCGTGGCCGCCGCGCTCGGCTTCACCGGCCGGGTGGTGCTCACCGTCGGTGTCGGCGTGGGGCAGCGCGACAAGCTGAGCTGGTGGGAGAACCGCCCGCTGTACGGCTGGAAGGTGCTCGTACCCCGGACCAAGGAACAGGCCGGCGCGATGAGTGCCCGGCTGCGCGCGTACGGGGCGATCCCGTGCGAGGTGCCGACCATCGCGGTCGAGCCGCCGCGTACCCCGGCGCAGATGGAGCGCGCGGTCAAGGGCCTGGTCGACGGCCGGTACGCCTGGGTGATCTTCACGTCGGTGAACGCCGTCCGCGCGGTCTGGGAGAAGTTCGCCGAGCACGGCCTGGACGCCCGGCACTTCGGCGGCGTCAAGATCGCCTGCATCGGTGAGACCACGGCCGACGCGGTCCGCGCGTTCGGCATCCAGCCGGAGCTGATCCCCGCCGGGGAGCAGTCCTCCGAGGGTCTGCTGGCCGAGTTCTCGCCGCACGACGAGATCCTCGACCCGGTGGGCCGGGTGCTGCTGCCGCGTGCCGACATCGCCACCGAGACGCTCGCCGCCGGGCTCACCGAGCGCGGCTGGGAGGTCGACGACGTGACCGCGTACCGGACGGTGCGGGCTGCTCCGCCGCCCGCCGAGATCCGCGACGCGATCAAGTCGGGCGGCTTCGACGCGGTGCTCTTCACCTCGTCCTCCACCGTGCGCAACCTGGTCGGCATCGCCGGGAAGCCGCACGCGCGGACCGTTGTTGCGGTCATTGGGCCCAAGACCGCGGAGACCGCGACGGAGTTCGGCCTGCGGGTCGACGTCCAGCCGCCGCACGCCTCGGTGCCCGACCTGGTGGAGGCGCTCGCCGCCTACGCCGTCGAGTTGCGCGAGAAGCTGGCCGCCATGCCGGCCAAGCAGCGCCGTGGCTCGAAGGTGCAGGGCCCGACCGCTCTGCGCTTCCGGTAGTCCTCTCCGAGGAGGCCCCTCATGTCGTACCCCGAGATCCGGCCCCGCCGGCTGCGCCGTAACGCGGCCGTGCGGCGGCTGGTCTCCGAGACCCGCGTCGACCCGGCCGAGCTGGTCGTGCCGATGTTCGTCAAGGAGGGGCTGACCGAGCCCCGGGCCATCGGGTCGCTCCCGGGGGTGCTTCAGCACTCCCGGGACTCGCTGCGCAAGGCGGCGGTCGAGGCGGTCCAGGCCGGTGTCGGCGGGATCATGCTCTTCGGTGTGCCGGAGCAGCGGGACCCGACCGGCTCCGGTGGCATCGACCCGAACGGCATCCTCAACGTCGCGATCCGCGACGTGGTGGCCGAGGTGGGTGACGCCACGGTGGTGATGAGCGACCTGTGCCTCGACGAGTTCACCTCGCACGGGCACTGTGGGGTGCTCACCCCCGATGGTGAGGTCGACAACGACTCCACCCTGGCCGCGTACGCCGAGATGGCGGTGGCCCAGGCGGCCGCCGGGGTCGGCATGGTCGGGCCGTCCGGGATGATGGACGGCCAGGTCGGCGTGGTACGCCGGGCGCTCGACGCCGCCGGCTACCAGGACGTCTCCGTGCTGGCGTACGCCGTGAAGTACGCCTCCGCCTTCTACGGCCCGTTCCGGGAGGCGGTGGAGTCGGCGCTGGAGGGCGACCGGCGCACCTACCAGCAGGACCCGGCAAATCTGCGTGAGTCGCTGCGCGAGGTCGCGCTCGACGTCGCCGAGGGCGCCGACCTGGTGATGGTCAAGCCGGCGCTGCCCTACCTCGACGTGGTGTCGGCGGTGCGGGCCGCGGTGGACGTCCCGGTCGCCGCCTACCAGGTCTCCGGCGAGTACGCGATGGTCGAGGCGGCCGCCGCGAACGGCTGGATCGACCGGGAACGGGTGATGCTGGAGACGCTCACCTCGATCAAGCGGGCCGGCGCGCAGGTCATCCTCACCTACTGGGCCGTCGAGGCCGCCGGCCTGCTCCGCCAGCGCTACTGACGGGCCCGCGAAGAGCCGCAGGGTCAGAATCTGACGCTCCGCGCGACGCTTCCGAGCAGCTTCGATGGACCCCGGTGTCCCTCGCGCCACCTTTGCTCTGCTTCAACCCGCGCAACACTTTCGGTCCGCCCCGTTGCGCCGATTGAAGCAGAGCAAAGGACGCGAACCGTGCCCTCGCCCTCGCCTCGCCCTCGCCGGACGATGACGGACGTCCACAGGTTTATCCACAGGGATTGAGCCTGGGCGGCGCGGCAGGAATGGTGGTCGGGTGGCCTCGGCGCTCGATCCTCCTCAACCCCCCGGCCCCACCGTCGGGCGGTTTCCCATCGCCGGTCTGGTACGCCGGGCACGCCGCATCGTCCGGCTGAGCCAGCATCAGATGGCCCGCTTCGCCAAGGTCGCGCCCTCGACAGTAGGTCGGGTCGAAGCGGGCAGCCTGTCGCCGAGCCTGGCCGTGCTGGAGCGCCTACTC
The DNA here is from genome assembly GCF_049841535.1 of Micromonospora sp. DT53. Lineage (NCBI taxonomy): Bacteria > Bacillati > Actinomycetota > Actinomycetes > Micromonosporales > Micromonosporaceae > Micromonospora > Micromonospora sp. DT53. The sequence goes on from NZ_JBNCKM010000004.1 coordinate 388,481, forward strand.
GGCGCGGCCGGGCTCTTCCTGGTCGTGGTGGACCAGGAGGGCCGGATCGTCCAGCCGATGGCCGACCGGGAGGACGTTCATGACGGCGCGGGTCGCCGTTATCCCTCGCACCTCGACACGATCCTCGACCCGGAGGAGGGGGAATGGTGGGGGGATCAACCAGATGAACGGCGAGCGGCCCGCCGTCCGGAGTCTGGACGACGGGCCGCTGACACGGCGCCTGGCGGATCAGTCGTCGTTGGTGATCGTTCCGGTCGCGAGCGGATCGGCCAGCCGCAGACCGGGCACGCCGGCCACCAGCAGCGTCAGCTTCTCGTCCGCCTCCCGCTTGCGGTCACCGCGCACCGCCACCGGGAACGCCACCGACGTCTGCCCGGCGGACAACAGCTTGCAGCCGGCGTACGGGTCGAAGTCCGAGCCCGCCTGCGCCGTGAGGCCGACGGTGGCGGCGCAGAGCAGCACCGACTGCGACAGTGGCCGGGACACGGTGGCGCTGAAGGTGAGCTGCCGGGTGCCCTGGTTGCCCTCGGCCACCGTCGCGTCGGCCACGGTCAACGACGCACGGGACCGGAACCGGGCCACCTGCGGGTCGTGGTCACTGGAACCCCGTGACCCGTCGCCGGCGAACTCCGCCGGCCAGTCGGCGTTGATGTGGGCCGCCCGCACCTGCACCAGGTCGCCGTAGAACGCGTCGTTGACGAACAGGTGGTCGAGAGTCTGCGCCTGCCCCTCGAAACTGTACGAGTAGGCCGAGGCCGGCACGTCCGCGACGAGGTTGTCCCACAGATTGTGCAGTCCCGCCTCATAGAGCGGCGCGAGCTGGTCCGACGGCGTGGGCTGGTCGCCGGTGGCGATGGGATCGTCCGGGCGGGGGAAGACGTTCAGGTCCCCGCCGTAGACCACCCGGGCGGTCTGGTCGGCCGCCTCGATCGCGGTGACGATCGCCGCACCGTAACGCGCCTGCTCCCGCCGCTGCCCGACCCGACCGTCCGGGCCCGAGGAGTAGTGGTTGCTGAGCGCGTACAGGGTGAATCGCTCGGTCGAGCCGGGTGCCGCCGCCACGCTGAACTTGCCCAACTGCGGAGCACGGGTGAAGACGTTGTTCCCGTCCCGACCGGTCGAGGTGTCCACATCCGACGGCAACACCGCGTTGAGGGCCTTCGGGTTCTGCACGTCGGCGTTGGCCGGCAGCCCCGGCGCCCGGTACTGGACTGTCGGTGCCGAGCCGAGCAGCGGGTCGTTCGCCGTCGGGGCCGCCAGCGACACCCGGTCCGTGCGGTACAGGAAGGCGGCGGTGATACCGCGGGCGTCCGCGCCGGTCCGGTCATAGGCGGCGGTGTACGCGGGCCCACCGGCTGCCGCCACCGTGAGCGCCAACTCCTGGATGCTGTCCGGAGCGCCATCGGCGTTGTTGGTGTCGCCGCAGCTCAGCGCAGCCCCGGAGACCGTGCAGATGTCCTGGTCCTCGGCCTCCTGCACGAGGATCAGGTCCGGTGCGTGCAGGTCCTTGACGATCTGGTCGGCGAGCGCCGCCAGCTGCTCGCGGTATTCCGAATCGCTGCCCGGGACATAGTCGAACGGCGGGTCGACGCCCACGCAGCCGGTGTTACCGGCGAAATCGCAACCGTCGAACGGGTCGTCGCGGTAGTCGTACAGGTTCTCCACGTTGTAGGTGGCCACGGCCACCTCCTGCGACCGGTCGGCCGGCCTGGGCGGGTTGTTCTTCGACGGGTCGGCCCCGGCGGCGAACTCCGCCCGCTCGACCTGGACGCCGTACTTCTCGAACGAGTAGTAGACCCCGCCCACCGCGTCCGCCCGCAACGTGTCGAAGGTGTGCGCCGGCGGGAGCAGCGCGGCGCTGTCCCCGGCGGTGGCCTTCACGCCCATGCTGCCGAGCAGCGTCCGCTGACCGTTGCCGTCGTCGAAGCGGCGGGTCGGGTCGTTGTCCAGCGGGTGCGAATCGCGGAAGACCCGCCGAGAGTACGGGTCGGCGCGGTCCAGCAGCGGGTCGTCGCGGTCGACCACCCACAGCTCCGCGTCGGCGGTGGAGGAGAAGACATCCCGGCCGCTCACCGCGCCGCTGCCCGCGCGAACCCGCATCCGGGAACCCTCGTGCCGCTCCCAGAAGCGTTGCGCGTCGGTCAGCACGGCCGGTGGCACCGCGTCGGCCACCGCGACCGAGGTGTCCACGGCCAGCCCGCCGCCGATCCGGCGCACCAGCGACGCGCCGGAGAGCTGGGTGAAGTTGTAGTACTCGGACACCCGGGCCCGCAGCACGACCTCGTCGCCGACCGTCGGCACGTAACCGCCGATCAGCGAGGTGAACGTTCCCATGAACACGAAGATGCCGTCGGAGCTGGTCGAGTCGCCGTCGGTGTCACCGACGCGGCTCTGCAGGAAGAACCCGTGTTGCTCCGCCCCGGCCGAGGTGCGGGCCAGGGTCAACTGGGTGATCACGCCGCGTACGTCGTACAGCGTGCTGCTCGTGCCGTTGCCGCTCGCCGGTGCGAGCGGCGACCGGTCGGTCGGACCGGACTCGGCGTCGGTGGTCGGGCCCTGCACCTCGCCGACGGTCAGCTCCCGGGTGACCTGCACGGCCAACGCGCAGCTCGCGGCGCCACCGCCCGCGTCGGTCGCGGTGAGGGTGACGGTGTACGCCCCGGCGGCGAGGTCGGCGCTCACACCGACCGTGGCGCGGGCGGTGCCGCCCACCCCGTCGGCCGGGATGAAGGCGGTCCGGGTGATCGAGCCGGAGGCCGGGCTCGGGCTGATCGCGGTCACCGCCAGGTCGACGATCGTGTCGTCGGGGTCGGCGGCGATCACCTCGCGGCTCGCGGCGGTGCCGGCGGCGGTGACCAGCGGCCCACCACAGGTCAGCGTGGCCGGCACGTCGACCGGGCCGCCGCCGTCCACGGTGTGCGTGCCCAGCCCGTCGAACGTGTCGACGGGGAAGCCGGCCCACTGCGTGGCGGGGTCGAAGGCGTCCGACGGGTCGGTGTCACCGGCGGCCACGTTCGGCAGTCGGCGCAGGGTGTTGTCCGCGGTGCTGGTGCCGCCGGCACCCCACTCGGTGCCCGGGTCGACGCCCACCTGACCGATCGAGTCGAGCACTGTGGTGCCCCGGCGCAGCACGATCGCATCGTCACCGTTGAAGAGGCTCGCCCCGGTGGTCTGGTCGGCCTGGGCGAGGATGGCCGCCCCGGCCGAGGCGCTGGCGAACACGAACGCGTCGCCGGCGGCCACGCTGCCGGTCAGGGCGATCGTGGTCGCCGTGGTGGAGCCGTTGAAGTAGAGCTGCAACTGGTAGCCGCCGCCCGTCAGGTCGACGGCGGCGCCCGTGCCGTTGAACAGCTCGATCGCCTTGTTGTTCGACGAACCCTCGACGTACTCCGAGATGAACAGGTCGGTGGGCGCGGCGCTGGCCGCGGTGGGTGCGACGCCGAGCGCCGTGACGGTCACGGCGGCGGTGGCGGTCGCGAGCGCGGCGATTGAGCGGCGCGGGCGCATAGGGCCTCCACGATGGGTGGATGGGAGTCAACGCACGTTAAGGTGCCCGACTGTCCAGCGTCCATCCCCTAGTGGACAGTTTCGTGAATTCCTCAGCGCGGCGGATCGAGGCGGTGCACCAGCTCAGCGACGTCCACGCTGTATTCGCACCAGTCCCGGTCGGGCCGGTAGCCCAGCTCCGCGTTGACCTTGAGCATCGCCTCGTTGGCCTGCGCGTTCCAGGTCTGCACCTCGATCAGCTCCGGCTCGGCGGAGCGCAGCTCCAGCAGCATCCGGGCCTTGATCGCCCGATCGATGCCGTAGCCCCGGTGATCCTGCGCGACGATCGTGTCGTACTGGTCGGCGCGGGTCGGGTGCTGCGCCGGCACCACCACCTCGGTCAGGCCGGCCACCTCACCGCTCTGCTCGTGCCGGGCCAACACGATGTACGGCTGCATGCCCCGCCGGTGCAGCGTGTCGAGGCTGTCGCGCAGCCGCTCCGGGTCGTAGGAGCTGGGGCGCAACTCACCGTCGTCGACGTCGCGCACCTCGGCCTTGGCCCGCGCGTACGCCTCGATCAGGTCGTCCGGCGGCCCGCCCGGGAAGAACTCCAGCTGGTAGCCCGACCCGATGCCGGTGGCCATCTCGGCCAGCTCGGCCCAGTCCACCGCGGTCAGGTCGAGCACGCTGCGCGTCTCCACGTACTCCCGGTTGAAGCCGAGCGACTCGTAGAACCCGACCGCGGGCGTGTCGCCGACGACCTCGACCCCGATCGACCGGAAGCCCTCCTGGTAGACCCGACGCGCGGCACGCAACACCAGGTCACGGCCGAGGCCGTCGCGCCGCACGGACGGGTGCACCAGCACCTCGAGCACACCGATGTCACCCAGAAGGAGTACGTGCACCTGGCCGAGCACCGCGCCCGTGTCGCCCGGGGCGGTCGGCTCGGCCTGGGCGATCCAGGAGATCCGCCGCTCGCCGGGCATCACCTCGGCGAGGTATTCCCGCAGCGAAGTCTCCCGCCAGGGCGGGTCCTGCGGCAGATCGGCAGCCAGGACCGCGTTCAGCGTGGCCAACAGCGACGCGATCTCGGCGGACGACGCGGTCCTGGGGTCCCACTCGCGCACCATCACCCGTCTAGCTTGCCGCTAACAGAGGCCGGGGGGAAGTGTCCAGTTCTCCAACGTATCGAGACGATCACTTCATGACCGACTGGTCCGTCCGTACCGGTTCGCGGTGTCGTAGACGTCCTGGGCGTACCGCCGGACATCGTTGTAGGAGAGGATCGCGTTCCACCAGTCGCCCGCGATGCTCAGGTTCCGGCCACCCTTGCAGAGGTAGTTCCCCGCCGCCAGGGCCGCGTCGTCCAGGTCGTGCGGGTCCTTGCGGCCGTCGTTGTCGGCGTCCGCGCCGATCTCCTGCCAGGTGGTCGGGATGAACTGCATCGGCCCGATGGCCCGGTCGAGGGTCGTGTCCCCGTCGAGCGCCCCGTCGTCGGTGTCGATGATCCGCATCCGACCCCCGTTCCCGTCCAGCGGCAGCCCGATGATGTTGGGCACCGCCTTGCCGTCCTGCCCCAACCGCGCGCCGTTGGCCGAGCCGTGCCCCGATTCGACCTGGCCGATCGCGGCCAGCGTGGTCCAGCTCAGCGCGCAGCTGCGGTTGGTCTGGGCGAGCGCCAACTCGGCGTAGCCGTACGCCTGCATTGCGACCGCCGGGACACCGACCTTGGCCCCGACCTGCTGCGCCCAGCCGGCCAGGGCGTCCGACGGTCGGCCACCGATCACCGACCCGGTCGGCAGCCCGTTGCCGGGCAACCCGCCGGTGGGCAGTGGGAGGGTCGGCAGCGGCCCGGTGGGCAGCGGGCCGGTGGGCAGGCCGGACGGTACCGCTGTCGGCGCGACACCGTTCGGCGCGGCCGAGGCGTCAACCGCGACCGGACGCGGTGCGCGGATAGCGGCCGGCACGAGCAGTGCCCCCGCCGCGGCGGTCGCGGCCACCAGCGCCAGCAGGAAGACGCCGGGCAGGGTCAGCCGACCACTCGGTCGGCGAGACCAGGCGCGTGTCGCCCGGGCCGCGGAGGCCGCTACCCGGCGCGGCGGCAGACGTACCGCGTGCGCGAACTGAACCCGCCGCCGACGGGCCGGGTCGGACGCCGGCACGACCGGAATCTCATCCACAGTGGTCTTGGCCGGATCCGTGGCGGCGGTCTTCGCCTCGTCAGCCGGCGTGTCGGCGCTCGACCCGCCAGTCGGCTTCGGCGCTGCCGGATCACCGGCGCTGCCGTCCGCCTTCGGGTCCGCGCCCTTCGTGGCCTCGGTCTTGGGAGAGTCGGCCTTCTTGTCCTCGGTCTTGGTGGCCTCGGTCTTTGTGGCCTCGGTCTTTGTGGCCTCGGTCTTGGTGGCCTCGGTCTTGGTGGCCTCGGTCTTGGCGGCCTCGGGCTTGGGTGCCTCGGCTGGCGCGGTCGTCGGTGGCGTGGTCGGCGCGCCGGCCGAACGCCCGCTCAGCCAGGGGCGGCGGGGTCGGGGCACCCTGCGTACCGGATCGGGCGCTGCTCCCGAGCCTTCCAGCGGCCCGTCCAGCGGCGCGGCCGGTCGTAACGGTTGCACACGCTTGTCGTCCTCGCCGTCCACCACCTCTCGAGTATCACTCATGCTCCGCCAACCGCCAGATCCACGTACCCTGGGTGGCATGCCCCGGTACGAGTTCCGCTGCCGCGCCTGCGGCGACACCTTCGAGGTCAACCGTTCGATGGCGGCGGCCGGTGAGCCGGCCAGCTGCCCACAGGGACACGCCGACACGGTCAAGCTTCTTTCCGCGGTCGCGGTCACCGGCCGGGGTGGTGGCGCCCCGGCGCCCGCCGCTGGTGGTTGCTGCGGCGGTGCCTGCGGCTGCTGATCGGATCAATTCGCCGCCGCCTGGTGGGCCGGTCTTGCCGGGAACGGGTCCGAGTGGCACGTTGAGGCGGCACTTGCCCGGCCGTTCTCACGATGTGTGATCGTCCGGACTCAGGCAGCATGAACCCGACGTCACGGGCGGAGGTTTCTCGCATGTCGCCACGGATCCAGCTCCCGAGCGGTTGGGTGACCTTCGTGTTCACCGATATCGAGGGCTCGACCCGGCTGGCCCAGCTGCTCGGCCCGGACTACCGCCCGGTGCTCGCCGAGCATCGACGGTTGCTGCGCCGCACGCTTGCCAGCACGGGTGGCGCGGAGCTGCTGACCGAGGGCGACTCGTTCTTCCTGGCCTTCGAGGAAGCGACCGCGGCGATGACCGCGTGCCTGACCGCCCAGCGCGCACTGTCCAGCCACGACTGGCCCACCTCCGAAGCCGCGCCCCGGGTACGGATGGGCCTGCACACCGGCTATGCCGAGCCCCGCGACGGCGAGTATGCCAGCCCCGAGGTGCACCGGGCCGCCCGGGTGGCCGCCGCCGCCCACGGCGGGCAGGTGCTCTGCACGGCGTCCACCGCACGTCGGGCCGAGCCGATGCCGCCCGGTGCGACACTGCTCGACCTGGGCCTGCACCGCCTGCGCGGCTTCGACGACCGGGAACGACTGTTCCAACTGGTCGCCCCCGGTCTGGAGCGCCAGTTCCCCCGGCCCCGCACCGCCGACGCGGTGGCGCACAACCTGCCCACCCAGGTCACCTCGTTCGTCGGCCGGCAGGCCGAGCGCATCGAGCTGGGCCTGCTGGTGCGACAGCACCGCCTGGTCACCGTGCTCGGGGCGGGCGGCGCGGGCAAGACCCGGCTCGCTGTGGAGTTGGCCAGCGGAGTTGTCGAGGCGTACCCGGACGGGGTCTGGTTCGTCGACATCGCCTCGGTGACCGACCCGGGGTTGGTGGCGTTCGCCATCGCCGCCGTGCTCGGCCTACGACCCGAGCCCGGCCGGCCGATGCTGGACACCCTCGTCGAGTACGCGGCCGGCCGCCGGATGCTCGTCGTACTGGACACCTGCGACACCCAACCGGCCGCCTGCGCGGAGGTGATCGCGCGGTTGCTGTCCGGCGGGGGCGGCGTACGGGTGGTGGCGACCAGTCGTGAGTCGTTCAGCCTTCCCGGCGAGGTGGTGTGGCGGATCCCGCCGCTCTCGGTCGACCCGCGTGCGGACGGCGCGGAGAGCGACGCGGTGGCCCTGCTGCTGGACCGTACGGCGGCCGCGCGCGGTGGTCGGCAACCCGACCCGGCCGAGTCGGCCGATCTGCGCCGGGTCGTGCAGCGGTTGGACGGTCTGCCGCTCGCCATCGAGTTGGCGGCCGCCCGGCTGCGGGTGCTCTCCGTGGGCCAGCTCGCCGAGCGGCTGGACGATGTCCTCGGCACCCTGGATGCCGGCCGCGAGGACCCGGATCCGCCTCCGGTGGAGCGGGGCTGGTCGGGCAACCAGCAGGACACCGTGGACCTGGTAGCGGCGGCCGCGGGGGCGTCGCCGCCCACCCCGGCGAGTCGGGCTGTGCACCGCTCGGCCACCGAACGGCATCTGACCATGCAGGCCACCGTCACCTGGTCGTACCGGACGCTGGGCCCCCGGGCTGCCCGCCTGCTGCGGTGGCTGGCGGTCTTCGCCGGCCCGGTGGATCTGGAGACGGTGGAGTGGCTGCTGGGTGACGATCCGCTGGACCCGCTCTCGGTCCTGGTGGACAAGTCGATGGTGTTGGCCGAGCCGCGGGCCGCTGGCAGCACCTACCGGATGCTCGACCCGATCCGGGCGTACGCGGCGCGGCGGCTGGCCGAGGCGGGTGAGGAGCAGGCCGCTCGGGACCGGCACGTGGCCTGGTCGGCGCACGCGTTGGACCGAGCCCACCTGGGCCAGGACGGCCGTCCGGTGACGCTGTCGTTGTATGCCCTCGACCCACTGGCCGGGGAGCTGCGCGCCGCACTGCGGTGGTGCGCCACCGGCGGCAGCGCCCGTGCCGGTCTCGGTCTGGCAGGCGGGCTGGACCAGTGGTGGCTGGAGCGGGGTCTGGCGCGCGAGGGCCGACTGTGGCTGTTCCGGCTGTACGGGCGGATCGCGGAGACGGGAGAGCGGATCCCGGAGGCCGAACTGGCGGCGGCGTACCATATGCACTCGCTGCATGCCAGCGCCGACGGCGAGTTCGCCGAGGAGCTGCGTTACTCCCAACGGGCCGAGGCGGCGGCCCGGCAGGCCGGCGACGCCGGGTTGCTGGCCCGGGTGCTCGCCGGCCGGGCCGCGCCGCTTGTGGACATGGGGCAGTTCGTCGAGGCCGAGCGGGTGTGCCGGGAGGTCATCGACTGGGCGCACGGGCAGGAAGTGGTCGGCGAGGCGCTGTTCGCGGTGTTCAGTCTGGCCGAGCTGCTCTGGCGGCGAGGCGCCCTGGAGGAGGCGGCGGAGCTGCTGGGGGCGGTACGTCCGGTGGAGGCGGCCCGGCCCGTGGAACGCGGCCGGCGCTCGGTGGACATGCTGCTAGGAATGGTCGCGTTGGCCCGGGGCGACGTGATCGCCGCGCACGAGCATCTGCTGGTGGCACTGCGCTCCCGGATGGGTCACGGCTACCACGGGCGGGCGTGCGACACCTTGAACGCGGTCGCGGTGCGCTGCGCGATCGGCGGGGAGCGGGTGACGGCAGCCCGACTGTTCGGGGCCGCGCAGGCCACCCGGGCGAGCATGCGTGCCACCCCGGGCATCTACGGCGGTTACTGGGCCGAACAGCAGGCCGAGTTGCGTGCGGTGCTGGGTGACGCGGCCTTCGACGACGCGTACGGCGAGGGTGCCGAACTGGGGCTGGACGAGGCCGCGGCGCTGGCACTCGACGTGGAACACCCGGACCTGGCTGCGGACTCGACCCGCTTCAGCACCGGCCTGTCCCAACCAACGCCCCGCCGTCCCGCCGACCCCGACCGCCACCCAGCCACCCGAACCGAACGCGCCTAACCCCCGCCCCACCCACCCACCCCCGCCCTGCCCACCCCTCCCACCCTTGTTGATCAAGAGGTATGCGTCAGGAAACGCGCTTCCGATGACCGAAACCTCTTGATCAACGCGGGTGGTGGGGTGGGGAGGGTGGGTGGGTGGGGGTGGGGGTGGGGTTAGTGGGTTGCGGCGTTGGCTTCGGCTTTTGCCTTCAACTGGGCGGCGCGGTCTATGTCGGCTTGTTGGACGGCTGCTACCGAGCCGAAGAGGTTGACCGCCTGGTAGTAGGTCCAGGCCAGGCTGTAGCAGGCGGGCCGGACGACCGAGTTGTACGTGGCGCAGACGCGCTTCAGGTCCGCGTAGAAGGCGCTGTCGAGGCGGGACTTGTTGGCGGAGAACTGGCCGACGGCCTTGTAGTTGCGGTAGCCGAAGTCGTGCCGGTAGCAGCCCAGGGTGAAGGTGAAGCCGAGCGGGTTGTCCGGGCTGGACGAGCAGTAGTCGGTGGACCAGTTGAAGTTGTACTCGGCCCAGGGCGCCCGGTTGACCCGGGCGCTGTTCCACGAGTTGTAGCTGGACGCGCTGGTCTGGGTCCAACTGGACAGCACGGAGAGCCGTTGGGAGGGGGTGACGGCGGCGGCGGGGGAGGCGATGGCGAGGGTGGCGAGCAGCGCTAACGCGCCCGAGCTGATCAGGGTTGCGAGACGTCGGGGCACGGTTTACCTCCGCGGGTGAGCGGGTGGTGCGGATGTTACCGGCGGGTTACCGGATGTCGATAAGTGTCGATTGGCTCATCAACCGGGCGGTATGTGCATCGCCAACTATTCGTGACATACGTTGAAACAGACCAATGCCCCGGACGCGCGAGGCGTCCGGGGCATCTGGAGAGCGGTCAGCGCCTGACGAATGCCGGCGGGCTCGCGGGGCTCTCGTTGGCCGACCGGTCCAGGGCGGTCAGTTGGTAGGTGTAGTGCCGACCGGGCTCGGCCGAGGCGTCCACCCAGGACTGGGCGGCGCCGGGGGTGGCTCGGACGGTGCCGACCAGATGCGCGGCGTCGGCCGTGGCGCACCTGCCGGGCAGCGTGGTGCCGTCGAACCGGTAGATCGCGTACGAGGTGGCGGTGCCGAGCGGGCCGACGCCGTCGGCCGGCTGCCGCCAGGTGAGCCGGACGCCGTCGGCCTGCCGCGTCGCCTTGGTGACCACCGGGAAGAGCAGCGGCCGGGCCGGCAGGTGGGGCATGGTCGGCACCAGCGCCGGGCGGGAGTAGTGCTCGCCCGCGTAGATGTCGGTGGCGCCGAGCCGGTTTGCACGCACCTGCACCGCGGAGAAGTGCACGTTGCCCTGCACCTCCGGGTACGACCGGTTGAGCGCCAGGTGGTCGGACAGCTCACGCGGGTTCTGCCAGTACGGCCCGTACGCCGGGTCGCCGCTCTTGTAGTCGGCCTGGCCGATGTAGAGCTGCACGCGGGTGCCGCGCACCGTCTCGGCCCACCACGGCACCAGGCGCGCGTAGTCCGCCGCCGGGTACTGGCCGATGTACCAGTAGAGCTGGGGCACCACGTAGTCGATCCACTCCTGCTTGACCCACGTGCGGGTGTCGGCGGAGATGATGTCGTACGACTGGCTGCCGGTGGTGTCGGAGCCGAGCGGGTCGGCGGCCTTGTTGCGCCAGATGCCGAATGGGCTGACGCCGAACTTAACCCACGGCTTCGCAGCCTTGATCTTGCCGTTCATCTCCTGGATCAGCAGGTTGATGTTGTCCCGCCGCCAGTCGGCCCGGTCGGTGAAGCCCCGGTTGTGGGCCGCGAAGGTCGCGTCGTCGGGCACCTGGTAGGTGCCGCTGGGGTAAGGGTAGAAGTAGTCGTCGAAGTGCACTCCGTCGATGTCGTACCGCTTGACCGCGTCCATCATGGCGGTCTGGACGAACTCGCGGACCTCGGGGATTCCGGGGTTGTAGTAGAGCCGGCTGCCCGCCACGCCCGCCGGTGGGTAGGCGAAGGTCCAGTCGGGGTGCTGCTGGGCCGGGTGGCCGGGGGCGAGTTGGGCCAGGTCGGCGCCGGCACCGCCGGGGGCCGGCATGGACACGCGGTACGGGTTGAACCAGGCGTGGAACTCCAGGTTCCGCTTGTGCGACTCGTCGACCAGGAAGGCCAGCGGGTCCCAGCCCGGGTCCTGGCCGCGTACGCCGGTCAGGTATTCCGACCAGGGTTCGTACGGTGAGGGCCAGAGCGCGTCGGCGGTCGGCCGGACCTGCACCACGACCGCGTTGTGACGCAGTCGCCCGGCCAGGTCGAGCAGCTCGCGGTACTCGGCCTGCTGGGCCGCGATCCGGTCCGGGTTGGTCTGGGACGCCTTGCTGGGCCAGTCGATGTTGACCACCGACGAGATCCACATGGCCCGGAACTGCCGCTTCGGGGTGGCCGGATCGGTGGCGCAGGTGGCGGTGGTGGTGGTGTCGGCCGCGCTGGCTGCGGCGCTCGCGGGGGTGGCAGTGACGAACGTGCCGAGCAGGGCTGCGACCAGTCCGGCGACTCCGAGTCGTGTGGCTTTCATGCGGTGTGTCCCTTCGTTGGGGCTCCCGGATGTTTCACGCGGCGCGCGGCAAGATTCGCCGCTGATGTCCGCGTTGCTGGTAGGAAATTTTCACAGTCTGGCCACTGCCGCAAGAGTTCGTGGTTGACCAATCACGCCGCTGGGTAGCAACGGCGGTCACCGGCCGCCACGGAGGTGGTCGCGCGGTGGGAGGGGTGACCGGGTGTCCGTGCTGCGCACAAAACCAATCAAGGACGTGATGGCCCAGGGTGAGGCGGACGGCAGCGACGGCCAACTGGGGCTGAAGAGACGGCTCGGCGCGATCGACCTCACCGGCTTCGGTATCGGCATCGTGATCGGCACCGGCATCTTCACCCTCACCGGGATCGAGGCCCGGGACAGCGCCGGGCCGGGCGTGGTGATCTCCTTCGCCATCGCCGGCGTGGTGGCCCTGCTCGCCGCCCTCTGCTACGCCGAACTGGCCTCCAGCGTGCCGACCGCCGGCAGCGCCTACACCTACGCGTACGCCACGATGGGCGAGATCGTCGCCTGGATCATCGGTTGGGACCTGCTGCTGGAGTTCGCACTCGGCGCAGCAGTGGTGGCCCGAGGCTGGTCCGGCTACCTCGCCGAACTGCTCGACCTGCCGACCCGGTGGTTCGGCGAGGAGGGCAGCACGGTCAACGTGGGCGCCATCGCCATCGTGCTGATCCTCGGCATCGTGGCGATCGTCGGCATCCGGGAATCCGCCCGGATCACCAACCTGCTGGTGCTGGTCAAGGTGGCCATCTGCGTCTTCGTGGTGGTAGCCGGGCTGTTCTTCGTCAAGGCCGCGAACCTCACCCCGTTCATCCCGCCGGCCGAGCCCGCCGGAAGCGGCGACGACGGCATCAAGCAACCCGTCACGCAGGCGCTCTTCGGGCTGGAGCCGTCGGTCTTCGGCTTCGTCGGGGTGCTCAGCGCCGCCGCAGTGGTCTTCTTCGCGTACACCGGCTTCGAGGCCGTGGCCAACCTGGGCGAGGAGACGAAGAAGCCCAAGCGGGACCTCACCCTGGGTCTGCTCGGCACGCTGCTGATCTCCACAGTGCTCTACATCGGCGTCTCGCTGGTGGTGGTCGGGATGGTGCCGTACACCGAGATCGACCGGGGCGCCCCGATCGCCTCGGCCTTCGAGTCGGTCGGCGCGGGCTGGGCGGCCGTGCTGGTCTCCATCGCCGCGGTCGCGGGCCTGACCAGCGTCATCCTGGTCGACCTGGTGGCGATGGGCCGGATCGGGTTCGCCATCGCCCGGGACGGGTTGATCCCGCCCTCGATCGCGAAGGTGCACCCGCGCTGGGGCACCCCGTACCGCATCTCGGCGATCATGACGGTGGCGGTCGCGCTGCTGGCCGGCTTCCTGCCGCTGTCCGCGCTGGCCGACCTGGTCAGCATCGGCGCTCTCTGCGCGTTCGTGCTGGTGTCGGTGGCGGTGCCGATCCTGCGCCGCAAGCGCCCGGACCTGGAGCGGCCGTTCCGGGTGCCGTTCTCACCGGTGCTGCCGATCGTCTCGGCGCTTGCCTGCTTCTACCTGATGCTCAACCTGTCGGTGGAGACCTGGCTGCGGTTCCTGGCCTGGATGTTGCTCGGCGCGGTCATCTACTTCGGCTACGGCTACCGCCGCAACCGACTGGCCCAACACGAGCCCGCCGTCGCCCCGACCCCCCGCGAGCCAACCGCCGACAGCTGACCCCCCACCCCCCACCCCACCCCACCCCACCCCACCCCACCCACCCCACCCCGCGCGTTGATCATGAAGTTATTGCCATGAATGACGGCGTGTCGCCGCAATAACTTCATGATCAACGAGGCGTGGCGGCGTGGGTGCGTGGGTGCGTGGGTGCGTGGGTGGGTGGGTGGGTGGTGGTGGTGGGGTTAGTCGAAGAAGCGGGCTAGGTGGGACTGGGGGGCCGGGTTGGCGTCCGGGGGGAGGGGGGTCAGGTCGGCGAAGATCGAGGCGCCGTCGCAGCCGGCGTGCAGTGGGTACCATCGCGGCGCGCCCGGTGGCCGGAGCTGGCAGATCCCCTTGAACGTCTGCACGTCCATCAGCCGGACGTGGGTCGGGTCGGCCACCGCGTTCACATGCCCCCACCAGGGGCTCATCACGTGCAGCACGCCGCCGGGGCGGAGCACGCGATGACACTCGTCGACAAGCGGCAGGAAGTCGATCAGGTGCTCCAGGATGTGCACCGCGAAGAGGACGTCCACCGAGTTGTCCGCGAGCGGCAGTGAGCCGGACAGGTCCGCGACGGCGTCCACGCCGGGCGCCGGGTAGATGTCCAGCCCCAGGTTGCTCGACCACTGCTTGGTCGGCCCACAACCGAGGTCCACGACCACCGGCGCCCGCCCGCCGATGCCGACCCGGCACCAGACGCCGTAGACACCGGCCAGTTGCCCCACCAGGCTCCGCACCAGCCGTAGCTGGGCGGGCTCGGCCACGTCGCCGCTCAGGTGGGCCACCCCCCGGTCGAACCGCACCTCGACCGCCAGGTCCCGCAACCGATCGTCGTGGCGGACCTGGTCCGCCCACGCCTGAGCGAGGAATTCGTCGATCGCCCGCAGCCGGTCGGCCGAGGGCGGAGTCTGTGCCAAAGCGACCATTCGGGCCACCTCCCGCCGCGCGTTACCCGCAATCGCGCCCGTTATGCCCCGGTCGTCCACCGGGTCGCCTCTGCCGACGGGCCGACCGCTGGCGTGCCGGGTCAGCCGGAGAAGGTGCGGCGGCCCCCACGTATCCGCTGACGCGGTGGCGGGTCGGCGGGCTTCGGCCGCTTGAGGTGGTAGCGGTGCAGTTCGTGGTTGCCGGGTAGGGACGGGTCCTCGCTCATCGCGACCAACTCCCAGCCCTGGTCGCCAGCCCGGTTCAGGTGGGCCAGCGAGGTGTCGCCGTACGGCGTCACGTCGACCATCGAGCCGTCCGGGCCGTACCAGACGAAGACGACCTCCCAGCCGAGGTCGTTGGTCGCCGCCTGGCGGCGGCGGACCAGCAGGGCGTACTCCCACTTGAGCATGGCGTCATTCTCACCCCGCGCCGGCCCCCGGGCACGGATCAATCCTCGGCGATCCGCCCGCCGTCGACGCGGAGCCGCCGGTTCGTCTCGATGGCGGCCAGCATCCGCCGGTCGTGGGTGACCAGCAGCAGGGTGCCGGGGTAGCTGGCCAGCGCGGCCTCAAGCTGCTCGATGGCGGGCAGGTCCAGGTGGTTGGTGGGCTCGTCCAGTACCAGCAGGTTGACCCCACGGCCCTGGAGCAGGGCCAGCGCCGCCCGGGTCCGCTCACCGGGGGAGAGGGTGGCCGCCGGTCGCGGCACGTGCGCCGCACGCAGCCCGAACTTGGCCAGCAGGGTCCGCGCGTCCGCCGGCGACATGTGGGGTACGGCCGCCTCGAACGCGTCGATCAGCGGCACGTCGCCGAGGAACAGCCCGCGGGCCTGGTCCACCTCGCCGACCACCACGCCGGGCCCGAGCGAGGCGGTGCCGGAGTCCAACGGCAGCCGGCCCAGCAGCGCGGCCAACAGGGTGGACTTGCCCGAACCGTTCGCCCCGGTCACCGCCACCCGGTCCGCCCAGTCGATCTGGAGATCGATCGGACCGAGGGTGAAGCCACCCCGGCGTACCACAGCTCCGCGCAGCGTGGCCACGACGGCGCCGGCGCGGGGCGCGGCGGCGATCTCCATCCGCAGCTCCCACTCCTTGCGGGGCTCCTCGACCACGTCGAGCCGCTCGATCAGCCGATCGGTCTGCTTGGCCTTGGCGGCCTGCTTCTCGCTCGCCTCGGCGCGGAACTTGCGGCCGATCTTGTCGTTGTCGGTGGCCTTGCGGCGGGCGTTCTTCACGCCCTTCTCCATCCACCCACGCTGGGTGCGGGCCCGCGCCTCCAGCCCGGCCTTGGTGTCGGCGTACTCCTCGAATTCCGCGCGGGCGTGCCGGCGGGCCACCTCGCGCTCCTCCAGGTAGGCCGCGTAGCCGCCGCCGTAGTGGTGCACCTGCTGCTGCGCCAGGTCCAGCTCCAGCACCCGGGTCACCGTGCGGGTGAGGAACTCCCGATCGTGGCTGACCAGCACCGTGCCGGCGCGCAACCCGGTGACGAACTCCTCCAGCCGTTCCAACCCGGCCAGGTCCAGGTCGTTGGTCGGCTCGTCGAGCAGGAACACGTCGTACCGGCTGAGCAGCAGCGACGCCAGCCCGGCCCGGGCCGCCTGGCCGCCGGAGAGCCCGGTCGTCGGATGATCCAGGTCGACCGCGAGCCCCAGGTCGGCACTCACCTGCTCGGCGCGTTCGTCCAGGTCCGCGCCGCCCAGGGCGAGCCAGCGCTCCAGCGCGTCGCCGTACGCGTCGTCGGCACCGGCCGCCCCTGCGGTCAGCGCCTCGGTAGCCGCGTCCAACGCCGCCTGCGCGGCGGTCACCCCGGTCCTGCGGGCCAGGAAGTCCCGTACCGTCTCGCCCGGTCGCCGTTCCGGCTCCTGCGGCAGGTGTCCGACGCTCGCGGTGGGCGGGCTGAGCCGCACGCTGCCGGCCTCGACCGGCAACAACCCGGCGAGGGTACGCAGCAGCGTCGACTTGCCGGCCCCGTTCGGCCCGACCAGCCCGACCACGTCGCCGGGGGCGACCACCAGGTCCAATCCGGCGAAGAGCGGGCGGTCGCCGTGCCCGGCGGCCAGGTCCTTGACGATCATCGTGGCGCTCATCAGGACGGCAGCCTATCCGGCCCCGCGCATACGACCGGCCGGCAGCGGGCAGACTCAACGACGTGGTGACCACACTGGCGATCGACTGTGGCGGCGGGGGCATCAAGGCGTCCGTGCTCGACGAGGCGGGAACGATGCGGGCCCGACCGTTGCGGGTGCCGACCCCGTACCCGTTGCCGCCCGCGTTGTTTGTCCGGACCCTGGTGGATCTGGGCGGACGCCTGCCAACGGCGGACCGGCTCACGGTCGGCGTACCCGGGATGATCCGGCACGGAGTGGTCGTGAGCACGCCGCACTACGTGACCCGCAGCGGCCCGCGCAGCCGGGTCGACCCGGACCTGCAAGCCGAGTGGTCCGGCTGGGACGCGCGCGGCGCGTTGGCCGACGCGTTCGGGGTGCCGGCGCTGGTGCTCAACGACGCCGAGGTGCACGGCGCCGGAGTGGTCGCCGGCACCGGCTGTGAGCTGGTACTCACCCTGGGGACGGGGCTGGGCAGCGCGCTCTTCGACGGCGGTGTGCTCGCACCGCACCTGGAGCTGTCGCACGCGCCGGTGCGCTGGGGGACCACCTACGACACGTACGTCGGCGAGCCGGAACGGCGGCGGCTCGGCGACGCCTTCTGGTCCCGTCGGATCCGGCAGGTGGTGGACGGGCTCCGCCCGGTGTTCCGCTGGGACCGGCTCTACCTGGGCGGGGGCAACTCCCGGCTGATCCGGCCCGAGCAACTGGCCCGGATGGGCGACGACGTGGTGGTGGTGCCGAACACCGCCGGAATTGTCGGCGGTGTCCGCGCCTGGGAACTCGCCGCCGGACGCCGGAACGCCCGCACCTGACCCGTCGGCACCCGTCGGCGGCGTTGGCGGCGTTCGGCACCCGTTGGCGGCGTTCGGCGGCCGGAAGTGACCCGATCTCGACCGCGGGAACAGTCGCCAAACGGCCGGTGTTGTGCCAGCGTCGGAACAGGTGACGGTGCGACCCGAGGAGGTGGCAGATGGATCTTCTGGCGGACTACCGGCGGGCGACCATGTTCTTCGAAACCGGTGACCCCAGCGGAGCGGCCCGACTGCTGGAGCCGATCATCGACGCCGAGCCCGGCAACGCGGCCGTCCGGCAGTTGCTGGCCCGGGCGTACTTCCAGTCGGCCCAGCTCAACCGGGCCGAGGAGCACCTGCGCGAGCTGATCGAGCGGGATCCGAGCGACCACTACGCGCACCACGTGCTCGGTCGGACGCTGGAACGGCTGAACCGACACACCGACGCGCTGCGGCACCTGCGGATCGCCGCCGCGATGTACGCGGCCAACGACGACTACCGGACGGCGCTGGAGCGGGTGGAGACCCGACTGGGCGGCCGGCGCTGAGCGTGCGGCGTTACGTGGCAGGGGCGGTCCTTCGGGGCCGCCCCTTCCGTCGCCCGGCGGCCGGCCATCGTCTGGGCCCGCCGCAGGCCGGCCAGGGGCTTCGGCACACGCCCTAGGATGGCGGACATGGGACCTGACCGGCCGAGGGCTGCGGCATGAAGCTCAAGCTGGACCTGCACGAGATCTTCAACAAGGGCCAGGACATCGACCGCGCGTTGCGCGGGATCATGGACGAGGCGGTGGCGAAGAAGGCCACCCTCGTCGAGATCATCCCCGGCAAGGGGTCCGGCCAGCTCAAGAAGCGGGTGCTGCGGTTCCTCGACCAGAAGGACGTCAAGCAGCTCTACCACCGCGTGGAGAAGGACTCGAAGAACTTCGGCCGCCTCTTCGTGCACTTCCGCTGGAAGTAGCGACGGCATCTCTGTCGGGTGATCTGCGACAGGCTCCAGCGATCTAGCGGCGGCAGATCGCTCGCGCTGGTGGGTCATGCTGAGGGAACCAGGGCAGCGGCCGATTGGAGTAGGACCATGACGATGTTCTGGCTCTGGACCGCAGTGGGCGGCGTAGCTCTGCTGCTTGTCGTTACGTCGACCGTTGTCATTGTGCGACGTCGCCGGGTGGCCCGCGCATCGTTCACCCGTGACCCCGTCATGCGGAACGCACAGCGAGCCATGGCCGAGATGCAAGACCATCATCGGCGTTCCAACAAGGGCACGATCCGGGGTGAAGGGCGCGGTGGGGACGCGAAGACAATGTCTGACGCCGCATTCGGATCGGACACCTCCACCGGAGCCTAATCGGGTCGACGCCACCCACGATCCGGCGCATCGACCTGCTCGGATCAGCCCGCTGAGATGTCGCAGCAGCGAAGCACTTGTCCGTCTGCCTTCGCCTAGATCAATACCGCTGGAAACAGCGACGCCACCGCTTCTGACCTCAGGCGTCGATATCAGCGACCATCGTGTCCGCGTCCTCGAACGACTCGACCGTGCGGAACCCTTCCGCGGCGTACAGCCTCGCAGCGAAGTTCGCCCGCTCCACGCTCAGCGACACCGTGCGGATGCCACGGTCTCGTGCGGCGTCCAGAACAGCGCGCAAAAGCGCCCGGCCCACACCCCGCCCCCTTGAGGTTTCCACCACCCCGATAGTCAGCTCTGGCACGTCGTCACTCACGTACCCGTAGCCCGGATCAGCGACGGTCAGGTATCGGAACCAGGCCGCGCCGACTGGCCGATCAGCCGGGTCCACCGCAACCAGGCCAAAATCGTTTGGCTGCATCCACCCGGTGACATAGTGAGCCAGCGCGGGATTCGCCAGGATCTGCTCGCGAGACCAGTTGCGCTCAGGCAGCCAGTTCACGGCCTCCACGAGCATGTCAACCAGGAAATCGGAATCAGCCGAGGTGGCTGCGCGGATGCCGAGGTCGGTCACCGACGAAGCCTCGCACACGGCTCGGACCAGGTCAGCCCTGTGGGCGCTGTGCCCAGAAGAGGGCGTGCCCGCTGCTGCCTTCCGGGACGAGATCCTCGGCGGTGATCGTCAGCCCCGCCTGTCGCAGCCACGAGCGGTAACCAGCGGCGTCGGCGTGGCTCCACCACATGGTGGCGGGGCCATCGAGCCAGTTGTCCTCGGTGCCTGTCCAGGCGGTGTTGCCCACGGTGGTGAGCAGCCAGCCGCCGGGGCGTAACCAGGTGGCGATGCTCTTGATGAGCTGCGGCTGGTCGGCCAGGGGCATGTGGATGAAGGCGTACAGGCACACCACGGCGTCGAACGAGGCCGGCGGCAGGTCGAGCCGGGTGGCGTCGGCGCGGAGAAAGGTGCCGTCGGGCACCAGGCGACGCGCCCGCCCAATCTGCACGTCGCTGATGTCAACGCCTGTGACGTGGTGTCCCGCGTTGGCGAGGGAGCGGGCGACCGGCACCCCACAGCCGCACCCGAGGTCGAGGACTGCTGCTGAGGCAGGTAGGCGCTGGTGTAGGCCGGCGAGCCAGGGAGCGTACCGACCGTCGTCAGCGTCGTCGGATCGATAGTGGTAGGAGAGCGCGTCGTAGCCGCGTCGGACCATGTCGCGCTCATCGCTCCTGCTCATTCCGGGAACGCTACGAGGCTCGGTGCCGCTTGCCGACTCATTGATCGCGGTACGGCTTCGTCCTGCCAGCGGTAGAGGTCGCGCAGCAGGGAAATCTCGGCGCCGTGATGGATCAGTTCCCTGTTGATGTGCAGGACGATGCCTTCCATGGGAAACCGCTCGGGACCTACCGTGGGCGGATTTTCCAGGTCGGCGTCCGAGAGTTCGCGGACCCCCGCGTTCCACCTCCCGTACATCTCATCGAGCTGTTTCAGCGCCTCGTCAGCGGTCCCCGCGTAGGCGAATGTCTGGGAGTCGACGTCCTGGCCGCCGAAGTGCCATCCGACCCGATAGCCCAGGCAATCGACGATGATGTGCGCCAGCCGCCAGGCAATCGTGGTCACCGGCGCCGGCACCGGGGCGAGGGACGCGAAGTCCATCGTCCATTCCCCCGAACCTGCCGACATCGGCGCGGTCGACGTGCCACGTGGGCGGATGCTCCAGCAGCCATGCACCGGCTCCCAGAAATACTCCTCATCGGCAAGACCGTCCAGCCGTGGTCGCAGGTTCTTGTGCCAGTGCCGGTCCAGCTGGTCCGCGATCCGCTCGCTCCTCGTCATTTCCGCACGGTACCTACAGCGGAGACCTTCCTGTGACCCTCGCGGACGCCGTCGCCGACCGTGGGCTGCCGGCGCATCAAGCCGCTGTGCCGTGAAGGGTGTCGACGGTATTCGGTGACCCATAGGGTGTCCTGATGTCGACGGTGAACCTGCGGCGATCGGCGCGGGCGGTCGTCGTCGATGAGGACGACCGCGTTCTGCTGCTCCGACTAGCCATTCCCGACCCGGCTGGCACGATCGCCGTGTGGATCACTCCCGGGGGTGGCGTCGAAGACGGTGAGACGCCACTGGCCGCCCTGCGGCGAGAGTTGCGCGAAGAGGTCGGTCTTGCTCTCGGCGTCGATCCGCCTCAGGTTTGGCGACAGGAGATAGTCGCCGCCGGCTTCGCACCCGGCCACGACGGCGTCGTGAACGACTACTTCCTCGTTCGGACCGCGTCGTTCACGCCGCGGGGTGCGATGAGCGATGAGGAGCTCGCCGCCGAGCACGTCATCGGCTGGCGCTGGTGGTCGCTGTCAGAGATCAGGGAACACCGCGGTCCGGAACTGTTCTCGCCCCGCGACCTCGCCACACCGTTGGCCGCGTTGATCGCTGACGGAGTACCACCCCAACCCGTCGCGCTCGGCCTCTAAACCGAGGGCGCGTCGAGCATCGAAGCGGTCAGTTACTTTCTCGGGGCATTGCGCGACTCGTCGCTGCTTACCGCTGGCGGTCGTGATCTTTTGCCGTCCCAGCCGCCGGCCGGTGGCTGGGGAGACATGCTGCGGGTGTTGGCTGGTGTCTTGCCCGACATGCCGAGTGTGGTCGTCCTCGACGAACTGCCGTGGATCTCTGAGCAGGACCCGACGTTCGACGGACACCTGCAGGTCGCCTGGGATCGGCTCATCTCCAGCAGGCCAGTGCTGATGCTGCTGCTCGGCAGTGATCTGCACATAATGCAGCGGTTCACCGAGTACGACCGACCCTTTTACTGCAGGGCCACGAACATGGTCCTCGGCCCGTTCAATCTTGCCGAAACCGCCGCCGTGACCGGGTTGAGCGGCGCGGACGCGATCGATGCACACCTGATCACCGGTGGCTTGCCGGGTATCGCTCTGGAGTGGTCCCCGGGAACGCCCCCGGTCGATTTCCTGAGTCAGGAGATCTCCAACAAGACTTCGGCGTTGTTCACCGTCCCCGAGCAGTCCCTGGCATCGGAGTTTCCCGCCCCCGACACTGCCCGCCGCATCTTGGAAGCTGTCGGTGGAGCGGGTAGCCGCACGTTCAGCAACATCGCCGCTGCCGCCGGGGACCGCGGCGGCCCGGTCAGTTCCGGCACGCTGTCCCCGCTGCTTCACCGGCTCGTCGAGGAGAAACAGATCCTCGCTGTCGACAAGCCGCTGTCCACCAAGCCCAGCAAACTGGCTCAGTACCGGATCGCTGACAGTAATCTGCGCCTGTACCTGGCCATCATGCGCGATGTGCATCAACTGGTTCTGCGCGATCGGTCAGCGGCCGCTCGCGCCATCCTCGATAGTCGGTGGTCGAGTTGGCGGGGTAACGCCGTCGAGCCGATCATCCGCGATGCGCTCGCCATCTCCGCCGGTGCCGGAGTTCTGCCCTGGGCTGACGCGTGGGAAGTCGGTGGTTGGTGGAACCGGCAATCCAACCCGGAGATCGATCTGGTCGGAGCCGACCGCGCTCCGATCGCCTCCCGCATCGCGTTCGCCGGCTCCATCGAGTGGCAGGACGGCCCGTTCGACCGGCACCACCTCGACGAACTCCGGCGCCACGCCCCGCTAATCCCGGGTTTTCAGCCCGGCACCAGCGGCCTGGTCGTCGTCAGCCGCTCCGGAGCTGACCTCCCGGACGGGGCCGTGGACCTTGTCTGGGGACCCGACGACATCCTCCAGGCATGGTCCGCCTGAGGTTGTCGAGCGGTGCCGGGCGCCCGGGGTGGAGCATCAGGCGGGTGGTGCCTGCTGGCGGCGCCGGCGCTCGATGTCCTGCTGGACCTCGGGATCCCACAGGGACGCGTTCCAGTCCTCCGGCTGCGTCTCGATGTCGAGCGCCAACCGGGCGGGCTGGCTCCCCACCTGTCCCGGCCGAGCTTCGTCCACCCACTGTGGCGCGGTGCCCGTACCGGTGGCGTCGTTCTGGTCTGCGGGGGTGGACGGCTCAGCGAGCCGGCGGGTGGCTCTGCCGTGGGTGATCAGGGCGCCGATGCCGAGCAGGATCGCGGCGGCCGCCCGGACGACGTGAAAGGCGGTCGGGGTCTTCACCGGCAGGAGGTACGACAGGAAGAGGAGCAGAGCACCCGCTCCGATCGCCCAGTGCCGCACCGTCGCGGCAGCGATCGAATGGGCGTCGATGACGCGCTTGGTGACATTCGACCAGGTGAGGAAGGCGGCGAAGAGGGCCAGCGGCCCGGCGATCGACAGGACGTCGATGACGTCTCCGCTCGGCAGCGTCAGCAGGTCGGCGGTGATCGCGGCGCGGATCAACGAGAGCCCTGCGAAGACCGCCGCCAGCGTCACCAGCACCCACTGGGCTGCTTGCCAGTGCGCGGGTGGCCGGGGTGGCGTCGCCACGCCGCCGAGGCAGGTGTGTCCCTGCCCAGGATGGTCGAGTTGGCTCCCGCAGTTCGAGCAGTTCACGCTGCACCGTCCCCCGTGCTGGCTTGTCGCGACGCGCCAGGCTAACAGCGCTGTCGAGGCGCCGGGGGCAGCTGTGTGGAGCGTCAGCCCGCGAGGGCTTCGGCGCGGGCGGCGTGACCGGTCGGGCGGCGGGACCAGCACTGTGGGCGCTGGCGGACGGCGAGATCCAGGGCCTGATGGTCGGACTCGATCATTTCCCGGGCTATTCGACGCGCCATTTCCAGGCGGTCGACGTGCATGTCAAGATCCGTCGGGCCGGCGCCTGCCATCTCGAACTCCTTGTCAGTGTTCGAACTAGTCGCATCATGCGTCACGCCGAGAATCGTCACCATTCCCCGATCGGTGGAAAGCTTCCGCCGTACGGCTCGGGGCCGCGTATCCCGGTTGCGCCGATGGTAGCGGTGGCCGCGCCACGCCGCGCGGAACTGCGGATACCTCACTTGCCTGCGGTTTGTACATTGCACGGTGCGCGGATCGGGGGCGCGACAAGTCCGGTGAGGGATCTTCGTTACGGGAGGACCGCCGTGCAGAATTCGAGCAGGATCGACCCCTTGTTCGTCGCCGTCCAAGCAGAGTCGATCACCCGTGCGGATGTCGCCGGGCTCGCCGCGGGGCGGCTGGCCGCCGTTCGGGTGCCGGGGATGCTCTCCGCGGCCCGCTGTCAGGTGATCACCGCTGCCCTCGCCAACGCGCCGATGGACCGCTACGACGAGAGTCGGGTCTTTCCCGTCGTCGCCAAGTTCGGCCCGGCCATCAACGACCACCGGTCCGGCGGTGAGCTCCGCGAGGACTACTGGGACGCCGCCCGCGCGGCCGAGAAGTGCTGGTCGACGCTGGGTCTGTCGGATTCGCCCCGGGAGCTGTGCCTGGCCGCGTTCCGAGACGCCTGGCCGGACGTCGCACCCGGGCGGCGGCAGCGTCGGGAGATGCACGTCGGCATCGTCCGCGAGATCAACGCGGGGCTCCAGGTGCACTTCGACGACGCGGTCCGGGAGTACGCGGGCCGGCTGCTCGACGGCGAGGTGGTGGCGCAGTTGGCGTTCAACATCTACATCCGGGTGCCGCCGGCCGGTGGGGAGACCGTGTTGTGGCGGCGGCGCTGGCAGCCCGACGACGAGGCGCTGCGGGTTCCCGGCGGGTACGGCTTCCAGGAGGCGGTGGTCGCCGACACGCAGTCGTTGACGTTGCGCCCCACCCTCGGGGAGGGCTTTCTGTTTGATCCGCGGCACTATCACACGGTGCGTCAGGCGTCGGATGGCCGACGGATCTCCATAGGATGTTTCGTCGGGCTCACCGACGATGGTCGACTGGCCCTCTGGTCGTAGTGAAGGGCGTTTCCCCATGGTGGACAGAAGCGACGTCGAGGCGGCCGCGGCCCTTGTCCAGGGGCGGGTCCGGGAAACCCCGGTCATCGCTGTCGACGGTGCCGATCTGGGTGTGCCCGGGCAGCTCAGCCTCAAGTTGGAGTTGCACCAGCACACCGGCTCGTTCAAGCCGCGTGGCGCGTTCAACCGGATGCTCCAGGGGTCGTTGCCCTCGGCCGGGGTTATCGCCGCATCGGGTGGCAACCATGGTCTCGCCGTCGCGTACGCGGCCCGGTCGCTGGGCGTGCCGGCGGAGGTCTTCGTGCCGGTCACCGCGTCGCCGGTGAAGGTGCAGCGGTTGGCCGGGCTGGGCGCCCAGGTGCGCCAGGTGGGCCAGCACTACGCCGAGGCGTTGGCGGCGAGCACCCAGCGGGCCGGGGAGACCGGCGCGTTGGTCGTGCACGCGTACGACCAGCCGGAGGTGGTGGCCGGTCAGGGCACGGTCGGCCGGGAGCTGGAACGGCAGGTGGACGGGATCGACACCGTGCTGGTGGCGGTCGGTGGTGGCGGGTTGGTGTCCGGTATCGCCAGTTGGTTCGGCGGGTCGGTACGCGTCGTCGCGGTCGAGCCCGAGCAGATCCCCACCCTGCACTCGGCTCTCAAGGCGGGCCGGCCGGTGGACATCGAGGTGGGTGGCATCGCCACCGATTCGCTGGGTGCCCGGCGGATCGGCGAGATCGCCTTCGACACCGCCCGCCGGACCGCTGTGGTGTCCGTGCTGGTCCGGGACGAGGATCTGATGCGGGCGCGCCGGTTGCTCTGGTCGGAGCTGCGGGTCGCGGCCGAGTTGGGTGGTGCCGCCGCGCTGGCCGCGCTTGTCGGTGGCGCGTACGTGCCGCAGCCGGGGGAGCGGGTCGCAGTGATCATCTGTGGTGGCAACACCGACCCGAGTGACCTGGGCCCGGTCGCGCCGCACTGACCGTTCAGGCGCCGTCCCGCAGCCGGCGCAGCGCGTGCTCCACCTGGAGGGTGTCCAGGTGGGTGTCTCCGAGGAGTCGCCGACGGTCGGCCAGCAACTGTTCGTACACCTCGATCGCCGTGTCGACCTGCTCCTCCAGCAGCAGCACCAGGCCCAGGGTGGACCGGATGGCGAGCACCTCGCTGCGGTCGGCGTGCCGGGGTTCCACGGTGGCCAAGGTGGCCCGCAGTTCGGCTTCCGCCTCGGCGAGCCGGCCCTGCGCCTGCATGCAACGGGCCAGCGTGTGCCGGGCCTGCCAGGTCTCCGGTTGGTTGAGCGGCCACAACCGGTAGCGGACCTCCAGGATGGCGTGCAGCATCTCCTCGGCCTCGGGCGACCGTTGTTGGGCGAGCACCGCCAGCGCCAGGCTGTGCCGCACGATCATGGTGTCCCAGTGTTCCGGGCCGCGGACCTGGTCCTCGGCGGCGACGATCTGCCGCAGCTCCAACTCGGCCTCCGGCCACTGGCGCTGCGCCATGATCGCCTTGGTGAGCTTGTGCCGGCTGGCGAGGGTGTCGGCGTCGTCGCTGCCCAGCACCCTGGTGCGGTCCGCGATCACCTCGCGGAGCACCCGGTCGGCCATCTCCGGCTGGTTGCGCTCCAGCCAGGTGCGGCCCAACTCGTGACGCAGCGCCAGGATCTGCGGCCGGTCCAGGTCGTGGTCGTACGCGGCACAACCGCGCACGATCGGGTCGAGGATGTCGAAGGCCGACCCGGGTAGGCCGATCGCGATGAGGTAGCGGGCGGTGAGTCGGGTCAGCTCCAGCGCCCGGCGTACCGTTTCGGGGTCGTGCTTGTGTTTCTGCGGCACCAGGTATTCCCGCACGGCCTCGACCAGGTGTGGCACCAGCACGTCCCAGTTGGTCCAGGCCGCCGAGTCGTCCGGGTTCTGCCCCTCGGTGGCGGCGAGCAGCAGCTTCATGACCAGCTTGTGGTATTCGGCGATCTGCTCGCGGACCTCGTCGCGGTCGCGGAACATGGCGTGCACGAGTGGGTGCAGCGACAGCACGTGCGCGAACGCCGGGTCGGTGACCTCCTCCCGGACGTCGAAGTCGACAAGGGCGAGGTTGCCGATGCCCTCCAGCACCTTGACCCGCTGCCGGCCGGTGAGCCCTTTGAAGAGTGGCGACTCGGCCAGGATGGCCGGCTTGAGCACCACCTCGTAGGGCACCGGGGAGATGCTCAGACAGGCCAGCACGTTGAGCAGTGGTCGGCTCTGTTGGAGCTGGCGGCGGGCCAGCAGGTCCAGTGAGATGTCGTCGACCTCGCGGACGATCTCCAGGCCGAGGGACTCGTCGAGGTCGACGTCGGCGGCGTCGCGCGGTGAGCGGAACCGGCGCTGCACGGCCACCCGGTAGTCGGCGAAGGTGGTGATGGTGGATGAGCCGCGCCAGACCGGGCTGGCGTTCACCGACCGCAGGTAGTTACCGGCGGCGCGCAGGGCGAGGGGCAACCCGCCCAGCTCCCGGGCGAGCTCTCGGGCGTCGGCCAGGCCCCCGGCCTGGGCGCCGGCCCGGTCGATGAGCACCTGCGCGCCGGCGTCGGCGTCGAGCGGGCGCACCTGGTGCAGCCTCGACCAGGTGCCCCAGGTGCCCCAGGTGGCCCGGTTGCCATCCCGGCTGGTCACGATGACGGTGCCGTCGTCGGCCTCCGGGCTGCGTAGCCAGCCGGTGCCGTCGGCGAGCACCCCGTCGGTGGGGCCCAGGGTGGCGGGCTCGTCCGCGCTGTCGAAGATCAACAGCCAGGGCTGCGCGGCCTGGTTGAGGTAGCGCCACACCAGGTCGGTTGCGCTGATCATGCCGGCCCAGGCCTGGTCGACCTGGGTCTCCGACGCACCGAGTTGGCTGACCACCTCCCGCATTCCGGAGTTGAGCCGCCCGGCCTGCACCCACCAGACCGTCCGGCCGTCGGCCCGGGCCCGGCGGGCGATCTCCAACGCGACGTGGCTCTTGCCGGAGCCGCCCATTCCGCACAGGATGTGCACCGACGGCTGGCCATCGGCGACCTCCCCCGGTCGCACGATCTCGTCGATCAGGTCGTCGCGCCCGTGCAACGGGCTGTCCAGTCGTCCGAGTGGTGGATCGACGGAGACGCGACTCGGCCTGTCGTACGCCGGCCGAGGCACGCCGCCATCCTCGGGTGGAACGTCCGCAGTCAATGCGGTCCCCCTTCGGTGGCGAATTCGAAATGGGCCGGCGGCGAAAGATCCTGTCCATCTGGTGGACAGTCGGAGGGATTGCCGCCCGCGCCATGTCGACCGCAAGCGTATCCATCCCCGTGCTGGGTTGCACACTCTCCGTTTAGGCCGCCCGACTGACCGGAATCGGTGCCAGAATTCCCAATTCGCGGTTGATTCCAGCCGATCCGCCGTGCGCGACGCTGGACAGGTGCATCCACGATGGACGCATGAACTGGTCGCCAATCCAGGACGTCGTCGACTGGGGTTCCGTACCGGATTGGTTCGGGGCGGTCGGCTCCATCGCCAGCGTGCTCTTCGTCTACCTCGGATTGCGGCGGGAAATTCGGTCTCGCCGCAACGACGATCTGCGAATCCGCGCCACCCAGGCCCGGTTGGTCTCGGCGGTGGCCGAGATTCGCGGCACCTCGGTGTTGCGGGTAGCCGTGGCCAACGAGAGCGACGCCCCGGTGCTGGACGTGGTGGTGCTGACTCGACTCGTCCCGTCCGACGACCCGGACGGCCCGCCGGTCGGGCTGGCCGCGGCGAAACAGGTCCGTCGGATACCGGGCCGCGACTCGCACGACCTCTTCGTCACCGTCGCGGCGGAGCACCGGCTACGCACGGCCGACACCGTCCTGGTGGACCTCACCTTCACCGACCACGACGGTAATCGCTGGCACCGGGTCGGTGCCGGCCAGCCAGAGCCGGCGGGCTGACCGGAAGACGTGCAACGGTGGTCCGGCGGGAAGGTCCGCTCCACCGGACCACCGTTTCGCTCAGATGGGGTAGGTGCGGGCGACGGCGAGCATCTCCGAGCTGTGCGACCCGACGACGCCGACGGCCGGTGGCCGGGGGCGGAAGCCGGGCAGCGCGTCCAACCCGTCACTGGCGTCCATCACCCGCAGCGCCACCTGCCCGGCGATGGGCCGCAGGGTCAACGTGACCTCGACACCCTCGGCCGGCGGGGCGTGGAAGACCAGCCCGAAACCCCACTTCCCGGCCCGGGGCTCCACCGGCACCGACCGCCCCGCCACCTCGGCGCGCAGCACGGTCGCGGTCGACGTGTCGACGTGCAGGGTGGTGAGCCGGACCGCCCGCTGCGGGGTGAGCCGCACCCGCAGGGTGCGTTCACCGCCGGCGGTGGCGTCGGCCACCACCTCCAGCTTCGGCGCCGGCAGGTTCGCCGCCTGCGCCGGGCCGGCCCGCAGCTCCCCGCCGCCGAGCCCGGGGAACTCGTCGCCGACGTCGGTCACCCCGTCCACGTAGCCGTCCGTCCACGGCTGCGGGTCGCTCTCGTGGCTGAGCCAACGGGCCTGGCCGGTGTCGGCGTCCATGGCGTACATCAGGTGGGTGGGCGCGGGGTGGGCGGCGTCGAACCGGTCGACACCCAGCCCGACCCCGGCGAGCACCACCGCCGCCACGGCGGCCGCGCCGGCCGGCAGCACCGCGAGTCGTCGGGCCCGCAGCGCGACCAGGCCGCGCTGGCCGCCGGCCTGCGGGTGCAGCAGGTCCACCACCGGCAGGGCGGTCAGGCCGAGCAGCACCGCGACCAGCGCGGCCACCCCGCCCATGGCCATCCCCAGCGCGGGGAAGAGCAGCACCACGGTGGGCAGCAGGATGACCACACCCACGGCCGCGGCGGCCGTCACCGCCACCACCGGCCACGGTCCGGTCTGCCGGGTACGCAGCGCGACCAGCCCGCCGAGGGCACCGGCCAGCGCCGGCAGGGTGGTGAGGTACGCCCCACCCGGCACCGCCACGGCGAGCAGCACCCCGAGCAGGGCCAGCCAGGCCAGCCCGCCGACGGCGAGCGCGGCCGGGCCGATCCGGCGGCGGGTCAGCGCGTACCAGGTGAACAGGATGGCGGTGGCGAGCGCCAGGACGGCCAGCCGGTACCAGATCGGTCGGTACGGGTCGAGCAGCTCCGCGTACCCCGGTCGGATCCTGGTGATCGCCAGCCACAGCAGTTGGGCGGCGACCGGCGCGACCACGATCGGCACCAGGCCCAGCGCGAAGCCGGCGGTCAGCCGGCCGGTGCTGGCCCGGCCGCTCCGGCGGGTCAGCCAGCCCAGGGCGGCCACCGCGGCCACCGCGAGCAGGGCCAGCGGGAGGGTGAGCCAGCCCGGGTAACGGACCAGCCCACCGGGGACGGGGAAGTAGGTGGCGTCGTGCCCGGAGCGCAGGTCGGTCAGGTCGGTGCCACCGAACGCCCGGGCCAGGCCCAACGCGTTGTCCCCGTGCTGCTGGAGGCTGCCCCGGTCCATGGCGGCCGGAGTGTCCAACGGCGTGTGGTAGATCGCCCCACCGTCGATGTACGCCGAGTTCAGCCCGACGAACTTGCGATCGGGGAAGGCGGTGAAGTCGGTGTCGTTGGGCAGCGCACGGTAGATCTCCACCGCGAACGAGGTGCCGACCGGGTGCGGGGCGGCCCGGCCGAAGATGTCCACCAGCTTCGCGTTGTTCCGGGACGTCTCGAACATGATCACCGGCCCGGTGGAGCCCCGCGCCTCCAGGTTGAGCACCACACCGCCGTCGGCGGCCAGCGGGTGGCTGGCGGCGAACGCGGACGCGCCGCAGAGGCACGCCTCCTCGGCGTCGGTCAGCACGAAGACGATGTCGTTGCGCGGCCGGGGGCCGGTGGTCAGCGCGCGGGCCACCTCCAGGATGGTCGACGTGCCGGCCGCGTCGTCGTTGCCGCCCGGCCCGGTCTGCACCGAGTCGTAGTGGGCGACCAGGAAGACCCGCCCCGTCGAGTCGGTGCCGGGCAGCCGGGCCACCACGTTGCGGACCCGGGCAAGCGTCGCCCCGCCCGCCGCCCCGCTGAGCTGACCGGCCTCCGGTGCCACGGTGTCCTGCACCTGGGTCTCCAGGCCCAGCCCCCGCAACTGCTGCTCGAGGTGCGCTTGGACCTGCTCGTTGGCCGGGCTGCCGGCCACGTGCGACCGGGCGGCGATCACCTGGACGTCCTCGTACGCCCGGCCGGCGCTGAACGCGCCCACCGGCGCGTCGGCCGGCTTCGGGGCCGGGGTGCGCAGGTCGAGGAGACTGCCGGCGCCGACCGCGGCCAGCGCGACCAGAGCCGCCGCGGCGGCCACGAGCCGCCGACGCGGCCGGGTCAGCGCGCGGTCGGCAGGGGGTACGCCGGGAATCGGACGAGGCGGCTTGCCCGTCGTGGCCGGGGTGGTGGGTGCGCCCACGGGAACTCCTCGGGGGTGGTGGGGCCTGGGGTGGGATCATCCTGCCCGGCAGCGGCCACGGATGGGATGGCCGGTCCGCACCGCGTCCACCAGCCGCCCGGTTTGTCATCGGGCGGGCAGTGATGCGGCCCATCCCCGCCCGCGCCGAAGGCATCGTGTTGTGTGCGACCGTTGTCTAATACAGGATCAGCAGGGCACTCGAAAGGAGCCCGACATCACCAGCGACTTCCCGCGTCTCGCGGCGGTGACCCGGCCGCACCGGGGGGCCGGCTTGGCCGGTTCCCCAGTTGTGCCGTACCCGCACGGTGGCCTGGCGCGGCACGCCAACCTGCCGCCGGGTGAGCGGTTGCGGGTGCTGCTGGTGGAGGACGACGAGGGCGACGCCTTCCTGGTCGGTGAGCTGTTGGCCGAGACGAACTCGATGATCGACCTGCTGGTCGCCACCAGCCTCCGGGAGGCGCGGCAGCGGATCAGCGACGTCGACTGCGTCCTGCTCGACCTGGGCCTGCCCGACGCGCAGGGGCTGGACGGGCTGCGCCAGGTGCTGGAGATGTCCAGCGGCGCCGCGGTCTGCGTGCTGACCGGCCGCACGGACGAGCACCTGGGCGTCGTGGCGGTCGCCGAGGGTGCACAGGACTACCTGGTCAAGGGCCAGGTGGACGGGGTGCTGCTGACCCGGGCGCTGCGCTACGCCGTGGAGCGTAAGCGCGCCGACGAGAACGCCCGCCGGTTGCGCGAGGTCGAGCTGCGCCAGGCCGAGTCGGCCCGGCTCGAACGCGGCCTGCTGCCCCAACCGTTGATGACGACCGACCAGGTGGCGGTGCACACCTTCTACCGGCCCGGCCGGCACGCCGCGTTGATCGGCGGGGACTTCTTCGACGTGGTGCAGACCCACCCGGACCGCCTCGACCTGATCGTCGGCGACGTCTGCGGGCACGGGGTGGACGAGGCCGCGCTCGGGGTCGAGCTGCGGGTGGCCTGGCGCGCCCTGGTGCTCGCCCGAGTGCCGGACGACGAGGTGCTGCCCGCCCTGGAGCAGGTGCTGATGAGTGAGCGCCGCCTCCAGGAGATCTTCGCGACGGTGGCCACCGTCAGACTGGACCTGGACGCCAACCGGGCCACCGTCCGACTGGCCGGGCACCCGCCACCGCTGCTGCTCTCCGGCGGCCGGGTCGTCCCGGTGCCCGCGCCCGGCGGCCTGCTGCTGGGCGTACGCCCGCGCCGGCCGATCGCCTACGACCTGGAGTTCGACACCGATGACTGGTCCCTGCTGATGTACACCGACGGCCTGATCGAGGGTCGGGTGGGTGCCGGCAACGAACGGCTCGACGTGCCGGGCCTCAGTGGGTTGCTGGGCGAGCCGGCCAACCGTTCGGTGTCGCTGCCCGAGCTGCCGGCCTGGCTGGTCGGCCGGGCCGAGCGGCTCAACGGTGGCCCGCTCGCCGACGACGTGGCCATGCTGCTGGTGAGCCGGGGTGGTGGCCGGTGAAGCCGGTTATCGGCGGCTGGAGTCTGCGCCGCCGGGTGATCACCCTGCTCGCCGTCGTGGGCGTGTTGCTGATCGGCCTGGCCGCCGCGGAGGCGGCGATGGCCGCCCGCAACCGCACCCAGATCGACGCCGTCCTGAACGAGACCGGCCCGCTGCGGGTGCAGTCGCAGGAGCTGCTCAACGCGCTGCTCGACCAGGAGACGGCGATCCGTGGGTACGCGGTCAGCGGCGACCCGGACGACCTGAACCCTTACCGGGAGGGGCTGGAGCAGGAGAAGAGCGTCGTCGTCTCGATGCGGACGCTGCTCGACAACTACCCACAGATCGACCAGGAGCTGCGGACCGTCGAGGAGCGAGTCACGGGGTGGCGGCAGTCGGTCGCGGAGCCGGTGATCACCACCACCGAGCAGAATGGCACAAGCGCCGGCCAGGCGTTGGTCACCGAAGCGGCCCGGCAACAGTTCGACGAGGTGCGCTCGGCGGTGAACGACCTCCAGGAGGAGGTCCTGGCCGCCCGGGAGCAGACCGCCAACGACGTGCGTACCAGCAGCAACGTGCTGGTCGTCCTGCTGATCGTCGCCGCCCTGGTGGTGGTCGTGGCCGGTGCTGTGCTGCTGCTCTCACTGGACCGGATGGTGGTCCGGCCGCTGACCGGCCTGGCCACCCAGGTGCGCGAGGTCGCCGAGGGCGACTACCAGCACCGCATCGCCACCGTCGGCCCGCCGGAGTTCATCCGGCTCGGCGAGGACGTGGACGCGATGCGGCAGAAGATCGCCGCCGACCTGGCCGAGGTCCGGGCCGCCCGCGAGCGGATCGAGTGGGTCAACAGTCAGCTCCAGAAGCAGGCCGAGGAGCTGACCCGGTCCAACCGTGACCTGGAGCAGTTCGCGTACGTCGCCTCACACGATCTGCAGGAGCCGCTGCGTAAGGTCGCCAGCTTCTGCCAGCTGCTCCAGCGCCGTTACGCCGGGCAGCTCGACGAGCGGGCCGACCAGTACATCGCCTTCGCGGTGGACGGCGCGCAACGGATGCAGCGGCTGATCAACGACCTGCTCGCGTTCTCCCGGATCGGGCGGCTCACCACCGGCTTCGTCGAGGTCGACCTCAACAAGGTGATGGGCGACGTGGCCGGCCAGACCGAGGCTGCCCGGCAGTACGCGGACGCCGAGCTGACCTGGACCGAGCTTCCGGTGATCTCGGGTGAGGAACCGCTGCTCACCAACCTGCTGGCCAACCTGGTCAGCAACTCGATCAAGTTCCGCCGGCCGGACGTGCCGTCGAAGGTGCACGTGTCGGCCCGGTTGGTGGGCGCCGAGTGGGAGATCAGCTGTCAGGACAACGGCATCGGGATCGAGCCGGAGTTCGCCGACAAGATCTTTGTGATCTTCCAGCGGTTGCACTCCAAGGACGCGTACCCGGGCACCGGCATCGGGCTGGCGATCGTCAAGAAGATCGTCGAGTACCACGGCGGTCGCGTCTGGGTGGACACCGACGTGCCGGAGGGCACCGCGATCCGGTTCACCCTGCCGGCGCTCCCCGGGGACGTCGCGGCGGCTGCCGCTGCCGATTCCGCGGTGGAGCCGAACGCCCCGATCGTGGGCGACATGCCGCCCTCGACCGAGGCTCCGGCAGCGCTGACCGAGCAGGCCGGCGAGTCGGACCAGCCGGACCGGGCCGACCAGGCGCCGGAAAGCGGTAGAACGGGTGACATGAGGGAGACGGTGGGATGACCGCGCCGGCGGATGGCAACAGCCCGATCGAGGTCCTGCTCGTGGAGGACGACCCGGGTGACGTGCTGATGACCCAGGAGGCTTTCGAGGAGCACAAGCTGCGTAATCGGCTGACCGTCGTCTCCGACGGGGCCGAGGCGCTCGCCTACCTGCGGCGTGAGGGCCAGTACGCGGACGCGGTGGCGCCCGACCTGATCCTGCTCGACCTCAACCTTCCCCGGCGGGACGGCCGGGAGGTGCTGGAAGAGATCAAGAACGACCCGGAACTGCGTCGGATCCCGGTGGTGGTGCTCACCACCTCCCAGGCCGACGAGGACATCCTGCGCAGCTACCAGCTGCACGCCAACGCCTACGTGACGAAGCCTGTGGACTTCGAGCGCTTCATCTCGGTGGTCCGTCAGATCGACGAGTTCTTCGTCAGCGTGGTCAAGCTGCCGCCGCGTGGCTGACACCCTGCTGGACGACGTTGGCGACCTCCTCTGGGAGGCCGCCGACCAGGTCGTGCTGCCACTGTTCCGCAAGCTCGACGACGATGACGTGTCGGAGAAGGCGCCCGGCGAGGTGGTCACCGTCGCCGACCGCCGGGCCGAGGAGCTGCTCTCGGCAGGGTTGCGGCGACTGCGGCCGGGCTCGATGGTGGTCGGGGAGGAGGGTGTCGCCGACGATCCGGGGTTGCTGCGGCACCTGCGCGACGGCGGCGACGTCTGGCTGGTCGACCCGGTCGACGGCACCGCCAACTTCGCCGCCGGTCGTCGGCCGTTCGCCCTGATGGTGTCGCTGCTGAGCGACGGGCGGCCGACCGCCGGCTGGATCCTCGACCCGCTCGCCGACACCCTCGCCGCCGGCTCGGCGGACGACGGCACCCTGCTCAACGGTCGGCCGGTGGACAGCGCCGGCTCGGTGCCGCCGCTCGGTGAGCTGCGCGGCGCGGCGATGACCCGGTTCCTGCCGGCGGAGACCCGCGACCGGGTCCGCGCCGGCGGTCGGCGGCTCGGTGAGCTGCTGCCCGGCCAGCACTGCGCCGGTCGGGAATACCTGGACATCCTCACCGGCGAGCAGCAGTTCGTCCTCTTCTGGCGCACCCTGCCGTGGGACCACGCCCCGGGCACCCTGCTGGTCCGTGCCGCCGGGGGTGTCGCCCGCCGGTTCGACGGCGTCGACTACCACCCCGCCGACGACGGCCACGGTCTGCTCGTCGCGGCCAACGAGCAGGTCTGGTCCGAGGTGCACGACGCTCTCCTCAGCACCTGATCCGCGCGCTGCGCGACCGGGTCGGGACGCTCCGTCGAGATCGGAGCAGCCTGCGGGTCAGGGGGCTGGTCACCGGCCCACAGTCCGGTATCGTGACCGGCGGTCTCCGCCAGCAGGCCGCCGACCGGCGCCGCCGTGCAGTGTTCATCGGGAGGCCGGCGGTCGACGGAAGGACGCTTTCGTGCCCAGGACCAGGCTCAGCCCGCGGCTCGGTCGCCGCGCTCTGTTCGCCGTGCTCGCCGCCGTCGCGTTGGTGCTCGGCGGTGCTGCCGTGCCCGCCTACGCGGAGCCGGGCGAGGGCGGCAGCAAGAAGCTGCAGGACGCGCTGGAGCTGACCGCCAAGGGCCACATCGAGGCCAAGGCCAAACTGGACAACTCCAAGCGTCGCCAGACGGCGCTGACCGGTGAGCTGACGGCGCTGGAGGGTCGGCTGGTCGGGCTCCGCAGCCAGGTGGGCGAGGTGGCCGCCCAGTCGTACCGGGTGGGTCGGCTGAGCGCGGTCTCGATGCTGCTCAACACCGCCACGCCGGAGGCGTTCCTGGAACGCGCGGGCGACCTCGACCTGATGGCCCAACGGGACAGCAAGCGGCTTCGTGACCTCACCGAAGCCCGGCAGCAGGCACAGCAGGCCAAGGTCGCCATCGACGCCGAGGTCCGCGAGCAGCAGAAGCAACTCGCCGTGATGGCGAAGAAGAAGAAGGAAGCCGAGGAGGCGCTCGCCGAGGTCAGCTCCGGCGGCAGCAACGGTTTCAGCGGCGGCAGCTCCACTTCGGCGAAGCCGGCGCCGCGCAACTCCGACGGGTCCTGGCCGTCGGAGTCCTGCTCGGTGAAGGACCCGACCACCTCCGGATGCATCACCCCGCGCACCCTCAACGCGCTCAAGCAGACCCAGGCGGCCGGCTACAAGCGGCACGTCTCCTGCAAGCGCAGCGGCGGCGGCGGCGAGCACCCGAAGGGCCGGGCCTGCGACTTCTCGGCCGCCACGAACGGCTTCGAGGACAAGAACGCGACGGGCGGCGACAAGTCGTACGGTGACAGCCTGGCCGCCTGGCACGTGCGCAACGCCGACCGTCTGGGCGTGCTCTACGTGATCTGGTACCGGCAGATCTGGCATCCCGGCACCGGGTGGCGCTCGTACAGTGGTAGCGGCAGTCCGGCGGCCTCCCACACGAACCATGTTCATCTCTCGATGTACTGACCCGAAGCACCAGCTTCGCTGCGTACCATCGCGACGATGAGCTCCCCACCGTCCGACGTAGCGGCCCCGCCGGTTTCCCCGGCCCTGCCCGGGCCGGTCACCGGCCGGGCGCTGCCCAACGGCTTGGCCGCCTTCCTGGTCTTCTTCTCCAGCGGTGCCGTGCTGGTGCTGGAGACCGTCGCGCTGCGCCTGGTCGGCCCGTACGTCGGGGTGACCCTCCAGGTGACCAGCTCGGTGATCGGCATCGCGCTGGCCGCGATCGCGTACGGGGCGTGGTCCGGCGGCTGGCTGGCCGACCGGCGCAACCCGCGGGGCCTGCTGGCGCCGGCGTTGGTGCTGGCCGGCATCGCCACCGCGATCACCCTGCCCGTCGTCCGGTACGCCGGCGAGGTGCTGCGGGGTGGAGCGGCCAGCGGCATCCTGCTGCTGGTCGCGCTTGCGGTCTTCGTGCCAGCGGCGCTGTTGGCCGCGGTCACCCCGTTGGTCGTGAAACTCCAGCTCGCCGACCTGCGCCGCACCGGCCAGGTGGTTGGTCGACTCTCCGGGATCGGCACCCTGGGTGGCATCACCGCAACCCTGCTGACCGGGTTCGTGCTGGTCGCCGCCCTGCGCAGCACCGTCATCCTGCTGACCCTGGCGCTGGCGCTCGGGTTGGTCGGCATCGGCCTCGGGTGGTACCTGCGCCGGCAGGAGCCCACCGAGCTACCCGGTCCGGCCCGGGCCCGGGCCGCGCTGGCCGTACTCGGCCTGGCCGGGGCGGGGCTGACCACCGTGGCGCCCAACCCGTGCGACATCGAGACGGCGTACCACTGCGCCCGGGTCACCTCGGATCCCGCCCGGCCCAGCGGGCGGACGCTGCTACTCAACTCCGCCCAGCACTCGTACGTGGACCTCGCCGACCCGAAACACCTGGAGTACGCCTACACGAAGTGGATCGGCGCGGTCGCCGACGTCGCCGCGCCGGCCGGTCAGCGCCTGGACGCGCTGCACCTGGGCGGCGGTGGGTTCACCGTGCCGCGTTACCTGACCGCCACCCGACCGGGCACCGACAACCTGGTGTTCGAGATCGACGGCGGGCTGGTCGAGCT
Organism: Micromonospora sp. DT53; assembly: GCF_049841535.1. NCBI lineage: Bacteria > Bacillati > Actinomycetota > Actinomycetes > Micromonosporales > Micromonosporaceae > Micromonospora > Micromonospora sp. DT53. The sequence continues at coordinate 426,228 of NZ_JBNCKM010000004.1, forward strand.
GGGCGAGCAGGAGTTGGGCGTACGGCCGGGGCCGGAGCTGCGGGCGGTGGTGGGTGACGCTCGGATGCTCGTCGCCGGTGAGCCGACCGACAGCCGTGACCTGGTGGTCGGTGACGCGTTCGGGCACCTGGTGGTGCCCTGGCACCTGTCCACCCGGGAGATGGCCGCCGACGTCCGACGGGTGGCCCGTCCCGGCGGGGTGTACGTGCAGAACGTCATCGACTACCCGCCGCTGCGGTTCATCCGCGCCGAGCTGGCCACGGTGGCCGTCGAGTTCGGGCACGTCGCGGTGATCGCGCCGCCGGAGGCGCTCGCCGAGGAGCAGGGCGCCAACTTCCTCATCGTCGGGTCCGACGCTCCGCTGCCGCTGGAAGCCGTCCGTGCCCGGCTGGCCGAGGTGGACCCGAGGGCCAGCCTGCTGTCCGGCGCGGCGCTGACGGACTTCGTGGGCGGGGCGATGGTGTTGACCGACGACTACGCCCCGGTGGACCAACTGCTGGCCACCGCCTGAACGGGTGACAATCCTGACCGATTCCGATGCTCCAGGTGTAGGCGGACTGATCCTGGGCAACAACGGTCACCATGGGTGGTGGGGACCGAAACGGCGCGCAGTTGCTCGATGAGCGGTACCGGCTGATCGAGCAGCTCGGCGCGGGTGGGATGTCGGTGGTCTGGCGTGGCTACGACGAGGTGCTCGGCCGCCAGGTCGCGGTGAAGGTGCTGGCCTCCCGGCTGGCCAGCGACCGGGCCTTCCGCCACCGCATCCGGATCGAGGCGCAGGCCGCCGCGCGGCTGTGCCACCCCAACATCACGAACGTGTACGACTACGGCGAGTCCGAGCAGGTCGGGCTGACCGTGCCGTACGTGGTGATGGAGCTGGTCGACGGCGCGTCGCTGGCCAGCCGGTTGGGCCGGGAGAGCCGGCTGCCGTGGCGGGAGGCGGTGACCATCGGCGCCGAGGTCAGCTCGGCGCTGGCCACTGCGCACGCCCGCGGTGTGGTGCACCGCGACGTCACCCCGGGCAACGTCATGCTCACCTCGACCGGGGTCAAGGTTGTCGACTTCGGCATCTCCGCGCTCGTCGGGGAGAGCGAGAAGGGGCCGGACGGCGCGCTGTTGGGCACTCCCGCGTACCTCGCCCCGGAACGGCTGGACAACGGCCAGGTCTCCCCGGCCACCGACGTGTACGCGGTGGGGCTGCTGCTCTATCGGATGCTCACCGGCCGACTGCCCTGGCTGGCCAGCACGACCACCCAGATGCTGCGCGCTCACATGTACAACGACCCGGAGCCGATGCCCACCGTCCCGGGGCTGCCCGACGGGGTGGCCGAGTTGGTCGGGCGCTGCCTGGCCAAGCGGCCCGCCGACCGACCGGCCACCGCCGAGCTGACCCGGACGCTCGCCGACGCGGCCGGCATGCTCGCGGCGGTGCCGGTCTCCCCGGCCGCCGGGCCCCTCGACGCGGCCATGCTCGGCAGTGCGCGCACCACGATCCTGCCCTGGTCGGCGGCGACCGACGCGTTGCCGTTGTCGCGGACCCGTGGCCGGGATCGTCGGACGCGGCAACGAGTGACCCGGCGTCGGCGGGTGGAGGCCGGCGTGGCCGCCGTCGGGCTGATCGCGGTCACCGGGGCGATGTGGGGGTTCACCTCACGCAGCCCGGCCAGTGGCGGGGACCGGCCGACGACCGAGGCTCGGATGGGCCTGCCGGCGGCGGCGCCCTGCGAGGTGGCGTACGCCCTGCGCACCGACTCCGGCACCGAGTTCGCCGCCGAGCTGACCCTGACCAACACCGGTGGCCGTGAGCTGCGGGACTGGACGATGAGCTTCACCTTCCCCGGGCAGCAGAAGGTGACGAAGGCGGAGCCCGCGCCGGTGCACCAGCAGGGGAGCACGGTGCTGATCCGGCCGACGGCCCAGCGCACCACGCTGGCCCCTGGTGGGGCCGAGAAGGTGACCCTCACGGGCAAGTACAGCGGGGCGAACCCGTTGCCTGTCGAGTTCCGGCTCGGCGAGGCGACCTGCGGGGTTCGGGTGTCCGGGGTCGCCGGGAGTGCGCCGTCCACGGCCCCGCCGAGCAAGGCCGCCACGACGAAGGCTCCGCCCAAGGCCGCGAAGGTGCGCAGCGGCTCCGGTTCGGGCGGCGGTGCGCCGAAGGCCAAGCAGCCGAAGCCTCCCAAGGGTCCGGTGAAGGCCAAGGCCGCGGGTGGTGGTCCGGGAAAAGCGGGAAGGTGACCAAGGGCAAGGGGCCGGGTGGTCACCGGAAGAAGTGAACAGGCCACACCGAGGCCGGTCGGCGTGCGGCGGGTCAGCGCATGCCCGCGAACCGCTGCACCTGGTCGATCCCACCCTCGACGATGAGCACCCCACCCTGCGGAAGTGCCGTGTCGTCGGCCGTGTACCGGAAGCGTTCGCCTGGCAGCTTGGCGCCGACCACGCGTACCCCGTAACGCTCCTCCGGTTTCAGGTCGAGCAGGGTGCGCCCGACCAGGGATTCCGGCACCCGGACGGTGGCGATGGCGAAGTCGTCGTCGAACTCGATGAAGTCGAGCAACCGGCTCACGATCAGGTGGGCGAGCCGATCCCCCGTCTCCGCCTCCGGAAAGATCACGTGGTGGGCGCCCACCGACGCCAGGATCTTGGCGTGCTTCTGCGAGGTGGCCCGCGCCCAGATCTGGGGTACGCCCAGCTCGACCAGCGCCAATACGGTGAGCACGCTCGCCTCCACCGAGGCCCCGATGGCCACCACCGCCCGTTCGAAGCTGGTGACGCCCAGCTGCCGCAGCGCCCCCTCCTCGGTCGAGTCGGCCTGAACCACCCGCTCGAGCTGCGCCGACCAGCGCTGCACCTTCGCCGGACTGCGGTCGATGGCCAACACCTCGCGGTTCATCCGGGTCAGCGACCCGGCCAGGTGGCAACCGAATCGACCCAGCCCGATCACCACGATGCCGCCGCTGTCCGCCCGTCTAGCCGACACCTCGGCCCTCCCTGCTTCCAAAGGTGTGTCTCCGAAGCGCTGGCCGGCCGAGACTTCCGAAACACGCCCTAGCCGACAATGGGTTGCTCCTGGGGATAGCGGTAGAGCCGGCGGCGGGTGTTCAGGGCGATCGCCGACCCCAGGGTGAGCGTCCCGACCCGGCCGATGAACATGAGTACGGTCAGTGCGAGTTGGCCGCCGGCCGGCAGTTCGGCGGCCAGGCCGATGGTCAGACCGGTGGTGCTGAACGCCGAGGTGATCTCGAACAGGGCAGCGACGAAGCGGACGCCCTCGGTGAGCAGCAGCAACGCCATGGTTCCGGCCATCACCAACGCGACGCTGAGCAGCGCCACGGTGACCGCCTGCCGCTGGCTGGCGGTGGCCACCCGCCGGTGCCCGATCGTCACGTCCGGCTCACCCCGCAACTCGGCCCAGATGGTGAACGCCAGCAGGAAGAACGTGGAGACCTTGATTCCACCCGCCGTGCTGGCACTGCCGCCGCCGATGAACATCAGCACGATCAGCAGGGGGTAGCTCTCCTCCTGAAGGTCGGTGATGTCCAGGACGCTGAAGCCGCCGGTGCGGCTCAGGGCGATCTGGGTGAACGACGCGAGGAGCTTGCCCGGTACGTCGTACTGGCCGATCGTGCCCGCGTTGGTCCACTCGGCGGCGAGCAGGCCGACGAAGCCAACTGCCAGCAGCACCGCGCTGCCCCAGATGGTCAACTTCGTCGCCACCGCCCAGTGCGCCGGCTGACGCCACTCGCGGACCGCCTCGAACAACGCGGGAAACCCCAGACCGCCGATGATCGCGCCGATCGCCAGGGGCAGCGACACCCACGGGTCACGGCTGAAGGCCAGCAGGCCGTCGGTGTAGAGCGCGAAGCCACCGTTGTTGAACGCCTGCACGGCGTGGAAGACGCCCGACCAGAGGGCCCGCCCGAAGGGGTAGTCGTAGGTCAGCCAGAGCCGACCGGTGACCAGCACGGTCATCACCGCCTCGCAGGCGAAGACGGTGAGCACGATCCGCCGGAGCAACCGGCCCACCTCGCCGATGCCGAACTCCGCGGTCTCGGCCTGCACCAGCAACCGGTTGCGCAGCCCGAGCTGGCTGGAGACCACCAGGATGACCAACGCCGCGACGGTGAGGATGCCGAGGCCGCCGAGTTGGGTGAGCAGGGTGATCACCAGCAGTCCCCAGCCGGACCAGTAGTTCGGCGTGTCGGTGATCGCCATGCCGGTGACCGACACGGCCGAGGTGGCGGTGAAGAGGGCGGTGACCACGGGAGGACGTTCGTGTTCGGCGGTCGCCCAGCGCGCCAAGAGCAACCCGGTGCCGAACAGGATCGGCACCAGGAACGCGAACGGCACCAGCCGCACGGGATTGCGGAAAAACCGGCGCACCAGACAATCTTCCTGGCCGCCCGCGACCGTGGAGTGGGAACGGGCATTCCGGAGATTCATCTGCCGGTCAGCCATCGACCAACTCCTGGCAAATCGCGGGCGGTCTGCTTACCCGGACCACCGATGACAGGAGACGGCGTTGCGACGTACCCTCTCGACCCTCGGCGTGGCCGGCGCTCTGCTCGCTGCCGCCGTGGCCCTGCCGACAATGGCCGTGGCCGAACCGGCCGCGAACGCCAACCGCTCCCGGGCCGACGACCGACCAATCGTGATCGGTCACCGTGGCGCCAGCGGCTACCGGCCGGAGCACACGCTGGAGGCGTACCGGTTGGCGATCCGGATGGGTGCCGACTACATCGAGCCGGACCTGGTCTCCACCTTCGACGGCGTGCTGGTCGCCCGGCACGAGAACGAGATCTCCGGCACCACCGACGTGTCGACCCGCCCCGAGTTCGCGGCCCGGAAGGCGACGAAGACCATCGACGGCGTCGCGGTGACCGGCTGGTTCACCGAGGACTTCACCCTCGCCGAGCTGAAGACCCTGCGGGCCAAGGAGCGGCTGCCGCAGGTACGCGTGGCGAACACCGCCTTCGACGGTCGCTTCGAGGTGCCCACCCTCCAGGAGGTCATCGACCTGGCCCGGACCGAGGGGCGGGCACGGGGCCGCACCATCGGCATCTACCCGGAGACCAAGCACCCGAGCTACTTCGCCTCGATCAATCTGCCGTTGGAGGAGCCGCTGCTCCGGGCGCTGCGGCAGAACAAGCTGGACCGGAAGAACTCGCCGGTCTTCATCCAGTCGTTCGAGACGGCCAACCTGCGTCGCCTGAGCCGGCTGACCGACGTGAAGCTCGTCCAACTACTCGACGCGACAGGTCGCCCCTACGACTTCACCGTCGCCGGTGACGCGCGCACCTACCAGGACCTGGCCACGCCGGCCGGGCTGAAGTGGATCGCCGGGTACGCCGACGGCATCGGCGTGAACAAGAATCTGATCATCCCCCGGAACGCCGCCGGCGCCCTGCTCGAACCGACCAGCGTGGTACGCGACGCGCACCGGGAGCACCTGCTCGTGCACTCCTGGACGTTCCGCGCCGAGAACCAGTTCCTCCCGGTCGACTTCCGGATCGGCACCGACCCGAACGCGCGCGGCGACATCACCGCCGAGTACGAACTCTTCCTCGGCCTGGGCCTCGACGGTGTCTTCAGCGACCACCCGGACACCGCGGTCGCCGCCCGCGCCGGCCTTGCCACGCGCTGACACCCATCCGCGCTTCGGCGGGTGTCCCCGCCCCGGTTGACCTCGGCTCGGAGCGGATCCGCTCCGAGCCGACCGCCGGGCCGATCACGCCCGGCCCAGACGCTGGCCCGTCGTCCGCCACCCGGACGGCGGGCCAGCGGCACATCCGACCTCGCCCTCCCGGGCACCCGGCGTTACCTAAACAGACGCTTTGGAGCTGATGCCGTAAACGAATCTGGCACCCACGCCCGCCGCTACCTGCGTCCACCCTCCACCGAAACCGGGCGCTCGGTCCTGCGTCGAAACGGCCTTGAGGCAGCAACTTCGGGGAAGTTGCTGCCTCGATGCGAGTTGAGGCAGCCATATCAGGGTTGTTGTGACGATCTTCGACCGCCCCGACGCGTCGACCCGCACAATTTCCGCAGAGGTCCGGATCGGTCTGTCAGGGAGTGTTGGTGGCATGTGCCTATGCCGACGCAAGGCCAGCGGCAGCGTAGACAGCGAAGATGGCGGGCCGACACGCCCCGCAACCCTTCCCATGCGTACGGTTGTTCGACAGTATTGGCCCGTCGAGTGGAAGGAGGGCGCATGGCGGACAAAAGCGCCATCGAGTGGACGGAAGCAACCTGGAATCCCACCACCGGTTGTGACCGCATCTCGTCGGGCTGCGACAACTGCTACGCGATGACTCTGGCCAAGCGGCTCAAGGCGATGGGCTCGATCAAGTACCAGACGGACGGAGACCCGCGCACCTCTGGCCCGGGTTTCGGCGTCGCCCTGCACCCTGATGCCCTCGATATTCCTCGTCGCTGGCGTGACCCACGGACCGTCTTCGTCAACTCCATGTCGGATCTGTTCCACGCTCGGGTTCCTCTCACCTATGTGCAACAGGTGTTCGCCGTCATGCGCGAGACCCCGAGGCACACCTTCCAGGTGCTCACCAAGCGCGCCTCAAGGCTGGCGAAGGTCGCCCATCAGATCGACTGGCCAGCGAACGTCTGGATGGGCGTGAGCGTCGAAGACCACACTCAGCGGGAGCGGGTCGCCCAGCTCCGCGAGGTGCCGGCTGCGGTACGGTTCATATCGGCTGAGCCGCTGCTGGGGCCACTGGTCGACTTGGATCTCGACGGCATCGACTGGCTGATCGCGGGGGGCGAGTCGGGGCAGGGCTGCCGCCCGATGGAGCCGGCGTGGGCGCGCGACCTCCGGGATCAGTGCGCGGCTGCGGGCACCGCGTTCTTCTTCAAGCAGTGGGGCGGGCGTACGCCGAAGGTTGGCGGCCGGCACCTCGACGGTCGGACCTGGGACGAGATGCCGGCCCCGCGCCTACTCGTGCAGGCATAAGGGCTGCCGCGAGTGCGGCGCCGGCTCAAGGTCGCCAGAGGACTTCCTTCCAGAAGTCACCCGTGCCGGGGCTGCTGATCCGGCCCTGCCGATGCAGCGACTTGACGGCCTGTCGTACATGTGGTGCCCATGCATGCCCGAGCACGTCACCGTAGATCTCCGGCACGAGATCGACGATCTTGATCGTAGAGTTTTGTTCGAGCAGCTTGATGATGTTCCGCTCGATCGCACCTGACCAGCGAGGGGCGTTCTCGGCCTTGTACTGCTCGGCGTCGAAGACGGGACCGTCGCCGAACAACGTCTCCGCCACGTGGTCGCCCCGGCGGATCTGTTCCCGGACCCACGCCTCCTCCCATTCGACGCCAGCTTTTCCCAGGGTGTCGGCGAAATGCCAGGCACCCTCGCCATGGGTGGTGAACAGGGCAAGGACGTACTTCGGCGCGAGACCAGGGCGTGGCCGCACCGGCATCTGCACCGCCTGGTAGTCGGACCCCTGGGTGAGATCTCGGGCGTACCTGTCCGCAACCCGGAGCGCGACGTCCGTGGCGCGCTGGTCATCGCCCGCATCCGACACCTCGGCGAAATAACTGCGCCACCAGCCGCCACCCAGGAACCGATCCAATCGCGTGGCGGTCCTCCGGTCGCTCTCCGACAGCCCACCCGATCGATTCTCGGCGACGTGAACGGCACGTCCCATCCGAGCCACGGTGGAGACGCTGAAATGCAGCAGCACTTCGGTCGGCGGCCAGCTCGGGCGCCCGAGCAGCCGCGTCTGGATCAGATCGAAGTCGAGCGCGGGACCGAAGGGATCGAGAAAGGCGAAGAGCGAGGCACCCTTGGCTCGGGCCAGCACCTCGGGCAAGTGCTGGTCGAGGGTGCCCTGGCGAAGTTCACGCCGCACTGCCCCACCCTTGTCGTGGAGCACCTGCTCCAGGTTCGCGTAGCTGTCCGGATCCTGCTCGACGAAGAACGCGAGCACGTCGCGGAAGCCTTGGACGAACTCGGCGCACCGGGACAACAGCAGTGGAGATCCGGGCTCGCCGCCGTCGTACTCGCCTCTGCCGGCGTAGCCGTCGAGGAAGACGATCGGGTTCCCCTGCCCCGTCTTGGAGGCGAACACCACGGGATAGCGCTTGAGGATGCCGTGCTTCAGCACGGCCGCAGCCTTCTTCGACCGAAAAAATTCGTCGTTGCTGGACAACGGTCCTCCCCGCGTCGCTCACTTTTGGTCATGAGAAGGTAGCGCTGCGTTGCAGGGCTCGCTGGCCGCAAGAGGTCTGCTCGGAGGGGATTCGTCTGGTGGCAACGCTTGATGAGCAGCACCTATGGCCGTCTGGCGGTTGATCGTCGCGCGGCCCGCAGTCCATGATCTGACACCGGCTCAGCCCTGAGGCGGAATTTCGGCGCGGGAACCCTCGTCGTCGGTGGGCGCGGTGGCGGAGCGTTATCGGGCAGGTCGTTCGGCCACGTAGGTGCCCCGGCCCGGCTGGCCGGTGATCAGCTCACGGTCGTGCGCGTTGCGGCTGGCCCAGGCGGTTACCCGGGCACTGGTCTTCCTGCCCGACATGGACGGCGGCGGCGTTACCGTCTCGGCGGAGGACGCGCAGGGCGTACGCCACTGGGTATTCCGCGACCGGTTGCTCGGCGGTGGCCGGCGCTGCCGGCGGCCCGCCGGCCACGACGGTGACTGTCCACCGACCACCTCGCGGCGCGGCGGCGGGTGACCATCGGTGGCGGGTGCCGACACAGCGGCCGCCGGCGCGGTAGGGACGGTGCCCATCTGCTACCCGGACTTCAGACCGGAGCTACCCGGGTTTGTAACCTCTGGCCACCTCAATCCTGTTACTTGTGTGTTTCCGCCACATAGCTCGTGGGTGACGTCACTTCTAGCGTGAGCCGTCACGAAGAAGTTCTCTCCCTCCGAGTCCTCATGTGGAGTCGCAATGACGGTCCGGACGACGCGGCGGGTGTTCCTCTCCGCCGCCACGATGATGGCCGCGGCGCTGGCCGCCACGGCCTGTGGCAGCCCGCAGGACACCGCCACCGGCGGCGGCGACAGCGCCGCGCCGGTCAAGGTCGGCCTGGTGTACTCCCAGTCGGGAGCCCTGGCCAGTTACGGAAAGCAGTACATCGAGGGGTTCAAGGCGGGGCTGGACTTCGCCACCAAGGGCACCGGCAAGGTCGGTGACCGGAAGATCGAACTGACCGAGGTCGACGATGCGGGCGACCCGGCCAAGGCGGTCTCCGCGGCGAAGGACCTGATCGGCAAGGGTACGAAGATCATCGCCGGCTCCACCGCCTCCGGCGTGGCGCTCCAGGTCGCCCCGATCGCGGCGCAGAACAAGGTCCTGTTCATCTCCGGCCCGGCCGCCACCGACGCGGTCACCGGCGCGAACAAGTACACGTTCCGCTCCGGCCGCCAGTCCTACCAGGACGTGGTGACCGCCAAGTCGTTCATCGGTGACCCGGCCGGAAAGAAGGTAGTGGTCTTCGCCCAGGACGGCGCGTTCGGCGACGCCAACGAGGCGGCCGTCAAGGCGGTCATCGGTGCCGCGGGCGCGACCGTGAGCAGTGTCCGGGCCCCGGCCAGTGCCACCGAGTTCACCCCGTTCGCCAGCCAGATCAAGACCGCCAAGCCGGACCTGCTCTTCGTGGCGTGGGCGGGCACGACCGCCCCGGCCATGTGGCAGACCCTCGACCAGCAGGGCGTGCTCTCGTCCACCACCGTCGTCACCGGCCTGGACATCCGCGCCTCGTGGCCGACCTTCGGTGCGGCCGGCGCGAAGATCTCCTTCCTGTCGCACTACTTCGACGGCGCCAGCGACACCGAGGCCAGCAAGGCGCTGAAGGCCAAGGTCAACACCATCGACCTGTTCCACCCGGACGGTTTCGCCGCCGCGCAGATGGTGGTCCGCGCCGCCCAGGACGGTGGGGACGACGTCGACAAGATGGTCACCGCGCTGGAGGGCTGGAGCTTCGACGGGGTCAAGGGCAAGATGACCATCCGGGCCGCCGACCACGCGCTGCTGCAGCCGATGTTCCAGGCGAAGCTGACCGGCAGCGGCACCGCGTTCACCGCGACCGCGCAGAAGAGCCTCACCGGTGACGAGACCGCGCCGCCGGCCGTGGCCATGAAGGGCTGACCATGCTCGCCACCCGCGGTCTGACCTGGCGGATCGGTGAGGTCGCCATCGTCGACAGCGTCTACCTCGATCTGGCGCCCGGGGAGTTCCTGGGCGTCATCGGGCCGAACGGCGCCGGCAAGACCTCACTGTTCAACCTGATCACCGGCCTGCGCCGGGCCACCGAGGGCCGGATCGTCCTGGACGGGCAGGACATCGGGGCGCTGCCGCCGCACCGGCGGGCCCGCCTCGGCCTGGGCCGTACCTTCCAGGCGTCCTCGGTCTTCGGCTCGCTCAGCGTGCGGGAGAACGTCCGGCTCGCCGTGCAGGCGCACCGTGGGGGTTCGATGGCGCTGTGGCGGCGGGCGGCGGCCGACCGGGAGGTCGCCGCCGCCGCCGACGCGGCGCTCGACCGGGTCGGCCTCGCCCACCGGGGTACGGCCCTCGCCGGCACCCTGGCCCACGGCGAGAAGCGCAAGCTGGAGATCGCCCTGCTGCTCGCCGGTGAACCGCGGGTGATGCTGCTGGACGAGCCGATGGCCGGGGTCAGCGCCGAGGACGTACCGGAACTGGTCGCCGTCATCAAGTCGTTGACCGGCGACAGCGGCCGGGCGGTGCTGATGGTCGAACACCACATGGACGTCATCCTGGAGTTGGCCGACCGCATCGCCGTCATGCACCACGGCGCGCTGCTGGCCTGCGACACCCCGGAGACGGTGATGGCCAACCCCACCGTGCAAGAGGCCTACCTGGGGGAGGCGCTATGACCGAGCCGATCCTCACCGTGGAGGAACTGTCGGTCCGGATCTCCGGGCTGCACATCCTCCAAGGCGTGTCCTTCACGGTCGCCCCGACCGGCGTGACAGTCCTGCTCGGTCGCAACGGCGTCGGCAAGACCACCACGCTGCGCGCGATCGTCGGCCTCACCCCGCCCGCCGGGGAGGTCCGCGGCACCATCCGGATGGGCGCGCAGAGCCTGCTGGCCCGGCCGACGCACCGGCTGGTCCGGGGCGGGCTCGGCTACGTGCCCGAGGACCGCTGCGTGTTCGCCGGGCTCACCGTCGCCGAGAACCTGCGGCTCGCCGAGCGGCGCGGCACCACTCCGGCGTACGACAAGGTCTTCGCGCTCTTTCCGGAGCTGGACCGGCGCGGACGGCAACGGGCCGGTTCGCTGTCCGGCGGGCAGCAGCAGATGCTCGCCATCGGGCGGGTGCTGCTCAACGACAACCGGCTGCTGCTGGTCGACGAGCCGACCAAGGGGTTGGCGCCGAAGGTGGTGACCGAGGTGGCCGAGGTGTTGGAACGGGTCGCGGAGTCGGTGCCGGTGCTGCTCGTCGAGCAGAACCTGGCCGTCGTACGCCGACTGGCCCGCGACGCGGTGGTGCTGGCCGCCGGCAAGGTGGCCTGGACCGGCGACGCCCATGAGCTGCTGGTGGAGACCGCGTTGACGAAGTCGCTGCTGGGTGTGGGCTCCGCGGAGGTGTCTCACTGATGGGCACCGTGATTCTGTTGGCGTTGACCGGGCTGGGCCTGGCGGCGTTGTACTTCCTGGTCGCCTCCGGCCTGTCCCTGGTCTTCGGTCTGGCCGACGTGCTCAACTTCGCGCACGGGCTGTTCCTCGGCGTCGGCGCCTACGGCACCTGGTGGGCGGCCGGCAACCTGCCGGGCGCCGGCCCGGACGGGTTCGGCTTCGTGTTCGCCGTCGCCTTCGGGGTGGCCGCCGGCACGCTTGTGGCGATCCTGGTCGAGCTGGTGCTGATCCGCCCGCTCTACTCCCGCACCATCGAACAGGTGCTGGTCACCGTCGGGCTGTCGCTGGCCGGGGTGGCGTTGCTCCAGGCCACCTGGGGTGCGGACGCCCGGCCATTTCCGCGCCCGGACTGGACCCGGGAGGTGACCGGGATCCTCGGCGCGCAGGTGCCCAACGGGGGCCTGTTGCTGATCGTCGCGGCGGTGCTGGTGCTTGGTGCGATCCTGTCGTTCCTGCGCTGGACCCGGTACGGCCTGGTGATCCGGGCCGGGGTGGAGAACCGGGAGATGGTCACCGCGCTGGGCATCGACGTCCGCAAGGCGTTCACCCTGGTCTTCGCGATCGGTGGGGCGGCCGCCGCGCTCGCCGGCGCGCTCGGCGGGGTCTACTTCGGCACCGTCTCGCCCGGGCAGGGCGGCTCGCTGCTGATCTTCGCGTTCATCGTGGTGGTGATCGGCGGCATGGGCTCGGTGGTCGGCTCCGCGTACGCGGCGGTCGTGGTCGGGCTCGTGCAGCAGTTCGTCAACTACTACGGCACGTCCGGGCTGGGCGACATCTGCGTGGTCGGGCTGCTGGCCGTGGTGCTGCTGCTGCGCCCGCAGGGCATCGCCGGAAAGGTGGCAACGGCATGACGGTGATCGACGCGCCTCGCGCGCAGGTGCCCGACGAACTGAGTCCGCGGCGGGGGCGGTGGCACCGGATCCGCCCGTTCCTGCCGCTTGTGGCGCTTGCCGTGTTGGCGATCCTGCCGTACTCGACGATCTCCCTGCCGGGGATCTTCGAGGGGCCGGTCAACTCACCCGGCACCCTGCAGTTGCTCGCCATCTGCCTGATCTTCGGCGGGTTGGCGGCCGGGTACGACCTGCTCTTCGGCCGGACCGGGATGCTCTCCTTCGGGCACGCGCTGTACTTCGCCGCCGGTGTCTACGGCACCGACATCCTGGTCACCCGGGCCGGTCTGCCGCTGTGGCAGGCGGCGCTGCTGACCATCACCGGCGGCACGATCCTCGCGGCGCTGCTCGGCGCGGTGGCGCTGCGGACCGTGGGCATCGCGTTCGCCATGGTCACGTTGGCGTTCGCCCAGGTGGGCGCGATCCTGGTGGCACGGGACTTCGGCGGGCTCACCGGTGGCGAGGAGGGCCTGCCGCTGGACGTGTCCGGGTTGCCCGCCGGGCTGGTCGGGGTGACCAACACGGTCAACCTGTACTGGTTGGCGCTGGCGTACCTGACCCTTGTGGTGTTCGTGGTGCACCGGGTGAGCGGGTCGCCGACCGGGCGGGTGCTCGCCGGGCTGCGCGACGACGAGCGGCGGATCGGCGTGCTCGGGCTGGACCCGTACCGCTACAAGCTTGTGGCGTTCACCCTGGCCGGCGGGTTGGCGTCGGCGGGCGGGGTGGTCTACGTCCTGATCGTCGGCGGCGCGTCGCCGCACATCACGTCCTCCGAGCTGACCCTGTCGCTGCTGGTCATGGTGGTGCTCGGCGGGCCGGGCACCCGCTGGGGTCCGGTGCTCGGCGGTGTCCTCTACATGTACCTGGACCACCGGCTCACCGCCTTCGGCACGAGCGACGGGGTGGACAACCTGCCGGCCATTCTGAGCCGTCCGCTGAGCCAGCCGCTGTTTGTCCTGGGCACGGTCTTCATCCTGGCCGTCTACTTCTTCCCAGGAGGCCTAACCAGCCTGGCCCCCCGCCTATCCCACCTAACCCGAACCCTCCGCCCCCACCGCTAAGACCCCCCACCCCCAACCCTCACCCCCGTCGATCATGAAGTTGTTGCCACGACACGCCGTGCCGGATGGCGATAACTTCATGATCGACGGGGTGGGGGTTGGGTGGGGGAGGTGGGGGGAGGCGCGGCTCCCCGTGTGGCCGCGACTCCCCGGTGGTCAGCTGTTGAGCATGTCGTAGGCCACCTTTGGCGCCTTCTGTGCCGCGCTTCCGGTCGGCGCGGCGAGCTTCGGCGCCTTGCCGTACTCGGCGTACTTCACCAGGTACGTCCAGGCCTTCGCCTTGCCGGCGGCGGGGATGGCCAGGGTGAGCGAGGCGAGGTTGCCGTCGGGGCCGACGACGGCCGTGAACGGCACCTGCCCGGCCGCCGCACCCAGGGCCGCCACCTCCTCCTCGCCGACGGCCTCGCCGGCCTGACCCTTGGTCAGGTCGACCACACCTGTGTACGTCTGGCCGTCCTTCGCCTCGACCGAGGTGGCGGCCTCGATGATCGGGCCGGCGTTGCCGACGTCAGCCCCCTCGTACGTCGGTGCGGTCTCCCGGTCGGTCAGCTTGGCGCGGTCCAGTTCCATCCAGCGGTTCGGCAGCTTCGGTAGCCCGGTCAGCCCCTCGGTGCCGGTGAACTTGACCTTCAGCCACAGCTGCTCCTTCACCAGGAGGAACGACATCCGGGTGGTGAAGCCGTGCTCCGGGTCCTTGTACGCGGCAGTGAGGTCCATGCCCTTCGCGGCCGGGTCCACCACACCCGAGATGTCCGAGCTGGAGTCCTTCCCGGTGAACCGGAACGCTCCCTCGGTGCCGTCCGGCACCGCGGCGAGCAGCGCCTCCTTCGGCGTGGGGGTTGGGCTCGGGCTGCCGCCAGCGGCGGGACCGGATCCGTCCGGGCCGCAGCCGGCCAGCAGCGTGGTCGCGGCGATGACGCCAACCAGGGTGCTGACGGTCCGCCGGATGGTGCCGGTGTGGCCGGTTCCGTTCGTCATCACAGAATCTCTTTCCTTGACGGTGCTTGGCTTGTGCCGGGAGAGATGCTGCCGGGCGGTACGGCGGAACCACTGCCGATATGCTGCGGTCCGACGGCGGTGCACTCACGGGGCGCCGGCAGTGGGGTGTCAGGAGCGGAAACTCGCATGTCAGGTGAGCTGCGCTTCGAGGTTCTCGGGCCCCAGCGGGCCTGGCACGGCGACCGTGATCTCGACCTGGGGCCCGGCAAGCAACGGGCCGTGCTGGCCGTGCTCCTGCTCTCCGGTGGCCGTCCGGTCACCACCACGCAGATCGTGGACGCCGTGTGGCCCGAGGAGCCGCCGGCCAACGGTGCGAACGTGGTGCAGAAATATGTCGCTGGGCTGCGTCGGGTGCTGGAGCCCGAGCGCACTCCGCGTAGCCCTGGTCAGGTGCTGACGCTCACCGACGCCGGTTACCAGCTCCGGGTCGGGCCGGACGCGGTCGACGCCATCAGGTTCGAGCGGGGGATCCGCCGGGCCGAGCGGCTCCGCGCGGAGGGCCGGGCGGCCGAGGCGGTGGCCGAGCTGAAGACCACACTGGAGTTGTGGCAGGGCGAGCCGTTCAGCGGCTTCGCCGGGCCGTTCTTCGACTCCGCCCGCCAGCGTTGGCTGGAGTTGCGGGCCACCGCGCTGGAGAGCTGGGCAGACCTGGAGCTACGCCTGGGCCGGCACGGGGAGATGGTCGGTGAGCTGCGCGAGTTGACCGCCGAGTTTCCACTGCGGGAGCGGCTGCGACACCAGTTGATGCTGGCACTGCATCGCAGCGGGCGGCAGGCGGAGGCGCTGGCCGAGTACCGGGACTTTCGCGGCCTGTTGCGCGACGAGTACGGCATCGAGCCGGGTGACGCGCTCCAGGACCTGCACCGCCGCGTGCTGCGGGCCGATCCGGCGCTACTGCCGCCCACTGCCGTGTCACTGCCGTCGACGATCGTCGAACCGGCCAGGCCCAGCTCCGGACCACCGGCCCCCGCCGAGCTGCCCGCCGCGCCGCCCGCCGCGCCGCCCGCCGCACCGCCCGCCGCCGGGCCACCAGCCGGGTCGCCGACGACAGTTCCGGCGCGACCGGATGATCCGTCGACCAGAGCACTGCCAGCGGAAGCTGCGGTCGTGCCGCCGCAGGCCGGCCCACCACCCGTCAGCTCGCCGCCGCTGTCGACCCACGCTCCGGAGCCGTTCCCGATGTACGGGCCCCCGCCGAACCTGTCGACCCTGATTGGCGCGCCGCCGTCCCCGAACGGTGCAAAGCGCGTCAGGACACCGCCGCCGCGCTGGGCGAGCAGGGCTGCCACGATCGTCGGTACGGCACTCGTCCTGCTCTCCGCCGGCTGCCTCACCTGGGCCGTGATCCTCGCGTACGCGGTCTGGCGGCGTAGCTGGCGTCTCGCCGTCGCCGGCGTCGGCTACCTGGCCCTGATCACCGTCGAGGTGAACCTGCTCAACATGGAGGACCCGGAGGCCGAGGTCCCGGGCGTCACCGCGTTCTCCTTCTTCGGCCTGGCGTTGATCACCTGGATCGTCGGGGCGGTGCACGTGATCCTGCTCAGTCGAGGTCTCTGGGCGGCGATCACCGGGAGTCAGCGGGTGAACCCGGCCGATCAGGTCGACGTCGAGCGGCGCGTCCGTCGGGAGCACGCCCGTTACCTGCTGTACCACTACCCGGCGGCGCGCGGCGAGCTGCGCCTCGGCCGACCCGACCTGGCCCGGAGCTTCGACGACGGTGGCCTGATCGATGTCAACGCCGTCCCGGAGCAGGTGCTCGCCACGCTGCCCGGCCTCACCGAGCACCAGTGCCGCCAGATCGTGGTGGACCGTTGGATGCGCGGCCCGTACGCCTCGATGGAAGAGTTCGCGGGCCGTTGTCTGCTGCCTCCGGACACCACCGAACCCCTCCGTGAGCTGCTGATCTTCCTGCCTCCGACGTCGGTGCCCGTCGCGGAGCAGCCGCCACCTGCCGGATCGTGACCGGAACCTCCCGCGCGGACCGGGGCGTAGGCGCTCGGCGCTGGTAGAAATGCCGGGTGGAGTCGGACGAGCGGGCAGCGGTACGGGAGCGGGCCGAGGCGGTGCTGCGCCGGCTTGCCGGTGACCACGCCCGGCTGCGCGAGGATCAGTGGCGTGCCATCGAGGCGCTTGTCGTCGATCGGCGGCGGGTGCTGTGCGTCCAGCGGACCGGTTGGGGCAAGTCAGCTGTCTACTTCGTGGCCACCGCCCTGCTCCGGGACCGCGAACAGGGCCACCAGGCCGGGCCGACAGTCATCGTCTCGCCGCTGCTGGCGTTGATGCGCAACCAGGTCGAGGCCGCCGCGCGGGCCGGCATCCGGGCCCGCACGATCAACTCGGCCAACCTCGACGAGTGGGACGAGATCACCGCCGAGATCCAGACCGGCGCCGTCGACGTGCTGCTGATCAGCCCGGAACGGCTCAACAACCCGGACTTCCGCGACGGGGTACTGCCGAAGTTGGCCGCCACCACCGGCCTGCTGGTGGTCGACGAGGCGCACTGCGTCTCCGACTGGGGGCACGACTTCCGGCCGGACTACCGGCGGCTGCGGACGTTCCTCGCCGAGCTGCCCGAGCGCACCCCCGTGCTGGCGACCACCGCAACCGCCAACGCCCGGGTCACCCAGGACGTCGCCGAGCAACTGGGCGACGCCCTCATCCTGCGCGGCACCCTGGACCGCGAGTCGCTGCGCCTCGGAGTGCTCGACCTGCCCAGCCCGGCGCACCGGCTGGCCTGGCTCGCCGACCACCTGGACCAGCTGCCCGGCTCGGGCATCGTCTACACGCTGACCGTGGCGGCAGCGGGGGAGACGGCCGAGTTCCTGCGCTCCCGGGGCTACCCGGTCGCCTCGTACAGCGGGCAGTCCGACGACGCCGACCGGCGGGCCGCCGAGCAGGACCTGCTCGACAACAAGATCAAGGCGTTGGTCGCCACCAGCGCCCTCGGCATGGGCTTCGACAAGCCCGACCTGGGCTTCGTCGTCCACCTCGGCGCACCGCCCTCGCCGATCGCGTACTACCAGCAGGTCGGCCGCGCCGGCCGCGCCGTCGAGCACGCCGAGGTGCTGCTGCTGCCCGGCGTGGAGGACGCCGCGATCTGGCGCTACTTCGCCTCGCTGGCGTTCCCACCGGAGCAGCAGGTCCGGGCCGTGCTGGCCGCCCTGCACACCGACCGCCCGCTCTCCACCCAGGCCCTCGAACCCCTCGTCGACCTGCGCCGGGCCCGGCTGGAACTGATGCTCAAGGTGCTCGACGTGGACGGCGCGGTCCGCCGGGTGCGCGGTGGTTGGCTCGCCACCGGCGAGCCGTGGGTCTACGACGAGGCCCGGTTGCGCCGCGTCGCCGAGGCGCGCACCGTCGAACAACAGGCCATGCGGGAGTACGCGACCACGTCCGACTGCCGGATGCGGTATCTACGGGAACGCCTGGACGACACCGCGGCGGCCGACTGCGGCCGGTGCGACAGGTGCGCCGACCCACTCTTCGCCGCCGACGTGTCGACGTCCGCGCTCGCCGCCGCGCAGACCTTCCTGGGCCGACCCGGCGTGGAGATCGCGCCGAAGAAGCTCTGGCCGACCGGGCTCGACGCGGTCGGCGTACCCCTCAAGGGCCGGATCGCCCCCGCGGACCAGGCGCTGCCGGGCCGGGCCGTCGGGCGCCTCTCCGACCTGGGCTGGGGTGGCCGGCTGCGTGATCTCGTCGGCCCGGAAGCACCGGACGCGCCGGTGCCCGACGACGTCGCCGCTGCGGTCGTGGAGGTGCTGAAGGCGTGGGCGCACGGCGACAACCCGTGGCCCAGACGACCGGTGGCGGTGGTCGCGGTCGGTTCCCGGCGGCGGCCCCGGCTGCTCGGCTCGCTCGCCGAGCGGATCGCCGCCGTGGGCCGGCTGCCGCTGCTCGGCGAGGTCACCGCGGCCGGCCCCGGCGGGCCAGCCGGGCCGCGCGGCAACAGCGCCCAACGGGTACGCGCGCTGCACGACACCTTCACCGTGTCGACCGACCTGGCCGACGCGCTGGCCGGGCTGGACGGGCCGGTGCTGCTCGTCGACGACCTGATCGACTCGGGCTGGACCATGACGCTGGTGACCCGGGCACTTCGCCGGGCCGGCGCGACCGACGTGCTCCCGCTCGCCCTCGCCGTGGCCGGCTGACGCCCTGCGTCCGGGGCCGGTCCTCGGCGCTGCACGGGTCCGCGCCGTCGTCCGTGCTCGGTCGGGGCGTTGCTCGTTTCGCGTCGGTGTCCGTGCTCGGTCGGGGCGTTGCTCGGTCCGCGTCGGTGTTCGTGCTCTCTGCCTGGTTGTGGGCCTCGCCGGGATCGCCCAGGTCGGGGTGCTGCCCAGCGCTGCGGGGCGGTCTGCGTCGGTCGGGTGGGAAAGTTCCCGGGCGGCGTCGAGTGCGACAGTCGCCACGCCGTCCGGGCGTCGGCCTGACCCGGCCGGACGCGGCGGTACCGTGGGCGGCATGACCGACCAGCAGCCCGTCCGCCGCGCACACGCAGGCACGGACCTGACCGCCGCCGGCCAGGCGTTGGGCGTCGGCCGTGGCCGATGACGTCTCCGCCGGGCCGGACCGCAGCACTCTCCGACTGGCGCTGGTGGTCGGCGGGCTGGTGCTGGCGGTGCTGCTCGGCTTCGGCCTCGGCCGGCTGAACGTCAACGGCGCCGCCACCGGCAGCCCGTCGCTGGCCGCCGAGCACACCGATCCGCCCGGGGTCGCGCCGCACAGCCACGGCTCCGCCACGGCCGTCGATCAGGGCGCGGCCACCGAGCCGGGCGGTCTGGCGGTCAGCTCCGCCGGGTTGACCCTGGCCCCCCTGGCCACCGAGTTCGCGGCGGGTCGCCCCGGTCAGCTCCGCTTCCAGGTGCGCGACGCGCAGCGCCGGCCAGTCACCCGGTTCGCCATCGTGCACGACAAGCCGATGCACCTCATCGTCGTCCGGCGGGACCTGACCGGTTACCAGCACCTGCACCCGACCATGGCGGCGGACGGCACCTGGTCGGTGCCGTTGACCCTCGCGCAAGCCGGCCTCTGGCGCGCGTACGCCGACTTCACAGTCGTTGCCGACAACGGCACCCAGACTGCGGTGACCCTCGGCACGGACCTGGTCGCGCCCGGCGACTACCAGCCCCGTCCACTGCCGGGGCCGGCCACCTCGACCACCGTGGACGACTTCACCGTCGGCTACCAGGGCACCCCGCAGGCCGGGACGACCGTGCCGTTGACCTTCCGGGTCGACGGCGCTGGCGGCACCGCCCCGTTGGAGCGGTACCTCGGGGCGTACGGGCACCTGGTGGCGTTGCGCGAGGGCGACCTCGGCTACCTGCACGTGCACCCGGAGACCGAGCTGGTGGACGGTCAGATCAAGTTCTGGTTGACCACCCCCGGCCCCGGCCGCTACCGCCTCTACCTCGACTTCCAGGTAGACGCCGAAGTCCGAACCGCCGAGTTCACCCTGACCGTCCCCTAACAGTGCCCCCGCCCCCCGGTCTCTCGCCCCCCGGCCCGCCCCCGGTGATCATGAAGTTATTGCCCCTCGGGGCGGCGTGTCGTGGCAATAACTTCATGATCAACGCCGACGAAGGTGGGGGTGGGGGTGGGGTTGGGGGTGGGGGGTTGGGGGCTGGGGGATTAGCCGGCTCGGCGGATGGGGCGGCGGGCCAGGTAGCGGAGCAGGTCCCGGATGTGGTGCTTCTCCTCGGCGGGGACCGCCGGGTCGGCCAGCCGGTCCAGGATGGCCCGGACGTCGGCCTCGACCGGGCCGTCGTCATGGCGTCGGCGGGGTGCGGGGCCCGCGTCGGGCAACCCGAGCGCGCGGAACGCGGCGGCCACCGGCAGATCCAGTGCGGCGCAGAAGCCGCGCACCTTGGCCAACTCGGGATAATCCTGCCAGTCACCGGCGAGCCAGCGGAACACGGTGGAGCGACCGACGCCCGTGTGTGAGGCAAGATCAGTCACGGTCCAGCCACGTTCGTCGCGAGCGTCATCGATGGCACGCCGGACGAAGCGGGCGAAGGCCATCTGCGGTGACAGGTCGGCTGATCCCATCCCTGTGTGTCTTCCCTCCCGCCGGAGCACTGGGACGATGCGCCTTCCGAGGGTAGTACGCCTGGAGTCGGAAGCAATTGACTGACCGCACAAACTGTCCCGTGGACGAGACTTTTCTCTGGAAGCGTGTGTGCAGAACGAAAATTGCACCGAGCGATCATCGTTGTTCTTCGATTAGGCTCGGTGCCCGTCCCGACATGGCATCTCTCGCCTGCCGCGCCCGACCGGACCACCGCCGAGGAGCACCATGGCCGAATCGTGCCGCCCCCAGCCGCACCAGCCCGGTGCGGTGAGCCTCTTCTTCGTCGCCAAGGCCGGCGTCTTCGCCGCCGCGTTCTGGGTCTGGTTGCTGGTCCTGGTGCTCCACACCGACTCCGCGACCGGCCTCCAGGTGCTGGCTGCCACCGGCGCCATCACCACCACGCTGGTCGCGGTCCTGCTCGGCGCCCGGATGGCGTTGCAACACAACGCCGCCATCCGGCACGCCGAGGTGAAGAAGCTGCTGGTGGACATCTCCTGGAACGCCTTCGCGGCAGCCGGCAACGCCGAGACCGGAGGCAAGGTCTTACCATTCCCGATCGCCCCGGGCGACGGTGAGTGGACCGCCCAGCGACCCGGTGCCGATCGGGTGTCCGTCCTCGACCGTGGCGTCAGCGAGCGCAACGGTGGCCGGGACCGCCGGCGCTAGGCACCCAGGAGCGCACCCAGGGGCTAGGCGCCGGGCGTCTCTCCGACGGCCAGCAGGGTCTGCAGCCGGGGGACGACCTGCCACTGGTCCACGAGCTCGCGGTACTCCGCGTGCTGCGGCTCGGTCGCCTCAGCACCGGTACGACGTGCGCGGATCAGCAGGTTACGTGGCGTGTGCTGTGACGCCACGAACTCCACCACCTCGGCCCGGTACCCGTGCGCCCGCAGCAACCCGGCACGCAGGGCGTCGGTGAGCACGTCGGCGAACCGCTCGCGCAGGATGCCCTGCCGGGTCAGCAGCTCGTACGGGGCCGGGGCGGGGTGGGCGCGGAGCTGCTTCGCCAGATCGTGGTGGCAACACGGCGCGGCCAACACCCAGCGGGCCTCCCAGCGCACAGCGCGGGCCAGCGCCTCGTCGGTGGCGGTGTCGCAGGCGTGCAACGCCAACACCAGGTCGGGGGCGGGGTCGACGACGGCGTCGGCGATCGTCCCGGCCACGAAGCTGACCTGGTCGGCCCAGCCCAGCCGCTGCGCCAGCTCGGTGTTGCGCCGCCGCTGGTCCTCCCGGACGTCCACGCCGACCAACTGGACGTCGAGCCCTCGACTCGTCAGGTAGCGGTACGCGGCGAATGTCAGGTAGGCGTTGCCGCAGCCCAGGTCGACCACCCGTAGCGGGCCGGTCAGGTCGTCGGGCAGGGTCGCGGCCAGGGCGCGCAGAAACGCGTCCACCTGGCGGCGCTTGGCCGCCGAACCGCCGATCTCGGTGAAGATCGGGTCACCGGGGTCGAGCAGGTACTCCTTGGCCCTGTCGTTTCCGGCCGGCGTCGCCGCCGGGCGGGACGTCGCGGCCCTGTGCACCTGCGCTTCGCCGGACTTGGTCACCCGCAGCTGGAGGGTCGCTTCGGCCGTCTCGACGTGCCAGTTGCCGAACGGCTCGGCCAACAACTCGTCCACCGCCAGGGCGGCCTCCGGACCGGGGGCGATGTTGCGGGTGTACGGGCGAGCGCCGTCGGACGTGGTGATCTGCATCCGGGGCCCGGCCTTGAGCGTCACCGGCCGCAGTTCGGCCCGCTCGACTGTGGGGCGGCGTCCGCGGCGGCGTCCGGCGGCGACCGCCCGGGTCAGCGCGGGGTCGAGCAGCAGCGCCCGAACCTCGGTCAGGGCGGCGTCCAGTGATTGCGGCATCGTTCCATCTTCGGCAGGTGGGGTGGGAGAAGGGAACATCCCCCGCACCGCGCGAGGCGGTGCGGGGGATGTCAGATGTGGCTGGTGGTCAGTCCGCGGTCGCCTCGGCCGGCGTACCCGCGCCGGAACCGCCACCACGGCGGCGCCGGCGGCGGCGCGGCTTGGACGCCTCACCGTCGGACGCGGCGGCCGGCTCTGCGGGGCCGGCGTCGGCGGAGATCACCGCGGTCGTCTCGGCCGCGACCACCTCGCCGGCACGGCGGCGACGCCGGCGGCGAGGGGTACGGGTGCTGTCGTCGGCGCTGTCGGACGCAGGCGCCTCGGCGACGGCCGGGGTGTCGGCGTCGGAGCGGTCACGGCGGCCGTCGCCCCGACCACGGCGCTCGCCGCGACCCTCGCCGCGACCCTCGCCACGGCTCTCACCGCGTCGCGGGCCTCGACCACCGCTGTCGCCCCGGCGGGAGCGGGTCGTCCCACCCAGATCCTCTTCGATCTCGGCGGACAGCCCGGCCCGGGTGCGCTCGGCCGTGGGCAGCGTGCCGCTGACCTCGGTGGAGATGTGCAGGTCGGTGTAGAGGTGCGGCGACGTGTGGTACGTCTCCGGCGGCTCCGGCATCTCCAGACCGAGGGTCTTGTCGATGATCCGCCAGCGCGGCATGTCGTCCCAGTCGACGAAGGTCACCGCGACACCCGTCGCGCCGGCCCGGCCGGTACGACCGATCCGGTGGGTGTAGGTGTCCTGATCTTCCGGGCAGTCGTAGTTGATGACGTGGGTGACGCCTGTGACGTCCAGCCCTCGGGCCGCCACGTCGGTGGCGACCAGAATGTCGATCTTGCCGGCCCGGAAGGCCCGCAGGGCCCGCTCGCGAGCGCCCTGACCAAGGTCACCATGCACCGCGGCGACCGCGAACCCGCGGAAGTCGAGGTCCTCGGCGACCCGGTCGGCGGCCCGCTTGGTACGCGTGAAGATCATGGTCAGCCCACGCCCCTCCGCCTGGAGGATGCGCGCCACCACCTCGACCTTGTTCATCGAGTGGGTGCGGTAGACCAGCTGCTGGGTCTGCGGCGACGGGCCGGTCTCGGCGGTGTGCCCGGCGTGGATCGTCATCGGCTGGCGCAGGAAGCGCCGCGACAGGGTGACGATCGGGTCCGGCATGGTGGCCGAGAAGAGCATCGTCTGCCGGTCTTCCGGAAGCATCGCCAGGATCTTCTCGACGTCGTCGAGGAAGCCCAGGTCGAGCATCCGGTCGGCCTCGTCGAGGACGAGTGCGTGCACCCGGTCCAGACGGAGGTGCTTCTGCTTCTGCAGGTCCATCAGTCGACCGGGGGTGCCGACCAGGATCTCGACGCCCTTGCGCAGCGCGTCGATCTGCGGCTCGTACGCCACGCCGCCGTAGATCGG
The DNA here is from genome assembly GCF_049841535.1 of Micromonospora sp. DT53. Taxonomy (NCBI): domain Bacteria; kingdom Bacillati; phylum Actinomycetota; class Actinomycetes; order Micromonosporales; family Micromonosporaceae; genus Micromonospora; species Micromonospora sp. DT53. The sequence goes on from NZ_JBNCKM010000004.1 coordinate 450,114, forward strand.
CAGCACCCGGACGCCGCGCGTCCGGCCGGCGGCGGCCAGATCCTTGGCGACCTGGATGCCCAGCTCACGGGTGGGGACGACGACCAGCGCCTGGGGGACGCCGTCGCTGCCCTCGCCCGGGGCGAAGACCCGATCGAGCAGCGGTACGCCGAAGCCGAGGGTCTTGCCGGTGCCGGTGGGCGCCTGACCGATCAGGTCGACGCCGCGCAGCGCGATCGGGATCGCGTACTCCTGGATGGCGAAGGCGCGGGTGATGCCGGCCGAGGCCAGGGCCTCGACGGTCTCGGCGCGGGCGCCGAGTGCGGCGAATGTGGGGGCCTCCGGTCGAACCGGGGCGGTGGGGGCCAGTTCCTGGCCGTCCAGCAAATCTTGAGTCAGGTCGCTCATGTGGATGTGGGGGTGCCCTCTCGTGGGTGCGCCCGTCATGTCCTCAGGGCGCGTTCGGTATGACGCGGGCCACACGGTCGGCGGCAGATAGCCGAGCCGGACCGGGCCGCACGCGCGCCGCGGGCTGAGCTTCGATCAGATCGGCGCCCACGGCAACTGCTCCATGTTACCTGAACAGGCACACCCACGTCCCGATTCCCGGTCCGCCACCAGCCACGCGGGGCAACAAAATGTGACCTACGCCACATAACCTGCCCCGCCCCCGTCCTGCCCCCGCCCCGCGCCCCGCCCTGCCCCGCGCCCCGCCCTGCCCCCGCCCCGCGCCCCGCTCTGCCCCGCGCCCCGCCCCCGACTCGCCCCACCCGCGCCCCCGGCCGCGTCGATCATGGAGTTGTGGTGGGGGACGAAGGTCGTAAAGCGCAAGAAGGCAGGCACCACGACTCCATGATCGACGCGGCCGGGGGTTCGGGCCGGCGCGGGCCGGGGCGGGACACGGGCGCGGGCCGCGGGCGCGGTAGCCTGCCGCTCGTGTCTGGTTTCGCCGTCGCTGACCTTTTGGGACTCGTCGCCTTCGGTGAGCTGCTCGCCTTCGAGCGGATGGCCGGCGACGCCCGGCTCGCTCCTGACCTGCGCCGCCGGGCCGCACTGAGTGAGATGGCCGCAGCCGAGATCGCCAACTACCGGCGTCTCGCCGACCGGCTCACCGCGCTGGGCGTACCACCGGAGGTCGCGATGGCGCCCTATGTCGAGGCGGTGCAGGCGTACCACGACTCGACGGAGCCGCGGGACTGGGCGGAAGTGGTCACCAAGGCGTACGTCGGCGACGCGATCACCGACGACTTCGTTCGCGAGATCGCCGACGCGCTGGAGGAACCGGACCGGGCGTTGGTGCTGGACGTCCTGCACGACTCCCGGTACGCGGACTTCGCGGCGGCGGAGATCCGGGTGGCCGTCGCCGACGACCCCCGAGTGGCTGGTCGACTCTCGATGTGGGCCCGGCGGCTGGTCGGCGAGGCGTTGTCCCAGGCCGGGCGCGTCGCCGCCGAGCGGGCCACACTCACCGCGCTGATCGCGCGGGACGGCCGGGTCGACGTGCCTGGGCTGTTCGGCAGACTCACCACCGCGCACACCGCGCGGATGACCGCCGCCGGGCTGAACAACTGATCGCCCGGCTGGTCGGGCCGGTGCCGGCCTGCGGCAGGTGGGCCGAGTGCCGACCTGCCGCGATGGCCGGACCGGTCAGCGAACGGTGAACCCGACCGCCCGGGACGACGCCTCGGCGATCTCGACGTAGGCGACCTTCTCGACCGGAACGATGACCCGCCGGCCCTTCTCGTCGGTCAGGGAGAGCGTGCCGCCGTTGCCGGCGAAGGCGTCGGTCACGATCTGCTCGATCTCGGCCGGCGACTGCGCGCTGTCCACTACCAGCTCGCGCGGCGCGTACTGCACGCCGATCTTGACCTCCACTGTGCCTCCTCAACTGGGGCGAAAGAACCGCCCTGCGAAGGCTATCCGATCACGGGGTCGGCGGTCAGGCTGACTCACCTTGCAGCGGGAAGCTCGCGATGCCCCGCCACGACAGTGCGGCCACCAACGCCTCGGCCTCGGCCTTCGGCACCTGCCGGCCACCGGCCAGCCAGAACTGCGCGGCCGTCTCCGCCGCGCCGACCAGCCCGGAGGCGAGCAACTCGGCGTGTGCCCGGCTCACCCCGGTGTCGGAGATGATGGTGTCGGTGATCGCCGCGATGCAGCCCTGCTCGACCCGCTCCACCCGCTGCCGTACCGCCGGGTCGTTGCGCAGATCCGACTCGAAGACGAGACGGAACGCCTCGCTCTCGTGGTCGACGAAGTCGAAGTACGCCCGTACCGACGCGCCGACCCGCTCCTTGTTGTCGCTGGTGCCGCGCATCGCATCTTGCACCTGAGCGACGATGGCGTCACAGTGCGTGTCGAGCAGCGCCAGGTAGAGATCCATCTTTCCGGGAAAGTGTTGGTAGAGCACCGGCTTCGACACTCCGGCCCGCTCGGCGATGTCGTCCATCGCGGCGGCGTGGTAGCCCTGCGCGACGAACACCTCCTGCGCCGCAGCGAGAAGCTGCTTTCGACGCGCGGAGCGGGGCAGGCGGGTTGGCCGGCCAGCGGTCTGTGCACCGTTCCCCGCAGCGGTCATGGGATCCTCCGAGTTCTCCGTACGAGCCGGCATTTTCCCCCCAGACCGGGCGAGGCCCGTGACCTCCGTCGTGGAAATGGCCCGCCGCTGTAACTTATCGCCACTCTCGGCACACGGTAGCCTCAGCGGGGGCGACCAAGGAGCGCGCGGTGAGTGAAACAGGGCAACCCGGAGCCGCCACCCCGGGAGAGCACGGTGACGGAGCGGGTCAGCACGACGACCCGAGCCGTTCCGTCAGCGGGTGGGCGCCTCCGGCGGGTGGGTGGCCCCGAGCCGCCGACCGCGAGGACGCCCGGGACGAGGCGCCGCGCTGGCAGACCGACCCCGGGTCGGGCTGGCGCACCTCCTCGACACGACACGGTGACCTCCCGGCGCCGCTGGTCGGGCGGTCGGGTGACCCCGAGTCGCCGGGCCGTACCAACGGCCACCGCGTCAACGGCGCGCACCCGCCGGACGACGTCAACGGCGTCCACAACCCGGGTCTCGAACCGCAGGCGGGACGCCCCACACCGGTAAGCGCACCGCCCGGCGAGGGCCGCCCCGGGGCGGCCGGCGATCGGCTCGTGGTGCCCGCCCAACGTCCCGCACCGCCGGGGGAGCGGGACGCCGCCGAGTCCGACCCGGGCCCCGCCCCACACTCCACCGTCGATCCGGCTGCCGCGCACCGTGCCCGCTGGGCCGAGCCCGGGTTGCCCACCTCGGCCCCGCCGGCCGTCCAGGTGCCGCCCGTCGGCACCTCCGCGTCGGGTTTCGAGGTGCCGCCCGGCTTCCACGCGCCGACCGGCGAGCGGTTGGCCGCCGACGAGAATCCGACCGCGCCACGCGACTGGCGGGACCCGCTCGCACCGGAGCACGCGGCGACCTCGGGACGCACCCCGGGGCCGGCCGGGCGCTCCGACGAGGGCGAGCCCGGTCGCGCTGCCGACGGTCCCCGGCCCGCAGAGACACCCCGCGTCGGGGACGTGCACCGTCCCGGCGACGCGCACCGGGCCGGGGAGTCGTCGGCCATCGAGCCCGACTGGTCGGGCCCGAGCTGGAACCGTCCGAGTTGGGGCGGCGGGTGGGCCCCGCCCTGGTCCCGCCAGGACGACGAGCCGGTCGGCCCGGCAGCACCTGACGAGTCGGCGCCGGGCTGGGTCGCCGAGCCCAACCAGCCGTACGAGCCGGTGCGCGCCGAGGTGCCTCGCCCGTACGAGCCGGTCCGCGCCGATCAGCCCCGCGCGTACGAACCCGGCCGGAGTGAATCCGAGTCCGCGCCGGAGCGCGCCGCGGAACCGACCAGCGCGCCACCGGTCGACCGTCCGTCCTGGGCCGGTGGTGCGACGCCGACCAGTGGCCCGCCCGCAGACCGTCCGTCCTGGCCGGGGTCTGGAGCGACCGGCGGACCACGGCCCGACCGTCCGTCCTGGGCGGGTGGGGTAGAGCCGGATCCCGCGAGTGCGTCTCCGGCGCGGCCGTCTTGGGCGGGTGGGGTAGAGCCGGATCCCGCGAGCGCGTCTCCGGCGCGGCCGTCTTGGGCGGGTGGGGTAGAGCCGGATCCCGCGAGCGCGTCTCCGGCGCGGCCGTCCTGGGCTGGCGGGACAGAACCAGACCCCACCAGCGCGTCACCCGCGCGGCCGTCCTGGGCCGGGGGGTCCGATCCGACGCCGACCAGCGTGCCTCCGGTGCGGCCGTCCTGGGCTGGCGGGTCCGAGGCTGCGACAAGCGTGCCGCCGGTGCGGCCGTCCTGGGCTGGCGGGTCTGAACCGCCCGCGACCGGCGCGGCGTCGACGCGGCCGGCCTGGGCCGGCGGGTCCGATCCGGCACCGGCCAGCGCCTCGCCGACGCGGCCCTCCTGGGCCTCCAGTCCGTCACCGGCCGACCAGGCCGCAGTGGCCGAGCCGGCACCTCCGGCACCCGCCGGGCCGCCTCCGGCACCAGCCGGGCCACCTCCCTCGCTGACCGAGGCGCCGCCGGCTCCGGCGGGCCCGTCGCTGGTGGCGGAGCGTCCGTCCTGGACCAGGGGTTCGCCGACGGCCAGCAGTTCCCGGTCCGAGCGGCCGGACTGGTCCGAGGGCCGGCTCCCCGCGACCCCGGTCGAGCGACCGTCCTGGCCGACCAGTCGATCGGCCAGCACCGGTGGGGGAGACGGCGGCGAGACGCCCGGCCAGGCCCGGCCCCAGATCCGGCCGACCGCACCGTTCCGGCTCCGGCCGGCGGCGCCCGAGCCCGGTCCGTCGTCCGTCGAGTCGCCCCAGTCGGCCGCGCCGGCCAGCGACCCGTCGTCGACCGAGGCCACCCCGTCCTCCCTCGCAGCGGTCCCGCCCGCCGCCACGAACGGTCCCGGCCGTCGCGATCAGCCCGCACCGGCGTCTGTCTCTCCCTACGCGGCGCGCCGATCCGCAGCCGACCCGACGTTGCCGGCCGGCGCTGGCCACCAGTCGGCCCCGGCCGGCGCTGGCCAGCAGTCGGCCCCGAGCGCGGTGGTGCTGCCGCAGCGCGTCCCCGCGGAACCGGACGTGCCCGTCGTGCCGGAGCCGCCAGCCGTGGAGCCACCCGCCGAAACCCCGGAACTCGCCCGCATCGCCACCCACCTGCGTCGGGAGGACGAACCAGCCCCACTGCGGGAACGCCCCGAGGGGTTCGACGTCAACGCCATCCTGGACGCCGTCCGGGAGGTGGCGGGTGTCCGCGACGCGGCCCTGCGCCGTACGCCGGCCGGGGCGCACAGCCTGCGACTGGACCTGGCCGACGGCGCCGACCCGGCCGAGGTGAGCCGGCAGGTCGCCCGGCTTCTCCAGGAGCGGATGGGGTTGGCCGCGGCCCCGCAGAACGTGCCCGGCCTGCCCACCACGGCACCTCCGCCGGTTCGCCGTCGCGCGGCCGAGCCCGCCGAGCGGCGTACCCCGGAGACTCGAAACGCGGCTTCGCGCGATCCCGGCGAGGTTCGGGCGGCCGAGCCACCGACGGTCGTCCGCCCGTCCGGCGGTCGGGTCGAGGCCGCGCCGGCAGGCCCGGAGCAGCGGACCACCACGGACCCGACGCGTCGCCGCCGGTCGAACGCTCCGCACCGGGGTCGCGCCACGGTGGAGGAACCCGGATCGGTCTCGGCCGCGCCGGCCGGCGCCGCGACCGGTAGCCCGGCGACGCTGGGCACGTCGTACTCCGGTGGTCAGGTGACCACGACGGAGTCGGCGCCGTCCCGGCCGCTGGAGACCGGCGGCGAGCCGGGGCCCCGGGTGGTGATCGACCACGTGCAGGTCAGCACGTTCGGCCTGGACGCGAACGTGGAGGTCCGGCTGCTGGCCGGGGAAGACAGCGCCTCCGGGTACGCCACCGGGCCGGCGGTGGACGGCTACGTGCTGCGGCTGTGCGCGGTGGCGGCGGCCGCCGCGGTGGACGAGTTGCTGCGTGGCGCCGAGAACGCCGAGCGGGGGCGCTGCTTCGTCGAACACGCGGCGGTGGTGCCGTTCGGCAACTGTGAAGTGGCCACCGTGGTGGCGCTGCTGGTCTGTGAGGGCTGGGTCGAGCAGCTCGCCGGGTCGGCCCTGGTCGCGGGTGATCCGCGGCAGGCTGTGGTCCGGGCGACGCTGGCGGCGGTCAACCGGCGGCTGGAGGCGCTGCTGTCCTGAGTGGTCCAGGGCAGACTGGAGCAATGAGAAGCGCCACCCTCTGGCCGGACCATTTGCTCCCCGACGACCGCGTTCCGCCACCGTGGCCCGGCCGGGAGGTACGCCTCGACGGTCTGGTCACCTACGTGCGGGACACCCCGGCCACCGCCGCGGGCGCACAGCCGGCGCTGTACGTGCACGGGCTGGGCGGGTCGTCGCAGAACTGGACGGACCTGGCCGGGCTGCTCTCCGACCGACTGGACGGTCAGGCCATCGACCTGCCCGGCTTCGGCCGGAGCGAGCCGGGGCCGCGCTACACGATCCCGGCCTTCGCGGATCTGGTCGTCCGCTGGATCGAGCATTCCGGTCGGGGTCCGGTGCACCTGTTCGGCAACTCGCTGGGCGGCGCGGTCGCGGTGCAGGTCGCCGGGCTCCGGCCGGACCTGGTCCGTACCCTCACCCTGATCTCTCCGGCGCTGCCGTTCCTGGATTTCCGGCGCTCGTTGCAGGGGCGGATGTTGCCGGTGCTCGCCATTCCGCTGGGCGAGCGGCTGGTCGCCAAACGGCTCACCCAGCTCGCGCCCGAGGTGATGGCCCAGCAGGTGCTGGAGGCGTGTGTCGCCGACCTCAGCCGGATCTGCGATCAGCGCCGGGCCGAGGCGCTGGAGGAGATCCGGGTGCGTTACGAGGCCGAGCACTACGCCGCCGCGTATGTCCGGACGTTCCGGGGGCTGGTCTCCAGTTTCCTGCGGGCGTACCTGCCGGGGTCGGGGTCGCTGTGGCGCCTCGCCGAGGCGGTACGCGCACCGACGCTGGTGGTGGGTGGCCGGCAGGACCGCCTGGTGGACGTGCGGGTCGCGCCGCAGACCGCCCGGGTCATTCCGGACAGCCGGTTGATGATGCTCGACGGTGTCGGTCATGTGGCGCAGTTGGAGGTTCCCCGGCTGGTTGCCCGCGCGGTGGTCGGTCTGCTCGCCGAAACGGAGGACGCCGCGGGGCGGTCTGATCTGGCAGGCTGACGTGGATGCCCAGCTCAGAGCGCCATCCCGTTCGCCGTCGGCGACGGCTCGCGCTGCTCGCCCAACTGGTGGCGGTGGTGGTGGCCGTCGGCGCGGCGGTGACCGTGATCGCCGAGGGGTCGGGTGGGCACCGCGGCGCCGACCGGTTGGCTGTCGAGCGGATCGGCGTGTCGCCGCCGCTGGTCGCCGGGCCGTTGCCGCCGCCGGCCGACCCCTCGCCCTCCGACGCGGTCCCGTCCAGTCCGCCCGCGGTGTTGCGGGTGCCCGGCGCGGTTCCGAGCGCCGGCACGGGCAGGTTCGGCTATGACGCCCGCTCCGGCCCGGTGCTGGGTCGGGCGGGTGAGCTGCGGCGTTACCGGGTCGCGGTGGAGTCGGGTAGTGCCGAGGACACCGTCGGCTTCGCCCAGGCGGTTCAGGCGGCGCTCGCCGGGCCGGGCAGTTGGGTCGACAGCGGTCGGCTACGGCTACAGCAGGTGTCCGGGGCTGCGCCTCGCGACTTCACCGTCTACCTGGCCACCGCCCGCACCGCGGGTCGGATGTGCGCCGAGGGTGGGGTGGACATTCGGGTGGGTGGCCGGCCGTACACGTCCTGTCGGGCGCCCGGCCGGGTGATCATCAACCTGGACCGGTGGCGGTTGTCGGTGCCGCACTTGGTCTCGGCCGGTGTGCCGCTGACGGTCTACCGGACGTACGTGGTCAATCACGAGGTGGGCCACCAGCTTGGGCATCGACACGAGCGCTGTCCCGGTGCGGGCCGGCCGGCGCCGGTGATGATGCAGCAGACGCTCTTCCTCGACGGGTGCCTCGTCAACCCGTGGCCGTACGTCAACGGGCGTCGTTACGCCGGCCCTGCCCTCTGAAGCCGATCGGCCCGACACGTCGATCGTCGACCCCTCCATCAGGCGTCTTGCGGCAATAGCGATAAAAACGGAGAAATGCCCGAATAATCTGGCAGGCTTGCTGCCATGACGCCGTCGTCCCCTTACGGCCCGCCCCGGCCGCCCGGCCACCGGTCGGCCTTCCGGGGTGCGCGTCCCGCGTTCGTTCGGATGCACAGGCGTCGTCGCCGCAGCATGCTGCTCGGCCTGCTCGTGCTCGCCGCCGGCATCGGCGTGACGGTGAGCCGGGGCGACGAGCCGTCAGCCGAGCCGCCGGCCACCACCCAGGGCGGAATGGGCTACGGAGGTGGGGTGGCCGCGCACCCGGCGCCCACCAGCTACCCGTCGGTCGGAGCGGGACGCTTCACCGCGGCCGACGGCGAGACACCCGTGCACGGCACGGACGGGCCGCTGCGCCGTTACCGGGTCGTCGTCGAGCGCGGCGCCGGCCAGGATGCCGCCGTGTTCGCCGCCACGGTGGACGAGGTGCTGGCCGACCCGCGCAGTTGGATCGCGTCCGACGAGCTGCGGGTGCAACGGGTGGCCGACGCCGGCGCCGCCGACTTCACCATCTACCTGGCCACCCCGGTCACGTCCGAGCGGATGTGCGCCGAGGGCGGGTTGACCACCGAGCGCTACACCTCCTGCCGCCTGCCCGGCCAGGTGATCATCAACCTGGCCCGCTGGATGGAGGCGGTCCCCGACTACGGCGCTTCGCTGGACACCTACCGGACCTACGTCGTCAACCACGAGGTGGGTCACGAGTTCGGCGAGGAACACGAGGCGTGCCCCGGCCCGGGGGAGCCCGCCCCGGTGATGCAACAGCAGACGTACGGCCTGCACGGCTGCGTCGCCAACGCCTGGCCCTACCTCGACGGCCGTCGCTACGCGGGGGACATCGTCCCCTGATCGGCCGGGTCGTCGGTTATTCCCGCTCCCGCATACCGGACCACGTGTCATCCCTCATGGCCGAGCGGGGCTCCCGCGAGCAACAATGGCGCGGTTCACACCGCCGATCCCGGGGAGTCCACCGTGTCGTTGCCCCCGCTCGTCGAGCCCGCCGCCGAGCTGACCGTAGACGAGATCCGCCGCTACTCACGTCACCTGATCATTCCGGACGTCGGGGTGACCGGCCAGAAGCGGCTGAAGAACGCCCGGGTGCTCTGTGTCGGTGCCGGTGGCCTCGGGTCGCCCGCCCTGTTGTACCTCGCCGCGGCCGGTGTCGGCACGCTCGGCATCATCGATTTCGACACCGTCGACGAGTCGAACCTCCAGCGCCAGGTCATCCACGGCGTCTCCGACATCGGCCGGTCCAAGGCCGAGTCCGCCGCCGCGTCGATCCGCGAGATCAACCCCCTGGTCAACGTGGAGATCCACAACACCGCGCTGGACCGCGAGAACGTCCGTGAGATCTTCGCCCAGTACGACCTGATCGTCGACGGCACCGACAACTTCGCCACCCGCTACATGGTGAACGACGCTGCGGTGCTGCTGGGTAAGCCGTACGTCTGGGGCTCGATCTACCGCTTCGACGGCCAGGCGTCGGTGTTCTGGGCCGAGCACGGCCCCTGCTACCGCTGCCTCTACCCGGAGCCGCCGCCGCCCGGCATGGTCCCCTCCTGCGCCGAGGGTGGCGTGCTCGGTGTGCTCTGCGCGTCCATCGGGTCGATCCAGGTGAACGAGGCGATCAAGCTGCTCACCGGCATCGGGGAGCCGTTGGTCGGCCGCCTGATGGTCTACGACGCCCTGGAGATGGAATACCGCAAGATCAAGGTCCGCAAGGACCCGAACTGCGCGCTCTGCGGCGACAACCCGACGGTCACCGACCTGCTGGAAGACTACGAGGACTTCTGCGGCGCGGTCTCCGAGGAGGCCCAGGAGGCGACGCTCGACTCGACCATCACCGCACTGGAGCTCAAGGAGTGGCAGGACGCCGGCAAGGACATCTTCCTCGTCGACGTACGCGAGCCGGCCGAGTACGAGATCGTCCGGATCCCCGGCGCCACCCTGATCCCCAAGGGCGACATCATCTCCGGTGAGGCCCTCGCGAAGCTGCCGCAGGACCGGCAGATCGTGCTGCACTGCAAGTCCGGCGTCCGCTCGGCGGAGGCGCTCGCCGCGCTCAAGGCGGCCGGATTCAAGGATGCCGTGCACGTGCAGGGCGGCGTGCTGTCCTGGATCAAGCAGATCGACCCGTCGCTGCCCGCGTACTGACCGATCGCGCCGGGGTGGCCCACACGGCCGCCCCGGCAAATCGACGCAGATGACGCCGTGCGGCCCTCCGGCCGGAGCGACGCAGCCATTTCGGGCTGGCCGATTCTCCGAGGCGGCATCGCGTCTGCGCAGGTAGCGTCTCCGCCGTGGTCGACTTGGAAGCCGCGATCGGGTTCGTCGTGGCGCATGGGGATGCGGTGGAGCGCGCCCGCCTCTCCTGGCTCCGCAACGGCACCGCCGTGCCCGCCGAGTTGCTGGAGATGGCCGAGGTCGGCCAGTCACCCGACGGCGGTTGGCCGGCCACCTGGGGCGGCGAGGTCGCCTCGATCGACGCCACCTGCTTCCGGCTCGTCGAGTTGGACGACCTGGGCGGGCTCGGCCGTCCCGCCGCCCGCCGCGCACTGGACTGGCTGGCGTCCCGGCAGCAGGCCGACGGCGGTTGGGAAGAGGACGCGTCGCTCGCCGAGTCGGCACCGGAATGGGCCCGGCCCGGCGACCCGGAGGCCGCGTTCCTCGTGTCGGCCAACGCCGCCTTCTGGCTCACCGTCGCCGGCCTGGACGCCCGGGCCTCGGGTCCGCTCGACCATCGGGTCGGCGGGGCGTACGCCGGGGTGGTGCAGGCGGCGGCTCACTCGCTCGCCGCGCGGCTGCGCCCGGACGGTAGCTGGCCGTCGTTCCTCGCCGCGGGCTGGCTGAGCGCGGCCGTGCTGCACCGGCAGGAGATGTTCCAGGAGTCGGCGCGGATCCAGGTGGTGCTCGCCGAGCGGATGCCGAAGATGTCACCGGGGGACGTGGCGTGGCTGGCGGCCACGCTGCGCCGCGCCGGTGTCGACCCGCAGGACTGGATCATGGTGCGGGCTCTGCGCCGGCTGACCGAGACCCAGCGCAGCGACGGCGGCTGGGAGAGCGACGACGGCCACCAGTTCGACGTGCACGCCACGCTGGCCGCGATCCGGGCGGCCCGCCCCGCCCCGCCCGCTTAGCGCAGGTGGCCGTCGCCGGTCACCACGTACTTGGTGCTGGTCAGCTCGGGCAGGCCCATCGGGCCACGGGCGTGCAGTTTCTGGGTGGAGATGCCGATCTCCGCGCCGAAGCCGAACTCGCCCCCGTCGGTGAACCGGGTCGACGCGTTCACCATCACCGCCGCCGCGTCGACCCTCGCGACGAAGTCGCGGGCCGCGCTCGCCGAGTCGGTGAGGATCGCCTCGGTGTGCCCGGTGCCGAAGCGGCGGATGTGCGCGACCGCCGCGTCCAGCGAGTCGACCACCGCCACCGAGATGTCGGCGGACAGGTACTCGGTGGCGTAGTCCTCCTCGGTGGCCGGGACCACGGCGGCGGAGTGGGCGGCCACCTCGGGCGAGCCGTGCACGGTCACCCCCGCCTCGGCGAACGCGGCCAGCACCGGCGGCAGGAACGCGTCGGCGATGCCCGCGTGCACCAGCAGCGACTCGGCCGTGTTGCAGGTGGAGAGGCGTTGCGTCTTGGCGTTCAGCGTCACCGCGAGGGCCTTCGCCAGGTCGGCGGCGGCGTCGACGTACACGTGGCAGTTGCCCACCCCGGTCTCGATCACCGGCACTGTCGACTCCTCGACCACTGTGCGGATCAGCGACGCGCCGCCGCGCGGAATGAGCACGTCGACGAGACCCCGGGCGCGCATCAGCTCCTTGACCGAGTCACGGGAGCTGGCGTCGAGCAACTGCACCGCGTCGGCGGGCAGACCGGCGCCGGCGATCGCGTCGCGCAGCACCGCGACCAGCGCGGCGTTCGAGTGCGTGGCCGACGACGACCCGCGCAGCAGCGCCGCGTTGCCGGACTTGAGGCAGATGCCGGCGGCGTCCACCGTCACGTTGGGCCGCGCCTCGTAGATGATGCCGACCACCCCGAACGGCACCCGGATCTGACGCAGCTCCAGGCCATTGGGCAGGGTGGACCCGCGGACCACCTCGCCGACCGGGTCGGGCAACGCGGCCATCTCGCGCAGCGCGTCGGCGATGCCGGCCACCCGACCCGCGTCGAGCGCGAGCCGGTCCAGCACGGCCGCGCTCAGTCCGGCCTCGCGGCCGGCCGCCAGGTCCGTCTCGTTCGCGGCCAGGATCTCCGGGGTACGCGTCACAAGCGCGTCGGCCATCGCCACAAGCGCGGCGTCCTTGACCGTACGCGTGGCCACTGCCAACTCCGCTGCGGCGTCCCGCGCCCGTCGCGCCTGCTCGGTCACGCTCATCATTAACTCCTTAGAGCAGCACCAGGTCGTCGCGGTGGACGACCTCTCGTTCGTACGCCGGGCCGAGCGCCGCGGCGAGTTCGGACGTGGAGCGGCCGAGCAGCCCAGGCAGCTCCACCGCGTCGTAGTTGACAAGCCCTCGGGCGACCGATGCGCCGGCGGTGTCCACCAGGTCCACCGGGTCGCCGGCGGTGAACGTGCCGTCCACGGCGGTGATGCCGGCCGGGAGCAGCGACTTGCGCCGCCCGACGACTGCGGCGACCGCGCCCGGGTCGAGGTGCAGCCGCCCCCGGGGCGAGGTGGCGTGGGCCAGCCAGAACAGCCGGGCCGTCGGGCGTTGCCGCTGCGGGTGGAAGAGCGTGCCGACCGGTTCGCCGGCCAGCGCGGGCGCGGCCAGGTCGGCGGCGGTGAGCACCACCGGGATCCCGAAGCCGGTGGCGATCCGGGCGGCCTCGACCTTGGTGACCATGCCGCCGGTGCCGACGCCGGAACGGCCGGCCCCGCCGATGGTGATGCCGGCGAGGTCCGCGTCGTCGCGAACCTCGGTGATCCGGGTCGAGTGCGGATTGGTGGGGTCGCCGGTCCAGAGCGCGTCCACGTCGGAGAGGAGCACCAGCAGGTCGGCGTGCACAAGCGCGGCCACCAGGGCGGCCAGCCGATCGTTGTCGCCGAACCGGATCTCCTGGGTGGCCACCGTGTCGTTCTCGTTGACGATCGGCACCGCCCGCAGGTCGAGCAGCTTGCGCAGCGTCCGGTACGCGTTGCGGTAGTGCGCTCGCCGGGTCACGTCGTCGACGGTGAGCAGCACCTGCCCCACGGTGCGGCCGTGCCGGGCGAAGCTGGACGCGTACCGGCCGATCAGTAGCCCCTGCCCGACGCTGGCGGCGGCCTGTTGGGTGGCCAGGTCGCGCGGGCGTCGGGGCAGCCCGAGCGGGGCGAGCCCGGCGGCGATGGCGCCGGAGGACACCAGCACGACCTCGCGCCCTTCGGCGGTGAGTCGGCCGAGGGTGTCGACGAGCGTGTCGACGCGCTCGTCGGCCAGCCCGCCGGTGGCGGTGGTCAACGAGGAGGACCCGATCTTGACGACGACCCGCCGGGCCGTCGTGACTGCGTCGCGCACCCGACCATTCTGCGTGGTCGCGGGCGCACCTCCCGGCGGCGTTCCCATATGGTGGCGGATTGTGACTCCTGACGAGTACGTCGAGGCGGTGCTCGATCTGGTCGAGCGGATCCCGGAGGGCCGGGTCATGTCGTACGGCGGCGTGGCCGACGCGCTGTCCGAGCGTTCGGGACGTGCCTCGGCCCGGTTGGTCGGCAACATCATGGCCCGGCACGGAGGCTCGGTGCCGTGGCATCGGGTGGTGACGGCGAGTGGTCGACTGCCGCCGGGGCACGAGCGGGAGGCGCGGGCCCGACTGCGGGCCGAGGGAGTGCCGCTGCGGGGCGAGGGTGTGGACGTCGCGGCGGCGGGCTGGTCGCCTGATGAGGGGATGTGACCGCCGCCCTAACGTGAGTAACATTCGGCCCCATGAAAACGCCGCCGGGCGCCGGCACGTCAGCCACCGGCTCGCTGCCCCGATCGGTGCACGCCGGCTACGCGCTCGGCTCACTGGCGACCGGAGCGTTCGGAACGGTGCCCGGTCTGCTGCTGTTGCCGTACCTGACCGACACCCTGGGCGTGGCCGCCGGGGTGGCCGCCCTGCTGGTGCTGCTGCCCAAGGCATGGGACGTGTTGGTCAACCCGGTCGCCGGGCGGATCTCCGACCGCACCCGGTCGCGGTGGGGCGCCCGCCGGCCGTACCTGCTCGTCGCCGGTCTCGCGCTCGCCGTGCTGTTCGCGTCGATCTTCGCCGCGCCCTTCGGTAACGGTCCGGCAGCCGTGGCGTACGTGGCCCTCGCCTTCCTCGCCACCGCCACCGCGTTCGCCTTCTTCCAGGTGCCGTACGTGGCGATGCCGGCGGAGCTGACCGGCGACTACGCCGAGCGCACCCGGTTGATGACCTGGCGGATCGCGGTGCTGGCGCTGGCCATCCTGGTCTCCGGCGCGGTCGCGCCGCTTGTGGTGAGCGCCGGTGGTGACGGCGTGGCCGGGCACCGCTGGATGGGCCTGTTCGTGGCGGTGCTGATCGCCCTCGGCGCCCTCGGCGCGTTCCTGGGCACCCGTTCCGCGCCGACCGGCACGGTGGGCGAGAGCGAGCCGACCCTGCGCGCCCAACTGGCAGTGGCCGGCGCCAACCGCCCGTTCCGGGCGCTGCTGATCTGCTTCGTGGTGCAGTCCGCCGGGGTGGCCACGATCCTGGCCGGGGTCAACTACTTCGCGGGGCAGATCCTGCGCGACCAGGACAGCGGGCCGACCCTGCTCTTCGTCTGCTTCGTCGGGCCGGCGCTGCTGGTGATGCCGATCTGGACCCGGGTCGGTGCCCGGCTGGGCAAGCGGACCGCGCTGGTGGTCGCCTCACTGATCCTCGCCGTCGGCGCGTTCGCCCTGGTCGCCGCGCCGCTGCTGCCGCCCGTCGCCGTCTATCTCGTGGTCGCGTTGATCGGCGTGGGGTACGCCGGGCAGCAGGTCTTCGCGCTGGCGATGTTGCCGGACTGCATCGCGCACGAGACGGCGCGCACCGGTCGACGGCAGGCCGGCGTCTTCACCGGGCTGTGGACCGCCGGGGAGACCTTCGGCCTGGCGCTCGGCCCGGGCATCTACGGACTGGTGCTCCAGCTGTCCGGCTACGTGTCCTCCGACACCGGCTCGGCGGCGGCCCAGTCCGACACGGCGAGGCTGGGTGTCCTGCTCGGCTTCACGCTGATCCCGGCCCTGCTGATCGCCCCGCCGATCCTCCTGCTCCGCCAGTACACCCTCACCGCCCACAGCGACCGGGTCGATCATGGAGTTGTGCTGGGGGACGAAAGCCGTTGACCGTCACGAGAAGGGCACCATGACTCCATGATCGACGAGAGCAGGGTTGAGGCTGGGGCGCTTTCCGCCGCCGGGGTTCCCGCCGAACGGGTTCTTGCCGAGGTTCGGCAGTTGCGGGGCGCGGACCGGCCCACCCACGGGGGACGGCTGTTCGCGTACGTCTACGACCCGGCGGTGCCGGGGCTGGACGAGTTGGCCGCCGCCGCCCACCGGGAGAGCGCGCACGTCAACGGGTTGGACCCGACCGCGTTCCCGTCCCTGCTGGCCATGGAGAACGCGCTCGTCGGCGCCGCCGGCCGGGTGCTGGGCGCCGGCCCGGGCACCACCGCCCCGGACGTCGTCGGCAGTGTCACAAGCGGCGGCACCGAGTCGCTGATCCTCGCCGTCAAGGCGGCCCGGGACGCCCACCCGGAGATCGCCGAACCCCGGATCCTGGTGCCGTCGAGCGCACACGCGGCATTCGCCAAGGCGGCGCACTACCTGCGGGTGGTGCTGGACGTCGTACCGGTCTCCCCGGACACGCTGCGTCCCGACCCGGCCGCGATGGCCGCCGCGATCCGCCCGGAGACGGTGCTGGTCGCCTGCTCCGCGCCGTCGTACGCGCACGGGGTGGTGGACCCGGTCGCGGAGATCGCGGCCGTCGCGGCCGAGGCCGGGGTGCGCTGCCACGTGGACGCCTGCTTCGGCGGCTGGACCCTGCCGTACCTGCGCCGCCTCGGGGAGCCGGTGCCGGCGTTCGACTTCGCGGTGCCCGGGGTCACCTCCATCTCGGTCGACCTGCACAAGTACGCGTACGCGCCGAAGGGGGTGTCGGTGCTGCTGCACCGCGACGCCACCCTGCGCGCCCCGCAGTACTTCGCGTACGCCGACTGGCCCGGCTACACGATGATCAACCCGGTGATCGCGTCCACCCGCTCCGGCGGGCCGATCGCCGCCGCGTACGCCACCGTGCGGCACATCGGCGACGACGGTTACCTGCGGCTCGCCGCCGTCACCCGGGACGCGGTCGCCGGCCTGGCCGACGCGGTCCGTGCCGTCGACGGGTTGCGGCTGATGGCCGAGCCGGAGTCGACTGTGGTCTGCTTCACCGCCACCGAGGGTGGCCCCGACCTGTTCGTCCTGGTCGACGAGCTGACCGCCCGGGGCTGGCACACCCAACCCCAGCTCTCGTACGCCGGTCTGCCCGCCAGCGTGCACCTCACGGTGACCGCCGCGGTCGCGCCCCGGGTCGCCGAGTTCGGGCCGGACCTGGCCGACGCGGTGACCGCGGCCCACGCGGCCGGTCCGGTCGCCCTTCCGCCCGAGTTGACGGCGCTGGCCACGTCCCTGACCCCGGACGCGCTGACCCCGGAGCTGGTCGCGGGCCTGGCCGCCGGGCTGGGCATGGGTGGCGAGCCCGATGGCGCGCCGCTGCCGGAGCGGATGGCGGTGGTGAACACGCTGCTCGACGCCGCGCCGCCGGCGCTGCGGGAACGCCTGCTTGTCGAGTTCGTCGGCCTGCTGCAACGTCCCACCTGGTGACCGGAGCGCCGGCCGCGACGTACGCCCCCGTGGCGTACGTCGCGGCCGGCGACCGGATCCTCAGCGGTAGGTCATCAGCACACGGTTGTCGGCTTCGTTCGTCTCCAACAAATTGCGGAATCCGGCGCCCACCGGCCAGACACTCACGTCGGCCTTCCCCGTGCCCAGCGCGACCCCCTCGGCCACCCGGAAGCTGAGGTCCAGCCGCACCTCCGCCCCCGCTGCCAGCCGACCAAGGTTGCAGGCCACCGGCTGGCGTGAGTGCTGGGGCTCGCCTCGACACGGGGCCCATCCGTCGACGTCCGGACGCACCGCCGCGGGTACGTCCAGCTGCAGGTCCACGTACTCGACCGGCTTGGTGCCCCGGTTACGTATCCGCACGGTGGTCGTACCCGTTCGGGAGCCGTCGTCAGCAGTGGTCAGCACGAGGTCGGTGGCGGTGACCGAGACGTCCGCCGAGTGCGGATTCTGGCCGAAGGCCGTCGGCCCGGAGACCTGGGCGAAGGATTCGCCCTTCCAGCGGTAGCCCCGCCACTGCCGCTGGGACCACTCGCCGGGCCAGCCACCGCCGGGAGCGATGTCACCCACCTGTACGCGGACCGTGCCGTCGCTCACGACATCCAGCGCGAACAGCCACTGCGGCTTGTCGATGGTGGTCGCGACCACCCGGCCGAGCGTCACCACCTTGCCTTCGCCGTCGCGGTCGAAGGCGACCACCTGCATCGGCCCGCGGGTGCCGAGCACGCACTGCACGAGCGCCACCGTCTCCACCGCACCGTCGCCGTCGAGGTCGCCGTGGTCGAGCGCCACGAGCCAGTTCTGGCCCTCCCGGCCCTCGGCGGTGAGCCGCGTCGGCGACGTCGGGCAGTCCGGTCCGGCCCGCCACGCCGGCACGGTCACCGGCACCCCCAGCAGTTGGGCCCGGCTGAACCGGCCGTCCGGCACGGCTGCGGTCGGGCTGGCGCTGGTCGCGGAAGGGCTGGGGGTTGGACTCGGCGGCGTCGGCGTCGGTGACACCGAGATGCTCGGCGTCGGGTCGACCGGACCGGGCCGGTGGTCCGGGCCGCTCAACGCCGCGTACCCGACGGCCGACCCGCCGAACAGGGCGAGCGCCGTCGTGGCGCTGGCAGCCAGCCGACGTCGGCTGCGGGCTCGTACCGTCCGTCGAACGGCGGCGGGTCCCGGCGCCTCGACCTCCGCCAGCACGGTACGGCGGTAACGGGCGAAGTCTTCAGCGAAGTCAAGGGTCTCCTGCTCAGACATCCCGCACCTCCTCAAAGGTGTCGCGCAGGTGGGTGGCGAGTGCGGTCCGGCCCCGGTGCAGCCAGGACTTCACAGTCCCCTCGGCGACCTGTTCCTGGGCGGCGATCTCCGCGACAGTCAGGTCGGCGAGGTAGTGCAGCACGACGGCCCGCCGCTGCTTCGGCGGCAACTTCGCCAACGCGGCGTCGACGGCGACCCGATCCGGGCTCGGCTCCGCAACGTGTGTCTCCCGCTGCCGCAGCAGCCACAGCTGGGCGGTCCGCAGCCGCCGCCAACGGTTGTGGCCGAGGTTCCAGGCGACCTTCCGGACCCAGGCCAGGGGATCCTGGTATCCGGCGAGTCGGTCCCAGCGGGCGTACGCTCGACAGAACGCCTCCTGAACCAGCTCCTGTGCCTGCCCACGGTCACCCGTGTAGGCGGTCAGCTGCACCACCAGGCCGCGAAAGTGGGCGTGGTAGAAGTCGTCGAAGACCAGCTCCGCCGGCGTGGAGGTAGCGGTTCCCGGTGGGTCCGGCGGGCGTCCGCCCACCCGCACATCTGGTGTCACAAGCACTCGTCCTCCCCGTGGCGGCTGCGGGCGTTGTGTTCGCCGGCACCGGTCACACAAGCGGGCGCGCCGGCAGGTTGCGCTTCAGTCGATGCCGACCCTTGTCGGGTCCGGGACACCAGGCCGGGCGGGTGAGGTGGGCGTGCGCGGCCGCAGGAACACCTGCGGCCGCGCCTGGATCGAGAACGTTCGTCAGCCGGCGGTGATGGCGAAGGTGGCGACGTTGTCGGCCGGGTCGACGTCGGGAAGCAGACCGCCCCAGGCGAAGGTGGCGCCCAGCTGCACCGAACCGGTGCCGAGGTCACCGGGGGACACCTCGGCGGGTGCCGAGATCAGCAGGGCTATCGTCCGCTCCTCGCCGGGCATGAACTTGCCGCCGGCCACCGGGCAGCTCGCCGTGCAGATGTCTGCGGGTTCGGTGCCGCCGATCTCGACCCCGCTCGGCAGCGTCGGAGTGATCCACCTTCCGCCGCTCACCCGGTTGCAACGCGCCGCCCGGCACGCCGCAGTAGATCGTCCGCGCCGGCTGCGCCCCGCCGAACATGCAGGGATCGGCGGGGTCGAGCCCATCGAAGGCGCCAGGGACCGGCTCGGTGACCGCCAGGTTGAGGTGCGACGCGTCGTGGCCGCGGTAGTTGACTGTCACCGAGAGGCTGCCCGCGTACCCCCGGTCGGTCGGCTCGAGCACCAGCCGACCGACGGAGACCGCCGTGTCGCCAGGGGCGGCGATCGCCGGCCCCGACATACCGGTCAGCGCAATCCCCGCGCCCAGCACACCGGCCACCAGCCGGCGGGTGATGGTTCTGGTCATCTGTGTTTCCCCGTTCCCCGTAGTGCCGCCACCGCTGCTTCGGTGGCGGTGCTGCGAATAGGAACACTCGTTGGGCCCGAGGACGGTTGCAGGCATTGCGCCGGTCGGGTTGTCAGGTGCGTGACAGGCGGCGGGGCTCTGCGCGCCAGCGGGATCGTGACCGGCCCCAACGGGGACCCGCCCCAGCTGTGATTGACTGTTCGACGGGGGCAGGAGGGAGACGGTCGTGCAGCTGCCGGCAGTGCTAGGCGAGCCGATCCGGTTCGTGCTGAACTGGGGGCGCCGCTACTCGCTCTGGGTGTTCAACTTCGGGCTGGCCTGCTGTGCCATCGAGTTCATCGCCACCAGCATGGGTCGGCACGACTTCATCCGACTCGGCGTGATCCCGTTCGCCCACGGCCCCCGCCAGGCCGACCTGATGGTGGTCTCCGGCACGGTGACCGACAAGATGGCCCCGGCGATCAAGCGGCTCTACGACCAGATGCCCGAGCCGAAGTACGTCATCTCGTTCGGCGCCTGCTCCAACTGCGGCGGCCCCTACTGGGACTCGTACTCGGTGACCAAGGGTGTCGACCAGCTCATCCCGGTCGACGTGTACGTGCCCGGCTGCCCGCCCCGGCCGGAGGCGCTGCTGCACGGCATTCTGCGCCTTCAGGAGAAGATCGCCGCCGAGCAGTCCGGCATCGGCGGTGTGCCGCAACGGGACGTGCTGGCCGCGCCGCTGGACGCCCCGCCCCGCGAGGCCGCCGCGCCACGCTCGGTGGACTCGCTCACCGCCCCACCGGTACGCCCACCCGCCGCGAACTGATGGCGGTGGGCCGCCACCCCGTTGTGGACCGGCCGCACTAGCCTGCGCACTATGAGCAGCTCAGCGGACCAGCGGTCCGCCCACATCGTCGACGTGCTCACCGAGGAGTTCGGCGCGTCGATGGCGATCGACCCGGCCGCCTTCCGCCGCAAGTTCCGCAAGATGGCGGCTTCCCCGTTCGCCTTCTACCGGGGCAGTGCCGCGCTGTTCTACGCCGACCAGCTCGGCGACTTCGCCGACGACCGGTTCCTGAACGAGCAGACCAGCCGGGTGTGGATCCACGGTGACCTGCACGCGGAGAACTTCGGCACCTACATGAACGCCTCGGGGCAGCTGGTGTTCAACGTCAACGACTTCGACGAGGCGTACGTCGGGCCGTTCACCTGGGACCTGCGCCGGCTCGCGGCCAGCGTGGCGCTGCTCGGCTACGGCAAGGCGCTCTCCGACACGGCGATCGGGGAACTCGTGGCCGGGTTCGCCCGGTCGTACCTGACCGAGCTGCGGGCCATCGCCGCCGGCGGTGACGACGCGATCGGCTCGATCACCCTGGAAAACGCCGACGGGGTGCTGCGCCGGGTGCTCCAGCGGGCCCGGCTCAACACCCGCGTCGACCTGCTCGCGACGCAGACCACCATCGACAACTACGAGCGACGCTTCTCCATCGGCGACGGGGTCTTCGAGATCGACGACGCCACCCGGGGCCAGGTCAGCGCCGCCTTCCTGGACTACCTGGGCACCCTGCCAACCGCGTCGACGCAGCTCCGGCCGGTGGCGGCGCGGATCAAGGACGTGGTGCTGCGCAAGGGGGTGGGCATCGGCTCGGCCGGGCTGCCGTCGTACAACCTGCTGCTGGAGGGGCACACCCAGGCACTGGAGAACGACGTCGTCATCTACATGAAGCAGGCGCAGGTGCCGGCCGTGGCGCGGTACGTCACCGACGAGTCGGTCCGTGGCTACTTCCAGCACCAGGGGCACCGGACCGCCGAGTCGCAGCGGGCGTTGCAGGCGCACGCCGACCCGTGGTTGGGCTACACCGAGCTGAACGGGGCCGGTCAGCTGGTCGCCGAGGTCTCCCCGTACGCCGCCGACCTGGACTGGTCGGACGTGAACGAGCCGGAGGAACTGACCGGGGTTCTCGTCGACCTTGGCCGGGCGGTGGCCCGGATGCACTCGGTGGCCGACGACGAATCCAGTCACGACCTGGTGGACTACTCCACCGAGGAGGCGATCGTCGCGGTGGTGGACACCGACGCGCCGGGTTTCGTCACCCACCTGGTGGACTTCGCGCACGCGTACGGGGTGCGCGCCCGCCAGGACCATCAGCTCTTCGTCGACCTGTTCCGCAACGGTCGACTGCCGGGCATCTGATCGGGTGCGGCGTCGCTCAGGACGCGAACTCCAGCACCACCTTGATGTCGTCCGGCCCGGGGGTGTACGCGTCGGCGTACCGGTTCACCGGCACCCGTCGGGTGATCAGCGACTCGAGCCAGACCTGGTCGGCGCGGGCGAGCGCCTGCGCAGCCATGTTCCAGTGCCGGCGGTTGGCGTTCACCGAGCCGAACACCACGTTGTTCTCCAGCACCAGCTCCCGGTTGAGGGCCCCGGCGTCGAAGTCGATGCTCCGGCCACCGCTGGACACCCCGGCCAGGCAGACGATCCCGGTCGGGGCGGCCTTGCACATGACGTCGAGGACCACCGTGGGCGCGCCGGTGCACTCGATCACCACGTCCGGCTCGAAGGGCAGGTCGTTGACCGGCACCGTGTGGTAGGTGGCGCCGAGCCCGGCGACCAGCTCCGGCTTCGGCCCCTCGGTGTTCCGGTCCAGGACGTGGACGGTGAGCCCACGCTGGGTGCCGAGCAACGCGGCCAGCAGCCCGATCGGCCCGGCCCCGGTGACCAGGACGGTCTGCGGCTGCCACTCGCCCCGATGCCCGATCCGTTCGATGTGGTCCCACGCCTTCGCCACCACACTCGTCGGCTCCAGCAGCACACCGACCTGGGCCAGCGTCGGGTCGAGCCCGACCGCGAACTGCGGCTCGACCCGCCAGCGGTCCCGGGCGAACCCGGCCAGTCCCTTGATGCCGTGTTCGGTGTACTGGCCGTTGCGGCACATGTCCCACTCGCCGACCGCGCAGTTCGAGCAGGGCACCGGGTCGGGATACCTGACGATCCCGGCCACCAGGTCACCGGGTCGCAGGGTGCCGCTGGAGTCCTCGATCACCCGACCCAGTGACTCGTGACCGATGACCAGGCGGTCCGCACCCGGCGGCGCCTCGCCGTAATCCCCGGCGATGATCTCGTGGTCGGTGCCGCAGATCCCCACCGCCAGCGCCTCGACCAGGACAGAACCCTCCTCGGCAGCCGGCTCCGGCTGATCCTCGACGAGGTTCAGCGAGTTGGCGACCCCGGGTCTCACCGTCACAGCGCGCACGCCCTCATCTTTCCCCGCCGAGCCGTACGCCGCTCCCGAAGCCGGCAGATCGCCGGTGATCGGCGGCGGCCAGGCGCGGGCCCGGCCGGCACTAGGATCAGCGGCATGACTCCCGAAGAGGTCGGCGCTCGACTGGTCGCGCTGCTCGCGCCGGTTGAGGCGACCCCGTCGGTCTCCGGCGGGCAACGGTTCGCCCGGGCCACCATCGACGTGCCGCCCACGAGTTGGCTGACCGCGGTGTCCGCCGCCCGTGACGACGCCGAGTTGGCCTGCGACTTCTTCGACTGGCTCTCCGCCGTCGACGAGTTGGCCGAGGGCTTCGACGTGGTGGCGCACCTCTGGTCGACGCGACTGCGCCACGGCCTGCTGCTGCGCACCCGGTTGCCGCGCGACGCGCCCACGGTCGCCTCGGTCGTCGACGTCTACCCCGGTGCCGCCTGGCACGAGCGGGAGACGCACGAGATGTTCGGCATCGACTTCGCCGGCCACGGGGAACTGCTGCCGCTGCTGCTGCCCCCGGAGTTCGAGGGCCACCCGCTGCGTAAGGAGTTCGTGCTCGCTTCCCGGGTGGCGAAGCCCTGGCCGGGTGCGAAGGAGCCGGGCGAGTCCGAGGCCGGCGGCGGGCGTCGACCGATCCGCCCGCCCGGCGTTCCCGCTCCGGGCGAGTGGGGGACCACGCCCACCCCGGCCGGCGCCGGTGGCGTGGGGGAGGGCCCGCGTGGCGGCACCCCGGCCAGACCGGCCCGTGAGCGTCCGGCGCGGCCCGCCCCGGGGGCCCGTCCGGCGCGTACTCCCCGGCCTGCCGGCACCGCCGACGACCCGACCCCGGCCGACCAGCCCACGCCCGGCGTTGGCCCGGCCGACCAGCCTGCGCCCGGCGCGGGCCCGGCCGGCCAGCCTGCGTCCGGCGTTGGTCCGGCCGATCAGCCTGCGTCCGGCGTTGGTCCGGCCGATCAGCCTGCGTCCGGCGTTGGTCCGGCCGATCAGCCTGCGCCCGGCGTTGGTCCGGCCGGCCAGCCTGCGTCCGGCGCGGGCCCGGCCGATCAGTCTGCGCCCGGCGCGACCGCATCTGACCGGCCCGGTGCGGGCTCGGCCGACCCGGCCGCACCGGGCGTCGAGCCGATCGCGGACCCGCCGGGCCGCGATGGCCGGCGCGACCACGACGGGGGTACGGCCTGATGCCGCTCTGGGTGGAGCTGCTGCTCCGGATCGGCGGCGTGTTGGTCGCCTTCCTCACCCTGCCGTTGCTTGTCGGGCAGGCCGAGCACAAGGTGATGGCGCACATGCAGGGCCGGCTCGGCCCGATGTACGCGGGTGGCTTCCACGGCTGGGCGCAACTCGTGGCCGACGGGGTCAAGTTCGTGCAGAAGGAGGACATCACGCCGCGCGAGGCGGACCGGGCGGTGTTCCGGCTGGCGCCCGCGGTGGCACTGGTGCCCTACCTGCTGGTGCTGCTGGTGATCCCGCTCGGCCCGAACGACCTGGTCGGGCAACCGTTGGACATCGGCCTCTTCTTCGTGCTGGCCGTGGTCGGCGTCGGCGTGGTGGCGGTGCTGATGTCGGCGTGGGCGTCGGCCAACAAGTACAGCCTGCTGGGCGGGCTGCGCGGGGCGGCCCAGTTGCTCGGTTACGAGCTGCCGCTGGTGCTGGCCGCCGCGTCGGTGGCGATGGCGGCCGGCACGCTCAGCCTGTCGGGCATCGTCGAGGCGTGGCAGCCGTGGTGGCTGCTCTGGCAGGCGCCCGCGATGATCATCTTCTTCGTCGCCGGGCTGGCGGAGATCCGGCGGCCGCCGTTCGACATGCCGGTGGCCGACTCGGAGCTGGTCTTCGGCTACATGACCGAGTACACCGGTCTGCGGTTCGCGTTCTTCCTGCTCGCCGAGTACGTCGGCATCGTGGTGATCGCCGCGTTGACCACTGTGCTGTTCCTGGGTGGTTGGCAGGGCCCGTTCGCCGACGACCAGCTGGGCTGGCTCTGGACGCTGCTCAAGATCTTCGCGGTCTCCTTCGTGATCATCTGGCTTCGGGTGTCCTACCCCCGGCTCCGCGAGGACCAACTGCAACGCCTCTGCTGGCTCGTCCTCGTGCCCGCGTCCCTGGCGCAACTGGTCCTCACCGCAGCCGTCCGCATCGCCCTGTAGCAGCCCCACCCCACCCGGCCCCGCCCCGCCTGCTTCGCGTCGATCATGGAGTTGTGGTGCCCGGAATGTAGCGGACAACACCGATTTGTCACCCACCACAACTCCATGATCGACGGGCTGGGCGAGGGCGGCCCGGTCAGCGCAGTGGGGTGTGGGCGGGGTCTACCGGCTCGGCTGGGGGTGGGGGCGGGGTGCCGTCGCCGAAGGGGCGGCCACCGAGCGCTTCCCGGCCGTGCGGGGTGAGCCAGTTGGACAGGTCGGGGCCGAGCGGAACGATCCCGGTCGGGTTGATGTCGCGGTGCACCTCGTAGTAGTGCCGCTTGATGTGGTCGAAGTCGATGGTGTCGCCGAAACCGGGAGTCTGGAACAGGTCCCGGGCGTACGCCCACAGCACCGGCATCTCGCTCAGCTTCTGCCTGTTGCACTTGAAGTGGCCGTGGTAGACCGGATCGAAGCGGACCAGCGTGGTGAACAGCCGCACGTCGGCCTCGGTGATGGTGTCGCCGACCAGGTAGCGCTGGTCGGTCAACCGCTCGGTGAGCCAGTCCAGCCGGTCGAAGAGCTGGTGGTACGCCTTGTCGTACGCCTCCTGGTGGCCCGCGAACCCGCACCGGTAGACGCCGTTGTTGACGTCCCGGAACACCACGGCGTTGACCTCGTCGATCTGCTCCCGCAGGTGCTCGGGGTAGAGCTGCGGGGCGCCCTCGCGGTGGTACGCCCTCCACTGCGTGGACAGGTCCAGGCTCATCTGCGCGTAGTCGTTGGTCACCACCTGCCCGGTCGGCACGTCCACGATCGCCGGCACGGTGATGCCGCGCTCGTAGCCGGGGAAACGCTTGAAGTACGCCTCCTGGATGCGCTCGATGCCGAGCACCGGGTCCCGGCCGTCCGGGTCGAGGTCGAAGGTCCAGCTCCGGGCGTCGTGGGTCGGGCCGGCCACCGCCATCGAGATGGCGTCCTCCAGCCCGAGCAACCGCCGCACGATGATCAGTCGGTTGGCCCACGGGCAGGCCCGGCTGACCGCCAGCCGGTACCGGCCCGGCTCCACCGGGTACCCGTCGCGCCCGTCCTCGGTGATCCGGGTGGCGATGTACCGCTGGTCGCGGGTGAACTCGCTGCCCGGCTCGACGTACTTGCCGCCTTTTTCCTCGCCCACGTCACCCTCCCGGTCTGGTCAGTGTCTCTACCCAATCCTCGCGGATCTACGGCGCGCCGTGGTCCCGGATACCCTGCCGGCATGACGGATGTGGAGGCGGTGGCCCGGCGGTTCATCGCCGATGTGTGGAATGCCCGCCGGGAGGAGTCGGCGTACGAGTTGGTCGCCGAGGAGTGCCCTGGGCTGGGCGGCACCGGGCCGGAGGCGACGCTGGCGTGGCACCGTGAGCGCCGGGCGGCCTTCCCGGACCTGCGCTACAAGATCGTCGACGTGGTCGCGGCCGGCGAGCGGGTGGCCGTGCACTGGCGGGCCGCCGGCACCCACGCCGGGCAGTTCGGGCCGGTGCCGCCGACCGGGCAGGTGGTCAGCTACTCGGGGGCGACGTTCCTG
The DNA here is from genome assembly GCF_049841535.1 of Micromonospora sp. DT53. NCBI lineage: Bacteria > Bacillati > Actinomycetota > Actinomycetes > Micromonosporales > Micromonosporaceae > Micromonospora > Micromonospora sp. DT53. Next base: position 476,575 of record NZ_JBNCKM010000004.1, read on the forward strand.
CGCTTCGACGTGGCGGGCCGGATCGTCGAGGTGTGGAGCTGCAACGAGCTGTTCCAGTTGCTGCAACAGCTCGGCGTCGAGATGCTCCCACCGGCAGTCGTCAACGGACCCGGGGCGTGATCCCCCCGCGACCACGGTACCGCCGTCGACCTGTGGGTGGTGGTCGCGCGCGCCGTGGCCACAGGGCAGGATGGTCGACATGAGTGACCCCAGCGAGCGCGATGACGCCAGCGGACGCGGCCTTCCCGGCGCGGGCCTGGTGAAAGGGCTGGCGGTCACCCTCAAGACGATGACCAGCCGTTCGACCACGCAGCAGTACCCAGATGTGGCTCCCGACCTGCCGCCCCGCTCGCGTGGCGTGATCGCCCTGTCCGAGGAGAACTGCACGGTCTGCATGCTCTGCGCCCGTGAATGTCCGGACTGGTGCATCTACATCGACTCGCACAAGGAGGAGGTGGCGGTGCCCGGCGCCGCCCGCCCCCGCCAGCGCAACGTGCTCGACAAGTTCGACATCGACTTCTCGCTCTGCATGTACTGCGGCATCTGCATCGAGGTCTGCCCGTTCGACGCGCTCTACTGGTCACCGGAGTTCGAGTACGCCGAGTACGACATCAAGGACCTGCTGCACGACAAGGACCACCTCGGTCAGTGGATGGCCACGGTTCCGCCGCCGCCCGCGCACGACCCGAACGGCGAGCCGGCCAAGGAGGAGACCTCCGCGGCGCGCAAGGCGGCCGCCGCACGTCCCGCTCCGCCGGCGGTACGCCCCGACGCCGACCAGGACCCGGCGTCGTGAGCGCCCGAGCCGCAAGGGCGACCCGGTGACCGGGGCGGATGTGCTGCTGCTCGCCCTCGGTGCGGTGGCGGTCGGCGCCGGCGTGCTGGTGGTGACCACGAAGCACCTGGTCCGGGCCGGGCTCTACCTGGTGGTGTGCCTGGGCGCGTTGGCAGGTGACTTCCTGGTGCTCAGCGCCGAGTTGGTGGCCTGGGTGCAGGTGTTGATCTACGTGGGCGCGGTGGTGGTCCTGTTGCTGTTCGCGGTGATGCTGACCCGGGCTCCGATCGGCGCCTCCGACGATCTGGACCGGCCCGGCTGGCCGGCGGCTCTGATCGGTGGCGGCGCCGGGCTGGGCCTGACCGCCCTGCTTGTCGACGCGTACCGCTGGAGCACCGTCACGCTGCCGCACGCCGGCACCGCCGAGCGGCTGGGTGAGCAGATCTTCCAATCCTGGGTGCTGCCGTTCGAGGTGCTCTCGGTGCTGCTGCTCTCCGCCCTGGTGGGCGCGATCGTGCTGTCCCGCCCGGACATCGGCCGAGCCGCCCCGCAACGCGACCGCACGGCAGGCGACCTGGTCGACAGCGAGCCCGGGGGGCGCCGGTGAGGCCGGTCATCCCGTACGTCACCGCCGCGCTGCTGTTCGGCCTCGGCGTGTACGGCGTGTTGCGCCGCCGCAACGCGGTGCTGGTGCTGATGTCTGTCGAGTTGATGCTCAACGCGGTAAACCTGATCCTGGTCACCGCGGACACCACCGCCCGCGCCGTGCTTCCGCACTCGGGGCAGGTCTTCGCCCTCTTCGTCATCGTTCTGGCCGCCGCCGAGATCGGGGTGGGGCTGGCGATCGTCCTCCAGCTCTACCGGCTGCGGGCGACAGTCGCCGTGGATGACGTGCCGTTGACCGAGCCGTCGAGTCCTCTCGGCGGGCGCGAGCCGGCCGTCGGAGACCCGGAGGCGGGCCGGTGACCGGGCTGCTCGGGGCGCTGCTGCCCGCCGTACCCCTGGTCGCCGGGCTGCTCGGTCTGCTGCTGCCACCGGCCCCACGGGGCAACAGCGCGACCGGCGGCGATCGGGCCCGCAGCGCGGCCGTCGCGCTCGGGGTCGCCGGTGCGGCCGGCGCGTTGGCGCTGGCCGTCGCGCTGCTGCTCACGGTCGACGGGCCGACGGAGACGTCGAGCACCTGGGTCGACATCGGCGGGCTGGCGGTGACCCTCGGCGTACGGCTGGACGGGGCAGCCGCGCTCGTCGCGGTCGCGGTCACCGTGGTCGCCCTGGCCGTGCAGGTCTACTCGATCGGCTACCTGCGGCGCGGTCCCCACGACGACGTCGACGTGGACCATCGCTACCCGCCCTACGCCGCTCAGATCAGCATCTTCACCGGTGCCATGCTGCTGGTGGTGGTCGCCGGCGACCTGATCATGCTGTTGGTCGGCTGGGAGGTGATGGGCCTCTGCTCGTACCTCCTGATCGCCCACGACCGCCGACTGGCCGGCGCCCCCGCCGCCGCCATGAAGGCGTTCCTGGTGACCCGGGTCGGTGACGTCGGGTTCCTGCTCGGCATCGCGCTGCTGGGCGTGTCGACGGGCAGCTTCCGGATCGCCGACGTGCTCGCCCACGACCACTCCGGTGTGACGTTGACGGCCGCCGGCCTGCTGCTGCTCGCCGGCGTGGCCGGCAAGAGCGCGCAGTTCCCGCTGCACACCTGGCTGCCGGACGCGATGGCCGGCCCGACCCCGATCTCCGCGCTGATCCATGCCGCGACGATGGTCGCCGCCGGGGTGTACGCCGTGGCCCGGCTGTACCCGCTGTTCACGGCCGCGCCTGTGACGTTGACAGTGCTGGGGGTGCTCGGGGCGATCACGCTGCTGCTCGGCGCGCTCGCCGCCACCGCCCAGGACGACATCAAGCGGGTGCTGGCCTGGTCGACGGTGTCCCAACTGGGCTACATGACCGGCGCGCTGGCGGTCGGCTCACCGTCGGCGGCCCTGTTCCACCTGCTCACCCATGCCGCCTTCAAGGCGCTGCTGTTCCTCGCCGCCGGCGCGGTGATCCACGCCGTCGGCACCACCCTGATGTCGGAGATGGGCGGGCTGCGGCGCAGCATGCCTGTGACGTTCTGGTGCACGGTGGTGGGTCTGGGCGCGCTGGCCGGGGTGCCACCGTTTGCCGGTTTCTGGAGCAAGGACGGCGTACTGACGGTCGCCGAGTCGGCCGCGCTGGAGGGCACCGGTCCCGCCCCGTCCTGGGTGGGCTGGATCGTCTGGATCGCCGGGTTGGTCGGCGTGGCGATCACCGCCTGGTACGCCGGTCGGCTGCTGCTGCGCGCCTTCTTCGGCGCTGCGCGCCTGCCCCTGCTTCGGCCGCACGACCCGCCGGCGGTGCTGCGCTGGCCGGTGTTGCTGCTGGCCGTACCTGCCGCGCTGCTCGGTCTGGTCGGGTTCGTCGGGGCGTTCGCCGATCGCCTGCGGTTTCCCACCGTCCCGGTGGCGGGCTCCGAGGACGGTCTGGTCCACCTCGGGCCGGGGGTGCTGCTGCCGCTCGCGTTCCTGCTGCTCGGCGCCGCGCTGGTGGCGCTGGGCTGGCGGCGCGACCAGGCCGCCGACCCGGCGGCGGCGCTGGGTCCGCTGCGGCCGGTCTTCGCCCGCGCGTTCCGGCTCGACGACGCCCAGCACACACTTGTGGTACGCCCCGTCCGCGCGTTGGCCCGCGCCGCGCGTACCGCTGACGAGGTGGTGGTGGACGGCGCGGTCGAGGGCAGCGGGCGAGCCGCTTCCGGTCTGGGTACGGGGCTGGCCGCGCTGCACCGCGCGGCGCTGCCCCGAGCCGCCGCCGGTGTCCTGGCCGGCGCGCTGCTGATCGGCTTGGCCGCCGCCCTGCTCGGAGTTAACCGGTGAGCGCGAGGAGTGAGCCGGGTTTGCGAGCCCCGCAGTCGCGATCGAAGGTGGCCCGATGACGTTTGGCCAGGGGTTGTTGGTCGCTGTTCTGGCGCTGCCGGCGCTGGGCGCGGTCGCGGTGGCGGCTACGCCTCGGGACCGGGCGGCCCGGCTGGTCGGCACGGTCGCGGCGGCGTTGACCCTGCTGGCCGCGGTGCCGCTGGTGTTCGGCGGTCGGGGCTGGGTCGCCTGGTCGGCCGGCGCGCCGGCGGTGCGCCCGTGGCACCAACTGGATCTGCCCTGGGTGCCCGGCCTGGAGTTGCGCTTCCATCTCGGCGTCGACGGCATCTCGTGGCCGCTCGTGGTGTTGACCGCGCTGCTCACCTTGCTCTGCTGCGCGTACACGATGTGGCGGGTCCCGGACGGCGGCAGCGGCCGGGCGCTCGTCGCGCTGCTGTTGGTGGTCGAGGTGGGCATCCTGGGCACCTTCCTCGCCCTGGACCTGGTGCTGTTCTTCCTCTTCTTCGAGGTCGTCCTGCTGCCGATGTACGCGATCATCGCCGGCTGGGGTGGCGCGGACCGGCGTCGGGCGGCCCGGAAGTTCGCGCTCTACACGCTGTTCGGGTCGGTGCTGCTGCTGGTCGGCGTGTATGTCGTGGTCGCCGCCGCCGGCACCGCCGACCTGGTGACGCTTACCGGTGGCACGGGGATGTCCAGGGGCACCCAGTTGGCCGCGTTCACCCTGCTCGCGTTGGCGTTCGCGGTGAAGAGCCCGCTGTGGCCGCTGCACTCCTGGTTGCCCGACGCGCACACCCAGGCCCCCACGGTGGGCAGTGTCGTGCTGGCCGGGGTGCTGCTCAAGATGGGCACCTACGGTCTGATCCGGGTGGCGGTGGGGGTGGCGCCGGAGGGCGCCCGGTGGGCGGCGCCGGTGCTCGGCGTGCTGGCCGTCGCCGCGATCCTGGTCGGTTCGCTTGTCTGTCTGGCCCAGTCGGACGTGAAGCGACTGATCGCATACTCCAGTGTGGGGCACATGGGCTTCGTGTTGCTCGGCGTCGCCACGCTGACCACCGTCGGCATCCAGGCTGCGTTGATCGGCAACGTCGCGCACGGGGTGATCACCGGCCTGCTGTTCTTCCTGGCCGGGGCGGTGAAGGACCGTACCGGCACGGGCACCCTGGCCGAGCTGTCCGGGCTGCGGGAGACTGCCCCCCGGTTGGCGGGTCTGCTGGCGTTCGCGGCGATCGCGTCGCTGGGTCTGCCCGGGTTGGCCGGCTTCTGGGGCGAGGCGTTCGCGGTGATCGCCGCCGTCCAGGTGGGCGGCCCGCTCTGGACCACCCTCGGAGTGCTGGCGGCGGTCGGTGGGGCGCTCACCGCCGCGTACTTCCTGCGGTTGCTGCGCCAGGTCACCCACAACCGGCCGAGCCCTGCCGTCGGGCAGGTCGGCCCCGGCCTGGCCGGCGCGGAGTTGACCGCGTGGGTGCCGCTGGTGCTGCTCGCGTTGGCCATCGGCCTGGCGCCGACGTTGGTCCTGGGTGTCGCCGAGGCCCCTGTCGACGCCCTGATCGGAGTGGTCAGACCATGAACGTCGTGCAGAGCGTGGACAGCGTCGCGCTGCTGCCGGCCTACCTGGCCGCCGGCACGGCAGTGCTCGTGCTCATCACCGATCTGCTGCTGGCTCGGCCACGGGCCACGATCGTGGTGGCCGCGCTCGGCGCGCTCGGCACCGCCGTCGGCTCCGCGCTGGTCGGCGCGGGAGCGGAGCGGCGGACGTTCTGTGTGGGCGCCGACTGCTCCTGGGTCTTCGGCGGTCGCGCGGCCCTGGTCGGTGTGGTGGTCGCGCTGCTCACCCTTGGCGTGCTCGGGCTGTCGGTGCCCGCGCTGCTGGCCGGGCGGTCACCGGTCGGGGAGTACGCCTTCCTGCTGGCCTGCTCGATGACCGGCGGCGTGGTGCTCGGCGCGGCCGGCGACCTGATCACGCTGATCGTCGCCCTGGAGACGCTGACCCTGCCGCTGTACGTGCTTGTCGGTCTGCGCCGGGGGAGCCTCGCGAGCGCCGAGGCGGCGTTGACCTTCTTCGTGGTCAGCGTGGTGGCGACCACGCTGACCCTGCTCGGCGCGGCGCTGCTGTACGCGGTGACCGGTGGCCTGCACCTGGACCGGCTCGGCGCGTTGCTCGCCGAGCAGCCAGAGCTGCGGGACCTGCCGCTGACCACCGCCGCGGTGGCGGTGCTGCTGGTCGGGTTGGCCTTCAAGGTGGCGGCGGTGCCGTTCCACGCCTGGGCGCCGGCCACCTACGACGGCGCGCCGCTGCCGGTGGCCGCCTACCTGTCCACCGCGTCGAAGCTGGGCGGCCTCGTCGCCCTGCTCGCCGTGGTGCAGCGGGCGCTGCCCGCGGACCAGACCGGTCCGGTGCTCGCGCTGCTCGCCGTGCTCACCATGACCGTCGGCAACCTGGTCGCCCTTCGTCAACGGCGCACCGTCCGGCTGCTCGCCTGGTCGTCCGTCGCGCAGGCCGGCTACATCCTCGCCCCGCTGGGAGCGTTGGCGCTGGCCGCCGGGCGCACGGACGAGGCACGGTCCGCCGCGTACGCGGCCGCCGTGGCGTACGCCGTCTTCTTCGTGGTGTTGGAGCTGGCGGCGTTCGCCGGGCTGACCGCGCTGCGCCCGGCCGGCGCGGACGGCGGCACCCTTGACGACCTGCGCGGGGCGGCCCGGCGGCACCCCTGGCGGGCTGCGGCGTTCGGTCTCGCGCTTGTGGGTCTGGCTGGTCTGCCGCCGGGGCTGGCCGGCCTGTTCGCGAAGGTGACAGTGGTCCGGGCGCTGCTGGACGGTGGCGCGGCCTGGTTGGCGCTTGTGGTGGCGCTGAACGCCGTGATCGGCCTCGCCTACTACCTGCGGGTGACCGCCGCGCTCTGGGCGCCCACGACGACGCCCGGCCCGGCCGCGGCGCTCGCCGGTGACGGAGCGTCGGGCGTACCCGTGGTGGGTGTGGTGGCGGTGGTGCTGGCGGTGGCGACGGTGGCCGCCGTGGTGCTCGGCGTCGCCCCGCAGTTGGTGCTCGACCTGGCCGGCCGCTGACCCACCCGGCCCGGTCTCAGTCAACTCTCAGCGTTGAGACGGATGGTTGACGGGTACCGGGTTGTTACACCGGTCAGCGGATCCCGGCGATCCGTGCACCGAAGGAGACATCGTGCACCACAACCGTCTGAAGACCGCAGCGCTGCTCGGCCTGCTCAGCGCCCTGATCCTGGCGGTGGGCTACTGGTTCGGCGGCAGCGGCGGCCTGGTCATCGCCGTCCTCGTGTCTCTGGTCATGAACGGCGTTTCCTACTTCTACTCCGACAAGCTCGCACTGCGCTCGATGGGCGCGCAACCGGTCACCGAGGCGCAGTTCCCCGAGCTGTACCGGATGGTCCGGGAGCTGGCCACCGACGCCCAGCAGCCGATGCCGCGGCTCTACGTCAGCCCGACCGCGCAGCCCAACGCGTTCGCGACCGGTCGTAACCCGCAGCACGCGGCCGTCTGCGTGACCCAGGGCATCACCGAGATCCTCGACTACCGCGAGCTGCGCGGCGTGATCGGGCACGAGCTGTCCCACGTCTACAACCGGGACATCCTGATCTCCAGCGTGGCGGCCGGCCTGGCCAGCATCATCACCCTGCTGGCGAATCTCGCCTTCTTCATTCCGCTGGGCGGCGGGGACGACGAGGACCGACCCAACCCGGCCGTGCTGCTGCTCACCCTGATCCTGGGCCCGATCGCGGCCACGGTGATCCAGTTGGCGATCAGCCGGAGCCGCGAGTTCCAGGCGGACGCCTCCGGCGCCGAGCTGAGCCGCGACCCGTTGGCCCTGGCCAGCGCGCTCCGCAAGATCGACGCGGTGGCCCAACGTCGGCCGTTGCCGGCCCAGGGCCAGCTCACCAGCACCGCCCACCTCATGATCGCCAACCCGTTCCGGGGCGGCGGCATGGCCGCGCTGTTCTCCACGCACCCGAAGATGGAGGACCGCGTCGCCCGGCTGGAGCAGATGGCCCGCAACTCGGGGCCTGTGCAGTTCCAGCGCTGATCCACTGATCCACTGATCCGCCCGTACCCGGCCGCGTCGGGTACGGGCGGATCGCCGTGTCGGAGAGTTATTCCGCTGTCTTGCCGTCAGCCGGCGGCGTTAGGGTCATAACGGCTCACGCTCATTACACCCTCGGGAGGTTCACGGTGACCGCGCTGCGTCAGTACCTGGGTGTCTGGCGGATCCCCGGTGCGCCCATGCTGCTGATCACCGGCATCATCGGGCGGCTCGGAATCGGCATGACCCCGCTGGCGCTGCTCCTGGTGGTCGAGCAGGTGACCGGGCGCTACTCACTGGCCGCCATCGCGGGAGGCATCTACGCCCTCGCCGGCGCCGCGCTCAGCCCGGTCGCCGGACGGATCGCCGACCGGGTCGGCCCCAGCCCCGTCCTGCTGCTCACCGCCGTGGCCCACCCGCTGGCGCTCATCGGGTTGCTGCTGGCCAGCCGCTCCGGCGACGACGCCCTCCCCGTCATCTACCTCGCCGCAGGCGTGGCCGGCGCCACCTACCCGCCGCTCACCGCCGCCATCCGAGGCGCCTGGAACGACCTGACCGGCCCCACCTCCGGCCGGTACCCCCTCCGCAACACCGCGCTGGCCGCCGAGACCACCCTGTTCGAAATCGTCTTCGTCCTCGGCCCACTGCTCGTCGCCGGCTTCGTCCTCGTCGCAGACGCGGCAGCCGCGCTGATCGGTGCGGCCGTGGTCACCCTGGTCGGCACGACCGCCGTGGCCCTCGGCCGGGTCATGCGCGGCTGGCGTCCGCACCCGCAGGAGCACCACGCCCGTGGGCTCGGCCCGCTGCGGGTCCCCGGCTTCCCGGCCCTGCTGATCTGCGTGGCCGGCCTGGGCATCGCGTTCGGGGCCGCCGGGGTGATCGTGCCGGCGTTCGCCAGCGACCACACCACCAACGACCCGGAGAGCCTCGCCGGCCTGCTGCTCGCCGTCTGGGGCATCGGCAGCGCCATCGGTGGGCTCTGGTTCGGCGTCCGCAGGCCGGCACCGAACATGACCCGGCAGTTCGCCCTGCTGCTCGCCGCGCTGGCCGCCACCTTCGCGGTGTTCGCGGTGATGCCCACCCCACTGGCGTTGGGTGTCGCGCTGGTCGCCGGCGGCGCCACCATCGCGCCCGCCCTGACCCTGGAGAACACCCTGGTCGGCCGGATCGCCCCAACCGGCATGTTGAACGAGGCGTACACCTGGGTGGTCACCGTCGCGGTGGCGTCCAGCGCCGCCGGCGGCTCGGTGGCCGGCGTGATCGTGGACCACGCCGGCGGCGTCCGCTGGGCGTTCCTGTTCGCCGGGGCGGCCGTCGCCGTCGGGGCCGCGGTAGCCGCACTGCCCGCCGGGCCCATCGCCCGTGCGGAAACCACAGCGGTACGCACCGAACAACCCGTAACCGTCTGATCGGCCGGTGCCGGGCTCGGCCCGTGCTCGGCCCGTGCTCGGCCGGTGTCGGGCTCGGCCCGTGCTCGGCCGGTGTCGGGCTCGGCCCGCGCTCGGCCCGCCCTTGATCGACTCGGTTTACTGAAAGTCGCGGTGTCCCAGTCGCCCGGATGCCCCGACTTTCAGGAAACCGAGTCGATCTCAGCCGGGCGCGTCGCGTTCGGAGATCGCTGGCGGGTCAGGGCGGGCGGCCGTCAGCGGTAGTTGTTGAACTGAAGGGCGACGCCGAAGTCTTCGCCCTTGAGCAGCGAGATGACGGCCTGCAGGTCGTCGCGCTTCTTGCCGGTCACGCGCAACTGGTCGCCCTGGATCTGCGCCTGCACGCCCTTGGGGCCCTCGTCACGGATCTTCTTGCTGATGGCCTTGGCCTTGTCCGTCTCGATGCCCTGGATCACCTTGCAGTCGATCTTGAAGATCTTGCCCGACGGACGCGGCTCCCCAGCATCCAGCGACTTCAGCGAGATGTTCCGCTTGACGAGCTTCTCCTTGAACACGTCCAGTGCGGCGCGGACGCGCTCCTCGGTCTCTGCCTGAAGGCCGATCGCCTCCTCACCAGACCAGGAGATCTCAGCGCCGGTGCCGCGGAAGTCGAACCGCGTCGCAAGCTCCTTCTCCGCCTGCCGAAGGGCGTTGTCGACCTCCTGACGGTCAACCTTGCTCACGATGTCGAACGACGGGTTCGCTGCCATGTTTCTGCTCCTGCTGTCCGGCGGTCTGGGCCTGCCGTCGGCCGCCGACCAGCGGCACGACCCCCTGACCGTACCCGGTTGCGTCGGCACCGGGGGGAGCCGCTATTCTTGCTTCCGCCGCCGCGTTGCGACGCGGTGGGGTGCCCTGGCGGGTTGCCCGAGCGGCCAATGGGAGCGGACTGTAAATCCGTCGCGAAAGCTTCAGAGGTTCGAATCCTCTACCCGCCACCAGGTGCAGACACGGCCCCTGACCAGCAGAGATGCTGATCAGGGGCCGTTGTCGTTGATCTAGCCGAGTCCGGCTGAGTCCAGCCGATGCGGGACCGAAGGGTGGAGGGCGGCCTGAAGGTGGCGTCGATCCTGAGGCCGGGCCCGCAGCGCCAGGTCAGGGCTTGCCTCGTCGCGGCTCGAAAGGGAGGTCATCCGCTACTTTCGATGCCGTGGGTAAGTTGAGCTGCGCTTACGATGCTCGTAGTCTGACTTCGCGCCGGTCGTCGTCCATCTGAAATGAACCCGACGAAGTACTGGCGGGATGGCGCGGAGCCGGTATGGTGGTCGATGGCCGAGCCGAGGCGTACGTGGGGCGCGCGTTGTAGGAATATTACTGAGGGTGATTGTCGGAGCGGGCGTGGCGAGTGTTTACAACTCGACCCGAATTGTGTTGAAGGTCGTATTCGACGCTGCGTGAAGCGGTGAACTGCCCCGCAAGCTCGTGATCTGGCCCGGTGCGGCGAGGGCGGTAGGCCGAACGGCGGGAAGTAACTGACGGTGGGGCTAGTCGGGCGACCACCACTTCTCTGGCTGCCCGCACTGTGGCACGATCGTGGAACCTCCACTACCCCCACGAGACCTTCCGACAGGAGCAATCTTATGTCTGGTCGTAGGTTGGGCCGGCTGTATGGCTCGCTCCTCATCCTCGCTGCCGTCGCCACCATGGTCATCGGTAACCACGGTGTCCCCGCCGACCTGAACCTGGGCGACATCATCTGGGTCTGACGGCCCCTGTCTGACGGGTCGCCGGCTTTCAAGGACACGCCACGCAGGCAGGGAGCGGGATGATCGCGCGGGACCAGTTGAGGCGTAGGTCCTCGGAAGACGCCTGGATCATCACCGCTCCGCTGATCCTTCTCGCTGTTACCTGCGTGATCCTCACGGGGCTGGTCGCCGATCAGTCGTTCGGTGACTGGCACTGGGCCGCGCTTCTTCTCGTGGCGATGATCGCCGCGGGCCTTCCGTTGCTGGTGCTGGTGGTCCGCCGACAGTCGGTGGCCATGACGCTTACCGAGCTGCCGCTCGTACTCGCGTTCTACTTCCTGCCGCCACTGACCGTCGTGGTCATCTACACGCTCGCGTCCCTGGTCACGCAACTGCGGCATCGGATAACGGCGCCAAAGGTCTGGTTCAACGTCGCGCGCGCGGCCGCCGGGACGTCGCTCGCCACACTGGTTCTCCAGGCGTTGCCGCCGAGGTCGGGTGTCGGCCCGGCGACCTGGGTGAGTCTGTGTTGCGCGATCAGTGTGGTGATCCTGGTCAGCCTCACCGGCGTCGCTTCGGTACACACCCTCCTGCAGGGCTGGCAGGCCGGTCGGGAGACGCTTCGCGCAGTGCCGTCGCTGCTCCTGACCGCGGGTATCAACGTGGCCGCCGGCCTGATCGTCCTGATCCTGATCCGGGAGTCTTGGTGGTCGCTGGTGCCGCTGGCCGCGTTGGCGGCCGGGCTCGCGCTGGTCTACCGCTCGTACACCCAGTTCTTCCGCCAGCACCGCACGCTGACCGACATGTACGAGTTGAGCAGGGCGGTGGCGGCCAGCGGCCAGGACGGAACCCTTGTCGACGCCCTCCTCGGTCGGGTGCGCGCGTTGATGCAGGCCGAGTACGCCACCCTCTGGCTGCCGGCGCAGGGGCGGCATCCCGAGATTCTGCTCACCGCGAGGGTCGAGGATTCTGGTCTGCTGGACCTGTCCCTTACCCCGTCGGCGTTGCGGGAGAAGGTGCTGGAAACGGCCCGCCCCGTGACGGTCGGCCGTGGAGTGACAAGCGATCCCCAGTTCCGGGCCAGCCTCGCCGAGAGGGGGGTCAAGGACACCGTTGTTGTTCCCCTCCGGTCGGGCGGGGTGGTGATCGGGACTCTCGAGGTCACCAATCGGCTCGCCGACCCGCTGTACTTCACCCAGCGCGACATCTCGGTCTTCGAGACGGTGGCCGCGCACGCGGCGGTGGCGTTGGAGAACTCCCGGTTGGTGGACCGGTTGCGGCACGACGCGTACCACGACGCGCTGACCAAGCTGCCCAATCGTCGGCGGATCACCGGCGCACTGGACGAGTCGGTCAAGATTCGTCTGCCCGGCGAGGTGGTGGCGCTGCTGCTCTTCGACGTCGACGGTCTGCGCCAGGTCAACGAGTCCCTCGGTCACGCAGCCGGGGACAAGGTCCTGGCCGAGGTCGCCAACCGGTTGCGGGCCAGCGCGCCGTCGTCGGCTCTGGTCGGCCGGGCCGGCGGGGACGAGTTCCTGGTGACGCTGCGGTTGGAGAGCGCCGAGGCAGCGCTCGAGTTGGCCGCTCAACTGCGTGAGCAGATCCGCGACGAGATGGTCTTCGACGCGCTCACTCTGAATGTGGACACCGCTGTCGGGGTGGCCGTACACCCGGATCATGGCAGCGATGCGGCCACCTTGCTGCTGCGGGTCGACCTGGCCACCACGGCGGCCAAGTCGGTGCCGGGCAGCGTGCAGTTGTTCAGCCCGGGCCTGGAGTCTCGGTCGCTGCGCCGGCTGGGTCTGGCCGGCGACCTGCACCAGGCACTGGACCAGGGCGAGCTGGAGGTCTACTTCCAGCCCAAGGTGACATTGCGGGACCGCCGCCTGGTCGGCGTCGAGTGCCTGGCCCGCTGGGAGCACCCGACGCACGGCACCGTCGCACCCGAGGACTTCGTGGCGGTGGCCGAGCACACCGGCCAGTTGAGCCGGCTCACCGAGGTGGTGCTCCGCGAGGGCCTCCGTCGCAGTCGGGACTGGGCGCTGGCCGACCAGCCGCTGCCCATCGCGGTCAACCTCTCGGCCCGTACGCTCGTCGACCAGCACTTCCCGGACCGGGTCCAGGAGTTGCTGACCGAGTACAAGGTGCCGGCGCAGCGTCTCACCCTGGAGATCACCGAGTCGGGGGTGCTGGACGGCACGGACCGACCCATCCCCACCCTGCAACGGCTGCGGGATCTCGGCGTACGGCTGTCGGTGGACGACTTCGGCACCGGCGACTCGTCCCTGGCGCATCTGCGGCGGTTGCCGGTGCACGAGGTGAAGGTGGATCGCTCCTTCGTACAGGGTATGGCGACCGATCCGGGGGACCTGGCGATCGTCAACGCGGTGGTGACTCTCTCCCAGCAGTTCGGCCTGGCCGTGGTGGCCGAGGGTGTGGAGAGCGAGCTGACGCTGGAGCTTCTCCAGGACATCGGCTGTGAGATCGGGCAGGGCTTCCTGTTCAGCAGGCCGTTGCCGTACGAGCGGTTGGCTGCCTGGTTCGGCGCCCAGGTCGAGCCTGAGTCGATCTCCAGCGGGGAGCTGCCGCGCCTTCGTGTCGTGCCCTGAACAGGGTGCGGACGATCATCGGGGATCCGATTTCACCTGTCGAGCCGGGCCGTGTACTCTTACTCCTGCGCGCCCCACGGGGAAGATCGCGCAGGCCCCCTTAGCTCAGTCGGCAGAGCGTCTCCATGGTAAGGAGAAGGTCTACGGTTCGATTCCGTAAGGGGGCTCGAGGGTTCAGCTGGACCCATCGCAGCGGTGTAGCTCAGATGGTAGAGCAAGCGGCTCATAATCGCTGTGTCGCCGGTTCAAGTCCGGCCACCGCTACTCTCGTCTTCCGGGCTCGTTGCCGGTGGTCGTAAGAATGGGCGCTTCTGGCGCCCACTTTGCATGTCCGCGCTGTCAGCGTCTAGGCTGGCGCGTCGTAGTTGTTTCCGTTAGCGAGGAAGGCACTCCGCCGTGGCGAAGGCTACCGATGTCCGGCCGAAGATCACTTTGGCGTGTGTGGAGTGCAAGGAGCGCAACTACATCACGCGCAAGAACCGGCGCAACGACCCCGACCGCATCGAGCTGAAGAAGTTCTGCCCGCGCGACGGTCGGCACACGGTCCACCGCGAGACCCGCTGACTGTTGGCCGGCCTCGGGGCCGGCCGCTGTCGAAGTTTTTCGATCGCCGATCTGACCGGTTTGGCGCGGCTTCGCCGCCTACCGATCAGGTCGGCGATTGGGCTTTCCGTGTAGGTTCGCGGCATGCCTCTGGACCCTTCCTTCGTCGGCCGGACCTATCCGCCGACCGCCCCCTACCAGGTGGGCCGAGAAAAGATCCGCGAGTTCGCCAGCGCCATCGGCGCCACCGATCCGGCCCACCATGACCCGGAGGCCGCGCAGGCGCTGGGCCACCCCGACGTGTTGGCCCCGCCGACCTTCCCGGTGATCGTCACGATGGCCGCGAGCCGCCAGATCATCGAGGACCCGGCCCTGGGTGTCGACTACAGCCGCCTGGTGCACGGCGACCAGCGGTTCGCGTACACCCGGCCGGTGGTCGCCGGCGATGAGCTGGTCTGCACCAACACCATCGAAGAGGTCAGCACCCGGGGCGGGCACGGCTTCCTGACCACGCGCACCGACGTGAGCACCGTCGGCGGGGAACCCGTCGTCGCGGTCTGGGCCAGGTATGTCATCCGCGGGGAGGCGTGACATGGAGTTTCCAGCACAGACGTTTCGGGTGACCCGCGCGGACCTGGTCCGCTACGCCGGCGCCTCGGGCGACTTCAACCCGATCCACTGGAGTGACCGGGTCGCCACCACTGTGGGTCTGCCCGGGGTCATCGCCCACGGCATGTTCACCATGGCGCTTGTCGGCCGGGCCGTCAACGAGTGGGCCGGGTCGCCGGACGCGGTGGTCGAGTACGGCGTGCGTTTCACCCGGCCGGTGGTGGTCCCGGACGACGACCAGGGGACCGAGATCGAGGTCACCGCGCGGCTTCGTACGCCGACCGAGGACGGTCTCACCCGGATCGAGGTGACCGCCACCTGTCTGGGCGACAAGGTGCTGTCGCAGGCGCGGGCAACCATCCGCACGGCGCGCTGAACCGAGCCCGCCACGCGTGGCGAAGAGACCGGTTGGGAAAGTCGGGCGGCTACCCGTACACTGGTCCGCCGTGGGGCAAGTGACCCCTGCTCGGTCGTCTGTGGCCGCGTGGGGCGAGTGTTGCCGCATAGGGGTGTAGCTCAATTGGCAGAGCAGCGGTCTCCAAAACCGCAGGCTGCAGGTTCAAGTCCTGTCACCCCTGCGCCTCAGGCCTGACCGTTCCCGTGGGTCGCGCCGCCAGCTTGGCGGCGTCCGGCCCGTGGTGGTGGCATCGGCGGGGTGGTCCGAGGCAATCGGGCCCTCCGGGTGATCCACCGGCCGCGGCCCGTCGCGGGACGGTTGGGTTCGGCCGGCGTGACCAGCGCCGCGTACGCCACTCGGCGTACGACCCCAGATTCCGCGACGGAGGGCGAAGTGGCCGACAACAAGCGGCGCGACGACGACGGCGACGATCGTCTGGACGACGAGGTCGTCGACGACGTGGCCGACGACGACGCCTCCGGCGCGGACGAGCCGGTTTCCCGGGGAGGCACCGCCACGCGGTCCCGTGCCCGGGCGGAGTCGGCGGACAGCCGACCGACCACCCGGTCGGAAACGGGTCGGGTGGGCGTCTTCGGCCGCATCGCCCGGTTTTTCCGCGAGGTCGTAGCCGAACTGCGTAAGGTCATCTGGCCGACCCGCAAGGAGTTGCTGACCTACACCGCCGTGGTGGTGGCGTTCGTCGCGGTGATGCTGACGATCGTGGGTGTGCTGGACTTCGGCTTCGCCAAGGTCGTGTTGTTTGTCTTTGGCAACTCGGACTGACCGGCTGCCTCCAGCCATAGTGACGGAAGTGAGCGAGCGTGCCTGAGTACGACGAGACCGCCGGACCGGTGGACGAGCAGTCCACGGTCGCGACGGCGGCTGGTGACGAGTCGGTTGAGGCCGCCAGCGAGCCGGAGTTCCCAACGACCGAGCCCGCACCGGACGAGGACTACGACCCCGTCGCGGAGCTGAGGCAGAAGCTGCGCTACGCGCCGGGCGACTGGTACGTGGTGCATTCGTACGCCGGCTACGAGAACAAGGTGAAGACCAACCTCGAGACCCGGATCACGAGCCTCGACATGGAGGACTTCATCTACCAGGTCGAGGTGCCGACCCGGGAAGAGGTCGAGGTCAAGAACGGTAAGCGTTCGCAGATCCAGGCCAAGGTCTTCCCTGGTTACATCCTGGTCCGGATGGAGCTGACCGCCGAGTCGTACTCCTGTGTCCGGAACACCCCGGGTGTGACCGGCTTCGTCGGCGCGACCGACCGGGCCGACCGGCCCGCTCCGCTCTCGCTCGACGAGGTGCTGAAGTGGCTGGCGCCAGCCGTCGAGACCGAGCAGAAGAAGTCGAAGCCGGAGATCAAGGTCCTCGACTTCGAGGTGGGCGACTCCGTCACCGTCACCGATGGTGCGTTCGCGTCGCTGCCGGCCACGATCAGCGAGATCAACGCCGACCAGCAGAAGCTCAAGGTGCTGGTGTCGATCTTCGGTCGGGAGACTCCGGTGGAGCTCAACTTCAACCAGGTCGCCAAGATCTGATTGGTCGTCGGCGGCGGGCCCGACCCGCCGCCGACGTCGGCGTACGCGCTCTCGCTCGACCTCGGCGGACGAGTGGGCTGCGGCCTGCGCTACTCTTGAATGTCGCCGCTGTCGCACCGCGCTGACCGTGCGCGCCCGAGGGCGGCGACAGCCGCATTTTCCCAGCTCCAAGCCCCAGGAAGTGACATGCCTCCGAAGAAGAAGCTCGTCAAGACGTTCACGCTTCAGTTGCCGGCGGGCCAGGCCACGCCGGCGCCGCCGGTCGGCCCCGCGCTCGGCCAGCACGGCGTGAACATCATGGAGTTCTGCAAGTCCTACAACGCGCAGACCGAGTCTCAGCGGGGCGACATCGTCCCGGCCGAGATCAGCGTGTTCGAGGACCGGTCCTTCACGTTCGTGCTGAAGACCCCGCCCGCTGCCCGGCTGCTGATCAAGGCCGCCGGTGTGCAGAAGGGTTCGGGTGTTCCGCAGTCCGAGAAGGTCGGCTCGGTCAGCCGCGCCCAGCTGCGTGAGATCGCCGAGAAGAAGATGGCCGACCTCAACGCCAACGACATCGCCCAGGCCGAGAAGATCATCGCCGGCACCGCCCGGTCGATGGGCATCACCGTCAACGACTGACGTCGGCCCCGGCCTTCGACGACCCGACAGTGGGAGGGCTCGCGCCGAGCGGCCCGCCAGAGACCACAGGAGTAATCAGCAATGCAGCGCAGCAAGAGCTACCGCAAGGCCGCCGATGTCATCGACCGGTCGAAGCTTTACACCCCCTCCGAGGCCGTGAAGCTGGCCAAGGAGACCACCAACGTCAAGTTCGACGCCACGGTCGAGGTCGCCATGCGCCTCGGCGTCGACCCCCGCAAGGCGGACCAGATGGTCCGCGGCGTGGTCAACCTGCCGCACGGCACCGGTAAGACCGCCCGCGTGATCGTGTTCGCCAGCGGCGCGAAGGCCGAAGAGGCCGCCGCCGCGGGCGCGGACGAGGTGGGCACCGATGAGCTGGTCGCCCGGATCCAGGGTGGTTGGCTGGACTTCGACGCGGCGATCGCCACGCCGGACCAGATGGCCAAGATCGGCCGGATCGCGCGGATCCTGGGCCCGCGCGGTCTCATGCCGAACCCGAAGACCGGCACGGTGACCATGGACGTCACCAAGGCGGTGCAGGACATCAAGGGCGGCAAGATCACCTTTCGGGTGGACAAGCACTCCAACCTGCACCTGATCATCGGCAAGGCCTCCTTCACGGAGACCCAGCTGGTGGAGAACTACGCCGCGGTGCTCGACGAGGTGCTGCGTGCCAAGCCGTCCGCGGCCAAGGGCAAGTACCTCCGCAAGGTCATCGTGACCTCCACGATGGGCCCGGGTGTCCCGGTCGACCCGAACCTGGTGAAGAACCTCACCGGAGACCCTGCCGAGGCCTGAGCCGACAGATCGCTCCACCGGGGCGCCGCCACGACCGTGGCGGCGCCCCGGCGCGTTCCAGATGTGGCAGGCTCGGCCCATGCGGCTGGAAGACATCTGGTTGCGGTACCACCGGCGAGGGCCGTGGGTGCTGCGGGGCATCGACGTACGGATCGGGCCGGGCGAAGTGGCGGTCGTGCTGGGCCGCAACGGGGTGGGCAAGTCGACCCTGCTCCAGGTGGCCGCGGGGGTCCTCCGGCCGGGCCGGGGCCGGGTCACCGACCGCCCGACGCGGGTGGCCTGGGTGCCGGAGCGTTTCCCCGCCGACCAGCCGTTCACCGTGACCCGCTATCTGAGCGGGATGGCCCGCGTCGCGGGGCTGGGCAGGGCGGCGGCCGACGAGGCGGTGACCTCCTGGACCGACCGGCTCGGGCTGTCCGCCTTCCGCTCGGTCCGGCTGCCGGAGTTGTCCAAGGGCACCGCGCAGAAGGTGGGCCTCGCCCAGGCGATGCTGCGCCCACCGGGCCTGCTGGTCCTCGACGAGCCGTGGGAGGGGCTGGACGCCACCACCCGCGAGCTGGTGCCCGAGTTGATCGCCGAGGTGCTCGCCGCCGAGGGCGCCGTTCTGGTCAGCGACCACCGCGGCGAGACGGTCCGGCTGCCGGCCGCCCGTCGCTGGCTGGTGGCCGACGGCTCACTCTCCGAGGAGACGCCGTCGTCGGACGAGACGCTCGCCGTGGTCGAGGTCGCCGTGCCGGCCGCGCGGGTCGCCGGCACCGTCGCCCGGTTGCGCGCCGAGGGCCACCAGGTGCTGCGGGTACGCTCCGACGCCTCCACCGCCGCACCCCAGGCTCGACCCGCCGAGCCGCTCCAGCCGGCCGGTGTTGCCCGAGCCGCCGAGTCGCCGCTCCCGGCGGCCGGGGAGCTGACAGCGGAGCAGCCGCAGGCCGCCGACCCGGTGGTCGAGCCGACCGCGGGGGAGGCCCGGTGAGCGCCCTGGTCCGGATGCGGCTGGCCGGTTTCCTGCGAACCGGGCGGGCGGTGGCACCCTTGCTCGCCGGCCTGATCACGCTCGGCACGCTCTATGGCGGTGGCCGCGCCCAGCCGGCCGAGGCGTACGGCGTCTCCGCGGTCGTGCTCTTCCCGGTGCTCGCCTGGCAGACCAAGATCCTGCTGGACGTCGAGCCGGACGTGCAGCGTCGGCTGGTGCAGGTGACGGTCGGGGTGGCGCGGGAGCGGTTGGCCGGGCTGCTCGCCGCCGGAGTGACGACGCTGGTGACGGTGGCCATCGCGTTGCTCTTTCCGTGGCTGGTCGGTGGGGTGACCGGCCCGGTCGACCCGGGGGACCGGTCGATTGCGGTCGGGCTCGCGCTGGGCGTGTGGGCGCACCTGCTTGTCGTACCCGCTGCGGTTGCTCTGGGGGCGCTGGCGAGCCGGGCGTCGGTGGGTGGCGCGGGGTACGGCGTCGCGGTGTTGGCCCTCGGCGGGGTCGGCGCGGTGGTCCTCGGCCTGAGCGGCTCGGTGGCCCCCTGGCTGGCGCCGCCGATCATGGCCGCGGCTCGCACCACCGGCGGCGACGCGGCCGCGCTGACCCTGTTGGGGCTGAGCGTGTGGGCGCTGGCCTGGAGCGCCGCGGTCGTCGGTGGCTACCTGTGGCGGCGGCGGGCCCAGGGCTGACCGCCGCCGGCGCCGGTGGCGCGGCTCACAGGGCGCGATTTGGCGCTGGTGGCCGGGGCGCGTACTGTTCAACCGTCATCCGTGTTCTCATGGATGAGGAACCACCCAAAGACCGCTGGTCACCGTGCTCCGGCACGGTCGAAGGTCCCGCGACGACGGGCGACCCGCGTAGGGCGGCAAGCGTAACTCGGCAGTGCACATGGTCCGCCGACCAGGTGATCCGCCGGCCCTCGCCCCGTGCGCCCTGCGCCGGGGCTTTTTCGTTGTCGTGCTGCCTCCGCCCCCGTTCCGGCTTCGGCCGAGACGGGGACCAGCCTCGAGTAACGAGAGAGGAGGGACATGGCGGACAAGCCGATCCGGGCCGACAAGGCCACGGCCGTCGCTGAGCTGACCGAGAGCTTCCGCAGTTCGGGCGCCACCGTGCTGACCGAGTACCGCGGTCTGACGGTTTCCCAGCTCACGCAGCTTCGGCGCTCGCTCGGCGCCGAGACCAGCTACACGGTCGCGAAGAACACGCTGGCCAAGCGTGCTGCGACGGACGCGGGCATCACCGGCCTCGACGAGCTGTTCACCGGTCCTACCGCGCTGACTTTCGTTTCGGGCGACGTCGTCGAGGCGGCGAAGGGGCTTCGCGACTTCGCGAAGGCCAACCCGAAGCTCGTCATCAAGGGCGGTGTCTTCGAGGGCAAGGCCATCACCGCGGCCGAGGTCACGAAGCTCGCCGACCTGGAGTCCCGCGAGGTGCTGCTGGCCAAGCTGGCCGGCGCGATGAAGGGCAACCTGAGCAAGGCCGCGGCCCTGTTCCAGGCCCCGCTGTCGAAGACCGCCCGTCTGGCGGCTGCACTGCAGGACAAGCGCGAGAAGGAGGGCGCCGAGGCGGCCTGAGGCCCCCACGGCGCACCAGTTCTTACTTAACAGAATCAGGAAAGGACGCCAGATATGGCGAAGCTCAGCACCGACGAGCTGCTCGACGCGTTCAAGGAGATGACGCTGATCGAGCTCTCTGAGTTCGTGAAGCAGTTCGAGACGACCTTCGAGGTCACCGCTGCCGCTCCGGTCGCGGTTGCCGCTGCCGGTGGTGCCGGTGGCGCTGCGGCCGAGGCCGAGCCGGAGCAGGACGAGTTCGACGTCATCCTCGAGGCTGACGGTGGCAAGAAGATCCAGGTCATCAAGGTCGTGCGCGAGCTGACCGGCCTGGGCCTCAAGGAGGCCAAGGACGCGGTCGAGTCCGCGCCGAAGGCCATCCTGGAGAAGGTCAACAAGGAGACCGCCGACAAGGCGAAGGCCAAGCTCGAGGGTGAAGGCGCCAAGGTCACCCTCAAGTGACCTGACGTTCCACAAACGCGTACCCGGCTCGTGAGCCGGGACACCATCGCGTCGCGGCGGGGGGGGGGGGGGGCCAACAAAAACCCCCCCCCCAACGGGGGAGGGGTGGAGGGAAGAGACCAAAAAAGGGGAACCCCCCCCC
>NZ_JBNCKM010000004.1:497652-572989 GCF_049841535.1 Micromonospora sp. DT53
GGGGTGGGGGGGGGTTGTGGGGGGGCCCCCGGGGGCGGCGGGCGGGGGGGGGGCCCACGGCCCCGGGGTGGGGGGGGGGGGTTTACCCTACTCTCACCCCCCCCCGCCGTATTGGTGGAGCTGGCTCCGATCGGCCCTGAGCTGGGCTCCGACCAGCCGCGCCGTCGACCGGAACGAGGGCGGCGGGTCGCTCTCCCGAGGGAAACACGGGGCAAGGGGAATACCGGCCCTTGACGCGGCCCGGGGCTGCCAGGCACGCTGACACCAGCAAGACACCGCGCTTGCGACGGCCACGACGTGGGTATGACAGCGGCGGCACCATCGGCCGCGGTAACCCGAGCGGCCCAGTGGGGAGTTGCGTTCAGAGCGGCCCGGCAGACCCCGGTTGACGGGGGCCGAGGCACGCTCCGCAAACAACCTGCGGGGTGGGCTGGACAGCGGTTAGCCTCTCGGCTACACTGCTAGTTTGCGCTGCCTTCCGACTTGACCCCTGCTCGGAAATGTCCGTTTACGGATATTTCTGGTGGGGTCATTGGAGTGCACGCGTACCAGCCGTTCTGCAGCACCGGTCCTCGGAAGGACGCATCTTGGCAGCTTCCCGCCCTGCGAAGACCAGTCGTACGTCGAGCGCATTCGCTCCCCGCCGAGTTTCATTCGGCAGGATCACCGAACACCTCGAGGTCCCCAACCTCCTTGCCATCCAGAACGAGTCCTTCGACTGGCTCGTCGGCAACGAGGCTTGGCAGGGCCGGTCGGCGGACGACCCGCACGCACGCTCGGGTCTCGCGGAGATCCTTGAAGAGATCAGTCCCATTGAGGACTTCTCCGGCACCATGTCGCTTTCCTTCTCGGCGCCGCGCTTCGACGAGGTCAAGGCCTCGATCGAGGAGTGCAAGGAGAAGGACCTGACCTACTGCGCTCCGCTCTTCGTGACCGCGGAGTTCACCAACAACACCACTGGCGAGATCAAGAGCCAGACGGTGTTCATGGGTGACTTCCCGATGATGACGCCCAAGGGCACCTTCGTCATCAACGGCACCGAGCGCGTCGTGGTCAGCCAGCTCGTCCGGTCTCCGGGCGTGTACTTCGACAAGCAGCCGGACAAGACCTCCGACCGCGACCTCTCCAGCGTCAAGGTCATCCCGAGTCGGGGTGCCTGGCTGGAGTTCGACATCGATAAGCGCGACACGGTCGGCGTACGTATCGACCGCAAGCGTCGGCAGGCCGTCACGGTCCTGCTCAAGGCCATCGGATGGTCGGCCGAGCGGATCCGTGAGAAGTTCGGCTGGTCCGAGCTGATGATGACCACGCTCGAGAAGGACCACATCGCCGGCGCCGACGAGGCACTGCTCGACATCTACCGCAAGCTGCGCCCTGGCGAGCCGCCGACGCGCGAGAACGCCCAGACCCTGCTCGACAACCTCTTCTTCAACCCGAAGAGGTACGACGTCGCCAAGGTCGGGCGCTACAAGTTCAACAAGAAGCTCGAAGTCGGCGTGCCGATCACCACCGGCACGCTGACCGAGGACGACATCGTCGCCACCGTGGAGTACCTGTGCCGGCTGCACGCCGGTGAGGACGGCTACGAGGCCGACGACATCGACCACTTCGGCAACCGGCGTCTCCGTACCGTGGGCGAGCTGATCCAGAACCAGGTTCGGGTCGGCCTGTCCCGGATGGAGCGTGTCGTCCGCGAGCGGATGACCACGCAGGACGTCGAGGCGATCACCCCGCAGACCCTGATCAACATCCGCCCGGTGGTGGCGGCGATCAAGGAGTTCTTCGGGACGTCCCAGCTGTCCCAGTTCATGGACCAGACCAACCCGCTGGCGGGCCTGACCCACCGGCGTCGGCTGAGCGCGCTCGGCCCGGGTGGTCTGTCCCGGGAGCGGGCCGGCTTCGAGGTCCGCGATGTGCACCCGTCCCACTACGGCCGGATGTGCCCGATCGAGACGCCGGAAGGCCCGAACATCGGCCTGATCGGCGCGCTGTCCACCTTCGCCCGGGTCAACCCGTTCGGCTTCATCGAGACGCCGTACCGGAAGGTCGTCGAGGGTCGGGTCACCGACCAGATCGACTACCTGACCGCGGACGAGGAGGACCGGTTCGTCAAGGCTCAGGCCAACGCGCGCCTGAAGGCTGACGGCACGTTCGCCGAGGAGCGGGTGCTCTGCCGTCGTAAGGGCGGCGAGACCGAGGACGTCGTCCCCGGTGCCGTCGACTACATGGACGTCTCGCCCCGGCAGATGACCTCGGTCGCGACCGCCATGATCCCGTTCCTCGAGCACGACGACGCCAACCGGGCACTGATGGGCGCGAACATGCAGCGCCAGGCGGTGCCGCTGGTCAAGGCCGAGGCGCCGCTCGTGGGTACGGGCATGGAGTACCGGGCCGCGGTCGACGCTGGCGACGTGGTGGTCGCCGAGGTCGGCGGTGTGATCGAGGATCTCTGCGCCGACTACGTCACCATCCACCAGGATGACGGCCACCGCCGGACGTACCTGCTGCACAAGTTCCGCCGCTCCAACGCCGGCTCCTGCGTCAACCAGAAGCCGGTGGTCTTCGAGGGCGACCGCGTCGAGGCCGGTCAGGTCATCGCCGACGGTCCGTGCACCGACGAGGGCGAGATGGCACTCGGACGCAACCTGCTGGTGGCGTTCATGTGCTGGGAGGGCCACAACTACGAGGACGCGATCATCCTGTCGCAGCGCCTCGTGCAGCAGGACGTGCTCACCTCGATCCACATCGAGGAGCACGAGGTCGACGCCCGGGACACCAAGCTCGGTCCGGAGGAGATCACCCGCGACATCCCGAACGTCAGCGAGGAAATGCTCGCTGACCTCGACGAGCGCGGCATCATCCGGATCGGCGCCGAGGTCGTCCCCGGTGACATCCTGGTCGGCAAGGTCACGCCCAAGGGCGAGACCGAGCTGACCCCGGAGGAGCGGCTGCTCCGCGCGATCTTCGGTGAGAAGGCGCGTGAGGTTCGGGACACCTCGCTGAAGGTGCCGCACGGCGAGACCGGCACGGTCATCGGTGTGCGCACGTTCTCCCGCGAGGACGGCGACGAGTTGCCGCCGGGTGTCAACGAGCTGGTCCGGGTCTACGTCGCCCAGAAGCGCAAGATCCAGGACGGCGACAAGCTCGCCGGCCGGCACGGCAACAAGGGCGTCATCTCCAAGATCCTGCCGATCGAGGACATGCCGTTCCTTGAGGACGGCACCCCTGTCGACATCGTGCTCAACCCGCTCGGTGTGCCGAGCCGGATGAACATCGGCCAGGTTCTGGAGACCCACCTCGGTTGGGTCGCCAAGACCGGTTGGAAGGTCGAGGGTGACGACGCCGACTGGAAGCGTCAGCTGCGCTCGATCGACGCGCACGAGTCCGTGGGCGACACCAACGTGGCCACCCCGGTCTTCGACGGTGCCCGCGAGGAGGAGATCTCCGGTCTGCTCGAGTCGACCCTGCCCAACCGGGACGGCAAGCAGCTGATCGGGCGTACCGGCAAGGCGCAGCTGTTCGACGGTCGTTCCGGTGAGCCACTGCCGGACCCGATCGCGGTCGGCTACGTCTACATCCTGAAGCTCAACCACCTGGTCGACGACAAGATCCACGCTCGTTCGACCGGCCCGTACTCGATGATCACGCAGCAGCCGCTGGGTGGTAAGGCGCAGTTCGGTGGTCAGCGTTTCGGTGAGATGGAGTGCTGGGCGATGCAGGCGTACGGCGCTGCCTACGCCCTGCAGGAGCTGCTCACGATCAAGTCCGACGACGTGCTCGGCCGCGTGAAGGTCTACGAGGCCATCGTCAAGGGCGAGAACATCCCGGAGCCGGGCATCCCGGAGTCGTTCAAGGTGCTGCTCAAGGAGCTGCAGTCGCTGTGCCTCAACGTTGAGGTGCTCTCCAGCGACGGTGTGGCCCTGGAAATGCGCGAGACCGACGACGAGGTGTTCCGGGCCGCAGAGGAGCTGGGCATCGACCTGTCCCGGCGCGAGCCGAGCTCGGTCGAAGAGGTCTGAGGTGAGCGGTCGGGGGCCGGCTCGCCGGCCCCCGACCCCACCCGAGAATTAGCAGTACAGACGACGACATAGGGGACATAGTGCTCGACGTCAACTTCTTCGACGAGCTGCGCATTGGTCTCGCCACCGCCGACGACATCCGTCAGTGGTCGCACGGCGAGGTCAAGAAGCCTGAGACGATCAACTACCGCACCCTGAAGCCGGAAAAGGACGGGCTCTTCTGCGAGAAGATCTTCGGTCCGCAGCGGGACTGGGAGTGCTACTGCGGTAAGTACAAGCGCGTGCGGTTCAAGGGCATCATCTGTGAGCGCTGCGGCGTCGAGGTGACTCGCTCCAAGGTCCGCCGTGAGCGGATGGGGCACATCGAGCTCGCCGCTCCGGTGACCCACATCTGGTACTTCAAGGGCGTTCCGAGCCGGCTGGGCTACCTGCTGGACCTCGCCCCCAAGGACCTCGAAAAGATCATCTACTTCGCCTCGTACGTCGTGACGAGCGTGGACGCGGAGTCGCGTCACCGTGACCTCTCGACGATCGAGAACGAGATCCTGGCCGAGAAGCGGCAGTCCGAGAACAGCCGCGACTCGGAGATCGAGAAGCGGGCCGCCAAGCTCGAGGCCGACCTGGCCGAGCTGGAGGCCGAGGGTGCCAAGGCGGACGTCCGGCGCAAGGTCAAGGAGGGCGGAGAGCGCGAGATGCGCCAGATCCGCGACCGGGCCCAGCGCGAGATCGACCGCCTGGACGAGGTGCTGGACACCTTCCGCAAGCTGGAGCCGAAGCAGCTGGTCACCGACGAGCTGCTCTACCGCGAGCTGCGCGACCGGTTCGGTGAGTACTTCACCGGTTCCATGGGCGCCGAGGCGATCAAGGCGCTGGTCCAGAACATGGACCTCGACGCCGAGGCCGAGAGCCTGCGCGAGACCATCCGGTCCGGCAAGGGCCAGCGGAAGATCCGGGCGCTCAAGCGGCTCAAGGTCGTCGCGGCGTTCCTGAACACCCGCAACTCGCCGCTCGGCATGGTGCTGGACTGCGTCCCGGTCATCCCGCCGGATCTGCGCCCGATGGTGCAGCTCGACGGTGGCCGCTTCGCGACCTCCGACCTGAACGACCTGTACCGCCGCGTGATCAACCGGAACAACCGCCTCAAGCGGCTGATCGACCTCGGCGCGCCCGAGATCATCGTCAACAACGAGAAGCGGATGCTCCAGGAGGCCGTCGACGCGCTGTTCGACAACGGCCGTCGCGGCCGGCCGGTCACCGGCCCGGGTAACCGCCCGCTCAAGTCGCTGTCCGACATGCTCAAGGGCAAGCAGGGCCGGTTCCGCCAGAACCTGCTGGGCAAGCGCGTCGACTACTCCGGCCGTTCGGTCATCGTGGTCGGCCCGAAGCTCAAGCTGCACCAGTGCGGTCTGCCCAAGCAGATGGCGCTGGAGCTGTTCAAGCCGTTCGTGATGAAGCGGCTGGTCGACCTCAACCACGCGCAGAACATCAAGTCCGCCAAGCGGATGGTCGAGCGTCAGCGCCCGGTCGTGTGGGACGTGCTGGAAGAGGTCATCGGCGAGCACCCGGTGCTGCTCAACCGTGCACCGACCCTGCACCGCCTGGGCATCCAGGCCTTCGAGCCGCAGCTGGTCGAGGGCAAGGCGATCCAGATCCACCCGCTGGTCTGCACCGCGTTCAACGCCGACTTCGACGGTGACCAGATGGCGGTGCACGTGCCGCTGTCCGCCGAGGCTCAGGCCGAGGCACGGATCCTGATGCTGTCGTCGAACAACATCCTCAAGCCGGCCGACGGTAAGCCGGTCACCATGCCTACCCAGGACATGGTCATTGGTCTGTACCACCTCACCCACCTCACCGCCGGTGAGAAGGGCGAGGGCCGGGCGTTCAGCTCGGACGCCGAGGCGCGGATGGCCTTCGACAACGGCGAGCTGCACCTGCAGGCGCCGGTGAAGATCCGCCTGCGTGACGTCGTCGGTGTCGACAACGGCAACGGCTCCGAGGCGTGGACCGCCCCGGAGGGCTGGGTCGAGGGTGACCCGCTGACCGTGGAGACCACACTGGGTCGGGTGCTGTTCAACGAGACGCTGCCGCAGGGCTACCGCTTCGTGAACTACGAGATCCGCAAGGGTCAGCTCTCCGCGATCGTCAACGACCTCGCCGAGCGCTTCCCCAAGGTGGCGCTGGCCGCCACCCTGGACGGGCTCAAGGAGGCCGGTTTCCACTGGGCCACCTGGTCCGGCGTGACGATCGGCATGGAGGACGTCATCGCTCCGCCGCGCAAGGCGGAGATCCTGGCGAAGTACGAGAAGGACGCCGACCAGATCGACAAGCAGTACCAGCGTGGTCTGATGACCGCCGAGGAGCGTCGCGGCGAGCTCATCGAGATCTGGACCAAGGCGACCAACGAGGTCGCCAAGGAGATGGACACCGCGCTGCCGCAGGAGAACCCACTGTGGAAGATGATCAACTCGGGTGCTCGCGGTAACCTGCTCCAGCTCCGGCAGATCGCGGCGATCCGTGGTCTGGTGGCCAACCCCAAGGGTGAGATCATCCCGCGGCCGATCAAGGCCAGCTACCGGGAGGGTCTGTCCGTGCTGGAGTACTTCATCTCCACGCACGGTGCCCGTAAGGGTCTCGCCGACACCGCGCTGCGGACCGCCGACTCGGGTTACCTGACCCGTCGTCTGGTGGACGTCTCCCAGGACGTCATCATCCGCGAAGAGGACTGCGGCACCGACCGGGCGATCCCGATGCAGATCGGCGAGAAGCTGGACGGCAAGCTCGTCGTCCACACCCACGCCGAGACCAGCGTGCACGCCCGTACCCTCGCCGACGACATCAAGGGGCCGGACGGCACCGTGGTCGCCGAGCGCGGTCAGGACATCAACTCCATCGGGGTCGACAAGATCGTCGCCGCTGGTGTGGAGACCGTCCGGGTGCGCAGCGTGCTCACCTGCGAGTCGAAGCTGGGCGTCTGCGCGGCCTGCTACGGCCGGTCGCTGCCGACCGGTAAGTCGGTCGACATCGGTGAGGCGGTCGGCATCATCGCCGCCCAGTCCATCGGTGAGCCCGGTACGCAGCTGACGATGCGTACCTTCCACACCGGTGGTGTCGCGGGTGAGGACATCACCCAGGGTCTGCCGCGTGTTCAGGAAATCTTCGAGGCTCGGGTCCCGAAGGGTAAGGCGCCCATCGCCGACACCCCGGGTCGGATCCGGATCGAGGACGGCGAGCGCTCGCGCAAGATCATCGTGGTGCCGGACGACGGCAGCGAAGAGATCGTCTACGACAAGATCTCGAAGCGGGTCAAGCTCCGTACCCACGACGGCGGTCACGTCGCGGTCGGCGAGAAGCTGACCGAGGGCACCATCGACCCGCACGAGTTGCTGCGGATCATGGGTCCGCGGGCGGTCCAGGTCCACCTGACCAGTGAGGTCCAGGAGGTCTACCGCTCGCAGGGTGTGCTCATCCACGACAAGCACATCGAGATCATCATCCGCCAGATGCTCAAGCGGGTGACGGTCATCGACTCCGGCTCGACCGAGTTCCTGCCGGGTGTGCTCGTCGACCGGGCGCTGTTCGAGTCGGAGAACCGCCGGCTCGTCTCGGAGGGCGGCGAGCCCGCCGCTGGTCGTCCGGTGCTGATGGGTATCACCAAGGCCTCGCTGGCCACCGACTCCTGGCTCTCGGCGGCCTCCTTCCAGGAGACCACCCGGGTGCTGACCGACGCTGCGATCAACTCGCGCAGCGACTCGCTGGTCGGCCTCAAGGAGAACGTGATCATCGGAAAGCTCATCCCGGCTGGTACCGGCATCAGCAAGTACCGCAACGTCCGGGTCGAGCCGACCGAGGAGGCCAAGGCCAAGGTCTACTCGATGACCGGTTACCCGGAGACCGACTACGGCTTCGGGCCGGCCAGCGGGCAGGCCGTGCCGCTGGACGACTTCGACTTCGGGTCGTACCGCTAAGCACCAGTCACACGACGAGGCCCCCGGTGAAAGCCGGGGGCCTCGTCGTGTCCGTGCCCACCCACCCCCGGGTCGGGTTCGGCATGATGGGGGGATGACGACAGCACCCGGGCAGGTGACCGTCGCCCAGCAGGGCCTGCGCCACCCGCTGGACCCGGACCCGGCCCGCGCCACGAAGGCACGGGCGGTCTTCGCGCTGGGCCTGCTCGGCATGCTGACCGGCCTGTTCATCGGTGGTGTGGTGCCGGCGACGGTGGCCCTGCAACTGGCCCGGCAGGCACGCCGTGAGGCGTACGCCTCGGGGGGTTTCCTGACCGGCAGCGTCTGGCTGCGACGGGGGGAGTGGATGGCCTGGACCGGCCTGGTGCTGGTCGCGGTCAGCGTGGTGGCCGCAGTGGTCGTCGGGGTGGTCCGGTTGGCCGGCGCCCCGTTCGGTCACGACTACCCGGCGAACATGGACTGAGCCGTCAGTGGCCGCGCCCGGCGCGGGTGGCGGCGCTCGCGGCGGTAGCCTGGCCGGTGTCCGCCGTGTGGCGGCGGCCTTTCGACAGGAGGACCTCGTGACGGAACCGGCGCGGCCCCCTGCGGACGAACCGGCCGGCCCGCCGGACCCGCCGGTGCCTCCGTCCGAGCCGAGTGACCGGGCGCGACCGGGTCCGAGCGGCGAGCCACACCCGCCGGCGTCCTCCCCGGGCGCGCCGGACCCCGGCTGGGGTCCGACCACGGCGCCCGGTTCCGACCAGCCGTACCCGGTCTCCAGCGCGCCGACCTCGACCCCGCAGGGCTGGGGCCCGCCGTCGTCCGGGCCCGGCATGCCGCCCGGCTGGGGCCCGCCGTCGTCCGGGCCTGGCATGCCACCGGGCTGGGGCCCGCCGGCAGGTGGACCGGGAGTGCCGTACGGCTGGGGCCCGCCGTCGTCCGGGCCGGGTGTGCCGTACGGCTGGGGTCCGCCGGGGTCCAATCCCGGACCGCCGCCGGGGTGGGGTCCGCCGTCGTCCGGTCCTGCAGGTCCGCCCGGGTGGGGTCCGCCGCCGGGGCACCCTGCCGGGTGGGGTGGCGCGCCGGGGTCTTCGGTAGCGCCGCCCACCGACGACAAGCGTCGGCCGCCGAAGCGGGTGGAGGCGGTTTCGGGTACGCCGTTCGGTGTCGTCCACCTGGACGTGGCACCGGTCACCTCCGGGCTCGCCATCGGGGCGTTGGTGGCGGGGATCGCCTCGGTCCTGGTCTCGCTGCTGGTCATCTGCTTCGGAGTGGCCTTCAAGAACGACGGCGGGGCCTGGGCCTCCGGAGCGTTCGCCGTGCTGGGTGTGCTGGCCGGCGGGGCGGCGGTCGTCATCGGGCTGCTCGGCCGGCGGCAGATCCGCCGGCCGGCCGCGCCCTCCGGGGTCCAGTTCACCGGCCGGGGGCTCGCGACGGCCGGGATCAGCTGCGGCGCGACGGGGGCGCTGCTCAGCGTGCTGGGCCTGGGTCTGGCGCTGCTTCTCACCCTGACGTGAGGCTGATCACCGGCAGATCCGGCACCTGACGGGGGGTCCCGCGGAAGGCTTCCGGTCCGCCCGGGGGCGATGGGTGCTTCTGCGGGGAAGCCGGTACACTTGTATTCGTAGGTGCCCATCGCGGGCGACGGGGCAGGACGAGATCCGGCCGGCGGGTGTGAGAAGTCGCCGGGCCATTCCGTTTTGACCTGGGCGGTTGTGGTAGGTACTCTTTCCCCTTGTGCCCGGGCATGCCCGGGCAACTCGTGCGTGCGCTGTTTCCGGCCTACGGGCGGCGGCACGACAAGCCAATGATCCGGGGCGGGGCGACCCGCGCGCCGGTGACAAACCCGATACGCACGCGAAAGCGTCGCAACGGGGCCGTGACGAGGGCGACACGCCCGACCGCGGGTGCCGGGGTCTCCGCAAGGTGACCCTGGTCGGAATGTAGGAGAGCCGGTCATCAGGCCGGCTAACGAGCAGACGGCGCGGCCGCGATGCGGCCGAAGGGAGCGGAGAAACCCGGTGCCCACGATCCAGCAGCTGGTCCGAAAGGGCCGCCAGGCGAAGACGACCAAGACCAAGACCCCGGCGCTGAAGGGTTCCCCTCAGCGGCGCGGCGTGTGCACCCGCGTGTACACCACCACCCCGAAGAAGCCGAACTCGGCGCTGCGCAAGGTCGCTCGCGTGAAGCTCAGCAGCCAGATCGAGGTGACCGCCTACATCCCCGGCGTCGGTCACAACCTGCAGGAGCACTCGATCGTGCTCGTTCGCGGTGGCCGGGTGAAGGACCTCCCCGGCGTGCGTTACAAGATCGTTCGCGGCTCGCTGGACACCCAGGGTGTCCGCAACCGCAAGCAGGCGCGCAGCCGTTACGGCGCGAAGAAGGAGAAGAGCTGACATGCCGCGTAAGGGACCCGCTCCGCGGCGGCCACTGGTCGCTGACCCGGTGTACAACTCGCCGCTGGTCACCCAGCTGGTGAACAAGATCCTGCTCCGCGGCAAGCGTCAGCTCGCCGAGTCCATCGTGTACGCGGCCCTCGAGGGCTGCCGCGAGAAGTCCGGCACCGACCCGGTCGTCACCCTCAAGCGGGCGATGGACAACGTCAAGCCGACCCTCGAGGTGCGCAGCCGTCGTGTCGGTGGCGCCACCTACCAGGTTCCGGTCGAGGTCCGCCCGACCCGGGCGACCACCCTGGGCCTGCGCTGGCTGGTCACGTACTCCCGCGCCCGGCGCGAGAAGACCATGGTCGAGCGGCTGATGAACGAGCTGCTGGACGCGAGCAACGGCCTCGGTGCCGCCGTCAAGCGGCGCGAGGACACGCACAAGATGGCCGAGTCGAACAAGGCCTTCGCGCACTACCGCTGGTAACACCCTGGTTCCGGCGCCTCCGGGCGCCGGAACCGCCACCAGTTGAGTCGAGACGACGATAAGTAGGGATTGAAGTGGCCGCCGCAGACGCGCTCGCCAAGGTACGCAACATCGGCATCATGGCGCACATCGATGCCGGTAAGACCACGACCACCGAGCGAATCCTGTTCTACACCGGCATCACGTACAAGATCGGTGAGGTCCACGAGGGCGCTGCCGTCATGGACTGGATGGAGCAGGAGCAGGAGCGTGGTATCACCATCACCTCCGCTGCTACCAAGTGTGAGTGGAAAGACCACACGATCCAGATCATCGACACGCCTGGCCACGTCGACTTCACGGTCGAGGTCGAGCGGTCGCTGCGGGTCCTGGATGGTGCGGTCGCGGTCTACGACGGTGTCGCCGGCGTGGAACCGCAGACGGAGAACGTCTGGCGGCAGGCCGACAAGTACAACGTCCCGCGTATGTGCTTCGTCAACAAGCTCGACCGGACCGGCGCCGACTTCTTCCGCTGCGTGCAGATGATGATCGACCGGTTGAACGCCACCCCGCTGGTGCTCCAGATCCCGATCGGGCTCGAGGGTGACCACATCGGTGTCGTCGACCTGATCGGCATGCGCGCGCTCACCTGGCGCGGGGAGACCCAGAAGGGTGAGGACTACGCGGTTGAGGAGATCCCGGCCGAGCTGGCCGACTCCGCAGCCGAGTGGCGCGAGAAGCTGATGGAGACCCTTGCCGACGTCGACGACGCGGTGATGGAGAAGTACCTGGAAGGCGACGAGATCTCCGTCGAGGAGATCAAGGCCGCCATCCGGCGTGCCACCATCGCCGGCAAGGCCAACCCGGTGCTCTGCGGCTCGGCGTTCAAGAACAAGGGCGTCCAGCCCATGCTCGACGCCGTGGTCGACTTCCTGCCGTCGCCGCTGGACGTTCCGGCGATCGAGGGTACGGCCACCGACGGCGAGACCCCGCTGCTGCGTAAGCCGTCCAACTCGGAGCCCTTCTCCGGCCTGGCCTTCAAGATCCAGACGGACAAGCACCTGGGCAAGCTCACCTACGTGCGGGTCTACTCCGGCACGCTCGATTCCGGCTCCCAGGTGGTCAACTCCACCAAGGACCGCAAGGAGCGGATCGGCAAGATCTACCAGATGCACGCCAACAAGCGGGAAGAGCGTCCGTCGGCGCAGGCCGGCGACATCATCGCCGTGCAGGGTCTCAAGCAGACCACCACCGGCGACACTCTCTCCGACCCGGCAAACCCGGTCATCCTGGAGTCGATGACGTTCCCGGAGCCGGTCATCTCGGTGGCGATCGAGCCGAAGACCAAGTCCGACCAGGAGAAGCTGGGCACGGCCATCCAGCGCCTGGCCGAGGAGGACCCGACCTTCCGCGTCCAACTGGACGAGGAGACCGGTCAGACGGTCATCTCCGGCATGGGTGAGCTGCACCTGGACATCCTGGTCGACCGGATGCGCCGCGAGTTCAACGTCGAGGCGAACGTCGGCAAGCCGCAGGTGGCGTACCGCGAGACCATCCGCCGCAAGGTGGACAAGGTCGAGTACACCCACAAGAAGCAGACCGGTGGTTCCGGCCAGTACGCCCGCGTCATCGTGAGCGTCGAGCCGCTTCCGCTGGACAACGACTCGCCGACTTACGAGTTCGCCAACGCCGTCAGCGGCGGCCGCATCCCCCGGGAGTTCATCCCCTCGGTGGACGCCGGTGCGCAGGACGCGCTGCAGTACGGCATCCTGGCGGGCTTCCCGCTGGTCGGCGTGAAGCTGACCCTGCTGGACGGCCAGTACCACGAGGTCGACTCGTCGGAAATGGCATTCAAGATCGCCGGCTCGATGGTGATGAAGGACGCGGCCCGCAAGGCCGATCCGGCACTGCTCGAGCCGATGATGGCCGTTGAAGTCACCACTCCTGAGGAGAACATGGGTGACGTCATCGGTGACCTCAACTCCCGGCGCGGCATCATCCAGGCGATGGAGGAGCGCAGCGGCGCCCGCATCGTCCGGGCCCTGGTGCCGTTGTCGGAGATGTTCGGCTACGTCGGCGACCTGCGGTCGAAGACCCAGGGCCGGGCTAGCTACAGCATGCAGTTCGACTCCTACGCCGAGGTTCCGCAGAGCGTCGCGAAGGAGATCATCGCAAAGGCAACGGGCGAGTAGCGCCCTGAGCAGGTGATTCGTGGTTGGTCGCGGGAGGTTCCACCCGCCCGCGGCCACCACGATCGGATCGCGTGAGACCGGGCCTGTAGGCTTCATCGCCGCAGAACCCACAAAGGCTCTCCGGCCGTCAGGCCGGAAAGGCTGTCGACAGAGTCCTAAGCGCCGACCGGCGCGCCGGGCGTACGAACCAAGAAGTCCACAGGAGGACACCAGTGGCGAAGGCTAAGTTCGAGCGGACTAAGCCGCACGTCAACATCGGCACCATTGGTCACATCGACCACGGTAAGACGACGCTGACGGCGGCCATCACCAAGGTCCTGCACGACCAGTACCCGGACCTGAACCCTTACACGCCGTTCGACGAGATCGACAAGGCGCCGGAGGAGAAGGCCCGCGGCATCACGATCTCGATCGCGCACGTCGAGTACCAGACCGAGTCGCGGCACTACGCGCACGTCGACTGCCCTGGGCACGCCGACTACATCAAGAACATGATCACCGGTGCCGCGCAGATGGACGGCGCGATCCTGGTGGTCGCGGCGACCGACGGCCCGATGCCGCAGACCCGCGAGCACGTGCTGCTGGCCCGTCAGGTCGGTGTGCCGTACATCGTCGTGGCGCTCAACAAGAGCGACATGGTCGATGACGAGGAGCTCCTGGAGCTCGTCGAGCTCGAGGTTCGTGAGCTGCTCTCCTCGCAGGAGTACCCGGGTGACGACCTGCCGGTCGTTCGGGTTTCGGCGCTGAAGGCCCTCGAGGGTGACCCCGAGTGGACCGGCAAGCTGCTGGACCTGATGACCGCTGTCGACACCTCGATCCCGCAGCCGGAGCGCGAGGTTGACAAGCCGTTCCTGATGCCGGTTGAGGACGTCTTCACGATCACTGGTCGTGGCACCGTCGTCACCGGTCGCGTGGAGCGCGGCGTTCTCCTGCCGAACGAGGATGTTGAGCTCGTCGGCATCAAGGAGAAGAGCTTCAAGACCAAGGTCACCGCGATCGAGATGTTCCGGAAGACCCTGGACGACGCCCGCGCAGGCGAGAACGTCGGCCTGCTGCTGCGTGGCACCAAGCGCGACGAGGTCGAGCGCGGCATGGTCGTCGTGAAGCCGGGCTCGAACACCCCGCACACGGAGTTCGAGGCGACGGTCTACATCCTCTCCAAGGAGGAGGGCGGCCGCCACACCCCGTTCTTCCAGAACTACCGCCCGCAGTTCTACTTCCGGACCACGGACGTCACCGGTGTCGTCACCCTCCCCGAGGGCACCGAGATGGTCATGCCGGGTGACAACACGTCCATGTCGGTGAAGCTGATCCAGCCCATCGCCATGGAGGAGAACCTCAAGTTCGCGATCCGCGAGGGTGGCCGTACCGTCGGCGCCGGGTTCGTCACCAAGATCAACAAGTGAGCTAGGTAACCCCGATTAGACCCGCCGCCGGTCGTGCGGCATACTAGTCAGGTTGCGTAA
The DNA here is from genome assembly GCF_049841535.1 of Micromonospora sp. DT53. Classification (NCBI taxonomy): domain Bacteria; kingdom Bacillati; phylum Actinomycetota; class Actinomycetes; order Micromonosporales; family Micromonosporaceae; genus Micromonospora; species Micromonospora sp. DT53. The sequence continues at coordinate 512,124 of NZ_JBNCKM010000004.1, forward strand.
AGACAGTTCGTCGCCTGTGTTCGGCATGCGCTGAACCTCCGGGTGGCGAGGCAGTCGAGCGTAGGGTGGTTGGCGGCCCAGTCGCCAACCACCCTCGCACGGCGTTCAGGTCGCGGTAATGCGATCGGCGCCTTGACCCACCGCGCGGTCAGCACCACTCCGGAACCACGGGGCGGAGCTCGCCCCGAGGGCGCGACACGCCCGACCGCGGGGGTCGGCGAAGTGGGCCTGTGCCAGCCGGTACAGGCGCCCGCAACACAGCGGCATCGAGAGAAGGAACAGAAGCCACCATGGCGGGACAGAAGATCCGCATCCGGCTCAAGGCCTATGACCACGAGGTCGTCGACTCCTCGGCTCGGAAGATCGTCGAGACGGTGACGCGCACCGGGGCGCAGGTCGCGGGCCCGGTGCCGCTGCCCACGGAGATCAACCGTTTCTGCGTTATCCGCTCGCCGCACAAGTACAAGGACTCGCGCGAGCACTTCGAGATGCGCACGCACAAGCGGCTGATCGACATCATCGACCCGACCCCGAAGACGGTCGACTCGCTCATGCGCCTCGACCTGCCGGCTGGCGTCGACATCGAGATCAAGCTGTAGGGACCGGACAAATGGACAGGCAAGTCAAGGGGATCCTGGGCGCCAAGCTCGGCATGACCCAGGTCTGGGACAACAACCGTGTTGTTCCCGTGACCGTGGTCGAGGCCGGCCCGTGCGTCATCAGCCAGGTTCGTAGCGCCGAGAAGGACGGTTACTCAGCGGTCCAGCTGGCGTACGGCACCATCGACCCGCGCAAGGTCAAGAAGCCGGTCAGCGGGCACTACGCCAAGGCGGACGTGGCGCCGCGCCGGCACATCGTCGAGCTGCGCACCACTGACGCTGGGGAATACTCGCTCGGCCAGGAAGTCACGGTCGAGGAGTTCCCGGTCGGCGTCACCATCGACGTCACCGGCAAGACCAAGGGCAAGGGTTACGCCGGCCCGATGAAGCGGCACGGCTTCCACGGCCTGGGCGCCGGTCACGGTGTCGAGCGTAAGCACCGTTCGCCCGGCTCCATCGGCGCCTGCGCCACTCCGGGTCGTGTCTTCAAGGGCACCCGGATGGCCGGCCGCATGGGTGGCGTCCGGTACACCGTGCAGAACCTCACCGTCCAGGCGGTCGACACCGAGAACAACCTGCTGCTCGTCCGGGGTGCCATTCCTGGCCCCAAGGGCGCGCTGGTTCTGGTCCGGACCGCGGCCAAGAGCAAGGTGAAGAAGGGCGGTGCGGCCAAGTGACCACCGTTGACGTGCGCACCGTCGAAGGCACCACCAGCAGCTCGGTCGAGCTGCCGGCGGACATCTTCGACGTGCAGGCCAACGTCGCGCTGATGCACCAGGTCGTGGTGGCCCAGCTCGCGGCGGCCCGACAGGGCACGCACAAGGCCAAGACCCGCGGCGAGGTCGCCGGTGGCGGCAAGAAGCCGTACAAGCAGAAGGGCACCGGTCGCGCCCGGCAGGGCTCGATCCGCGCGCCGCAGTTCGCCGGCGGTGGCGTCGTGCACGGTCCCGTGCCGCGCGACTACAGCCAGCGGACCCCGAAGAAGATGAAGGCCGCCGCGCTGCGCGGTGCCCTCTCCGACCGGGCACGCGCCGGGCAGGTGCACGTCGTCGAGGCGTTCGTCTCGGGCGAGAAGCCGTCGACCAAGGCGGCCCTGGCCACGCTGACCAAGCTCACCGAGGCCCGTCGGGTCCTGGTCGTGCTGAGCAGCACCGACGAGCTGAACTGGGTGTCGCTGCGCAACGAGCCGCGCGTGCACCTGATCGAGTCCGGCCAGCTGAACACGTACGACGTGCTGGTGGCCGACGACGTGGTCTTCACCAAGGACGCCCTCGACGAGTTCCTGGGCGTGCCCGCCGAGACCACCGAGGAGGGTGGCAAGTGAGCACCATCGCCGACCCGCGCGACATCATCGTGGCGCCGGTCGTCTCGGAGAAGAGCTACAGCGAGCTGAACCGGAACTGGTACACCTTCCTGGTGCACCCGGACGCGAACAAGACCGAGATCAAGATCGCTATCCAGCAGATCTTCAACGTCCGCGTCCTGACGGTCAACACGCTCAACCGCCAGGGTAAGCGCAAGCGCACCAAGACCGGCTTCGGTCAGCGCAAGGCGACCAAGCGGGCGATCGTGAAGCTGGCTGACGGTGACCGTATCGAGGCCTTCGGCGGCCCGGTCAGCTGAGGGGTGTAGACAATGGCTATCCGTAAGTACAAGCCGACGACGCCGGGCCGACGTGGCTCCAGCGTCGCTGACTTCGCCGAGATCACCCGGTCCACGCCGGAGAAGTCGCTGCTGGCTCCGTTGCCGAAGAAGGGCGGGCGTAACGCCCACGGCCGGATCACGACGCGACACCACGGCGGCGGTCACAAGCGTCAGTACCGTCTGATCGACTTCAAGCGGGTCGACAAGGACGGCGTGCCGGCGAAGGTCGCTCACATCGAGTACGACCCGAACCGCACGGCGCGCATCGCGCTGCTGCACTACGCCGACGGCGAGAAGCGGTACATCATCGCGCCGAAGGACATGAAGCAGGGCGACCGCGTCGAGTCCGGTCCGGGCGCCGACATCAAGCCGGGTAACAACCTGCCGCTGCGCAACATCCCGGTCGGTACCACGATCCACAACGTGGAGCTGCGTCCGGGTGGCGGGGCCAAGCTGGCCCGTTCCGCAGGCGTCGGCATCCAGCTGCTCGGCCGTGAGGGCGCGTACGCGACCCTTCGTATGCCGTCCGGTGAGATCCGGCGTGTCGACGTGCGCTGCCGCGCCAGCGTCGGCGAGATCGGCAACGCCGACCAGTCGAACATCAACTGGGGTAAGGCCGGCCGGATGCGGTGGAAGGGCAAGCGCCCGACCGTCCGTGGTGTCGCCATGAACCCGGTCGACCACCCGCACGGTGGTGGTGAGGGTAAGACCTCCGGTGGTCGCCACCCGGTCAACCCGCAGGGTAAGCCCGAGGGCCGCACCCGCCGTAAGGGCCAGCCGAGTGACCGGCTGATCGTCCGCCGCCGCTACGCCACGCGTAAGCGCGGCTGAGGGAGATAAGACATGCCTCGCAGCCTGAAGAAGGGCCCGTTCGTCGACGACCACCTGCTCAAGAAGGTGGAAGTTCAGAACGACAAGGGTTCCAAGAACGTGATCAAGACCTGGTCGCGGCGCTCGACGATCATCCCCGAGATGCTGGGGCACACGATCGCCGTGCATGACGGACGCAAGCACGTCCCGGTGTTCGTGACCGAGGCGATGGTCGGGCACAAGCTCGGCGAGTTCGCGCTGACCCGCACGTTCAAGGGTCACGAGAAGGACGACCGGAAGAGCCGTCGGCGCTGACGCCGCGGGCATACGGATAGAGGGAACAAGGGGTTACAGCGATGCCAGGAAAGGGCGACGCTCCGGTGCTTCCGGGCGCGCGGGCGGTTGCGCGGCACGTGCGCATCTCGCCGATGAAGGCGCGCCGGGTGGTCAACCTCGTCCGCGGCCTGCCCGCGAAGGAGGCGCTCACGGTGCTGCAGTTCGCGCCGCAGGCTGCGAGCGAGCAGGTGTACAAGGTGCTCGCTAGCGCGATCGCCAACGCGGAGAACAACGAGCGGCTGGACCCCGACGCGCTGCTCGTCAGCGAGGCCTTCGTGGACGAGGGCCCGACGATGAAGCGGTTCCAGCCGCGGGCGCAGGGTCGGGCGTACCGAATCCGCAAGCGCACCTGCCACATCACTGTGGCGGTCGAAGCGGTCGCGCCGGCAGCGCCGAGGAAGGCCGCGGCGAAGAAGGCCGCCCCGGCCACGGAGGCCGCACCGGCCGAAGCGCAGAGCAAGACGGAGGACGCCGAGTAATGGGTCAGAAGGTTCACCCCACTGGGTTCCGGCTCGGCATCTCGACCGACTGGAAGTCCCGCTGGTTCGCGGACAAGCTCTACAAGGACTACATCGGCGAGGATGTCAAGATCCGCCGCATGATGTCCAAGGGCCTCGAGCGTGCCGGGATTTCCAAGGTCGACATCGAGCGCACCCGCGACCGGGTCCGCGTCGACATCCACACCGCCCGGCCGGGCATCGTCATCGGCCGTAAGGGTGCGGAGGCCGACCGGATCCGCGGAGAGCTCGAGAAGCTCACCGGCAAGCAGGTTCAGCTGAACATCATCGAGGTGAAGAACCCCGAGTCGGACGCCCAGCTTGTCGCGCAGGGCGTGGCCGAGCAGCTGTCCAGCCGGGTCAGCTTCCGTCGGGCGATGCGTAAGGCCATGCAGTCGGCGATGAAGAACCCGGTCTGCAAGGGCATCCGGGTTCAGGTCTCGGGTCGCCTCGGCGGCGCCGAGATGAGCCGGACCGAGTTCTACCGTGAGGGCCGGGTTCCGCTGCACACGCTGCGGGCCAACATCGAGTACGGCTTCTTCGAGGCCCGTACCACGTTCGGCCGGATCGGTGTGAAGGTCTGGATCTACAAGGGCGACGCCGTCATGGGCGGCCGGGAGGCTCCGGCCGAGGCCGGTCCGTCCCGCCCGCGTCGTGGTGAGCGTGGCGACCGTCCCGAGCGTCCGCGTCGTGGCCGGTCGGGTTCGTCCGGCACCACGGCTGGTGGCACCGAGGCCGGTCGGGCTGCTGCGACCACCATCGCGCAGCAGGCCGAGACGCCGAGCGGCGAGCCGGTCGACAGCGCAGCTGTCGCCGCCACTGCTGCTCCGGCAGAAACGCAGCAGGAGGGCTGACAGATGCTGATGCCGCGCAAGCCTCCGAAGGGCTTCCGCAAGCCGCACCACCCGGACCGCAGTGGCGCGTCCAAGGGTGGTAACCGGGTGGTGTTCGGCGAGTTCGGGATCCAGGCTCTCGAGCCGGCGTACGTGACGAACCGGCAGATCGAGTCGGCACGTATCGCGATGACTCGCCACATCAAGCGTGGTGGCAAGGTCTGGATCACGATCTTCCCGGACCAGGCCCTCACCAAGAAGCCTGCCGAGACCCGGATGGGTTCCGGTAAGGGTTCGCCCGAGTGGTGGGTCGCCAACGTCAAGCCGGGGCGGGTTCTCTTCGAGATGTCCTTCCCCAACGAGCAGACCGCGCGAGAGGCCATGCGTCGCGCGATCCACAAGCTCCCGATGAAGTGCCGCATTGTTACGCGCGAAGTGGGTGAATCCTGATGGCAGCGGGCGTTAAGGCGACCGAGCTGCGTGAGCTCTCCGAAGAGGAGCTGGTCACGAAGCTGCGGGAGGCCAAGGCGGAGCTGTTCAACCTCCGCGTGCAGGCCGCAACCGGGCAGCTGGACAACAACCGGCGGCTGCAGGTCATCCGCCGGGAGATCGCCCGGATCTACACGATCATGCGTGAGCGCGAGCTGGGGCTCTCGGCCGCGCCGACTGAGGTGACTGCATCATGACCGAAGAGACCGCCACCGCCGCCGCGCGGTCGCGCCGCAAGGTCCGCGAGGGCCTGGTGATCAGCGACAAGATGGACAAGACCGTCGTTGTCGAGGTCGAGGACCGGGTTCGGCACGCGCTGTACGGCAAGATCATGCGCCGTACGGCCAAGCTGAAGGTGCACGACGAGCAGAACGCCGCTGGCACCGGTGACCGGGTTCTCATCATGGAGACCCGGCCGCTGAGCGCCACCAAGCGTTGGCGGATCGTGGAGATCCTGGAAAAGGCCAAGTAGCGAAGGCTCGAGCCCGGCGTTGCGTCGGGCGTAGGTTCCGCCAGGCTCCGGCCGCTCCGGCGGCCGGAGAACCGGCAGACATAGGAGATAGACGTGATTCAGCAGGAGTCGCGACTGCGCGTCGCCGACAACACGGGTGCTCGGGAGATCCTTTGCATCCGGGTTCTCGGTGGCTCGGGTCGGCGCTACGCGAGCATCGGCGACGTCATCGTGGCCACGGTCAAGGACGCGATCCCGGGTGCCGGTGTGAAGAAGGGCGATGTCGTCAAGGCTGTCGTCGTTCGCACGGCCAAGGAGAGGCGGCGTCCGGACGGCTCGTACATCCGCTTCGACGAGAACGCCGCCGTCATCATCAAGGACGGCGGGGACCCGCGTGGTACCCGCATCTTCGGCCCGGTGGGCCGGGAGCTGCGGGACAAGCGGTTCATGAAGATTATTTCCCTCGCGCCGGAGGTGTTGTGACCGTGAAGGTCAAGAAGGGCGACACGGTCGTCATCATCGCCGGCAAGGACAAGGGCGCCAAGGGCAAGGTCATTGCGGCCTACCCGCGGCAGGACAAGGTCCTGGTCGAGGGCGTGAACCGGGTCAAGAAGCACACCCGAATCAGCACCACCCAGCGTGGCGCCAAGACCGGCGGCATCGTCACTCAGGAGGCCCCGATCCACGTCTCGAACGTGCAGGTCCTGGACTCCGACGGCAAGCCGACCCGCGTCGGTTACCGGTTCGACGACAACGGCCAGAAGGTCCGCATCGCGCGTAGCACCGGTAAGGACCTGTGATGACCACGGCTACCGAAAAGACCATGCCGCGCCTCAAGGAGCGGTACCGCAACGAGATCGCGGCCCAGCTGCGTGAGCAGAACAGCTACGGCAACCCCATGCAGGTGCCGCGGCTGGTCAAGATCGTCGTCAACATGGGTGTCGGTGAGGCTGCTCGCGACGCCAAGCTGATCGACGGTGCGGTCCGCGACCTCGCCACGATCACCGGTCAGAAGCCGCAGGTGCGGCGGGCGACCAAGTCCATCGCGCAGTTCAAGCTCCGCGAGGGCATGCCGATCGGCGCGAAGGTCACCCTTCGCGGCGACCGGATGTGGGAGTTCATGGACCGGCTGCTCTCCATCGCGCTGCCGCGTATCCGCGACTTCCGCGGCCTGGACGGGCGCAAGCTGGACGGGCACGGCAACTACACGTTCGGTCTGACCGAGCAGTCGGTGTTCCACGAGATCGACCAGGACCGGATCGATCGCCAGCGGGGCATGGACATCACGGTGGTCACGACCGCCACGACCGACGACGAGGGACGGGCGCTGCTCAAGCTCCTGGGCTTCCCGTTCAAGGAGAACTGAGATGGCCAAGAAGGCGCTGATCATCAAGGCGGCCGCGAAGCCGAAGTTCTCGGTTCGCGCGTACACCCGCTGCCAGCGGTGCGGGCGTCCGAAGGCGGTCTACCGCAAGTTCGGGCTCTGCCGGGTCTGCATCCGGGAGATGGCTCACCGTGGTGAGCTGCCGGGCGTGTCCAAGGCTTCCTGGTAAGGGCGACCGCGTCCCGGCCGTCGGCCGGGAACTCCTGCACCGATTAGGTATTGCTCTTCGCCGTAGGCCCGGGGCTGATGCCCCGGGAACCCCGGCGAGAAAGGCTGACGAAATCCATGACGATGACCGACCCGATCGCAGACATGCTCACGCGTCTGCGTAACGCCAACCAGGCGTACCACGATCAGGTGAAGATGCCCTACTCCAAGATCAAGGCGAACATCGCCGAGGTCTTGAAGGCCGAGGGTTACATCGCCACCTGGTCGGTCGAGGAGCCCGAGGAGGGTGCCGTCGGCAAGCGACTGGTCGTCGAGCTGAAGTACGGCCAGAACCGCGAGCGGAGCCTGGCCGGCATCAAGCGCGTGTCCAAGCCCGGTCTCCGGGTGTACGCCAAGTCGGACGGGCTCCCGCGGGTGCTCGGTGGGCTGGGCGTGGCGATCATTTCGACGTCCCAGGGGCTGCTGACCGACCGGCAGGCCCGCAAGCGGAGTGTTGGCGGGGAAGTCCTCGCCTTCGTCTGGTAACGGGAGACAGGTAGAAATGTCGCGAATTGGACGTAAGTCGATCCCGGTGCCAGCCGGCGTCGACATCACGATCGACGGGCAGACCGTCAAGGTCAAGGGCCCCAAGGGCCAGCTCCAGCACACCCTCGCCGAGCCGATCACGGTCGAGCGGGCCGAGGATGGGCAGCTGAGCGTCAACCGGCCGAACGACGAGCGCAAGGCCAAGGAACTCCACGGCCTGAGCCGTACGCTGGTTGCCAACATGATCGTCGGGGTCACCGAGGGCTACCGCAAGAGCCTGGAGATCGCCGGCACCGGTTACCGGGTCACCGCCAAGGGTTCGGACCTCGAGTTCGCGCTCGGGTTCTCGCACCCGGTGGTCGTCCCCGCCCCGGCGGGCATCACCTTCACGGTGGAGCGGCCGACCCTGTTCCACGTGGCTGGCATCGACAAGCAGCAGGTCGGTGAGGTCGCCGCCAACATCCGGAAGATCCGCCCGCCGGAGCCCTACAAGGGCAAGGGCGTCAAGTACCAGGGCGAGGTCATCCGCCGCAAGGCTGGAAAGGCAGGTAAGAAGTGAGCGCCACGCTGCTCAAGCGCCGCCGCGGTGTCGCCGCCAAGCGCGCCGTTGGGCGTGCGCGTCGACACTTCCGCGTCCGCAAGAACGTCAGCGGTACGGCCGAGCGTCCGCGCCTGGTCGTCACCCGCTCGCTGCGGCACATGGTCGCCCAGGTCGTCGACGACACCAAGGGTCACACCCTGGCGTCGGCGTCGACCCTGGACGCCTCGCTGCGCGGTGCGGAGGGCGACAAGAGCGCCCTGGCTGGCAAGGTGGGCGCGCTGCTCGCCGAGCGGGCCAAGGCCGCCGGCGTCTCCAAGGTCGTCTTCGACCGCGGTGGTAACCGGTACGCGGGGCGAGTCGCCGCGCTTGCCGACGCCGCCCGCGAAGCCGGGCTCGAGTTCTAACAACCCCGTCACGAGAGAGAAGGAAGGCTGCTGATGCCAGGTCAACAGCGCCGTGGCGGCGGGTCCGGTGGCAACGAGGGTGGTCGCCGCGACAACCGCCGTGAGGGCGGCCGCGGAAACGCGCCCGTCGAGAAGACCCCGCACCTTGAGCGGGTCGTCGCGATCAACCGCGTCGCCAAGGTCGTGAAGGGTGGTCGTCGCTTCAGCTTCACCGCCCTGGTGATCGTGGGCGACGGCGACGGCACGGTCGGCGTGGGCTACGGAAAGGCCAAGGAGGTGCCTGCGGCCATCGCCAAGGGTGTCGAGGAGGCCAAGAAGCACTTCTTCAAGGTTCCGCGGATCGGTCAGTCGATCCCGCACCCGGTGACGGGTGAGGACGCCGCTGGTGTGGTGCTGCTCAAGCCGGCCTCGGCCGGTACGGGTGTCATCGCCGGTGGACCGGTGCGTGCCGTGCTGGAGTGCGCCGGGATCCACGACGTGCTCTCCAAGAGCCTCGGCTCGTCGAACCCGATCAACATCGTGCACGCCACCGTGGCGGCCCTGAAGGGGCTTGAGTCCCCCGAGCAGGTCGCGGCGCGTCGTGGTCTGCCGGTGGAGGACGTCGCGCCGGCTGCCATGCTGGCGTCGCGTGCGGGGGTGGCGCGCTGATGGCACGCCTGAAGGTCACCCAGCTCCGGTCCGGTATCGGGACCAAGCACAACCAGCGTGAGTCGCTGCGTTCGCTCGGTCTCAAGCGGATCAACGACGTGGTGGTCAAGGAGGACCGGCCCGAGATCCGCGGCATGATCTTCACTGTGAGCCACCTCGTGAAGGTCGAGGAGGTCGAGTAATGACGATCAAGGTGCATCACCTGCGCCCGGCGCCCGGTTCCAAGACCGCGAAGACCCGTGTGGGTCGCGGTGAGGGTTCCAAGGGCAAGACCGCTGGTCGCGGTACCAAGGGTTCCAAGGCTCGCAAGAACATCTCGGCGGCGTTCGAGGGTGGGCAGATGCCCATCCACATGCGCCTGCCGAAGATGAAGGGCTTCAAGAACAAGTTCAAGGTGGTCTTCCAGGTGGTCAACCTGGACCGACTCGCTGAGCTGTTCCCGAATGGTGGTCAGGTCGGCCCGCTGGAGCTCGTCGAGTCCGGCGCGGTCCGCAAGGGTCACCCGGTCAAGGTCCTCGGCACCGGGGACCTCGGCGGTGTGGCGCTCCAGGTGTCTGCGCATGCGTTCAGTGCGTCGGCCAAGGAGAAGATCGCTGCCGCCGGCGGCTCCGTCACCGAGCTGTAAGGCGTACGACCATGGCGCCCGTCCAGTTGAGAGCAACTGGCGGGCGCCATGGTGTGCCTGGGGCCTCGAGCGCCCGGTAACATCGGAATCGATTTATGTAGTCGGGCGCATCTGCCCGGACCGGGGTGAGGCTGTTAGAGTCCCATCCCAGCCATGGATTGCGGGCACTCGCCCGTGATCCACCCCGACCCGCCAGGGATCACCGGCGGCCCGCCTCGCGCAGGAGGAAGAAGTTGCTGTCCGCCTTTCTCAGTGCGTTCCGTACGCCTGACCTGCGCAAGAAGCTGCTGTTCACAGTAGGCATCATCGCGGTCTACCGGCTGGGTGCAACGCTCCCCAGCCCGGGCGTCTCGTACGGCAACGTGCAGAAGTGCCTCGACACCATCCAGGGTGACACCACCGGGGTGGTGAACCTGCTCAACCTCTTCTCCGGCGGAGCGCTGCTACAGCTCTCGGTCTTCGCGCTGGGCATCATGCCCTACATCACCGCGTCGATCATCTTGCAGCTGCTGACCGTCGTGATCCCCCGCCTGGAGCAGCTCCGCAAGGAGGGCCAGGCCGGTCAGGCGAAGATCACCCAGTACACGCGCTACCTGACCCTGGGTCTCGGCGTGCTGCAGGCCTCGGCCTTCGTGGCCCTGGCCCGCTCGGGGCAGCTGTTCCAGAACAAGTGCGACCAGTTCCCGATCATCCCCACCGGCACCGGCATCCCGGACTGGCTGACCCTGGCCATCCTGGTGATGACGATGACCGCCGGCACCGGCATGGTCATGTGGCTCGGTGAGCTGATCACCGACCGCGGCGTCGGCAACGGCATGTCCGTCCTTATCTTCACCTCGATCGCGGCGCGGCTGCCCAGCGAGGGCTGGCAGATCAAGACCAGCAAGGGCTGGGACATGTTCGCCCTGGTCATCGCGCTGGTCCTGGTGGTCATCACCGCGGTCACCTTCATCGAGCAGGCGCAGCGCCGGATCCCGGTGCAGTACGCCAAGCGGATGATCGGCCGGCGGATGTACGGCGGCACCTCGACCTACATCCCGCTCAAGGTCAACCAGGCGGGTGTGATCCCGGTCATCTTCGGGTCGTCGCTGCTCTACCTGCCGCAGTTGGCGCTGCAGTTCTTCGACCAGACCGACCCGGGCAAGACCCAGTCGTGGATCCAGAACAACCTGGTCAACCCGAGCAGCCCGATCTACATCTCGGTCTACTTCCTGCTGATCATCTTCTTCACGTACTTCTACGTCTCGATCACGTTCAACCCGACCGAGGTCGCGGACAACATGAAGAAGTACGGCGGGTTCGTGCCGGGTATCCGCCCGGGCAAGCCGACGGCCGACTACCTCGACTTCATCCTCAGCCGGATCACCCTGCCGGGCGCGATCTACCTCGGCGTCATCTCGATCCTGCCGAACTTCTTCTTCATCTGGCTGGACAACCAGCAGTACCAGAACTTCCCGTTCGGCGGCACCGCTGTGCTCATCATGGTCGGCGTCGGTCTGGAGACCGTGAAGCAGATCGAGAGCCAACTCATGCAGCGGAACTACGAAGGGTTCCTGCGGTAGATGAGACTCGTTCTGGTTGGCCCGCCGGGGGCGGGCAAGGGCACACAGGCCGAGTTCATCGCCGCGCACCTCTCGGTGCCGAAGATTTCGACCGGAGACATCTTCCGGTCGAACGTCACCCAGGGCACGCCGCTCGGTGTCGAGGCGAAGCGGTACATGGACGCAGGCGAGCTGGTCCCGGACGAGGTCACCATCAACATGGTCCGGGACCGGCTGGCCGAGCCCGACGCCAGCGAGGGTTTCCTGCTCGACGGCTTCCCGCGGACGACTCCGCAGGCGGCCGCTCTGGACAAGCTCCTCGCCGATCTGGGCACCGCCCTGGATCTGGTCCTGGAGCTGGTCGTCGACGACGACGAGGTGATCCGGCGGCTCTCCGGTCGGCGTACCTGCCGGGGCTGCGGCAAGATCTGGCACGTCGAGTTCGACGCCACCACCCGGCCGGGCATCTGTGACAGGTGCGGCGCCGAGCTGTTCCAGCGCGACGACGACAAGCCGGAGACGATCGCCACGCGGCTTCGTGAGTACAGCGAGAAGACCGCACCCCTGGTCGACTACTACGGCGCTCAGGGCAAGCTGGTCGGGATCGACGCCACCGGGCCGGTGGAGGACGTCACCACCCGGGCCATCGACGCGTTGCGGTCGTACGGCGGCTGAGGTCCGGCCGGGCCACGGCGGATAGAGTGCGAACAGCGGGGTACGCGTTATGTGCCCCGCTGTTCGGCAACGAAAGGTAACCGCTCCATGCGTCGTCCCCAGCTGGACATCCAGCTGAAGACCCCTGACCAGATCGAGAAGATGCGGGCCGCCGGGCTGGTGGTGGCCGAGGCGCTCCGCCGAATGCGGGAGGCTGTTGCCCCCGGCGTGAGCACCGCCGATCTGGACGCCATCGCCGAGGCGACCATCCGCGAGGCGGGTGGCGTTCCGTCGTTCAAGGGTTATCACGGTTTTCCGGCGTCGATCTGCTCCTCGGTCAACGAGCAGGTCGTGCACGCCATCCCGTCGCCGAAGCAGGTGCTCCGGGCCGGTGACCTGATCTCCATCGACTGCGGCGCGGTGCTGGACGGGTGGCACGGCGACTCCGCGATCACGGTCGGGGTCGGCGACGTCGACCCGGCGCTGCTGAAGATGGCCGAGGTCGCCGAGGACGCGATGTGGGCCGGCATCGCCGCCGCCGCCCGGGGCGCGGCCAGCGGCAAGGGCCGCCTCACCGACATTTCGCACGCCGTGGAGACCGCCGTTCGCAAGGGCGGCCGGTACGGCATCGTCGACGGCTACGGCGGGCACGGCATCGGCACCGAGATGCACCAGGACCCGCACGTGCTCAACCATGGTCGGCCGGGCAAGGGGCCGCGACTGGTTCCCGGCATGGCGTTGGCCATCGAGCCGATGATCACCATGGCGTCCCCGCGTACGGCCGAGCTGGCCGACGGGTGGACGGTCGTCACCCGGGACGGCTCGGTGGCCGCGCACGTGGAGCACTCGATGGCTCTGCTGCCGGACGGCGTCTGGGTGCTCACCGCGTTCGACGGCGGCCGAACCCGCCTGGGCGATCTGGTAACCGCACGCCAACCAGCAGCCACAAAAACCCCCTAGCTTCGCACCCCGTCCGATGATCATGAAGTTATTGCCCTGACACGCCGGTGCGGCGGGCAACAACTTCATGATCGACCGACGTTGGGGGTCGGACGGGACTGGCGCGACGGTGGCATGCTTGCCGTCATGGACGGGCGCGACGGGATGCGAGCCGCGGACTCGGACCGCGCGGCGGTGGCCGACCGGTTGCGGGTGGCCCTGGACGAGGGCCGGTTGGATCTGCACGAGTACGACGAGCGGTTGCAGCGGGCCTACGCGGCACGCACGTACGCCGACCTGGAGGTCCTGCTCACCGACCTGCCGCCGGTGACGCCAGCGCAGCGGTCGGGCCTGGCGCCGGCCGCCGTGCCGACCGTGGGCCTGCTGGGTGACCAGCCCGGCCCGGCCCTCACCGGGGGCGTCACCGCCCGCTGGTTGGCCGAGGTGTGGCTCCCGTACCTGCGGGTGATCGCCATCGTGGTGACCATGTGGGCGGTGACGTCGGTGCTCAGCCAGGAACTGCTCTACTTCTGGCCGGGCTGGGTGGCGGGGCCATGGGGTGCGGTGCTGGTGGTCCGCACGTTCACGGGGCTGGCCGCGAAAGAGCCCCAGCGCCAGGCCGAAAAGCGCCAACGCCGCCGAGAGCGCAAGCGGGCAAAGCGCGCCGCCGAACCGGACAACCCTCCACCAACCCTCTGACTCCACCCCCGCCCGCCCCGTTGATCATGAAGTTATCGCCACCGGCGACGGCGTGTCGTGACAACAACTTCATGATCAACGGTGCTTGGGGTGGGGTTGTTTGGGGCGCCGCGCGGGTCGGTGGGTGGTCGGTTTGGCGGCGGGCTGCAGGCGGGCGTACACTTTCAGATCGGCGCACAGCGTCCACTCCGGCATGCCCACCCTGCGCTTCGGTGGGAGCTGGAGCCGCGGCTGGCGCGGGCTTCTGATTCTGATCAGATTTCCGTGTAAGACGTTGTGGGCCGCCCGGAGCAATCGACGTCAGGACAGCGGAGGACATGCCGAAAAAAGACGGAGCCATTGAGATCGAGGGTCGGGTCATCGAGCCCCTGCCGAACGCCATGTTCCGGGTGGAGCTCGCGAACGGCCACAAGGTGTTGGCTCACATCAGCGGCAAGATGCGGCAGCACTACATCCGCATCCTTCCGGAGGACCGGGTCGTCGTCGAACTTTCGCCGTACGACCTGACCCGCGGGCGCATCGTCTACCGCTACAAGTAGTCCTGACGACGGCCGGGAAGTCCCGTGTCCGTCTTCGACGTCCGGTGTCGCGTAGAACGCGTCCCCGGGCCAGATGGGAAGTAAGGCAACCGTGAAGGTCAAGCCGAGCGTCAAGAGGATCTGCCAGAAGTGCCGGGTTATCCGCCGGCACGGCCGGGTCATGGTCATCTGCAGCGACCCGCGCCACAAGCAGCGCCAGGGCTGACTCAGCCCCTCCGGCCGGAACACGGCCGGGTGGCGTTGGTCCCGGTAGATCCGCAGCGACACACACATCACACATGCTCGTCCCAGCCGCGAGCGGTACGCCAGACGTACCTCAGCGTGGCTGACCCCCGGTCGGAGGCCGGGGCCCGCTCGGGCAGCGACCGATCCCGGTCGCCGGCGCTCACCGCGTCGGAAAGACGGGACGGCCGGTAGCGGGGTGGGACGGGTCCACACCTCCGCCACACATCACGAGGAGTACGCCCGCACATGGCACGTCTAGTCGGCGTGGATCTCCCCCGCGAAAAGCGGTTGGAGATCGCGCTCACCTACATCTTCGGGGTCGGTCGCACCCGCGCCCTGGAGACACTCGCCGCCACCGGCATCTCGCCGGACAAGCGCGCTCGGGACCTCACGGACGAGGAGCTCGTGCAGCTCCGCGACCACATCGAGGGCAACTACAAGGTTGAAGGCGACCTGCGCCGCGAGGTCGCCGCTGACATCCGCCGCAAGGTTGAGATCGGCTGCTACGCCGGCATCCGGCACCGCCGGGGTCTGCCCGTGCGTGGCCAGCGGACCAAGACCAACGCACGGACCCGCAAGGGCCCGAAGCGGACCGTCGCCGGCAAGAAGAAGCCCGGCAAGAAGTAGTTCTTGACCGGATGACGGGGTCGGCCGTCGCCGAGGTAGGGCGGGCCGCAACCCGATCCGGAAAGTCAACTAGGAGCGCACAGACTTATGCCACCGAAGGCTCGTGCCGGAGCCGCTGTAAAGAAGGTCCGGCGCAAGGAACGCAAGAACGTCGCCCACGGGCAGGCGCATATCAAGAGCACGTTCAACAACACCATCGTGTCCATCACGGACCCGACCGGTGCGGTCATCTCCTGGGCCTCCGCCGGCCAGGTCGGCTTCAAGGGCTCCCGCAAGTCGACTCCGTTCGCCGCGCAGCTGGCCGCCGAGGCTGCCGCGCGTCGCGCCATGGAGCACGGCATGCGCAAGGTCGACGTGTTCGTCAAGGGTCCCGGCTCCGGCCGGGAGACCGCCATCCGTTCGCTGCAGGCCGTGGGCCTCGAGGTCGGGCAGATCGCCGACGTCACCCCGCAGCCGCACAACGGGTGCCGTCCGCCGAAGCGTCGCCGGGTCTGAGAGGTAGAGAGAGATGGCTCGTTACACCGGTGCAGACTGCCGCCGTTGCCGGCGGGAGAAGATGAAGCTGTTCCTCAAGGGCAGCAAGTGCGATGGTCCGAAGTGCCCGTTCGAGTCCCGGCCGTTCCCGCCCGGGCAGCACGGCCGCGGCCGCACCAAGGAGACGGAGTACCTGCTCCAGCTCCGTGAGAAGCAGAAGGCCCGCCGGGTTTACGGCGTGCTGGAGAAGCAGTTCCGCGGTTACTACGAGGAAGCCGTTGGCAAGCAGGCCAAGACCGGTGAGGTCCTCCTGCAGATCCTCGAGTCGCGGCTGGACAACGTCGTTTACCGGGCCGGCTACGCCCACTCGCGGGACATGGCCCGCCAGCTGGTCAAGCACGGTCACTTCACGGTGAACGGCAAGAAGGTCGACATCCCGTCGTACCGCGTCAAGGAGCACGACATCATCGAGGTTCGGGGCAAGAGCAAGGAGCTCACCCCGTTCATCGTCGCGCAGGCTCAGGCCGGCTCGCGGACGGTTCCGGCGTGGCTTGAGGCCATCCCGAGCCAGATGAAGGTGCTCGTGCACTCCCTCCCGGCCCGGCAGGTCATCGACACGCAGGTCCAGGAGCAGTTGATCGTCGAGCTCTACTCCAAGTAGTCCGAGCTCGTTCGGTGGCCCGCCCCTCGGGGCGGGCCACCGGAACAGTTTGTGTCGTGGGCGTCAAATAGCGGGCGCCCCGGAAGAGAAGAGAAAAGATGCTCATCAGCCAGCGACCCTCCCTCTCCGAGGAGTCGATCAACGAGACCCGGTCCCGGTTCGCCATCGAGCCGCTGGAGCCGGGCTTCGGCTACACCCTGGGTAACTCGCTGCGGCGCACGCTGCTGTCGTCGATCCCGGGCGCGGCCGTCACCTCGATCAAGATCGACGGTGTGCTGCACGAGTTCACCACGATCCCCGGTGTCAAGGAGGACGTGGTCGAGCTCGTCATGAACATCAAGGAGCTGTGCGTCAGCTCCGAGCACGACGAGCCGGTCAGCATGTACCTGCGCAAGCAGGGTCCGGGCGACGTGACCGCAGGCGACATCCAGCCGCCGGCCGGTGTCTCGGTGCACAACCCGGATCTCAAGCTCGCCACCCTGAACGGCAAGGGTCGGCTCGACATGGAGCTGACCGTCGAGCGGGGCCGGGGCTACGTGACGGCGGCGCAGAACAAGCAGTCCGGCGCCGAGATCGGCCGGATCCCGGTCGACTCGATCTACTCGCCGGTGCTGAAGGTGACCTACCGCGTCGAGGCGACCCGTGTCGAGCAGCGCACCGACTTCGACCGGCTGATCATCGACGTCGAGACCAAGCCGTCGATGGGTCCGCGTACCGCGCTGGCCTCCGCCGGTTCGACGCTCGTGGAGCTGTTCGGTCTGGCCCGGGAGCTGGACGAGACCGCCGAGGGCATCGACATCGGGCCGTCCCCGCAGGACGCCCAGCTGGCGGCGGACCTTGCCCTGCCGATCGAGGAGCTGGACCTCACCGTCCGCTCCTACAACTGCCTCAAGCGCGAGGGCATCAACTCCGTTGGTGAGCTCATCGGGCGTACCGAGGCCGACCTCCTCGACATTCGCAACTTCGGTCAGAAGTCGATCGACGAGGTCAAGATGAAGCTCGCCGGGATGGGTCTCGGGCTGAAGGACTCGGCTCCGAACTTCGACCCGGCGCACGTCGTGGACACCTTCGGCGAGGCCGACTACGACACCGACGACTACCGCGAGACCGAGCAGCTCTAGTCCGCGCTGCCGCCACAACTGAGGAGCACCAAAAATGCCCACGCCCACCAAGGGCCCCCGCCTCGGCGGCAGCCCCTCGCACGAGCGGCTGATGCTCGCCAACCTGGCGACCGCGCTGTTCCAGCACGGCAAGATCCAGACCACCGAGACGAAGGCCCGGCGGCTGCGCCCGCTGGCCGAGCAGCTCATCACCAAGGCCAAGCGCGGTGACCTCGCCTCGCGGCGTCGGGTGCTGGGTGTCGTCAAGGACAAGGACGTGGTCTACGCCCTGTTCGACCAGATCGCGCCCCGGTACTCCAACCGCCCCGGCGGTTACACCCGGATCGTGAAGACCGGTCCGCGCAAGGGTGACAACGCGCCGATGGCCATCATCGAGCTGGTGGAGGAGCTTCAGGTCGCCGAGCCGAAGGCGAACAAGAAGACCGCCGCCCGCAAGGCCGCGCAGCAGGACAAGGTCGAGGCGCTCGCCCCGGCCGACGAGGCCCCGCAGTCGGCTCCGGCCGACCAGGACTCCGAGGCGCCGGTGTCGGCGTCCGGTGACACCGACGCCGCCCGCGAGGACAGCGACGAGGCCACCGAGAACAAGGCCTGATCAAGGGCATTGTCGGGCCCGGCACCCCATCGGGGTGTCGGGCCCGACCCGTAACAGGAGGTACGAGGGTGGACGAGCGGATCCGGCTGCGGCTGGACGTCTCGTACGACGGCACCGACTTCTCCGGCTGGGCAGCCCAGCCGACCCGGCGCACCGTCGCGGGGGTGCTCGTCGAAACCCTGGACCTGGTCCTCGGCGTCGGTACGGCCACCGGTCTGACGGTGGCCGGACGGACCGACGCGGGGGTGCACGCCACGGGGCAGGTGTGCCACCTGGACCTGCCGGTGGACGTGTGGCGCGAGCACGAGGGGCGGCTGCTGCGTCGCCTGGCCCGGCTGCTCCCCACCGACGTGCGCGTACGGGCGATGACCGAGGTGCCGGCCGACTTCGACGCCCGGTTCTCGGCCACCTTCCGGCGCTACGAGTACCGGGTCACCGATGCGCCCTTCGGCGCCGAGCCGCTGCGCCGGCACGAGGTGCTGGCCTGGCCGAAGCCGTTGGACCTGGCCGCGCTGAACGCCGCCGCGACCGGGCTGGTGGGGGAGCACGACTTCGCCGCGTACTGCCGGCGCAAGGAGCACGCCACCACGCTGCGCGAGGTGACCCGGCTGGACTGGCGTCGCGACCCGGACGGCATCCTGGTCGCCACCGTGCAGGCCGACGCGTTCTGCCAGGCGATGGTGCGCAGCCTGGTGGGGGCCATGCTGGTGGCCGGGGACGGCCGCCGCCCGGTCGAGTGGCCGGGCACTCTGCTCACCCAGCGGGAGCGGTCCAGCGAGGTGACCGTGGCCCCCGCGCGCGGGCTGACCCTGGTCGCCGTCGGCTACCCGACCGATCCGGCCGAGTACGCCCACCGCGCCACCCTCACCCGCCGGTTGCGGGTCCCGATCGAGGGCTGACCGCCTGCGGGGTCAGTCGCCCGGCAGGCCGCCGTCGCTGCCCTGGCTCGCGGTGCTGCCGGTCGGGGCCGCCGTGGGTTGTGCGGCGGTGCCACCGTCGGCCCGGCTCTGTAGCACGCCCCGGCTGAGGTGCAGCTCGATCATGTCGAACAGGATCTCGCGGACCTTGGCGTCACCCGCCTTGACCGCCGCTCCGTCCTTGCGAACCACCAGGGCGTACGCCAGGTAGTGGCCGCGGACCTGCCAGCCGACACGTGCCGGCGCGCTGGCCAGGACGTCGGTGCCGTCGACGTCGTCGGCGGTGAGGCCACGGAATCGGCCCTGCCGCTCGTCGAGCAGTTGCCGGAGCCGGTCTCGGGTTCGTTCCGCGCTGACCTTGTCGGTGAGGTTGAACAGGCCGGCGGTGACCAGGTGGCTGTCGTCGGGCGTGCTCAGCGTGGCCCGGACGACCTGGTTGCAGCCGAGCCGGACCAGCAGGTCGGCGACCTCGTCGGTGGCGGCGACTGCGCAACTGCCGCTGGACTGGGTCTTGAGTACCTGATAACTCGGCTGACCGTCGGTGAGCTTCAGCTCCTTGCCGGGGAAGAGTTCCTTGGCGGTGAGCGGAGCCTGGTCGGTGTCCCGGGAGTCGAGGGTCAGCCGTTCCGGCGCGGCCGATGTGGGGGCGGCGTTCGGCTGGTACGTCGGGTTGTTCTGTGGCTGGTCGTCGCGGTCGATGAGCAGCGCGGCGGCACCGAGGCCGCACAGGGCGAGCAGCACCAGAACGGCTGCGCCGCCGATCAGTACCTGCCACAGTCGGCCGCCGCCGCGTCGGGCGGGCGGCTCCATCGGTGTCGCCGAGGTGTAGATCTGGCTGCGGGGCGGCGCGGGTGGGATGTCGGCACGAGTCGGCACCGGCTGCGACGATGGCAGCGAGAGTTGGTTCGGCCGGGGCAGCGAGGGCGCGGGGAAGCGCGACGGTGACGGCCCGGCCGGCGGGGGCGGACCGGCGCCGAGCGCCGACAGATCGGACCCGGGCTCCGGGTACTCCTCGAAAGCGTCCTCATCGGACTGGTACCGATACACCATGTCGCCCAGAGTAGGAGGCATTGTCCCTTTAGGGGGTAATATTGGGTAAATGTGGGCGTGCGCCGCGCCGGGTCCGTGGAGAAGAGGATCGCGCCGACGACCGTCCCCGGGCCGATGCGAGAATTGCCGCGTGACCGGCGACCACTACTTCACCGCTCAGCCCACCAGCGACGCCCCGGCGCGCGAGGTCGAGTTCTCCGTCGCCGACCGCGACTACCGGCTCACCTCGGCCGGCGGGGTCTTCTCCGCCAGCCGGCTCGACCCGGGCACCGCCGTGCTCCTGCGCAAGGCCGAGCTGCCCGCCGCCGACACCAGCGGCGACCTGCTCGACCTCGGCTGCGGATTCGGACCGATCAGCTGCGTGCTGGCCGACCTCGCGCCCACGAGCACCATCTGGGCCGTCGACGTCAACGCCCGGGCCCGCGAGCTGACCGCCGCCAACGCGGCCCGGATCGGTGCCGCCGACCGGGTCCGGGTCAGCGCACCGGACGACGTTCCGGACGACGTCCGCTTCGCCCAGCTCTGGTCGAACCCACCCATCCGGATCGGCAAAGACGGGCTGCACGACCTGCTGCTGCGCTGGCTGCCCCGACTCGCCCCGGACGGCGTCGGCTGGTTGGTCGTCGCCCGACACCTCGGCGGCGACTCGCTGCAACGCTGGCTCACCGAGCAGAGCTGGCAGGTCGAGCGGTACGCCAGCCAAAAGGGCTTCCGGGTGCTGCGCGTCACCCGGTAATTGGATATGCTCCCCGACCCTCACTGGGGCAGGATCCCGGCGTGGGATACGTGGACGTGGCAGCGGTCGGGCACATCCTGCCCGACGGTCGGGAACTCTTCGCCGACGTGTCGTTCCGGGTCGGTGAGGGCAGCAAGGTCGCCCTGGTCGGGCCGAACGGCGCGGGAAAGACGACGCTGCTGAGGATGGTCGCCGGCGACCTGCCGGTGCGCAGCGGCGTCGTCGCCCGGGCCGGCGGGCTGGGCGTGATGCGCCAGTTCATCGGCATGATCGGTGATGAGTCGACACTCGCCGACCTGGCGTTGTCGCTGGCCCCGCCGGCGCTGCGCGACGCCGGCCGCCGGCTCGGCGAGACCGAGGCGGCCATGCGGACGGCCGAGGCCCACGGCAAGTTCAGCAACGCCGCGGGCAAGGCCCAGCTGGCGTACGCCGATGCGCTCGGCGCCTGGGGCGAGGCCGGCGGGTACGACGTCGAGGTGCTCTTCGACACCGTCGCGACAATCGTGCTCGGCCAGCCCTGGGACGCCGTCCGGGACCGGCCGGTGCGCACCCTCTCCGGGGGGCAGCAGAAGCGCTTCGCCCTGGAGTTGCTGCTGCGCGGCCCGGACGAGGTGCTGCTGCTCGACGAACCGGACAACTTCCTCGACGTGCCCGGCAAACGATGGCTGGAGGCGCGACTGCGCGAGTCGACGAAGTCGGTGCTCTACGTCTCGCACGACCGTGAGCTGCTGGCTCAGAGCGCCGACCGGGTGGTTGCCGTCGAGGGTGGCAGCGCCTGGGTGCACCCGGGCGGCTTCGCCAGCTGGCACGAGGCTCGGGTGGCTCGCCACGCCCGCCTCGACGAGCTGCGTCGGCGCTGGGACGAGGAGCACCAGAAGCTGCGCGAGCTGATGCTGATGTACAAGCAGAAGGCCGCGTACAACGACGGATTGGCCTCGCGCTACCAGGCCGCGCAGACCCGGTTGCGCAAGTTCGAGGAGGCCGGGCCGCCGCCCGTACCGCCGAAGGACCAGGACATCCGGATGCGCCTCAGCGGCGGGCGGACCGGCAAGCGCGCGGTCGTCTGCGAGCAGCTGGAGCTCGACGGCCTGACCTTCCCCTTCGACCTGGAGATCTGGTACGGCGATCGGCTGGCGGTGCTCGGTGCCAACGGCACCGGCAAGTCGCACTTCCTGCGGCTGCTGGCCCGCGGCGGCACCGACCCGGACCCGGCGAACGGGCCGGTCGACGGGGCGGCGGCGCTCGCCCCGGTGGCGCACGACGGCACCGCACGCCTCGGCGCCCGGGTCCGCCCCGGGCACTTCTCCCAGACCCACGACCGGCCGGAGCTGATGTCCAAGACGCTCGTCGAGATCCTCTGGCGGGGTGACGAGCACCGCACCGGGATGGACCGGCACGCGGCGATGGGAGTGCTCAGTCGCTACGAGCTGGCCGCGCAGGGCGACCAACGCTTCGGCACGCTCTCCGGCGGACAGCAGGCCCGGTTCCTGGTGCTGCTGCTGGAGTTGTCCGGGGCGACCCTGCTGCTGCTCGACGAGCCCACCGACAACCTCGACCTGGCCAGCGCGGAAGCTCTCGAAGCGGGCCTGAACGCCTTCGCGGGGACGGTCATCGCGGTCACCCACGACCGTTGGTTCACCCGCTCCTTCGACAGGTTCGTGCTGTTCCGAGGCGACAGCGAGGTGGTGGAGACCCCGGAACCGGTCTGGGACGTCGGGTGATCCCCACCCACCTGCCCGACCGGCTGTGCGCAGTCGACGGAGTGGTCGCCGTGGCGCTCGGTGGCAGCCGGGCACGCGGCGAGCACCGCCCCGACTCCGACTGGGACCTGGGCCTGTACTACCAGGGTGAGCTGGTCACCGAAGTGGTCGGCTGAGCCGCCGCCGAGATGGCCCGCGGTCGGCGGGCATAGGGTGGATCTCGTGACTGAGATGACCTATCGCCGGCTGGGCGACTCCGGGCTCGTGGTGTCCGTGGTCGGCATCGGCTGCAACAACTTCGGCCGCAAGCTCGACCTCGACGGCACCCGGGCCGTGGTGGACGCCGCCCTGGACGCCGGGATCACCCTCTTCGACACCGCCGACATCTACGGTGAGCCGCAGGGCAGCTCCGAGGAGCTGCTCGGGCAGGCGCTCAAGGGACGCCGGGACGACGTGGTGGTGGCCACCAAGTTCGGCATGGACATGAACGGCCTCAACGGGCCGGACTACGGCGCGCGTGGCGCGCGGCGTTACATCGCCCGCGCGGTGGAGGCGTCGCTGCGCCGGCTCGGCACCGACCACATCGACCTGTACCAGATGCACGAGCCCGACCCGGGCACCCCGATCGACGAGACCCTCGCCGCCCTGGACGACCTGGTTCGGGACGGGAAGGTCCGCTACCTGGGCAACTCCAACTTCGCCGGCTGGCAGATCGCCGACGCGGACTGGGTCGCCTCGTCCAACGGTCGGTCCCGCTTCATCAGCGCGCAGAACCACTACAGCCTGGTGGAGCGCTCGGTGGAGGCCGAGGTGATCCCGGCGTGTGAGCGGTTCGGCCTCGGCATGCTGCCGTTCTTCCCGCTCGCCAACGGTCTGCTCACCGGCAAGTACAAGCGCGAGGGGCAGCCGCCGGCCGGCAGCCGGCTCTCCGGTGGTGGCCGGTACGCGGAGCGGCTCGCCGCGGCCGACTGGGACACCATCGAGGCGATCGAGGCGTACGCGGCCGAGCGGGGTCTGACGATGCTCCAGGTGGCGATCGGCGGGCTGGCCGCCCAGCCGGCGGTGACCTCGGTGATCGCCGGCGCCACCACGGCCGAGCAGGTGCGTGCCAACGCCGCCGCCGGCACCTGGGAGCCCAGCGACGACGACCTGGCGGCGCTGCGCGCCGTCCTCTGAGCGGGGCGAGGCGTGCGCTGGGCGTGCGCCAGGCATGATCCACTCGCGTTCCTTGAAGTCGGGGTGACCTGCGGTCCGGGAAGCCCCGACCTCAAGGATGCCGAGTCGATCACCAGCCGATCCGACGAGAGCGGGCCGGGCCGCTCGTCGCGGCCCGGCCCGTTCGTTGGATGCTGTTTGGTCAGTCGGTGCGGCGGCGGCCGAAGAGCATGGCCACGCCCATGGCGGCGGCGACGAGCACGAGACCGGCCGCCGCGAACGGCCACCAGTCCGCTCCGCCGCCGTCCGCCGGCTCGGTCACCGCGACCGGCTTGGGCGCCGGCGGTGACTGTGCCGCCTTCGCCTGCACCGTGGCGGTGGCCTTGCTCTTCAGCGGAGCCGGGGAGTTCACAGTCACCTTCCAGGTGCCGGTGGAGAGCACCGGGCCGCTGCTGTAGAAACCGTTCCCCTCGGGCTGCGGTTCCAACTGCACCGGCCCGACCCGCTGCCCGTCCGGGCCGGTGGCGGTGAGGACCAGCCGCACCACCTGCTCCAGCCGGCGACCATCGGCGTAGCTGGCCTGGATGGTGACGCCCTGAGCCCCGTCGCCAGCCACCGTGAGTTTGAGCTTGTCGGCCTGGGCGGCCTGAGCTGCTTGGGCCGCCGCCGGGGCGGCGGCGAACAGGGTCAGGGCCAGTCCGACGAACACGGCGGCCAACACCGTGCGGATACGCGTCACGGACATCTCCTCACTACCGATGAGGGAGGCCCCTCCCCGACGCCGCAGCGCCGGGGAGGGGCCTCGTCGGATCAGAGCTGGCGACCGGGTGCCAGCCGGGTGGCATCGCCACCGAGCCGCCCGGTGCCCTTGACCGAGTCACCGTCGTTCGCCTTGACCCCGGCCTTGCTGGCCGCGCCGCCGAGCCGAACGATCATGGCGTCGGCGTCCCGGATCAGGACGTCGCGGACCTCCGCCTCAGACACCAACGTGGCGTCGGAGGCGAGCGTCCGGAACGCGGTCAGCTGCCGGACCGCCGCCTTGTCGTCGCCGGCCGCCTCGGACGCGCGAACAGCGTCGAGCTTGTTCGACAGCTGCTTGTGCGCCTTGGTCGAGAGCCGCCCCGTCGCCTTGAACCGGTCCAGCAGACTCTGCATGTCCCGGAACGAGGTGGTGACGAAGAACCGGACCGTCGAGGTGGTCTTGTTGCCCGCCTTGTCGGTCGCGGTAACGGTCAGCTCGTGCAGGCCGAGCGACAGGTCGTACATGGCCTGCAGAGTGCCGCTGGCGTACGCCTGGCCGTCGAGCTGACCGACCACGCTGGCGATGCCCGAGGACGGGTCGACGGCCTGCCAGGCCACCCGGACGTCCTGGCTGTCGCCGTAGAGCTGGCCGTCGGCGAGACCGGACACCAGCAGCGTCGGCTTGCTGCCGTCGATGCGCAGCACCGCCGACTTCAGCGTCTCGACGTTGCCCGCCTTGTCCGTCGAGCGGAACAGCAGCTCGTGCTGCCCGTCACCGGTCACCTCGACCGGCGCCGAGTACGGCGTCCACGCGCCACCGTCCAGCGACCACTCCACCGTCTTGACGCCGGAACCGGCGTCGGTCGCGGCCAGCACGACCGGGATGGTCCCGTTGTGCCAGCCGGCGTCGTTCGCCGGAGCGAACGTCGCCGAGGTCACCGGCGCGGTGGCGTCGATCTTGACCGAGACGGTCTTCGTCGCCTCCACGTTGCCGGCCTTGTCCGTCGAGCGGAACCGAAGCTCGTGCTCGCCGTCCCCGCTGACCGCCACCGGAGCGGTGTAGGCCGTCCAGGTGGTGGCCCCGTCCAGCTGGTACTCCGTACCGGCGAGCCCGCTACCGCCGGCCTCGTCGGCCCCGGTGAGCGTGATCGTCACCGGCCCGGTGTGCCACCCGTCGGTCGGGGTGCCGGAAACCGCCGAGGTGGTGACCGGCGCGGTCTCGTCGGCCACCTTCGTGCTGAGCCGGAAGTAGTCGAACGAGGCGGTCTTCGACGCCGTCTGGTTGGCGCCGAGGGTGAACAGCCCCACCTTCGGGGTGGCCCCGACCGCGCTGTTGGTAAGCGTCGGCAACGCGGTCCAGGTCGTCCCGTCGGCCGAGTACGACGCGGTGAACGTGTCGCCCGTGCGGGCCAGCCGCAGGTGCCACACCGCCGAGGTCAGGTTGCCCGCCTCGGGCTGCGGGTTCTGGACCACCCCGGCGATCTCGCTGCGGAACTCGATCCGCCGCGTCACCGCCTGGCCGGCCTGGTTGTCCGCGATGAAGTCGAGCTTCAGGTAGTTGTCGTCGTCGGCCTGCACGAGCAGACCGGCCTGCTGGTACTGCTCGTTCAGCAGACTGCCGTCGACAGTCGTCTCCAGGGTCCAGTCGCCCGAGGGCGCGGTCTGGAGGATGAAGTTCTTCGGCCCGGTGTTGTCGGTGCCGTAGATGTCACCGTTGGGCACGTCGATCCGCAGTGCGCCATCGGTGACCCGGTAACCGCTCGGGTCCTCCCGCGTGACGGCGTCCCACCGGCACTTGTCAAGCGTGCTGCCGGTGAACTCGTCCGACGGGTCGACCGGTCCGGCCGGGGCGTCCGGCGTGACCTGGAACGAGTCGAACGCGGCGTCGACAACCGGCGCCTCGGTGCCTCCGTTGAGCGCGAAGACCCCGATCCGCGGGTTGGTGATGCCGGCGAGCGCGGCCGAACGGCCGACCGGGGTGAAGGTCTGCCCGTCGCCCGAGGCGGACGCGGTCAGGTTCGTCCCGTCGCTGGTGATCCGCAGGTACACGGTGTCACCCGCCGGTGCGGCGGTGGCGTCGGCAGCCTCGTTGCGAGGCGTGGCCGCCGTCTCCCGGATGAACTCCACCCGCCGGCTGCCGTTGTACAGCAGGTCCAGCTTGGCGTAGTTGTCGTCGTCGCCGTACACCAGAACGCCGGCCTGCTGGTAGTTGGCCGTCACCGGGAGGGTGACCTTTGTGGTCATCTCCCACGCCCCGGTCGGGGCCGCCTGGAGCACCAGGTTGGTGGCGTCGTTGCGTGCGCCGTAGAGGTCACCCACGCCGGTGGGCAGCCGCAACGCGCCGCCACTGAGCGAGTAGAGCTGGTTCTCCCGGATCACGCTGGTCCAGCGGTCCTTGTCGAGGGCGTTGCCGTTGAAGTCGTCCGAACGCGCCCCGAAGCAGGACGTGTCCGGCGCGTCGACCCGCACCGGCACTGTGGCGTACGACTTGGCGCCCTTGCTGTCGGTCACCGTGAGGGTGGCCGTGAAGGTGCCCGGGTTGGTGTAGGTGTGGCTGGCGTCCAGGGTGGTCGCCGAGCCTCCGTCACCGAAGTCCCAGGCGTACGTCAGCGGGGTGTCGCCCTCGGCGTCGGTGGCCGTGCCGTCGAAGGCGACGGTGACCGGTGCGGTGCCGGTGGCCGGGGTGGCCGTGGCACTGACTGCCGGCGGCCCGTTCTCGGTGACACCGCGGCCGACGAAGTCCATCCAGTTGACGTTGAACAGCGAACCCGTTCCGCCGTTCGGATCGCGCGCCACGAAGTACAGCGAGCCGCTCGCGGCACCGGTGACCGGTGCGCTCACGTCCGTGTACGTCTGCCACGCGCCGGTCGACGGTACGACGGCCGTGGCGACCACAGGTCCGTCAACCGCACCGGCGTGGACCTCGATCCGACCGCCAGCGGCGGCGGAGGCGGCCCGGAACCGGATCTCGGTGATGTTGGTCAGGTTCGCCGGGGCGACCGACCACCAGTCACCGTCCTCGATGAACGCGATGCTCTGGCCGCCACCTGCGGTGTCGGCGCCGGCCTCCCGCTGCACGCCGGCGTCTCCGCCGCCGGTGCTCACCGGGGCACGCCCGGTGGCGGTGAAGTACTCGGCCTGCTTCTGCTTCGGCTGAAGGACCTCGATCTGCCGGCCGGTCAGGGCGCCGGCACCGCCGGCACCGCCCTTGTCGGTGTAGGTGGCCTCGAAGACCGCGAAGACGTTCGCCTCGGCGCCGTGCCCGGAGGCGAGCGACGTCTGGACGGTGCCGGTGCAACCGGTGTGCTGCTCCAGCGGGTGGGCGTGTTCGTCGTGACCGAGCAGCACCTGCAGCCCCACCCGGTCGCAGTCGATCTCCCCGTCCTCGGGGTCGGTCACCTTGATGGTGTACCGGACCTGGTCGCCCCAGTTGAAGAACCCGCCGTCCGGCGGGAACTCGATGGTGACCGTCGGGGCGGTGTTGCCCACGGTGACCGGCACGTTGGCCACCGCCGTACGACCCTTGGGGTTGGTGACGGTGAGCTGGGCGGTGAAGTTGCCCGCCGTCGCGTACGTGTGGGTCGGGTTGGCCTCGGTGGAGGTCTGCCCGTCGCCGAAGGTCCAGGCGTAGGTGAGCGTGCCACCGTCCGGGTCCCGGGAGCCGGCGCTGGAGAAGGTGACAGTCAACGGCGCCGGACCCGAGGTCGGGTTGGCGGACGCCGCCGCGATCGGCGCGCGGTCACCGGCGGTGTAGTCGATCCGGTAGACACCGGAGTTGTCGTTGTTGCCGCCGAAGCCGCTGCCCCACTCGATCAGGTACAGCGCGCCGTCCGGGCCGAACTCGAAGTCCATCGGCCGGATCATGCTCATGCCGGTGAGCAGCTGGTTGATGTCCACCAACGACTTGCCGTCGGCGGTCACCTGCATGGTGTACATCTTGTTCTGGTTCCACTCGCCGAGCAGAGCCTTGCCGTCGTAGTACGCCGGCCACTTGCGGTTGGAGTTGAGGTCGGCGTCGTACCGGTAGACCGGGCCGCCCATCGGGGCACCGCCGCCACCGATCTCCGGGTAACGCGCGTCACCGGCGTACCCGTAGTCGACTGTCGCCGGGACCACCGGCGGGAGGTTGGTCAGGCCGGTGTTGTTGGGCGAGTTGTTCACCGGCGCCGCGCAGTCGAACTTCGCGCCGCTCGGGCCGGACGGGAACGTGTAGTCGTTGTAAGCCTCGTTCGTGCCCGTGCAGTACGGCCAGCCGTAGTTGCCCGGCGTGACGACGTTCCACTCGACCAGGCCGCGGGGGCCCCGGTTCGGGTTGTCCGTGTTGGCGTCCGGCCCGTAGTCGCCGACGTACAGCGTGTTGGTCTTCGGGTCGGTGCCGATCCGGAACGGGTTACGGAAGCCCATCGCGTAGATCTCGGGACGGGTCTTCTCGGTGCCCGGAGCAAAGAGGTTGCCCGACGGAACGGTGTACGTCCCGTCGTCCTCCGGGTGGATCCGGATCACCTTGCCGCGCAGGTCGTTCGTGTTCGCGGAGGTGCGCTGCGAGTCGTAGTCCTGGCGGCCCGCCCGCTCGTCCAGCGGCGAGTACGAGTTCGACTCGAACGGGTTGGTGTTGTCACCGGTGGCCAGGTAGAGATTGCCGTCGCCGTCGAAGGTCATGCTGCCGCCGGCGTGGCAGCAGGTGTTGCGTTGGGTGTCGACCCGCAGCACCTGCTTCTCGCTGGCGAGGTTGATGGTGTCGCCGGTGACCGTGAAACGGGACAGCAGGTTGCGGGTGACCCCGTCGTTCGGGGCGTAGTACAGGTACACCCAGTTGTTTGTGGCGAAGTCCGGGTCGAGCCGGATGCCGATGAGGCCGTCCTCGTTACCGGTGAAGACGTCCAGGTCGACGGCGGTGACGGTGTTGCCGGTGTCCGGCTTCACGATCTGCACGCGACCGTCGCGCTCGATGTAGAACACCCGCCCGTCGGGGGCGATGTCCAACTCCATCGGGTTGCTGGTGTTGCTGTCCAGCGTGACCTTCTCGAAGTTCGAGGTCTTCGAGGCGCCGCAGTCGGCGTTCTCGACACCTGCCGCGGTGCGGATGCCGCCGAGCAGGTGGGAGAGGAACTCGGGCTCGGCGTACGACTCCCGGGTGTGCCCCAGGCCCGTGTACCAGGATCGGCCACCGTCGTAGTCCTGACACCAGGAGACCGGGTGGTCCGCACCCATCGCGCCGGCGCCGGGGGTGTAGCTCTTCTCGTCCAGGCTGGCCAGCACGTGGACGTCCGGCCGGGGGTTGGTCTGGTAGTTGTACCACTCGTCGAACCGGGACCAGCGGTCCGGCAAACCGGCGGTGGACGGGTGGGCGTGGTCCTCCACCTTGACCGTGGCCTGCTGGTTCTGCGGGTGGTTGGCGAAGTACGCGCCGACCAGGTCGCCGTACCAGGCCCAGCTGTACTCGGTGTCCGACGCGGCGTGGATGCCGACGTAACCGCCGCCGGCCTTCACGTAGCGCTCGAACGCCGCCTGCTGGTCGGCGTTGAGCACGTCACCGGTGGTGGAGAGCCAGATCACCGCCTTGTACTTCGCCAGGTTGGCGTCGTTGAATGCGGCGCCGTCCTCGGAGTTGTCCACGGTGAATCCGTTGGCCACGCCGAGCTGCTGGATGGCGGCGATGCCGGTGGGGATGGAGTCGTGCCGGAAGCCGGCGGTCTTGGAGAAGACGAGGACGGAGAAGGGATCGGCTGCGGCCTTTGGCGCCTTCGGCGCCACCTGGCTGACCGGGGCTGCGGCTTTCGCATCCCGTGGGGGGACCTGGGCGGCCGCCTGGGCAGGCGCGCCGAACAGGGTGGTCGAGGCCATGGCCAGGGAGATCAGGGTTGCGGTGATGGGTAAACGGGCACGACGAGAACGGGACACGCCGCCTCCTGTGTCGTAGTGACAGAGATCGCGGGAGTCGGCTCGCCGAAGGCCGTCCCTGATGGAGCCGGTGGTCACACCCTGCCAAGGTGCCTCCACCGACATTTTGTCGAATCGCTGAACAAATTAATTCGGCTGGCTCGATGTCGGGCAAGATGCGGACGGGTAACGGTTCTGCAACGGGGGGCGACATTCCGAACAGGACCGCATGAAGTGCCCCATTGGATCTCGGTCGTTTTGGCGTGGCCCGGTCGCCGGCCGCCGCCGACCCCCGCGCCTTGGCAGGCCGGCGGATCTGTCGTACGGTGACACGCAAGTAACCCACGGGAGCCCGGTGTACCGGGCTGAGAGGGGGGCTGACAGCCCCCGACCGTCGAACCTGATCCGGGTAATGCCGGCGCAGGGAGGAGCGTTGCCGTGCCGTCCCTGGGGCGATTGCATCTCATCACCGACACCCGACCCGGTCGCGACCCACTCGCCGTGGTTCGCGCCGCCCTCACCGTGGCCCACGCCGAGCTGGTGGTGCAGGTCCGGGTCGAGGACTCCGCCACCGACCGCGAGGCGTACGAACTGACCCGGCGGGTGCTGGCGCTCTGCGTGTCGTACGGGGCGACCTGCCTGGTCAACGACCGGTTGCACGTGGCGTTGGCGGTGGGCGCCGCCGGTGGGCACGTCGGCGCAGACGACCTGCCGGTCGCCGCCGCCCGCCGGGTGCTCGGCCCCACCGGCGTGCTGGGCGCCACCGCCCGCGCCCCGGGTACCGCGAGCGAGGCCGTCACGGCGGGAGCCAGCTACCTCGGCGTCGGGCCGTGCCACACCACAAGCACCAAGACCGGCCTGCCGGATCCCATCGGGCCCGCCGGGGTACGCGCCGTCGTCGACGCCGTCGACGTCCCGGTCATCGCGATCGGCGGAGTGACCGCCGCCCGGGTGCCGGCGCTGCGGGCCGCCGGGGCGTACGGGGTGGCGGTGGTCGGCGCCGTCTCCGCCGCCGCCGACCCGGCACGGGCCACCGCCGAGCTGATCGAGGCCCTGACGTGCTGACCGGCCGGTCCCCGTCACCGCCGTCGAGCGACCGGGTCCGGCCGGACGTGGCAGTGGTGGGGGCGGGGCCGATCGGGCTGGCGATCGCGTGGCGTTGCGCCGCGCGAGGGCTCCGGGTGGTGGTGCACGATCCGGTACCCGGCTCGGGGGCGTCGGCGGTGGCCGCCGGCATGCTCTCCCCGGTCGCCGAGGCGTACTTCGGTGAACGGGAGCTGACCGGGTTGCTGCTGGCGTCCGCCGCCCGCTGGCCGACGTTCGCCGCCGAGCTGACCGAGACCACCGGAGTCGAGATCGGCTACCGGACCGAGGGCACCCTGATGGTCGGGCTCACCGGCGACGACCTGGCCGAGGCGCGTCGCCTGTGGGCGTACCAGCAGGGGTTGGGTTTGCCGGTGACGCCGCTGCGCCCCAGCGAGCTGCGCGACCGCGAACCGGCGCTGGCCCCACGGGTGCGTGGCGGCGCCCTCGCGCCCACCGACCACCAGGTCGACCCCCGGCTGCTGGTGCCGGCGCTGCGCGCGGCCGCGCAGCGAGCCGGCGCGGTGCTCGTGCCACAGCCGGTCCGAAACCTGTCCGATGTGGACGCCAAGGTCACCGTGGTCGCCGCCGGCTGCGGGGCTGCCGCGCTCACCGGCCTGCCGGTGCGGCCGGTGAAGGGCCAGATCCTCCGACTCCGCGCGCCCGACGGCGTCGCGCCGGGCTTCCGGCACGTGATCCGGGGGTACGCCGACGGCGAGCACGTCTACCTGGTGCCCCGCACCGACGGTGAGGTCGTGCTCGGCGCGACCGTCGAGGAGCGCTCCGACACCACTGTCACCGCCGGCGCGGTCCAGCGACTGCTGCGCGCCGGGGTCGACCTGCTACCCGAACTGGCCGAGTACGACCTGGTCGAGGCGATCGCCGGGCTGCGCCCGGGCACCCCGGACAACGCGCCGATCCTCGGGCCGCTGCCCGACCGACCGGACGTCCTGGCCGCCACCGGGCACCACCGGCACGGCATCGTGCTCACCCCGATCACCGCCGACCTGATCGCCGACCTGGTGCTCGGCGGCGTACCCGATCCGCTGCTCACGCCCTTCCGGGCCGACCGCTTCGGCGGCCCCGCGTCGGGCGGACCTGAACCGACGATGGAGGGGGACCTGTGGAGTTGACGGTGAACGGGTCCGGGCGCAGCGTCGCCGCTGGCGCGTCCGTGGCGGACCTGGTCCGCGACATCGTGCCGCACCCACGTGGGGTGGCGGTCGCGGTCAACGGTGAGGTGGTGCCCCGGACCGGCTGGCCGGCCCGCGTGCTGCGCGACGGCGACCGGGTCGAGGTGCTCACCGCGGCCCAGGGCGGGTGAGCGGCGTGTCGTTCGAGCTGGG
The DNA here is from genome assembly GCF_049841535.1 of Micromonospora sp. DT53. Classification (NCBI taxonomy): domain Bacteria; kingdom Bacillati; phylum Actinomycetota; class Actinomycetes; order Micromonosporales; family Micromonosporaceae; genus Micromonospora; species Micromonospora sp. DT53. The sequence goes on from NZ_JBNCKM010000004.1 coordinate 544,758, forward strand.
TGGGGAGACCTTCACCTCACGGCTGATCCTCGGCACCGGCGGCGCCGCGAACCTGCACGTGTTGGAGCAGGCGATCCGGGCGTCCGGCACCGAGATGGTCACCCTGGCGCTGCGCCGGGTGGGCACGGCCCCGGGCTCAGCCGGCGGGCTGCTGGAGCTGCTGGACCGGTGCGGCGTACGCCTGCTGCCGAACACCGCCGGCTGCCACACCGCGACCGAGGCGGTGAAGGTGGCCCGGCTGGCCCGGGACGCGTTCGACACCGCCTGGGTCAAGCTGGAGGTGATCGGTGACGAGCGGACCCTCCTGCCCGACGGGGTGGAGCTGCTCCGCGCCGCCGAGGAGTTGGTCGCCGACGGCTTCACCGTGCTGCCGTACACCAGCGACGACCCGGTGCTCGCCCGCCGCCTCGCCGACGTTGGCTGCGCCGCGGTGATGCCGGCCGGCTCCCCGATCGGCTCGGGGCTCGGTATCGGCAACCCGCACCACATTCGACTCATCCGGCAGGTTGTGCACGTGCCGGTGATCCTCGACGCCGGCATCGGCACCGCGTCCGACGCGGCGCTGGCCATGGAGTTGGGCTGTGACGGGGTGCTGCTGGCGAGCGCGGTCACCCGGGCCGCCGATCCGGTGGCGATGGCCACCGCGATGCGGTACGCGGTCGAGGCCGGACGCCTGGCCGCCAGTGCCGGCCGGATCGCCCGCCGCTTCCACGCCCTAGCCTCCACCCCCGACGAGGGAAGACCCGACCTGTGACCGGCTTGGTGCCGCCCACAGATCTTGGAAGCAAGCTGCCCCTGGAGGGGCCCATTCCTTCCAAGATCCCGTCGGGGGTCGTCGTCCTGACCGATCGGCTGGCCGCTTCCCGCGGGCTCGATCAGGTCGTCGCGGGGGCTGTGGCCGGGGGAGCGCGCTGGGTGGTGCTGCGGGAGAAGGACCTGCCCCGCGCCGAACGCAACGCCCTCGCCGCCGACCTGCGCGCGATCCTCGCCGACGTCGGCGGAACCCTCGTCGTGGCCGGCCCCGACCCGCTCGGCGGCGACGCCGTGCACCTGCCCGCCGCCGGCCCGTACCCGCCACCAACCCACCCGCTCGTCGGCCGCTCCTGCCACGACGAAGCCGAGCTGAACCGGCTGACCACCGAGCACTACGCCACCATCTCCCCAATCTGGCCCACCAAGACCAAACCGGGCTACGGCCCACCCCTGGGACCAGACGGCCTACGCAAGTTGGTCAACGCCAGCCCCGTACCCCTGCTGGCTCTGGGCGGAGTGGAAACCCCGGACCAGGTAACCGCCTGCGTCCAAGCAGGAGCCACCGGAGTGGCAGTGCTCGGCGCGCTCATGCGAGCAGAAGACCCCGCCGAAACAGCCGCCACCCTGACCAGCGCTTTTCAAGAGGCGGTCACCCCTGTGCTGGCCCAAACCCGGCGCGAGGTCACCAAGGTCTCCAGGTCAGGGCTGCGGCCGACCGTGCCCACGCAGGGATCAAGCCTGACCGCCCGGAGTGGGCACGGTCGGCCGCAGCCCCCAACCGCAACCACAGGCGAGGGAAGATGACCCCGAGCACCATCCTCACCATCGCCGGCTCGGACTCCGGCGGCGGCGCAGGCATCCAGGCCGACCTCAAGGTCTTCGCGGCGCTGGGCACGTACGGCACCAGTGTCCTCACGGCTGTCACCGCGCAGAACACCCGGGGTGTCGACGCGGTGCTGCCGTTGCCCCCGCGCACGGTCGTCGAGCAGCTGGACAGCGTCCTCACCGATTTCGCAGTCCGCGCGGCGAAGACGGGGATGCTCGGCACCCCGGCGATCGCGGACGTGGTGGCCGAGGCGGCCCAGGACGGCCGGCTGCCTCAGCTCGTCGTCGACCCGGTGCTGGTCGCCACGAGCGGTCACCGGCTCGGCGTGGTGGGCGCGGTGGAGCGGCTGCTGCCGTACGCCAGGGTGGCGACCCCGAACTGCGCGGAGGCCGCGGCGATCACCGGACGCCCGGTGGACGACGTGGCCGCGATGGTCGTGGCCGCCGAGGCCCTGGTTGCCGGCGGCCCGGAGTACGTGGTGGTCACCGGCGGGGACCTCGACGGGGGCGAGGCGGTCGACGTGCTGCACGGCGGCGGCGTCACCACCCTGTTGCGCGCACCCCGGGTGACCACCCGGCACACCCACGGCACCGGGTGTTCGTTCTCGGCGGCGATCGCGGTGCGGCTCGGCCTGGGCGACCCGGTGCCGACCGCCGTGGGTGCCGCCAAGGAGTACGTGCTCCGTGCGCTGACCGGCGCGCGGGGCTGGGAGCTGGGCGCGGGACGCGGGCCGTTGAACCACTTCGGCTGGTCCGCTTGATCACCAGGGAGGCTGTCATGCACGCACGAGGCAAGGTGTACGTCGAGGGTTCGCGGCCGGATGTCCGGGTGCCGTTCGCGGAGGTGGGGCTGACCGGAGACCTGCCGCCGGTGCGGCTCTACGACACGTCCGGCCCGGGTTCGGACCCGGAGGTGGGACTGCCCGCGTTGCGCGGGCCGTGGATCGCCGAGCGGGGTGACGTGGCGCCGGTGCGGGGCGCGGGCACACCGCTCGTCGGGGTGGACGGTCGCCGGCCCACCCAGCTCGCGTACGCGCGGGCCGGTGTGGTGACCCCGGAGATGGAGTTCGTGGCGATCCGGGAGAACGTCGACCCGGAACTCGTGCGGGCCGAGATCGCCGCCGGTCGGGCGGTGCTCCCGCTCAACGTCAACCACCCGGAGTGCGAGCCGGCGATCATCGGTAAGGCGTTCCTGGTCAAGGTGAACGCCAACATCGGCACCTCGGCGGTCAGCTCGTCGGTCGCCGAGGAGGTGGAGAAGCTGACCTGGGCCACCCGCTGGGGCGCGGACACCGTGATGGACCTGTCCACGGGCAAGCGGATCCACGAGACGCGTGAGGCGATCGTGCGGAACTCGCCGGTGCCGATCGGGACGGTGCCGATCTACCAGGCGCTGGAGAAGGTCGGCGGCGACCCGGTGAAGTTGAGCTGGGAGGTGTTCCGGGAAACCGTGATCGAGCAGGCCGAGCAGGGCGTGGACTACATGACGGTGCACGCCGGCGTGCTCCTGCCGTACGTGCCACTGGCCGTGGACCGGGTGACCGGGATCGTGTCCCGAGGCGGTTCGATCATGGCGGCGTGGTGCCTGGCGCACCACGAGGAGAACTTCCTCTACACCAACTTCGAGGAGCTGTGCGCTCTGCTCGCGAAGTACGACGTGACGTTCTCCCTCGGCGACGGGCTGCGCCCCGGCTCGATCGCCGACGCCAACGACGAGGCGCAGTTCGCCGAGCTGCGCACCCTCGGCGAGCTGACGAAGATCGCCTGGGCGTACGACGTCCAGGTGATGATCGAGGGCCCCGGCCACGTACCGATGCACAAGATCAAGGAGAACGTGGACCTTCAGCAGGAGTGGTGCCACGAAGCACCCTTCTACACGCTCGGTCCGCTGACCACCGACATCGCGCCCGCGTACGACCACATCACCTCGGCGATCGGCGCCGCGATGATCGGCATGTTCGGCACGGCGATGCTCTGCTACGTCACCCCCAAGGAACACCTCGGCCTGCCGGACCGCGACGACGTGAAGGCGGGCGTGATCGCGTACAAGATCGCGGCACACGCGGCCGACCTGGCCAAGGGGCACCCAGGCGCGCAGGCCTGGGACGACGCCCTGTCGAAGGCGCGGTTCGAGTTCCGCTGGGAGGACCAGTTCAACCTCTCACTGGACCCGGAGACGGCGCGCTCGTACCACGACGCGACCCTGCCCGCCGAGCCGGCGAAGACCGCGCACTTCTGCTCGATGTGCGGCCCGAAGTTCTGCTCCATGAAGATCACCCAAGAGCTCAAGGAGTACGCGGCCCGCGGCATGAAGGACAAGTCCGAGGAGTTCGTCTCCGGCGGCGGCCGGGTCTACCTACCGCTCGCCTGACCCACTTGGGCCCATCCCCGGAGCGTCGCGGGTGATCGACTCGGGTTCATGGATGTCGGGGTGTCCGGGTCGCTGGGATAGCCCGGTTTCCGTGAACCCGAGTCGATCAGGCGGTGACCGGCCGGTGTGTTTGCGCGGCGCGGTGGAGCCAGTCGTGGTTGGTCAGTCGCGGTGGTGTCGACCGGTGGAGCGCAACGACCGGCGGCCGTTCTCCTGCTCGGGCTCATTGTCCGACACCGGCTTGCTCAGACCGGCCACCCAGTCGACGAATTCCTCGTCCTGAGTCGCGAGCGGTTCCGCCGCCTCGGACGTATTCGGGCTCTCCTCGTCGGCGCGGGACCGGTTGCGGCGGAACAGCCCGCCGAGCCGCCCTCGCCGTGAGGGCTGCTCTGCCACCTCCGGGGGCGTCGGCACCGCCGACGTGGCGTCGGTAGTTGCCACATCGCCGGTGCCCGTGCCGGCGGCACCGTCGGTGGTGGGGCCGCTGGTGGTGGCGCTGCTCATGGTGGTGCCGGCGGCAGCGACGCTGTTGGTGCCGGCGCTGTTGGTGGCGGCGCTGTTGGTGGCGGCGCTGTTGGTGGTGGCGCTGTTGGTAGTTGCGCCGCTGGTGGTGGCGTCTGTGGTGGTTGCACCGGAGGGCGCGCCCACCGTGCCCGGGAACTGCGTTGGACCCGGGTGTTCGGCGGGCGCTGTCGTCGCGCTGGACTCGGTCGGCGCTGTCCGTGCCGTCGCGCTGTCCTGTGATCCCGCCGACCTGCCGCGCCGAGAGGTGTCGAATGCGTTCCAGGTGCCGGCCCGGCTCAGGTCCGGCAAGGGTGCGCGATGCCGGGGCCTGGGCGTCGGCCCGGTCGGTTCGCCGGGCACGCTCGACCCCTCCGATGCCGTTGCACCCGGCTCGGATGCCTGCGGTGGCACCGTCCAGGTCGAGGTGACCGGCCAGCCCGACGGGGCGGGCGTCCAGCGGTCCGCGTCCGGGTCACTGGCGGCGGTGGCCCCGAACAACCCGGCGGTGGGAACGTCCTCGGCGGCGGGCCGTGCGCCGTCGGTGCCACGAGCCCCGGTGACTGCAGAATCGCTGGTCGGGGAGGTCGCGTCGGCCGGTGCTGCTTCGCTGCCCGGGTCGGCCTTCAGGACGCGCGGGGAGGCAGTGGCTTCCGCACCGGCGTGGCCGGTGGCAGTGGCTTCCGCACCGGCGTGGCCGGTGGCAGTGGCGGGTACGGCCGGTGCTTGCGTCGTGCTGGTCGCGGTGGTCGGTGCGTGTGTCGCCCCGGTCGCGGTGGTCGGTGTCTGTGTGGCGTCGGTTGCCGTGGTCGGGGACTCCGGGTTGGCCGGCGTCTGCCTCGTGCCGGCTCTGGCGCTCGCCGAGGTGGCCGGTGCTCGCTTCGAGTCGGTGACGGGGGTGGCCGGTGCAGGCTTCGCGCCGGTAGCGGTGGTGTGGGCGGCTGCTGCCGTGCCGGGAACAGCAGCCGAGGCGACCTCGGAGGTCAAGCTCGACCGGTCACCCAGGCTCCCCTGGCTGGCCACCGGAGTGTCGGTGGCCGCGTCGGAGCCGGTGCTCTCGGCGGACCTGCCCGGCCGGGTGCCCGTCGCGGCGAGGCCGGTGGTCGCCTCGCGGGTGACCGTCGCCCCCGGGGCGGTCTCGTTGGTGGTCGTCCCGTTTGTGGTTGCCGAGTCGACAGGGGACCTGTCGACAGCCGTGTCGGAAGCGGTGGCGTCCGGGTTGGCTTTCGACTTGCGGGTCCGACGCGGCTTGATCGTCAGTGGCGCCTCGGGCGTGCCGTGGTCGGCCGTTCCCGCGTTGGTCGCCCCAGTGCCCGTGCCCGACCCCGTGTCCGCGCTGGTCGTGCCCGACCCCGTGCCCGTGCTGGCCGTGCCCGACCCCGTGTCCGCGCTGGTCGTGCCCGCGCTGGTCGTGCCGGTGCCCGTCATCGCCGCGCCTGACGGAGCCGTGCCCGTGGCGGCGGTGGGGGGAATGGAAGCGCCCGTGCCAGTCGGGGAGGTGCCGGTCGCCGTCGGGCCACTGCCGGTGCTCACGGCCGCGCTGGTTCGGGCCGTGCTGCCGGTGGTGGGGAGGGGCGCGGCAGTGCCGGGTGTGCGGGCGCTTGGCGCGTCCGGGTTGGCCGTGCCGGTGCCGGGTGCACCCATGCTGGTCGGGAGGGCGGCGGACCTGCGGGTGGTGCGTCCGCTACCGGTCGGCCTGCCGCTCGTGCCCGTTGCCGCGCTGCCGGCCGGCTCGTCGTCCGCTCGGCCACCCGTCGGGGTCGCGGCGTCGGTGCGTCCGGCCGTGGTGCTGGTCGGGGTGGCGTCGGCGACGTGGCTGACGTCGGTGCTGGCCGAGGGCTCGGTCGTCGGCTCGGTCGTGGCCGGGACATCGTCCCGGCGCGCCGGGGGAGTCTGCCCGCTGGCGGTGAACTCGCCGGTCGGTGCGGTCAGCCAGTCTGCGGCCGGAGTCGGGGCGGCCAGAGACGAAGGGGCAGCAGGAGACGAAGGAGCGGCGGCAGCGGAAGGAGCAGCCGGCGACGGGGGAGTGGCGGGACTCGGCCCGTGCTGGCCACTCGCGGTGGCCGCCGGCCAGTCCCAGTGGGCCGGGACGGTGCGTACGCCATTGGGGTCGCCCGCCGCCCACGGACCCGCAACGACGCCGCCGGGCTGCGCGGTGGCCAGCTCGGCGTTTGTCGTCTCCGTGTCGGGGCGTTCGGTGGTGTCCCGGTCGGTCGCGGCGCTGGGCAGCGCCGGGCCGGTGGGCAGCGGGCGCAGGATGGCGGTGGGCTCGATGGCCTGCGGTTCGGTGGTACGCGTGTTCGCAGGCCAGCGCAGCAGCGCGGCGGCGGCCGCGCCGAGTGCCCCGGCGAGGATCGCGATCAACGAGCCGTAGTAGGGGCTGGCCTGGTAGCGGTCCACCGCGTCGCCCGGGCCGGCGGTCAGGTAGGCGAACGCCACGAGCACCGGACCGGCCACGCCGGTGGCCCCGCTGACAAGTGGAACCTGGCCCCGCCAGCGAGCCAGCCCGGCGGTCGCCGCGCCGGCCAGCAGCGCCACGGTGGGCAGCAGGAGAAGCGCCAGCCGCTGTGCGGCGTCGTCGTCGAGCCAGCTCGGTTCCAGTACGCCGAGTCGGACGGTGGGCAGTGGGCCGGCGGTGCCGAGCGACGGTAGGACGGAGATCAGCGCCAGCAGCCAGACCGTGCCGGCCACGGCGGCCATGTTCCAGCCCAGCTCGGGCCGGAACAGGACGGCGATCGCCCCGCCCGCCCCGATCACCGCGCCGACCACGGCGCAGATGCCCACCGCCCAGACCGGGTCGACGGAGATCAACTCCGCGGCGCGGGCGGGCTGCATGCAGAGCGGGGCGATGACTGTGGCGCCGAGCGCTGCCGCGCCAGCGACCGCCAGTTGCCGGCCGGTGCTGGCCGTCGGGGCGTCGCGGCGAGCGAGGCGTCCGGTCACGACGGCGCCGGCGACGGCGGCGTTCGCGGCGAACCAGCCCACCCAGACGAGCTGGGCCGGCCACTGGTTGACTGTCGTACCGGTGAATGCGCCGGTCAGGCGAACAACGCCGAAACCGTACGCGACGCCGAGCTGGCCGGCTCCGGCCAGCACGCTCACCCCGAGCGCCGTGAGCAGCAGTCTGCCCCAGGTCCGAAAGGCCATGTCCGGCACGTTACGCACCTGGTACACCCGATCGCCACCGGCGCGCCGCGCGGCACGCCGGTGGCCATCGGCGGGTCTACTTGAGTTCGACCAGCCGGGCCAGGTAAGTCGTATCCCCGACATTGGTCAGCATGTGCACCGCGCCCGGGTCCCGGTAGACCACTCCGCCGGTGGGCTCGTCGGCGTCGATCCGGGTCCCGTCGACCGTCTGTACGACGTTCTTGGCGCCCTCGATCGCCACCACCAGATAGGGGTGGTCGTGCCGGTGCAGCGGCTGCCGCTCGCCCGGTTCGAGCCGGATGTGCCAGACCCGGACCCGGTCGTTCTCGTACACGATCTCCTGACCCACCGGGCCGAGTTCGGTTCCGTCGATCACGTCGGTCATCGTGCTCCGTCCAGTTGGGGCAGCACCTCGGCGGCGATCAGCTCAAGGTGGTCGAGATCATCGAAGTCGATCAGGCGTAGGTGGACCCGCGTGGTGCCGATCGCGGCGAACTCACCGATCCGCTGCGCGAGCTGCGCTGGGGAGCCGACCACCGGGTCCTCCGGTGGCAACGCGCTCTTCTCGTGCAGGGGCGCGGCCCGACGTTGGGCCTCCGCGTCGGTCCGGCCGATGGCGACGACGATCCCGGCGGAGAGCACCAGCGGGGCGCGCCCGGACTCGGTCCGTCCGGTGCGTTCACACGCCTCGCGCACCCGGTCGTACGCCGCGGCGGTGGCGGCCACGGACTTGAACGGCATGTTGAACTCGTCGGCGTACCGGGCGGCCAGTTCGGGTGTGCGCTTGGGGCCGCGCCCGCCCACGATGATCGGCGGCCCGGGCACCTGCACCGGCTTGGGCAGGGCGGGAGCGTCCACCAGCCGGTAGTGGTCGCCGGTGAAGCTGTAGGTCTGGCCGGGCGGGGTCGCCCACAAGCCGGTGAGCACCTCAAGCTGCTCGGCCAGCCGGTCGAAGCGCTCGCCGACGGCCGGGAACGGGATGCCGTACGAGGTGTGCTCGCGCTCGTACCAGCCGGCGCCGATGCCCAGGTCGACCCGGCCACCGCTCATCTGGTCGACCTGCGCGACCATCACCGCGAGGGGACCGGGCAGGCGGAACGTGGCCGACGTCACCAGGGTGCCGAGCCGGATCCGCTCGGTTTCCCGGGCCAGGGCGGCGAGGGTCAGCCAGGCGTCCGTCGGGCCGGGCAGGCCCGGGTCGGCGCCCATCGACTGGTAGTGGTCGGCGCGGAGGAAGCCCTCGTAGCCGCATGCCTCGACCAGCCGGGCGAACCGGAGCTGGGTGTCGTAGCTGGCGCCACGGTTCGGCTCGGTGAAGACCGACACCCGCATGATCAGTGTCCTTCCGCGCCGGAGGTGGCCGGCTGCTCGCGTTCCATCAGTAGTTCGTGCAGGTCGGCGCTGACCTGGGCCACGTCGGCCAGGTGGGCGTTGCGGCCGAGGGTGCGGGGCCGGGGGATGGTCACGTCGACGACCTTGCGGATCCGGCCGGGGCGGGGGCTCAGCACGACCACCCGGTCGGCGAGCAGCACCGCCTCGTCGATCGAGTGGGTGACGAAGACGATTGTCGGCTTGTTCTCCATGTGGACCCGCTGGAGTTCGCCGGAGAGTTCCTCGCGGGTGAGCGCGTCCAGCGCGGAGAACGGCTCGTCCATCAGCATCACCCGGGGTTCGCCGATCAACGACCGGCACAGTGACACCCGCTGCTGCATGCCGCCGGAGAGTTCGTGCGGCAGCCGCTTCTCGAAGCCGGCCAACCCGGCCACGTCGAGCAGTTGTCGGGCCCGCTCCCGGTGCTTGGCGCGACCCCAGCCGAAGATCTCCACCGGCAGCAGGACGTTGTCCAGCACGGTGCGCCAGGGCAGCAGCGCCGGCTTCTGGAACAGCATGGCGATGTCCTGGCGGGGGCGGGTGATCGGCGTGCCGGCGACGGTGATCTCGCCGGCGGTCAGCGGGAGCAGCCCGGCGATCAACCGCAGCAGAGTGGACTTGCCGCAGCCGGAGCGGCCGAGCACGGCCACGAACTCGCCCTCGGCGACGTCGAGGTCGATGCCGCGCAGCGCCTCCACCCGGCCGGATCGGCCCTCGAAGGTGCGGGACACCCCGGACAGTCGGATCATCTCCGGCGTACCTCCGCTGAGTCGACGGTCAGGAATCCGGGAAAGGCTAACCGGCCTGTCGAGGTATGGCACCGGCTGGGGTCACCGTCAGGTTGTTTCCGTTCCGCAACCCGATACGCCTGGCGTCGCAACTGTGGGTTTCTCGTACGCTGTGCCCGCGAAGAGTCCCCCCACGACGGCGGCGCCCGGCTTCGACCCCTCCCGCCGGCCCGTCACGACAACCCCCTCCGGTGGCCTGCCGGCCCCGGTCGGAAAGGACATGGTGCACTGATGAGAAGGCTGACCCGTACGGTCGCTACGGCCGCGCTGGCCACCGCCCTCGCCCTTGTCTCCGCCTGCAGCAGCGGGTCGGATTCGGCCGACGACGCCAAGGGCGGCGACAGCAAGAAGCTGGACCAGGTGACCTACCTCACCTCGTTCGGCAACTTCGGCCGCGACTCCTACGCCTGGGTGGCGAAGGACAAGGGCTTCTTCAAGGAAGCCGGCTTCGACGTCGAGATCAAGCCCGGCCAGGGCACCGGCGGCGTGATCCAGACCGTCGTCGGTGGCCAGGCCGACTTCGGCCCGATCGACCTCACCGGCGGTCTGCTCCAGGTCGGCAACGGCCAGGCCAAGGACTTCACGGTGGTCGCCGCGATCCAGCAGCGCACCATGGCGGGCATCGCCACCGTCGAGGGCAAGAGCATCGCCTCCCCGAAGGACCTGGAGGGCAAGAAGCTCGCCGACACCCCCGGCTCGGTGGTCCGCAACCTCTTCCCGACGTACGCCCGGCTCGCCGGGGTGGACGCGAGCAAGGTGACCTGGGTCAACGGTGAGGCGCAGAACCTGATCGGCATGCTGGGTTCCGGGGCGGTGGACGGCATCGGTCAGTTCGTCGTCGGTCAGCCGACCATCGAGGCGGTGGCCAGGAAGAAGGCCGTCATGCTGCCGTACAGCAACGTGATGCAGGACCTCTACGGCAACGTGCTGATCACCTCCTCCAAGATCGCCAAGGAGAAGCCCGAGATGGTGAAGCGGTTCACCGCGGCGCTGCTCAAGGGCCTGGAGTACAGCCTGGCCAACTCCAAGGAGGCCGGCGAGATCCTGAAGAAGAACGTCGACACCGCCAACCCGGTCGCCGCCGCCGCCGAGCTGGAGCTGATGGCCGCGTACGTCCGTTCCGGCAACACCGGCACCGCGATCGGCACCCTGGACAGCGGTCGGGTCGCCAAGAGCATCGCCATCCTGCAGGGCGCCGGTGCGCTGAAGCAGAACATCACCCCCGAGCAGATCATCGACTTCAGCCTCGCGCCGAAGGCCTGATCGTCCGGTCGTCATCAGGGGGTACGTCCCGCCGACCCCGGTGGGGCGTACCCCCGTCGCCCGTCGGCCCCCGGCGGGCCGTGGGATTTCGAGGAGGACAGAGATGACCGACGTCCGGTCAGCGGACCCGGCGGTGGTGGAACCCCCGCCCCCGAGTGCTGGCCCCGAGGCGGGGCGTACGGGTCGAGGTGCCGGTCTGCGGGCCGGGGCCGAGGCGGTGCTGCCCGCGGTCGGCATCCTGGTCGCGCTGGCGGCGTGGTGGCTGATCGCCCGACTGGAACTGGTCCACCCGGTCGCCCTGCCGCCGCCCGGCGACGTGCTCAGCGCGTTCGTCGAGAAGCCGGCCCAGCTGCTGGGGCACACCTGGGACACCACGCTGGAGATCCTGACCGGCTTCGCCCTCTCGGTGGCCGCCGGTGTGCTGATCGGGCTCTCCCTGGCCAGCTCCCGCACGGTGGAGCGGATGTTCACGCCGCTGCTGGTCGCGGTGAACGCAGTGCCGAAGATCACGTTGGGCCCGCTGTTGGTGGTGGCGCTCGGCTGGGGCCAGCAGCCGATCCTGACCATGGTGTTCCTGCTCTGCTTCTTCCCGATCGTGCTCTCCACCGCGACCGGGCTGACCACCACTCCGGCCGACCTGGCCGAACTTGTGCGTTCCTGGAACGCCTCCCGCTGGCAGGCGTTCCGCAAGGTGCGCTTCCCGGCCGCGCTGCCGCAGATCTTCGTCGGGCTCAAGGTGGCCATGCCCTTGGCCGCGATCGGTGCGGTGATCGGTGAGTTCCAGGCCGGTGAGAGTGGTCTCGGCTACGTCATCACGCAGTACGCCGGCATCGGTGACGCCGCCACCGCCTGGGCGGCGATCATGCTGGTGGCGCTGGTGAGCATCCTGCTCTACTCGGCGCTCCTGCTGATCGAGCGGATCGCCCTGCCCTGGGTGCGAGAGACCACAAGCAGCCGCTGACCCACCAGAAGAGCAACCCCAAGAAACGCGAAGGGCCGGCCCCCCACTGGGAGGCCGGCCCGTCTTGTCGACGCTGCTGGCGCAAAGGGTGTGGCCGACGCGTTACCCCGCCAACCGCCAGCGACCGTTGCGGGCGACAAGCGTGGTGAGCGCCTGCGGCATTAGGCCGCTGTGGTTGTCCGGCGTCATGCGGATCGGGCCGGACAGGCCGTCCATCTGGGACGTCTCCAGCACGTCCCGGATGCCGTTGCGGTCCACCTTCCCGACCTCACCACCGGCGCGCAGTTCGGCGTCGGCGATCAGCTGGATGGCGTCCGCGGCGAACGACGAGGACCCGCTGTAGCCGCCGAAGCGGGCCGTGTAGTCCTGGAACCACTGCCGCCGGGCCGCCTTGGCCGGCGTGGTCGCGATCACATCGTCGATCACCATCGTCTGCGTGAAGATCAGTGTGGCCTTCTCGGTGGCCTTGGCCGCCGCACCGAGGAAGAGGTCCCCGGCCGCGGCCGCGTCGAAGTAGACCGACCCACGGAAGGTGGTCTGCTGGGCGCTGGTGGCGGCCAGTGTCGCCTGCTCCGGCGGGGTCCAGAAGACCATCGCGTCGGGCTTGCCCGACGCGAGCTGCTGGATCTGCTGGCTGACGTCGGTGTCGGTGGTCTTGACCCGCTGCTGTCGAAGCGAGATGTTGGCCTTCTCCAGCTCGCTCTTGAGCGCGGTCGCACCCTCCTGGCCGTAGTCGTCGTCGCTGACCAGCATCCCCACCTTGCGGATGTTGTTGCGGCGCAGTTCGGTGGTCAGTGCGGCGGCGCTGTCCGGGGCGTTGGGGCCCAGTTTGAACACGTAGCGCCGTTCGGCGACCGGCGCGGCGATCGCGCCGGAAGCGGCTAGCGCAATGGTGGGAATCCGCTTCTCGTTGATGGTCCCGACCGCTCCCACCGCGCATTCGTTGCAGCCGCCCATGATGATGGCGCTGACCCGCGAATCGCTGCTGAAGTCGACGATGTTACGAAGTGACTCGGCGGAGTCGGAACGGTTGTCCTTGACCTTCAGCTCGATCTTCCGGCCGTTCAGTGCTCCGGAGGAGTTCAACTGCTCCTTCTTGAGTTCCAGGGCCCTCTGGTATGCCCGACCCACCGGTGCGGCGGCACCGGAGAGTTCGAGATCGGCGGCGATCACGATCGGACTCGTGTCCTGCTCCGCCTCGCCAAACTGGCAGCCGGTGAGCGTGGTGGCCACTACGGCCGATGCGAGCGCCGCGATGGTCGCGGAGCGGATGGGGCTCAACTCAGTCCTCCAGGTGCGGGCGCGGGCGCTGCCCGGTCACCGCCGCTAATCCGTCCTCAGTGGAGGACGGGATCTCCTCTGCCGTACGGTGTGCGCGAAGCCTGCAAAACCTTGCCAATGGCCGGCGCTGTGGTCAAGCGCGGACCCCGGCAGCATTCTCGGGACGGCCATCCCACATGCTGGGGTAACGCAATGTTTGCAAAAGCTCACTTTGCATACACGCGTGACCACTCTGGAGTTACATGCCCTGTTCAGGGGCTTGCGGAAATGAAGGTATCAGTTGCCCGGATCACGGGATGCGCTCCGTCCGACCGTTTCCTACCTCACTGCGGCTTCCCAAACAGGATCATCTCTGATGAAATCGCGGCCGTGCCGCGCGTGGTCCCCTCCGCTTACGGCATGGCTCGGCGGCTCAGGCGGGGAAGAAACGACGGAGGCGATGTCGTGAGCACCGGACCGACGACCCTGCCCGCGCTCGGCGATAGCGGTCGGCGTGCGCGCCGACGGATGCCGAGACTGCGTGACGCCCGGATCCGGTCCAAGTTGGCACTGATTCTGGTCGTCCCGGTGGCGGCGGTGATCGCGTTGGCCACGGTCCGCCTGATCTCCGTCGGCGAGGGCGCTTTCGACGCCACCCGGGCCCGGTCACTGACCGCCCTCTCCATCGACGTCAGCGCCCTCACCCAGGACCTCCAGTCCGAACGAATGGCCGCGGCCGCCTACCTGGCCACTCCGCAGCAGCCGGCCGACGCGTACAACCTGCGGGTCCGCCAGACGCAGCAGCAGGTGGACGCGTACCGCGCCGAGCGGGACAAGATCGGCGAGGTGCCGACCGCCCTGCGGGACCGGCTCAAGGCCATCGACGACCACCTGGCCACCCTGGACAGCACCCGTCAGGAAGTGCTGGACCGCCGGCAGATGGCGGTCGCCGAGGCGGTGCTCCGCTACGGGGTCATCCTCACCGACCTGGTCTCGTACGGTGACGGCCTGGCCCAGTTGCCAGGTGACGAGAGCCTGGCGGACAGCCGCCGCGCGGTCGCCGCCTTCGCCCGCGCCAAGGCCTCCGTCGCCGAGGAAGAGGCCGTCGCCTTCACCGCGCTGACGGCCGGCCAGCTCGACTCGGAGCAGTTCTCCTCCTTCGTGGCGACCCTGACCGGTCAGCAGGAAGCCCTGGTCGCCTTCTCGCTGGCCGCCGACCCGGTGCAGCGTGCCCTGGTCAACAGCAACGTCTCCGGCGACGCGGTCGGCCTGGCCGACCGGGTGGCCACCGACATCACCCGCTCGGTCGGGCAGCGCCCCCTGGTCAACGCGCAGGACGCCACCGCGGCCATCGGCGCCGTGCACGACCTGATGCGCTGGGCCGAGATCGAACTACAGGACCGACTGCTCCAGCAGGCCGACCAGGCGCGCTCGGACGTCATCCGGCAGGCCGTGGTCGAGTCGATCCTGGTGCTGCTGACCCTGATCATCGCTGTGTCGCTGGCCGTGGTGCTGGCCCGCTCGCTCAACCACTCGCTGCGCCGGCTGCGTGAGGGCGCCCTGTCGGTGGCCAACCACGACCTGCCCGACGCGGTGCAGCGGCTGCAGAACATGGGCAGCGTGGGTGACGGCGGGGTGGACGAGATCGTTCGACAGGTCCGGGACCCCATCCAGCTCAACACCCGCGACGAGGTCGGTCAGGTGGCGCTGGCCTTCAACGTCGTACACCGGGAGGCGGTGCGGGTCGCCGCCGAGCAGGCGGCACTGCGTACCAGCGTCTCGGCGATGTTCCTCAACCTGGCCCGCCGCAGTCAGACCCTGGTCGACCGGATGATCGGCGAGCTGGACGCGATCGAGCGCGGCGAGGAGGACCCGAAGCGGCTCGCGCAGCTCTTCGAACTGGACCACCTGGCCACCCGAATGCGCCGCAACGACGAGAACCTGCTGGTCCTGGCCGGCGCCGACTCCGCCGTACCGCGTCGTGACGACGCGCTGGTGGTGGACGTCCTGCGCGCCGCCCAGTCCGAGGTCGAGCTGTACAACCGGATCGAGTTCGGGACGGTCGACACCGACATCTCGGTGGCCGCGCACGCGGTAAACGACGTGGTACGTCTCGTCGCCGAACTCCTCGACAACGCCACCCGGTTCTCGCCACCGAACACCACTGTGGTCGCCGACGGTCGCCGGATCCGCGACTACGTGCTGATCCAGATCGAGGACCGCGGGCTCGGCCTCACCGACGAGCAGCTCGACTCGCTCAACCGGCGGTTGGCGGCCCCACCGAGCGTCGACGTCGCCGCGTTCCGGCTGATGGGTCTGGCCGTGGTGAGTCGACTCGCCTCCCGTTACGGCATCCGGGTGGAGTTGCGTCGCAACGTCGAGGGCGGCACCGTCGCCCAGGTGACGTTGCCCGCCGCCACCGTGGTGCTGCCCAGCAACCGGGGCCGCGATCAGGTGCTCACCCGGCCGCGTCAGCCGATGGCCGTGGAGCAGACGCCGCTCACCCCGGTCGGTCACGCCGAGCAGTTCGCCGGTGCGGCCACGTCGGCGGCGACGCTGCCCGACCAGTGGCGGACCAGCACGCCGGCCCCCGCCCAGTGGCAGTCACCGCTGGACTCGCGGGACACCACCCCGGCCGTGCAGGCGGGCGGTTACACCGGTCCGCGCTCGACCATGCCACCCGCAGCCGCGGCACCGGCCGCACCCGCCGCTCCCGTACCTGCGGCTCCGGCACCCGCTGCCCCGCTCCCGCCGGCGCGGCCGGCCTACAGCAACGGCGTGGGCGCCTCGCTGGGCAGCCCGACCGTGGCCTACCCGACCGTCGACCCGCTGCCTCGTCGTGGCTCCGCCGCGGACGCCGCGGATGCCGCCGATGGGCGCGGCGCCCAGGTCCTTCCGGTCGGACCGGTCGCCGGTCCGGGCGCGGTGGCACCGCCGGCCGCGCCCCCGGTGCCCGCCGCGCCGGTCAGCACCCGGCCGGACTTCCCCGCCGAGGCTCCTATCTTCCGGGAGATGGAGGCGGTCTGGTTCCGGTCGCACGGCGACGACGCCACCGCGATCTTCACCCGGCCCAACTTCGACGAGCCGCCCGCGCCCACCACCGCGGCTCCGCCCGACGCCGGGCTGCGCACCGGCAACGGCGGCCCGCCGAGCGCGGCGCCCGCGCCGGCCGCACCACCGGCCCGACCGAAGCTTCCGACCCGCACCCCGGGCAGCTCCGGCACCGACGGCACCACCACGCCGGGTGCCGGAGGTCTCGGCACCACCATGGACGGATTCGGAACGCGGCCGTCGGCGCCACCGTCGTACAACCCGCCCCCGGCCGGTCGGCCGGCTCCGGCCGCCGCGCCCACCCCCGACCCGGAGGCCTGGCGTACGGCCGCGGACGAGGGCTGGTCCCGGGCCAGCCGGGCTGCCGAGCCGGCTCCCGCCGGGACCACCCGCTCCGGGTTGCCCAAGCGGGTGCCGCAGGCACAACTCGTGCCGGGTGGCATCGAACCGAAGAGCGGCCGGGACCGCAGCCGGCGGACCCCGGATGAAGTACGTGGTCTGCTGTCGGCCTACCACCGCGGTGTGCAGCGCGGTCGGACGGCCGGAACGGACCTGAACAGCACCTCGACCAAGGAGAGCCGATGAACAGGCCAGCTGCCATGCAGGACATGGGTTGGCTGCTCACCAACTTCGCCGACAGCGTGGCGGGTATCGCCCACGTGGTGGCGGTGTCCGCCGACGGGCTGTTGCTCGCGTCCTCCCGGGATCTGCCGGGGGACCGGGCGGACCAGCTCGCCGCGATCACCTCCGGGGTGGTGAGCCTGACCGAGGGCGCGGCCCGGATGTTCAGCGCGGGCGGGGTGTTGCAGACAGTCATCGAGATGGACAGCGGGTACCTCTTCCTGATGTCGATCAGCGACGGTTCTTCGATGGCCGTGCTGGCCGCGCGCAGTTGCGACGTGGGCCAGGTGGGCTACGAGATGGCGCTGCTGGTCGAGCGGGTGGGTGCCGCGCTGGTGCCGCTGCCGCGCGACGCGGTGCGTTCTTAGCACCGGAAGACGGCGCTCAATTCGAGTGCCGGACCAGGGACGAGAGGCGGCGCAGTCCAGCTCCGCAGGGGACGAGGAGGTGATCGGGAATGGACCAACGACGCGCTGACCCGCGTGGCGCGCTGGTGCGTCCGTACGCGGTCACCCGTGGTCGTACCGAGCCACGGCAGGACATCGCCCTCGAGGCCGTCCTCACCGCGTCTCCCACCCAGGTCGCCGAGTCCCGCTTCGCCGGGCATGACAAGCACCGCATCGCCACGGTCTGTGAGGGCCGAGCACAGTCGCTGGCGGAGATCGCCGCGTACACCCGGATGCCGCTGGGCGTCGCCCGGGTGTTGGTCGCCGACATGGTGGCCGAGAGCCTGCTGACGTTACACACTGCTGCTCCCGCCGAGGGGTTCGAGGAGCGGATGGAACTGCTTGGAAGGGTGCTAAGTGGACTTCGCAGGCTATGACCCCGCAGGGGGGCGGCCGGGCCGGGGAATCGTATCCGCGAAGATCGTCGTCGCGGGCGGCTTCGGCGTCGGTAAGACGACACTGGTCGGGGCGATCTCCGAGATCACACCGCTGACCACCGAGGCGTTGATGACCGCGGCGGGTGTCGGCATCGACGATCCGTCCAAGGTGCCGGGCAAGGAGACCACCACGGTCGCCATGGACTTCGGCCGGATCACCATGGCCCAGGACCTGATCCTGTACCTCTTCGGTACACCGGGTCAGACCCGGTTCTGGTTCATGTGGGACGAGATCATCCGGGGGGCGGTGGGTGCCGCCGTGCTGGTGGACACCCGCCGGATCACCGACGCGTTCGCCCCGCTGGACTACTTCGAGAACCGCAACCTGCCGTACGTGGTGGCGCTGAACAAGTTCGACGGCGCACCGCAGTACGAGGCGGAGGAGGTCCGCGAGGCGCTGGCCATCTCGCCGCAGGTGCCGCTGGTGATGACCGACGCCCGGCAGCGGGACTCGGTCAAGCAGGTGCTGGTGACGGTGGTCGAGCACGCCATGCTCCGGCTCCAGTCCGAGCACGGGCGGGGCTTCCCGACGCCGGTCGGCTGAACCGCCGCGTCACGGCCGGCACGCGACGGCCGGCCGTGACGCGCTTCAGTCGACCCGGAGCCGGTAGCCGCGCTTCACCACGGTCTGCACCACGCGGGGCGCGCGCAAGCCGGCCCGTAGACGGGCGACGGCCATCTCCACGGCGTGCTCGTCCGCACCCCTGGGCAGGGTCCGCAGCAACGCCGTGCGGGACAGCACCCGGCCGGGGGACTGGGCCAGCGCCCGCAGCACCGCCATCGGCGCGGGCGCGAGTGGCCGCAGCTCGCCGTCGATCACCGCGGCGTGCCCGCGCAACGTGAGCAGGTGCCCGCCGGCCTTGAACGTCACGGTCCGGCGGGGCAGTTCGTCGACGATGGTCCGCACCAGCGCGCCCAACCGGGCCCGACCGGGCGCGCTCACCGGCACCCCGCGCCGCAGCAACGGCTCGGCGGTCACCGCACCGACGCAACTGGCCAGCACGTCACCGCGCAACGCGGACAGCACCGCGTCGGCGCGGTCCCCGGCGGCCCGCAGCAACGCCTCGGCCGCCGGCGCCGACGTGAACGTCACCGCGTCCACCAGCCGGCCGGCGATCAGGTCGATCAACCGGTGCAGCGGCGCCGGGTCGGTCGGCGGCGCCCAGCGGTAGACCGGCACCTCGATGACCGTGGCGCCCGCCGCCTCCAGCGCGAGCGTGCACTCGGGCTGCCGCTCACCGTGCAGCTGCATGGCGATCACCTGCCCGGCCACACCGCGCCGACGCAGGTGGTCGACCACCTCGTCGCAGCTCTCCGAGGCGGGCGACCACTGGTCGTGCAGCCCGGCCGCCCGGATCGCGCCGCGTGCCTTCGGGCCGCGCGCCACCACGTACGAGCTGGCCAGCACCGAGCGCAACGGCTCGGCCAGCCCCCAGCCCTCGGCCGCCTCCAGCCAGCCGCGCATGCCGATGCCGGTGTTGGCCATCAGGATGTCCGGCGGCTGGTCGAGGCAGGCGCGGGTCGCCTCGCGCAGCTCGGTGTCGTCGGACAGCGGCACGATCCGCAACGCCGGGGCGAGCACCACCCGGGCGCCCCGGCGTTCGAGCAGCGCGGCCAACTCGTCGCGCCGCCGGTCGGCGGTCACCCCGATGGTGAAGCCCGCCAGTTCTTCCCGCATCAAACCTCCTGTCGCAGCCGAACCTCGACCAGCCCGTCGCGGCAACGCGCGTCGTGTCGTGCCACGGCCACCCCGGGCAGGTCGAGACAATGCCCGCTGCGCAGGTCGTACACCTGCTTGTGCAGCGGTGAGGCGACTGTCGGCACTCCGCCACGGCTGCCGACGATGCCCCGGGACAGCACGTACGCCCCGGAGACCGGGTCACGGTTGTCGATCGCGAACAGCCCGTCGTCGGTCCGGAAGAGGGCGATCTGCACCCCGTCCACCAGGGCGGCGACGCCCCGGTCCGGCTCCAACCGGTCGAGGAGGCAGACGGTGGTCCAGGTCAGCGCGAGGGTCTGGGTCATCGCCGTACCTCCGGTAGGCCGAGGGTGACCGGTTGCCGACGGTGACCGTTTGTCGGCTCGGATCCGGTCGGGGAATGGTCGCGTACGGGTACCGGTTGGCCGCGTTCCCGGATGAAGGCGATCGACGGGTCCGGTACGTCGGGGGCGTTGACGAAGGAGGTGTAGCGGCGCAGCCGGTCCGGGTCGTCCAGGACGTCGCGCCACTCGTCGGAGTACGACGACACGTGCCGGGCCATCGCCGCGTCGAGGTCGGCGCAGAGCCCGAGCGAGTCGTCCACGATCACCGAGCGCAGGTGGTCCAGGCCGCCGTCCATCGCCTCGATCCAGCCGGCGGTGCGTTGCAGCCGGTCGGCGGTACGGATGTAATAGATCAGGAACCTGTCGATCAGCCTGATCAGCGCGTCCGTAGACAAATCAGTGGCGAACAGGTCGGCGTGCCGGGGGCGGAAGCCGCCGTTGCCGCCGACGTAGAGGTTCCAGCCGGTCTCGGTGGCGATGATGCCGAAGTCCTTGCTGCGGGCCTCCGCGCACTCCCGGGCGCAGCCGGAGACCGCCGACTTGAGCTTGTGCGGCGCGCGCAACCCGCGATAGCGCAGCTCCAGCGCCACGGCCAGCCCCACCGAGTCCTGCACCCCGTACCGGCACCAGGTCTCGCCCACACACGACTTCACAGTGCGCAGCGCCTTGCCGTACGCGTGGCCGGACTCGAAGCCGGCGTCCACCAGTCGCCGCCAGATCTGCGGCAGCTGCTCCACCCGCGCCCCGAACAGGTCGATCCGCTGCCCACCGGTGATCTTCGTGTAGAGCTGGAAGTCCCTGGCGACCTCGCCGATCACGATCAGCTTCTCCGGGGTGATCTCGCCGCCCGGGATCCGGGGCACCACCGAGTAGCTGCCGTCGCGTTGCAGGTTGGCCAGGAAGTGGTCGTTGGTGTCCTGCAACGACGCCTGCTCGCCGTCGAGCACGTGCCCGCTGCCCAGCGAGGCGAGGATCGACGCCACCACCGGCTTGCAGATGTCGCAGCCGCGGCCCCGACCGTGCTCCGCGACCAGCCGGGAGAAGGTGCGGATGCCGCGTACGCGGACGATCTCGAACAGCTCCCGCCGGCTGACGTCGAAGTGCTCACAGAGCGCGCTGGACTGCGTCACTCCGGCCGCGTCCAGGAGCTGCTTGAGCATCGGCACGCAGGAGCCGCAGCTGGTGCCGGCCCTGGTGCACGCCTTCACCGCCGCCACGTCCGCGCAACCGTCGGCGATGGCGGCGTCCACGTCGCCCCGGGTCACCGCGTTGCAGGAGCAGACCTGCGCGGTGGCGGGCAGCGCCCCGGCGTCCGCGCCGCCACCGTCGGGGGCGAGCAGCGCCAGCGGCGCGGCCGGCAGCGGGCCGCCCACACTGGCGCGCAGCGTCGGGTACGCGCTGGCGTCGCCGACCAGCACCCCGCCGAGCAGGGTGTGCGCGTCGTCGGAGAGGACCAGCTTCGCGTAGACGCGGGTGGCCGGGTCGGTGAACGTGACGTCCAGGCAGCCCTCGGTCGCGCCGTGCGCGTCGCCGAACGAGGCCACGTCGACGCCGAGCAGCTTGAGTTTGGTGGCGGTGTCCGCGCCCGGGAAGGTCGCCGCGCCGCCGACCAGCCGATCGGCCACCACCTCGGCCGTCGCGTATCCCGGCGCGACCAGACCGTGGCAGGTGCCGTCGACCGCCGCGCACTCTCCGACGGCCCAGATCCGCTCGTCGGCGGTCCGGCAGGTCGCGTCGACAAGCACCCCGCCGCGCGGGCCCAGCGGCAGACCGGCGTCCCGGGCCAACTGGTCCCGGGGGCGGATGCCGGCGGCCACCACCACCAGCTCCGCGTCGAGGGCGGTGCCGTCGGAGAGTTCCAGGGCCGCGACGCCGCCGTCCGGGCCCGGACGGATCGCGGTGGTCGCCACCCCGAGATGGGTCCGTACGCCCAGATCGTCGACGTAGCGGCGAAGCATCGCGCCGCCGGCCTGGTCCACCTGGACCGGCATCAGCCGGGGCGCGAACTCGACCACGTCGGTGCTCAGGCCGAGCAGTCGCAGGGCGTTCGCGGCCTCCAGACCGAGCAGGCCGCCACCGATCACCGCGCCGACCCGCCGGCCCTGCGCGTATGCCCGGATCGCCGCCAGGTCGTCAAGGGTCCGGTAGACGAAGACGCCGGGCAGCTCGGTGCCGGCCACCGGCGGCACGAACGCGTACGACCCGGTGGCCAGCACCAGCGCGTCGTAGCGGTATTCGCCGGCGGCGGTGGTCACCACCTGTCGGTCCCGGTCGACGGCGGTGGCCGGCTCGCCGAGTCGCAGCCGCACCCCGTCGTGCGGGGTGTGCAGGTTGAGTTCGCTCTCACTCACCCCGTCGAAGTACGCCGAGAGCCGCACCCGGTCGTACGCCGGGCGCCCCTCCTCGGCCAGGACGGTCACCCGCCAGTTGCCCTGTGGGTCACGGTCGCGCAGCGCGTCCACGAAACGCTGCCCGACCATGCCGTTGCCGATGACGACCAGTTCGCCGCCGCTCATCGCGTCACCTCCACCGATTCCGCCTGGCTCAGCCAGTCGACGATGCCGCTCATCGCGTCCCGGCATCCGCCGCATCCGGTGCCGGCCCGGGTCGCGGCCACCACCGCATCGACAGTCCGGGCGCCGGAGCGCCAGCTTCTGACCAGTGCGCCCTTGCTCACCGTGTTGCACTGACAGACCGTGGCCGCGTCCGGCATCAGCGCCGGTGAGGCGGCCGGGGTCGCGCCGACGCCGCCGAGCGCCCGGCCGAGCAGCAGCGCCCGCCTGTCACTCGGCACCGGCTGACCACGGTCGAAGAGTTGGATCACCGTGCCGACCGCCGGGTTGTCGCCGAGCAGGATCGCGCCGACCAGCCGCTCGTCCCGGATCCGCAGTCGGGCGTACGTGCCCCGGGTCGGGTCGGCGAAGGTCAGCTCCTCGTCCGGCCCGGCGCTGGCCGCGTCACCCATCGAGGCCAGGTCGATCCCGGCGGCCTTCAGCCGGGTCACCACCGGCCGGGGCCGGTACCGGGCCAGCGGGTCCGTGCCGGTCAGCACGTCCGAGAGCACCTGGGCCTGGGCCCAGGCGGGCGCGACCAGCCCGGTGAGCACGCCGTCGTGCTCCGCGCAGTCGCCGATCGCCGAGATGGACCGGTCGCTTGTGCGCAGCCGGTCGTCCACCACCACGCCGCGCCGCACGGTCAGGCCGGCGGCCTGTGCGAGGGCGGTGTCGGGGCGTACACCGCAGGAGAGCACCAGCAGGTCGGCGCGGAGCGATCGGCCGTCGGCCAGGTCCAGGCGGACGCCGCTGGCGTTCGCGGCCACACCGGTCGCCGACACCCCCAGTTGGACGGTGACGCCGAGATCGGCGAGCGTGCCGGCGAGCACCGCGCCGGCCGTCGGGTCCAGTTGTCGTTCCATCAGGTGCTCTCTCGGGTGCACCACAGTGGTGGACAGCCCTCGGGTGGCCAGGCCTCGGGCGGCCTCCAGACCGAGCAACCCGCCGCCGAGCACCAGCGCGCTGCGAGCGCCGTCCGCGGCGGCGAGGATCCGCCGGCAGTCGTCCAGGGTCCGGAAGGGGACCACCCGCTCCGGCAGGTTCGCCGGGTCGAGGCCGGGCAGCGGCGGCACCACCGCACGGGCGCCGGTGGCCAGCACCAGGTGGTCGTACCCGATTCGTTCGCCGTCGTCGGTGCGGACCTCCCGGGCGGACCGGTCGACGGCGGTCACCGGTACGCCGCTGCGCAGGTCGACGCCGTGACCGGCGGCTTCGGTCAGTTCCACGTCCGGCTCGGCGATCCGGCCGGCCAGCAGGGTGGAGAGCAGGATCCGGTTGTACGCGCGGTGCGGCTCGGCCCCGAGCACGGTGACCTTCCGGTCTCCCTCCCGGGCGTGCAGCTCACCGGCGAGGCGAGCGCCCGCCATCCCGTTGCCGATGATGACCACCCGGGCGGTCATGCCTTCTCCACCCGGACCGCGCAGATCTTGAACTCGGGCATCCCGGAGATCGGGTCCACGGCGTCGTTGGTCACCGAGTTGGCGCGTCCCTTCCCCGCGTAGTGGAACGGGGCGAACACGGTGTCCGGTCGGATCCCGGCGCTGAGCCGGGCCGGAGCGGAGAACTCACCGCGGCGCGAGGTGACCCGCACCGGGTCGCCGTCGTCGATGTCCAGACGGGCGGCCAGGTCGGGGTGCAGTTCGACGAACGCCTCCGGGGCGGCGCGCCGCAGCGCGGCCACCCGTCGGGTCTGGGTGCCCGACTGGTACTGCGCCAGCACCCGACCAGTGGTGAAGTGCAGCGGGTACGTGGCGCAGACCTCCTCGGCGGCCGGCCGATGGTCGACGGGGTGGAAGCGGGCCCGGCCGTCCGGGGTGGCGAACCGGTCGGCGAAGAGTCGTGGCGTGTCCGGCCCGTCCTCGGTCGGGCAGGGCCAGTAGACCCCGTCGTCGGCGTCGATCCGGTCCCAGCTGATGCCGGCGTAGTCGGCGGCCCCACCGGCGGAGGCGCGGCGCAACTCGGCGAAGACGGTGGCCGGGGCGGCCGGGAACCGGGCCGCCGCCTCGGCTGCCGCGGCGTCGTCGGGGGCCAGCCGCGCCGCCAGGTCGGAGATGATGGCGAGGTCGGTGCGGACGCCCGGCGGGGGTGGGCGGAGCGCGCGCCGACGCAGCACCCGACCCTCCAGATTGGTCATCGTGCCGTCCTCCTCGGCCCACTGGGCGGTGGGCAGCACCACGTCCGCCAACGCGGCCGTCTCGGAGAGCAGGAGGTCGGCGACGACCAGCAGGTCGAGGTCGCGCAGCCGGCCCTCGATCCGGGCCGCCCGGGGCGCCGAGACCACCGGGTTCGACCCGAACACCAGCAACGCGCGCGGGCCACCCGGGGTGCCGAGCGAGTCGAGCAGTTGGTAGGCGGGCACCCCGGGGCCGGGCAGCTCGTCGGCCGGCACGCCCCAGACCCCGGCCACGTGCTCCCGGGCCGCCGGGTCGTCGATCTTCCGGTAACCGGGGAGCTGGTCGGCCTTCTGCCCGTGCTCCCGCCCGCCCTGGCCGTTGCCCTGGCCGGTGAGGCAGCCGTACCCCGAACCGTCACGGCCGGGCAGACCGAGGGCGAGGGCAAGATTGACGTACGCGGTGACGGTGTCCACCCCCTTGGCGTGCTGCTCCGCGCCACGCGCGGTCAGGATGATCACGCGACCGGCGGTGCCCAGCGCGCGGGCGGTCGCCTCCAGGTCGGCCACCGGCACCCCGGAGAGCTGTTCCGCGCGGGCCGGCCACCAGGCGGCGACGCCACGGCGGACCGCGTCGAACCCGGTGGTGCGGTCGGCCACGTACGCCCGATCGACCCAACCCTCGGTGAGGGCGATGTGCAGCAGCGCGTTGGCCACCGCGAGGTCGGTGCCGGGCAGCGGTTGCAGGTGCAGGTCGGCCTGGCGGGCGGTGGCGGTGACCCGGGGGTCGATGACGATCAGTTTTCCGCCGTTGCGGCGCTGCTCGGTGAGCCAGCGCACCAGCGGCGGCATGGTCTCCGCCGGGTTCGCCCCGACCAGCAGCAGGGTGTCGGCCCGGCCCAGGTCGGCTAGGGGGAACGGCAAGCCTCGGTCGATTCCGAAGGCGCGCATCCCGGCGGCTGCCGCCGAGGACATGCAGAACCGTCCGTTGTAGTCGATGTTCCGGGTGCGCAGCCCGATCCGGGCGAACTTTCCCAACGCGTACGCCTTCTCGTTGGTCAGGCCGCCACCGCCGAAGACGGCGACCGCGTCCCGGCCGGCGTCGTCCTGGACGGCGCGGATGCCGGCGACCACCCGGTCGAGCGCGGTGTCCCAGCTCGCCGGCTCCAACGCCCCGGTAGCCGGGTCGCGCACCAGCGGGGTGGTCAGCCGCTCGGGGTGGTCGAGGAGTTCGGCGGCGGTCCAGCCCTTCTGGCAGAGCCCGCCCCGGTTGGTGGGAAACTGGCGTGGGTGAACCGTCACCCCGGCGTCGTCCGCGCGCAGCGTCATCCCGCACTGCAGAGCGCAGTACGGGCAGTGCGTCGCCACTTCCCGGGGCAGTAGCCCCGGTGGAGTTGCCGACCATGCACCGTCTGTCATGTCGGCAAAGCGTGCCGCCGGGCGGTTTCCGGTCCGGGTCCCTTCTGTTTCGGTCCTGTCAAGTGGGGCTCACACCGCACAGGGGCAGCGGGTGTGACGGGTGGCTGGTCGACCGGCGGCCTTCATCCCACGGTCAGCGCAAGTCGACGCGGCGTGGTCGGCGGGTCAGGGACAGCCAGCCCAGGAACCGGGCGTGAAGTGCTCGCGGGTCAGGACGAACGCCGAGGGAGTACAGGTCGTCGACCGCGTCTTGCATGTTCGCTGCCAGATAGAACGCCAGGGCGATCGAATGGCCGTAGAACTCGGTCGCGAGGTGAAGCTGAGCCGGCGCGCACGGCCAGGGGGCGGCGCAGTTGCGGCAGAGCCACGCCGGGCGCATCGGTTGGTGCGGGCGAGGGCGGCGACTCATCCGACCCTCACCGGACCGCGCCTCACGGGCGCGCGGGTGGCTGGGCGACGGGCCGCCGGGGCGGGCGTGTCCGGCCAGATCAGGCCCGCGGGCATCACGAACAGGGACCGGCGTGCGACCGCATCACCGTTCGCGGCCAGCTCGTAGCCGTCAATCCACAGCCACCCGTCGTACGTCGGCCAGTCGAGAACCCGAATCACGCGGACGAAGATCGGGCACAGGAACTGCACACTCGCGGCGCGGGTCAGGTGCAGGACGTCGCCCGTGTGCGGCTTCCGCGGTTCGGGCCTCGGCTTGGATTTCCGATCGGGCGGCTCGTCCGGCACGGCGCTCTCCCCCTGGTCGTCATCTTGGGAAGGGGCCGCCCCGTGCGTGCTCGCCCATGGAGATCTTGAACAGTTTCCGTTCTCGCGTTCTCGCGTAACGGAAACTGTCCAAGATCTCTAGCAGGCCAAGGGCGGCCCCGGTACGAACGCGTCCGCCGGGTTACGGGTTCCCTACCGGCCGCGCCGTCTGATCCCACCTTGCGGGCAGTGATGGGACAAGAACAGCCCGTAGCGATATGGTCGCGAGACATTCCGCGCATCAGTTGGAGGAAATCGTGAACGATGCGCTACGCGCCGCGCTGGCCGAGACGGGGCACTCGATTGAGTCCCTGGCAGGGTTGGTTCGGGTCGATCGAAAGACGGTCGCGCGCTGGCTGAACCACGACCACATTCCCCACCCCCGACACCGGGAGGCGGCGGCGAGTGCGCTCCGACGGCCCATAGGGGACATCTGGCCGGACACTTCAAGACGTCGCGAGCCAATTTGGTTCCGACCATGGCAAGAGATCGAGCGCGAGGCGATCTCGCTGCGGTCGTTTCAGTCGACGGTCCTCCCCGGCCTACTTCAGACCGAGGCATACGCCCGCGCCGTGCTCGCCGGAGCCGACGTCATCGCCCGCAGCGACGTCGAGCGGCACCTAGCCTCACGACTCGCCCGGCAAAGCATCCTGACCCGTGAAGACCCGCCACACTTCACCGCAGTTGTTGACGAAGCCGTGTTGCGGCGGCCAGTCGGCGGACGAGCCACCATGCGTGAGCAGGTGCAGGCCCTCATCACCGCGTGCGGGGCCCCGCACGTCCGCGTGCACATCGTCCCCTCCACCGTCGGCGCGTACGCTGGCCTGAACGGTCCCTTCGTGATCGCCGTGGGGTCCGAGCATCGGGTTGCCGGCTACCTCGACAATCAGCTTCAGGGGCAAGTCGTTACCGGTGCCGAGGACATAGCGGCGATGCTGGCCGCGTGGGAGAACGTACGCGGCGAGGCGTTGTCCCACTGGCAATCCGTCGACCTACTTACGGAGATGGCGAGGACATGGAACTGACCGGCGCGCGGTGGCGCAAGAGCACCCGCAGCAGCGGCAACGGCGGCGACTGCGTCGAGGTTGCGGACAACCTGCCTGGCATCGTTGGTGTGCGGGACTCGAAGGACCCGGCAGGGCCGGCGTTGGTCTTCGGACCCACGGCCTGGCGGGCGTTCGTCGGTATGGCGAAGGCGCACGACCCGGCCTGACCAGCATGACGCTGAGGCCCCCGGTTCGCCGGGGGCCTTTCGCGTGTTCGAGGTCAACCACCGCGAGGCAGCGCAAGCGTGGCCAGACTGACCACATAGAACGCTCGCGACGACGCCGGCTCGCCCCCTCCCTGCGGCGATCTTGCAGTTTCTGTGGCGGCATAAAGGATGAGTGCGACAAAACAACGACCGAAAGTGCAAGATCGGCGGGGGTTGCGATGACCACTGACCCCTCGTCGAGCGCGCCCTTGAGCCGCCCCGGGGGGGGGGGGGGGGGTGCCCCTATGGGTTTCGTCAAGGAATCGAGTCGGCGTGGGGGCCGTGGTGAGGGCAGGATGGCGTGGTGC